>PHCI01000006.1 GCA_002842205.1 Betaproteobacteria bacterium HGW-Betaproteobacteria-3 | reverse complement strand
ACCTGGCGTCGCGGCGGGCGGTCGCCCTCCAGCGTCTCCACGGCACCGCCGCGCACCAGGTAGCGCCCGCCGTGTGCCGCGATCAACGCAGGCACTTGCTGGCGGTAGGTTTCGTAGGCGGCGGGGTTGGTGACTTCAATGTCGCCGTAAATATAGGCAGCCATGGGCAATCCTCTGGACAGGTGGTTGGGGGATGGTTTTCGGCTTCACATGCGAGCCACCTGGCATGTTAAGCGGGAACGCCAGGCACTGACCGCTTGCACAACCGTGTCAACGCACCGCTTTGGGGTGGGCATCGACAGGGCAGAGAACTATCGATGGACACGGCCTGGAAATTGGGACCGATCCGATCAAAAAGCGCTCAAGCGGGCCCATCGAACGTCGATACCCACGTATTGAATGACCTCTACCCATCACATCTTTGCAAGCCCTTTTCAAGGGGCTTGAGGCCGGTTGATCGACCGATCAGATGTGAGGTGCGGGCTTCATACTTTCCCACGCCCTACCCCCCTCCAAACACATCATCAGAAAGTGTTCATGAAAATATTCAATCTGCGCAACATCAGCGTGCGAGCGCGCCTGTACCTCACCATGGTGATCGTGACCGTCTCCCTCAGCGGCATGGGGCTGTGGAGCTTCAGCGAAACCCGCAGCGGCACCACACGGACCGCAGCGCTGTTCGACCAGGCCAACACCGCCGCTGGCCAGGTGGCCCGGTTGCGCGAAGCCATTGGCAATGTGCGCCGGCTGGAGGCCAACATTGTCGCGATCGGCGCCAACAACAGCGTGGAGGTGGAGCGCCTGATCGGGCTGTGGAAGGTGCAGATTGAATCGGCCAAGTCGGCTTCGCAGCAACTGGCGGCGGCTGACGCGGGCAACGCGGAACTCGACAAACTGGTGCAGACGCAGCAGGCGCAGTTGTCCGAATACGGCGCCGCCCTCAACCCCATCCTGCTGCAGCTTCAAAACGCGGCCATTGACGGCAACGTGGCCCTGGCCTACGCCTCCAAGGCCGACCCGATCGTCCAGGGCATGGTCGGCTCCAGCGACGCGATTCTCAAGGTTCAGACCCAAACCCTCGCCGGCATCCGGGAGGAGATGGCGTCATCGGCCACCGTGGTCGCCACATGGCGTCTGGTGCTCGTGGTGGCGACGCTGGTCGTGGTGGTCCCGTTGATGTGGCTGACCATCAGGACCGTGTGCGACCCCATCGAAGAAGCTGTGCAGGCCGCGCACCGCATTGCCGGTGGCGACCTGAGCCTGGCCCTGAATGTCGAGGGGCGTGATGAAACCGCACGGCTGCTGCAATCGCTGCAGGCCATGCAGGAATCGCTGCGGGCCCTGGTGGGCCAGGTCCGCGACTCGGCCGATTCGATCCAGGTGGCCAGCAGCGAGGTCGCCCAGGGCAACCAGGACCTGAGCGTGCGGACCGAGCAAACCGCCAGCAACCTTCAGCAAACCGCCAGCTCGGTCGATCAGCTCACCGGCATGGTGACGCAGAGTGCCGACTCCGCCCGCCGCTCGAACGAACTGGCGTCGTCGGCCGCCGAAGTGGCGCGCCGTGGCGGCGACGTGGTGTCACGCGTGGTGACCACGATGGAACAGATCAGCGCCAGCTCCGAGCGCATCACCGACATCATCGGTGTCATCGACAGCATTGCTTTCCAGACCAACATCCTGGCGCTGAACGCCGCGGTGGAAGCCGCCCGTGCCGGTGAACAAGGCCGCGGCTTTGCCGTGGTGGCCAGCGAAGTGCGCCTTTTGGCGCAGCGCAGTGCCGACGCGGCCAAGGAAATCAAGGGCCTGATCAGCGAATCGGTGCAACAGTCGCACGACAGTGCGCGGCTGGTCACCGAGGCCGGCAGCACGATGAACGAGATTGTCAGCAGCGTGCAGCGGGTCTCGGACACGTTGGGCGAAATCTCATCGGCGGCCAACGAGCAAAGCACGGGGATTTCCCAGGTCAATCGCGCGGTGACGGATCTGGATCAGGCCACCCAGCAAAACGCCGCGCTCGTGGAGCAATCGGCCGCCGCGGCAGAAAGCCTGCGCCAGCACGCCACGGCCCTCACCTCGGTCGTGGCCCGGTTTCGCCTGATGCCGGCTTGAGACGCTGCCGCGACGGCGCTGCAGGGCACTCCCATTCCATGGTTTCCGGTGGCTGGAAACCCGCATGAATGCTACGCCGCTCTTATGACTGTTCCCGCCATCGCTGCGATAACAGTGGGCCTTGAAAATTGTCAGAAACTACGTCATACTTCTACCACTTCTAAAGTTATCGCCATGCAGACCCTCGCCAAACATGTCCTGGAGCACGCCGCCGGGTTGCCGGAAGGCACGCCCTTGGTCGCAAAGGAACTGCTGCACCTAGGGAACCGGGCCGCCGTGGACCAGGTTCTGTCCCGCCTCGTGCAGCGCGGCGCCCTGCTGCGCGCAGGCCGCGGCATCTATGTCCAGCCGGTCGAGAGCCGCTTCGGTTCCCGGGCGCCGTCTACCGCCAAGATGGTCGAGGGGCTGGCCACTCAACGCGGGGAAACCATCGTGTCGCATGGGGCGTCCGCCGCCAACGCGCTCGGGCTCACGACGCAGGTGCCGATGCGGTCCGTCTATCTGACGTCCGGCCCCAGCCGCCGCCTAAAGCTGGGCGCCCAGACCGTGGAGTTGCGGCATGCGCCGGTGTGGCAACTGATCTTTCCTGGCCGAGCTGCAGGCGATGTAGTTCGAGCGCTGGCATGGTTGGGGCCGGAGAAAGCCGGCGCCGCGCTGCGGGCGCTGCGCACCAAACTGCCGCCGGCCGAGATGAAGGAAGTGGCGTCGGCTCGCGCGCGCCTGCCGACCTGGATGGCGCAGGAGGTGAGCGCGCTGGTGCCGCATGGCTGAGTTCTTCGAACTCTCCGTCGGCGACCGCCTGAAGGCTCTTGTCCAGGCCGCCGACGCTTCCGGCCGCCCTCCTCACCTGTTGGAAAAAGACGTTTGGGTGGTCTGGTCCCTGCGGCACCTCTTCACTGCACCCTATGCGCCGCATCTCGTTTTCAAGGGTGGAACATCCCTCTCGAAGGCCTATGGCGTCATTCAGCGCTTCTCCGAGGACGTGGACCTCACCTACGACATCCGCGCCATCGCCGGCGATCTGATCGGCGACGCGGGCACGCCGCTCCCAGCCAGCAAGAGCCAGGAGAAGAAGTGGAGCAAGGAAATCCGCGCCCGCTTGACTGACTGGGTGGCCACCGATGTCGTTCCGCGGCTCCAGCAAGACCTTGGGCTGCATGGCCTGCCCGCCACGGTCCGGGCCGAAGGCGACAAGGTGTTTATCGACTACATGCCACTGGCCTCGGGAACGGGTTATGTCCCGTCGGCAGTCATGCTCGAATTTGGCGCGCGATCCACCGGCGAGCCTTGCGAACTGCGCTCCGTTCACTGCGATGCAGCCGCACACCTGCGGGGCGTTGAGTTTCCCGAGGCAACTCCACAGGTGATGCGTGCCGAGCGGACCTTCTGGGAAAAAGCCACTGCGATTCACGTCTTCTGCGCGCAAGGTGCCTTTCGAGGCGGGGATAGGTTCGCCCGCCATTGGCACGACGTGACCCGGCTGGATGCCGCCGGCTTCGCTGACTCGGCGATCACGGACACGGCGCTGGCGAAGGCGGTGGCCGATCACAAGAGCATCTTCTTTGCGGAGAAGAGCCCGGATGCAGAACCGATCGACTACCACGCCGCCGTCTCGGGCGGTCTGCGCCTCGTACCCGACGACGGTGCCTTGGCCAGGTTGGCGACTGACTATCAGCATATGGTCGACGATGGCTTGTTCCTTGACGAGGTCGAGTCCTTCGACGCTCTGCTCCGTCAATGCAAAGCCATCCAAGATAAGGCGAATGCGACTTGAGGCCTGGACAACCGGCCTCCCTGGATCGCATCGAACTGCGATGGACGCACCATGGCTGATCTATCGTCCATTGAACGGCGCAAGCTGGAGCGGCTGTTCCGAATGGGCGGCGGCTATGTGCTCGACTACTCGGACCGGACCTTCAGTGAATGCTTTGAAGAGCACACGCGCCGCAACATCGACGCAGCGATCTAACGCGGGAAGTGACCCCGAACAACCTCAAATCATTCCCACTCAATCGTCGCTGGCGGCTTGCTGGACACGTCGTAGGTCACGCGGTTGATGCCGCGCACCTCGTTGATGATGCGGCCAGACACCTTTTTGAGCAGTGCATAGGGCAGTTCAGCCCAGTCGGCGGTCATGAAGTCGCTGGTCTGCACGGCGCGCAGGGCCACCACGTAGTCATACGTTCGGCCGTCGCCCATGACGCCCACGCTTTTCACCGGCAGGAAGACGGCGAACGCCTGGCTGGTGAGCTCGTACCAGCTTTTGCCGGTGGCGTCGTCCTTGAAGTGGCGCAGCTCTTCGATGAAGATCGCATCGGCACGGCGCAACAGGTCGGCGTATTCCTTCTTGACTTCGCCCAGGATGCGCACACCCAGGCCCGGGCCCGGGAACGGATGCCGGTAAACCATCTCGGGCGGCAGGCCCAGCGCCACGCCCAATTCACGCACTTCGTCCTTGAACAGGTCGCGTAGCGGTTCCAACAGCTTGAGACCCAACTGCTCGGGCAGCCCGCCCACGTTGTGGTGGCTCTTGATGGTGACGGCCTTCTTGCTCTTGGCGCCGCCGGATTCAATGACGTCGGGGTAGATCGTGCCCTGCGCGAGCCACGCCACGTGGCGGGCCTGGTCGTTTTTGAGTTTGGCGGCCTCGGCCTTGAACACGGTGACAAACTCGGCGCCGATGATCTTGCGCTTGACCTCGGGGTCACTCACACCCGCCAGCTTGCCCAGGAACAGGTCGCTCGCGTCGACGCGGATCACCTTGGCGTGCAACTGGCCCACGAACATGTCCATGACCATGTCGCCCTCGTTCAGACGCAGCAGGCCGTGGTCGACAAAGACGCAGGTCAGCTGGTCACCAATGGCGCGGTGGATCAGCGCGGCCGCCACTGACGAATCCACGCCGCCTGAAAGGCCCAGGATCACCTCTTGATCGCCCACTTGCTGGCGGATTTTCTCGACCGCTTCGGCCACGTGGTCGTGCATGACCCAGTCGGGCCGAGCGCCGCAGATGCCGATGACAAAACGTTCCAGAATCGCCTGGCCCTGTTGCGTGTGCGTGACCTCCGGATGGAACTGCACGGCGTAGTAGCGGCGCGCCTCGTCGGCCATGCCGGCGATGGGGCAGCTGTCGGTGCTGGCCATGAGTTTGAAGCCCGGCGGCAGTTCGGTGACTTTGTCGCCGTGGCTCATCCACACGTTGAGCATGCCGTGGCCTTCGGGTGTGGTGAAGTCGGCGATGTCCTGGAGCAGCGCCGTGTGGCCGCGCGCGCGCACCGCCGCAAAGCCGAACTCGCGCTGGTGCCCGCCCTCCACCTTGCCGCCCAGCTGGTGCGCCATGGCCTGCATGCCGTAGCAGATG
Organism: Betaproteobacteria bacterium HGW-Betaproteobacteria-3; assembly: GCA_002842205.1. Taxonomy (GTDB): domain Bacteria; phylum Pseudomonadota; class Gammaproteobacteria; order Burkholderiales; family Burkholderiaceae_C; genus PHCI01. Next base: position 149,893 of record PHCI01000006.1, on the reverse strand, counting down.
CCCAGCACCGGCACGCCGAGTTCGAACACCGCCTGCGGGGCCTTGTCGGTCGTGTCTTCGTACACGCTGGCGTGGCTGCCAGAAAGAATCACGCCCTTCAACGTGCCATCGGCGGCGAACTCGCGCACCCACGCGTCGCTCACGTCACAGGGATGGACTTCGCAGTACACATGCGCTTCGCGCACCCGCCTTGCGATCAGCTGGGTGACCTGGGAGCCGAAATCAAGGATGAGGATTTTCTGGTGTTGCATGGCAAAAACAAAAAAGGGCAGCTCGTCGAGCCGCCCGGATGCTTCGGGGGTCCGCTCAGGCCTTGGGCGGAATGCGCAGGTTCTGGCCGGGGTAGATTTTGTCGGGATGGCTCAGCATGGGCTTGTTGGCCTCGAAAATCTGCATGTAGGCATTGGCGTTGCCGTAGTACTTCTTGGCGATGGCGCTCAACGTGTCGCCGCGGCTGACCATGTGGTACTGGCATTCTTCAGCCGGTTCAGCGCATTGCATCTGGTCGGCCACACCGGCCACGCCGTCCACGTTGCCGCAGCACAGCACGATTTTTTCCTGGATTTCCTGGCTGGCCACCAGCCCGGTCACGGTGACGATCTGGTCGGTGCCGTTGAAGCTGATGTTCAGGTCGTCGGCGGGCAGGTTTTGCGTACGGATGTAGTTCTTGATGGCCTCGGAAGCAGCCGTGTTGGCGGCTGCCAGCTTTTCGGCGTTGGTGGGTTCGGCGATGGCCGCCGCGACCTCTGGCTTCTTGCCAAACAGCTTCTCGCCGGCTTCCTTGAGAAATGAAATCATGCCCATGTGAATCTCCTCTGAAAGTTGTGAATCGAACGCCCGTTTTAACCCGTTTCGGCCTCAGCGCCATGACATACCGCACGTGCCATCACGGCAGGACTGCCGATTTGTGACATTTGCACTGTGCCTGCGCTGATTTGCCGACACCTCAATCGGCCCGGTAGTTCGGCGCCTCCTTGGTGATCTGCACATCGTGGACATGGCTCTCGCGAATGCCCGCGGTCGTGATTTCCACAAATTCGGCCTTGTTTTTCATGTCGTCGATGGTGGCGCAGCCGCAATACCCCATGCTGGCCCGCACGCCACCGGCCATCTGGAACACGATGGCAACCAGCGAACCCTTGTAAGGCACGCGGCCTTCGATGCCTTCGGGCACGAGCTTGTCGGCATTGGGATTGCCGGTGGTGGCTTCCTGAAAATAGCGGTCGGCGCTGCCCTGCTGCATGGCGCCGATGCTGCCCATGCCGCGGTAGCTTTTATAGCTGCGGCCCTGGAACAGCACGATCTCGCCCGGCGCCTCTTCGGTGCCGGCAAACATGCCACCCATCATGACGGTGCTGGCACCCGCAGCGATGGCTTTGGCAATGTCACCCGAAAAGCGGATGCCCCCGTCCGCGATCAGCGGCACGCCGCTGCCGTGCAGGGCAGTCGCCACGTTGTCGATGGCCATGATCTGCGGCACGCCCACGCCAGCCACGATGCGCGTGGTGCAGATCGAGCCCGGGCCGATGCCGACTTTGACCGCGTCGGCCCCTGCATCGGCCAACGCGCGTGCGGCGGCCCCGGTGGCGATGTTGCCGCCCACGACGTCGATGTGCGGATAGTTCTGCTTGACCCAGCGCACCCGGTCGATCACACCCTTGCTGTGGCCGTGGGCCGTGTCCACCACAATGGCGTCCACGCCGGCCTTGACCAGGGCTTCGACCCGCTCTTCCGTGCCCTCCCCCACGCCCACTGCCGCGCCCACCCGCAAGCGGCCCGCCGAATCACGGGCGGCGTTGGGAAAGCTGGTCTGCTTGGTGATGTCCTTGACGGTGATCAGGCCCTTGAGCTCGAATTCGTCGTTGATGACGAGCAGTCGCTCAAGTTTGTACTTGTTGAGCAGGGCCTTGGCCTCGGCCGCCGAAGTGCCTTCCGGCACCGTGATCAGGCGGTCTCGGGTGGTCATGATTTCGCTGACCGGGGCGTCGTAGCGGGTCTCAAACCGCAAATCGCGCCCCGTGACGATGCCCACCACGCGGCCCGCGTCGATCACCGGAAAACCCGAAATGCTGAGCTGCTCGCTCAGCGCCATCACCTGGCGCACGGTGTGCTGGGGGGTGATGACCACCGGATCGCGCAGCACACCCGATTCGTAGCGCTTGACCCGCGCAACCTCGGCCGCCTGTTGCTGTGGCGTGAGATTCTTGTGCACGATGCCCATGCCGCCTTCCTGCGCAATGGCAATGGCCAGGCGAGCCTCGGTCACCGTGTCCATGGCCGCCGACACCAACGGCAGGTTCAGTTCGATGTTGCGGGAAAACCGGGTGGCGAGAGAAGTGTCCTTGGGCAGGACCTGGGAGAACGCTGGCACCAACAACACGTCGTCGAAGGTGAGCGCTTTTCCTAAAAGGCGCATGTCAAAGCTCCAAAAACCGGATTGTACCCGTGCATTCCGGCACGAATTGGTACTTACCCTGAAGCACAAATCTGACAGACGGCACCGGTGCCCGCCCCGGACGGTCGCCCGTAACAGACAGTCACGCCTGCGCGGCTTTAAACTCCCGGGCATGAAACCCCTGCGCGTTCTCCTGCTCGGTGCCCTGTGGGCGATTTCCATCACCGCTTCTGCGCAATGGCAGTGGCTGGAGGCTGATGGTCGAAAGGTTTTCAGTGACCGCCCACCGCCGTCCGAGGTGCCGGCCAAGAACATCCTGAAGCAGCCTGGACCTCGCGGTTTGCCGGTTCAGGCGCCGCCAGCGCAGGCTGATGTGCCCGCCGCGGCCGCTTCGGCGGCGGCCAGTGCGCCCCGCATTGCAGGCAAGGACCCCAAACTCGAAGCCAAAAAGAAGCAGGCCGAGGAAGCCGAAGCCGCCAAGAAAAAGGCCGAGGAGGAAAAATTTGCGCGCGACAAGGCGCAGTCCTGCGAACGTGCCCGTCGTGCCATGGCCACACTGAATTCGGGCGTACGCATTCAGCAGACCAATGCCAAGGGCGAACGCGAGTATCTGGACGATGCGGGGCGCAGCGCGGAAACCCGACGCGTCCAGGGCGTGATCGACGCCGACTGCAAATAAGCAGGCCGGGCTGGTGCTCGGCACGCGCGGCTGTCGCAGTTACGTTGAATCGCCGTTTTCTGAATGGCGCCGCGCTGCAAACAACCCGGCATTGCGAACCCCCTGCTTGCGAAAGCGCTCGCGTCGCGCCACTTTGGGGTCCACCCGCAAGGGGCGGTAAATCTCGACCCGGTCGCGCTCGCGCAGCAACTGGTCGAGTCCGGCCTTGCGTCCCCAGACCCCCGTCAGCAGCTCTGGCAGCTGGGCCTCGGCGAACCAGCCACTGGCGCGCAAGGCGTGGGCCACGGTGGCACCGGCGGACAGGGTCAGATGGATCTCTTCCACCCAACGGGGCGCGGGTGACCGCACCAGCGATACCTGCAGCGGCGGCGCAACGGGCTTCATCAGCGGTAGACCTGCTCGGCCCGCTTGACAAAGGCGTCCACCAGACTGCCGGCAATCTTGTCAAACACCGGCCCGACCAGCGCGCCCAGCGCGGCGTTTTGAAACCCGTAGTTCAGGAACAGCTCGACGCGGCTGGCGCGCTGTGTGGCGTCTCCCACCGGCGTGAAACACCATTCGCCATCGAGCTTGGAGAACGGCCCGTCCACCAGCTTCATGGCCACGCGCGGGCCGGGGAAATGGTCGTTGCGGGTCGTGAAGGTCTGGCGGATGCCGCCGAACGCGATGCCCACTTCAGCGGTCATGCCCGAGGCATCGGCGGCCAGCACGTTCGAGCGGTCGCACCAGGGCAGAAATTCCGGATAGCGCGCCACATCGGTGACCAGGGCGAACATCTCCGCGGCGCTGTACCAGATGAGAACGGACTTGTGGACGTGTTTCATGCCGAAAGCCAGGCGTTCATGAACGTAAAATCAGGGTCACGGGCACAATTGTATTGAGGCCGTCCACCCCCACCTCACTTCATGGCCAAGAAACCCGACACCTCCTCGCGCATCGCCGACAACAAGAAGGCCGCATTCAACTATTTTTTTGAAGAGCGTTTTGAGGCCGGCATGGTGCTCGAAGGCTGGGAGGTCAAGGCCGTTCGCGAAGGCAAGGTGCAGCTGACCGATGGCTATGTGACCACTCGCAATGGCGAATTGTTCCTGCTGGGCTGCCAGATCAACCCGCTGCGCACGGCGTCCACGCATGTGAACCCCGACGCCGTCCGCACCAAAAAGCTGCTGATGAAAAAGGACGACATCCGGCGTCTGATCGGCAAGGTTGACCAAAAAGGCTACACGCTGGTGCCACTGAACCTGCACTGGAAAAACGGCAAGATCAAATGCGAAATTGCCCTGGCCAAGGGCAAGGCCGAGCACGACAAGCGCGACACCATCAAGGATCGCGAAGGCAAGCGCGAGGTCGAGCGCGCCATGAAAAGCCGCCACCGCTGAAACCACCCCCGCTGAGTGGCGGCTTCACGCCACCTGCCACCCGCACGCCGCCGCGTGCCGGTGGCCTGCCGCACGTCGGATCAGGCCAGAAACCGCAGCGGATGGGCGTGGGCGGGCCACGGGGTCTGAAAAAATGGCGCCACCATGTCAGGCGTGACGTCTTCGATCCGCTGCGGTTGCCAGCGGGGCTGACGGTCCTTGTCGATCACCAGTGCGCGTATGCCTTCCACCGTTTCACTCGAGGCGCCGGAACGGCCCAGGTGTGCGGGGTGAAAACAGTGGCGCATCATGTCGCGCTCCATGCGCAGCGTGTCGGCAAGCCCCAGCGAGCGCCCGCGACGGACTTGCTCCAGCGCGACCGCCAGCATCAGCGGGCTGCGAAGGCGCAGCAGCGCCGCCGTCTCGCGCGCCCAGTCAGAGGTGGCGGCTTCGAGCGCCTGCACGATGGCCGATACGGAATCCAGTGAGAAATAAGAGTCAATTTGGTCATCAGCCCCCGTCAAATGGTCATTGTTTGCTATTATTGAAGAAGCAACCAACTGGTTTGCCTGGGCGCTCGACGCCAGCTCAGTGCGTGCCAGCGCGTCCCACAGGCCGGGCAATTGCGCTGCGTCCACCATGCGGTCGGCCAGCCCGATCCGTACCGCCTCGGCCCCACCGATTTCACGCCCCGTCAGCGCCAGGTATTCGCCCCAGCGCCCCGGGCAACGGCTCAGGAACCAGCCCCCGCCCACGTCAGGAAACAGGCCAATGTGGGTCTCGGGCATGGCGATCCGTGTGCCGGGCGTGACCACCCGGACGCTGGCGCCCTGGGCGATGCCCATGCCGCCGCCATAGACCAGCCCGTCCATGAAGGCAATCACGGGCTTGGGATAGGTGTGAACCCAATGGTCGAGGGTGTATTCCTCGGTGAAAAAATCCTCAAGCGTTGGGTCACCCGCGAGGGCGGCGCGATGAAAGTAGCGGATGTCACCCCCCGCACTGAACACGCCGAACGGCACCGCAGGCGCTTCGCCCGCCCGCCCCTTGCGCTGGCCGCGAATCGCCACCGCCAGCACCGACGGGTCGTCGCGCCAGGCCAGCAACGCAGCCGTGAGGGCGCGGACCATGTCCAGCGACAGCGCGTTGTGCGCCTGCGGCCGGTTCAGGGTGATGAGGCCGACACGCCCCGGGCGCTCGGCAATGATGTGCGGCGTCAATTCAGGCATGGCGTTGTCTCCAGCCCAACCACTCGTTGCCTGCCATCGCCCCCACGACCAGCGCACCCCCGGCCAGCATGGTCGGCCCGGGGACCTCGCCAGCGCCGACCCAGGCCAGCAAAATCCCGAAAATCACCTCCAGCAACGCGAGCAGCGACACCTCGGGTGCCTGCAGCACGCGCGCGCACACCACCGACATCACGCAGGGGATGGCCAGTTGCACCAGGCCCAGCAGCCCGAGCCAGGCCACGTCGGTCGGGGTGGCGGTGAACGGGACGGACAGCGGCAGCATCAACACCGCCGACAACACCGCCCCCACCAGCACGCACGGCACCAGGTCGATTGCCGCCTCGCCCTGCGCCTGCGCTCGTTGCGTCAGCGTCCACTGGATGGCCCCGGCAATGGGCACACACAGCGCCACCAACATGCCCATCGCCTGGGTGCCGCGACCCATCTGGAGCTGCGAACCGAACATGTAGGCAATGCCCAGGCCCGCCAATGCGATGGCACACCAGGTTCGCAGCGGCAAGCGGTGGCCGATGAAGAGGCGCGCCCCCAGTGCCGTGAGCAGCGGCCCGATGGCCATCGTGACCAGCACATTGCCCACGCTGGCCAGCGTCAGCGCAATCATGAAGGCGGTGAACATCACGCACCAGCACGCCCCCGAAAGCCAGAACGTCCGGCTGCGCCACTGCATGCGCCGGAACACGCCCAAGCCCTGCCACAGCGGCAGGATCACCATCAGCGACAGCACGGTGAAGAAGCTGCGCCAGAACGTGATTTCGAAACTGCGCGCGTGCTCAAGCTGGCGCGTGACCACCCCGGCCATGGACCACATCATCGTTGCCGTGACCATGCCAGCGACTGCCTGGCCATGGGTCAATGTGCGGATGCGGTTCACGTCTGTTGCCGCCGGATCAAGCCGTGGGTTGCCCCATGCACCTGGCGGCCGACGCACCTGCGCCACGCCGGGGTGCCGGGCTTCATGCTCCGTCGCGACCGGCCTTCTTGCGCTCGTGCTCCTTGAGGTAGCGCTTGCGCAGGCGGATCGACTTGGGCGTGATTTCGACCAGTTCATCGTCTTCGATGAATTCCACACCGTACTCCAGCGTGCAATCGATCGGTGGGGTGATCTTGATCGCGTCTTCCTTGCCGCTGACGCGGAAGTTGGTCAGCTGCTTGGTGCGGGTCGCGTTGACCACGAGATCGTTGTCACGGTTGTGGATGCCCACAATCATGCCCTCGTACACCGGGTCGTTGGCGCGCACAAACATGCGGCCACGATCGTCCAGCTTGCCCAGCGCATAGGTGAAAATTTCACCCGAATCCATGGAAATCAGCACGCCGTTCTTGCGGCCACCGATCTCGCCCTTGTGCGGCTCATAGCTGTCGAAGATGTTGGAAATCAGGCCCGTGCCGCGCGTCAGATTCAGGAATTCATTGGTGAAACCGATCAGTCCGCGTGCCGGAATGCGGTATTCGAGGCGCACACGGCCACGGCCATCCGGTTCCATGTTGACCAGGTCGCCCCTGCGCTCGCCCAAGGCTTGCATGACGCCCCCCTGATGCTGCTCCTCGATGTCGGCAGTGACCATCTCGATGGGTTCGTGCTTCTCGCCATTCACATCCCGGAACACCACGCGCGGCTTGCTGACCGCCAGCTCGTAGCCCTCGCGGCGCATGTTCTCCAGCAAAATGGTCAGGTGCAGTTCACCGCGGCCCATGACTTCAAAGATGCCCTCTTCATCGGTTTCCCTGACACGCAGGGCCACGTTGTGTTGCAGTTCTTTTTGCAGGCGATCCCAGATCTGGCGGCTGGTGATGTACTTGCCTTCGCGTCCGGCCAGCGGGCTGGTGTTGACGCAGAAGTTCATGGTCAGGGTCGGCTCGTCCACCTTGAGCATGGGCAACGGCGCCGGGTTGCCCGGATCGGTGATGGTCACGCCGATACCGACGTCCGCAATGCCATTGATCAACACAATCTCGCCCGGACCCGCCTCGGTGGTCTGCACGCGCTCCAGCCCCTGGAACGTCAGTACCTGGTTGATTCGGCCCTTGACGGCCTTGCCATCCTGGCCTTCCATCACCACCACGTCCATCATCGGCCTGATCGTGCCCTGGCTGATTCGGCCGACCCCAATGCGGCCCACAAAGGTTGAAAAATCGAGTGCCGATATCTGCAGTTGCAGCGGCGCGTCCGGGTCACCTTGCTGGTGTGGCACGTGTTCAAGAACGGTGTCGAACAGGGCCGACATGTCGGGGCCCCATTGCTCACCCTGTCCGCCCTCGACCAATGACGACCAGCCGTTGATGCCCGAGGCGTAGACGACGGGGAAATCCAGCTGCTCGTCCGTGGCACCCAGCTTGTCAAACAGGTCAAAGGCGGCGTTGACGACCCAGTCAGGCCGCGCACCGGGCTTGTCCACCTTGTTGACCACCAGAATCGGCTTGAGCCCCAGGGCCAGCGCCTTCTTGGTCACGAAGCGCGTCTGGGGCATCGGGCCTTCCTGGGCATCGATCAGCAGCAGCACACCGTCCACCATGGACAGCGCCCGCTCGACCTCGCCGCCAAAGTCGGCGTGGCCCGGGGTGTCCACGATGTTGATGTGCGTGTTTTTCCAGCTCACGGCGCAGTTCTTGGCCAGGATGGTGATGCCGCGCTCACGCTCGATGGCGTTGTTGTCCATCACCGTGTCAACGACTTTTTCGTGTTCGGCGAAGGTGCCGGACTGGCGCAGCAACTGGTCGACCATGGTGGTCTTGCCGTGGTCGACGTGGGCGATGATGGCGATATTGCGAATTTGCTTGGTACTCATGGTCTTGCTTTTAACCGTGGCCAACAGGGCTCACGGCGTCCTTTCCAAAATCTGTTGGATTTCCGGCGGGCTCAGCAGCCGCCCGGGAATCAGTTCACCGGCCTTGACATGGGCGGTGCCCAGCAAGGCACGGGGTTGCGTGCCAAAAACCGCCACATGGGCGTTGTCGTGCCAGTTGCCGCGCCGGCGCACGCCGCTCAGGAAGCGACCGGCGTTTTCGTCGTCCAGCAGCACCGGTTCATGGTCGGGCAGCAGCGACTCCACCGGCTTGAGACAGGCCAGCCGTGCGGCGTCGTCCATGCCTTCCAGCGCTTCAAGGGTCACGCACTGCGACACTTCAAAGTCACCGGTGGCCACCCTTCGCAGGGCGGTGAGGTGCGCGCCGCAGCCCAGGGCCTCGCCGATGTCTTCTGCCAGGGTCCGGATGTACGTCCCCTTGCTGCATTTTACTTTGATTTGAATAGCAAACTTTGACCCATTGGCAGGGGCTGGATGCACATTCAACTCACAAATCTCGATCTCACGCGGTGCCCGCTCAACCTCGATGCCGGCCCGTGCGTACTCGTACAAGGCCTTGCCGTCTTTCTTCAGCGCGCTGTGCATGGGCGGTATCTGCCGGATGCGACCCGTGAATTGCCCGACCACTTCGGCCAGTTGTTCGGGCGTGACATGCACCGCACGCTCAGCAATGACCTCGCCTTCGGCATCGCCCGTGCTCGTCTTGACGCCGAGCAGGGCCACGGCCTCGTAGGTTTTGTCGGCGTCCAGATGCAGTTGGCTGAACTTGGTGGCCGCGCCGAAGCACAAGGGCAGCACGCCCGTGGCCAGAGGGTCAAGCGTGCCGGTATGGCCGGCTTTTTCTGCCCGCAGCAGCCACTTGGCTTTTTGCAGCGCATCGTTGCTCGAAAGACCGAGTGGCTTGTCCAGCAGCAGCACGCCATGCACAGGGCGCCGCTGCACCCGGGTGCGCAGAGACCTGCCCCCACGCTCACCCATTTGGTGTGGATCGCTGCCCCCCAAGGGGGCGTTCCCCCCTTGGGACGGCCCGGCGGTGGTCATGCTGAATCGTCTTTGGCGCGGGAGGAAACGGCCTTGGCAATCAAGGCGTTCATGTCGGCCGCGCGCTCGGTGGTGCGGTCGAACAGGAAGTGCAAGGTCGGGACGGTGTGAATGTGCAGGCGCTTGAACAGGCCGTTGCGCAGGAACCCCGCGGCCTGGTTCAACGCCAGTTCACACTCTTTGGGCTCGCCCACGAGCACGCTGAAGAAGACCTTGGCGTGCGCGTAGTCGGGCGTGACCTCGACCGACTGGATCGTCACCATCCCCACACGCGGGTCTTTCAACTCGCGCGCGATCAACTCCGTCAGATCGCGCTGGATCTGATCGGCCACCTTGAAGGCGCGGTTGGGGGTGGATGACTTGCGGGCCGGCATTACAGGGTTCGGGCGATTTCCTTGATCTCGAAGAATTCGAGCTGATCGCCTTCCTTGATGTCGTTGTAGTTCTTGAGCTTGATACCGCACTCAAAGCCTTCCTTGACTTCGCGCACGTCGTCCTTGAGGCGTTTGAGCGTGTCGATCTCGCCGGTGTAGACCACCACGTTGTTGCGCAACAGCCGGAAATGGGCGCTGCGCGTGACCTGACCCGAGGTGACCATACAACCGGCCACGGTGCCAATCTTGGAGGCCACGAACACGGTGCGGATCTCGGCCATGCCGATGATTTCCTCGCGCTTTTCCGGTGCCAGCATGCCCGACATGGCGGCCTTCAACTCATCAACGGCGTCGTAAATGATGTTGTAGTAGTGGATGTCGACGCCGTTACCTTCGGCCAGCTTGCGCGCGCCGGCATCGGCCCGCACGTTGAAGCCGATGATGAGCGCCTTGGACGCGATGGCCAGGTTGACGTCCGACTCGCTGATGCCCCCGACGGCGGTGTAGACCATCTGGACCTTGACTTCTTCGGTCGACAGCTTGAGCAGCGACTGCGCCAGCGCCTCCTGCGAACCCTGCACGTCGGCCTTGACGATGATGGGCAGCATCTTGACCTCGCCCGCGCTGATGTCCGCAAACATGTTCTCCAGCTTGGCGGCTTGCTGCTTGGCCAGTTTGGTGTTGCGGAATCGTCCGGCACGGTAGGTGGCGATTTCGCGCGCACGGCGCTCGTCGGCCAGCACCATGAACTCGTCGCCCGCCTGCGGGACTTCGGTCAGGCCCTGGATTTCCACAGGGATCGACGGGCCGGCCGATTTGATCGATTTGCCGTTTTCGTCCAGCATGGCGCGCACGCGGCCGTAGGTGGAACCTGCCAGCACCACGTCGCCGGTGTTCAGCGTGCCCGACTGCACCAGGATGGTGGCCACCGGGCCGCGACCCTTGTCCAGGCGTGCCTCGATCACCAGGCCCTTGGCCATGGCATCGACCGGCGCCTTGAGTTCCAGCACCTCCGCCTGCAGCAGCACCTGTTCGAGCAGGGCGTCAATGCCCTCGCCGGTCTTGGCCGACACGGCCACGAACGGGGAATCGCCGCCAAACTCTTCGGGCACGACCTCTTCCACCACCAGTTCCTGCTTGACGCGGTCCGGGTTGGCGTCGGGCTTGTCGATCTTGTTGATTGCCACCACGATCGGGACGCCTGCCGCTTTCGCGTGCTTGATCGCCTCGCGTGTCTGCGGCATGACGCCATCGTCCGCGGCGACCACCAGAATCACGATGTCGGTGGCCTTGGCGCCCCGGGCGCGCATGGCCGTAAATGCCTCGTGACCCGGGGTGTCAAGGAACGACACCATGCCACGCGGTGTTTCCACGTGGTAGGCGCCAATGTGCTGGGTGATGCCACCGGCCTCGCCCGATGCGACCTTGGCGCGGCGGATGTAATCGAGCAGCGAGGTCTTGCCATGGTCCACGTGGCCCATGACGGTGACCACCGGTGCGCGCGGCAGCGACTCGGCGCCCTGCAGGGAAACCTCGTCGTCGGTGAATGCCTCGGGGTCGTCCAGCGCGGCCACCACGGCCACGTGGCCCAGATCTTCCACGACGATCATGGCCGTGTCCTGGTCGAGCGGCTGGTTGATGGAAACCATCTGCCCGAGCTTCATCAACTGCTTGATCACCTCGGATGCCTTGATCGACATCTTGTGTGCCAGCTCGGCCACGGTGATGGTCTCGGGCACGTGAACTTCAATGACACGCGCCTCCGCGGGGGCTGCTTGCACGTATTCTTCGCGGTCGCGGTCATTGCCCCGGCGTCCGCGCGGGCCGCCGCGCCAGCTGTTGCGACCGACACCGCCGCTGGAATCGCCGCGCGTGGGGATCGCTTTTTTCTTGGCCGGATCGCCAGCCCAGCTGGAAGACAGCTTGGCCGATTTGACCTCCTTGTCGCCCACTTTCGCAGCCCCCGGCGCGCCTTGTCCGGCAGCGCCCGGGCGGGCGGTTGTGGTGCCTGCGGGCGGTTTGTGCAAAGTGCCTTTCATGCCAGCCTTGGCGTCAGCGCCCGGCTTGACCACAGGCTTGGGCTCCTCAGGCTTCTTGGCCACGAGCGTGCGCGCCGGCGCGGCCATCATGGAACGGATCGCAGCGGCTTCGGCTTCCGCCTTGCGCCGGCGGTCGCCCAGATCGGCGGCGCGAGCAGCCTCTTCGTCCACGCGCGCCTTGGCGTCTGCCACGGCCTTTTCACGCGCCTGCTGCAGGCTGCTGGCCTGCGCGTCGGCAATTGCGGCCGCGGCCTGGTCTACCGGTGCCTCTGCATCCGCTGCGGGTGACGTTTCGACCAGTGCCTTTTCGGGTTGCGCCTTGGCGGCCGCAGCCGTCGCAGCCTTTTCAGCCGCCTCACGCTCGCGCGCTTCCTGCGCCTCACGCAGACGTCGCTTTTCGATCAGTTCTTCTTCCTGACGCCGGATCAGCTCGGCCTGACGCCGGGCTTCTTCCTCGCGCCGCGCGAGTTCGGCATGGTCGATCAGCGGTGCGGCGGGCGCTGGCGCGGGTTCTTCCACGGCTTCCGTCGTTTCTGCCCCGTCGTCGCGCTTGATGAAGGTGCGCTTCTTGCGCACTTCCACCTGGATGGTGCGCGCCCGGCCCGTGGCGTCGGCCTGCTTGATCTCGCTGGTGGATTTCTTGACCAGGGTGATCTTCTTGCGCTCTGCGCTGACCGCCGTGCCATGGCTGGCCTGCAGGTATCCCAGCAACTTTTGCTTGTCACCCTCGGTCAGTCGATCGGCCTCCGAGGTTTTGGCGACGCCCGCAGACTTGAGTTGCTCAAGCAGTGTGGCGGGAGATTTCTTGAGTTCGTTTGCAAACTCGGCTACGGTGGTACTGGACATATTTGGTTCGTGCCTCCATGACCATTACTCTTGACCCGCGAACCAATGCTCGCGTGCCTTCATGATCAGTGCCCGGGCCTCTTCTTCAGACTGCCCGGTGATTTCGGTGAGTTCGTCCACGGCCAGGTCGGCCAGGTCGTCGCGCGTGTGCACGCCGCCTTCGGCCAGCCTGGTGATCAGGTCGAGAGTGAGGCCTTCGAGGTCGCGCAGGTCCTGGGAGACCGCCTCGACGCTTTCTTCCTTGGCGATTTCCATGGTCAGCAGCGCGTCCTTGGCGCGCGAACGCAGCTCGTTGACGGTGTCTTCGTCAAAGCTTTCAATCTCCAGCATTTCCTGCAGCGGCACGTAGGCCACTTCTTCCAGGCTGGTGAAGCCCTCGGCAATCAGGATGTCGGCGATTTCCTCGTCCACATCGAGCTTTTCCATGAACAGCGAGCGGATTGACGTGCTTTCCTCGGCCTGTTTCTGGGCCGACTCATTGGCGTCCATGATGTTGATCTTCCAGCCCGTGAGGTCAGACGCCAGGCGCACGTTCTGACCACCGCGACCGATGGCAATGGCGAGGTTTTCCTCGTCCACCACCACGTCCATGGCGTGCTTTTCTTCGTCGACCACGATGGAAGACACATTGGCCGGCGCCAGTGCACCGATCACGAACTGCGCCGGGTCTTCGCTCCACAGCACAATGTCCACGCGTTCGCCGGCCAGCTCGTTGGTGACGGCGTTGACGCGGGTGCCGCGCACACCCACGCAGGTGCCGATCGGATCGACACGCTTGTCGTGCGACAGCACGGCGATCTTGGCCCGCGAGCCCGGGTCACGGGCGCAGGATTTGATCTCCAGCAGGCCCTGTTCGATCTCGGGCACTTCCTGGCGGAACAGCTCCACCATGAATTCAGGCGCCGAGCGCGACAGGATGATGGGCGCGCCGCGCAGTGTGAGGTCAACCTCCATGATCATGGCGCGAACGCGGTCTCCGGTGCGCAGGTTTTCCTTGGGGATCATCTCGTTGCGGCGCAACCGGCCTTCGACCCGACCGGACTCGACGATCAGGTCGCCCTTGTCCATGCGCTTGACGGTGCCGACGAAGATCTTGTCGCCGCGCGACATGAAGTCGTTGAGCAGCATCTCGCGCTCGGCGTCGCGGATTTTCTGCAGGATGACCTGCTTGGCCGCCATGGCGCCGATACGACCGATGGGCACCGACTCCACGGCTTCCTCGATGTACTCGTCGACCTCGATGTCGGGCATTTCCTCTTTGGCTTCAAACAGGAGGATTTCCTGGTCGGGCAGCTGCAGGCCCGCCTCGTCCGGCACCACGTGCCAGCGCCGGAAGGTCTCGTAGTTGCCAGAGTCGCGGTCCATGGCGACGCGAATGTCCACGTCGCCGGGGTAAAGTTTTTTGGTGGCTTGCGCCAGCGCCGATTCGACCGCACCGAAAACAACATCAAGCTCGACGTTCTTCTCGCGCGAGATGGCTTCCACCAGCATCAACATTTCGCGATTCATCTCACGACTCTCCTGGTTCAACGTTGGAGGCAGCGACCTGACCGGCCGGGACATCGCCCGCAGCCGGGGCAGACCGCCCCTTGAAACTCACAATCGGTGCCAGACGCGCATCACGCAACTCGTCCAGCGTAAAACCCAGCGCCTGCAATGGTGCAAGCGCCTTCTTCCTGCTCACCTTCTGGCCTGGCTTGGGCGCGGGCGCATCGCTCCAGACAATTTGCCAGCCTGCCGCCGTCTTTTCAAGCGTGCCGCGAAACTTCTTGCGGCTGGCGCTGATCTGCCCACCCGTTGCGGCGCTCAAGCCCGAACCAATCGGCGCCTTCAGCGTCAGGTCGATCATCGAACCCGCAAAGCGCTCGAAATCGAGCGCGGTCCGCAGCGGCCGGTCAATCCCCGGCGAGGACACCTCCAGCCGGCTGTACTCGGCACCGTCCACCTCCAGCGCAAACTGCAACTGGCGCGTGACCTTTTCGCAATCTTCAACGTTCACAAACTGCTCGGGCGCCCCCGGTGCCCACGGCCAGTCGATCGTGACGCGCAACAAGCCGCCAGCGGAGCGTTCGATCTCCACCAGTTCGTAACCGAAACCGGTCACGGTTTGTTCGACAACCTGTTGCAATGCCACTGATGTAATGCCGGGGGCCCAAAAAGCGATGTGCTTCTGGCGAGAGAACCAACCCACCCGTCAAAAGCGATTGACCAAAAAAAACGGGCGGTAGTTACCCGCCCGTTTGGTCGTGAAGCGCATATTGTAGCGCCTAAACCGTTGATTTGCAACGAAAGCAGCCGCCAAATCGCAGGATGCAACCCGCAAATCCCGCTCGGTGCGTCTTGGTGCGGCTTGGCAGACGGGATCAGCCCGCCGCGGCCACCAACCGTCGGGTGTAGGCGTCTTGCGGGCGGTCCAGCACCTCGGCCACCGGGCCGGATTCGACAATCTGGCCGTCTTTCATGACCAGCACCTCGTGCGCCATGGCCCGGATCACGTCCACGTCGTGGGTGATCAGCAGGTAGCTCAGCCCTTTTTCGCGCTGCAGGCGCTGCAGCAACTGCAAAACCTGCTTCTGGATGGTGACATCGAGCGCGCTGGTGGGCTCGTCCAGCACCAGCACCTGCGGCTGAACGATCAGCGCACGCGCAATCGCCAGGCGCTGGCGCTGGCCGCCCGAAAACTCGTGCGGATAACGCTGCAGCAAGCCCTCAAACTGCACGGGCGACAGGCCCACTTCTTCCAGTGCCGCCAGCACACGCACCTGGCGCTGCGCCGCCGTGAGCAGGGGCTCGTGCACCCGCAGGCCCTCGCCCACGATCTCTTCCACCGTCATGCGCGGCGACAGCGACGAAAACGGGTCCTGGAACACCACCTGGATCACCCGCCGCAGCGCCCGGTTGACGGGCGACTGCACACCGGGCGTCCAGGCCTGCCCGGCCACCTGCAGCGCCCCCTGGCTGGGCAGCAAGTGCAGGGCCGCCAGCGCCAGCGTGGACTTGCCCGAGCCAGACTCGCCCACCACGCCCAGCGTGCGCCCGGGGGCCAGCGACAGGCTGGCGCCCTGCACCGCCACAAATTCGCCTTTGGAGAACCAGCCGCGGATGCCCGGGATCGGCGTGGGGTAACCCACGCGCAGGCGCTCGGCCCGCAGCACCGCGGGCGCGTCAGGCGCTGGCGTGGCCTCGACCACGTCGCGCACGGGCCGACTGTCGATAAGTTTGCGGGTGTAGGCGTGCTGCGGGTGGGCAAACACCTGCGCCACCGGGCCGGTTTCCACGATGCGGCCGTTTTCCATCACGGCGATGCGGTCGGCAAATTGGGCGCACAGGTTCAGGTCGTGGGTGATCAGCAGCACGGCCATGCCATTTTTGCGTTGCAGCGCGGTCAGCAAATCCAGGATTTGCGCGCGCAGGGTCACGTCCAGCGCCGTTGTGGGCTCGTCGGCCAGCAGCAACTGGGGCTGGCAAGCCAGCGCCATGGCGATCATGGCGCGCTGGCGCTGTCCGCCCGACAACTGGTGCGGGTAGGCCCCGGCGCGGCGCTCGGGTTCGGGGATGCCGGTGTCGGCCAGCAGCGCAACGGCGTCGCGCATCGCCTCGGCGCGGCTCTTGCCTTCCTTGAGCTCCAGCACCTCGGCAATCTGGTCGCCCACGGTGAACAGGGGGTTGAGCGCCGTCATGGGCTCCTGGAAGATCATCGCGATGTCACGGCCGCGGATGCCGCGCAAGGATTGCTCCGGCATCGATAGCAAACTATGACCATCTGACGGGGACTTAGTGCCAAAAAAGCTTGCAAAACCTTGAATTTCGGCGTTTTGAACCAGCCGCAGCAGGCTGAGTGCCGTGACGGTTTTACCGGAGCCCGATTCGCCCACCAGTGCCAGTTTTTCGCCCGGCGCGATGGAAAAGTCGATGCCGTGCACGACCGCCTTGCCGCCAAAACTCACGCGCAGGCCCTTGACGTCGAGCAGCAGATCGGGCCGACCAGCGGCGACAGCGGTTGGGGTCACTTTTCGGCCTTTCGCGGGTCCAGCGCGTCGCGCAGGGCGTCGCCCATGAAGGTCAGCAGCAGCAGCGTGATCACCAGCACCGCAAAGGTCGACAGCGAGATCCACCACGCGTCGATGTTGTTCTTGCCCTGCGCCAGCAACTCGCCCAGCGACGGCGTGCCCGGCGGCACGCCCAGGCCCAGAAAGTCGAGCGAGGTCAGTGCGAGGATGGCCGCGCTCATGCGAAAGGGCAAAAAGGTCACCACCGGCGTCAGGCTGTTGGGCAGGATGTGGCGCCAGATGATCTGCCCGTTGGACAAACCCAGCGCCCGCGCGGCACGCACGTAGTCGAGCTGGCGGTTGCGCAGGAATTCAGCACGCACGTAGTCGCTCAGGCCCATCCAGCCGAACAGGCTGAGCAGCACCAGCAGCAGCCCGATGCTCGGGTCAAACACGGCCGCAAAGATGATGAGCAGATACAGCTCGGGCATCGAACCCCAGATTTCAATGAAACGCTGGAACGCCAGATCGGTCTTGCCGCCAAAAAACCCCTGAATCGCCCCGGTGACGATGCCCAGCAGCACCCCGATCACGGTGAGCGCCAGCGCAAACAGCACCGAGATCCGAAAGCCGTAGATGAGCCGCGCCACCACGTCGCGCCCACGGTCGTCGGTGCCCAGCCAGTTGTCGGCCGACGGGCCGGACGGGTTGGGCTCTTTGGCAAAGTAGTTGATGGTGCTGTGGTGGTAAGGGTTCGGCGGGTAGATCGCAAAATTTCCCGGTTTGGCAAACTGCTGCTGGATGAACGGATCAAGGTAATCCGTGGGGGTTTGAAAGTCGCCGCCAAACGTGGTTTCGGGCACGCTTTTGAGGATGGGCAGGTACCACTGGCCGTTGTAGCGGGCGATCAGCGGCTTGTCGTTGGAGATCAGCTCGGCGCCCAGGCTCAGCACGAACAGGATGCAAAACACCGTCAGGCTCCAGAAGCCCAGACGGTTGCGCCTGAAGCGTTGCCACGCCCGTTGTGACGGAGAAAGAGAAACCGCCGCCATCAGTCGAACTTCACCCGGGGATCGACCCACACGTAGGCCAGGTCGGAGATCAGCTTGGTCACCAGGCCGATCAGCGTGAACAGGTACAGCGTGCCCAGCACCACCGGATAGTCGCGCCGGATCACGCTCTCATAGCTGAGCAGGCCCAGCCCGTCGAGCGAGAACAGCGTCTCGATCAGCAGCGAACCCGCAAAGAACGCGCCAATGAACGCCGCCGGAAAGCCGGTCACGATCGGAATCAGCGCGTTGCGGAACACGTGCTTCCACAACACCTTGCGCTCGGCCAGCCCCTTGGCGCGGGCGGTCAGCACGTACTGCTTGCGGATTTCTTCGAGGAAGGCGTTCTTGGTCAGCATGGTGGTCACGGCAAACGCGCCCAACACGCTGGCGGTGATGGGCAAGGTGATGTGCCACAGGTAATCCACCACCTTGGCGCCCCAGCTGAGCTGGTCCCAGTTGCTCGAGGTCAGGCCGCGCAGCGGAAACCATTGCAACTGCCCGCCAAAAACCACCAGCAGTGCCACCCCCAGCACGAAGCCGGGGATCGCGTAGCCCACCAGCACGACCAGGCTGGTCAGCGTGTCAAACCGCGTGCCCGCGCGCACGGCCTTGGCAATGCCCAGCGGGATCGAGATCAGGTAACTCAAAAAGAAGGTCCAGAGCCCGAGGCTGATGGACACGGGCAGCTTTTCCTTGACCAGCGACCACACGTCCTTGGGATAGAAAAAACTCTTGCCCAGATCAAACTGCGCGAATTGCCCCAGCATCTTCACAAAGCGCTCGTGGGCGGGCTTGTCAAAGCCATAGAACTGTCTGATTTCTTCAATCCGCTTGGCGTCCACGCCCTGGCGGCCCCGGTAGCCCGCCCCCGACGCGGCCGCGCCCTCGCCGCCCGTGTCGCGCCCCTGCAGCTGGGCCACCATCTGTTCGACCGGCCCGCCCGGCACGAACTGGATGACGATGAACGTCAGCAGCAGCACGCCGAACAGCGTGGGAATCATCAACAGCAGGCGTTTGAGGATGTAGGCCAGCATGTCAGGGCGCCACCTTGGCGTTCGCGCTCTTGAAGGCGGCAATGTTGGCGGCACTGCCCCACCAGGTGGAGGTGATCCAGCTTTCGGGCTGGTAGTAGCGCGGCGTGACGGCGGGCTGCTCGAAGCGCCCGGCGCGGTAAGCCACGCGGTGCACCCCGCCATACCAGTGCGGCACGGCGTAATGGCCAAAGCGCAGCACCCGGTCGAGCGCGCGCACGCTGGCCACCAGGTCCGGCCGCGTCTGGGCTGAAATGACCTTTTCCAGCAAGGCATCCACCGCCGGGTCCTTCAGGCCGATGACATTGCCGGAGCCTTCGATGTCCGCCGCCTTGGTGCCATACCGCTCCAGCAGCTCGGTGCCCGGCGCCTCGTTGCCCACGGTGCGGTTGCTGATGATGTCAAAGTCGAACACGTCCATGCGCTTTTGCAGGATGGCGAAATCGATGACCTTGTAGTTGACCTCGATGCCCAGTTTTTCGAGGTTCTTGGCGTAGGGCGTGACCACCCGGCCCATCGAGCCCCCGCTGTCCAGGAATTCGATGCGCAACGCTTCGCCCCGGGTGTTGCGCAGCGCGCCATCGCGGTAGGTCCAGCCGGCTTCGGCCAGCAGCGCCTTGGCCTGACGCAGGTGGTCGCGCAGGGTTTGGCCCGAGGCCGGGTCCAGCCGGGTGACCGGCGGCAGCGGCACATCCTGCGTGAACACCTCGGGCGGAAGTTTGCCGCGCAGAGGCTCGAGCAGCGCCAGTTCTTCCGGCCCGGGCTTGCCCCTGGCCTCGAAATCGCTGGCCACAAAGTAGCCGCGCACCCGGGTATAGGCGTTGTAGAACAGCTGGCGGTTCATCCATTCGTAGTCCATGGCCAGCGCGATGGCCTGGCGCACCCGCACGTCCTTGAACTTGTCGCGCCGGGTGTTGAACAAAAATCCCTGGAAATCGCCCGCGTTGCCATGCTTGAGCTCTTTTTTGATGAGCTCGCCCTTGTCGAACTGCTTGCCCGTGTAGGCCCGCGCCCATTCGCGGGCAATGAAGGCCTGGATGTAGTCGAACTCGCCGGCCTTGAAGGCTTCGAGTTGCGCGGTGTTGTCCTTGTAGATCTTGAAGGTGATGCGGTCAAAATTGAACATGCCGCGCCGCACGTTCAGGTCTTTGGCCCAGTAGTCGGGGTCGCGCTCGTAGCTGATGTCCTTGCCGAAATTGACCCTGCCAATGCGGTACGGCCCGGTGCCGATGGGGAGGTCGGTGACGATCTGGTCCAGCGGTTTTCCGTGGCCCCACTGGCGGCTGAACACCGGCAGGCTGCCCGCGATCAGCGGCAGCTCGGCGTTGACGCGCTTGAAGTCAAAGCGCACGGTGCGCTCGTCAACCACCGTCACCCCCTTCACCTCGCCAAAGATCGTGCGGTACTGCGGGGCTGCTTCCTGGCTGGTGAGGCGGTCGAACGAATGCTTGACGTCGGCAGCCCGCACCGGGTCGCCATTGTGAAAGCGTGCCTTGGGGTTGAGCCGGAAGGTGGCCGACAGGCGGTCTGGCGCCACGCTCACGTCTTCGGCCAGCAGCCCGTAGGCGGTGGTGGGCTCGTCCAGGGTGCCGGTGAGCAGCGTCTCGAACACCAGCCCGTTGAGGTTGGGCGGCGCGCTGCCCTTGAGGGTGAACGGGTTGTATTTGTCGAAGTTGGACAAACGCGTGGGCGACACCAGCGATATCTCGCCGCCCTTGGGCGCGGCCGGGTTCACGTAGTCGAAGTGCGAGAAGCCTGCCGGGTATTTGATGTCGCCGAACTGGGCGTAGGCGTGCGCGCCCCACGCGGGACCGCACACCCAAAGAACCCCACAGAGAATCCAAGCCCGCATGCGACAATTCTGCAAGATTTTCATGGAGACGTTTCAAATGGGTTTTCTTGCTGGCAAAAAACTGCTGATCACGGGCGTGCTGTCCAACCGCTCCATCGCGTATGGCATTGCCAAGGCCTGCCATGCCCAGGGTGCCGAGCTGGCCTTCAGCTACGTGGGCGAGCGGTTCAAGGACCGCATCACCGAGTTTGCGGCCGATTTCGGCTCCAGGCTGATTTTTGACTGCGACGTGGCCAGCGACGAGCAGATCGCCCGCCTGTTCAAGGACCTGTCGCAGACCTGGCCCACCTTCGACGGCTTTGTCCACAGCATCGGCTTTGCGCCGCGCGAGGCGATTGCCGGGGATTTTCTGGACGGCCTGTCGCGCGAGTCGTTCCGCATCGCCCAGGACATCAGCGCCTACAGCTTTCCGGCCATGGCCAAGGCCGCGCTGCCCTACCTCAACCCCAAGTCGGCACTGCTGACCCTGACCTACCTGGGCGCGCTGCGCACCGTGCCCAACTACAACACCATGGGCCTGGCCAAGGCGTCGCTCGAAGCCTCGGTGCGCTACCTGGCCGAATCGCTGGGGCCGCGCGGCATGCGCGTCAACGGCATCTCGGCCGGCCCCATCAAGACGCTGGCGGCCAGCGGCATCAAGGATTTCGGCAAACTGCTGGGCATGGTGGCGGCCGCGGCCCCTTTGCGCCGCAACATCACCATCGAAGACGTGGGCAACGTCGCGGCCTTCCTGCTGAGCGACCTGGCCAGCGGCGTGACCGCCGAGATCACCTACGTGGACGGCGGCTTCAGCCACACCGCGGGCATCAGTCGTGACAGCGACGCAGTGGCCTGATTTTTAACTTTTTCAAGCAAAATTGGCCACAATCCCCCGTAAAATGGTCATAGTTTGCTATCAAACAAGAAGTCTGCAGGGGCGATCATGAACCCACTTCGCCGACGCCTGTTGCTGGGGTTGACGCTGGGCGCCCTCGTCCAGCGCCACGCCATGGCGGCTGCGGGCAAGGCATCGCCGCTGATGCTGGCCGGGGTGTACCGGCCCGGCGTCCCGCTGGCCGACTATTGGGTCAGCGAAAAATACGACGGTGTGCGCGGCTACTGGGACGGCCGTCAGCTGCTGACCCGGGGTGGCGAACCGATCGTCGCGCCGGCCTGGTTCACGCAGGGCTGGCCGGCTGAACCCATGGATGGCGAGCTGTGGGCCGGGCGCGGCCGCTTTGCGCAGGCTGCGTCCACCGTACGCCGCCAGGTACCGGACGACGAGGCCTGGCGCGCCATGCGCTTCATGGTGTTTGACCTGCCCGCCCACGGCGGCCCGTTCACGCAGCGCATCACCGCCTACCAGCAGTCGGTGGCCCGGCTGGCCCAGCCCTGGGTGCAGGCCGTGCCACAAATCAAGGTGGCCAGCCACGCGGCGCTCAAGGCGCGCATGACGCAGACCGTGCAGGGCGGCGGCGAAGGCCTGATGCTGCACCGGGGTGCCTCGCTGTACCGCGCCGAGCGCAACGACGACCTGCTCAAGTTCAAGCCGCACGAAGACGCCGATGCGATCGTGCTGGGCCACCTGCCAGGCCGGGGCCGCCACCAGGGCCGCATGGGTGCGCTGCAGGTCCGCACGACCGAGGGCGTGACACTGCGCCTGGGCACCGGTTTCACCGACGCCCAGCGCGACCATCCGCCGCCGCCCGGCACCTGGGTCAGCTACCGCTATCGCGGCCTGACCGACCAGGGCGTGCCCCGCTTTGCCAGTTTTTTGCGCGTGCGCGAAGACCTCGCACCCGGGGCCCCCGCCGCACGCTGAGGCGCGGTCAGCGCACGCAGTCGGCGAAATAGCGGCGCTGGCCGTCGGCGCCCTCTTCCTCGACGAGGCCGTGGATATCGGTCTCGAAGCCCGGACACCGGGCGTTGAACTCACGCGCGAACTTCAGGTAATCCACGATTTTCTTGTTGAACACCTCGCCCGGAATCAACAGCGGAATGCCCGGCGGGTACGGCGTGACCAGGCCCACGGTGACGCGGCCTTCCAGATGGTCGATCTCCACGCGCTCGGTGGTGCGGTGCGCAATGTGCGCGTAGGCGTCGGCCGGGCGCATGGCGGGGGTGAGATCGCTCAGGTACATCTCGGTGGTCAGGCGCGCAATGTCGTAGCGGGCGTACAACTCGTGCACGTGCTGACACAGGTCGCGCAGGCCCATACGCTCGTACTGCCGGTACTTGGCGCAGAACTCGGGCAGGATGCGCCACATCGGCTGGTTGCGGTCGTAATCGTCCTTGAACTGCTGCAAGGCGGTCAGCAGGGTGTTCCAGCGGCCCTTGGTGATGCCGATGGTGAACATGATGAAAAAACTGTAGAGGCCGGTCTTTTCCACCACCACGCCGTGCTCGGCCAGGAACTTGGTGACGATGGACGCCGGAATGCCGGTCTTGGCAAACTTGCCGTTCAGATCCAGCCCGGGCGTGACGATGGTGGACTTGATCGGGTCCAGCATGTTGAAGCCATCGGCAATTTCACCAAAGCCATGCCACTTGCCGCCTTTGCGGTGGCTGCGCTGGTCGCTCTTGAGAATCCAGTCGTCGGCACGGCCCACGCCTTCTTCCACCAGCTTTTCCGGGCCCCAGACCTTAAACCACCAGTCGTCCTTGCCGAATTCGTCCTCGATCTTGCGCATGGCGCGACGGAAATCCAGCGCCTCCAGAATGCTTTCTTCCACCAGCGCAGTGCCGCCCGGAGGCTCCATCATGGCCGCGGCCACGTCGCAGCTGGCGATGATGCTGTACTGCGGGCTGGTGCTGGTGTGCATCAGGTAAGCCTCGTTGAACAGGTGCCGGTCCAGCTTGGTCGACTGTGAATCCTGCACCAGCACATGGCTGGCCTGGCTGATGCCGGCCAGCAGCTTGTGGATCGACTGGGTGGCATACACCACCGACTTTTTCGGCCGCGCCCGCTTCTTGCCCATCGCATGGTAGGGGCCGTAGAACGGGTGAAAGGCCGCGTGCGGCAGCCAGGCCTCGTCAAAGTGCAGGTTGTCCACGTAGCCGTCGAGCATGCGCTTGATGGTCTCGGTGTTGTAGAGCACGCCGTCGTAGGTGGACTGCGTGAGCGTCATCACGCGGGGCTTGACTTTTTTGGCGTCCACGCCCTTGAGCAACGGATTGGCCTTGATCTTGGCCTGGATGGCGGCGGGCTCGAACTCGCTCTGCGGGATCGGCCCGATGATGCCAAAGTGGTTGCGCGTGGGCTTGAGGAACACCGGCACCGCCCCCGTCATGATGATGGCGTGCAGGATGGACTTGTGGCAGTTGCGGTCCACCACCACCACGTCGCCCGGCGCGACCGTGTGGTGCCAGACGATCTTGTTCGACGTGCTGGTGCCGTTGGTGACGAAGAAGCAATGGTCGGCGTTGAAGATGCGCGCGGCGTTGCGCTCGCTCTCGCCGATGGCGCCGTCATGGTCCAGCAACTGGCCCAGCTCCTCGACGGCATTGCACACGTCGGCACGCAGCATGTTCTCGCCATAAAACTGGTGGTACATCTGGCCCACCGGGCTTTTCAGGAACGCCACGCCACCCGAGTGGCCCGGGCAGTGCCACGAGTAGGAGCCGTCCTCGGCGTAATCGAGCAGGGCCTTGAAGAACGGCGGCTGCACGCCTTCCAGGTAGCTTTTGGCCTCGCGGATGATGTGCCGCGCCATGAACTCGGGCGTGTCCTCGAACATATGGATGAAGCCGTGCAGCTCGCGCAGGATGTCGTTGGGCAGGTTGCGCGAGGTTTTGGTTTCGCCGTAGATGTAGATTGGCACCTCGGCGTTCTTGCGCCGCACTTCCGCGATGAAGGCCCGCAGGCTTTGCACGATCGGGTCCACGTCGGGCCCGGCCGTAAACTCCTCATCGTCGATGGACAGGATGAACGCGCTGGCCCGGCTTTGCTGCTGGGCAAACTGCGACAGGTCACCGTAACTCGTCACGCCAAGGACTTCGAAGCCTTCTTTCTCGATGGCTTGCGCCAGCGCCCGGATGCCCAGGCCCGAAGTGTTTTCCGAGCGGAAGTCCTCGTCGATGATGACGATGGGAAAGCGAAATTGCATGAAAACCTCCGGCAGCCGGTTGCGTGAATGGACGAAGCAGGCGCGAAGTGTAAGGAATTTGAGTGTCGGTTCCCTTGCGAGTGGCGCCGTATGGCTGAAAATGGGGCTTCTTGCTCCAAAAAGGATGACGAACATGGCCGAATCGACAATCTGGTGGTTACTGACCGGCGGCGCCGTTGCGGCCGAACTTCTGACCGGCACCTTCTATCTCCTGATGCTGGCCATCGGCTTGGCTGCTGCCGCCCTGGCAGCCCATGCGGGCGTGAGCACCCCGTTGCAGTTGGTGGTGGCGGCCCTGGCCGGCGGGGGCGCCGTCGTTTCGTGGTACTTTGTCAAGAAGCGCCGTCCAGGCGACCCTTCTCCGCGGTCCGATCGCAGCGTCAACCTCGACGTCGGTGAAACGGTCCTGATCGAATCGTGGTTGCCGGACGGCACCGCGACCGTCAAATACCGCGGTGCCAACTGGACGGCCATTCACCGCCCTGATCTCATCCCCTCCCCGGGGCCCCACCGCGTGACCGAACTTGTCGGCAGCCGTCTTCTCGTTGAAAAAATCTGAACAGGAATCCCCATGGAAATTGCCATCTTCGTCGTTGTCATCGCCGTTATCTTCATCAGCCGGTCCGTCAAGGTCGTACCCCAGCAGAATTCCTGGGTGGTAGAGCGGCTGGGCAAATACAACACCTCACTCACGCCGGGTCTGAACTTTCTCGTGCCTTTCGTTGACAAGGTCGCCTACAAGCACAGCCTGAAGGAAATTCCGCTGGACGTACCCAGCCAGGTCTGCATCACCCGCGACAACACCCAATTGCAGGTCGACGGCATCCTGTACTTCCAGGTGACCGACCCGATGCGCGCCAGCTACGGCTCGTCCAACTACATCATGGCGGTCACGCAACTGGCCCAAACCTCGCTGCGCAGCGTGATTGGCAAGCTCGAACTCGACAAGACCTTCGAGGAACGCGACATCATCAACGCGCAAGTGGTGCAGGCCATTGACGAGGCCGCATTGAACTGGGGTGTCAAGGTGCTGCGCTACGAGATCAAGGACCTGACGCCCCCAAAGGAAATCCTGCACGCGATGCAGGCCCAGATCACTGCCGAACGCGAAAAACGCGCGTTGATCGCAGCGTCCGAAGGCCGTCGCCAGGAGCAGATCAACATTGCCACCGGCGAACGCGAAGCCTTCATTGCCCGCTCTGAAGGCGAAAAGCAGGCCGTGATCAACAAGGCCCAGGGCGAAGCACAGTCCATCACGGCCGTGGCCGACGCGACCGCGGGCGCGATCGAGCGCATCGCCGCGGCCATCCGCCAACCGGGCGGCGCCGAAGCGGTGCAGCTCAAGGTGGCCGAGCGCGCCGTCGACGCCTACAGCCGCGTGGCATCCGACGCCACCTCCACCCTGATCGTGCCCAGCAACATGACCGAGGTGTCGGCGCTGATCAGCTCCGCCATGAAAATGGTGCAGGCACAAAAGAGCGCCTGAGCGCAGTGACCCCGGCCTGCGGCGCGGCTCATGTTTTGCCGCCGGGCCGTCCCCGGGCATTGCGCGCCCCGTCAAGGGGGCCGCTCGCCACATGCCGTGGGCCAGCGTGGGAGCTCCCCGGCTGGCCCCATGCGAAGCGCTGATACAATCGCGGGCTTCGGAGCGGTGGATGAGTGGTTTAAGTCGCACGCCTGGAAAGCGTGTGAGGGTTAATAGCCCTCCGCGGGTTCGAATCCCGCCTGCTCCGCCACAACCAACCAAAAAAAAGCCACCTTGCGGTGGCTTTTTTCATTTCTGCGGAACTGGATCAGTTCAGAGCGGATTTCTTGCCGTCCTTGTACACGTACAGGGTGATGGCCGGGTTCTTCAGTTCGCCATTGGGTTCGAACTGGATCGTGGTGGTCACGCCCTTGAAGTTGGTTTCAACCAGCTTGGGGGTGTAGACCTTCGGGTCCACCGAGTTGGCGCGCTTCATGGCGTCGACCAGAACGAACGTGGCGTCATAGGTGTACGGGCTGTAAACCTGGAACTGACCGGCGTACTTGGCGTCGTAACGGGCCTTCCAGGCCGTGCCGCCAGGCATTTTGGCCAGCGAGGCACCACCTTCGGCGCACACCACGTTGTCCAGCGTCTTGGCACCGGCCGCGAGCTTGGAGATCTCCGACGTGCAGATGCCGTCACCACCGAAGTACTTGGTCTTGGACAGGCCGAGTTGCTCCATCTGGCGCAACATCGGGCCGGCTTGGGGGTCCATGCCGCCGAAGAAGATGGCGTCGGGGTTCTTGGCCTTGACGGCGGTCAGGATGGCCATGAAATCGGTGGCCTTGTCGGTCGTGAACTGCTCGTCCACCACCTTCATGCCCTTGGCCAGCGCCGTTTTCTTGAACACTTCGGCCACACCCTGGCCGTAGGCGGTACGGTCGTCGATGATCGCAACGGTCTTGAGCTTGAGCGTGTCGGCCGCATAGAACGCCAGGCCAGCACCCAGTGCATTGTCGTTGGCGATGATGCGGTAGGTGGTTTTGTAGCCGGGCTTGGTCAGGTTGGGGTTGGTGGCCGCACCGGTCACGTGGGGGATGCCGCAGTCGTTGTAGACCTTGGAGGCCGGGATGGTGGTGCCCGAATTCAGGTGACCGACCACGCCGGCCACTTTGGCGTCGCACAGTTTTTGTGCGGCCGCAGCGCCCTGCTTCGGATCGGCAGCGTCGTCTTCAGCCTGGATCTCGAACTTGATCTTCTTGCCGCCGATGGTGATGTTCTGCTTGTTCAGGTCTTCAATGGCCATGCGCGCGCCATTTTCGTTGTCCTTGCCATAGTGGGCCTGGGCACCGGACACGGGGGCGACGTGACCGATCTTGACGACCTGTTCCTGCGCGGATGCGAGGCCGGCGACTGCAGCGAGAGCAGCGACAACGGTCAATTTCAACTTCATTTGCATAAAACCTCCAGAGTATTAAAAAGGTTGAGATTTGAATTTATGGCTCAACGGCGGCGAACATATCGCAATTTCCGGACCTGAGCCATAGGGAACACGCTAGGTGTCTCGACATAAGGGGGTTTACCCTGTGGAAAGGACGCCTAATGGGGCCAGGCCTGTCGCCACTGGATTCCCCCCGAAAAGCAGTGGCATGGCGGTCACGTGGCGGGGTTGTTCGTGCGGCTGACCGCCAGCTCTTCGGCAACGGCCTGCGAGACGGCGTCGCGCACGGCCAGCTCGATCTCATCGCGCAACTGGGGGCCCATGGCCTCAACCTGTTCGGAAACCACGCGCAGGACCGCGGCACGCAACCGGGCTTCCAACGAGAGGTCCACACGCTGCATGATCCGATGAATGTCGATTTCATTTGGCGCACCGCCCCCGCTCACCGTGGTGTCCGGGGCGGCAACCGGATCCGGCGGCGGGTTCTCTGGCAACCGGGGTGGCGAGTCTGCCGGTGGCGCGGCGATCTGGACCACTTCGGTCAAGGTCGGAACAAAACGGGGGGGAACACGGCCAGGCAGGGTCATCACGCGCTCTCTTTTTGCATAACGTCATGGCGGACGATGGCATAGCCACGGTCCGCATAGTGTTTCCAGCGTTGCCGTGCGGCCTGCCGGTCGGCGGCATCACCCGACACCACCTCGATCAGGCGCTCGAACCGCTCAAAGCCGTCCGGCAGGTGGTCAGACAGATTGACGAGCACCTGCTGATGTGGCGCATCGGCGGGCACTTCGGTCAGCACGATGGGCGAACGGGCCAGCACCTCGGGGGTCGCCTGCGCCGCACAATGCGGCAAAAAGTCGAGGGCGCTGAAGGTCCACAAAGCGGCGTCGAGTTGCTGCAAGGTCGGCGACTCGGCGGTGACCACCACCCGGGCGCCGCTCGCGACCGCCTTGCGAAGCAGCCGGCACGTGTACGCGAGCTTGTCGCTGGTGTTGAAATGAAAGGCAATTTCGGTCATTCCCAGGGCCCGAAACCATCGCGGGTGGTCATCCAGTTATCGGGTTCGGTTTCGGGTGCTCAGGCAGCCTTGCGCACGGTCTTGCGCACAGCTGCCGCACGGGGTGCCTTTTTCGGAACCACCGGCATCGTCTTGCGGGCCTGCGCCTGCAAGTAATCCAGAAGCAGGCCGACTGGCCGACCCGTCGCGCCTTTTGCCGCGCCGCTTTTCCAGGCGGTCCCCGCAATGTCCAGGTGCGCCCATGCAAATTTGGCCGAAAAGCGCTGCAAAAACTTGGCGGCGGTGACCGCGCCGCCGGCTCGGCCGGCCACGTTGGCCACATCGGCAAAATGGGTTTTGAGGCCTTCGGCGTATTCGTCGTCCAGTGGCATGCGCCAGCACAGGTCCAGCGACGATTCGCCGGCGGCCGACAGGTCATCGGCCAGATCGTCGTCGGAGGCGAACATGCCGCTGCGCACGCCCCCAAGCGCAATGACGCAGGCCCCCGTCAGGGTGGCGATATCGACAACTGCCCGCGGCTTGAAGCGCTCGGCATAGGTCAGCGCGTCGCACAGCACCAGGCGACCCTCGGCGTCGGTGTTGAGAATTTCAATGGTCTGGCCCGACAGGCTGGTCACCACATCGCCCGGTTTGATGGCCCGCCCGTCGGGCAGGTTTTCGCACGCCGGAATGAGCCCCACCACGTTGATGGCGGGCTTGAGATCGGCCAGCGCGCGGAACACGCCCAGGACACTGGCGGCACCACACATGTCGAACTTCATTTCGTCCATTTCGGGCGCCGGCTTGATGGAGATTCCGCCCGTGTCAAACGTGATGCCCTTGCCGATCAGCACCACCGGCGCTGCGGCGCGCGAAGCGCCGTCGTAATGCAACACAATGAACCGCAGGGGCTCTTCCGAGCCCTTGGCAACGGCCAGAAATGCCCCCATGCCGAGTTTGGTCACTTCGCGCGGACCGAGGATTTCGCAGCGGATCCTGGGCAATTTGCCGAGCGCCCGCGCCGCATCGGCCAGCATGGCCGGAGTGGCGTGATTGGCCGGGCGGTTTGCCCACTCCTTGGCCAACTCAATGCCTGCCACGGCTGCCGCGCTGCGCACCAGGGCTTGGTCCATGGCGCCGGCATCCGGTACGCCCACCAGAACTTTCTGCAGTTTTCGGCCTTCGGGTTTTGACTTTGTGGTGGTGTAGATGTAGCTGGCGTCTGCAATGGCCTTCACCGCCGCCTGCACGGAAGCTTCGGTGGGTGTGAAAGCAAAACACAGGCACAGGCGTTTGACGTTGCTGCCCTTGAGTGCGCTGACCGCAGCCCCGACCGCTGCGCGGATCTGCCGGGCCGAGGCATCGCCCGCCCCTGCCAGCACCACGCGGGTGGCCGCAACACCGGGGTGCCGGTACAGTGACAGCAGCTTGCCCGCCTTGGTCTCCAGATCGCCGGCCGTCAGCGATTCGGCCAGCAGGCGCTCGAGCACCCCCGTCCCGGGGCGGGTCTTGTGCCCACCGGCGTCAGGCACCAGGACAATGAGCGCGTCGCAGCGCTCATGATCGGCCTTGGCCAGTTCGAGAGACTTGAGTTCAAAGTTCATAATCGCGGTTTTCCTTCGAACCAATGTTATTCCATTCCTCCATTCGCAGGGAACTGGCCCGCAGTTTCGGCGCCACGCTGGTGGTCCTCGTGACCGTGGTGATGACCCTGATGCTGGTGCGCACGCTGGGTCAGGCGTCGCGAGGGGCCGTGAACCCCTCGGAAATCCTGATGGTGCTGGGGTATACCGTGCTGGGCTTCTTGCCAGCCATCCTGACCTTGAGCCTGTTCATTTCGCTCGTCGGATCGCTCACGCGCATGTACCGCGACAGTGAAATGGTGATCTGGTTCACGGCAGGGCGCGGTCTGGCCGGTTTTCTGGGTCCGTTGTTCCACTTCGCCTGGCCGATCCTCCTGACGGTGGCCGTGATGTCGCTGCTGGTTTGGCCATGGTCCAACCAGCAGGTTCGCGACCTGCGTGACCGGTATGAACGCCGCGGAGACCTGGAGCGGGTAACGCCCGGCCAGTTTCAGGAGTCATCGCGCGGCAATCGCGTTTTTTTCATCGACAAGGAAAGCCCGGACAGCAAGTCCGGCACCAACGTGTTCATCTCATCGACGGACAAGGATCGAAAGTCCGTCACGTCTGCACGCAAGGGCCGAATCTCGGAGGTGGGGGATGCCCGGATCCTGTTGCTGGAGAACGGTCAGCGGCTTGAGAGTAACGCCACCGATTCAACCCTGAAACTCAGTGAATTCGAGGAGTACGGCGTCGTGGTGGGTGAAACCGTTCAGGCCGCACAGGAGCCCCAGACCCGTGCAAAATCCACGCTGACGCTGCTGATGGAGCCAACCCGCCTGCATCTGGGCGAGCTTTCCTGGCGCATCGGCCTGGCCCTGGCGGCCATCAATTTCGTCACACTGGCGATTGCGCTGGCGGGCGCCAACCCCCGTGGCGGACGCAGCGGAAGCTTTGTGTTCTCGCTGTTTGCCTTTGTCGTTTACTACAACCTGATCAACCTGGGGCAAAACTGGATCGCCAATGGCCGGTTTCCGTTTCTGGGCTATGTCATTGCACTTCATACGGGCGTGATGGTCCTGAGCCTGCTCTGGCTGGTCAAGCGCAACGGCAACTGGGCCGTGCCGGGGTGGCGCCGCCCCAGGAAGGTGCGCGCATGAAAACCATTCGCCGCCTGATCTACAACGAGGTGATTTCGGCCATTGCGTTTGTTGCATTGGGCTTTCTGGCGCTGTTGTTCTTTTTTGACTTCGTCGATGAACTGCAGTCTATTGGCCGGGGCATGGTGGGCGACGGTTACCAATTGCGCCACGCGCTGTTGTATGTGGTGCTCCTGATCCCCAGCCACCTCTACGATCTGATGCCCATCGCGGTACTGATCGGCACCATTTTTGTCATGGCCCGGTTGGCGCAAAGCTCGGAATACACGATCTTGCGCACCAGTGGGCTGGGCCCATGGCGGGCCTTGCGCACCCTGCTGGTGCTGGGCGCAGGGTTCGTGCTGCTGACTTTTGCGGTGGGTGACTACGCCTCGCCGCTGGCCGACCGCACCGCGCAGCTGCTCAAGGCCCGTTACCAGGGTCGCATCATGGTCGGGCAAACGGGCGCATGGCTCAAGGAGCGGCAACAGTACACGTCCTATGCCGCCAACGTCGCCGCCATCACTGCTGAAGGCGACATGCGCGGCGTGCGGATCTTCGAGTTTGACGGCCGTGGTTTTCTCGTGTCCATGACCGAGTCCAGCCGCGGCCGTTTTGGCAAGGACGACGCCTGGTGGCTGGAAGACGTTCATCGCAGCGAATTCATGAGTGTGGGCGATGCCCCCAAGGTGGATCGCATTCATATGCCCAGTTTTCGCTGGCCGACCGAGATTTCCGCCGAGATGGTTTCGGTCGCCCTGTTGCAGCCCGACCGCATGAAGACGCTCGATCTGTTCCAGTACATCCGTCACCTCAATGCCAACGGGCAGTCGGCCCAGCGCTATGAGGTCGAGTTCTGGCGCAAGGTGTTCTACCCGCTGAGCTGCCTGGTGATGGTGGTGCTGGCGCTGCCGTTCGCCTACCTTCACTTCCGTTCAGGGGGCATCACCACCTATGTCTTCGGCGGCGTGATGATCGGCATCAGCTTCTACCTGCTGAACAACATGTTTGGTTTCGTCGGCACGTTGCGCGACTGGCCGCCATGGATCACCGGTGCCGCACCGGCATTGATCTATTCGGTGATCTCCCTGGGCGCATTTGGCTGGCTGGTCTTGCGAAGGTAGCGCCCATGTCCCACGCCATCATTCTCTTTGCGCATGGCTCGCGCGATCCGCTCTGGCGCCGCCCGGTTGAGGCGGTGGCCGCACGCATTGCCGAACGCGCGCCGGGCGTGCGGGTCTGCAGCGCCTACCTTGAGCTGACCCAGCCCGATCTTCCCGCTGCGGCCGCCACGCTGGCCGCACAGGGGGCCACGACCATCGCGGTGATTCCCATGTTTCTGGGCGTCGGCAAGCATGCCCGTGAAGACCTGCCGGTGCTGCTGGCCCAACTGCGTGCCACGCACCCCGGAGTCGGCTTCACCCTGGCCCCCACGGTGGGCGAAGACCCCCGCCTGATCGACCAGTTGGCGCAAATTGCGCTGGCCCCGCTCACGGCGTCCACCCCCTCTTCCCCCTCTTGATAGACACGCTGGAAATATCGAATTCTGAATTCAGTAGAATTTCGATATGAACCTGCACCAGTTTCGCTTTGTTCAGGAAGCCGCGCGCCGCAACCTGAACCTCACGGAGGCCGCCAAGGCCCTCCATACCTCGCAACCCGGGGTCTCCAAAGCCATCATTGAGCTGGAGGAGGAGTTGGGAGTGGAGATCTTCGCGCGCCACGGCAAGCGCCTCAAACGCATCACCGAGCCCGGGCAGCACGTGCTCAAGAGCATCGAACTCATCATGCGCGAGGTCGGCAACCTCAAACGCATTGGTGAACAGTTCAGCGCGCAGGACAGCGGCACGCTGTCCATCGCCACCACGCACACCCAGGCGCGCTATGTATTGCCCGTGCCAGTGGCGAAGCTGCGCGAGGCCTACCCCAAGGTCAACGTGAGCTTGCACCAGGGCTCGCCCGACCAGGTGGCGCGCATGGTGCTCGACGAGGTGGCCGAGATCGGCATCGCCACCGAGTCGCTGTCGGACTATGCCGACCTCGTGACCCTGCCCTGCTATGAATGGCAGCACATGGTGGTGTTGCCCGTGGGGCACCCCCTGGCCAGGAAGGAACGGCTGACGCTGGAAGACCTCGCAGCCGAGCCGATCATCACCTACCACCCCTCGTTCACCGGCCGCACCAAGATCGACACCGCGTTTGCGCACAAGAGCCTGACGCCCCGCATTGCACTGGAGGCCATCGATTCCGACGTCATCAAGACCTATGTGCGCCTGGGCCTGGGGATCGGCATCGTGGCCGAGATGGCGGTGCGCGAAGATGGCACCAACGCCGACCTTGTGGTGCGGCCTGGCGGCTACCTGTTTGGCCAGAATGTGGCGCGCGTGGCCTTCAAGCGCAGCGCCTACCTGCGCAATTTTGTGCTGAAATTCGCCGAATTGCTGAACGAACGCCTCGACCGCAACCTGATCGCCAGAGCGTTGGCCGGGCAGTCGACCGACTATGAGCTGTAGCCGCCTGCGGCCGCCTGAACGAAACCGAATCACCCCCACCATGAGCCTGATCGTCGAACACACCCCCACCCTGCAAACCAAGCTGCCCGCCGTGGGCACGACCATCTTCACCGTGATGTCGGCGCTGGCCACGGAAACCGGCGCGGTCAACCTGGGCCAGGGGTTTCCGGACTTTGCCTGCGACCCGAAGCTGGTGCAGGCCGTCACCGACGCGATGACCGAAGGCCTGAACCAGTATCCGCCCATGACTGGCGTGCCGGTGCTGCGCGAGGCCCAGGCGGCCAAGATCGCGACGCTGTACGGGCGCCAATACGACCCGGTGAGCGAGATCACCGTCACCGCCGGCGCCACGCAGGCCATCATCACCGCCATCCTGGCCGTGGTGCGCCCGGGCGACGAAGTCATCGTGCTCGAGCCCTGCTATGACAGCTACGTGCCCAACATTGAGCTGGCGGGCGGCACCGTGGTGCGCGTGCCGCTCACGCCGGGCACTTTCCGGCCCGACTTCGACCGAATTGCCGCGGCCCTGTCGCCGCGCACCCGCGCGATCCTGGTCAACAGCCCGCACAACCCCAGCGGCACCATCTGGTCCCACACCGACATGCTGCGCCTGCAGGATCTGCTGGCCCCCACCGACGTACTGCTGATCAGCGACGAGGTGTACGAGCACATGGTGTTCGCCCCCAACGAGCACCTCAGCGCCGCGCGCTACCCCGGCCTGGCGGCGCGCGCCTTCATCGTCAGCAGCTTCGGCAAGACCTACCACGTGACCGGCTGGAAGATCGGCACCGTGGCCGCGCCGGCATCGATGACGGCCGAGTTCCGCAAGGTACACCAGTTCAACGTGTTCACCGTCAACACACCGATGCAGGTGGGCATCGCCCGCTACATGGCCGACCCGAAGCCCTACCTTGATTTGCCCGCCTTCTACGCCCGCAAGCGCGACCTGTTCCGGGCCGGTCTGGCGGCGACGAAGTTCAAGCTGCTGCCCAGCGAAGGCAGCTATTTCCAGTGCGTGGACATTTCGGGCCTGGGTGTGCCAGAGCGCGACCTGCCAGAAGCTGATTTTTGCCAGTGGCTCACGCGCGAAATCGGGGTCGCGGCCATCCCGTTGTCGGCCTTTTACGGCAACGGGTTTGACCAGAAAGTCGTCCGCTTTTGCTTTGCCAAGAAGGACGAGACCTTGAACACCGCACTGGGCCGCCTGGCCAAGCTCTAGGTTGAGCGCCCGGTTTTGAGCGCCCGGTTTGCTATATTAATATGAGCAAACTATGACCATTTTACGGGGGCTAAAGGCATTTTTCATCAAAAAAATGTCAAATTGAACCCCGTCAGCACTGAATCGGGTTCTTGCAGAATTTTTCCAGTTCGCGCACGGGCGCACGCCCCGCCACGGGGTGGCGTGCCGTGGGGCCCACGTCCAGGCTCAGCTTCATTTCGTACTTGCGGAAGAACGCATCGAACAATTCGCCGCCCAGGGTGGCGTAGGCCGTCAGGGTGTCGGCCCTGGGGTCGTGTTCGAGCAGCACGGCGCACAGCGGCTGGGGTGCCGGTCCGTCCAGCACCTGGGCCCCTTTGGCCGGGTCGTACTGGCTGTGTTCGGCGCAGCAGTGAATCAGGTTGTCCTGCACGCCCTTTTGCGCCCGGTTCCGCCGAAAACTGATGAAGCTCACCTGCGGCGTGGGGTACACCAGCTGGTGCGCGCAGATCGCGCTGAACGCCACCACATTGCGCCGCGCCCCCACCCCGCCGGGCCAGACGTAGGATTCACGGGCCTCGGTCGTCAGTTGCGCGGGTGGCACTGGCGTGTCCAGGTTCAGCAAAAACACGGGTGTGGCCACGTAAGGGTAATGAAACACGTAATTGGCGCGTGCCTTCAGGCTGGACGCCTTGAGCGGATCGCCGAACTCGTCGGTCAGCACAGCGCGCGCATACGCGCGGGGGCGCGCATCCGCCGCAAAAACCGGCAGGGCCGCGGCGGCGCTCAGGCAGGTCGCTGCGGCCGAACACGATTCGATGAAGGCACGACGGTCCATGGCGCTTTCCTTTCAGTTCCCGTGCACGTGTTGCGCTGAACGGTAAGGCAGCCCGCAAGGGGTGTCAATGGCTGTTGCGTTGCACGCTGCCGTCCGCTGTGGGCAGGCGCCCGGCCGGCCGCACATTCCCGCACAAAGGAATAAACTCGACTTTTGCGCCCGATGGCGTGTTTCACCTGAAGAGGCCCCACCATGAAAAAACTCGTCCTTGCCCTGGCAGCCCTCGCGCTCAGCCACGTCGCGCTGGCCGCCAAGCCACTGCTGTCGCCCGCGGAATTGCAGCCCTTGCTGTCCAACCCTGCCGTGCGCGTGATCGATGCGCGCGACCCCAAAAGCTACGCGCAACAGCACATCCCCGGCGCCGTGAATGCGCCCTACGGGAGCTGGCGCGGCCCGGCCACCAACCCGGGCACCGTGCCGGAACTGCCCCAACTCACCGCGCTGGTGCAGGCGCTGGGCCTGACCCCGCAGACCCATGCGGTGGTGGTCACCAGCGGGGCTGACTCCACCGACTTCGGCGCCTCCGCGCGGGTCTACTGGACCCTGAAGGTGCTGGGCCTGCAGGAGCTGTCCATCCTCAACGGCGGCATGGAGGCCTGGAGTGCGGCCAAGCTTCCGACGGACAACCAGCCGGTCAAGGTGGCCGCCAGCACGTATCAACCCCGGCTCGACACCCGCCTGATCGCCACGCGCGAGCAGGTGGTCTCGCAAATTGGCGACAAAAAGGTCAGCCTGATCGACGCCCGGCCCGCCGCCTTCTTCCGTGGCGAAACCAAGCATCCGGCCGCCAGCGTGCCCGGCACCGTCAAGGGTGCGGTCAACCTGGAAAACAGCCGCTGGTTTGCCCAAGGCAGTGCGGCCATGGTGTCGCCCGCTGACGCCCAAAAAGTGGCGGCCGACGCCAATCTCGCGCCCAACGACACCGTGGTGTCGTTCTGCAACACCGGCCACTGGGCGGCCACCAACTGGTTTGCCATGTCGGAAATCCTGGGCCAGAAAAACGTCAAGCTCTACCCGGGCTCCATGGTGGACTGGACGCAGGCACCGCAAGCCCTGCCCATGGACAACGTACCCGGCCGCCTGCAGACCAATTGAACCGGGCGCGGTAAGCCGCCTGCCCCGCGCCGAAGCGTGGGCGGGCCCCAAACGATTTGCGGGCCGAGTCCTTGTCGCGTTCAAGCACGCATTCGGTGCAGAACACGGCGGCGCACGCCTTGCCGGGTCAGCGCAGCAACAGCACGGGAATCCGGGCCGACCGCAGCAGATCCGACGTCTTGCTGCCCAGCAACAGGCTGCGCAGCGGCGAGTGGCTGTAGGCCCCCATGACCAGCAGGTCCGCGCCTTGCGCCAGAACTTGCCGGGCGATGATGCTCTCGGCATCGCCCGGCAGGTGCGATGCCACCACCTCGAACCCGGCCCCTACCAGCGTCGTTCGGGCCCACTCAAGCTGGCGTGCGGCGTCCTGGCCTGGCTTGCCGGACATCAGGACATGCAATGGCAGTCCGCGAAACAACGGGCTGGTGGCCACCATTTCAACGCCGCGGCGGGTCACGATGCCGCCGTCAAAGGCGATCATGATCCGCTGAGGCGCCCGGAAACCTTCGGTGACGGCAAGAATCGGCTGGTGCAAGGCACGCACCACACGTTCGACATTTCGCCCCAGGTCCCGCTGGGTGGTTTCTGCGGACTCACCGCGGCGACCCAGCACAAACAGGCGCACGCCCTCTTCCTGTTCGATCAGGGTTTGTTCGACCACGCCATGGCGTTGCCGGACATCGGGTGACTCCACCCCCGCAGCGATGGCCCGTTCGCGCAAACGGTTCAGAAAGATGCGGCCACGCTCACGCGCCGCCCGGCTGCGGGCTTCGTCCTCGCTGGAAAGCTCGGCCAGCAGGGATTCCTGGGCGTCAAAGCCGATGGCGCCGCTGTGGTCTTTGCCCGACGCAGCGTCGGCTGGCCGGTCGATCACGTGCAGCAGCTCCAGTGGCGCCTGCATGCGGCGGGCGGCCCAGGCCGCGTAATCCACCACGTCGTCGGCAAAGCGCGACTGATCGACGCAGGCCAGGACTTTTTTCTCGTTGCTCATGCCATGCGCTCCTTTCAGTGACCCATCAACTGTTCAACCGCGTCGGGCTTGTCGTGCACCGCAAAGCGGTCGACCAGGGTGGCGCTGGCCTGATTCAGGCCAATGACTTCCACCGCAGTGCCCTCACGGCGGAACTTCACCACCACCTTGTCCAGTGCACTCACCGCTGTGATGTCCCAGAAGTGGGCGCGGCTCAGGTCGATGCGCACCTTCTCGATGACTTCCTTGAAGTCGAACGCGTTGACAAAACGCTCGGCTGAGGCAAAGAACACCTGGCCGGTGATCTTGTAGGTGCGCAGACGGCCTTCGTCTTCGGCCTTGGAACCCACATGCAGGATCTTGCCCACCTTGTGGGCGAAGAAAAATCCGGAAAGCAAGACCCCCACCAGCACGCCCTTGGCCAGGTCATGTGAAGCCACCACCACAATCACTGTGGCGATCATGACCAGGCTGGAACTCTTGGGGTGCTCCTTGAGCTTTCGGATCGAATCCCAGTTGAAAGTGCCGATGGCCACCATGATCATCACCGCCACCAGCGCAGCCATGGGAATGCGCGCCACCCAGTCGCCAATGAACACAATCATCAGCAACAGGAAAACACCGGCCGCCAGTGTGGACAGGCGGCCACGCCCTCCGGATTTCACGTTGATCACCGACTGCCCGATCATGGCGCAGCCCGCCATGCCCCCCAGGAAACCCGACGCGATGTTGGCGACGCCCTGCCCCACGCATTCGCGGTTCTTGTTGCTGGGCGAGTCGGTCAAATCGTCCACGATGGAAGCCGTCATCATGGACTCCAGCAACCCGACCACCGCCAGCGTGGCCGACACCGGGAGAATGATCTTCAGCGTCTCCAGGTTCAGCGGCACCTCGGGCAACAGGAAGATGGGCAGACTGTCCGGCAGCTGGCCCATGTCGCCGACCGTGCGGATGTCCAGGCCCAGGTAAATGGCCAGACCCGACAGCACCACAATGGCCACCAGCGGCGAGGGAATGGCTTTGGTCAGGTAGGGAAACAGATAGATGATGCCGAGCCCGCCCGCCACCATGGCGTAAACCACCCAGGTCACGCCGGTCAGTTCCGGCAACTGGGCGACGAAGATCAGGATGGCCAGCGCATTCACGAAACCGGTGATCACCGAGCGCGACACAAAGCGCATCAACGCCCCCAGATGCAGCCAGCCAGCGAGAATCTGCAGGACCCCGGTCAACACGGTGGCCGCCAGCAGGTATTGCAGGCCGTGATCCTTGACCAGCGTGACCATCACCAAGGCCATGGCCCCCGTTGCGGCCGAGATCATGCCGGGACGTCCCCCGGTGAACGCAATCACCGTGGCAATGCAAAACGATGCATACAGGCCGACTTTGGGGTCCACCCCTGCGATGATGGAGAAGGCAATGGCTTCGGGAATCAGCGCCAGGGCCACCACAAGACCTGCGAGCAGATCGTTGCGGACATTGGACAGCCAGTCCTGGCGGAAAGATGAATGAGGCATGGTCGTGAGAGAAAAATCGGCGTGACACCGCGACGCCGTGGTGTGAAGAAGCTTGAATCGGGAGACAGCGCACATGGCGCCCCGCAGCGCTGCGGCGCACCCGAAATGGCGTGGGGAGGCAGAGCGGACGCCGGCTACGGCGGCGTCACAGCACAAAAATAGCCGCGCGGCAGATCACGGCCCGGGAAGGCACCGTGGGTCGGCAAGGCCAGCGCGATTTTGTGCATCGCAACATTCTAGCATTTCGACCTCAGGCGGACGGACCTGCGCGCACCGTGGGCGGATGGAGATCGAGCGACAGCAGCGTGGTCTCGCCGCCCGGCTGGGGCGTCACGCGCAAGCCGACACTGCGCGCCAGACCAGCCATGGCCTCGTTGTATTGCAGGCATTCGCCCACCAGTTGCCCGGTGCCCCGGCCTTTGAGGTAGCGGATCATTTTGTCCATCAAGGCGCGCCCCAGACCCTTGCCCTTGAGGTTCGAGGCCACCATGATCGCGAATTCCGCCCGCGCG
The DNA here is from genome assembly GCA_002842205.1 of Betaproteobacteria bacterium HGW-Betaproteobacteria-3. Classification (GTDB taxonomy): domain Bacteria; phylum Pseudomonadota; class Gammaproteobacteria; order Burkholderiales; family Burkholderiaceae_C; genus PHCI01. The sequence goes on along the minus strand of PHCI01000006.1, from coordinate 109,848 downwards.
TTGTCGGGGTCGGTCACCGTGCGCACTTCGCCAACGATCCGGGGGACCGCGCCGTCTGGCATGGTGAGCGCCACGAACGTCATTTCGCGTTCGTAGTCGATCTGGCTGAAGCGTGCCAGTTCCGAATGCGCCCAGGTCCGCCGTGCCATGAAAAAGCGCAGCCGCACGTCGGCCGGATCGGCGTCCATGAAAAACCGGCGCAGCCGGGGTTCGTCCTCGGGCTGAATCGGGCGCACCTGCAAGGTCTGACCCTCCAGCGTCATCGACTCCTCCAGCTCGGCCGGATACGGCCGGATGGCCAGTCGCGCGCTCGCCGCCGCGGACGTCGGCGCCACCCGGACGCGGGCGTCCAATGCCATCACCCCCTGGTCGTCGGCCAACAGCGGATTGATGTCGAGTTCAATGACCTGTGGGCAGTCGCACACCAGCTGCGACACCTTCAGCAGCACCAGGTGCAGCGCGGCCTGGTCGATCGCGGCGCGGTCGCGGTAGCCTGCCAGCAGCCTGGAAACCCGGGTTCGCGACACCAGATCGCGCGCCAGGGCGAGGTTCAGCGGGGGCAGTGCCACCGCGCGGTCGGCAATCACCTCTACTGCCACCCCACCCTGCCCGAACAGCATCACCGGCCCGAACACCGGGTCGGTCGCCGCACCCACGATCAGTTCATGGGCATGCGGGCGCGTCACCATCGCCTGCACCGTAAAACCCGTCAGCCGGGCGTCGGGGCGCATCGCGCCGATGCGCGACAGCATGCCCTCGGCCGCCTGCGCCACGTCCGCCACGGTTTCCAGTTTGAGCGCCACACCCCCCACGTCCGACTTGTGCGAAATGTCGGGCGACAGAATCTTGAGCACCACCGGAAACCCGATTTCGCGGGCCGCAGCGGTGGCGGCGGCAGCGTCCGCCACGACCCGCGTCGCCACCACCGGGACGCCGTAGGTCGCAAGCAGAGCCTTGGCTTCGGGCTCGGTCAGCAGTTCCCGGCCGCCCGCAATCGCCACCTCAATGATGCGGCGGGCCTCGGCGGTGTCGGGCGCAAACGCCTGCGGCACCGAAACCGGCGTCTGCAGCAGCATCGCCTGGTTATGGTGGAAATCGGCCATCTGCAGGAACGCCCCCACGGCCTGCTCGGGGAAGTCATGCGAGGGAATGCCGGCCTCGGAGAAGATGCTGCGCGCTTCTTGCACCGCCTCCCCCCCCAGCCAGCAGCCCAACACCGGCTGCGAAGCGGCCTGCAACACTGGCACACAAGCGCGCGCGATCTCGGCGCTGGGCACGATGGCGGTGGGTGCGTGCAGGAACAGCAAGGCCTCGGTGGCGGGATCGGCCAGCACGACCTCCAGCGCTTTCACGTAGCGCTCAACCGGCGCATCGCCAATGATGTCCACCGGATTGCCGTGCGACCACGTGGGGGGCAAAAACGCCTGGAGCCGCGCCAGCGTGTCGGCCGACAATTCGGCCAGCGCCCCGCCGCCCAGGGCCAGCGCGTCCGCCGCCAGCACGGCGGCACCGCCGCCGTTGGTCACCATGACCAACCCGTCGCCCTGGAACGGTCGGGTGCGCGACAGCGTTTCCGCCGCCGCAAACAGATCGGTCAGGGTGTCCACGCGCAACATGCCGGCACGGCGAACCGCAGCGTCAAACACGGCGTCGGAACCGGCCAGCGCGCCCGTGTGCGACGCCGCCGCCTTGGCCCCTGCCGGGGCACGGCCCGCCTTGACCAGCAGCACCGGTTTGTTGCGCGCCGCGGCCCGCGCGGCCGACATGAACTTGCGCGCGGCCTGCACCGACTCGATGTACATCAGGATCGCACGGGTGCCCGGGTCGCTGCCCAGGTAATCGAGCACGTCGCCAAAGTCCACGTCGGCGCTGTCGCCCAGCGACACAAAATGCGAAAACCCGATGTCGCGCGATTTGGCCCAGTCCAGCAGCGCCGTGGTGAGCGCTCCTGATTGCGAAATGAAGGCCAGCTTGCCCGGCAGCGCCGAAGTATGGGCAAAACTCGCATTGAGGCCAATGCCGGGCACCAGCAAGCCCACGCAGTTCGGCCCCAGAATGCGCAGCAGATACGGCCGGGCCGCGTCCAGCATGGCCTGGCGCAAGCTGGGTCCACCCGCTGTGGCGGGGGTCGACAGGCCCGCAGTGAGAACAATCGCCGCCCGCGACCCGCAGCGCCCCAACTCGTCAATCAGCTGCGGCACGGTGGCGGCCGGCGTGCAGATCACGGCCAGATCCGGTGGCGCCGGCAGACTGGCCACATTGCGAAAGGCGGGTTGCCCCGCCACGCGGTCATGTTTGGGGTTGACGGGCCAGACCGGGCCGGCAAAGCTGCTTTCGCGCAAGTTGCGCATCAGCGTGGCCCCGAGGCTGTGGGGGCGGTCGGATGCCCCGATGACCGCCACGGACTTGGGTTGAAACAGGTGATGGAGATTGCGTACGGTCATGGTGAGGCCAGTCGAAGGTCATTATGGACGGACACATGGCGCCCTGCCGTTGCGAGGGGGAATCCTGATTGCTCCGCTATCAATAGCAAACAAATACCATTTTACGGGGGGTTATGTGTCAAATTTATTAACAATTGGGGGCGAAGGCGAGGTGTGTACGCAGGACCACGTGCCCGGGCACAACATGCCAACTGCAACCGAATATTTCTGCGCCATGGTTTGGTCGAATAATCGCTTGCATAATCAGTTTTTCAGCTTTGGTAGGCCAGAAGTTTGATCATGGCGGATCGTTCCCCCCTGTTGCGGCAATGTCTTGAGGATGTGGTGGCCAAGTCTCCCGCATTGCTGGAGCATTGCCTGGACGTGGTGGTGTCCGAGCTGCAGACCGCCGAATACAAAAGCCGCGAGGTCGCCACGCGCGACCGCATCGGCCTGGCCTGGCGAGGCTTGCTGAAATACAAACTCGATTGGTTGCAGACCTTTCCCCATGTGCTGAAAAAGCGGCTGCTGGCCGCCGCGGCCGAAACCGGTGCGGTCGCCCCCCCCGAGGCGCGGCGCTCCAGCTTTGCCGAACTGAGCCTCGTGGACGACGACAAGGTGGCCGAAGACCTCGAATCGTCGCGACTGCTGCAGGTGCTGCTGCCCGTGGTCGAGCGCGAGCTGTCCGACCTGGACGCGCTCATGAGTTCGGTGCTGGGCGAAGCCGTGATCCGGCCCGAAATGAACCCGCTGCGGCCAGCGATCTTTGCGGGTGCCCTGCGCGAAGTGCTGGCCAAGACCGAGCCTGACGCCGAGATCCGCGCCATTTGCCTGCGCCACCTCGGCAAGCCCTTCGCCACCGAACTCCATACGCTCTATCTCAGCGCCACCGAGCAGCTGCGACGCGCCAACGTGGCCGAAGCCGGTTACCGGGTGCGGCTGGCCGTCGATGCGCCGGGGGCCGCCACCCGCCCGCCCTCCCAGGGACCGGGCGCCTTCGGTGGCGGCTGGGGCGATGGCGCCGCAGCCACCGGGCAAGGTCCGGGTGGCAATGGCAATGGCAATGGCAATGGCAATGGCAATGGCAATGGCAATGGCAATGGCAATGGTGGTGGTGGTGGTGGTGGTGGTGGTGGTGGTGGCGCCGCTTCGGGCCTGCAAAGCCTGCCGGACATGCCCTTGCTGGCGCGCCCCCAGACTGCCATCCAGAACCATGTGTTCCATGAATTCCTGAATCAGGGCGCGCACGAATTCGACCAGGCGCTGCCCCAGGGCTATTACCAGGCGGTGGACGAAGAGCTGGCCGCAATCGACCACGCGGCCGCAGCCGCCAGCCCCGAAGACTCGGCCATGCAGCGGCTGGAGGCCGACTATCGCGAATTGCCCGTGGTGGACCGGCCGGTTCGCTCCGTGGACGTCGGCAGTCGGCTCCGCCGCGATGGCTGGGGCGCGTTTGCGGCCCCGCATGAGCGCGCGCGCGCGCTCATGCAGCTCAAGAAAAAAGCCGAGCGCGTCAAGCAGGTGGTGGGACTGGACGTGGTGCGCAAGCTGGTCAACCAGGTGGCCCACGACCCGTTGCTGCTGGCCCCGGTGCGCGAGGCCGTGGTGGCGCTGGAGCCAGCCCTGCTGCACCTGGCCCTGGACAACCCGCGTTTCTTCTCCGAAACCTCCCACCCGGCACGCCGCCTGGTCGAAAGCGTGGCGCAGCGCAGCTTTCGCTACAACGACGAGTTCGACAGCGAGTTCGCCAGCTTTTTCCAGCCGGTGCAAAAGGTTTTCAACCAGCTCAATGCCGTGGGGCGCAACCCGCCCGAGGCTTTCGGCGCCGCACTGGCCAAACTGCAACAGGGTTGGGACGAACTCGACCGCCAGGAGCTCGAAGCCCATTACAACGGCCTGCGTGCCATCCGGTTTGCCGAAGAGCGCCAGACCCTGGCCGACCAGATCGCCTGGGACCTGAGCCAGCGGCCCGATCTGCAGAACGTGCCTGGCATGATTCTCGACTTCCTCTACAGCACCTGGTCGCTGGTCATGGCGCACGCCCAGCTGATGGACAAGCGCAGCCAGATCGACCCGGGCGGCTATCGCACGGCCGTGTCTGACCTGCTCTGGAGCGTCAAGCAGGACGTGACCCTGCGGCGGCCGTCCAAGCTGATCGAGATGATTCCCAAGCTCGTCACCACACTGCAGGCAGGGCTGGAACTGCTGGGCAAAGAGCGGGCCGAAACCAAGCCTTTCCTCGACGCCCTCATGCGCCTGCACAACCCTGTGCTGAAGCTGCGGCGGGCCCGCTCGCGGCGGGACGCCGAAGAATCCGCCTTTGCATCGCTGTCGGCACCCGCGCCGCTGGAATCACCCGCCTACACACCACTGGAAGAGGCCGAGCCGATGTCCATGGACATCGACGAGACGCTCGCCGCCACACCCGAACAGCAAAAACCGCGCAAGGCGGCCCAACCGTGGCTGGGCCGGCACGAACTCGACGCCGCCGGGTTTGAAGAAACCCAACCCACCGATTACGCCAGCCTGGGCGGCACCGACGACAGCGCCTTTGCCGCACTGGACCCCGCCGACACGGGCGCGGCCCCCCTGCCCACCGCAGACGACGATGCCCTCGAAGCCGCACCCACGCCGCTGAGCCCATCGGCCATCCTCGACCGCCTGCAGCCCGGCGCGTGGGTCGATCTGTATTCGCGGCGGCAGTGGCTGCGGGCCCAGCTCATGTGGGCCAGCTCCAAGGGCACGCTGTTCATGTTTGTCAGCCGTGGGGGGCGCCCCCATTCCATGACCAAGCGCAGCTGCGAAAAGCTGATCCGCGACCGCCTGATGCGCCCGGTGGAAACCGGGGCCGTGGTCGACAAGGCCATCGCCGCCATGGCGCAAAAACAAGGCGCCACCCCCTCGCGAATGGCCGAGACCGCGGAAGCCTGACGCACACCGGCGCGGCGTCGGTGCCCCAGCCTCAATAGTGCGGCGGCAGTTCGTCGCGCAGGTGGGTCACCCGGGCCGAGCCCCCCACCTCACTATCGGGGACTTGCTGTCGAAGCTGCGCCACCTCGGCCATCAGCCGGTCGATCTGTTGCTGCTGACGGTAAATCGTGAGGTTCAGCTGGTCCAGCAGATCTTCGGTGTAGCTGGCCTTGATCTCCAGCTCGGTCAGGCGCCGGGAGGTGTCGTCAGGCTCGCCCATGCCGCATCAGGCCTCGACGGAAGGCGCAGCCGCGGCCACCTCACGGCGGTGCCTGGCGCGTGCCAGTGTCTGGGGGGCCTGGCGCGGGTCCAGACCGTACATGTCGGCAAACGCCTGCGGCGTCTGGCCGCTGGCTTCAAACGCCCGCAGCAAGGCTTCTTCCCGGGCTGCGCGGGCGGAGGCTTGCGCCAGCGCCTCGTCCAGCAGCGCATTGGCCGTGTCGTCACGCCCGCGCACCCGCTCGTCATACGCGGCGCGCGTCAGGCCCGAGGCTTCCAGGGCGTCCACCATGGCCTGCACCGCACGCTCACGCAGTGCCGCCCGCTGGGCCTCGGGCGTGCGGCCCTGGCGGCGGCGAAACACTTCCAGCACCGCGTGATGCACATGCTCGGGCGCCATCGCCTCCACGGGCTGGCCCTGCAAATCGTGGCGCGGCATGCCCGCCGCCACACTGCCCAGGTAGCGGGTGGAGCGCGTGTGCTGCGCCAGTGCTTCCTTCAGGCCATTTTTGTCCAGCACGTCAGCATGGGCGGCCAACAGATCCTGGTAAATGCCGCGCTTGAGCGGGCGAAACACCGCGCCAAACAAGTGCGGGTACAGGGCGGCCAGTTGCTCCAGCACCGGGTGCACGCGCGGCGCGGGACGGGCGGCCGCAGCACCCGAGCCGGACCCGGCGTCGGACCCGGTGGCATTGGACGCAGCGGCGGCGTCGGGCCGGGCGGCCCCGCGGCCGCGGCGCCCCCGGCCACCACGCGGAGCGGGTTGAGAGGGTGCGGCCGCCTCGGTGGGCGAAACGGTCACGGCAGATTCAGGCAAGGCGTCGGTCATGGGAAGAAGTGAAATGGGGCAGACAACCCTGCATCATGCCAGCCCGGGCGACCACCGGTCGCAGGGCGTCCGGCCGGGCGCACAATCGACGCCATGAAAGCCCCCCCAAGACTGCAGACCCTGATCGACGAAGGCCTGATCGACCGCGTTGTGCGCCAGCTCATGAGTGGCAAGGAGGCCACGGTGTATGTGGTCCGCTGCGGCGATGAGACACGCTGCGCCAAGGTTTACAAGGACGCCACCGAGCGCAGCTTTCGCCAGGCCGTGGACTACACCGAAAACCGCCGGGTCAAGAACACCCGGCAGGCCCGCGCCATGGCCAAGGGCACGCGCTTTGGTCGCCAGGCCACCGAGGCCGCCTGGCAAAGCGCCGAGGTGGACGCGCTGTACCGCCTGGCCGCAGCCGGAGTGCGCGTGCCCAGGCCCTACAACTTCTTTGACGGCGTGTTGCTCATGGAACTGGTGACCGACGCCCATGGCGACGCCGCCCCGCGCCTGAACGACGTCACCTTCACGCCCGAAGATGCCCGCCGCCACCACGCCACGCTGCTCAAGGAAGTGGTCCGCATGTTGTGCGCCGGTGTGGTGCATGGGGATCTGTCGGAATTCAACATCCTGCTGGCCACCCACGACGGTGTGGCGGGCCCGGTCATCATCGACCTGCCCCAGGCCGTGGACGCGGCAGGCAACAACCACGCGGCCCGCATGCTGCTGCGCGACGTGGACAACCTGCGCAGCTTCTTTGGCCGCTTTGCGCCCGATCTTCTGGACACCGCCTACGGGCTGGAAATCTGGGACTTGTACCAGCGCGGCATGCTGGACCTGGACACCGTGCTCACCGGCCATTTCGAGCGCAAATCAGGGCCGGTCGATGTCGGCCACGTGATGCGCGAGATTGACGATGCGCGGGCCGAAGATGCCGCACGACGCCTGCGTCTGCAAGTGGCGCGTTAACGGTTTGCCCCTGCGGTGGCGGTCGCCAAGGCCAGCGGGCACCCGTGCGGCCCCTCGGGTCCGGGAGTCCGAGTGCCTTCCCGGCGCAGGTATGCTTGCGCCATCATCTCAACAGGAAAAGCCGGATGTTCCGCAGAATTGTTGCCCTCACCATGCTGGTCTCGTTCATCGCGATGGCGACGTCCGGGGGCATGATGTTCGTCATCGAGCGGCCGTCGTTCACCATCCAGATGCACCCCGTGCACAAGCTGTTCGGCCTGCTGATGATCGTCACCGCCATCGCGCACATCACCCTGAATTTCCGCAGCATCCAGGCCCACCTGAAACGGCGCTCCGGCGTGGTGGCCATTTCGGTGCTGACGGCGATGCTGGTGCTGCTCTACAGCGTGGCCGTCCGCAACACGGTCGACCCGGAGCTGGCCCGGCAAATGGATTCGGCCGCAGCCCAGGCCGAAGGCGGCGGGAAATGACCCGGTGCTGAACCGCCGCCCCTTCCGGCTTGCGGTGGCCGTGGCTTGGCTGGCGCTGCTGCAAGCCTGCATCTATGTGCCCCGCACCACCCAGGTGTTTGATCCGGAATGCCAGATCGTCGCCAATCACATGGTGCTGGAGGAGGTGCAGGTGGCGGCCATCCAGGGCTGCTCCAACGAAGGCTGCGTGGCGCTGGTGGTGGGCGCGGGGGTGGTGTCGGCGGCCTCGGCCATCATTTCGGGCACCATCGTCGTCACGGGCAACATTGCCTACTGGTTCGAACGCAAGGCGTACTGCCGCAGGCTGCCGTAGCGCCTGCCCTCGGGCGTCCGCTTCAGCTGTTGAGCTGCGTCCACAGCTTGTCCAGCCGCTTCACGCTCACCGGCTGGGGTGTGCGCAGCTCCTGCGCGAAGAAGCTCACGCGCAGTTCTTCCAGCAGCCAGCGGAATTCCGCCATGCGGTCGTCCACCGCGCCCTTGCGTTCGGCCACCAGGCGCCAGTAGCGCTGCTCTTGCGGGCGCAGCTCGGCCAGGCGGGTGGCGTCGCGCGCGGGGTCGGCACGCCATTTGTCCAGCCGCAGGGTGATGGCCTTGAGGTAGCGCGGCAGGTGCTGCAGCTGGGTCCACGGCGTGGCGGCCAAAAAGCGCCTGGGCATGAGGCGCTGGAGTTGCTGGGTGCAGTCGGCCGTGGCGTCGGCGGCGTTTTTGGTGTCCTTGATCTTGCGCAGCGCGGTGGCGTATTCGGCCAGCACGGTGGCGCCCAGGCGGGCGACTTCGTTGGCAATCAGCGTGAGGCGGCCACGGCCCTCGTCCACCCGGCGCTGGAAGGCGGCCGCGTCGGTGGGCAGCGGCGCCAGCAGGAAGGCGCGGTCCAGCGCCACGTCGATGATCTGGCTGCGAAGTTCGTCCACCGAGCCCAGCGGCATGAACGCCACCGCCATCTTCTGCAGATCGGGCAGGTTCTTCTCAAGGTACTTGAGCGCGTCGCGGATCTGCAGCGCAAACAGGCGGCGCAGGCCGGCCTGGTGTCTGGCGGCGGCCACCTCGGGTTCGTCAAACACCTCGATGGTCACGGCGTCGCCCTGGTCCACCAGCGCCGGAAAGCCGATGAGCGTCTGCCCACCCAGGCCCCCGGGCTTGGCGATCTCCATCAGCTCGGGCAGCTCGCCGAAGGCCCACCCAGTGTATTTCTCACCCGCTTTCACCGACGTGTTTACTTCTGATTTAGTAGCAAACTTTGACCTATCTACGGGGGCTGAAGGCAGTTTTTGTTCAAAATCCTGAGATTCTGCGGTTTCTGCGGTTGGTGCAGCACCAGGCGCCGTGCGCAGGCCTGCCAGCGCCTGAAAGGCCCCACGCGCCTGCGCGCCCAGCTCGGCCTTGAGCGCGCCGAGGTTGCGGCCGGTGCCGAGCTGGCGTCCGTGCTCGTCGGTCACGCGGAAGTTCATGAACAGGTGCGCGGGCAGCATGTCGAGCTTGAAGTCGGCGCGCTTGATGTCCAGGCTGGTTTCGGTGCGCACCTGTTTGAGCAGTGCTTCGGTCAGGCCGCCCGCGCCAAACGCCTCGGGTGTGCCCAGCACTGCGGCCAGCCGCGTGGCCGATTCGGGCAGCGGCACAAAGCGCCCGCGCGACTTCTGCGGCAGGCTTTTGAGCAAGGCCTGAATCTTGTCCTTGAGCATGCCCGGCACCAGCCATTCGCAGCGGTCGTCGTTGACCTGGTTCAGTACAAACAGCGGCACCGTCACCGTCAGCCCGTCCTTGGCGTCGCCGGGCTCGTGCAGGTAGCTGGCGGCGCAGTCCACACCGCCCAGGCGGAGGGTCTTGGGGAAGGCGTTGGTGGTGATGCCCGCCGCCTCGTGGCGCATGAGTTCTTCGCGGGTGAGCAGCAAAAGCTTGGGGTTCTTTTTGCTTTCTTCACGGTACCAGGCCTCGAAGCTGTGGCCGCTGCACACCTCGGGTGGCAGTTGCTGGTCGTAGAAGGCGTAGATCAGCTCGTCGTCCACCAGCACGTCCTGTCGGCGCGACTTGTGCTCCAGCTCTTCCACCTTGGCGATGAGCTTGTGATTGGCGGCGAGGAACGGCAACTGGGTTTCCCACTGCCCGGCCACCAGCGCCTCGCGGATGAAAATCTCTCGCGCGCCCTGTGGGTCCACCCGGCCAAAGTTCACGCGTCGGCCGTTGTAGACGACGATGCCATACAGCGTGGCCCGCTCCAGCGCCACCACCTCGGCGGCCTTTTTCTCCCAGTGCGGGTCGAGCAGTTGCCGCTTCAGCAGATGGCCGCCCACCTGCTCCAGCCAGGTCGGCTCGATGGCGGCAATGCCCCGGCCGAACAGCCGCGTGGTTTCCACCAGCTCGGCCGCCACGATCCAGCGGCCCGGCTTTTTGGACAGGTGCGCGCCCGGATGGCGGTAGAACTTGATGCCCCGGGCACCGAGGTACACGTCTTCCTCGTCGAGCTTGCAGCCCACGTTGCCCAGCAGGCCCGACAGCATCGACAGATGCAGTTGCTCGTAGCTGGCGGGCGTCCCATTCAGCCGCCATTGGTGCTCCGCCACCACCGTGTGCAACTGGGTGTGGATGTCGCGCCACTCGCGCACGCGGCGCACGCTCACGAAGTTCTGGCGCAGCAGTTGTTCGTATTGGCGGTTGGAGAGCTTGTGCGCCACTTCCGTTCGAACGGAGCCCGTCGAAGTTCCCTGGATGCGCTGCCCTTCGACAGGCTCAGGGCGAACGGTGGATCGGGCGCCACCCCGCGCGTCGTTGAGCCACTTCCACAACTTGAGGTAGCCGGTGAACTCGCTCTTGTCGTCGTCAAACTTCACATGGGCCTGATCGGCCTGCTGCTGGGCTTCCATGGGGCGGTCGCGCGCGTCCTGCACGCTCAGGGCGCTGGCGATCACCAGCACTTCGTCGAGCGCGTTGCGGCTGCGCGCCTCCAGAATCATGCGGCCCACCCGCGGGTCCAGCGGCAGGCGGGCCAGCTCCTGGCCCAGCGGGGTGAGTTCGTTGGCGTCGTTCACCGCGCCCAGTTCGTTGAGCAGCTGGTAGCCGTCGGCGATCGCGCGGCCCGACGGCGCTTCGATGAACGGGAAATCTTCCACCACGCCCAGGCGCAGCGATTTCATGCGCAGGATCACGCCCGCCAGCGAGCTGCGCAGGATCTCCGGGTCGGTGAAGCGCGGGCGGCCGTTGAAATCCTTCTCGTCATAGAGGCGGATGCAGATGCCGTCGGCCACGCGGCCGCAGCGGCCGGCGCGCTGGTTGGCCGACGACTGGCTGATCGGCTCGACCAGCAGCTGCTCGACCTTGCTGCGAAAGCTGTAGCGCTTGACCCTCGCCGTGCCAGCGTCGATCACGTAGCGGATGCCCGGCACGGTGAGCGAGGTCTCGGCCACGTTGGTGGCCAGGATGATGCGGCGGCCGGTGTGGCCGTCAAAAATGCGGTCTTGCTCGGCCTGCGAGAGGCGCGCAAACAGTGGCAGCACTTCGGCGTTGCGCGTCACCGCATGGTGGCTCAGGTGTCGGCGCAGGTGGTCGGCGGCTTCGCGGATCTCGCGCTCGCCCGGCAGAAACACCAGGATGTCTCCCCCCGAAGGAAGCCCCCCCGTGCCGCGCGGCCCACCACCCCACAGCTCGTCGACCGCGTCGGCAATCGCGTCATTGAGGTCGTGCTCGCGCGACTCTTCAAACGGCCGCCAGCGCTGCTCCACCGGAAACATGCGTCCTGACACCATGATGATCGGGGCGGGACCGTTACCGGCCCCAAAGTGATTCGCAAACCGCTCCGCGTCAATCGTGGCCGAGGTCACCACCACCTTCAAATCGGGCCGCCGCGGCAATATCTGCCGCAGGTAGCCCAGCAGAAAATCGATGTTGAGGCTGCGTTCGTGGGCCTCGTCGATGATGATCGTGTCGTAGGCCCTGAGCAGCGGGTCGGTCTGGGTTTCGGCCAGCAAAATGCCGTCGGTCATGAGCTTGACCGAGGCGTCGCGGCTCAGCCGGTCTTGAAACCGCACCTTGAAGCCCACCACCTCGCCCAGCGGCGTTTTCAGCTCCTCGGCGATGCGCTTGGCCACGCTGCTGGCCGCGATGCGCCGCGGCTGGGTGTGGCCGATCAGCTTGGCCTGCTGGCCTGCCGGGTAGTTGAGCTTGCCGCGCCCCAGGGCCAGCGCGATCTTGGGCAACTGGGTGGTCTTGCCCGAACCGGTTTCGCCGCAAACGATGATCACCTGGTGCGCGGCCATCGCGGCCATGATTTCCTCGCGCCGGGCCGAGACGGGCAGAGATTCGGGGAATTCGATCGCGAGTGGGGACATCGCCCCGATTATCACGCACGACACGGGTTCACGTGTTCATGTGCTACACTTGATTTTTTGAAGGCTGCCATGTCCAACCTGACCATTTCCGTCGACGACGAGCTGGTTCGCCGTGCCCGTATCAAGGCCATTGAGGAAGGCACGTCGCTGAGCGCCAAAGTTCGCGATTTTCTGGCCAGCTACGCCATGGGCAGCACGCAGCCGCGCTTCACACCGGCCCCCGAACTGCCCGTGTTTCGCGGCGCGGGCGGCTTGCAGCCGGGGGTTCAGGCGGGCAGCAACAAATCGCTGCTGGCCGCCGCCGATGGGCACACCCCACCCGCTCCGGCGCCCTGAAGCCGCGCCCCCATGACGCCTGATGTCAACGTGCTGGTGGCGGCCTCGCGCAGCGACCACACCCATTACCTGAGCGCCCGCACCTGGCTGGTGGCCACGCTGGGCGACACGCCCAAGGCGCGTGGCAAAGGCGGCCTGTCGCTGCTGGCCACGGTGATGGCGAGTTTTTTGCGGCTGGTGACGCATCCGCGCGTGTTTGTCACGCCCACACCGGTCGACCAGGCCGTGGCGTTTGTCGATGCCGTGCTGGCGTGCCCGGGTGTGGACGTGCTGGGCACCGGCCCTGAATGGCCGCTGCTGCGCCAGCTCTGCCTCAACCAGCAACTCACCGCCAACGACGTGCCCGACGCCTGGATTGCCGCCAGCGTGCTACAACATGGCGAGGTGCTGGTCACCTTTGACCGCGACTTCCAAAAGCTGCTGCCCGCCGAACACCTGCAGTTGCTGCGGCCCGCCTGACCCTTGCCCCGCCCTTGCCCCGCCCTTGCCCCACCCTTCTTCAACCGAACCGCCCGCGCCCCACCATGTCCGCCGTCTTCAACTTCACCTTTGTGCCCTGGTTCCGGTCGGTGGCGCCCTATATCCACATGCACCGCGGCAAGACCTTTGTGGTGGGCATCGCGGGCGAGGCCATCGCGGCGGGCAAGCTGCAACACCTGGCGCAGGACCTGGCGCTGATTCAAAGCATGGGCGTGAAAATCGTGCTGGTGCACGGCTTTCGCCCGCAGGTCAACGAGCAACTGCGCGCCAAAGGCCACGAAGCCAAATATTCGCACGGCATGCGCATCACCGACGAGTTGGCGCTCGACTGCGCGCAAGAAGCCGCGGGCCAGCTGCGCTATGAAATTGAAGCCGCCTTCAGCCAGGGCCTGCCCAACACGCCCATGGCCGGCTCCACCGTGCGGGTGATCTCGGGCAACTTTCTCACGGCGCGGCCGGTGGGCATTGTGGACGGGGTCGATTTCAAGCACTCGGGCCTGGTGCGCAAGGTGGACGTGGCCGGCATCTCCCGCACGCTCGACTTTGGCGCCATGGTGCTGCTCTCGCCGTTCGGCTTTTCACCCACGGGCGAAGCCTTCAACCTCACCATGGAAGAAGTCGCCACCAGCGTGGCCATTGCGCTGCAGGCCGACAAGCTGATCTTCATCACCGAAATCCCCGGCATCCGCGTGCAGCCCGGCGTGCCCGAGGGCGAAGACAACCCCATCGACACCGAACTCCCGCTGGCCGCCGCCGAAGCCCTGCTGGCCCAGGCCGGGCCCAGCACGCAGCCCACCGACACCGGCTTTTACCTGCAGCACTGCGTCAAGGCCTGCAAGGCCGGCGTGGAGCGCAGCCACATCCTGCCCTTTGCGCTGGACGGCGCGCTGCTGCTTGAGATTTACGTGCACGACGGCGTGGGCACCATGGTCATCGACGAAAAACTCGAAAACCTGCGCGAAGCCACCGCCGACGACGTGGGCGGCATCCTGCAACTGATCGAACCGTTCGAAAAAGACGGCACCCTGGTCAAACGCAGCCGCACCGAGATCGAGCGCGACGCCTCGCAATACACCGTGATCGAGCACGACGGCGTCATCTTTGCCTGCGCCGCCCTCTACCCCTACCCCGAAGCCAAAACCGCCGAAATGGCCGCCCTCACCGTCTCGCCGCAAAGCCAGGGCCAGGGCGACGGCGAAAAGGTTTTGAAGCGCGTTGAGCACCGCGCGCGTGCCATGGGCCTGCAAAGCATCTTTGTGCTCACCACCCGCACCAAACACTGGTTCTTGAAGCGCGGTTTTCAGCAGGTCGAACCCGACTGGCTGCCCGACGCCCGCAAGCGCAAATACAACGCCGACCGCAAGAGCCTCGTGCTGGTCAAGAAACTGCTGTAAGCGCCACGGGACGGCCTGCAGAGCCCCAAGCCCCCGTCAGCGACGACGCGCCGGCCCGCGCGAAAAAATCAGCAGCAGCGCCACCAGCGACACCGCCACAAAGCACAAGAAAGACCAGTTGGCGATCGACAGGCCCAGAAACGTCCAGTCGATCTGGGTGCAATCGCCGCTGCCCTTGAAAATCATCGGCACCACGCGCTGCAGCGGAAAGGTTTCGATCATCCCGTAAAAGTCGCGCCCGCACGAAGCCACCTCGGGCGGATACCACTGCAGCCAGCTCTGCCGCGCCGCGGTAAACGCCCCAAACCCCGCCACCACCAGCATCAGCAGCGAACCCGCCATTTGCAAGCTTTTTCGGCCGCTAGCCCCCGTCAATGCGGCAATGATTGCTACCAACATAAGAGCATACCGCTGCACAATGCACATCGGGCACGGCACCAGCCCAACGACGTGCTGCAAATACAAGCCATACGCCAGCAACCCCACGCACCCCCCCGCCACCGCCCACAACACCCGCTGCGGGTGCGCCTGCAACCATTTCAACAATTCACGCTCCTTGAAAACCGGTTCCGGTATTGTCCCCCTGATTGGCGGCGCGTCATGGGTTGGGCGATAGTTTTTAAGGAAAATATGCCTTAAGCCCCCGTCAAATGGCGATAGTTTGCTATTTATTAAGTAGTCATCCATGCATCCAGCGCGCTGACCGTACCGCCCGCCGCCAACTTGAGCACGTGGGTGTGGATCATGGTGGTGGACACGTCGGAATGGCCCAAGAGTTCTTGCACCGTGCGGATGTCGGGGCCCGATTGCAGCAAGTGGGTGGCAAAGCTGTGGCGCAGGACCGGTGCCAGCGTGCGCGGCATGCTCCCACAGTAGTGCTTGACTTCCGAATATTGGTAGCTACAATAAATCGTGCGTTTCGTATTTGACCCCAACAAAGACAAGCTGAATTTGGTCAACCATGGCCTATCACTTGCATTTGCGGAGAAGCTGGTTTGGGATGAAGCGTATGTTTGGGTTGATCCACGTTATTCATACGACGAGTTGCGAATGATTGGACTGGTTCCCGAAGGCAACACGCTGTATTACGTGGCGTTTGTAGACCGTGGCGATGTGCGCAGAATCATCAGCCTGCGCCTTGCCGAGCGACGAGAGGTGAAGAAATATGTCGAAAACGTCCAGTAAGCGAGTCATCCTGATGCCGTCGGTCAAGGACAACGCGAGAATTGTTGCGGCGGCCAAGGCCGACCCGGATGCCAAGCCGATGACAAAGGCGCAGCTAGATGCGCTTGTGCCGATCAGCGCTGCACGAGGCAGGCCAAAATCCGAGCATAAAAAGCTGCTGCTCTCAGTACGCTACAGCGTCGAGGTGGTGGAGTATTTCCGCTCGACTGGCGATGGCTGGCAGGCACGCATGGACAGTGTGCTTCGTCAATATGTGAGCCAGCATGGATCCCACAGCAACACAACATGACAGGTTGCTCGTCGCGCTACCGTCAGAGAGCGGTGCAAAATCTCACTCGCCGGGCTCACCAATTGGGCTTTGAACTTACACCACAGGAAACCTCCTCAGCATGATTTCAAATACCCGATTTCTCAGGGCTGCTGAGGAAGTTTCTTAAGAGGCCGCCGAATGATCCATTGGCGCGAGCTCCCCGCCTGGCTGATGCGGGCTTGGCCCTTCTGGGCGTTGCTGCCGGCGTTTGCGACGCACTGGCTAGCGCTGACCGTTGTTCCGGGCACACCCCAGGTGGTGAACAAGATCGCTGGCATGGTGCTTCAGGTTAGCGGGGGGCTGCTGATTCTTTACTCGGTCAACGACAACCTCGGTCTGTTCCGACGCCAGTCGCTGTTGGCCGCAGCTGTCACGTGGTTCAAGGCGTTCCCGCGCAAGGGCAAGAACATCACAATCCAACTGAGCGGTGTGTCGGCTGCCATGACTTCAGGCTCCGCGAGCGTTTCAATCCGGAAGACGCCGACTACTCTGGAGGAACGTGTTGACTACCTCGAAAGCACACTGGCCAAGCATCGACAAGAAGTCGCGGAGAGTTTCGCCAACGCCCAAAGCAAATTGGAGGGTGCCAAGTCAGAACTTCACGCCCGCATCGACACCACGGTCGGCCAGATCGTGGAGCTGAGTCAGAAGGTCGAGCATGCCGCAGTTGGTGGGTTCAAGCTGCAAGGCTTCGGCGTGCTACTCGCGATCTATGGCGCTGCCACAAGTGTGTTCGCGTAGGCCTCTCAAGAAACACCAGATAACTGGACTTGGCTTGTTGTCAATTGCCGTAAACCACCAGCTTCACGGTGCGCGGCTCGCTTGGGACGGGGAAGTCCCTTTCATTCGACAAGCGTCATGAGCAGCATCGGTCGGCGTTAGCCTCACCCTCTGGAGTCGCAATCTATGCCCTTCGAAACACACGAGGAATACTTCGCATCGGTCCCAACCGAGCTACGCACCCGGCTAGAGCAAGTACAGAAGGAAGTCGAAAGTCGGGTTCCGGGTGCGATCCGGTGCATCAGCTACAACATGCCAGCGTTCAAGCAACAGCGGTGCTTCTTCTACTTCGCGGCGTTCAAGAAGCACATTGGCGTCTATCCACCAGTCACTGAGAATGAGGCGCTCGTTTCGGAGGTCGCGCGGTTTCGCGGCCCCAAAGGGAATCTGTCATTCCCGCATGGTCAGGAACTGCCGCTGGAACTCATCGGCAGAGTGGCGGTCGCGCTGGCAGCTCAGTACGCACAGCGGTAACAATTGCCACAGAAGTGGCTCCGGCATCCAAAGCGGGGCCATCAAGGGTCTGGGTTCCAGTCAAATCATGAGTAAAATCCGCCATTAGCCCCCGTCAAATGGCAATAGTTTGCTATTGATTGGGTAGTGTTTTGCACGTCCGGCGCGGGCGTACTGCCCCACGGCGCAACCCGCCAAAAGCCCGGTGAAGGCACCCGATGGAACCGATCGAGACCCGCTCAGACTCGCGCCGCACGCTGATCGCGGCCAGCCCTGCCCAGGTGTTTGCCGCCATGAGCGACCCAGTTCGCGTGGCCCGGTGGTGGGGGCCCAACGGGTTTACCAGCACGATTCACGCGTTTGAGTTCAGGCCCGGCGGCAGCTGGCGCCTGACGATGCACGGCCCCGATGGCAAGAGTTACCCGAACGAGAGCCGTTTTGTCCGCATTGTGACCGACCAGCTGTTCGAGATCGAGCATCTGAACGGGCATCATTTTCTGTTGACGGTGGCGCTGGCGCCCGCTCAGGGCGGCACAGAGGTCCGGTGGCGCCAGACCTTCGACACGGCAGCGCATTACGCGCAGATCGCCGACTTTGTGGCGCTGGCCAATGCGCAGAACCTGGAGCGCCTGGCCGCGGAGGTGCAGCGCGGCTGACTTTTCACTCATCAGGTCGCGCGAAGACGTTTACAACTTGCCGTTGGCTACCCGCTGATGCTGCTGCGGGGGCGCGGGCCACGTCATTGCATCAGGAGGCTACTGATCGGGCAAGCGCGGCCGCCGATGGCAATGCCCGTTAAAAGAATCGCCAGAAATAGGCTGTAAGGAAAGCAGCGGCCGGTCGTCTATTGCACAGACCCGTTCCCGCAATAGCCCATGCACGCCACGCTCCCCCTGCTCGTCCACTCCGCCTTCCCCGCGCTGCGCTACCGCGTCGTCGACACCCACCTGGTCAACCTGGGCTACCTCTACGACTGCGACTTCAACCAGCAGCACTGGCTACCCATCCGCGACGCAGGACAAGGATCGAACTCCAGCGGCGGCGCGCTGACCGGCGGCACCACGCTCACGCCGGCATGCCCAGCGTGAGCGCGCCGCCGCTGCCGAGTGACAGGGGCCGCATCCGCCGCCCCTGTCATCCCCGGCCGTCTCACCTGCGGCGCAGATGATCGTCGCGCCGCTTCCTTTGTTCCTTCCCTAACCCAAACCGGAGATATCATCTATGCACCAACAACGCCGTCGACTCATTACCGCCTTGGCCGCCAGTGCCGCATTTGTCGGCACGCTGGGTGCAGGCACCGCCTTCGCTCAGGCTACGCCGCTGAAATTCGGTGTTGGCCTGTTCCAGCCAGATCGCGAGAAGAACGATGCCACCTACCGGCCGCTGGCCCAGCATCTGGCGCAGCGTCTGGGTCGACCGGTGGAACTGCGAACCGTGGACAGCTGGGAAGGCTTGGCCAAGAGCCTAGCTGCCGGCGAGACCGACATCGCGCTGATGGGCCCCTGGGGTTATGTGTTGGCCAACCATAATGCCGGTGCGCAGGTGGTGTCCACCATCCTGTACCAGGGCAAGCCAGAGTACTTCGCGCTCATCGTCACTCACCCCGATTCGGGCCTCAACAGCATCGACGACCTGCTTGGCCCCAAGGGCAAGGGCCGCAACTTCGCTTTCGGTGACAAGGGCTCAACTTCGGGATACCTGATCCCTTTCCACCAGTTCCAGCAGCGCGGCATCGACCCGGAAAAGCACTTCGGCCGCGTGCTCTACACCAAACACCAGGCCATCGAGACCCAGGTGGCCGCCGGTCAGTTGGATGCCGGTGCCGACTACAACCGCAACCGCACGGCGATGATCGACCAAGGGCTGATCAAGGCCGAGCGCAGCAAGGTCATCTGGACCTCGGCACCCCTGCCCAACGACGCGGTGGCGGTGCGCGACGAACTGTTCAAGGACAAGGCCTTCGTCAAGCGCCTGCAAGACGCCCTGGCCGCGGTTGGCCCGCTGCTGCAGGCGCAGAAGACCCTGCTGCCGGCCAACTACACCGGCTTCGTGACCAGTGACAACGCCGTCTATAAGCCCATCCGCGACGCTGGCCTGGCCACCGGCCTGCTGGCACCGCGCTGAGCCTGGTGCATACGAGCGCACTGACGCCGCCCGGGCGCGGCTGGGATCTGAGTGGGCGCCTGGGCTTTGCGGGCCTGGTGGCGCTGTACGCGCTGCTGGTGGCGCTGTGCCTGGGCACCCTGCTGGCGGCCGGCGACTTGTCGCTGGGCCGCAACCCCTGGGACAACCTGCTGCGTTCGCTGGGCGACTTCACCCGGCCCAGCTTCCTCGACGTCTGGTTTGGGCCTGAGCGTCTGGAATACCGCAGCGACGACGGCACCCTGCTGCGCGTGGAAGACCGGCGGGCACTGGAAGCCAGCTTCCTTGGCGCTGTAGCCCGCGCCGCCTGGATCACCTTCCAGATCGCCACCTTGGGCAGTCTGCTGGCGGCGCTGCTGGCGCTGCCACTGGGCCTGCTGGTGGCGCGTAACCTGAAGGCACCGCGGCCGCTTGCCTGGGCCGCCAAGGGCGTGCTGGACGTGGCGCGTGCCATCCACACCTTGGTCTTCGGCCTGGTGCTGGTGGGCATCGTCGGGCTGGGGCCGACCGCAGGCATTCTGGCCATCGCGCTGCACAGCATGGGCACCTATGGCAAGCTCTACGCCGAGAGTATCGAAACCCTGGACATGGCAGCGGTGGACGCCGTGCGCGCCACCGGGGCCACCCCGGCGCAAGTGTTCTTCAACGCGGTGTGGCCTTCGGTGCTGCCGCAGTTCGTCAGCAACCACTTGTACCTGTGGGAATTCAACTTCCGCGACTCCACCATCCTGGGGCTGATCGGCGCCGGCGGCATGGGCCTGCTCATCAGCGAGGCCGTCAGCCTGTTCCAATGGAGCCGACTGGCAACGCTGCTGATCGTGCTGGTGGCGCTGGTGGTTGCCTTCGACGCGCTGTCACGGCGTATCCGGCAGGCGCTGGTGTGAATGCGCCGACGCTAACCGAGGCAGTGGTGCGCCTGGATGGCGTGCAGGTGCTGGCCGGCACACGCCGCCTGCTGCACGTGCCGACACTGACCATCGCGCCCGGCGAGCGGGTGGCCATCGTCGGCCCCAACGGCGCCGGCAAGAGCACCTTGCTGCGACTGTTGTCGGGCATGGTGGTGCCGACGACCGGGCGCGTGCAAGTGCTGGGCCGAGCCTGGGGTCCGGCGGTGGCTGCGCCACCGTCGCGTGCGCAGTGGCGTGCGCTGCGCCGCGAACTGGGCCTGCTGATGCAAGGCCTGAACCTTGTGCCACGACTGCTGGTACGCGAGAACGTGCTGGTCGGTGCACTGGCGCGGCTTCAGTCGCACGAGGCTTGGCGCGGCTGGCTACGGCTGTACCCGCTGCCGCTGGTGGCTGAGGCCGAGGCCGCACTGGCAGCGCTGGGGCTGGCCGAACACGCCGACACGCGCACCGACCGCCTGTCCGGCGGTGAGCGCCAGAAGCTCAGCCTGGCGCGACTGCAGCTGCAGCGCCCGAGGCTCGTGCTGGCCGACGAACCCACTTCGGCCCTGGACCCGAACGCCACGGCCCTGGTGTGCGACACACTGCTGGCCACCACCGCCGCACCGCAGCAGACCCTGGTGACGGTGCTGCACGACCTAGACCTGCTGCCGGTGCTGTCCACGCGGGTGCTGGGCGTGGCGCAGGGCCAGTTGCAATGGGACCTGCCCCTGCACTCCGTAGACGCGGCGCGCCTGCGGGCCCTGTACGCGCTGGCGCCTGACACCGGTGGGTCGAGTAAACCTCAGCGTGCGACCGATGGTGCGTTTGCAGACCCGACAGCCTTGGCCCGGCCTGGCGGCCGCGCCTCGCAGATCGAATGAGGGCGATCCCGATGCGGCCTGGACGTGCTGTAAATGGTTGCCCTTGATCGCTACCAGATCGGCTTGCGAGGAAACACCCGCAGTCGCCGCCGCAAGCCTTTGGCCGCGCACTGTTGATTTCGGCCAAATTATGAACAAAATCAGCCTTAAACCCCCGTCAAATGGCGATAGTTTGCTATTTATTGGGGAGTATTTTGCGCTTCCGGTTTACCAACACGATTCACGCGTTGGAGTTCAGGCCCGGCGGCAGCTGGCGCCTGACTTTTCACGCGCCTCAGCTTCTCAGTGCGCCGCTTCCACGAACACCCGCGCGCGCTGCGGGGTGAGCACCAGGGTTTCGCCTTCCTTGAAGCCCTGGTCGCGGAATTGCTGTGCCGGGATTTGCGCTTCGATCAGGGATTCAGGCCGGGTCGGGTCTCCGGGTTGGCGGTCGTCCACGGCGATCAGTTCGAGCCGGGCAATGGGCCCGACGACGATGGCACGGCTCAGCTGGGCCACGATGCCGCGCGGGCGGCCCGCCGCGTCCACGCCCTGGCCGGGTGAGTAGCGCTGCACGTCCAGGTCGTGCGGGCGCACGTAGGCAAAGGCCTTGGCGTCCTGCGCGCCCTGGTGTTCGGGGGCGTCGATGCGGATGCCTTCCACATGGACCTCGCCTTCGTGGGCGCGGCCGTGAAACAGGTTCACGTCGCCCAGAAAGCCATAGACAAACGGGCTGGCGGGGTTTTCCCACACGTCTTGCGGCGTGCCCACCTGCTCGATCCGGCCCTTGTTGATGACGACCACGCGGTCGGCCACTTCGAGGGCTTCTTCCTGGTCGTGGGTGACGAAGATGCTGGTCACGTGCAGTTCGTCGTGCAGGCGGCGCAGCCAGCGGCGCAGTTCCTTGCGCACCTTGGCGTCAAGCGCGCCAAAGGGCTCGTCGAGCAGCAGCACCTTGGGTTCGACGGCCAGCGCACGCGCCAATGCGATGCGCTGGCGCTGCCCGCCCGAGAGCTGCGCGGGAAAGCGGTCGGCCAGCCAGTCCAGCTGCACCAGTTGGAGCAGGTCGTGCACTTTCTTGCGGATCTGCGCTTCAGACGGCCGCTGGCCCCGTGGCTTGACGCGCAGACCAAAGGCCACGTTCTCAAACACGGTCATGTGGCGAAACAGCGCGTAGTGCTGGAAGACAAAGCCCACTTCGCGCTCGCGCACGTGGGTGTCGGTCTTTTCTTCGCCGCTGAACAGGATGTTGCCGTGGTCGGCCGTCTCCAGCCCGGCAATGATGCGCAGCAGCGTGGTTTTGCCGCAGCCCGAGGGGCCGAGCAGCGCCACGAGTTCGCCGGACGAGATGTCCAGCGACACGTCGTTGAGCGCGCGAAAGTCGCCAAAGTGTTTGCTGATGTTGCGGATCTCGATGCTCATGGGGTTCCTTGCGCGAGCCTTGGGCCCTGGGGGGTGACGGCGGGCGTGTCTTGCGGGGGACGTTCGGGCGGCAGGTTGGCGGCGGCCTTGAGCTCGCGCTCAAACTGCCATTGCACCAATGACTTGATGGCCAGGGTGACCAGCGCCAGCAGGGCCAGCAGCGAGGCCACGGCAAATGCGGCCACCGACTGGTATTCGTTGTAGAGCACCTCCACATGCAGCGGCATGGTGTTGGTCTGGCCGCGGATGTGGCCCGACACCACGCTCACCGCGCCAAATTCCCCCATGGCCCGCGCGTTGCACAGGATCACGCCGTACACCAGGCCCCACTTGATGTTGGGCAGGGTCACGTGCCAGAAGGTCTGCCAGCCGGTGGCCCCCAGCACGATGGCGGCCTGCTCTTCGTCGTTGCCCTGTGCCTGCATCAGCGGGATGAGTTCGCGCGCGATGAAAGGGAAGGTCACAAACAGCGTGGCCAGGATGATGCCGGGCACGGCAAACACGATGCGGATACCGTGCTCGGCCAGCCAGGGGCCCAGCCAGCCCTGTGCGCCAAACACCAGCACGTAAATCAGGCCGGCCACCACGGGCGACACCGAAAACGGCAGGTCGATCAGCGTGGTCAAAAAGGCCTTTCCGCGGAACTCGTATTTGGCGATGGCCCAGGCAGCGGCAATGCCAAACACCAGGTTGAGCGGCACCGCAATGGCCGCCGTGATGAGCGTGAGCCGGATCGCCGCCCAGGCGTCGGGCTCCTGCAGGGCCTGCCAGTAGGCCGCCCCGCCCTTGCGGAACGCCTCTGCAAACACGGCGGCCAGCGGCAGCACCAGAAACAGCAGCATGAACAAAAGCGCCGCGCCGATCAGGGTGCGGCGCACCCATGCCGATTCGGTGGACGTGATGGAAGCGCGATGGGCCACACTCATGAAGAAACCTCGGCGTCAGGCGCTGCAACGGCATACAAAAGCGGCGTGAATGTCATGCCATGGCCCCCCCGGAGCGCTTGCGCTGCCACGCTTGCAGCGCGTTGATGACCAGCAGCAGTGCGAATGAAAACACCAGCATCACCACGGCCACCGCCGTGGCGCCAGCGTAGTCGTATTGCTCGAGCTTGCTGATGATGATCAGCGGGGTGATCTCGGAGATCATCGGCATGTTGCCGGCAATGAAGATCACCGAGCCGTATTCGCCGATGGCGCGGGCAAACGACAGTGCGAAACCCGTCAGCAGCGCGGGCAGGATGGTGGGCAAGATCACGCGGGTGAAGGTCTGCAGGCGCGTGGCACCCAGGCACAGCGCGGCTTCTTCGAGTTCTTTTTCGGCGTCTTCCAGCACGGGCTGCACGGTGCGCACCACAAACGGCAGGCCGATGAAGATCAGCGCGATCACCACGCCGTTGGGGTTGTAGGCGAGCTTGAGGCCCCAGGCTTCGGTGTATTGCCCGATCCAGCCGTTGTTGGCCAGCAGCGCCGTGAGCGAGATGCCGGCCACGGCCGTGGGCAGGGCAAAAGGCAGGTCGACCAGCGCGTCCACCACCTTCTTGCCCACAAACTGGTAGCGCACCAGCACCCAGGCCACCAGCAGGCCAAACACCGCGTTGACCAGCGCCGCGATCAGCGAGGCGCCAAACGTGAGCCGGTACGAAGCCACCACGCGCGGCGAACTGATGGCCGCCCAGAACTGCTCCCAGCTCAGGGTGAAGGTCTTGAACACCAGCGCCGACAGCGGGATCAGCACGATCAGGCTCAGATAGAACAGCGTGAAGCCCAGCGTCAGGCGAAAGCCGGGCAGCACGCGGCGCGCCGGGCGACGCACGCCCGTGCCGACCGCCGCAAGCGGCCGTGACAATGCGGCGGCCGTCATGCGGGCTCCAGCGCGTGGGCGGGCGTGGGCGCCCAGGCAGGCCCATGCAGCGACTGCAACAGCGCCAGGCCCAGCGGCCATTCACCGTGGCCGGACGCCACGTTGATGTGGCCCGCGCACTGCAGGCGCACAAATTCACTGCCCCAGGCGCGGGCAAACGCGCCCGCCAGGCGCACCGGGCAATACGGGTCGTTGCTGCTGGCCACCAGAATGCTGCGGTACGGCAGCGCCGCATACGGCACGGGGGCAAAGGCGTTGAGCACGGCGCGGCGCTCCGGGTCGGCCGGGGCCACCAGCAGCGCCCCCTGAATGCGGGCAGCGGTCTCGGGCGGCAGATGGGCCGTGGCGATGCAGCCCAGGCTGTGGGCGGCAATCACCACCGGGCCGGGCGCTTCTTCAATGGTGCGGGCCAGCGTGGCTACCCAGGCTTCGCGCGAGGGGCTGGCCCAGTCGTCCTGCACCACGCGCCGCGCGCCGGGCAGGCTTTCGGCCCACAGCGTTTGCCAGTGGCCAGGACCGGAGTCGCGCCAGCCGGGCACGATGACCACGGTGGGCGCGGGGGCGTGTCGGGTTTCGGGGTTGGGCATGCGGCGATTCTGTCCACACCCCGCCCGGATCCAAACTACAGTGTTTTTGTTTGCTTATGGCGCTATTGTTATTGCCAAATCATCTAAGCAGAGGCCTGAGGCAGCTCGAGCACCCCACCTTCGCGGGTGATGGCTTCGCCCAAAAAATCAAGAAACCGCCGCACGCCGCAGCTGCAGCCGCTCCAGCCCCTCAAACACCGCCATGCCGGCCAGCATGGCCACCACAAACACAGCCGCCTTGGGCTGCCCGGCGCCCAGTGACACCAGCGCCGGCCCGGGGCAAAAGCCCGCCAGGCCCCAACCCGCGCCAAACAGCAGGCCGCCGCCCACCAGGCGCCGGTCGATCACGCCCGAGGTGGGCAGCCGCATCGCATCGCCCAGAAAGCTGGTGGTGCGCTTGCGGGCCACGGCAAAGGCGAACACGCCCACCAGAATGGCGCCGCCCATGACGAAGACCAGCGACGGGTCCCACGGGCCGGCCAGATCCAGAAAGCCGAGCACCTTGCCGGGGTCAACCATGCCCGAGAGGATCAGGCCGATGCCGAAAAGCAGGCCGACGACAAATTCAACGATGCGATGGGGCATGAGGTTCTCCAGAAAAAGTACGGTGCGGTGCAAAAGTGAGGTGCGGTTCAGGCCAGCGCATGGCGCACCAGGTACACCGTGACAAAACCGGCGCCCATGAAGGCCAGCGTGGCCACGCCGGAGCGGGGCGACAGGCGCGACAGGCCGCACACGCCGTGGCCGCTGGTGCAACCCGCGCCGTAACGGGTGCCCACGCCCACCAGCAGGCCGGCCACCACCAAGGTGCCCCAACCGGCGTCGATGCGCGCCGGCACCGGCCCGACCACCGCCATGTACAGCAGGGGTGCGGCCAGCATGCCCAGCACAAAGAGCAGGCGCCAGGCCAGGTCGCCCCTGCGCGGGCGCAGCAGGCCGCCGACGATGCCGCTGATGCCCAGGATGCGCCCGTTCATCAGGATGAAAATCGCCGAGGCCAGGCCCAGCACGATGCCGCCGGCCAGCGACGCCCAGGGGGTGAAATGATTCCAGTCGAGGGTCATGGTGCTGGCTTTCCTTGAGGGTCACAAAATTGGGTGTAGAGCGTGTTCAACACGGCCAACGCCTGCGGGCTGTCAATGCGGTAATGGATGTTCTTGCCGTCGCGGCGCGTGCTGACAAGGCCCTCGTCGCGCAGCACGCCCAGTTGTTGCGACAGCGTGGGTTGCGAGATGCCCACCAGTGCTTCCAGCTCGCCCACCCGCTTTTCGCCTTGGGTGAGCTGGCACAGCAGCAACAGCCGGTCGGGGTTGGACAGCGCCTTGAGCAGGCGGCTGGCGGCATCGGCCGAACGGCGCAGAAGGTCGAGGTCCATCAGGGTGTCGGTGGGCATGGCGGGAGGGTTTCGCAAGGTCTGGATGCAAACAATTTACTTTTCAACATTATATATATTTACATAATTAAAGAGCCGATCCCGCCCGATCAACCCTGTCGGCGGCGGGTCTTTGAGTGCGCGGCCAGGGCGGTGGCCGGCTTGAGCGAGCCGCCCCCTGCCCCAGTCCAGGTTCAATGCACGCGCTGCACCGTGGGGCAAAGGTATTCGCGCCCCACCAGCGCGCGGGCGCCCAGGTAAGCGACGCGCAGCCGCTCGGACAGCGCGTCCAGGTCCACCTCGCCATGCTCGTCGCAGGGCACCGCGATCCCGCGGCCCGGCTGGTAAGCCGATGCAAAGCGCAATTCGTGCGATCCCGGCGGCGCGGCCGTGGATTGCGCGCCAGTCTGTGTCTTCATGAGCGACCCTTTCCTGCATGAACCAATACCGGGGGCTGCCGCAGCCGTTGCACGGGCGGCGGCGCACACCTCTTTTGTCGGGCCAAACGGGGCTGGGGATTCGATGGAACAGCAACGCAGATCGGCCGCTTTTGGGCAGTTGGGGCGGCCACCCCTCCCCCCCACAGGTCACGTCAGTGGCCGCGCCGCGCCGACGCCAGCCGCTTTACCACCGCCACCAGCCGGTCGATCTCGTCGAAGGTGTTGTAGAACGCCAGCGACGGGCGCACCGTGGTTTCCTGGCCGAAGCGGCGCAGGATGGGCTGCGCGCAGTGGTGGCCGGTGCGCACGGCAATGCCTTCGTCGTTGAGCGCCTGGCCCACTTCCTCGGTGCTGTAGCCGGCCAGCACGAACGACATCACACTCGCTTTGTCGGCCGCAGTGCCGATGAGTTTGACGCCGGGAATGGCGCCCAGTGCGTTCATGCCGTAGCACAGTAGTTCGTGCTCGTAGCGGCCGATGTTCTCGATGCCGATGCGCGTCACGTAGTCGATGGCGGCGCCCAGGCCCACCGCGTCGGCGATGTTGCCTGTGCCGGCCTCGAACTTGTTGGGGATCGGCTGGAACACCGTTTTCTCGAAGGTGACGTCGGCGATCATGTTGCCGCCGCCCTGCCATGGGGGCATGTCTTCGAGCACCTCGCGCTTGCCCCAGACCACGCCAATGCCGGTGGGCCCGAACACCTTGTGGCCCGAGAAGACGAAGAAATCGGCGCCGATGTCCTGCACGTCGACCCGCATGTGCGAGACCGACTGCGCCCCGTCCACCAGCGCGCGGGCGCCGGCACGGTGCGCCAGTTCGACGATCTGCTTGACCGGCACCACGGTGCCCAGCGCGTTAGAAACCTGTGTGACGGCGACGATCCTGGTGCGGTCGTTCAGCAGCTTCTGGTATTCGTCGAGCAGCACCTGGCCGCTGTCGTCGACCGGAATCACCCGCAGCCGCGCGCCCTTGGCGGCGGCCAGCTGCTGCCAGGGCACGATGTTGGCGTGGTGCTCAAGGTGGCTGACGATGATCTCGTCGCCCTCGCCCACATGCTGGCCGCCCCAGCTCTTGGCCACCAGGTTGATGGCCTCGGTGGTGCCGCGCACGAAAATGACCTCGTTCACATCGGGCGCGTTGATGAAGTTCTTCACCCGCTGCCGCGCGCCCTCGTAGGCGTCGGTTGCGCGCGCCGCCAGCTCGTGCGCGGCGCGGTGGATGTTTGAGTTCTCGTGCGCGTAGAAATGGCTGATGCGATCGATCACCGACTGCGGCTTGTGCGTGGTGGCGGCGTTGTCGAGCCACACCAGCTGCCGGCCGTTGACGCGCTCGTTCAGGATGGGAAAGTCCCGGCGCACCGCGTTCACGTCGAACGGCGGGTGCTGGCCCGCGCCAGGCAACGCGCTGGCGCCTCGCTGACCACCTGCCAGCGGCGCGGTGCCATGGGGATGGGGCTTGGCCGGCGTCACATAGCCGCTGGGCAGCACCACGGCGTCCACGAAGTAGAACTTCGGGTCGGCCGACGGCGTGGTCGGGCCGGACGGCACCGATGCGGCGCTGGGTGCGGGCGTGGTGCCCGGCACGCCGGAGCCCACCTGCGGCACGCTCGCGTTCTGGAACGGCAGGCTGGCCAGGCTGCCGAGCGGGTCACGGGCCGCGCCTGCCGACGTGGCATGGTCGGTGCCAGCGCCGCCCGCCGACGGGTGGCCATGCGTGTCGCTCAAAAAGTAGAACGGCGCCGCGCCCGTGGCCGGGTGCGTGCTGGCCTGCGACACGCCCGCCCCCTGCGCTTCGGGCACGGCTAAAGCGCCACCGCTCAACCGCGGCTCATACGCCGGCAGCTGGGTGGTGACGTTGTCGGGCAGGCCATTGGCCGAGGTGGCGTGCGGCACCAGGGCCGGCACGCGGTTGGCCAGCGACAGCACCGGCGTGGGTGACGCGGGAATCAGGTTGGTTCCGGGCACCTGGCCCTGCGGGATGGCGGTGCCGGGCACGCTGGGCCCGAAACCCGCCGGGCTGACCAGCGGCGAGCCAGGCGGCGCGACGTTCACGGGCGCCTGCACGCCGGGCGGGCTCACGCCTGAGCCCGGCAACGCCGAGAACAGGGCGCTGGCCATGCGCGCCAGCAGCGCCGGGTCGAATGGCGCCTCCAGCCCGGGCGATGGGAAGTTACCGGGGGATGTCACGGCGGCTTACTTGTAGGTGTCGGCGTAGTCGTGGTACTTGCCGACCTCGACATCGTCGAGCACGGCCAGCGCGTCGGTGGTGAGCACCGCCAGCGAGCAGTACAGCGAGATCAGGTACGACGCGATGGCGTGGTTGTTGATGCCCATGAAGCGCACCGACAGGCCGGGGCTTTGCTCGCCCGGCAGGCCAGGCTGGAACAGGCCGACCACGCCCTGGCGCTTGTCGCCCACGCGCAGCAGCAGGATCTTGCTCTTGCCGTCGGCCACCGGCACTTTGTCGGAGGGAATCAGCGGGATGCCGCGCCAGGTGATGAACTGCGAACCGAACAGGCTCACCGTGGGCGGCGGCGTGCCGCGGCGGGTGGCTTCGCGGCCGAAGGCGGCGATCGCGCTTGGGTGGGTGAGGAAGAACGCGGGTTCTTTCCAGACCTTGGTGAGCAGTTCGTCAAGGTCGTCGGGCGTGGGCGCGCCGGTCAGCGGGAAGATGCGCTGCTCTTCCGACACCTGCGACAGCAGGCCGTAGTCGGGGTTGTTGATGAGCTCGCTTTCCTGGTTTTCCTTGATGGTCTCGATGGTCAGGCGCAGCTGTTCCTTGATCTGGTCGTGCGGGCTGCTGTACAGGTCAGAGATGCGGGTGTGCACGTCGAGCACGGTGGAGACGGCGTTCAGGAAGAACTCGCGTGGCTTGTCTTCGTAATCGACAAAGGTGCGCGGCAGCTGGTTCTCGCTTTCGCGGGCGGTGCAGGTGACCTTGATCGAACCGGGGTTCTTGACCTTGTTGAGGCGGTAGATGCCCGCCTCCACCGGCACCCACTGCAGCAGGTGCGTAAGCCAGCGGGGGCTGATGGTGTCAAGCTGGGGGACGGTCTTGGTGGCATTGGCCAGTTGCCGTGCGGCGTTGTCGCCAAGGGCGGTAATTCCGCCTACGGTTGCGCTCATGGGGGGTGTACTCCGGTGTGCTGAAGATGATTCGCATCAGAGTGTCGGACACCAGCACACCCGGCTCAACAGGCTATAGCCGCCAAATTGATGCGTTGAACCGTCCGCTGCTGGTCCAGTCGCTCGGAATGTGCCAGCAGACCCGCCACGGGTAGCTCAAGCGCCCAGGCCAGCTTTTGCGCCGTGACGATGGAGGCAATGACGCGACCGCGCTCAATCTCGCCCACATAGGAACGGTTGAGGTCCGACAATTCGGCCAGCTTTTCCTGCGACCAGCCGTGCTGCTCGCGAAGTTGGCGCACCGTGATTCCGAAACTCTCGACCAGCGTCTGGCCGATGGTGACGGTGCGGTTCGCCAGCACAAAGCTCAAGGCGCCACCGCCCTGGCGTTCTGCAGGCTGGCCTGCGTGATGTTGGCCCCTGGCGGCACGCTTTCGGTGATCCAGACGTTGCCGCCGATGGTGGCGCCCTTGCCCAGCGTGATGCGACCCAGAATGGTGGCGCCCGCATAGATGACCACGTCGTCCTCGACCACCGGGTGGCGCGGCAGGCCCTTGCTGAGGTTGCCGTCGGCGTCGGTCGGAAAACGCTTGGCACCCAGCGTGACGGCCTGGTACAGGCGCACGCGCTGGCCGATCATGGCCGTCTCGCCAATCACCACGCCCGTGCCGTGGTCGATGAAGAAGCCCGGCCCGATCTGCGCGCCGGGGTGGATGTCAATGCCGGTCTGCCCATGGGCCAGTTCGGCCACGATGCGCGCCAGCAGCGGCAGCCCGAGCTTGTACAACGCATGCGCGAGCCGATGGTGGATCATGGCCAGGATGCCGGGGTAGCACAGCAGCACCTCGTCCACGCTGCGCGCAGCCGGGTCGCCCTGGTAGGCGGCCAGCACGTCGCTGTCGAGCAAGCGACGGATGGACGGCAGCGCAGCCGCGAATTTTCGCACGGCGTCCACCGCCTGGGCCTCAAGCTCGCTGTCGCGCAGCGGCATCATCCGCGTGACGTAGGCCACCTCGAGCCGGGCCTGCGACAGCAGTGCCTGCAGCGCGGCGTCGAGCGTGTGGCCGACGTAAAAATCCTCGCTCTCGTGGCGCAAGTCCGGCGGGCCGAGGCGCATGGGGAATAGCGCGCCCTTGAGTTGCTCGACGATCTGCGCTAGCGCTTCGCGTGAGGGGAACTCACGCCCGCGCGGTTCGCGCGAGCGTTTTTGCGAGTCGCGCCATTCGTTTCGCACCCCATGCAGGGCCTGCACAATCTCACTGACTTCAAATACAGCCATGTGGCCTCCTGTGATGGTCGGAACCGGCTTCCCGCACACGACCACAGAGGGTCAGTCCTGAACCCACGGCAAACCCCGAAAGCGCCAACCGTCACCATGGCCGCGTTGCTGGTGATTGTCAATTTCACCTTCGAAGCCTTCCAGAACGTTGAGGACATGCGTGAAGCCGGCCTTGGTGGCCGCCTCAGCCGCGAGCACCGAGCGCTTGCCGCTGCGGCACAGCAGCAGCGCCGTGGCGTCCTTGCCACCGCAATCTGCCAGTTTCGCCTCCAGTTCGCGCACAAAGCGCGGGTTGCGCGTCAGGTTGGTGCCGGTGGCCCAGGCCACGTGCACACTGCCGGGCACATGCCCCACGAACTTGCGCTCTTCGCCCGAGCGCACATCCACCAGCACCGCTTCGCCAGCCTGGGTCAGGTCCCACGCCAGTTGGGGCGATACGCCGCCGGCATAGGCCAGCCCGGCGGCACGCGCCTGTGTCTGTGCCGCTTCGAGAGCGTCAATCAAAAGGAAAACGGGACTTTCAATACCAACCGTCATTTCACGCCTTTCTGGTTCCACCACGTGGAGCGACAACCTTGGTTGTTTGCTGCCTACAGCCACCAATTTAAGGGCGGCACATTGAAACCACAACGAATTAGTTTTCGTTTTCAAACAACCAAATCATCTAATCGCGGCGCAGAACCACGTCACTCGCGTCCCAACGGTGGGCGCCCCGAGAACCGCGTGCGAAAAGGGCCTCGCCCCATGGCGTCGTGCTGACATCGCGCCAGCAGCGCAACAAATACGCCGCTGGCAAGCACGCTGTCGCCATTCAGCCGGGATGGGAAGACGGCCGCAGCCGCATGAGCCAAGCCCCGGTCTGGGCAGACAAAAGCCAGAAGGAGGTGATGCCCACGCGCTCAGGGATTCACAGCTTCCAGCCGTAGGCAATGCCGATGATGGTCTCCTTCAGCCGCACGTTGGCGTTGCCGCCCCCGAAGGCTGCAGGAATCGCATTGGACCCATTGACTGTCTTGCCGAGCGCACGGGCAAAAAAGCCGGTCAGTTCACCACCGCCCGGCGAGGTCCACGTGGCGCCGAGCGTGAGATGCCTTTGCACCACGCCGGGTGCAAGAACATTGAAAAACGTCTCGGAAGCCGGCACCGGCTGCTCGGAGAAACTAACCCCGCCGCGCACGGCGAGATCGGGCCGCAACTGGTGGCTCACGCCCAGCTTGAGCACCGTCACATCGCGCCAGCCAAACCCCGGACCGTTGGCAACACCCAGTTGTTGCGTGCCGTTGAACAGGCTGGCCGCCGAGTTGCCCACCGAGCCCACCTTGCTGTAGCGGATGGTCTGGACATCGGCCGCCAGGGTCCATGCGGGGGAGGCTTCATACGCCAGGCCTACGCCATAGTTCTCGGGCGCGTCAAAGCCCCCGCCATTTGCGAACAGTCCGCGGTATTTGGAGAACTTGCCCTGCACCTTTGAGGCCCAGGTGGCGCCCAGCGTCAGCTGAGGCGCCACTTCGCCAGTCCAGCCGAGGCGAATGCCGACACCGGTACTGCTGTCGGTACCCTGGTCGCTCACGTTTGCCGGGGCTGACGAGAACCCGCCGGCACCAAAAAGTCCGATCCCTTTCGCCGAAAAACGCTGATAGGCGAAGTTGACTGCGGCACCCAGGGTGTGGACGTCGTTGACCCTGTAGGCCACCGACGGCGTAATGAACAACTGCTCCAGGTTCACGCCCGCCGTACCGGTCGCGCCAAACCGCGCATAGGGGTTGCGCTTGTACTCGGTGTTCAGTCCACCATTGCCGTATGCCGCCAGACCGATATGGGTCGTGCTGTTGAGCTGCCGTGTGTAGGCAAATTCGGGGATGAAAAAGTTCTTGTCGCCGTTGCCACTGAAGCGCTCGTCAGGGCCCGCGCCATTGCCCACAATGTCGGCACTGCGCCGGGGGATGAACCATGACAGGCCCAGGTCAAACCGGTTGCCCACCGCCCCAATACCCGCCGGATTGGTGGCCGAAGCCAATGCGTCCTGAGGCAGAGCGATGCCCACCCCGGCCATACCTTGGGCAATTGCGCCATAGCCATGGGAGAAATATCCGTTGGTGGCGTGGGCCGACCAGGGAGCCAGGGATACGGCCGCCAGCGTCAACAGGCGTCGTGAAATCTTTGTTGGAGTCATGAAGGATTCTGTATGCGATCGTTTGAGAAATGGCGCCCCCTGGCGCCAGATGAATGAGGTCAAGGCCACCAGAACGGTCATTGGCTGAACCCGACGGTTGGGTCGATCCCTTGTCTTCCAGTGCCGGGGGCGCTATGGCCGATCAGAGTTTTGCGATCGACACCTCGGTCGACTTGACCAGCGCCACCACCTCGGTGCCCACCTGCAGTTGCAGATCGTTGACCGAGCGCGTGGTGATGACCGACGTGACGATGCCCCAGGGGGTTTCGACATCGACCTCAGAGACCACGTCGCCGCGAAGGATCTCCTTGATCTTGCCTTTGAACTGGTTACGGACGTTGATAGCTTGAATGGACATGATGAAAAAAACTCCAGTTGAAAAAAATAATTCTTGATAGCGAGCAATAACAGTTTGACAGGGGTCAATGGCAGTTTTGTCTAGATTTTTGCCAAAGCCTGCGCCAGATCGTCTTTGAGGTCGTCAATGTGCTCGATGCCGATAGACAGGCGCACCGTGTCTTCGGAAACACCCGCTCGCGCCAGTTCTTCGGGTGAGAGCTGCCGGTGCGTCGTGGAGGCCGGGTGCGTGGCCAGCGAGCGCACGTCCCCAATGTTGACCAGCCGCGTGAACAGTTGCAGGGCATCCAGAAACCGGGCCCCCGCCTCGCGCCCACCATCGATACCAAAGGTCAGGACACCCGAAGCCTTGCCGCCAAGGTACTTCTTTGCCAGGGCGTGGTCCGGGTGCTCCTTCAGACCGGCGTAGTTAACCCACCTGACCTTCGGGCTGGCCTGGAGGTGGAGCGCCACCGCGACAGCGTTGTCGTTGATGCGGTCCATGCGCAAGGCCAGCGTTTCGATCCCCTGCAGGATCAGGAAGGCATTGAATGGCGAAATCGCCGCGCCGGTGTTGCGCAGCGGCACCACACGGGCGCGGCCGATGTAGGCCGCCGGACCCAGCGCCTCGGTGTAGACCACGCCGTGGTAGCTCACGTCGGGTTCGTTCAGGCGGCGAAAGCGCGCCTTGTGCTCGGCCCAGGGGAACCTGCCGGAATCGACAATGGCGCCACCGATGCTGGTGCCGTGGCCACCGAGGTACTTGGTGAGCGAATGCACCACGATGTCGGCGCCATGCTCGATCGGGCGGCTGAGGTAGGACGACGGCACGGTGTTGTCTACGATCAACGGCACGCCATGCCGATGGGCAATGGCGGCAATGGCGGCAATGTCCGTCACGTTGCCCGCCGGGTTGCCCAGTGACTCGACAAACACGGCCTTGGTCTTGTCGTCAAACAGCTTGTCAAAGCTGGACGGGTCACGGTGATCGGCAAACCGCGTGGTGATGCCAAACTGCGGCAGCGTGTGCGCGAACAGATTGTAGGTGCCACCGTACAGCGCGGTGCTGCTGATGATGTTGTCACCTGCCTCGGCGATGGTCAGGATGGCATAGGTGACGGCGGCCTGTCCCGACGCCACGGCCAGTGCCGCAATGCCGCCCTCCAGCGCGGCCACGCGCTGCTCGAGCACGTCCTGCGTCGGGTTGTTGATGCGGGTGTAAATGTTGCCCGGCACCTTGAGGTCGAACAGGTCGGCACCGTGTTGCGCACTGTCAAACGCGTAGGCCACGGTCTGGTAGATCGGTGGCGCCACGGCGCGTGTGGTGGGCTCGGGCGAATAGCCGGCGTGGACCGACAGGGTTTCAAACTTCCACGAACGCGTCATGATGTGCTTTCTTTCGGATACTCAAACCGCCCAGCGCAGTGCATGGGCGGGGCCGTCGGCCCAGCGGGTGTCGTTGGGGGTATCGCCCGTGGCGGCGTCGGGCTTTTGCAGCACCCGGTCGAGGATGCGCTTTTCGATGGCGGCAAAGGCTGCGTCGCCCTGCGAACGGGGTCGGGCGAGGTCGATTCTTTCGTCCAGCGCAATCCGTCCGTCCTCGATGAGGATCACGCGGTCGGCCAGCGCCACCGCCTCCTGCACGTCGTGCGTGACCAGCAGCGCGGTGAAGCCGTTGCGCTGCCAAAGGCCTTCGATGAGGCGGTGCATTTCGATGCGCGTGAGGGCGTCCAGCGCGCCCAGGGGCTCGTCCAGCAGCAGCAGCCGCGGGTTGTGCACCAGCGCGCGGGCCAGGGCAACGCGCTGGCGCTGCCCGCCCGAGAGCTTGGCGGGCCAGTCGTGCCGGCGGTCCAGCAGCCCGACCTGGGCCAGCACATCCGCGGCGCTGGCTTGCCGCTCGGCCGGCAGACCCAGCGTCACGTTGTCCAGCACGCGGCGCCAGGGCAGCAGGCGCGCTTCCTGGAACATGATGCGGGTGTCGTCGTGCAGGCCATGGATCCTGTGGCCGTCGGTCGCCAGCGTGCCTGCGGACGGGCTTTCCAACCCAGCTACCAGCCGCAACAGCGTGCTTTTGCCGCAGCCGCTGCGGCCGACGATGGCGACGAACTCGCCGGGTTCGATGACGAGGTCGGCGTTCTTCAGGACTTCACGCGCGCCGTACCGTTTGGTCAGGCTGCGCACTTCGAGGCGTACGCCGCCCGGGGCAGAAGGGAATTGGCTCATGGGATCCTCAGGTGCGTGCCGTCTGGTAACCGGGGTGCCAGCGCAGCCACCAGTGCTCCAGCCCGCGGGCAAACACATCGGCCAGCTTGCCCAGCAGGGCGTACAGCAGGATGCCCACCAGCACGATGTCGGTCTGCAGGAATTCGCGGGCATTCATGGTGAGGTAACCAATGCCCGACTGCGCCGAAATGGTTTCGGCCACGATCAGGATCACCCACATCAGCCCCAGCGAAAAGCGCAACCCCACCAAAATGGACGACAGCGCGCCCGGCAGGATCACTTCGCGGTAGAGCTGCCAGCGGGTGAGGCCATAGGTGCGCCCCATCTCGATCAGCTGCGGGTCCACATTGCGAATGCCATGGAAGGTGTTGAGGTAGATCGGGAAGAACACCGAGATCGCAATCAGGAAGAGCTTGGCCGATTCGTCAATGCCAAACCACAGGATCACGAGCGGAATCAGGGCCAGCGCCGGGATGTTGCGCACCATCTGGAGGGTTGAATCCAGCAGCGTCTCGAAGATGCGGACCGACCCCGTGAGCAAGCCCAGCACCAGCCCCAGGCCGCCGCCGATGGCCAGGCCCGTGATCGCCCGCCAGGCGCTGATCTGCACGTGGGTCCAGAGCTCGCCAGACACCGACAGCGCCCAGGCGGCGGTCATCACCTCGACCGGTGCGGGCAGCACCCGTGTGGACAGCCAGCCTTGTGCCGACGCGATCTGCCAGAAGGCGATCAGGCCGATCGGCACCAGCCAGGGCACCAGGCGGTGAGCCACGGCGCGCAGCGCGCCCAGCGTTTTGGGCCAGCTGCCCGTGCCCCATTGACCCAGCGTCAAAAAACCCAGCCCCGGCGCCTCGATGGTGTCGGGCACAGGGGTGACTTGCAGTTCTCGAATGATTTGCGTCATGCGGTAGTCGCCCATGAAGTGGAATTGAGTTGCATCGCCCTGCCCTGCCGGTCAGCTTTGCGACACGCGCGCAACGTACTGGTTGGCCACGACCTCGCCAAAGGGCCCGTTCAAGAGGGTCCCGGGCAGGCGGTCGCGCAGCGCACGCGGCAACAGCGGGAACACCAGTTCGGCAAACCGGTAGGCTTCCTCCAGATGCGGGTAGCCCGAAAGCACGAAGGTGTCCAGACCGAGTTCGGCATATTCCTGAATGCGGTCGGCCACCTGCTGCGGGTTGCCCACCAGCGCCGTGCCCGCGCCACCACGCACCAGGCCCACGCCAGCCCACAGATTAGGGCTGATCTCCAGGTCGGCACGCGAACGCTTCTGTCCGCCCGCATGCAATGCGGCCATGCGGCGCTGGCCTTCGGAGTCCATGCGCGCCAAGGCGGCCTGGGCACGGATCACGGTGTCGTCGTCCAGGCGGCTGATCAGCGCGTCGGCCGCCGCCCAAGCCTGGTCCTCGGTTTCGCGCACGATCACGTGCAGGCGGATACCAAAGCGCACGGTGCGCCCGAGCTTGGCGGCGCGCGCGCGAACGTCAGCCACTTTTTTCGCCACGTCGGCCGGCGGCTCGCCCCAGGTCAGGTAGGCGTCCACCTGCTCGGCCGCGAGTTCGTGCGCCGGCGCGGAAGAGCCGCCGAAATACACCGGCGGGTGCGGTTGCTGCACAGGCGGGTACAGCAGCTTTGCGCCTTTCACGCTGAGGTGCTTGCCTTCAAAGTCATAACTTTCACCCTTGTGGCTACGGGTGATGATTTCACGCCAGATCCGGATGAATTCGGCCGACTGTTCGTAGCGCGAAGCGTGGTCCTGGAACACGCCATCGCCTTCCAGTTCGGCCTGGTCGCCGCCGGTCACCAGGTTGATGAGCAGGCGCCCACCCGACAACCGGTCGAACGTGGCCGCCATCCGCGCGGCCAGTGCCGGCTGGTGCAAGCCCGGCCGCACCGCCACCAGAAACTTGAGTCGCCGGGTCGCGGGCAGCAGGCTCGACGCAACCACCCACGGGTCTTCGCAGGAGCGGCCGGTGGGAATGAGCACGCCCTCGTAGCCCAGGTTGTCTGCGGCCTGGGCAATTTGTTTGAGGTAGTCGTGGTTGACCTCGCGCGCGCCTTCGCTGGTGCCAAGGTAGCGGCTGTCGCCGTGGGTGGGAATGAACCAGAAAACTTGCATGGAAACTCCTTGGGGGGATCGGCCCGGGGGCTATTGGCGTACCAGCTGGGCCAGCGGTGCACCTTCCGGGTGCCACACGATGTCGGCCACCTTGACGGCGCGGGGAATCAGGCCGAGCTTTTGAAAAGCATCGGCCACGCGCTGCTGGTCGCGCACGGTCTGCGCGCTGAGCGGGCCCACGGGCGAGCGTGGACGGCGCTGCAGAAACAGGCTGACCACACCGGCGTCCAGCCCGCTGAAGTTGGCAATCAGCTTGATGGCCTGCTTGCGGTCGTTCTGCACCAGCTGGTCGGCGCGGGTCAGCTCCTCGAACAGCACGGCCAGCGTGTCCGCATGCCGGGAGGCAAACGGGCGCGAAGCCAGGTAAAACGAGTTGTTGCTCGACAGCTCGCGCCCCGTGGCCAGCACGCGTGGCTTGATGGCCAGTTCGGTGGCGGCATAGAACGGGTCCCAGATGGCCCAGGCGTCCACGCTCTTGCGCTCAAAGGCAGCGCGGGCATCGGCCGGCACCAGGTAAGCGGGCTGAATGTCTTCCCACTTCAGGCCGGCCTTGGCCACGGCCTGCACCAGCAGGTAGTGCGCGCTGGAGCCCTTTTGCAGGGCAATGCGTTTGCCTTTGAGGTCGGCCAGATTGCGCAGCGGCGAATCGTTGAGTACCAGGATGGCCGAACTGTCGGGCTTGGGCGGCTCGGCGCCCACGTAGAGCAGGTCCTTGCCGGCGGCCTGGGCAAACACGGGCGGTGAATCGCCCGTGAGGCCGAACTCCAGGCCGCCCACCGACAGGGCCTCGAGCAATTGCGGCCCGGCGGGGAATTCAACCCACGAAACACGGGTGCCCGGGAGACGCTTTTCAAGCCAGCCCGACTGCTTGACCACCACCAGATTGGCAGCCGACTTCTGGTAGCCAATGCGCAGTTGCGAAGGCGCAGCCTCGGCGGCCTGCAAGTGGCGCGCGCCGACGCCCCAGACCGAAGCGGTCAACGCGAGCATTTTCAGCAAGCGTCGCCGGATCAAGGCATGCGTTGCAAAAGATGAAGAAAACATGGCAAAACTCCTTGTGTACGGCCCACCCGGGGGCGCAGCGTTACTGACCGGCGGTCCAGGCCGCGTCGCGCACGGCGATGGCTTTGGGAATGAGCTTGAGTGAAAAGAACACATCGGCCAGCTTTTGCTGCTCGGCGATCACGTCGGGCGTGACGGGCTTGACGCCCAGCGGATAGCGCCGCAGGCTGGTCTCGACGATGTCCACGTCCAGCCCCTGCAACGGGGCGATGGCGGCAGCCGCCTGCTTGCGGTTGGCGGTGACCCAGCTGCCGCTGGCAGTCAGGTCGTCAAACAGCGTCTGGATCACTTTGGGATGCTTCTCCGCGAAACCCCGCTCGGCCAGGTAATACAGATAGTTGTTCACCACGCCTTTGCCGTCGGCCAGCACGCGGGCGCCAATCTGCTTCTCGGCGGCGGCCAGGAACGGGTCCCAAATGGCCCAGGCGTCCACGGCGCCCTTTTCGAATGCGGCGCGGGCGTCGGCCGGCGCCAGGAAAATGGGCTGAATGTCGCTGTACTTGAGGCCGTGCTTCTCCAGCACCTTGACCAGGAGATAGTGCACGTTGGAGCCCTTGTTGAGCGCCACTTTCTTGCCCTTGAGTTCGGCCACGCTGCGGATGGGTGAGCCCTTGGGCACCACCAGCGCCTCGGCTTCGGGCGAGGCCGGGTCGTAGCCGATGTAGACAAATTTGGCTCCTGCGGCCTGCGCGAAGATCGGTGGCGCCTCGCCCACATACCCCACGTCGATCGCTCCAACGTTCAGGCCCTCGAGCATTTGCGGACCCGCGGGGAACTCCACCCACTTGACGCTCACACCCTGCGGTGCAAGCCTTTTTTCCAGCGAGCCCTGGGCTTTTTGCAGCACGAAGATGCTCGCTGCTTTCTGAAAGCCGATGCGCAACTCGGGCTTGGCCTGGGCACGGGCCACCGGCAGCATCAGGAAACTCACGACCAGTGCAATGGCCAGCACGATCAGGGCGCTGAGGCCCAGATCGCGCAGCACGCCCAGCAGCCAGCCGCGCTCAGGTTCAGCGGCATTCCCATGCGGATGCGCGGCCGTTTTGTGGTTGTAGAGTCGAGTCATTCTCAGTCCTTCTCGGTTGATTTCAGGCAAAGGGGTTCCAGCCACCCGAAGGGCGGACGATGGAGGCAGGGCGGGAAAACCGGCGGCCATGGGCCGCCGCAAAGCTTGTCAGTAGCTACATCGAACGCTGGCGAAGGCCACTGGCGCAAAGGCCGCCAGCGGGCGCATTCGCTGGCGCTCCTGCAGCAAGGCCGTCACGGCCTCGTCCAGACGGAGCCCGATTTCGGGAACAAGGTCGTAAGCACCTTCGGGCGTGAGCGTGACCTGGGCGTCCGTGGCGTAAATGCCCGGAAGAATGTGCCGGGCCGAAAGTGACTGCAG
The DNA here is from genome assembly GCA_002842205.1 of Betaproteobacteria bacterium HGW-Betaproteobacteria-3. Lineage (GTDB taxonomy): Bacteria > Pseudomonadota > Gammaproteobacteria > Burkholderiales > Burkholderiaceae_C > PHCI01. The sequence goes on along the minus strand of PHCI01000006.1, from coordinate 69,449 downwards.
CACCGGGCGCAGCGCATAGTCCAGCGCCAGCATGTGGTGCGGGCTACCGCCCGTGGCCAACGGCAGCACGGTCTTGTCTTTCAGGGCCGACTGCGGCAGCAGGTCCAGAAACACCTTCAATACCCCGCTGTAGGCGGCCTTGTAAACCGGCGTGGCCACCACCAGCGCGCTGGCGCGCGCCACCTGGGCCATGGCCGCCGACACCGAGCGGTTGCCCGTATCGGCCAGCAGCAGGGCCTGGGGCGACAGATCGCGGATCTGCAGCCGCTCGACCGTGGCGCCAGCGGCCCGCAGCCGAGCAGACACCGCATCGAGCAAGGCGGCCGAGCGCGAGCGCTCGGACGGGCTGCCGGCAAGGAGGAGAACAGACATCAAGGGTTCCTGAATGCGATGCGGACTGCGCGTGGATCACTTGCGGGTGTAGATCTGGTCGAACGATCCACCGTCGGCAAAGTGGTCCTGGGTGGCCTTGTCCCAGCCGCCAAAAGCGTCTTCGATCCTGAACAGCGTCAGCTTGGCGAACTGCTTGGCGTATTTGGCCTGGGCTTTTTCCGCGGTCGGGCGGTAGAAATGCTTGCCGGCCAGGTCTTGCCCCTCGTCGGAATACAGGTACTTCAGGTACTCCTCGGCCACGGCACGGGTGCCCTTCTTGTCGACGTTCTTGTCGACCACGGTCACGGCGGGCTCGGCCAGGATGCTGATGGACGGCGCCACGATTTCAATCTTGTCGCCAAACTCTTTTTTCAGCAGGAAGGCTTCGTTCTCCCACGAGATGAACACGTCGCCCTGGTTGCGCTGCGAGAAGGTCACCGACGAACCCCGGGCGCCCGAGTCGAGCACCGGCACATTGGCGTAAAGCCTGGCAACAAAGTCTTTCGCCTTGGCGTCGCCGCCGTATTTGCGCTTGGCGAATTCCCAGGCGGCCAGGTAGTTCCAGCGCGCGCCGCCCGAGGTCTTGGGGTTGGGCGTGATCACGCTGACGCCGGGCTTGACGAGATCGTCCCAGTCCTTGATGCCCTTGGGGTTGCCCTGGCGCACCACGAGTACGATGGTCGAGGTGTAGGGCGATGAATTGTGCGGCAGGCGCTTTTGCCAGCCCTGCGGAATCAGGCCGGCCTTGGTGCGCAGTGCCTCGGTGTCAACGGCCAGCGCCAGGGTGGCGACGTCGGCGTCCAGACCGTCAATGATGGAACGGGCCTGCTTGCCCGAGCCGCCGTGCGACTGCTTGACCGTCACGTCCTGGCCGGTCTTGGCCTTCCAGTATTTGGCGAATGCGGCGTTGAATTCCACATACAACTCGCGCGTGGGGTCGTAGGACACGTTCAGCAGGGTCACCGGCTGCGGCGTTTGCGCCAGCGCGGGCAGTGCCACAGCCCCTGTCAGGGCAGCGACAATGGAAAGGTTGATAAAGTGGCGGCGTTGCGTCATGACTTGCTTCCTTGCGAATTGAAATTGCGACAAACGCGAGTCTGAAAGCATATTGATCAAACTGGAACTACCGAGTTTTCAGTTCTTTATTCCAAAAACATCCATTAACCTCGTTTAACCTCTCCAAAGGCACCCGTCATGGCACGTACCGTTCAATGCATCAAGCTCGGCAAGGAAGCCGAAGGGCTCGACTTCCCTCCCTACCCCGGTGAACTGGGCAAGCGCATCTGGGAGAGCGTGAGCAAGGAAGCCTGGGCCGCCTGGCTCAAGCACCAGACCATGCTGGTCAATGAGAACCGGCTGAACCTGGCCGACCTCAAGGCCCGCCAGTACCTGGCCCGCCAGATGGAAAACCATTTCTTTGGCGCCGGCGCTGACGCTGCCGCCGGTTACGTGCCGCCCAGCGCCTAGACTCCGTGGCCGAACCGGTCGCCTGGGACGCCAGCGGCAACGCCCGCAGCGAACGCTTCAACGACCTGTACCGCCGCCAGCCGGGCGCGCTCGAGCAGGCGCGCCGCGTCTTTCTGGACGGCTGTGGTCTGCCCCGCGAGTGGGCCGGCCGCCCGCAGTGGCGGGTGCTGGAGACCGGCTTTGGTCTGGGCCTGAACTTTCTGGCCACCTGGCAGGCGTGGCTGGCCGACCCGGTGCGCCCGGGCTTGCTGCACTACGCTGCCATCGAGGGCTTCCCGGTCGCGGCCGACGACATCTTGCGCAGTGCCGCACCCTTCGCTGAACTGGCGCCGCTGGCCGACGCGCTGTGCGCGCAATGGCACGGCCTGTTGCCGGGCGTGCACCGGCTGGTGTTTGAAGGTGGGCTGGTGACGCTCACCCTGGCTGTGGGCGATGTGCGGCAGGCCTTGCGCGACCTCAGCCTGGTGGCCGACAGCGTCTACCTCGACGGTTTTTCGCCCGACACCAACCCCGACATGTGGAGCGTCGCCACGCTCAAAGGCGTGGCGCGGTGCTGCGCGCGCGGCACCCGCGTGGCCAGTCGGTACGCCGCCGCACCGCTGCAGGATGCGCTGGCCGAATGCGGCTTTCAGGTCGCCAGCGTAGAGGGCCCGGAGCCCGACACGCAACGGCTCGAAGGCCGCTACGACCCGCCGCTGTCGCGCTTGTCGCGGGCCGGCGTGCGCGCCACACGGCAGGTGGCGCTGGCGCACCTGCGGGCAGGCGAAGACTGGCAGCCCGGCGGCGTGCTTGAACACCGCGTGGAAGCACAGCGCGTGGACGGCGCCGCCGCCCTGCCCCCCGAGTGGCACCTGCCCGACGCCCGCGACGCCGCCAGCGCCTGGACTGAGGACTCAACCGCCGCGCACCGCAGCGCCGCCGGCCTGCGGCCCGATTCGAACGCAGCACTGTGGCACCCGCAGGGCGCCTGGGTCCGGCCGGCCCAACTGGTGCGGGCGCTGCTGGCGCACGACCGCATCGAATGGCTAGGCGGTTGCGCCGTGGCCAGCATGGCGCTGCGCCCGGCATCCGACGTGTTCGGCACCGATCTGGTGGGCGACGAGCCGCCACCGTGGCAGCTGCTGGACGCCACGGGCCAGGTGCTGGCCGAGGCCGAACTGGTGGTGCTGGCCGCGGGCTACGCCACGCGCGCCTTGCTGAATGACGATGCACCGCCGCTGCAGGCGGTGCGCGGGCAGGTGAGTTGGGGCCCCATGGACGCCGACCTGGCGGCAGCGTTGCCGCCCTTTCCCGTCAACGGCCACGGCAGCGTGGTGGCCGGCGTGCCTGTCGCCCCGGGCGATACCCCTGACACGGGCGGCGGCGCACGCCTGTGGGTTGTGGGCGCCAGCTACGAGCGCGACGTCGACGAGCCCCTGCTCAAGCCCGCCGACCACGCCGCCAACCTCGACCGGCTGCGCGGGCTGCTGCCCGCCGCGGCGCAGGCGCTGGAGAGCGCATTCACGAGCGGACAGGTGCGCGGTTGGGCCGGCGTGCGCTGCGCCACGCCCGACCGCCTGCCGCTCGTGGGCCCCACCCGCCTGCCCAGCGTATGGGTGAGCACCGCCATGGGCTCCCGCGGCATCAGCCTGGCGGTGTTGTGTGGTGAATTGCTGGCCGCCTGGCTGCAGCAAGAGCCGCTACCGGTGGAAACGGCGCTGGCCAGGCGGGTGCACAGCGGGCGGTTCGACAGGGGTGCGGGCAAGGGGTGAGTCGCAACCAACAATCCCAGCCGTTGCGCCGCGCACCGGGGTTGGATGGCGTTGGGCAGCAGAATGGAAGAGGCGCTGGCCAACACACTTGGCGATCGGGAGGCGTGTAACTGCGTCTGACGGTCGGAAGCAGACATCTCCAATCCACCATCGTTTTTGCACACTCGGGCACTCGCCACTCAAATCATCTCGAGTGGCGTAGGCCCCTTCGGCGGCGGAAAGAGTGCGTCGAGTTCGTGCAGCTGGGCTGGCGTCAGCGGATGCTTCAGCGCCAGGGCATTTTCCTCAAGCCGCTGGCGGCTACCGGTTTTGGGGATCGCGATCACGCCATCCTGCGCCAGCAGCCACGCGATGGCCACTTGCGCCGGCGTCATCCCTTGGCGCTTGGCGAACTCCACCAGCCCGCGCTGCCGCACGAGCCGGCCCTCTTCGAGTGGCGAGTAGGCCATCACCGGGATGCGGCGTTCACGAAGCCATGGCAACAGATCCCATTCAATACCGCGCCGGCCGAGGTTGTAGAGCACCTGGTCGGTCTGCACGGCCGCGCCGGCGGGCACATCGTGCAGTTCGCGCATGAGCGCGGTGTCGAGATTGCTCACACCCCAGTGGCGGATCTTGCCTGCGCGCCGAAGGGCTTCGAACGCTTCCACCGTTTCCGCCAGCGGCACGTCGCCCTGCCAGTGCAGCAGGTACAGGTCGATCGCGTCGATGCGCAAGCGCTTCAGGCTGTTGTCGCACGAGGCCTGCATCGAGCGGCGTGAGGCGTTGTGTGGGTAGACCTTGCTCACGATGAAGACCTCATTGCGCCGGCCTTCGATCGCCTCGCCTACAAGTGCCTCTGAACGCCCTTCCCCATACATCTCGGCGGTATCGATCAGCGTCAGGCCTAGGTCGATGCCGCGGCGAAGGCAGTCGATTTCGTCCTGGCGGCGGGCCGGGTCGTCACCGATGCGCCACGTACCCTGGCCGAGGGCCGCAACGGATTCGCCACCAGGAAGCGTCAGATGTTTCATGGCGCAGAGTATCGCGCGCCCGGTTTCGCCCAGGCCACCCGCGGCGACCTTGAGCCAGAGCCAGTCGACCACCGAGTTTCAATGTCGATCCTCTTCAAGTTGTTCAGATACTCAAAACTTTCGCCTGAATGTTCGCGAGTGGACGGGAACACCCGCCATGCCACGCCAGGCTGGCCGATTTTCAAGCCAAACAAGCCCCAAGTCCACGTGCAATGGTCATAGTTAGCTATATTTTAAATAGCAAATGACCCATCACGTGGTCAGCGCGCGCGCCGGTAGTGCATGGCGACCGCGCCGTTGCGAAGCGGCTTTGCCGAGATCAACTCGAGCCTTCGCGTGCTGGGCAGCCCGCTCTCGAACAGGGTCGGGCCGTGGCCGACGATCCGGGGGTGCACGAGCAGTTTGTACTCGTCGATCAGGCCCAGCCGGTCCAGTTCGGTCGCGAGCTTGCCGCTGCCCAGAAGCACGCCGTCTGGCGTCGCGTCCTTGAGCTTCTGTACGCCGGTGCGCAGGTCGCCCCCGATGTGTTGGCTGTTGTTCCACGGGAAGTCGTTTCGCGTGGACGACACCACGTACTTCGGCTTGGCCTCCAGCTTCACCGCCCACTCGCGCAAAGCCGGCGGCGCCTCCACGTCGCCGCGGGCGACCGCTGGCCAGTAGCTTTCCATCATTTCGTAGGTAACGCGGCCCCACAGCATCGCCCCGCCCTCGTCCATGATGCGGGTGAAGAAGGCGTGTGTCTCGTCGTCGGCAATGCCTTCCTGGTGGTCGACGCAGCCGTCCAGGGTGACGTTGATGCTGAAGGTCAAGAGTCCCATGGTGTCCTCCGTTCGAACTGTGCGGCCTGCAGCGGCCCGTGCCTGTGCGAGGGTTCAGGCATCGCTGGGCATCCCGCTTCCCGGTCGTTGATGGGCACCTTCGGGCTCTGGGAGCACCGCTGCGATTCGCGGCTTCGCGTGTTCGTACATTTCCTGTGTGCCGAAGCGCGCTTCGAGTCGCTTCATGCCCCTGACAAGCACCGGTGCAACGCGAGCACTGGCAACGCCCATGCTCACGCCGTCCCGTTGGAGCGAAGCGAGCAGTTCGCGGGACGAGCCCTCGACTCCATTCTCGAGAAGCGGCCAGAACACCTTTTTTGGAATACCGATGTGGGCAGCGATCCTGTTCCCATACGCACGCCCTGAACCGGGTCCCTCTCGCCTCCAGAAGAAGACGGCGATCCCGATCAGGACAACCACGCCGAAGATCGTCGGAAAGTAGTCCAAGGTCAGCGGTCCTGTAGACGGAAATCAGGCATTGGCGCGGGCGGGTTTTGACGCAATCTTGCGATGGTTAAGGTTGGAGGCCAGCGGCAGCCGAAGGCTGTCGCGACTGTGTCGACTGGTTAGATGCCCAGCTACCTCGATTGCAACTCATTGAGCTTCCTCCTTATCCACTGTTCAGACTCTTCACCAAGATCTTTCCCGCGCTGCGGGCGAAGATCGGCCAGACAAACCGCAAGACATTCCGTTCGTATCACTTCCAAAGTCGGATCTTCGATTGGCCAGCTAAGGAAGAGGTCAAAGGTGTCGTGCGTATCCGAACCGTCGAGGTCAAGAACATTCCGCAGAGCGTTTTCTACGTCCTGCTTTGTGAGGCGCTTGGACTTTGTCATCTAGCGCAATGTATAGAGCACTCCCTGCCCTATAACTTGAACGCTGCTCCATAAGTTGGTCATCAATCCCTCCTCAATGTAGCGTGGTACCCGACGGACTGAGACCAGCCGCCTGGAGGCGCCTGTTTGGCCAGATTTCAAGCCAAACAGGCCCCAAGTCCACGTATAATGGTCATAGTTAGCTATATTTTAGGTAGCAAATGACCTGTCACGCGGTCAGCGCATCGCTTCAGCCGGTCGGCGCGCCTTCACATACGCGTCGCTCGGCAGGTAAGCCTTGCCGTCGGCGTAGCGCCACTGCACCATGGTGCCCTTGCCGCCGCGCACGTCGAGCTTGCCCACAAAGGCGCCCATGGTGGACTGCTGGTCGATGGCGCGGAACTCGGCGGGGCCGAACGGGGTGTTGAACTTGAGGCCGCGCATGGCAGTGACGAGCTTTTCGTTGTCGGTGCTGCCGGCCTTTTTGATGGCGGCAAAAATGGCCTGCATCGTGGCGTAGCCCACGACCGAGCCGACCTTGGGGTTCTCGTTGAACTTCCGGTAGTAGTTGGCGGTGAACGAGGCGTGGGCCGGGGTGTCGATCTGGTCCCACGGGTAGCCGGTGACGATCCACCCCCTGGGCGTTTCGTCTTTCAGCACGTCCAGGTATTCGGGCTCGCCCGACAGCATGGACACCACCGGCACCCTGGGGAACACGCCGCGCTGGTTGCCCTCGCGCACCAGGCGCGCCAGGTCGGCGGCAAAGGTGACGTTGAAGATCGCGTCGGGCTTGCTGTTCATGATGGCCGACAGGGTGCTGCCCGCGTCCAGCTTGCCTTGCGCGGGCCACTGCTCGCCCACAAATTCCACGTCGGGACGCTTGGCCTTGAGCAGTTCCTTGAAGCTGGCCACGGCACTCTGGCCGTATTCGTAGTTGGGCGCGATCGTGGCCCAGCGTTTGGCCGGCAGCTTGGCGGCTTCTTCCACCAGCATGGCGGCCTGCATGTAGGTGCTGGGGCGCAGGCGGAAGGTGTAGCGGTTGCCCTTGTCCCAGACGATGGCGTCGGTCAGCGGCTCGCTGGCCACAAACAGGCGCTTGTTTTTTGCCGCATGGTCGGCCAGCGCCAGACCGATGTTCGACAAAAAGCCACCGGCCAGCACGTCCACCTTCTCTTTGGAGGTGAGTTCCACCGCGTGGCGCAGCGCTTCTTCGGGCTTGCCGGCGTCGTCGCGGGCGATCACCTCGACCTTGCGGCCCAGCAGGCCGCCGGCGGCGTTGACCTCTTCCACGGCCAGCTCCCAACCCTGACGATAGGGCTGGGTGAACTGGGGAATGGCCGAGTAGCTGTTGATCTCCCCGATCTTGATGGGCGCCCCCTGTGCCAGCACCACCGAGGCCACCAGGGCCAGACTTCCCGCGACGAATTGCTTCATGCCATCTCCAAAAAAAATTGCGCCAATGTACCAGCCTGCGATGCCTGATTGTCTTGAATGTGAAACGTGAGGGTGTTCAAAAGGGCAAACGACGGTCAGGCGCGGCCCGTTGCGGCCTTGCTTTCCAGCAATTTGACCAGCGCCCACAGCACCCGGTTGGCCGGTGTGGGCACGCCCAGCGCCTGCCCGCGCCGCACGATCAGGCCGTTGAGGTGGTCGATCTCGGTGCGTCGGCCCCGGGCCAGGTCTTGCGCCGTGGACGACGACTGCGTGGGCATGCTGTCGGCCAGCCGGGCCACCGCAGCCGCCACGTCGCCGGGCAGTTGCACGCCTTCGGCCTGCGCCACGGCCAGGCATTCGGCCACCACGTCGCGCATCACGCCTTGCACGCCCTCGCCCGCCACAGTGCGGCCGTAGGGCAGCTGCGCGATGGCCGAAATGGCGTTGTAAGCGCAGTTCAGCACCAGCTTGGCCCAGAGCGCGCCGCGCACGTTGTCGGACAGCACCGTCGGCACGCCCGCCGCGATCAGGGCCTGCACCGCCGCGGCGCCCGAGGGCGAAGGCTCCAGCACCAGGTCGCCACGACCATGGTGGCGCACATGGCCGGGGCCCGCCATTTCGGTGGCCACGTACACCACGGCGGCGGCCACCGGCTGGCCTGGCAGCACGGCGCGCAGGCGGTCGGCGTTGTCCACACCGTTTTGCAGGCACAGCACCAGGGCGTCGGACGCCAAGTGCGGCCGCAGGCTCATCCCGGCCGATTCGGTGTCGGCCGACTTGACGCAGAACAGCACCAGGGAAGCCCCCTGCACCGCCGCCGGGTCGGTGCTGGCCGCCAGCGGCACGCGCTCGTCAAAAGCCAGCGTTTGCAGGCGCAGGCCGTCGCGCTGGACGGCCTGCACGTGCTCGGGCCGGGCGATCAGGGTCACCGTGTGCCCGGCGCGGGCCAGCATGCCCCCGAAATAGCCACCCACGGCACCGGCCCCCATGACGGCAATCCTGAGCGGCGATACGGCGGGGGTCGGGGGCGTCATGGTCAATGGGGGTGGGACATGTCAGGGGAGCGACATTCTATGCACGCGGCTTGTCGCTACACTGCGGCTCGGTGGCCCGAGTTCGGGCATCTTCTTGCGCGCCTGCCTGCTCAACCCTGAAAAGAACCTCCCATGATCACTGTGCTGAAATTCCTCGTTGTGCTGGTCGCCGGCTTGTTGGTCATGTTGTTGGTCGCGGGGCAAATGGGGCTGCTCACGGGTCAGCCGCCTTCCAACCTGGGATTCAAGAACGGTCGGCTCAAGCCCCCGGCCTACAACCCCAACAGTGTGAGCAGCCAGGCCGCGCTGTATCCCGACCATCCGTTCCGCGCCTATGCCGACATCGCACCGCTGGCCTACACCGGCGACGGCGCCGCGGCGTTCGCCCGTGCCGTGGCCGTGGTCAAGGCGCTGCCCCAGACGACGGTGGTGGAGCAAACGCCGGGCTACCTGTACGCCCAGTGCAGCACCCGTTGGCTCAGGTTCACCGACGATCTGGAACTGGCACTGGACGAAAGCGCCCACGTGATCCACGTGCGCTCGTCCAGTCGCCTGGGGCGCAAGGACTTTGGCGTGAACCGGGCGCGGGTCGAGGCGATTCGCGCGGCGCTGGGCACGCCCTGACGCAGCACATTGGCCCGTGCAGGGTTTGCACGGCACCCCCCGCCTGCTTCAGGCGTCTGGCAGAACGCCTTCGACATACTCCTGCAAGGCGGCCAGCAGCGCCTGGGCACGCGCATCGCCGCTTTCTTCGGCGGCCTGGGCCAGCGTTTCGACTTGCGCCAGAAACTGGTCGATGTTGGTGGCCCCGCCCTCGCCCTCCAGCAGGCGCGCCGCACGGTGCGCTTCCCATCGTGCCTGTTCCTCGGGCGAAAGGGTCTCGGCAAAGTTGCGGGCCCGGTAGCGGAACACCAGCTCTTCCAGGCGGGCATCGTCAAACCCGGTGCGCGCGTGGGCCAGTTCGGCGCCCGACAGGCGCCGCAGTTGCTCCAGCCGCCGCCGGTCGGCGTTGCCGACAAAACCACCGTACAGGTCTTCGTCCACATCGGGGGCGACCTCTTCGGGTGGCCGCCTGAAGACTTCTGCCCAGGTGGCGCTCATGTCGGGCAGGTCGCGCGCCGTGGCCGCATGGCGCAGCGCAGCATCGAGGTCGATGTTCCAGCGGGCCGCGTTGGCGGCGCCCAGCACCTTGAGGTTGCCCACCACCATGGGCGATTTGTTCAGGTGCACGCTTTTCACGGGCAGGCGGGTCACGCCTTCGGGCAGGTCGGCGCTGCGCGTGAACAGCCGCTGGCGCAGCGTGGCGGCGTCCAGCAGGGGCAGGTCGGTCGGGTCATGGGCCAGGTCCCAGGCCAGCACTTCATTCTTGTTGGTCGGGTGACTGGCCAGCGGCCACATGACGGCCAGACAGCCCCGCTCAGGCGGGAACATGCCCGAGACGTGCAAAAACGGGCGTGCCTGCGCCGGGGTCGCGGGCAAGCCCAGTTCGGCGGCCACTTCGAGCTTTTTGTGCAGGCGCAGCGCAAATTCGAACAGCTTGGGTTGCTTTTGGCGCACCAGACGCGCCAGCGCGATGGTGGCGCGCACGTCGGACAAGGCGTCGTGCGCCGCCTCGTGCTGCAGGCCGTTGACGCGGGACAGGTCTTCCAGCCGGAAGCTGGCCTTGCCGTCGGGGTGGTTCGGCCATTCGATGCCCTCGGGCCGCAGTGCGCGCGTGAGCCGCACCACGTCCAGCAGGTCCCAGCGGCCGCAGTCGTTTTGCCATTCACGGGCATAGGGGTCGATGAGATTGCGCCAGAACATGAAGCGCGTGATCTCGTCGTCAAAGCGGATGCTGTTGTAGCCCACGCCGATGGTGCCGGGCTGCGCCAGGGCCTGCTCGATCTGCGCAGCAAATTCATGCTCGGGCACGCCGCGCTCCAGGCACTGCTGGGGCGTGATGCCGGTGATCAGGCAGGCCTCGGGGCTGGGCAGAAAGTCGGGCGCCGGCTGGCAATACAGCATGAGCGGCTCGCCGATCTCGTTGAGCTCGGCATCGGTGCGAATGCCGGCAAACTGCGCGGGGCGGTCGCGCCGCACATTGGCGCCGAAGGTTTCGTAGTCGTGCCAGAAGAAGGTGTGTGCGGTCATGGTGTGGGCCAACGGCCAACAAAAAAGGTTGGTCGCTTGATGCTACCAACCTTTGCGGGGGAATCCGGCCACGCGCGGGCGTGGCCGGTGCAGGGGATCAGCTTGCGGCGGCTTCCTCGGCCTCGGGGCGGGCCTTGCCCTCTTTCTTGGGCAGCGGCTGGATGTCGAGCACCACGTCGCCGGTCTCGACGCCCTTGTCGTCGGTGGTGATTTTCATGTCCACCGTCAGGCGCCCCCCATCGGCGAGCCGGCCAAACAGCAGTTCGTCGGCCAGCGCGCGACGGATCGTGTCCTGGATCAGGCGCTGCATCGGCCGCGCGCCCATGAGCGGATCGAAGCCCTTCTTGCCCAGGTACTTGCGCAGCGTGTCGGTAAAGGTGACCTCCACCTTCTTCTCGGCCAGCTGCTGCTCGAGCTGCAGCAGGAACTTGTCAACCACGCGCAGGATGACGGTTTCGTCCAGCGCCTTGAAGCTCACCATGGCATCCAGCCGGTTGCGGAACTCGGGCGTGAACAGTCGCTTGATGTCGGCCAGTTCGTCGCCCGCCTCGCGCGGGTTGGTAAAGCCGATGCTCGCCTTGTTCATGGTCTCGGCGCCCGCGTTCGTCGTCATGATGATGATGATGTTGCGGAAGTCGGCCTTGCGCCCGTTGTTGTCGGTCAGGGTGCCGTGGTCCATGACCTGCAGCAGCACGTTGAAGATGTCCGGGTGCGCTTTTTCGATCTCGTCGAGCAGCAGCACGGCGTGCGGCTTCTTGGTGACGGCCTCGGTCAGCAGGCCACCCTGGTCAAACCCCACGTAGCCCGGCGGCGCGCCGATGAGGCGGCTCACCGCATGGCGCTCCATGTATTCGGACATGTCAAAGCGCATGAGCTCGATGCCCATGATGTAGGCCAGCTGCTTGGCCGCCTCGGTCTTGCCCACACCGGTGGGGCCACTGAACAGGAAAGAGCCGATCGGCTTGTCGGCACGGCCCAGGCCCGACCGCGCCATCTTGACGGCCGAGGCCAGCACCTCCAGCGCCTTGTCCTGCCCGAACACCACGCTTTTGAGATCGCGCTCCAGGGTTTGCAGCTTGCCGCGGTCGTCATTGGACACATTGGCGGGCGGAATGCGGGCGATCTTGGCCACGATCTCCTCGACCTCGGCCTTGCCGATGGTCTTTTTGCGCTTGGACGGCGTGAGGATGCGCTGGGCGGCCCCCGCTTCGTCGATCACGTCAATGGCCTTGTCGGGCAGATGGCGGTCGTTGATGTACTTGGCGCTGAGTTCGGCCGCAGCCTGCAGGGCCGCCGCCGCGTACTTGACGCTGTGGTGCTCTTCAAAGCGCGACTTCAGGCCCTTGAGGATGTCGATGGTTTCCTGCACCGTCGGCTCGACCACATCGACCTTCTGGAAGCGCCGCGACAGCGCCGCGTCTTTCTCGAAGATGCCGCGGTATTCGGTGAAAGTGGTGGCGCCAATGCACTTGAGCTGGCCGCTGGAGAGCGCCGGCTTGAGCAGGTTGGACGCGTCCAGCGTGCCACCCGACGCGGCGCCGGCGCCGATCAGGGTGTGGATTTCGTCGATGAACAGGATGGCGTTGGGCCGGTCCTTGAGCGACTTGAGCACGCCCTTCAGGCGCTGCTCAAAGTCACCGCGGTACTTGGTGCCGGCCAGCAGTGCGCCCATGTCCAGCGAGTACACATTGGCCTCGGCCAGAATTTCGGGCACGTCTTTTTGCGTGATGCGCCAGGCCAGGCCCTCGGCGATGGCGGTCTTGCCCACACCGGCCTCACCGACCAGCAGCGGGTTGTTCTTGCGGCGGCGGCACAGGATCTGGATCACGCGCTCGACCTCGTACTCGCGGCCGATCAGCGGGTCGATCTTGCCGTCCTTGGCCAGCTGGTTGAGGTTTTGGGTGAATTGCTCCAGTGGCGAAGCCTTCTCGTTCTTCTCGCCGCCCTCTTCACCTTCGTTGGGTGCAGCTTCGTTGCCCTTGGCGGGCTCGGGCGGGTCGCTCTTCTTGATGCCGTGGGCGATGAAATTCACCACGTCGAGCCGGGTGACGCCCTGCTGGTGCAGGTAGTACACGGCGTGCGAATCCTTTTCGCCAAAGATGGCAACCAGCACATTGGCACCGGTGACTTCCTTCTTGCCGTTGCCGGTGGACTGCACGTGCATGATGGCGCGCTGGATCACGCGCTGGAACCCCAGCGTGGGCTGGGTGTCCACGTCGTCCAGGCCCGCGACCTGCGGCGTGTTGTCCTTGATGAAGTGGTTCAGCGACTTGCGCAGGTCGTCGATATTGGCGGAACAGGCGCGCATCACCTCCGCCGCGCTGGGATTGTCCAGCAACGCGAGCAAAAGGTGCTCGACTGTAATGAATTCGTGTCGCTGCTGCCTGGCCTCCACAAAGGCCATGTGCAAGCTGACTTCCAGTTCCTGGGCAATCATGTGATTTCCTTCGCCTTGCTTGTCCGTAATGATGACTGTATTTCGGTCGTTCTGCGGATTATTCAACAGGCTCGCTCACGCATTGGAGCGGATGACCGGCCTTTTTTGCCGCTTCCAGGACCTGATCGACCTTCGTGGCCGCAACATCGCGGGAATACACCCCGCAAATCCCCTTACCGTCGAGGTGAATTTTGAGCATGATCTGGGTCGCGGTTTCGCGGTCCTTGCTGAAAAACTCCTGGATCACCGCCACCACGAACTCCATGGGCGTGTAGTCGTCGTTCAGCATGACGACCTGGTACATCTGCGGCGGCTTGGTGCGCTGGGTCCGCCGCTCCAGCACCACCGAATCCCCGACGTCGCGGGACGGCAGTTTGGGGTCAACGGGTTTGGACGGAATATCGGAAGCCATGGGCCATTCTATCGAGCCGCCAGGGCTGCCGCATGGGCGCGCCGACATGCCCCGAAATCCGTCACGCACGCGCAACAAAAAAGCCGCCAGCGCGGACGCGGGCGGCTTGTCGGGGCCATGCCACCGGCCACGTGGCCAGTGCACTCCCGGCGGCTTACATGTGGTCGATCATGACCTGGCCAAAACCCGAGCAGCTGACCTGGGTCGCGCCGTCCATCAGGCGGGCAAAGTCGTAGGTGACTTTCTTGCTGAGGATGGATTTCTCCATCGAGCTGATGATCAGGTCGGCCGCTTCGACCCAGCCCATGTGGCGCAGCATCATTTCGGCAGACAGGATTTCCGAGCCCGGGTTCACGTAGTCCTTGCCTGCATATTTGGGCGCGGTGCCGTGGGTGGCTTCAAAGCAGGCCACCGAGTCGGACATGTTGGCGCCCGGGGCAATGCCGATGCCGCCCACCTGGGCGGCCAGCGCGTCGGAAATGTAGTCGCCATTGAGGTTCAGCGTGGCCACCACCGAGTATTCGGCCGGACGCAGCAGAATCTGCTGCAGGAAGGCGTCGGCAATCACATCCTTGATGACGATGTCCTTGCCGGTCTTCGGGTTCTTGAACTTGCACCACGGGCCGCCGTCGATCAGTTCGGCACCAAACTCCTTTTGCGCCAGGGCGTACGCCCAGTCGCGGAAGCCGCCTTCGGTGAACTTCATGATGTTGCCCTTGTGCACGATGGTCACGCTGGGCTTGTCATTGTCAATGGCGTATTGGATGGCCTTGCGCACCAGGCGCTCGGTGCCTTCGATCGACACCGGCTTGATGCCAATGCCTGACGTGTTGGGGAAACGGATCTTCTTGACGCCCATTTCGTCCTGCAGGAACTTGATGATCTTTTTGGCCTTGTCGCTGCCCGACTCGAATTCGATGCCGGCGTAAATGTCTTCCGAGTTCTCGCGGAAGATCACCATGTGGGTCTTTTGCGGCTCCTTGACCGGCGAAGGCACGCCCTTGAAATACTGCACCGGGCGCAGGCAGACGTACAGGTCGAGCTCCTGGCGCAGGGCCACATTGAGCGAGCGGATGCCACCGCCCACGGGCGTGGTCAACGGGCCCTTGATCGACACCACGTACTCGCGCAGCACCTTGAGGGTTTCTTCGGGCAACCAGACGTCCGGGCCATACACCTTGGTGGATTTTTCGCCCGCGTACACCTCCATCCAGTGGATCTGGCGCTTGCCGCCGTAAGCCTTGGCCACCGCCGCATCGACCACCTTGAGCATCACCGGCGTGATGTCCAACCCGGTGCCGTCGCCTTCGATGAAGGGAATGATCGGCTGGTCGGGAACATTCAGTGACATGTCCGCGTTGACGGTGATTTTCTGGCCCGCAGCGGGCACTTTGATGTGTTGGTACATGGGGATTCGATCTCCGAGGGGGCAGAAGGGGGTTCGGCTGAACAGTTCAGATCAAGCCTTTTGATTCTAGCTTCAAAAAAAACTGCAATCCGTGTCAACCGCCTTGAATCGGCCTTCGTTACGGATGCACCTGCCCGAAATCGGGTGGGATTTTCCAAAGTAACGTTAATCAGGAATCTGACATGAACAAAATCCTCGCTACCATGATCGCTGGTCTGTTTGCCGCTGGTGCTTTCGCCCAAGCTGCCGCGCCTGCCGCCAACCCCTGCGCTGCCAAGGCTGCTCCGGCTGCCAAGGCCGCTGCCGCCAACCCCTGCGCTGCCAAGGCCCCGGCCGCTGCTGCCAACCCTTGCGCTGCCAAGGCTCCCGCCGAGAAAAAGGCTGCCAAGAAGGCCAAGAAGGCCAAGGCTGTCAAGAAGGCTGAAGACAAAAAGGCCTGATCCGGCCCTTTTGACTTTGCGTCAAAATGCCCGCTTCGGCGGGCATTTTTGTTGGTGCTCCCACAAAATCGCGCCCGCATCGGCCCCACCGCTTCCTACCTGAAAGACTGTTTTCCATGCGCATGCTCCCTGCATTCCGCCGCCTGCTGCCCCTGGTCCTGATCGCGACGGGCGCCGTGCAGGCCCAGACCACGGGCGAACCGCAACTCGGTCTGGAGCGCACCCGGCTGAGCGCCGGCATGCACCAGATCGACGCCCAACTCGCGCTCACGCCCGAGCAGCGGCAGATCGGGCTGATGTGGCGCAAGGAAATGCCGCAGCACGAAGGCATGCTGTTTGTGTTCGAGCAGCCGTCCACCCAGTGCTTCTGGATGAAAAACACCCTGCTGCCCCTGACCGCCGCCTTTGTCGCCGACGATGGCACCATCGTCAACCTGGTCGACATGAAGCCGCAAACCACGGATTCGCACTGCTCCACCCGTCCGGTGCGCTACGTGCTGGAAATGAACCAGGGCTGGTTTGCCAAAAAGAACCTCAAGGCAGGCTTCAGGCTCGGTGGCAAGCCGTTCGAGACGCGCCCCTGATGGCGCTCAAATACTATTAATAAAATAGCAAACTATATCCATTTGACGGGGGCTCAACCCGATTTTCGTTAAAAAAACCGGCGCCAGGCCGGTTTTTTCATGGGGCGCAGAAAACCGCTCAGGCGAAGTTCTTTTCGGCAAAACCCCAGTTCACCAGCTTGTCAAGGAAGGTCTCGACAAACTTCGGGCGTGCGTTGCGGTAGTCGATGTAGTAGGCGTGCTCCCACACGTCCACGGTCAGCAGGGCCTTGTCAGCGGTGGTCAGTGGCGTGCCGGCGGCGCCCATGTTGACGATGTCGACCGAGCCGTCGGCCTTTTTCACCAGCCAGGTCCAGCCCGAGCCGAAGTTGCCCACGGCGCTCTTGACGAAGGCTTCCTTGAACGCGGCATAGCTGCCCCATTTGGCGTTGATGGCTGCGGCCAGCGCGCCCGAGGGCTCGCCGCCACCTGCGGGCTTCATGCAGTTCCAGAAAAAGGTGTGGTTCCAGATCTGCGCGGCGTTGTTGTAGATGCCGCCGCTGGCTTTTTTGACGATGGACTCCAGGTCCAGGTTTTCGAATTCGGTGCCTTTTTGCAGGTTGTTGAGGTTGACCACATAGGCGTTGTGGTGCTTGCCATGGTGGAATTCCAGCGTTTCCCGGGAGTAATGCGGCGCCAGGGCGTCCAGGGCATAGGGCAGTGCAGGCAGGGTGTGTTCCATGGTGGGATGTCCTCTTGTGGTGGATGGTCGAAACCGCCGATTGTAGGAACTAAATCAGTCGGCGCGGAGCCACGGCCAGATCAACCTCGCCGTCGGCAAGGGTTGCCGTGAGGGCTTGCCCCACGCGGGTTTGCGCGCGCCGGGTCACGGCTTGCCCGTGCTCATCGGTCAGCCAGGCGTAGCCGCGCTGCAGCACCAGCGCGGGGTCGAGCAGCTGCAGGCGCAGGTCGGCCCGGGCCAGCCGCTCCCGGGCGCGCAGCACCGCCTGCCGGGTCTGCATCGGCAAGGCCTCGTCCTGGCGCCCCAGCCGGTTGCGCTGCATCTGCACGGCGGCACGCGTGGCGTGAAACAGCGACTGCGCATGGCGTTGCAGCACCAGCCGCTGCCGCGCCAGCAGGCCCGACGGCCGCCCCAGCCGTTGTTGGGCGTCGTCCAGACGCTGGGCCTGGTGGTCGAGTTGGCGCGCCAGCGCATCCCCGAGCCGCGCCTGCATCAGGTCCAGCGCACCGTGCCAGACCGATTGCGGCTGTGCGGCCAGTTCGGCGGCGGCGGTGGGCGTGGGCGCGCGCAGGTCCGCCACGAAATCGGCGATGGTGAAGTCGGTTTCGTGCCCGACACCGCAGACCACCGGCACCGGGCTGGCCGCCACCGTGCGGGCCAGGGTTTCGTCGTTGAAGGCCCAGAGGTCTTCGATCGAGCCACCCCCGCGCACCAGCAGGATCAGGTCGATCGGAGGTGATGCCGTGGCACCGGCGCGGTCCGGTGTGGCCAGCCGGTACAGGCTTTGCAGCGCCCGCACCAGCGCCGCCGGTGCGTCGGCCCCTTGCACCGGCGCCGCTGACAGCACCACCGGGATGTGCGGCACGCGCCGTTGCAGCGCGCTCAGCACGTCGTGCAGCGCCGCAGCGCCCATCGAGGTCACAAGCCCGATGCCGCGGGGCATGGCCGGCAGCGCCCGCTTGCGCGCGGCGTCAAACAGGCCCTCGGCCTCCAGCTGGGCTTTGAGGCGCAGGAACTGCTCGAACAACGCGCCCTGCCCGGCGCGGCTCATGCTTTCGACGATCAGTTGCAGGTCGCCGCGCGCCTCGTACACACCCAGCCGGCCGCGCAGCTCCACCAGTTCGCCGTCGCGCGGTGAAAAATCAAGCAGGCTGGCGGCCCGCCGGAACATCGCGCAGCGCAGCTGGCCCTGGGCGTCCTTGATGGAGAAATAGCAGTGGCCGCTGCCGGCGCGGGAAAAGCCGGTCAGCTCACCGCGGACCGTGACCGGATTGAACCGCGCCTCCAGTGCATCGGCGACGGCGCGGCACAAGGCGCCCACGTCCCAGACCCGGGGTGCCGCACGTCCGCGACCCGCCAGCTCGGCCGGGGGCGCACCACCGCCTTCACCCGCCGACATCATCGGCAGCACCCCAACTGCACACAGGTCGGCCGAAGCCCACACGGTGTGGACGGGCTCTTGGCAAACGACGGAAATTCATTGCAAGTCATTGAATATAAAGAAGTTTTTTCTGCTCAAAATGTCATCGTTTTGTCATTCGCGTTGCTGGGCGTGGCTTGCGACGGTGTGCAGTGGCAGTTCTTCACAAAGTTATCCACAGATTCTGTGCGTCGTTGGCCGCGCGTTTTGCGTCCGATGGTGGTGTGCAGGCCACGTTGCGCGCCACCGCAACCGCGGGTCGCCGGCACGGCACAAAGGGTAGGCCATAATCGCACCGACCCCCTGTACGACACGCATTTTTCAAGCGGAGACCCTATTGTTTTCGATCATACAAGCCGCAGGCTGGCCGATCTGGCCTCTGGTCGCCTGCTCCGTGATTGCGTTGGCACTCATCATCGAGCGTTTCATCAGCCTCAAAACCGCCAAAATCGCGCCGCCCAAGCTGCTCGACGAGGCCATCACGGTCTCGCGCAGTGCCGTGCCCGGGCCGGATGTGGTCACCCAGCTTGAACAGAATTCCGCCCTGGGCGAAGTGCTGGCCAGCGGGTTTCGAGCGCTCAACACCAATGCGCGTTGCAGCGAGGCCGATCTGCGCGCCACCATGGAGGGCACCGGCCGTAAGGTGGCTCACCGGCTGGAGCGCTACTTGTCTGCACTGGCCACCATTGCCTCGGCCGCGCCGCTGCTGGGCCTGTTGGGCACGGTGATCGGCATGATCGAAATTTTCGGTTCGCAGTCGCCCAGCGGCCTGGCCGGATCGGCGGTCGGCAGCGGCAATCCGGCGCAACTCGCGCACGGCATTTCGGTGGCGCTCTACAACACCGCGTTCGGGTTGATCGTGGCCATTCCGGCGCTGATCTTCTGGCGCTACTTCCGCGCCCGGGTTGACGCCTACCTGCTGACGCTTGAGCTGGCGGCCGACAAATTCGCGCGCCATTTGCTGGCGTTGAAGCGGTGAACATGGCCCCCACGCTCCCCACTTCGTGTGGTTCGCTGCCCCCCGGGGGGGCTGGCCTGGCTTGGGGCGGCCCGGCGCGGCGGCCGGTGGCCCCCACGCGGGTCACATTGTTGGTCGCACACGGAGCGCGCCCATGAATTTCCGTCCGCGCAGCCGGGACGAGCCCGAGATCAACCTGATTCCGTTCATCGACGTGCTGTTGGTGATCCTGATCTTCCTGATGCTGACCACCACCTACAGCAAGTTCACCGAGCTGCAGCTCAAGCTGCCGGTGGCCGACGCCGATGCCCAGCGCGATTACCCCAAGGAGGTGATCGTGGCGGTCAGCGCCGACGGCCAGTATTCGGTGAACCGCACACCGGTGTCGGGCCGCTCGGTCGAAGCCGTGGCCCAGGCCCTGGTGGAAGCCGCCAAGGCAGGCAAGGATTCCACCATCATCATCAGCGCCGACGCCAATGCCGCGCACCAGTCGGTCATCACCGTCATGGAAGCCGCACGCCGCTCGGGCCTGACCCAGATCACCTTTGCCACGCAGTCGTCGGCCCAGGCCGGCAAGCGCTGAGCCCATGCGGCAGCGCCTGGCGCAGTGGGCGGTCCGCGGCTGGGACCGTCGCGGCACCCAAGCCTGGCTGCTGTGGCCACTCTCCCTGCTTTACGGCCTGCTGACCATGCTGCACCGCGGCGTTTATGCCCTGGGGCTGCGCCGGGCCGCGCGGCTGCCGGTGCCGGTGGTGGTCGTGGGCAATGTGGTGGCCGGTGGCGGCGGCAAGACGCCGGTGGTGCTGGCCCTGGCCACCCACCTGCGCGCGCGCGGCATCCGCGTCGGCGTGGTGTCGCGCGGCTACGGCCGCACCCTCGGCGCGGACGATGCGCCCGTGGAAGTCACCCCCGACAGCGACGTCCACGCTGTGGGCGACGAACCACTGCTGCTGGCCCGGCGCGGCGGCGTGCCGGTGTTTGTGGCGCGCCGCCGCGCCGAAGCGGGCCGCGCGCTGTTGGCAGCCTACCCGCAAACGCAGGTGCTGCTCAGCGACGACGGCCTGCAACACCATGCACTGCAGCGCGACCTGACCGTCTGCGTGTTCGACGCCCGGGGCGTGGGCAACAGCCTGCTGCTGCCCGCCGGACCACTGCGCGAGCGCGGCAGCTCGGCCACCTGGGTGTTGCAAAGCGACGAACTCACCCAAGCAGCCCGCCTGGCCGTCGCCCGCGAGGTGTATGCCGTGCAAGGCCGCTACGACATGCACCGCACGCTGGCACACGACGCCGTGCGGGCCGATGACAGCCGCATCCCCCTGACCGCGCTGGCCGCGCAGGGGCCGGTGGTCGCGGTGGCGGGCATCGCCCGGCCGGACGGCTTCTTTCACATGCTGCGCGCCCTGGGCCTGACGCTTGCCCACACCCAGGCACTGCCTGATCACTATGATTTCAAGAGCTATGAATCGCCATATGACAGGGGCTACCCCCTGATTTGTACCGAAAAAGACGCCCTCAAGCTGTGGCGCCACCGGCCCGACGCATGGGCCGTGCCGCTGGTGTTCGAACCCGATCCGGACTTCCTCGCGTCGTTCGATTCGCGGCTGGACGCACGGCTATCATCCGATCATCGACACTGACCGAGCCCGCCGCATGGAACCCCGACTTCTCGAACTGCTGGTGTGCCCTGTGACCAAGGGCCCGCTGATCTACGACCGCGACAAGCATGAACTGGTCTCGCGCAGCGCGCGCCTGGCCTACGCGGTGCGCGACGGCATCCCGATCCTGCTGGAGGCCGAAGCCCGAACGCTGAGCGACGAAGAACTCGCCAAACTGCCCGAGCGCACGCCACTGGCGTAAACCATGGTCTTCACGGTTCTGATCCCGGCGCGGCTGGCTTCCACCCGGTTGCCCAACAAGCCGCTGGCCGATCTGGGCGGCGCCCCGATGGTGGTGCGGGTGGCGCAACGGGCGCTGCAGGCGGGTGCCGACCGGGTGGTGGTGGCCGCCGACAGCGCCGTCATCGTGCAAGCCTGCGCGCAACATGGCGTGCAAGCCGTGCTGACCCGGGACAACCATGTGTCGGGCAGCGACCGGCTGGCCGAGGCCTCGACCCTGCTGGGCCTGCCCGACGACGCCATCGTCGTCAACGTGCAGGGCGACGAACCGCTGATCGCGCCCGCGCTGATCGGCGAAGTGGCCCGGCTGTTGCACGCCCACCCTGAGGCCGCCATGAGCACCGCCGCCCATGCCATCGACGACCCCGCCGAATTTCTCAACCCCAACGTGGTGAAGGTGGTGCTGGACGCCCGCGGAATGGCGCTTTACTTCAGCCGCGCGCCCATCCCGCACGCGCGCGACGCCGACCCGGGCGCGTTGCCCACGCCGCGGCCGCTGCGTCACATCGGCATTTACGGCTACCGCTGCGGCTTTTTGCGGCAATTTCCCGCCTTGCCCGCCGCGCCGCTGGAGCAGATCGAAGCGCTGGAACAGCTGCGCGCGCTGTGGCATGGCCACCGCATCGCCGTGCACGTCACGCCACACGCCCCGGGGCCGGGTGTGGACACACCCGACGATCTGGCGCGCGTGCGCCGACATTTTGAATCGGGCCTCCGGTAGCCACACGCGGGCTTGCGTGCGCAGTGTTTTCGGGCCACCCGGGCCAGCCGGAACGGGCATCCCGTGCGGGCCCGGCGTAAGCGCCATGTGAGGTCTTGCATGCTATCCTTGATCGATAACCAGGCCTTGTACCCTTGACCGCCCCGTCGGCGCCAAGGCGAGCAAAGACAGACCACCCCTAGACCCCGAGGACATCCATGAGACTCATTTTGTTGGGCGCCCCTGGCGCGGGCAAAGGCACACAGGCCACCTTCATCTGCCAGAAATACGGCATCCCGCAGATCTCCACCGGCGACATGCTGCGCGCCGCCGTCAAGGCCGGCACGCCACTGGGCCAGCAGGCCAAGGCCGTCATGGATTCGGGCGCACTGGTCAGCGACGACATCATCATCGGTCTGGTCAAGGAACGCATCACCCAGCCGGACTGCGCCAAGGGCTTTCTGTTTGACGGTTTTCCCCGCACCATTCCGCAGGCCGAAGCCATGAAGACCGCGGGCGTCAAGCTCGACTACGTGCTCGAAATCGACGTGCCGTTCGACGCCATCATCGAGCGCATGAGCGGGCGCCGCTCGCACCCGGCCAGCGGGCGCACCTACCACGTCAAGTTCAATCCGCCCAAGGTCGAAGGCCAGGACGACCTGACCGGCGAGCCGCTGATCCAGCGCGACGACGACCGGGAAGACACCGTCAAGAAGCGCCTTGACGTGTACAGCGCCCAGACCCGCCCGCTGGTCGACTACTACAGCCACTGGGCCAAGGCCGAACCGGCCGCCGCGCCGAAATACCGCGCCATCAGCGGCACCGGCACGGTCGACGAGATCACGGCGCGGGCGTTCCAGGCGCTCAGCACCTGAGCGGAAGCCGGGTCAGGCCGGACTGGAGCGCAGGCCGTAGGCCGTGCCGTCGAGGTACAGGTACTCCACGCGCAGAACGGCCTCGCCCTTCTCGTCCTTGAAGGTAAAGCCCACCATCGACAGCGTATCGCCCACCTTGATCTGCGGCACCTTCCAGGCGTCCATCCGGGTCAGCGGCGCCAGTTCGATCTCCCAGTTTTTGTCCTTGCGGGTGGGCACCGTGGCCTTGGCCAGAAGCGCCCTGCCGTCGATCGGCGAGGCCTGTGCCGGCACCGGCCTCTCGGCCAGCCCGGCGGGCAGTTTCAGGTCGGCGGGCACCTCCAGCACCAGTTCAACGTGCGGATTCGACCACTTCACGCGCGTGGCTTTGCCTTCCAGGTAAATCGGCCGTCCCTGATCAAAGCTGCTCCACCCGTGGTGGGCATGGGCCAGCCTGGCGTTCAACAGTGCCGGCAGCGCGGCCAGCCAGAGCAGATTGCGTCGGTGCATTGACAACTCCTCAAAGGTAGGCGATCCAGCGGCCGCAGGTGATGACAGCGAGCCAGACCAAAGTGGCGATCACCATGTGCACACGCGCCGTGCGGTCCAGCTTTTCAAGCGACTGGCGCGCGTGAAACATCGCCGCATTGGAACCCGCAACGAATAACAACAGCATCTTCACGGTGAATGCGCGATTGGCCAGCAACTCCGACGGCTGCGTGGCGAACATCAGCGAACCCGAAAGTGCCGCCAGCCCAAAGCCAATGCCCGCCAGTGTCAGGCTCAGCCGCGCCAGCTCTTGCACCGGCAGGCCGCGACCGCGCCCGAACACGCGCAACTCCAGCAGGACCAGGTTGCCCACCAGCAGCGCGATGCCGACAATATGCGCGACCTCCAGTGCGGGGTAGGCCCACGACGAGAGCTGGATGCCCGTGAACATCAGTCGGCCATCA
This sequence comes from Betaproteobacteria bacterium HGW-Betaproteobacteria-3, assembly GCA_002842205.1. Classification (GTDB taxonomy): domain Bacteria; phylum Pseudomonadota; class Gammaproteobacteria; order Burkholderiales; family Burkholderiaceae_C; genus PHCI01. The sequence goes on along the minus strand of PHCI01000006.1, from coordinate 45,854 downwards.
GTTCCAGCAGCAGCGCCACCCGGGCCTTGACCGGCGACAGCCCGGCCGAATCACGCAGCCGGGCAGCCGCCTGCGGCAGCACGCGGCCGTAGGCACAGCGCGTGGCCCGCACCACCGCCACGCCCGCGGCCTGCGCGCGCAGCAAGGCCGCTTCCAGCGCTTCGTGCAGGGTACCGTTGCCGGTGCAGGCCACCACGATGCCGTCCACGCCCCGCGCCAGCAGGGCATCGACCACGGTGCCGTCCACACCGGCGTAGTTCATGACGATGTCCACGCGCGGCCAGACCCGGTCGGATAATCCTGAATCAATAGCAAACTTTGACCCATTGACGGGGGCTTGTGGCCAATTTCTCATCAAACGCAGACGACCCTCCTCCACATAGCCGACCGGGCCCGCGTCGCCCGACGAGAACGCATCCACGCGGTACGGATGGTCCTTCTGGACGTCGGCCGCACTGTGGATCGCGCCCGCGCAAACCGCCACCACGCCGCGCGCACCGGGCGCCGAGGCCACCGCCACCGCATCGATCAGGTTCTGCGGCCCGTCGGCCGCAACACTGGTGGCCGGGCGCATGGCGCAGGTGAGCACCACCGGTTTGGCCGGCGCCAGCACCGAATGCAAGAACCATGCGGTTTCTTCCAGTGTGTCGGTGCCGTGCGTGATCACGATGCCAGTCACATCCGGTTGCGCCAGATGATGGACGCAGCGCGCCGCCAGTTGCTGCCACACGGCAAAGCCCATGTCCTTGCTGTCCAGTTGGGCCACCTGCTCGCTCACCAGTGGCAGGCCCGCCAGCGCCGGCACAGCCGCCAGCAGGTGCGCCACACCCAGTTGGCCTGCGGTGTAGCCCACGTTGTCAGCCGGATCGGCGGCCGTGCCGGCCATGGTGCCGCCAGTGCCAAGAAGCACAATTTTTGAAGACATTGCTTGCATTCTTTCCAAAACTGATCAAAAATACAGTTACTGGTTATTCAACCAGTCCCAGACTGCCCGACCGAAGGCCCCAGGCCAACGGCCCGCCGACCTGGGTGCCGGGTTGCCCACAGGACACAGGAGTCACCATGACCGATGCCCCCAAACTCACCGCCCGCCAGCAGCAGATCCTGGACCTCATCCAGAGCGCCATCGCCCGCACGGGCGCGCCGCCCACGCGTGCCGAAATCGCCAACGAGCTCGGCTTTCGCTCCGCCAACGCGGCCGAGGAACATCTGCAGGCCCTGGCGCGCAAGGGCGTCATCGAACTTGTCAGCGGCACCTCTCGCGGCATCCGGCTGCGCGGCGACACCCTGCGCGCCATCAACGAATCGCGCAACCGGCAATTCTCTCTGCCGCTGCCCGGTCTGGCCCAGCTCGCCCTGCCCCTGATCGGGCGCGTCGCGGCCGGCTCGCCGATTCTCGCGCAAGAGCACGTCGATCAAACCTATTACGTCGAAAACACGCTGTTCCAGCGCAAACCCGACTACCTGCTCAAGGTGCGCGGCATGTCCATGCGCGACGCCGGCATCATGGACGGCGACCTGCTGGCCGTCATGGCCACCAAAGAAGCCAAAAACGGCCAGATTGTGGTGGCACGGCTCGGTGACGACGTCACCGTCAAGCGCTTTCGTCGCACCAAGGACACCATCGAGCTGCTGCCTGAAAACCCTGACTACCAGACCATCGTCGTCGAGCCCGGCGACCCCTTTGAGATCGAGGGTCTGGCCGTCGGCCTGATCCGCAACACGATGCTGATGTAACCCTGCCTCACATCGCGCTTTGAAGCCCTTTTTGCCTTTTTGATCCGTCCGGTCATCGCGGGTGGCGGGCGTTCGAGAGAACCCCGCGTTGAACCGGTTTGTCTGCCAATCCTGCCTGTGTTCAACCTCAATTGCTGGAGTTTTGCATGGGAATCGCCGTCTTGACCCTCTCGAGCCTGTTCGCACCGCTGCACGCGTCACTGGCGCGCCTGGTGCCACGCCTCAAATCACATTTTGCTATCACTGGTAGAGCAAACTTTCGTTTATTGACGGGGGGAAACGGGGCATTTTTGCCGAAAAATCTTCCGCCAAGGCCCGTTCGGGTGATCCGCCTGTCCGAGGCGGGTTGCCCGCCTGATGTGGCGGGCCGCATGGTGATCTCGGGTCGCATGGCGGACGTCTGCGCCGAACTCGACCGACTCGAACAACGGGCTGCGCGCAACATCCGCGCCTGAAACCTTGCCGCGTGCAAGGCACAATCGCGGTATGAATATCGTGATTCTTGACGACTACCAGGACGCCGTACGCAAGCTCCAATGCGCCAGCAAACTGGACGCATTTCCTGCCAAGGTCTTTACCAACACCGTCAAAGGCCTGGGGCAGCTGTCCGTGCGGCTCAAGGACGCCGACGTCATCGTGCTGATTCGCGAGCGCACGCACATCACACGCGCCCTGATCGAAAAATTGCCCAAGCTCAAATTGATTGCCCAGACCGGCAAGGTGGGGGGCCACATCGATCTGGGCGCCTGCACCGAGCGCGGTGTGGCGGTGGCCGAAGGCATCGGGTCACCGTTTGCCCCGGCCGAACTGACTTGGGCGCTCATCATGGCGGCCATGCGGCGCCTGCCCCAGTACATCGGCAATCTCAAGCATGGCGCATGGCAACAATCGGGGCTCAAGGCCGGCTCGATGCCTCCCAATTTCGGGCTTGGCGTGGTGCTGCGCGGCAGAACGCTCGGCATTTGGGGTTACGGCAAGATCGGGCAGTTGATCGCGAGCTACGGCAAGGTGTTTGGCATGCAGATCGTCGTCTGGGGCAGTGAGGCGTCGCGCACCAAGGCGGTGGAAGACGGTTTGCAGGCGGCGGTCAGCCGTGAAGCATTTTTTGAGCAATGCGACGTCATCACGCTGCACCTGCGGCTCAACGACGCCACCCGAGGCATCGTCACACTGGACGACCTGTCGCGCATGAAACCCACTGCACTGCTGGTCAACACCTCGCGCGCCGAGCTTGTGGAGCCGGATGCGCTGATCAGCGCGCTCAACCGCGGCCGTCCGGGCATGGCGGCGATTGATGTGTACGAAAACGAACCCCCCTTGCAGGGCCACGCCCTGCTCCGCCTGGAAAACTGCGTCTGCACGCCCCACATCGGTTACGTGGAACTCGACAGCTACGAGATGTATTTCGGCGCAGCCTTTGACAACGTGGTGAGCTTCATCAAAGGCACCCCGACCAATATTGTCAATCCGGGCGCGCTGCAGGTCCGGCGCTGACACGCGCAGCCCGCACGCTGCATCTACCGGTGGCCCGACATCGCCCCATGAGACTTGCACCGCCCATCGCCGCCACGGCGCAATCCACGCCACCGGTCCTGTGGGCCTTGCTGTTCGGGAATTTCGTGATCGGCACGGGCGTGATGGTGGTGCCCGGCACCCTCAGCGATATCAGCAGTTCGCTGCACGTGCCGGTGGCCCAGGCCGGCCAGCTCATCACGGCGGGGGGCATTCTCATGGCCCTGGGCGCGCCAACACTGGCCGCGGTGGTCGCCGGCTGGGACCGGCGCCGCTTGCTGACGCTGACGCTGGTCTGGTACGCCGTGCTGCACGCTGCGTGTGCGTTCATGCCCACATTTGCCAGCCTCATGGTCGTGCGCGTGCTGGCCCTGGTGGCGCCGGCCATTTTTACGCCGCAGGCGGCCGCCTGCGTGGGACTGCTGGTGCCGCCAGGCCAGCAGGGGCGCGCCATCACGTTCGTGTTTCTGGGCTGGTCGGTCGCCTCGGTGCTGGGGATGCCGCTGGCGGCATGGGTGGGTGGCACCCTGGGTTGGCGGTTCGCATTCGGCCTGGTGGGCGCCCTCGCGTTGGGGAGCGCCCTGTGGGTCTGGCGGCGCATGCCGGATGGCGTCAAACCACCGGCATTGTCCGCTGCGGCGTGGCGCGAAACGCTGTCTTGCGCGCCGCTGATGCTGTGCATCGTCGTCACGGTCCTCTATTCGGCCGGGCAGTTCGTGCTGTTTGCTTATTTTTCGCCGTATTACAAGTTGCGGCTCAACGTCACGCCGCTTCAGCTGAGCTTTCTGTTTGCGTGGTTCGGTGCGTTTGGGCTGCTTGGCAATCTCTGGATGTCGCGCAACATCGACCGCCTGGGCCCCTCGCGGTGCGTGCTGAGCGGCATTGCGTTGATGGCCACGAGCCTGCTGCTCTGGCCATTGGGAACGAGCGTCGTGCTGGTGGCCCTGGTCACGGTGCCGTGGGCGTTGGGCGCGTTTTCCTCCAATTCAGCGCAGCAGGCCCGGCTGGTGGCCATTGCACCGACCCTGGCGGCGGCGTCTGTCGCCCTCAATACGTCTGCCATGTATGCCGGTCAGGCCATCGGGGCCGCCAGCGGCGGGTGGCTGGTCGCGCATGACCGGATGGACCAGTTGCATTGGGCCGGCCTGGCCGGGGTGGTCTGTGCCATGCTGTTCAGCATCCAGGCCGCCCGGATGACCGCGCGCCGCAGCCCTTGAGCCTTTCCGCAGCTGGCCAACCCGGTCCGGGCCCGTTCAGGGTTTGTCTGCCCTGGGCATCTCGCGGCTGGCAGCGGCCCCCTCATCGAAATCGAAGTCGATGAGGTTCCCTCCGGTAGAAGGTGGCGCATCAAGGCTCAGGTCCAGGTCCACCGGGGCACTGTGCACGACGTCTGCATCCGAGTCCGACAGGTCAATGTCCAGCCCGAGTCGCGGCGACGGCCGAGGCACAGCGCGGTCCAGATCACGATACGCCAGGACCTTGTCCGCCGTGGACAGGGGTTGCACCTTGGTTTCGGAGAATTTCGGCGGCCGGGAATCCAGCTCGACCGAAGGTGGGTTTGCGTCGCGACCCGAAGACTGCGAATCGGGTGCGTCGATGCCGGGTTCGATCACCCCTTTTGCAATGGCATGCAGCAGCAGGAGTTCGCGATACGCTTCGGGATCAAAGGCCTCGCCATCGCCCGCGCCGGGTTTGCGGAAGATCGACTCCTCGATCACCCCCAGCACCTTGGACGATGGCCACAGCGCCTCAATGCGCGACATGGCCACGGTGTAGCTCTCAAGCCCCTTGCTTTCAAGGTGGTACTGGTCGAACGTCGGCACCTGGGCGTTGAACACCCGGTTGAAGTCTTCCCGCAGCAACTCGTATTCTTCCCCGTTACCGAGCTTGTGATAAATGTCAAACAGGTCAAGATAGGCCAGTGCGCTGGTGTCGGGATTTTCAAGAATATGGTTGCGCAAGACGGTGATCGCCTGTTCGAACTGGCCCAGTGAAACAAAGAAATCGGCCTGTTGCTGGATGTCGAACAGCTCCTCGGTGTTCACGGCGCGCGAACTGCCCCCAAAACTGGATGCAAAGTCTGCAGTGTCCAGCCGAGCGAAATCCCCCGGCCTGGCGGGGCGTGTGTCCGGCACGGTCTTGTGCATGGTGTCGAAGCGCGACTCCTCCAGGTCCAGATCGACGTCCAGCCCGGCGACGCCAGGTCGAAGCTCCGGCAACGGGCTGCTGATCGTGGTCTGGGTCTTGGTGATGGGCCCCTTCGCGGTGACAGGACGGTCTGCCCCTTCCTGCCACCATGCCGCCGCGCCCGCCCCCTGGCGCAGGCGATTCCAGAAATAGGCAGCGGCTGCCAGGGCCAGCGCCAGCAAACCCATCAGCGCGTAGACCAGTGAATTGGCGTAACGCTGGTCTTCGGCTTGCTGCAACTGGGTGCGCAACTCGGAGATACCCGCCTGGGTCCGCAAAGTCTGGTCGCGCAGCGATTTCAGGTCTTTCTCAAGGTCTTGCAGGCGCTGCGCATCGCGCAAGACATCGGCCGGCTGGGCGTTGATGGCGCGCCACAGGGCAGCGGCAGCAGCCCGTTTGGGGTCGTCTTCCAGCGGTGTGGTCAGCAGTTCCGTCGTGGCCTTGAGCGTCGGATCACGTTCCGCGGCGAAATCGAGGGGGTCCAGGCGCAAGCGCGGCTGAGCGATCTCTGCAACCGCCTTTTTCCGCACCACAGACGGCGGACGAACCCTGGTGGCCGTCGGGGTGGACGCGCCCCGCGGCGCTGCGGCAACGGCGCCGGTCCCCGCACCCGTATCGGTTGCGCCTGCGCTGACGCCGCCCGCGCCACTCGCCTGCGGTCCGGGCCGCGGGCCAGGCCCCGCCGTGGCGCCTGGGGGCTTCGTGGTGGCAGTTTGGGTTGGCTGGGTCGGCGCGCTTTTGAGCCCCAACGTCCCGGCGCCCACGTCCGGCAGACTGGTTGCCACCTCGGTGAGCAGCACATAGCGCCGCGTGAGCTTTTGCGCGCAACCGCTTTTGAGGTAAATCGTGACGTACGGCTCGTCGATGATCGCGGTCGACCGGATCCGCAGGGTCGCCTCCTGCGGCGAACTGCCGGGTTCGGTCAGGATTTGCACACGGTCCGGCAGCACTTGCGAATCCGCGTAGAACACGTCCGCGGTGAAGCACAGGTCGGCCAAGGCTTCGCCCGCCTCAAGCCGCACGGGCACCGTCACCTCGACGGGCTGCCCCACCCACACCACGCCGCGGGTCCGGCCCAGAGTCAAGGCCAGGCTGCTGGTCGCAGTCGCCAAAAGCACACTGCCAATAATGAAAAACCGAACAATCACGAAGCGATCCATTCCCTTTGTAACGATTCTGACACAGCCTGCTGTCCTTTTCGCTACATGATAATTGCGAATATGAACACCATTTACCCTCTTATCGCCGTTATTGGCACCGGCGCCATGGGCCGGGGTATCGCCCAGATCGCTGCGCAGGCCGCCAGCACGGTTTACCTGTTCGACGCGCAGCCTGAGGCGGCCGGACGTGCCCGCGCCGCGATTGTGGCTCAGTGGGAAACGCTGGCGGCCAAAGGTCGCATTTCGTCCGAGCAGGTTGCTGCCTTTTCCGCACGCCTGTTGCTGGCCGACAACCTGCAGTCGGTCGCCGCCTGCGATCTGGTCATCGAAGCCATCGTTGAACGTCTCGATGTCAAGAAGAACCTGTTTGCCGAACTCGAACAATGCGTTCGCCCCACGGCCACACTGGCGACCAACACATCCTCTCTGTCGGTCACGGCCATCGCTGCGGGCCTGAAGCACCCGCAACGCATGGCCGGCTACCACTTCTTCAACCCGGTGCCCGTCATGAAAGTGGTCGAAGTGATCGCCGGGCTGAAAACCGATCCTGCCATTTGCGCGCAGCTCGCCGCTTTTGCGCGCCAGATGGGCCACACCCCGGTACAGGCGGCCGACACCCCGGGCTTCATCGTCAACCACGCCGGCCGGGGCTATGGCACGGAGGCCCTGCGCATCGTCGGCGAGGGCGTTGCCGACTTCGCCACCATTGACCGCATCCTCAAGGACCAGGTCGGCTTCAAGCTCGGCCCGTTCGAGCTGATGGACCTGACCGCACTGGATGTGTCGCACCCGGTGATGGAGTCGATCTACCAGCAGTATTACGAAGAGCCGCGTTACCGCCCCAGCGTAATCACCGCGCAGCGGTTGGCAGGCGGTGTCGTAGGCCGCAAAGTGGGCGAAGGCTTTTACCGTTACGTGGACGGCAAGGCGCAAGTGCCGCCAGAGCCCACCGCGCCCGCGGTTGCAGATCTGCCTGCGGTCTGGGTGTCGCCGCGCGCGGCCCGGCGTTCCGAGCTGCTGCAGTTGGTCAAGGATCTTGGCGCACGCATCGAAACGGGTGCATCACCCTCTCCCACGGCGCTGACGCTCGTCGCGCCGCTGGGGTTCGACGTCACCACCGTGGCCGTGGTGGACCGCCATGACCCGGCCCGCACGGTCGGCATCGACATGCTGATCGACGACGCCGCCACACGCCGCCGCGTTCTGGCCACCAACCCCGCCACACGGGCGGACATCCGCGACGCGGCGCACGCACTGTTCAGCCGGGACGGCAAGCCCGTCAGCGTCATCCGTGACAGTGGCGGATTTGTAACCCAGCGCGTGGTGGCGACCATCGTCAACATCGCTGCCGACATCTGCCAGCAGCAAATCTGCAGCCCCAAAGACCTGGAAACCGCGGTCACGCTTGGACTGGGTTACCCGCTGGGCCCGTTGGCCATGGGCGACCGTTACGGCCCGACCAATGTGCTGGAGGTGCTGTTCAACATGCAAACCGTTTACGGCGACCCGCGTTACCGCCCCAGTCCCTGGCTGCGCCGCCGAGGCGCGCTGGGTCTGAGCCTGATGCACGAAGAATCCTGAACGCAGCCCACCATGACCGCCCAGCTCAAAAGCTCCAGCCATGGCCAGACCATGGTGCTCACCCTGTCCAACCCGGCACTGCGCAACGCGCTGGGCCCTGCCATGTATGCCGCCGGCGTCGAGGCGCTGAATGCGGCCGAATCCAGTCCCGAGGTTCGTACCGTCGTCATCACGGGCGAGGGCCCGCAGTTCTGCGCCGGCGGCGACTTGCAGCGCCTGCAGGCCAATCGTGCCCAGGCGCCAGACGTGCAGGCCCGCAGCATCGAGGGCTTGCACAGCTGGATCGAGGCCATCCGCGCCTTTCCCAAGCCCGTGATCGCCGCCGTTGAAGGCGCTGCGGCCGGTGCGGGCTTTTCGCTGGCCCTGGCGTGCGACCTGATCGTGGCCGCCCAGGACGCCCTCTTTGTCATGGCCTACAGCAATGTGGCGCTGTCCCCCGACGGCGGTGCCAGCTGGAGTCTGGTGCGCGCCCTGCCCCGGCACGCGGCGGCTGAACTGCTGCTGTGCGGTGAACGCATCGGCGCCCAGCGCCTGCATGCGCTGGGCGTGGTGAGCCGCATCGCCGAACCGGGCCAGGCGCTGGCCAGCGCCCTGGCCATGGCACAAACCCTGAATGCACGCGCGCCGAACGCCATGGCCAGCATCAAGGAATTGATCAACGACGCCGATGGTGCCTCATTGAACAGCCAGCTGGCACGTGAACGCGACCATTTTGTTCGCAATCTTCACCATCCCAACGGTGGCATCGGCATTGCGGCGTTCCTCGACAAGAAGCCGCCGCGCTACGAATAAGCCCAGACGCTCAGGTGACAACCCTGAGTGAATGCCACCGTCCCACGCGCGACAATGGTTCGCGACAACAGTCACCCAAACGACAGGCCATGGACGACCCCATTCTTAACATTGAAGAACGTGAAGCGATCAACTCCGGTCGCTGGTTTTCTTCGCTCTCCCCATCACTGCGGCACGACATTCTCCGATGCGCCTACGTCAAACGCTACAAGGACGGCGAGCTGATCGCTGCCCGTGGCGACCCGCCAGAGTCCTGGATCGCCTGCGCCAAGGGCGCGGTCCGGGTCAGTTCGACCTCGATCTCGGGCAAGCAGATCACCCTGACCTACGTGGAGCCCGGCATCTGGTTTGGCGATGTGGCGATTTTCGACGGCGACCGGCGCACCCACGATGCCTTTGCCCATGGCGACTCCACCATCCTGTGCGTCGCCAAGGCCGATTTCAAGAAGATCCTGGCCACCCATGTGGAGCTGTACGAGGCCATGCTGCGGCTGCACGCGCGCCGGATCCGTCAGCTTTTTGGGCTGGTCGAAGACCTCAACACCCTGCCCCTGCGCGCCCGGCTGGCCAAACAGCTGGTGCACCTGGGGCGCAGTTATGGTGTGCCCAACCTGTCCAACAACAGCGAAATGCGCATCAGCCTGCAACTCGCCCAGGAGGAACTGGCCCAGCTGCTGGGTGCCTCGCGCCAGCGGGTCAACCAGGAGCTCAAGGCCATGGAGCGCGAAGAAGTGATTCGCATCGAACCCAGCGGCCTGATGATTCGCGACCATGCCGCGCTGATGCGGATCATCGAAACCGACAACACCTGATGCCCCAATGAGTGAATTCGACCATTTTGTAGGGACCCGGGCAGTTTCGGAACCACACGCCTTCGACATTGCCGCGCTCGAGCGCTGGCTCCCTGGTCATCTGCCCGGCTTCCAGGGGCCGCTGACGGTGGAAATGTTCAAGGGCGGCCAATCCAACCCCACCTTCAAGCTCATCACGCCCGGGAAAAGCTACGTCATGCGCGCCAAACCCGGGCCGGTCGCCAAACTGTTGCCCTCTGCGCATGCCGTCGAACGCGAGTTTGCCGTCATGAGCGGCCTGTACGGCACCGACGTTCCGGTGGCCCAGATGCATTGCCTGTGCGAAGACGAAACCGTGATCGGCCGTGCGTTCTACGTCATGGAGTTCGTTCAGGGGCGTGTGCTGTGGGACCAGTCCTTGCCTGGCATGACACCGGCCGAACGCCGCGCCATCTACACCGAAATGAACCGAGTGATCGCCGCACTGCACACCGTCAAGTACGCTGAACGCGGCTTGTCGGGCTACGGCAAACCCGGCAATTTCTTCGAGCGACAGATCGGCCGCTGGAGCAAGCAGTATGTCGCGTCCATCACGCAACCCATCCCCGAGATGGATCGCCTGATGGAATGGCTGCCGGCCCACATCCCGGCCAGCGCGCGGGATGAATCCGTGAGCAGCGTGGTTCATGGCGACTACCGGCTGGACAACCTGATCTTCCACCCCACCGAGCCGCGGGTGCTGGCCGTGCTGGACTGGGAGCTGTCCACCCTGGGCCACCCCCTGGGCGATTTCAGCTACCACTGCATGGCCTGGCACATCCCGCCGGGATCGTTCCGCGGCATTGGCGGCCTGGACCACGCCAGCCTGGGCATCCCCACCGAGGAAGAATACATCCGCATGTACTGCGAGCGCACCCGACTGACCACGCCTGAGGCCTTGCGCCCCGACTGGAACTTCTACCTTGCCTACAACATGTTCCGCATCGCGGCCATCTTGCAGGGCATCGCCAAGCGCGTGGAGACCGGCACCGCGTCCAGCGCACAGGCCGTCAAATCGGCCGCCGGCGCGCGCCCGCTGGCCCAAATGGCCTGGAAGTTTGCCCGGCAGGCCTGACCCCACCACCGTCATTTCGTTATTTTTTCCCCGAACAGGAGCTTCCCATGGACTTCGAATACACCCCCAAAGTCAAGGATCTGCAGGCCCGCCTGCTGCAGTTCATGGACCAGCACATCTACCCGAACGAAGCCCGCTTCTTCCGTGAGATTGCCGAAAACCGCGCCAAGGGCAACGTCTGGGTCCCGACCACTCTGATCGAGGAACTGAAACCCAAGGCGCGCGCCGCCGGCCTGTGGAACCTGTTCCTGCCGCATTCACCCCGCGCGCCCGAAGGTCTGTCCAACCTCGAATACGCCCCCTTGTGCGAAATCATGGGCCGCGTGCCGTTTGCGGCCGAAGTGTTCAACTGCTCGGCGCCCGACACCGGCAACATGGAAACCATCGCGCGCTACGGCACCGAAGCCCACAAGGACCGCTGGCTCGACCCGCTGCTGCGCGGCGACATCCGTTCGGCCTTCCTGATGACCGAGCCCGAGGTCGCCTCCTCCGACGCCACCAACATCCAGTGCAGCATCCGGCGCGAGGGCAATGAATATGTCATCAATGGCCGCAAATGGTGGTCGTCGGGCGCAGGCGACCCCCGTTGCGCGGTTTACATCGTCATGGGCAAGACCAATCCCGAAGCCGGCCGCCACGAGCAGCAGTCCATGATCCTGGTGCCGTCCAACGCGCCCGGCATCAAGGTCCTGCGCCCGCTGTCGGTGTTTGGCTATGACGACGCGCCCCACGGCCACATGGAAGTACTGCTGGAAAACGTCCGCGTGCCGGCCGACAGCATCCTGCTGGGTGAAGGCCGTGGCTTCGAGATTGCCCAAGGCCGCCTTGGCCCGGGGCGCATCCACCACTGCATGCGCTCCATCGGCGTTGCCGAGCGGGCGCTGGCGCTGATGTGCAAGCGGCTGAACACGCGCACGGCATTTGGCAAGCCGGTGGCCCGCCAGTCGGTCTGGGAAGAGCGCGTGGCCGAGGCGCGCTGCATGATCGACCAGGCCCGCCTGCTGACACTCAAGGCCGCCTACATGATGGACACCGTGGGCAACAAGGTGGCCAAGGCCGAAATCGCGATGATCAAGGTTGTCGCGCCCAACATGGCCTGCCAGATCATCGACTGGGCCATCCAGGCCCACGGCGGCGGCGGTGTATCGCAGGATTTCCCGCTGGCCTACGCCTACGCCCACCAGCGCACGCTGCGCCTGGCCGACGGCCCGGACGAAGTGCACCGCGCTTCACTGGCCAAGCTGGAGTTTGCCAAGCACCTGCTCATGCCCGGCGAGGTCGAAATGCCGATCACGCGCGGCAGCTGACGCCGGGCGTCTCCAAGGGAGCGCAATTGGGGGGGCACGGCCGTGATCACGCGGCACGGGCCACCGGCACGGCGGCTGGTCTGCCCGGAGGGGATCGAACCCCCGACCCACAGCTTAGAAGGCTGTTGCTCTATCCAACTGAGCTACGGGCAGAGATCGAAGATCAAGAAAAAAGATGGTCGGGGCGAAAGGATTCGAACCTTCGACCCTCTGGTCCCAAACCAGATGCGCTACCAGGCTGCGCTACGCCCCGACTGCCGCGATTCTACCGTGTCGGCACACAGGGGCCTGCCACAGCGCAGAAAAATTACAGTCAAAACCCCCCTCTGCCCCCGATGAACAATAAAAGTCAGCTAGCAATTTTGAAGCACATGCCGCCGTCAATGCATTGGAAGTTGGCATTCGGGTTTTCCTTATGAGTTCGCGCCAAAAAATGCAATATAGTGCGTGAATTGAAAACCATGCAGCGCTTGCCGTTTGGCACGCACCGACAGCCATGGCGTCGATGTTCGGGTTTTTCATATCCCATTGGCCCAGAAAATTGCAATATATTGCCTGATCCCAACACCCAAGGAGACTCACAATGACATCCCGCCGCATCGTCCTGTCCCGCAGCGCCGCCCTGATCGGCGCTGCGTCCACCGGCCTGCTTTTGCCCGAAATTGCGCGAGCCCAGTCGGGCAAGGTGCGCGTCGGCCTGATGCTGCCCTACACCGGCACCTTTGCGCAGCTTGGTGTGGCCATTGAAAACGGCGTGCGCATGGCCATTGACGAGCGTGGCGGCAAGCTGGGCGGCCGTGACATCGAATGGTTCAAGGTGGACGACGAGTCGGACCCCTCCAAAGGCGTGGAAAACGCCAGCAAGCTGGTGCAGCGCGACAAGGTGGACGTGCTCATCGGCACCGTGCATTCGGGTGTGCAAATGGGCATCCAGAAAGTAGCCCGCGACAGCGGCGTGCTCAGCCTGATTCCCAACGCCGGCGTGCTGGCCGCAACCCGCTCGCTGTGCGCACCGAACGTGTTCCGCACCAGCTTCACCAACTCCCAGCCCACACTGGCGCTGGGCAAGGCCATGGTGGACCGGGGTCATAAAAAAGCCGTCTGGATCACCTGGAAATACGCCGCAGGCAATGAAGCCTTTGAAGGTTTCAAGGAAAGCTACACTGCCGCCGGCGGCACCATCGTCAAGGAACTCGGCCTGCCCTTCCCCAACGTCGAGTTCCAGGCCCTGCTGACCGAGATCGCGTCGCTCAACCCCGACGCCGTGGCCTGCTTCTTTGCCGGTGGCGGCGCCGCCAAGTTCATCCGCGACTATGCGGCAGCAGGCCTCAAGGGCAAGATCCCGCTGTACGGCTCGGGCTTCCTGACCGAAGGCGTGCTGGACGCCGCCGGCCCCGCCGCCGAAGGCATCATCACCACCATGCACTACAGCGACTCGCTGGACACGCCGCGCAACAAGGCCTTCCGACTGGCCTACGCCAAAACCTTCCGCAGCCAGCCCGACGTCTACGCCGTGCAAGGCTACGACACCGGTTTGCTGCTGTCGCAGGGCGCTGCCGCCGTCAAGGGCGACCTCTCCGCCAAGCCGGCGCTCTACAAGGCGCTGGAATCCGCCGTCATCGACAGCCCGCGCGGCAAGTGGACCATGAGCAAGTCGCACAATCCCATTCAGGACATCTACCTGAGGCAGGTCGAGAACAAGGAAAACAAGGTGATCGGCATCGCCGCCAAAGCGCTGGCCGATTCCGGCGCCGGATGCAAAATGGCCTGACGCGCCAGCCGCAACCGAGCCCTCGACGGCGGACTGGCTCCGCCGTTTTTTCTGCTTTGAACTGCCCATGGACTTCGCCAACTTCCTGATTCAACTGCTCAACGGCGTGCAATACGGCCTGCTGCTCTTCATGCTGGCCGCCGGGCTGACGCTGATCTTCGGCATCATGGGCGTGGTCAATCTGGCCCATGGCAGTTTTTACATGCTGGGCGCCTATTTGGCGTGGTCGCTCAGCGGCATGCTGGGCAGCCTGGCCTTGGCGATCATCGTGGGGTCGGCGCTGGCGGTGCTGTTCGGGCTGGCGCTCGAATGGCTGCTGTTTCGCCACTTCTACAAGCGCGACCACCTGGATCAGGTGCTGCTGACCTTTGGCCTGATCTATATTTTTGAGGAGCTGCGCTCCATTCTCTGGGGCGACAACGTGCACGGCGTCAACGTGCCGGCGCTGCTGGGCGCGTCCCTTCCGCTCACCGAAAACCTGTCGTACCCGGTGTACCGGTTGTTCATGTCGGGTCTGTGCATCGCCCTGGCAATGGGGCTGTACGCCATGATCTCCAAAACGCGCCTGGGCATGAAAATCCGCGCCGGTGCGTTCAATCGCGACATGGCCGAATCGTTGGGCGTCAACATCAAGCGCATCCATGCCATCGTGTTCGCGCTGGGCGTCGGGCTGGCCACCGTGGCCGGCATGATCGCCGCCCCGATCTCCAGCGTTTATCCCAATATGGGGTCCCAGGTGCTGATCATGTGCTTTGTGGTGGTGGTCATTGGTGGCATAGGGTCCGTGCGGGGCGCGTTCATTTCGGCCCTGCTCGTGGGGCTGGTGGACACCTTTGGCAAGGTGCTGCTGCCGCAGGTGGCGGGCATGCTGGTGTACATGCTGATGGCGGCCGTGCTGCTGTGGAAGCCAGAAGGGCTGTTCAAGCAATGAGCACCGCCAAAGTGAATCTTGAAACCCTGCCGCGCGGCGTGCAGGTTGCGTTGGCACTGGCGCTGGTGGCGCTGGTGGCCACACCGTTTGTAGGCACCGAGTTTTACGCGCAAATGGTGGCACGCATGATGATCATGGCCATCTTCGCGATGAGCCTCGATCTGCTGCAGGGCGTCACAGGCCTGGTGTCGTTGGGCCATGCGGCGTTTTTCGGCATCGCCGGCTACGCACTGGCTTTCCTGACGCCCGCCAGTGAGCCCGTGAGCCTTTGGTGGTCGCTGCCCGTGTCGGTGCTGGGCTCGGCGCTGGCCGCGCTGGTCATCGGCTTCTTTGTGGTGCGCACCCACGGCATCTATTTCATCATGGTCACCATGGCGTTTGCGCAAATGGTGTTTTACCTGTTCTTTGACAACCGCGCGCTGGGCGGCTCCGACGGGCTGTACGTCAACTTCAAGCCGCAGGCCACGCTGTTCGATCTGGAGAACCCGCGTGTGTTCTATTACTTCACCCTGGGCTGCCTGGTGGCCACCTACGCTTTCCTGCGGCGCCTGCTCTGGAGCCCGTTCGGGCGGGCATTGGCGGGGATTCGCGTCAACGAACATCGCATGCGGGCCATGGGCTATGGCACCTTTGGCTACAAGCTCGCGGCCTTCACGCTGGCCGGTGCGCTCGCGGGTCTGGCGGGCTACCTGTGGGGTGCGCAAACCGGGTTCGTGAACCCCGAGCTCATGGGTTTCCAGATGAGCGCCCACGCCATCATGATGGTGATTCTGGGCGGCATGGGGAATTTCGCCGGCGCCATCGTCGGCGCCTTCGCCTTCGAAATGGTGCTTCACCTGTTCAAGGACCTGCCGACGATAGGGGCGTTCCAGATGGGCAAGCACTGGCAGCTCTGGATGGGTCTGTTCATCGTCCTGGTGGTGATCTTCGCGCCGCGCGGACTGATGGGTCTGGCGGGCAAACTCTTCCACCGCAAGGGAGCAGGCGATGAATGAAGTGCTGCTCAGCGCGCGCCATCTGACCAAGCGTTTTGGAGGCCTGGCGGCGGTCAACATGGTGTCAATCGATCTGTGGCGCGATCGCATCCATGCCGTGATCGGGCCCAACGGGGCCGGCAAATCCACGCTGACCCATTTGCTCTCAGGTGATCTCGCCCCCACGGAAGGCACGGTCACGCTGGGTGGCGTCAATGTCACGGGCATGAAGCCCGAAGCCATTTCGCACCGGGGCCTCGGGCGCAGCTACCAAAAAACCAATATCTTCCTGCCGTTCACGGTGTGGGAGAACGTGCGTCTGGCCGCGCAGTCGCGCGCGCCGCAAGCCTGGCGCTGGCTTCTGCCAGCAACTAAATCAATAGCAACAAATGACCTTGCAGAAAGGGCGATCGAGCTTTCCGGATTGAAAAATCGCAGTAGCATGGTGGCCGCGACCATCAGCCACGGCGAACAGCGCCAGCTTGAGATCGCCATGACATTGGCCACCGAACCTCAGGTGCTGCTGCTCGACGAACCCTTGGCCGGCATGGGCGTGGCCGAGGCCGAACGCATGGTCGAACTGCTGCTCAACCTCAAGAAGAGCCACGCCATGCTGCTGGTCGAGCACGACATGGACGCCGTGTTTGCGCTGGCCGACCACCTCACGGTCATGGTCAACGGTCAGGTGATCGTCAGCGGCACACCGGCCGAAGTGCGCAACGATGCCGGTGTGCAGGCCGCCTATCTGGGCGAGGAACACTGAGATGGCGCCGACATCCCCCGAGCTGCTGATCCGCGCACGCGGCCTGCACACCTATTACGGTGCGAGCCATATCCTGCGTGGCATTGACTTTGACATCCCCCGCGGCCAGACCATCGGCCTGATGGGCCGCAACGGCATGGGCAAAAGCACCCTGCTCAAAAGCCTGGTGGGCCTGGTCAAGCCCCGCAGCGGCACGGTTGAAATCATGGGGCGCGACATGACCGGCCGGCCGCCCTACGAGATCGCCCGACAGGGCGTGGCCTACGTGCCCGAAGGGCGCGGAATTTTCGGCAACCTGAGCGTGCGGGAAAACCTCCTGATGGCCGCGCGACCACGCCAAGGGGCGACCGGTGAAGCGGGCCCGCGCGACTGGACCTACGAGCGCGTGCTCGAGACCTTCCCGCGGCTGGCCGAGCGCCTGAACCACGGTGGCCAGCAACTGTCCGGCGGTGAGCAGCAGATGCTCACCATCGGCCGCGCGCTCATGACTCACCCGGATGTGCTGATCCTTGACGAGGCCACCGAAGGTCTGGCGCCACTGATCGCGCGCGAGATCTGGCGCATCTGCGACGTCATCCGCGACAGCGGCATCAGCAGCATCATCGTCGACAAGAACTGGAAGCACGTCACGCGCATCACCGACCGCAACGTCATTCTCGTCAAGGGCGAAGTGGTGTTTGAAGGCACCTCCGCCGAACTGCAGGCCAATCCGGCATTGCTCGAGCAGCACCTGGGCGTCTGAATCGAGGGCGGCGCAACCTGACCGCCCGCGCGATCGGCGTCGGCCTACAGCAGCGGTCGCAACTCCCGCGCGGCTTCAAGCAGCATCGGCAGCAAGTCGCGCTGCATCGCGCCCGCCACCAGACGCTGGGGGGACGCCACCACGTTGAGCGCCGCCACCGCGCGCCCCTGCATGTTGCGCAACGGCACGGCCAGCGCGTGGACCCCGAGTTCGTGCTCTTCGCTGGCCACACACCAGTCGTCCACCCGGGCCTGCTCAATGAGCATGCGAAACTTTCGGGGCTCCACGGTGGTGTGCGGCGTCAGTCGCGGCAGCGTTCTCGCCTTCATCCAGGCGGAGAACGCGGCCTTGGGCATGGCCGCGAGCAGCACGCGGCCGGTGGACGTGGCGTGGGCCGGCAAGCGCGCGCCCAGATGGAGGCCGTAGGCCAGCAACCGGGTCGGCCCGCTGCGCGCCACGATCACCACCTCGTCGCCATCCAGCACCACGGCAGAGAATGCTTCGCCGGACTGCGCTGCCATGCGGTTGAGCGTCGGCTGCAGCAGGCGCGGCAACCGCGCCGAAGCCAGATAGCTGCCCGAAAACCGCAGCACCTTGGGCGCCAGCCAGAAATAACTGCCGTCTGTTTCAAGGTAGCCCAGGTGCGCCAATGTCAGCAAATGGCGCCGTGCGGCCGCGCGTGTGAGCCCCGCCCGCTGCGCGGCCAGGGTGGCATTGAGGCGCTGGCGCTCGGTATCAAAGCTCTCCAGAACGGCCATTCCCTTGACCATACCCCCGATCAAATCCCCTTTTGCAATCATTTCAAATGCGTTAATCTTTTGCGCAGGCGGGCGAGGAAGACCGGCAACACCGGAACGGCCCCTGGCCTTTGAGGCTATACAGTTTTTGCATAAGGTAAGTGCTTTCCTCTATTTGTATTTATTGAAATAGTCTCACACAATCGCCCGCTGACGTTCGCGCAACCCCGCGCCATCCTCATAACACTGGAGTCACCCTGATGAAGAAACTCAACCGATCCCTTCTGGCCCTGAGCCTGGGCACCGCCGCCGTGATGACGGCCGCGCCTGCCTTTGCCGGCAAAACCCTGGACGCCATCAAGTCGCGCGGCCAGGTCGTCTGCGGCGTGAATACGGGCCTGGCGGGCTTTTCCGCAGCAGACTCCAGCGGCAAGTGGTCGGGGCTGGACGTGGATGTGTGCCGCGCCGTCGCTGCAGCCGTGCTCGGTGATGCCGAGAAAATCAAATATGTACCGCTGAACGCACAACAGCGCTTCACCGCACTGCAGTCCGGCGAGGTCGATGTGCTGTCACGCAACACCACGTTTACCCTGACCCGTGACGCTTCGTTGGGCCTGAACATGACCGCCGTCACCTATTACGACGGCCAGGGCTTCATGGTGCCGGTGAAGAGCAAGATCAAGAGCGCCAAGCAGCTCAAGGGCCAGACGGTGTGCGTGCAGTCCGGCACCACCACCGAAAAGAACCTCACCGACTACTCCAAAGCCAACAACCTGAATATCAAACCGGTCGTGTTCGAGAAGCAGGAAGCCGCCACCGGGGCCTATTTCGCCGGACGCTGCATTGCCTACACCACCGACGCATCCGGCCTTGCCTCCACCCGCAACAAGGAAGCCAAAAATCCCGACGAACACGTCATCCTGCCCGAACTGATCTCCAAGGAGCCACTGGGCCCGATGGTGCGCCGCGGCGACGATGAGTGGTTTGCCATCGTCAAGTGGGTCATTTACGGCCTGCTCGAAGCCGAAGAAAACGGCATCACCCAGGCCAACGTGGACCAGATGAAGAGCAGCGCCGACCCCTCTGTGCAACGCATTCTGGGCACGGGTGAGGACACCGGCAAGCTGCTGGGCCTCGACAAGGAATGGATGGCCCGCGCCATCAAGGCCACCGGCAATTACGGCGAAATCTTCGAGCGCAATGTGGGCCCGAAATCCGCCATCAAACTGCCCCGTGGCGTCAACAACCAGTGGAACAAGGGCGGCCTGATGTACGCCCCCCCGATCCGCTGAACCCCAGCCCCAAACGCTGCCGCGCGGCCGCCCTCACGCGCCGCCCGGCCCGTTTTTTGCATGTCTTGACCATCATGCCCGCCCAGCCTGCACCTTGCAGGCTGGCCTTTCCCATCGCTTCGACAGGGCCCCATGTCTGAACGTCAACCACCCAAAAAGAGGAACTGGTCCTGGCGCAGTCAGGCCTTTCGTGGCCTGATCTACCAGGCCATCGCCATCGCGCTGATTGGCCTGTTCGTCTGGTTTTTGGCCCACAACACCAGCACCAACATGCGGGTGCGTGGCATCCAGAGCGGCTTTGACTTCCTGACCCAACCCGCGGGCTTTGACATCGGCGAAGGGCTCTACAACTTTGACTCGGCCGAGCCTTATTGGCATGCTTTCCTGGCCGGCCTGGCCAACACGTTGCGCGTGGCCATCATTGGCATCATTCTTTGCACCTTCATCGGTGTCGCCATCGGCGTCGGGCGATTCTCACGCAATGCGCTGGTGCGTGGGCTGTGCACCGTTTATGTGGAGTTTTTCCGCAACATTCCCATCCTGCTGCAACTGCTCATGTGGTATTTGCTGCTGACCGAAATCCTGCCCGCCCCTTATGAACCGCTGGTGGTGGGTTCGATGTTCCTCAGCAAGGCGGGCGTCAATTTCCCCATCCCGATCTGGGCCAGTGGCCACGCCTGGGCGGCGATCGGGCTGGTCTTCGGGTGCATTCTGGGCTGGTGGTACCGGCGCCGGGCCCGGCATCTCTTTGAGGAAACCGGCAAGCCCCGCAGCATGTTCTGGATGCCACTGGCCCTTGTGGCGGGATGCGGCGTGATCGGCTGGCTTGCCGGTGGCGCGCCCACCGCCCTGAACTATCCCCGGCAGGGCGAATTTGCAGTGGAACGGGGGGGCGCGCTGTCGCCGGAGTTTCTGGCGGTGTTGCTGGGCCTGACCATCTACACGGCGGCCTTCGTGGCCGAAGTGGTGCGGGCGGGCATTCAGTCGGTTCCTTCAGGTCAGGGAGAAGCCGCCAGCGCCATCGGTTTGAGCCAGGGCCAGAACATGCGGCTTGTGATGCTGCCCCAGGCCTTGCGCGTGATCATCCCGCCACTGACCAACCAGTACCTCAACCTCACCAAGAATTCCTCGCTGGCCGTGGCCATTGGCTACCCGGATGTGGTGTCCATCGCCAACACGGCCATCAACCAGACGGGTCGCGCAGTGGAGTGCATTGCCATCGTGATGCTGGTGTACCTCACCACATCGCTGGCCACCTCACTGCTGATGAACTGGTACAACGCCCGTTCGGCCATCAAGGAGCGCTAGCATGACCGGCCAAACGTTCCAACCCGTGCCGGCCCGCAGCGCGCCGGTCAGACTTGAAGGCCCAGTGGCCTGGGTTCGCAGCAACCTGTTCGGTGACTGGAAGACCTCGCTGACCACCGTCCTGATGGGTGCACTGCTGCTGTGGTACGGCCCGCAGCTGCTCAACTGGGCCTTGTTCAAGGCCAGCTGGGTGGCCGACGCCGAGGCCTGCCGTGTGATCAGCGGCGCCTGCTGGGGTGTGGTGACGGAAAAATACCGTTTCATCATCTTCGGTCGTTACCCGTTTGAGGAGCAGTGGCGCCCCCTGGTGGCCACGCTGCTCATGATGGCCCTGCTGGCGGCCAGTTGCATGCGCGCGTTCTGGCGCCCATGGCTGGTGCTGCTGTGGATCGGCGTGCTTTCGATCTTCTTCCTGCTGATGTACGGAAACGCGCTGGGTCTGACCAAGGTCGAGACCGACCGCTGGGGCGGCCTGCCCCTCACGCTGCTGCTGGCCACGCTGTCCATTGCCATGGCCTTCCCGATCGCGCTGGTGGTGGCCCTGGGGCGGCGCTCCAGTCTGCCCGCCATCCGGACCTTCTGCACCATCTACGTCGAGTTGATCCGCGGCGTGCCGCTGATTTCGGTGCTGTTCATGGCGTCGTTCATGTTCCCGCTGTTCATGCCGCCGGGCTTCAACATCGACGTGCTGATCCGCGTGCTGGTGGGCATCACGCTGTTTTCGGCCGCCTACATGGCCGAGGTGATCCGCGGTGGGCTACAGGCCATCCCCAAGGGCCAGATCGAAGCGGCCGCCACGATCGGCCTGTCGTACTGGCAGACGCAGCGCAAGATCGTCTTGCCCCAGGCGCTGGCGATGGTCGTGCCGGGCATCATGAACAACTTCATCGCCATCTTCAAGGACACCTCGCTGGTCACCATCGTGAGCCTGTATGAGCTGACGGGTGCACTCGGACTGGCGCTGAATTCCGACGCCGACTGGCGTCCCTACAAGATCGAGGGCTATCTCTTCATCGCCCTGATCTATTTCGCTTTCTGCTTTGCCATGTCGCGCTACAGCGTGTGGGTGGAAAAGCAGGTCAACAAGGGCAAGGCGCGCTGACATGACAACATCCTCCTCCACCGGACCCATCATCCTGTTCGACAAGGTCAACAAGTGGTACGGCAACAATTTCCATGTGCTGCGCGACATTGACCTGTCTGTCGCGCAAGGCGAGCGTATCGTGATCTGCGGGCCGTCGGGCTCGGGCAAATCCACGCTGATCCGCTGCATCAACCGCCTGGAAGAGCATCAGGAAGGCCGCCTGGTGGTGGACGGCACCGAGCTGTCCGACGACGTCAAGGCCATCGACCAGGTTCGCAAAAACGTCGGCATGGTGTTCCAGCAGTTCAACCTGTTCCCGCACCTCACCGTGCTGGAGAACCTGACGCTCTCGCCCATGTGGGTTGGCAAGATGCCCAAGAAGGAGGCCGAGGAAAAGGCCATGGTGCAACTCGAGCGCGTGCGCATTGCGGAGCAGGCGCAGAAATACCCGCTGCAGCTCTCGGGGGGGCAGCAGCAACGCGTGGCGATTGCCCGCGCCCTGTGCCTGACGCCGCGCATCATGCTGTTCGATGAACCCACTTCGGCCCTCGACCCCGAGATGATCAAGGAAGTGCTCGATGTGATGATCGAGCTGGCCAACCAGGGCATTACCATGCTGTGCGTCACGCACGAAATGGGCTTTGCCAAGGCGGTGGCCGACCGCGTGATCTTCATGGACCAGGGCCAGATCGTCGAACAAAACGCCCCCAACGAGTTTTTCAACAACCCCCAGAACGAGCGCAGCCGGGACTTCCTGTCCAAGATCCTCGGGCACTGAGCCCGTGTGACGCAGGCCACGTTGCGCGATGATCGCGCAACCCGCGCATTCATCGCACAGCCGATGCGCCAGCCACTGGCCCCCGATCGCGCCAGCGCCTACAGTCTCCAGACCATTTCAGGAGACACCCCATGCGCACCCAGGTTGCCATCATCGGTGCAGGCCCCTCCGGCCTGCTGCTCGGCCAGTTGCTTCACAAAGCCGGCATTGACGCCATCATTCTGGAGCGCCAAAGCGGCGACTACGTGCTGGGGCGCATCCGCGCGGGCGTATTGGAGCAGGTGTGCATCGACCTGCTGGACGAGGTGGGCGTGGGCCAGCGCATGCACCAGGAAGGGTTGGTGCATGGTGGTTTTGACATGCTGTTCCAGGGCCGGCGCCACCGCATCGACATGCACGGCCTGACCGGCGGCAAGAACGTCATGGTCTACGGCCAGACCGAAGTCACCCGCGACCTCATGGACGCGCGCCGCGAGGCCGGTCTGCCCACGGTGTACGAAGCCAACCACGTCACCGTGCGCGACTTCGACACCACCCGCCCCCGCGTGCACTACGAAAAGGACGGGAAAACCTTCGAGATCGAATGCGACTTCATCGCGGGCTGCGACGGCTTTCATGGCGTGTGCCGCGCCAGCGTGCCCGAAGGTGCCGTCGCCAGTTACGAAAAAATCTACCCCTTCGGCTGGCTGGGCGTGCTCAGCGACACCCCACCGGTGCACGAGGAACTGATCTACGTCAACAGCCAGCGCGGCTTTGCGTTGTGCTCCATGCGCAGCCACACCCGCAGCCGCCACTACCTGCAGGTGCCGCTGAGTGACACGGTCGAGGGCTGGAGCGACGACGCCTTCTGGAACGAACTGCGCCTGCGGCTGGACCCGGCCGCGCGCGACGCGCTGGTCACCGGCCCGTCCCTTGAGAAAAGCATCGCCCCGCTGCGCAGCTTCGTCGCCGAGCCCATGCGCTTTGGCCGCCTGTTCCTGGCCGGCGACGCCGCGCACATTGTGCCCCCCACGGGCGCCAAGGGCCTGAACCTGGCCGCCACCGATGTGAAATACCTGTCGCGTGCGCTCATCGAGTTCTACCAAGAGAAAAGCCAAGCTGGCATTGACACCTATTCCGACACCTGCCTGCGCCGCATCTGGAAGGCCGAGCGCTTTTCGTGGTGGTTCACCAGCCTGATGCATCACTTCCCCGAAAACGGCCCCATCGGCCAGAAGCTTCAGGAAGCCGAGTTGGACTACCTGGTCCATTCCGAAGCGGCGGCGCGCTCGGTGGCCGAGAATTACGTGGGCCTGCCGCTGGACTTTGGCGAGTGAATCCACGCCAGAGCCGCCGCCGGGAGCGGGGTCGCCCCGGTGTGGCACCACACCGTGAAATTGGGGTAAATTCGTGCCATAGCCCTTGTCAAAAGGTCGCGGATAGCTATTTTTTAGATAGCATTGGAGCCCCATGTCATTGCCCCGCCCCCGTTCCCCGCTGCGCGCCCTGCGCGGCGTCCGCGTGCTCAGCCTCGCGCTCAACCTGCCCGGCCCGGCCGCGCTGATGCGCCTGCGCGCCATGGGCGCGACCTGCACCAAACTGGAGCCCCCTGCCCCGGCCGCAGCCAAGCCAGGCACCTCGGGCGACCCGATGGGCCAGTACAACCCGGCGGCCTACGCAGCGCTGCACACCGGCGTGAAGATTCTCACGGCCGACCTCAAGACCGACGCCGGCCAAAAACGCCTGCACACCGAGCTGGCCCGAACGCAGGTGCTGTTGACCTCGTTTCGCCCCTCGGCGCTGGCCAAGCTCGGGCTGGGCTGGAAGGCGCTGCACACGCGGTACCCGTCGCTGTCGGTGGTGGCCATCGTGGGCGCGCCGGGCGCACGGGCCGAAGAACCCGGCCACGACCTCACCTACCTGGCCGAAGCCGGCTTGGTGCCCGGGCTGGCCCTGCCCGCCACGCTGTTTGCCGACATGGCGGGCTCGCTCATGGCCAGTGAGGCCGTGCTGCAGGCGGCGCTGCACCAGAGCGAGCGCTACAGCGGCTCGGGCGACCCCCATCCGCGCGGGGTGTATCTGGAAGTGGCGCTGTCCGAGGCCGCGCGCTACCTGGCCCTGCCGCGCACCTGGGGCCTGACGCAACCCACGGGGGCCGTCGGCGGCGCGCACGCGGGCTACCGCGTGTACCCGTGCAAGGACGGCCGCGTGAGCGTGGCCGCATTGGAGCCGCACTTTGCCGCGTCGCTGTGCCAGGCTGCCGGGGTGGTCGCATCGGACCTGCGCGCCATGTTCGCGCCCGCCACCCATGAGGCCATCACCGCGTTTTTCCGTGCACACACCCGCGAGCAACTCGACCGCCTGGCCGTGGCGCAGGACATCCCGTTGCACACGCTGCCCTAGCGCCGCGCAAGGCGAGGCCGCCGCATCCAACCCAAGGCAGCGGCGCCGTGTTTTAATCGAGGGTTTTCATCTCAGCCTTCACGGAGCACCTCATGGGCAACAAAATCGTCACCGAAGCCGACCGCAAACGCACCCCGGCCCCTACCCCCCTGCCGGGGACCTCGCTGCCCCGCGCCGGTGGCGGCCAGAAGGTCAGCCTGGAGCGCGGCACCGCCACGCGCAGCAAGAAGAACCCCGGCAAGCGCGCCAAGAAGGGCGGCTGAAGCCCCGCTTGTACGCATTGTTTGCTATCGAATAAAAAGCAAACTATCATTGAAGGGCGGGGGCAACCGCCCTTTTTTATTGATAAAATTCGCACCCGACCCTTCCCCTTGGCGCAGCCGCCCGCCGTGCCTTCGCCCATGACCGCCAGCACCCCGCCCGCCGCCCCCTTGCAGCACACCGCGTTCTACAAGTTCGCCCGACTGGCCGACCCGGCCCGCGTGGCCGCACAACTGCGTGAATGGACGGCGCACCCGGGCGATGGCCTGCCCGCGCTCACGGGGAGCATTCTGGTGGCGGCGGAGGGCATCAACGGCATGCTCGCGGGCCCGCCCGAGGCGCTGGACGCCATCGAGCAGGCGCTCTCGGCCGCCGCCGGCCCGCTCGGCGGCGTCTTTGCCGGCATGGTGTTCAAGCGCACCGACTGCCAGACCGTGCCGTTTCGCAAGCTCAAGGTGCACCTCAAGGCCGAGATCGTGCCACTGGGCATTGCCGGGGTCGACGCCGCGGCGCGCACCGGCGTCAACGTCAGCCCGCAGGACTGGCGCGAACTCATCGCCCAGCCCGACGTGGTGCTGCTGGACAACCGCAACAGCTTTGAATTCCGCCTGGGCCACTTTGCCAACGCCATCGACCCGCAGGTCACCAACTTCCGCGACTTCCCCGACTACGTGCGCGCCCACGCCGACGCCTGGAAGCGCGAGGGCAAGCGTGTGGCCATGTACTGCACCGGCGGCATCCGCTGCGAAAAAACCAGCGCCTGGATGCTCGACCTGGGCCTCACGGCCTACCAGCTTGAAGGCGGCATCCTTAACTACTTCAAGGCCATGCCAGACGCCGAGCGCGACTGGCACGGCGAGTGCTTCGTCTTTGACAACCGCGTGGCGCTGGACACCCACCTGAACGAAACCGCCACCACGCTCGAAGACGTGTACACCGGCGCGCCCGACGGCAGTGCCGACGACGCCTGGCGGCTGGCCCGCGCTCGGCGGCTGGACGACGCGGCGACCTGAGCGCACATCCGCCGAAACTTGACCAAAACTGTGGTAATCACTGACGCGAAAACGGGCGCAGGTGGTTACATTGGCAGTCTTTCTCAGCGATTCAAGGAGACTCCATGCAGATTAGCCGACGTGCTGTGCTTGCCATTTCCCTCGGGGCGGCCCTCGTGACGGGTGCGGCCGTGGCCCAGCAGACGCAATTCATCAACATCCTCACCGGTGGCCAGAGCGGCGTGTACTACCCGCTGGGTGTGGCCCTGTCGCAGATTTACGGCAAGGCCATCCCCGGCGCCAAGGCCACGGCGCAAGTGACCAAGGCATCGGCCGAAAACCTCAATCTGCTGCAGGCCGGGCGCGGCGAACTGGCCCTGGCCCTGGGCGACGCGGTGTCCAACGCCTGGAAGGGCGAACCCGAAGCCGGTTTCCCCAACAAGCTGGACAAGCTGCGCGGCCTTTCTGCCACCTACAACAACTACATCCAGATCGTCGCCAGTGCCGACTCCGGCATCAAGACGCTGGCGGACCTCAAAGGCAAACGGGTTTCGGTCGGTGCGGCCAAATCGGGCACGGAACTGAACGCACGCGCCATTTTCAAGGCCGCCGGGCTGGGCTACACGGACCTCTCCAAGGTCGAGTACCTGCCTTTCGGCGAGTCGGTCGAACTCATCAAGAACCGCCAGCTTGACGCAACGCTGCAGTCCGCGGGTCTGGGCGTGGCGTCCATCCGCGACCTGGCCACCTCGGTCAAGATCGTGGTGGTCCCGGTGCCGGCCGACGTCATCGCCAAAGTGGGCGACGCCGCCTACCAGGCCTCGGTGATTCCGGCCAACACCTATGCCGGCCAGACGGCCGACGTGGCCACCGCCGCCATCCCCAACTTTCTGGTGACGCATGCGGGCGTGTCCGACGAACTGGCCTACCAGATGGCCAAGTCCATGTACGAAAACCTCGACACCCTGTATGCCGCCCACAACGCCGCCAAGGTGATCAAGCGCGAGAACGCACTCCACGGCATGCCAGTCCCGGTGCACCCCGGTGCGGCGCGCTATTACAAGGAAGTCGGCCTGACCAAGTAACCGGCTCACGCGCCCTCCACGGCCCGGCCACTGCGGGCCGTTTTTGTTTTCATCCCTGTTTTTTCTGCCCTCTTGCCGACCGCCATGAACACCGCCACCGAACCACGCGACGAAGGCCTTCGCGGCGCCATCTTCTGGATTGCACTGGCGTTTTCCGCGTTCCAGATCTACACCGCCGCCTTCAGCCCCCTGTCCAGCCAGGTGGTGCGCGCCATTCACGTCGGGTTCGTGCTGCTGATGGTGTTCGCGCTCAAGCCGGGCTGGTTCGGCAACGGCCAGCAGGGCTGGCGGCCCCTGGCCTGGGCCATGGGCCTCGGCGGTTTTGTCCTGAGCTTCTACCACTGGGCGTTCGAGGCCGACCTCACCTTGCGCGCAGGCGAACTCACGCAGGGAGACTGGGTGGTGGGTAGCGTGCTCCTGGTGCTGGTGTTCGAGGCGGCGCGCCGCATGATGGGCTGGGCGTTGCCCTTCATCTGCCTGCTGTTCCTGGCCTATGGCCTGTTCGGCCAGTACCTGCCGGGCGCCATGGCGCACCGTGGTTTTGGTGTGGACCAGATCGTCAGCACACTGTCGTTCGGCACCGAGGGCATCTACGGCACACCCACCTACGTGTCGTCCACCTATATCTTCCTGTTCATCCTGTTTGGCTCCTTCCTGGAGCAGGCGGGCATGATCCGCCTGTTCACCGACTTTGCCATGGGCACCGTGGGCCACACGCGCGGCGGCCCGGCCAAGGTGGCGGTGGTCACTTCGGGCCTGATGGGCACCATCAACGGTTCGGGTGTGGCCAATGTGGTCACCACCGGGCAGTTCACCATCCCACTGATGAAACGCTTTGGTTATTCCAGCGCGTTCGCGGGGGGCGTCGAAGCCACCTCCAGCATGGGTGGCCAGATCATGCCGCCGGTGATGGGGGCCGTGGCCTTCATCATGGCCGAGACCATCAATGTGCCCTACATCGAGATCTGCAAGGCGGCGCTGATCCCGGCCATCCTGTACTTCGTCACCGCGTTCTGGATGGTGCACCTGGAGGCCGGCCGCAAGGGCCTGCTGGGCCTGCCCAAGGAGGAGTGCCCCGACCCGTGGGCGGCGATCAGGCGCCAGTGGCACCTGCTGCTGCCGCTGGCAGGCCTGGTGGCGCTGCTGTTCTCGGGCTACACCCCGCTGTTTTCGGGCACCGTCGGCCTGGGCCTCACCGTGGTGCTGATCTTTGGCGCGGCGGCCATCACCGGTGTGCAGGCACACGCATTGCGTGTGTTGTTCTGGGTGCTGCTGGGCTTTGCCTGTGCAGGCTTCTACCAGTTTGGCGTGGGCACCTTCTTTGTCGTGGTGGCGCTGCTGGTGGCGTTGACCTACCTCCGCCGTACCGGGGCTGACGCCCGCGCGCTGGCCGTTCGTGCACTGGCCGACGGTGCACGTCACGCGCTGCCGGTGGCCATTGCCTGCGCGCTGGTGGGGGTGATCATCGGCGTGATCAACCTGACCGGCGTGGCCGCTGAAATGGGGGGCCACATCATCTCGCTGGGCGAGAAAAGCCTGTTCCTGGCGCTGGTGCTGACCATGCTCACCTGTCTGGTGCTGGGCATGGGGATTCCGACCATCCCCAATTACATCATCACCAGTTCGCTGGCGGCCCCCATCCTGCTCAAGCTGGGCGTGCCGCTGATCGTCTCGCACATGTTCGTTTTCTATTTCGGCATCATGGCCGACCTGACGCCACCCGTGGCGCTGGCGGCGTTTGCGGCCGCCCCGATCGCGCGGGAGACCGGCCTGAAGATCGGCATGCAGGCGCTGCGGGTGGCCATCGCTGGCTTCATCGTGCCCTACATGGCGGTGTACAGCCCGGCGCTCATGCTGCAGGGCGGTGACTGGCTTGCCACCGCATGGGTGGTGTTCAAGGCGCTGGTGGCCATCGGACTGTGGGGCATGGGCGCCATTGGCTACCTGGCGGCGCCGCTCAACTGGCTTGAGCGGGTCTGGGCCATTCTTGCCGCGAGCTTTCTGGTGGTGGCCTTGCCGCTGTCCGATGAAGTGGGCCTGGGCGCTGCCGCCGCACTGCTGGGCTGGCACCTGTGGCGCGCGCGCGGGGCCCGCGGCGCCCTGCCGGCCGGGAGGGTCTGAGCGACATGCCGCTCGGCGTGTGCCTGGCCCTGGCCAGCGCCCTGGCCCCCGGACCTGCGCTGCCGGTTTTTGTGCCCGCTGAGCGGTTCACGCTGGCCTGGACCCATTCCATTGAAAAAATCCGCTGGGAAGAAGACTACGCGGTCGTCGCGCCAGCCCGGACAGGCTCGCCGCCCCAATTGCTTGCCGTGGGCGCCCGTGTGCGCGGTTCGGGCGCAGGCATGGAACCACCGCCCGACGCCGTGCTGCGCAACGGTTGGTATGAATACCGGCCCACCACTCCCCCGCTGACGGAATTGCGGCTGACGCGCTCGGCCTACACGGCAGACTACGAATGGTGCACCGCAGGCCGATGCCAACCCATGGGCGCGTTGCTGCCAGCCGACGGCGACGTCACGCTGCTCTGGCCCTGCACCGGACCGCAAGCCCATCGACGGCGCTGAGCCGGTTTCGGGGGTTCCCTCCAAAGCAGGTCATGCCAGCGCGCGCCGCAGACTCTCCAAAAACAGCTCTGACTGCATGCGCTCGCCGTTGGACTGCGCCGCCACGTGCGCGGCCAGCGTCGGGTCGATGGGTTCCAGCTTGAGGCCGGTCGAGCGGGCCAGCACCTCAACCTGGCAGGCGCGCTCCAGGTAGTACAGGTCGTCGTAGGCGTAGTCGATGCGCCCGCCGCACACCACCACCCCGTGGTTGCCCAGAAACACCACATCGGCGCCCTGCATGGCCCGCGCGATGCGCTCGCCCTCGGTGGCGTCCAGCGCCAGGCCGTTGTAGTGCGCGTCGACCGCCACGCGGCCGTGAAATCGCATCGCGTTCTGCGACAGTGTGGTGTCGAGCGCGCGTGCCGATGTGCAGGCCAGCGCCGTGGCGCAAGGCATATGGGTGTGCAGCACCACTGCCTGGCGGGCGATGCGGTGCACCGCACCGTGGATGAACATGGCAGTGGGCTCGACCGCGTGCCGCCCGGCCAGCACAGCACCGGTTGAATCGATCATCACGATGTCGTCGGCGTGCACCTCGCTCCAGTGCAGGCCGCGCGGGTTGATGAGGAAGCGGTCGCCCTCGCCTGGCATCACCACGCTGAAATGGTTGCACACGCCTTCGCTCAAGGCATGGTGGGCGGCAGCGCGCAGGGCCAGCGCCAGATCGGCCCGCAATGCGCGCACCTCGGGGGTGTTGAAGAGGTCCGGCGCCGGCATGGGGTCACGAGTCATCGGTTGCTCCTTGGGTCGATACACACCGGATTGTCGGGCCTCTGCGGGACTCAGCGGATGCGCGGCGGCGTCTGGAGTTGTTCCGGCGTGGTGAAGTAGGCCGCCGTGGCGCCCATGCGACCGCGCGCCTGCGCCAGCTCATGGCGCGCCACGGTGCGCAGGTGCACCTCGTCGGGCCCGTCCATGAGGTGCAGCGCGCGGCCCCAGGTCCAGAAATAGGCCAACGGCGTGTCGGGCGACAGGCCCATGGCGCCAAAGGCCTGCATGGCGCGGTCGACCACACGGGTCTGCAGCCGCGCGGCCACCACCTTGATGGCGGCCACCTGCGCGCGCAGTTGCGCGGCGTCGGCCGTGCCCTGGTCGAGCGCCCAGGCGGTGTGCAGCACCAGCCAGCGCGCCTGGTCGATCTCAAGGCGAGACTCGGCGATCCACTCCTGCACGTTGGAAAAGTCGGCCAGGTACTTGCCGAAAGCGTGGCGCTCGAGCGTGCGCTCGGCCGCCAGTTGCAGCGCCAGCTCGCACTGGCCGATGGTGCGCATGCAATGGTGCACGCGCCCTGGGCCCAGCCGGGCCTGCGCCATCGCAAAGCCTTCGCCCCAGCCACCGAGCAGGTGGTCGGCGGGCACGTGCACGTCGCGCAGCACGATCTCGCAATGGCCTTCAGGTGCGTGGTGGTGCACGACCGCAATGTTGCGCACCACCTGCACGCCCGGCGCGTCCAGCGGCACCAGCACCATGCTGTGTTGATGGTGGCCGCCGGCGTCAGGCGCGCCGTCGTGGTTGCGGCACATCACCACCAGCAGCCGGCAGTGGGGGTGCGCGGCCCCGGTGATGAACCACTTGCGGCCGTTGAGCACCAGTTGCCCCGCCTCGCGCCGCACCGTGGTCTGCAGGTTGGTCGGGTCCGACGACGCCACGTCGGGTTCGGACATGGCAAAGGCAGAACGGATGCGGCCTTCGAGCAGCGGCGCCAGCCAATGCGTGCGCTGGGCGGGCGAGGCAAAGCGGTGCAGCAGCTCCATGTTGCCGGTGTCGGGGGCACTGCAGTTGAACACCTCAGCCGCCCAGGGCAGGCGGCCCATGGATTCGGCCAGCGGCGCGTAGTCCAGGTGGTTCAGCCGGGTGCCGGGTTCGTCGTCGCGCAGCGTGGGCAGGAAGAGGTTCCAAAGCCCTTCCTCACGCGCCAGGACTTTGAGGTCTTCAACGAATGGCGGGGGGTACACGCCGTCTTGCACCGCGCGGTGCCAGGCAGCGTTGTAGGGCAGCAGGTACTGCTGCATGAAATCGTCCAGACGTTGGCGCAACGCCAGCGCCTGCGGGCTGTGAGCGAAATCCATGGGCCATTGTCGGCACCCCGGGGCGCGCTGTCAGCCCCCAGGCGACAGGCTCCGGCACGCCCTGACCGGGGGGTAAAATCGCCCATGCTGAAAAAATCACTCTTGCCCCTGACCCTGCTGCTGGCCATGGCCAGCGCGCAGGCCCAATCCCCCGCCGCTCCGGCAGCACCGGCAACCGCCGCCCCGGCGGCCTCCAGTGCCGCCAAAAAAGACCTGGCCGCCCGCATCATCAAGCTGCAGCAACCGGCGGTCGAGGGCTTGGCCCGCTCGCTGGTCGAACAGCCCGCCGCCGACCTCATGGAGCGCGCCGCCCTGGCCCTGCCCCAGCGCGTGGCGCCCGACAAACGCGAGTCCACGGCGCGCGACATCCAGGCCGATGTAAAAAAGTTTGTGGACGACACCGTGCCGCTGGTGCGCGAGCGCGCCATCAAGGTGGCCCCCCTGAGCGCGGGCGCCCTGCTGGAAGAAAAGTTCACCGAAGACGAACTGCGCCAGGTGGTGACCGTGCTCGAATCGCCAGCGTTCGTCAAATTCCAGCAAATCGGCCCGGAAATGAAGAACGTGCTGGTGGAAAAACTGCTGGCCGACACCCGCGGCACGGTCGAACCGAGGCTGCGCGCCCTGGAGCAGTCGATCTCCAAACGCCTGGGCATTGAAGAGCCTGCCGCAGCCACCGCACCCGCCAAGTCGGCGAAACCGGCCAAACCGGCCAGCAAATAGGCAACAGATCACGCCGTTCAGGCGTCGCGGAGCAGGCAAAGCCGCGCCGTGTCCAGTACCGGCACGGCGCGCCCTTCATGGGAAAAGCACGAGATGGCGATCAGCGGCCAGAGGTCGCTGTCTGCGGGAAGCGCGCACTGCATGTCGTCGCTCACCATGATGTCGGGAAGCTCGGCAGGGGCGCACAACGCATGGTATTGCAACGACGCGCCCGGTACGGCCTGGTACGCGATGACAAGCACATGACTGGCAGCGGGCGCCTTCACGTCGGCGTACGCACGCAACAAGGCATTCAGATCCCAGACCGGCAGGGTCTCACCTTGCCAGACCATGTTCCCCACGCAGTAATACGGCGCGTCGGGCGCGTCAAGCAGCCCGGTCAGCGCCAGGTGGTCCTGAACCGTGTGGGGCGGCAACGCCACATGGTGACCCCGCCGGTACTCCAGCAGCAGCGCCTGGGCCTGTTCAGCCCCGGCGTCTATGGCGCCCATCATGGATTCGATGCTGGAATCGCGTGGCGTCATGTCAGCAAGTCCACGGTGCGGGTTGCGAGGGTTTCCCGGATCACCCGCAACAGATCACCATCGCTGTAAGGCTTGGTCAGGTAGGTGGTGACGCCAGCGTCGGCGGCCAGGCGTTGATGCTTGTCCTGGGACCGTGACGTGATCATGATGACGGGCACCTGGCCCAGATCGTCACGTGCGCGGATGTGCCGCGTCAGTTCGATTCCGTTCATGTTGGGCATTTCGAGATCGGTCAGCACCAGATCCGGCGGGTTGTCCTGCAAACTGCGCACAGCTTCCACACCGTCCCGCACCGCGTTGGCCGCGTACCCTGCGTCCTGCACCAGTTGCATCAGCGAATTGCGCACCGACAGCGAATCGTCCACCACCAGAACCCGGGGCAAGGCAAGGGCACTGTTGGCCGCAAGGAGGTTGGAATCATCGCCGCGCAACACGCCCGATGGCAGGCCTGGCGCCAGCAGGTGAGCCAGATCGAGGTTCACCACGACCCCGCCGTCGCCCAGAATGGAAAGCCCCATCACACCGCGCAAATGGCGGGCGTAGGGCCCCGGGTCCTTGACCAGAAGGTCGCGCGATTCAAGCAGGCGGTCCACGCCCAGCACCACGGTCCGGCCGTCCACCTGCACGATCACCGCATCGTGGTCGTTGAGGGCACTGCCGTCGCGCAAGGGCAGGCCTGTCGGACCGGCCAGCAGGCGCGCGGTCAGAAGCCGTTCGCCGTGGCGGTATTTGAGCTCATCGTCGACCACCTCGAACGTACCCACGCCCCGCGGGACAGCCTGCTCGATGAGGTGGGAGGGCAAGGCCAGCCGCTGTCCGCTGACCTCGACCACCAGCGACTGGATGGTCGAGAGCGTCGCTGCAAACCGCAGTTCGATCACGCAGCCGCGACCCGGCTCGGACTCGACGCGCACCGAACCGTTCATGGCGTTGGCCCAGTGATGCACCACATCCAGCCCGACACCGCGTCCCGACACCTCGCTCACCACGGCGCGTGTGGAGAAACCCGGCAGCAGGATCAGTTGGGCGATGGTGTCGTCGTCGAGCACTTCATCCGCGTCAATCAGGCCGCGCTGCACCGCGCGTTGCCGGATGGCCGGCACGTCCAGCCCGGCGCCGTCATCCTGGCAACGCAGCACCACCAGTTGCCCCTGGCGGCTGAACTGCAGCGCGATCAGGCCGCTGGGGTTCTTGCCCACCGCCAGCCGTTCTGCCGGATGCTCCAGGCCGTGGTCCACCGCATTGCGAAGAATATGCATCAGCGGCTCGGCCAGGCGGTTGAGCACGTCGCTGTCGATCAGCGTGCCCCCACCCACGATCTGCAGCGTGGCCTGCTTGTCCGTGGCCTGGCAGGTGGCGCGAACGTTGCGCTGCAGGCGCGGCGCCAGCACGTTCACCTCGGTCATGCGGGTGCCGATGACCAGATGCTGCAAGTCTTTGGCCAGCCGCTGCTGTTGCGTCTGCACTGCGCCGAAAGCAAGCAAGTCCTCTTCAAGTCGCAGTGCCAGCACCCGCGCGTCGGCCGCCTCTTCCATCAGGGCATGCGTGGTGCTGTGCAGGTCGCTGTACTGGTCCATCTCCAGCGGGTCAAAACCCGCTGCATCGTCACGGCGACTGCGGATGCGGGTGCGTACCATCGTGAGGGAGCGCACATCTACCTGGGTTTCCAGCTCAAACAGACGCTGCTGAATGCGTTGCTGCTGCGCCAGAAGCTCACGCGTTCGGGTGCCCAGACGGCGCAGGCGTTCTTCCATCGACGAGGTCTGGACCGATATCTCACCGGAAACTCGAAACAACTCGTCGATGCGGTCCATGTTGACCCGCAAGGACGCCATGGGCTCTGCCGCCGCGGCGTCCGTCGCCGTCTCGGGTGCGGTGGGGCCTGGCTTGCGGGCGACCTGAGGCGCGGGCCGCGCGTCCGCGCCTTCTTTTGGGCTCATCAGGTCTTCGCCGCGGTCCATCCGGTGGGCCACATCGAGCACCTGCTGCAAGACTGCTTGCGCCTGCTGCGGGAACTCATCGTGCCCGGCCACGTGCCCCACCATCTGTTCCAGGCAGTACGCCGCATCCACCAGCGCATCGGCCGCCGCGCGCGGAACCGGACCGTCGAGGCGTTCGGCGTACTCCAGGATGTCCTCAAGATGGTGGCCCAACGACGCCAGGCCACGCAAACCAATGATGGCGCCAGACCCCTTGAGGGTATGCGCCACACGTTTGGCCACAGTCAAGTCAGCGGCATCGCTGGTGCCGCAAGCCATCTTCAGCGCCAGTTCCACCAGGCGCTGGACTTGCCCCGGTGCCTCGTGCAGAAACCCGCCCAGCAGGTTCGGGTCGGTGTCGGCCGGCACCTGCAGTGCCACATCCTCGGGCTGCGCCTCGGTCGGGCGTGCGGGGCGGCCATCGGCCAGGCCTCCAGCGTCCAGCTGACCGGGCAGTTCCGCCAGCGTTCGCAATAGCGCGTCGGACTGCTCAGGCTCCAGCGGATACGGCGCCGTTCCCAGATGGTCCATCAACCCGGCAACCGTGGACGGGTCGTTGAGGTTGCGCAGGTAGTGCACGATCAACGGGGGCCAGCTTCGCAGGAAGGTGACCAGCGGTCCCCGTTCGTTCACGCCCAGTGTGGCCAGCGCCAGTGAATTTTCCAGGACGAGGTTGCACACGGTCTGTAGTCCGGAAAACCCGGCCATGTCGGCTGCCTCGCCCATGCGCTGACTCAGGCCACTGTATTGGTCCAGCGCATCCAGAAACGCCTCGTCCTCAGCGTCGAGCCGGGCAAGTTGCGCCAGCGCGTCCGCGAGTTGCCCCTGGGCGGCCTCCACTTCGGTGGCCAGGGCCTCAATGAGATCGGTCAGCGTCACGGTCGGTCGTTCGTTGGCGGGTCGGGAGATCGGGAAAAGGCGTCAAACCGATTTGGGCAGTTTGAATACGCTCACGGAATCCACCAGACGGCGTGCCGATGCCAGCAGCGACTCGGTTTCCTGGTTCTGCGCTTCGATTTGCAGGGCGGTACGGTCCGCACTCTCCCCCATGATCTGCACCGACGACAGCAAGGTGCCCGACTTGGCGCGCTGCTCTGAAGATGCCTCGGCAATGCGCTGAATCTGGGCCACAAGCTCGGCAGTGAATTGCTGCGTGCGACGCATCTGGTCGCCGGCTTTCTGCGCCTGCTCGGAACCCTGAACCACCTGCCCGATCGTCCGGTTGACCGTGCTGATGGTTTCGTTGGTTTCAATCTGGATATTGCTCACCAGCGTGGCAATTTGCTGGGTGGCGTTACGCGAACTCTCGGCCAGTCGCTGCACCTCTTCGGCCACCACGGCAAAACCGCGACCAGCCTCGCCGGCCACCGCCGCCTGCATGGAAGCATTGAGCGCCAGCACGTGGGTCCGCTCCGAAATGGTGTTGATGAGGTTGACGATGCCGGAGATCTCCTGCGAGCGCTCGCCAAGCCGCTTGATCCGCTTTTCGGTTTCTGCGATCGTTTCGCGGATGGCCTCCATGCCCTTGACTGCGGCGGTCACGGTATCGAGCGCGAGGTCAGTCACCTGCGTGGCCTGGACGGCCGAGGTGTTGGACTGCTCCACCATGGCCGCGACCTGGTTGATGGACTGTGTGGTGTCGTTGAGCGAGTCGATCATCTGGCCCACGCGCTTGCGCTCGGCGTCAGCCGTGGTGGAAACCAGCTGCGCTTGCGAGCGGACATTGCTGGAGCCCTCGGCCACCTGCCCCGCGATGCGGTGCACGTCCATCAGCACCTTGACAGTTTCGTCGGTGAGTTGGTTGATGGAGTCCGACACCGTGCCAATGATGTCCTCGGTGACGGCCACGCGCACCGTCAGATCGCGCTGGGACAACTGGTGCACCGCCTGCAAAATGGCAATCACGGAATTGTTGAGTCGCTCGTTTTCGGCCTCGGCCTGGCGCCGCTCGGCTTCGATCTTGTCGCGCGCGGCAATCTGCTCCTGCAGCAGCAGATTCACCGCCACGCCCATGTCGGCCATTTCATCGCGGGTCTCGATGGTGGCCAGCGCGTCCAGCGTGCCACCGTCCTGCACCCGCTGAATCGCGCGCTGCAACTCCCCAATGGGCGAGGTAATGCTTCGCGCAATGACGAAAGCCAGTGTGGCCGCCAGCGCCACCAATACAGCCCCCGTGCCCACGTTGAATTTCTTGGAGGCCGAAAGCTGCCGGTCGATGTCCGCCTTGGCCGCTTCGGATTGCTTGTGCTGCATAAACGCAAAGGTGTCGATCTGCTCCTGCCAGGCTTCTTCGACGGGCATTTGCTCCTTGCCCAGGATCGCCGCCGCCTCGTCGGTATTTTTTTGGTCAAGGAGCGAAAGCACCCGCTGGTTGATGGCGCCAAACTTGCTGCGTTCCTCGCTCATGCTGCGCAGGATGGCCTCGACTTCCGCTGATGCCGTCAGCGTCGAAACCGCCTTGAATGCACCGTCGTATTGATCCAGCGCACCCACAATCTTCTCGCGCTCTGCCGCCACAACCTCAGCGTCGCTCTTGAGCAGCAGCAGGGACCGCGTCGCGTTCGCCACAATGTAGACCGAGTCCGACATGCGCTCCAGGTAGCCGAGCGCGCCCACGTTTTCCTTGAACACGTCCTCTGTGTGTTGCTCGATCTGGGACATGCGGTATTCCACCAGCGCGATCAGCGCCAGCATCAGCACGAGGATCAGGCCAAACCCGAGCCCCAGGCGCCGCCCGATCCTGATACGGCCCAAGAGGCGAAAAATATTGAACGACTTCATTGAAAACTCCAACCCAAACAGAAAGGTTCCGCTGCATGTGCCGGGAAACTGGCAACCACAAGACTGTGCCCACCGAGGCAAGCCGAAAAAGAGCGCATCAAGCGTCGGCCCCCAGAAGTTTTTCCAGGCGGCGGCGCAGGTAGGCGGGCTCCAGTTCGAACCAGACCTGCCCATCGATTTCGACCGCTCGCCCCAGCACCTGCACCGCTTCGGCCGAAAGGCCGTCGTGCGACACCACGCACTGCGAATCCCATTGCAGGCGCCGCGGCAAATCGTCGATGAGGACGCCCACCGCCGAGGTGTCATGCCCCAGAATCATCAGAAACGGCCGGGTTTGACTGGACAGGTTCGTCCCCAAAAGTCGGGGCAGGTCAAACACCGGCATCAGTCGGCCGTGCAGATTGACGATTCCGGAAAACCACGCCGGACTGTTAGGCAGGCGGTGCACGGCAGGCAATTCGGAAAGTTCGCTCCCCTCCTCGTAGCGGACCATCAGGCCCAGCCCGCCGCAGCGAAACCCGAGACGTTCATTGCGCGCCAACGTGTCCTGGGTTGCCGCACTCGCGGGTTCCTCAAAAACAAACCCTGCAAGCAGGGCCTTGGTTGGCGAAGTGAAGTGGGGGGCAGTGTCCATCGCCACGCCAAACATCCATCAGCCTTTGAAAAGCTCAAGAATCTGTGCTTCGCTGTAGGGCTTGGTCACATAGCCACGGGCACCCAACATCTGAGCCCAGGCCATGTCGGCCTTCTGGTTCTTGCCCGTTACAAAATACACCGGAATGCTTTTGGTGCGCTCGTCGGACTTGAGTTTTCGAGTGGCGGCAAAGCCGTCCATCTCCGGCATGTTGACATCCATGAGGATGGCGTCAGGCCGACTTTGCTGGACCTGTTGCAGCGCCAGAGAGCCGTTCAGTGCGGTCGAAACCCCGTAGCCCGCCTTGCGCAGAAGCTGTTCAAGGAAATTGCGGTCGGTCGCACTGTCGTCAACGATCAGTATGTTTTGAATCATGGGTCAAGGCTCCAATTCCGTGCGCATTGCTGCGTTGCCGATCCCGTCGGCATACGCCACGGCTCAGTTCAGGTAACGCAGAACATTCAAATGGCAGGGTTCAAAAATCAGGCAGGACGTGTGAGCCCCACCGTGCTGGCACCGCCCGAAGACGTTGAACGGGATGTACCGCTGGTGGCCTGAGCCGCCTGCAGCTGCTGCGTCAGCACCTCGTAGAGCTGTTCGGGGTCCACCGGCTTGGTGAGGTAGGCGTCGCAGCCGGCCATCTTGCCACGAATGCGGTCAAACGGTGAGGTCTTGCTGGTCAGCATGATCACCGGCAGCGTGCGTCCGCTGCGCTGGCGCGCCTTGATCTGGCGGCAGCCTTCGTAGCCGTCTGCGCCGGGCATCAGCACGTCCATCAGCACGCAATCGAAGGTCTGCGTCGTCACCTTGCCCATGGCCGTCTGCACGCTGTCGGCATCGGTCACCACGAAACCGCGCAATTCCAGTTGCGAACGCAGGTGCGCCCGCACCGCAAGGCTGTCGTCCACCACCAGCACCGACTGGTGCGCCCGCAGTGCCACCGGCGCCACTGCACCGGGGTCTTTGGCCGGGCCTGCGGCGCTGCCCGCCGCAAGGGCCGCTTTTTTGACCGCTGCGCCGGGGCCGTTTTCCAGCGCGCGCGCCAACAGCATGGGCAAGATAGGCCATTGAACCGGCCGGCGCGCGATGGTATGCCCCTTGGGAACATCGGCGCCCTCGACCCAGATCACCGCCTTGCCGCTGATCCAGGCGTTTTTCTGGGCCCACTGGTTGGCGCCAGCGTCTCGGGCGTTGAGAATCAGCACGTCGGCGTCCATGGCCTGATTGACGTTGAGCATGACCAGCCGGGGGTTGCGCCGCTGCGACACCTTGACCGTGCCTTCGAGCAGCCGCTGCTCCATGGCCGTGAGGCCCATCGCCATGAGTTTGAGCGTTTGCACGCCTTCGGGCGGCGCAGTCTCCAGGGGCGCTGGCTGTGAGACTGAAGACGGAACGCTGTTGCCCGCTTCCACCACACTGCTTTGCATCAGAAAGTTAACCATGTCTGTACCCTCTTGGGCGCAACGCACCCTGTTGATTCTGCGGATGAGCCCTGCCCTTACGCCCCGGTGATCGCTGTTCGCAGCGGTGGCGTGCAGACCATGAACATCCTGTTCTTCGGCCAATTTGTCTTTTTATGTAACGACACCGGGAGAATACCTAGTCCCAATGTAGTACGCCAGAGGTTTGCGCTACGCCGTTGGACTTTCCGTGACAACGTGTGCAAAAAAAACCTCACTCGGCATGAGGTCAAACGCAACGGCCCGCTTCCAGCAGCCAGAACAGTCTCAGGAATTCCCGCTGGATCGGCCTTTGAAGCGCACCGGCTTGGGCGCCGGCCTGGCCGCGCCCGTCACCCGGGGCGGCAGGCCGGTGTGCTGCGTGAGCAGCTGGCCGCGCACCGGCTGCGCCGGCGCCCCCGTGGAGTTCTTGCGCCGCGCGCTCTGGTAGCTGCCGTCGGTGAGCGGCTGCCAGGTGGGGATCAGGTGGTGCTTGCCGTTGCCGATCAGGTCGGCCCGACCCATGGCCTTGAGGGCCTCGCGCAGCAGCGGCCAGTTGTTGGCGTCGTGGTAGCGCAAAAAGGCCTTGTGCAGGCGGCGGCGCTTTTCGCCGCGCACGATGTCCACGGCCTCGTCGTCGCCCTGCGCCTCGCGGTGGATCTTGCGCAGCGGGTTGCGCCCCGTGTGGTACATGGCCGTGGCCGTGGCCATGGGGCTGGGGTAGAAGGTCTGCACCTGGTCGGCGCGAAAGCCGTTTTTCTTGAGCCACACGGCCAGATGCATCATGTCTTCGTCGCGCGTGCCCGGGTGGGCAGCGATGAAGTACGGGATCAGGTACTGCTTCTTGCCCGCCTCGGCACTGTACTTGTCAAACATCTGCTTGAACTTGTCGTAGGTGCCGATGCCGGGCTTCATCATCTTGCCCAGCGGGCCTGCTTCGGTGTGCTCGGGCGCGATTTTCAGGTAGCCGCCCACGTGGTGCTGCACCAGTTCTTTCACATACTCCGGTGACTGCACGGCCAGGTCGTAGCGCAGGCCCGAGCCGATCAGGATTTTCTTCACGCCCTTCAAGGCCCGCGCGCGGCGGTACATGTGGATCAGCGCCGAGTGGTCGGTGTTGAGGTTCTGGCAGATGCCGGGGTACACGCAGCTGGGCTTGCGGCAGGCCGCCTCGATCTCGGGCGATTTGCAGCCGATGCGGTACATGTTGGCCGTCGGGCCGCCCAGGTCGGAGATGGTGCCGGTGAAGCCGACCACCTTGTCGCGGATGTCCTCGACCTCGCGGATCACCGAATCTTCGCTGCGGCTCTGGATGATGCGGCCTTCGTGCTCGGTGATGGAGCAAAACGTGCAGCCGCCAAAGCAGCCGCGCATGATGTTCACGCTGAATCGGATCATCTCCCACGCCGGGATTTTGGTGGCGCCGTCGTGGCCCCCTTTTTCGTCGGCGTAGGCCGGGTGCGGGCTGCGCGCGTAGGGCAGGCCGAACACGTGGTCCATCTCGGCGGTGGTCAGCGGAATGGGGGGCGGGTTGATCCAGACGTCGCGCACGAGCCTGGGATCGCCGCCGGAGCCGTCGGCGAGGCGCCCGCTGCCATGCGCCTGCACCAGCGCGCGGGCGTTGCCGGGGTTGGTTTCGAGGTGCAGCACGCGGTTGGCGTGAGCATAGAGCACCGGGTCGGCCCGGACCTGCTCGAAACTGGGCAGACGGATCACGCTGCGCTCGCGCGGTGGCACCTTGACGCTGCCTTTTCCGTACAGCGCCGGGTTGGGCATGAAGCTCAGGGGCTGCACCTTGAAACCGGCGTCAAATTGGCCTTCAGCCCCCGTGGTTTGGTCATTGTTAGCTATATCTTTTGCGGCACCTGGCGGGCTGCAGGTGGCGCCGCGGGCCTGCGCCTGCTCGGCCGTCGTCAGGTAGGGGTTGAGGTGGGATTCGACCCGCCCCGGCGCGTCCACCTGAGTGGAATCGATCTCGAACCAGCCGGGCGCGCTGTCGTCGCCGGGCCCGCGCAGGTCGTGGCTCGCGCGCAGCACGAAGGCCGTGCCGCGCACGTCGGTGATCTGCTGCACCGGCTCCCGGGCCGCCAGGCGATGCGCCACCTCGACCAGCGCGCGCTCGGCGTTGCCGTACAGCAGCAGGTCGCACTTGGCGTCCACCACGATGGAGCGGCGCACCTTGTCGGACCAGTAGTCGTAATGCGCGATGCGGCGCAGGCTGCCCTCGATGCCGCCCAGGATGATGGGCACGTCGTTGTAGGCCTCGCGGCAGCGCTGGCTGTAAACGATGGCGGCGCGGTCGGGCCGCTTGCCGCCCACGTCGCCCGGGGTGTAGGCGTCGTCGCTGCGGATCTTGCGGTCGGCCGTGTAGCGGTTGATCATGCTGTCCATGTTGCCGGCGGTCACGCCCCAGAACAGGTTGGGCTTGCCCAGCGCCTTGAACGCTTCGGCGCTGTGCCAGTCGGGCTGGGCGATGATGCCCACCCGAAAGCCCTGCGCCTCCAGCACCCGGCCCACCACCGCCATGCCGAAGCTCGGGTGGTC
Organism: Betaproteobacteria bacterium HGW-Betaproteobacteria-3; assembly: GCA_002842205.1. GTDB lineage: Bacteria > Pseudomonadota > Gammaproteobacteria > Burkholderiales > Burkholderiaceae_C > PHCI01. The sequence continues at coordinate 3,280 of PHCI01000006.1, read as the reverse complement.
CACATAGGCGTCGCCCGTCACCAGGATGATGTCGCAGCTGTCCCAGCCAAGCTTGTCCATCTCGGCGCGGCTCATCGGCAAAAACGGGGCCGTGCCAAAGCGCGACGCCCAGTACTTGCGGTAGCTGGTGATCGGCTTGGCGGCGCGCGCGAAAAAGGAAACGTCGACAGGGGCGTTCATGGGGGCCTTGGGAACAACCTTTCATTTTAGGGTTTCGGGGCCTGGCACGCGGGCCTCAGGGGTACTCCGGTGGGCTCACGACTTTCACGCCCGCACTGTGCACGCCAGCCCCGCTGTTTAAGATGCAAACCCCACCGCCCGCCGGTGCCGCCCATCCCCGAGGGCGACGCGGCGCGGGCGCTGATCCGCGAAATGGACGCCGCCCGCCCAGAAACGGCCCCACCCACAAAATATGAATGAAATTGGCCTTAAGCCCCCGCCAAATGGTTATTGTCAGCTATTGATATGAAAGCAAACAACACCCCATCCCCGCACCCGTCAACGTGCGCGCAGCCCCAGGACATCGTGGCCTTCTGGCAGGCTGCCGGCCCCCGACGCTGGTTTCGCAAAGACAGCACGTTTGACGAGGCCCTGCGCGAGCGCTTCCTCGCCGTCCACGAAGCCGCGGCACGGGGCGAGTGCGACGCCTGGGCCCGCCACGCCAGCGGCAGCCTGGCGCTGCTGATCCTGCTCGACCAGTTCCCGCGCAATGCCTTTCGCCAGACGCCGCGCATGTTCGCCACCGACGCCCAGGCCCGCGCCGTGGCCGACGCCGCCATCCGCGCGGGCCACGACCGTGCCGTGCCCGCCGCGCTGCGCCAGTTTTTCTACCTGCCGTTCATGCACTCGGAGGCGCTGGCCGACCAGGCGCGGTCGCTGGCGCTGTACGCGGCGCTGGCCGCCGAAAACGCGCAGGACGCAGGGCAAGCGGCGGGCTCGACCGGCGGGGAAGGTGCGCAAGTGGCGCGTGGCGCCAGTCGCATGGATGCCCGCGACGCCACGCGCCACGCCCGCGAGCACCACGACATCGTCGCGCGCTTCGGCCGCTTTCCGCGCGCCAGCACGGCGGCCGAGCTGGCGTTTCTGGACGGTGGCGGTTTCGCCGGCTGATTCAACCTTTTTCCTGCATTTTTAAAGCAAAATCGGCCATTATCCCCCGTCAAATGGTCATTGTTTGCTACTTTTATCAAAGTGAATGCAACCCGCTCATCCATGAAGAACGGCGCCCGAAGGCGCAGGCGGGGGCTTGTTTGGCCGGCCGCTCCTTCGGCCAGGCGTTGGCTTGAAGTGTTGGCGCAGTGATTCGATGCCGCAGCAGCGCTAGCGGATGCGGTTCTTTTTTTGCCGGGAGAATCTCTGACCACGTCCGTCACGATGAGCCGACAGGAGGCGTCGCGCCGCCTGCCCCGGGGCCTGGCAGTCCGCCTTTAGGCCGAGGCAGCGGGTGCCTGGATTGGTCTCGAACCAAGTCGGCAAAGAACTTCGCCAATGGCTTGACGTTGCCATGGGAACTGGCTTGCTCCAAGCCAGCCATGTACGGCTTTCTTTGCTCAAATGGCACGATTGTCCACACATATCCACCCGTCACCAGCATCGCGTTGAAGATGAATCGCGCCAGGCGGCCGTTGCCGTCCCTATATGGGTGGATGTAAACGAAGAAGAAGTGACCGAGCACCGCCCGGGCTGCGGGATGCGGTTCGACTGCCAGCAATTCGAAGAACACTGGCATGCATTCGCGTACAGCCTCCTTTGAAAGCGGCACATGCAGCGCGCCTCGAATGAAGACCTGGTCGTTTCGCCATCCGGCCAAGTCGGATGCCTTCAGGATGCCCGCCGTGACACTTGGGCTGAATAGAGCTCGATACCAGGATGTCACGGCCTCATGCAAGGGCCACTTGTCTGGCTTGGCGGCGATGACTGAGGCGATGTAGTCTTTGACCCTGATATGGGCTTCGAAGTACCCCTTGGCTGCCATCGCGTCTCGCGTCTTTGCATCTTCCCCGTCGGGTTGCCACTGGCCGTTTCGCACCTTCTCGATGAGTTCCGGCGTGACTCGATAGCCCTCAATGGAGAGTGAGTGGTAGGCATCCGCGACGTATCGTTCTTCGACTTGTGCAAGCGTGGCAGCGACGTCTGAAGGCACCTCGGCTGGCGCCGGGAATTCCTCCATCACGTGCTGCCGCATCTGCTGCCACATCAGCCGCATCCGGTGGACGTACGGAGACTCCGGACGTCCAGCGGGACCCGGCGTCAGTGCGACCTCGAACGGCTGAGCCTCCTGGACCTCCATCTGCGCCGCACGCATGGTCTCCACAATCTCGTTAGCGGTCTCTACTCGTCCAATTGCACGCATCCCCCCCGCCAGGCGTCCTGCAATGTGAACATGGCCGCCATCGAGCAAAGGCCTGAGCAATGCTGAAACGTCTTCGATGCTCGCCAAGGCTATTCGGGCCGCCAGGGGCTGCTGGGTGAAGAACGCCGGGCCGACGGCCACGAGCGCGGCCGGCAACGTGGCGAGGCGCAGCCCTGCGGCATCCGCGGACGCTTCGGATTCACACAGCCGTGGCGCCCGATAAAGAAAGAGCGAGGACTCATGAGGCAGCGCCATGCGTTGGTTGTTCGCCGCCGGTGCCCAAACCTGCAGTTGCTTCGGCAGCGTGCGCTCTCCGGTCAGAAGCATCAAAGATTGGTCAGGAGAGACATGCCAGTTGGTTCCGAACCGCTCTTCACAATAACCTGTGACGAACTCGCGCATCCCAGCGAACCAGGCGGCCGAGCCTCCTGGCTGGGCGTCGGGGCGGGAGGGCAGGTACCAGCCCCGCACCACCTCATCAAGGAAGCCAGCCTTCAGGAGTCGTACGCGGTCCATGCGCGGTAGTTCGGCACCGCGTACGACGTGCTTTCCTGCCTTCTGGATATCCGCCAGGACCGTCAGGGACTTGGCCAGTAGCGCGTTTGGAGTTGCCATCGGGGGGGGGCTATTTCACTAAAGAGTTGCAACGAATTTGACTAGTTACTTGAATTGTAACGCACTAACAAAATGCATTCAATCTCACTAGCGAGCTGCACTGAGGAGATCGCTACTCGCCGATCAGCAGACCCAGCAAGACCGGGCCCGACTCCAAGCCGTGCTCGGTACCTGGCAGAACAAGGTCAAGCGGCTTGGGCTCTGCGCCGAAGACCGCACCGCAACGCCGTGCTCGGGCGCGCCAGCACGGCGGCCGAGCTGGCGTTTCTGGACGGTGGCGGTTTCGCCGGCTGATTCAACCTTTTTCCTGCA
>PHCI01000031.1 GCA_002842205.1 Betaproteobacteria bacterium HGW-Betaproteobacteria-3 | reverse complement strand
CTGATTGCCCCGATCGCCATGGAAGAAGGCCTGCGCTTTGCCATCCGCGAAGGCGGCAAGACCGTGGGCGCCGGGGTCGTGGCAAAGATCATCGAGTAAGGGTTGCAGATACAGGGGCGTAGCTCAATTGGCAGAGCGCTGGTCTCCAAAACCAGAGGTTGGGGGTTCGATGCCCTCCGCCCCTGCCACCCGGTCCGATGTGGATCGGGCGGCACCGAAGCCCGCCATGACCTGGCGGGTTTGGCGTCTCAAGGGATGCGTTGAAAAGTAATCGGAACAAAGCTCGAAATGGCCACCTCTCAAGTTGAAACGATCCATACCGGCGCCGACAAGGCCAAGCTTGCCGTGGCGGTGGCTTTGGTGCTGGGCGCGCTCGTGGCCTTTTACCTGCTGGGCAAGCAGGGCCCGGTGGCGCAGTGGGGCGCACTGGTGGTGGGCTTGATTGCGGCGGTGGTCGTGTTCGGCATGTCCGAGTCGGGGCGTCAGCTGGTGGCCTTCGGGCGCGATGCCTGGCGCGAAGTCAAGAAAGTGGTGTGGCCGACCCGCAAGGAAGCGTCCCAGATGACGCTTTACGTTTTTGCCTTTGTGGTCGTCATGGCGCTGTTTCTGTGGCTGACCGACAAGACCCTCGAGTGGGTGATGTACGACCTGATTCTCGGGTGGAGAAAATGATGACCGAAGCTGTAGAAACCGCCGCCGAAGGGGTGCCAGCCGCTCCCGTGAACCCTGATCTTCGCTGGTACGTCGTCCACGCGTATTCCGGCATGGAAAAGGCGGTCGAGCGCAACATCCTCGAGCGCATCAACCGTGCCGGCATGCAGCACAAGTTTGGTCGCATCATGGTTCCGACCGAAGAGGTGGTTGAAATCAAGAATGGCCAGAAAAAAACAACCGAGCGTCGGTTTTTCCCGGGCTACGTGCTGGTCGAGATGGTCATGGACGACGAGACCTGGCATCTCGTGAAGCACACCAACAAGGTCACCGGTTTTGTGGGCGGTGCCAAGAACCGGCCAGCCCCGATCTCCGAAGAAGACGTCCAGAAGATCGTGAGCCAGATGCAGGAAGGCACCGACAAGCCGCGCCACAAGGTCGAGTTTGAGGTGGGCGAGTACGTGCGTGTCAAGGACGGCCCGTTCACCGACTTCAATGGCACGGTTGAGGAAGTCAATTACGAGAAAAACAAGGTCCGTGTCGCGGTCACCATTTTTGGCCGTGCCACGCCGGTGGAACTGGAGTTCGGCCAGGTCGAGAAGACCTGAGCGGGATTCCCTGAAATTATGGATTTCGCGTTGTCCGGCTCGGCGCGAATGTCGGTCCAGAGCTGTTAACCCCGGGGAGCTGCGGCCGGTCATGAAAAAACCAGGCCAAGGCGCTATCACCCGCAAGGAGTAAAAACCATGGCGAAGAAAATCGTCGGTTTTGTCAAGCTGCAAGTCCCAGCAGGCAAAGCCAATCCGTCCCCCCCGATCGGCCCGGCGCTGGGTCAGCGCGGCCTGAACATCATGGAATTCTGCAAGGCGTTCAACGCCCAGACCCAGGGTGTCGAGCCCGGTCTGCCGCTGCCTGTGGTGATCACGGCATACGCCGACAAGAGCTTCACCTTCATCATCAAGACGCCGCCTGCAACGGTGCTGATCAAGAAGGCGGTCAAGATCGAGAAGGGTTCTCCCACTCCGCACAACAACAAGGTAGGCAAGATCACCCGGGCCCAGCTCGAGGAAATCGCCAAGACCAAGTTCAAGGACATGAACGCTGCCAACGTGGATGCCGCCATCCGCACCCTGGCCGGTTCCGCCCGTTCGATGGGCATCACCGTGGAGGGCGTTTAAATGACCAAGCTCACCAAAAAACAAAAAACCCAGCAGGGCAAGATTGACAGCAACAAGCTGTACCCGCTCGCTGATGCACTGGTGATGGTGAAAGAAGCCGCCACCGCCAAGTTTGACGAGTCCATCGATGTGGCCGTCCAGTTGGGCATCGATGCGAAGAAGTCGGATCAGGTCGTGCGTGGCGCTGTCGTCATGCCCAACGGCACCGGCAAGACCAAGCGCGTGGCCGTGTTTGCGCAGGGTGCCAAGGCCGAAGAAGCCAAGGCCGCCGGCGCCGACATCGTGGGCATGGACGATCTGGCTGCCATGGTCAAGGCTGGCAACATGCCGTTCGACGTGGTCATCGCCGCCCCGGACGCGATGCGCGTGGTCGGGACGCTGGGCCAGATTCTGGGCCCGCGTGGCCTGATGCCCAACCCCAAAGTCGGGACCGTGACGCCCGATGTGGCCACCGCGGTGCGCAATGCCAAGGCCGGTCAGGTTCAGTTCCGCGTCGACAAGGCCGGCATCGTGCACGGCACGATCGGCCGCCGCTCCTTCGACAACGACAAGCTTCAAGGCAACCTGGCCGCATTGATTGACGCGCTGACCAAGGCCAAGCCGGCCACCAGCAAGGGTGTGTATTTGAGGAAAGTGGCCGTCTCGTCCACGATGGGTGTCGGTGTCCGCGTGGACACACAAACCATCTCGGCGTGATGGCAGGAAAGTCGGGGCGTGCGAAAGCACGGCCCGGTGTGGTGGGCTGCAGGGGTTGAAAAATTCCTGTGGGCCATCCAAGACCGTTGGCGCACATTCCGGTGTGCTTAATGGATCGGAAAATCCGGTCAGCCAACGCAGATGGCGATCCCGCTGCAGATGGATTTTTTTCCGGAACAGTTGGTCGCTGCAATGAGGCGTGCCCTGCGGTGTGAATCCGGGGCACTTTATGAAGGAGTAGACCTTGAGTCTGAATCGCAGTGAGAAAGAAGCGGTCGTCAGTGAAGTGACCACCCTCGCCGCACAAGCTCAAACGCTCGTGTTGGCGGAGTACCGTGGCATCACGGTCGCCGACATGACCCGTCTGCGCTCCGACGCGCGCAGCAAGGGCGTGAGCCTCAGTGTGTTGAAAAACACACTGGCCCGCCGTGCTGTGGCCGGGAGTGCATTCGAGGTTGTGTCCGACCAGATGACCGGTCCGCTGATCTACGGCTTTTCCACGGATGCTGTCGCCGCTGCCAAAGTGGTGGCCGACTTCGCGAAGACCAACGACAAGCTGGTCATTCGTGCAGGTGCATTCGCAGGCAAGGCCCTGGACGTCAACGGCGTGAAGCAACTGGCCAATATCCCGTCCAAGGACGTGTTGCTGGCGCAATTGTGTGGCTTGTTGATGTCGCCGATCTCGCGCACAGCCGTGGTGCTGAGCGCGTTGGCAGCGAAAAAAGGCGAAGGCGCTGCCGCACCGGCAGCGGAAGCAGTCGCGGCCTGACCGCCCGGCAGTAAACCATGTAAGTGACTTGCGGGACCGCCCAAGCCGTCAGGCGAGCACCGTTCCCAACTGATTGAAGGAAATCAAAATGGCATTCGACAAAGACACATTTTTGACCGCGCTGGACAGCATGACGGTCATGGAACTCAACGATCTGGTGAAAGCCATCGAAGAGAAATTTGGCGTGAGCGCTGCGGCCATGGCCGCCCCCGCCGCGGGTGGTGGCGCCGCTGCGCCGGCTGCAGAAGAGCAGACTGAATTCAACGTCATGCTCGTTGAAGTCGGCGCCAACAAGGTGTCCGTCATCAAGGCCGTGCGCGAAATCACCGGCCTGGGTCTCAAGGAGGCCAAGGACCTGGTGGATGCTGCGCCCAAGGCCGTCAAGGAAGGCATGGCCAAGGCCGACGCCGACGCCGCCAAGAAGAAGCTGGAAGACGCTGGCGCCAAGGTCGAACTCAAGTAAATCGGTCTGGAGCTGCTGCGCGCCCCGATCCCGGCCCTGTGATGCGCACCGTGCGGAAGTACGGTCGCGCATCCCGAGCCAGTTTCAGGTCGCTCAACACGCTCCATCCCGCTTTACTACCGGGCTGGTTTTCGGACCAGCCTTTTGCGCTTTCAGAGCGCACCCAAAAGCCGACTTGATGTCGGGTTTTCCGGAGGCCTCAAGGGCGACGGAAAAACCGGAATCAAGACGTTTTTGAGTGTCTTCTGACCCCGACTGCAGAAGATGGCTTGGCTCGGGTTGCATGCAATGTGCAACCGTCCGCCAACGGTTGGTAGTGGCCAACCGCCAAGCTGACTGGGCAATTGCCCGGTCCATTAGTCGCCAAAGACCCAGGACGAATGTCTTTGCCCGGAGAATCCATGGCCTACTCATACACCGAACGCAAGCGAATCCGCAAAAGTTTCGGCAGCCGCGACAGCGTGCTGGAAGTTCCCTATCTGTTGCAGATGCAAAAGGACGCGTACACCGCGTTTTTGCAGGCAGATGTCCACCGCCAGAAGCGCACCCCCGAGGGGCTGCAGGCCGCATTTGAGGCGGCTTTCCCGATCGTCTCCCACAACGGGTTTGTGGAGATGAAATTCATCGAATACAACCTTGCGAAGCCAGCCTTCGACGTGCGCGAGTGCCAGACCCGTGGCCTGACCTTCGCCTCGGCCGTGCGCGCCAAGGTGCAGCTGATCATCTACGACCGGGAGTCGTCCACGACCCACTCGAAGGTGGTGAAAGAAGTCAAGGAGCAGGAGGTCTATATGGGCGAGGTACCGCTCATGACCGACAAGGGCTCGTTCATCATCAATGGCACCGAGCGGGTGATCGTCTCGCAACTGCACCGTTCGCCAGGCGTGTTTTTCGAACACGACAAGGGCAAGACCCACAGCTCGGGCAAGCTGCTGTTTTCCGCGCGGATCATCCCTTACCGCGGTTCGTGGCTCGACTTCGAGTTCGATCCCAAGGACATGCTGTATTTCCGGGTGGACCGCCGTCGCAAGATGCCGGTGACGATCCTGCTCAAGGCCATTGGCCTGAACCCCGAATCCATCCTCGCGAACTTCTTCGTGAACGACAACTTCCGCCTGATGGACAGTGGCGCCCAGATGGAGTTTGTGGCTGAGCGCCTGCGCGGTGAAATCGCACGCTTTGACGTCACCGACAAGTCCGGCAAGGTGGTCGTGGCCAAAGACAAGCGCATCACGGTGCGCCACACCCGCGAGCTCGAGCAGTCCGGCACCACACACATCAGCGTGCCGGAAGACTTTCTGGTGGGCCGCGTGGTTGCGCGGGCCATCGTCGACGCCGACACGGGCGAGATTCTGGCCAAAGCCAACGACGAGTTGACGGATGTGCTGCTCAAGAAATTGCGCACGGCGGGCGTCCAGGAGTTGCAGTGCATTTACACCAACGAGCTGGATCAGGGCCCCTACATTTCGCAGACGCTGCGCATCGATGAAACGGTGGACGAATTTGCTGCCCGCGTGGCGATCTACCGCATGATGCGCCCCGGTGAGCCACCCACGGAAGACGCGGTGCAGGCCTTGTTCCAGCGCCTGTTCTACAACCCCGACACGTATGACCTGTCGCGCGTGGGGCGCATGAAGTTCAACGCCAAGGTCGGACGCGATGAGTCCACCGGTCCGATGGTGCTGACCAACGAAGACATCCTGGCCGTGGTCAAGATCCTCGTGGATTTGCGCAACGGCCGTGGCGAGGTCGATGACATCGACCACCTGGGCAACCGCCGCGTGCGCTGTGTCGGTGAACTCGCCGAGAACCAGTACCGCACCGGTCTGGCCCGGATCGAGAAAGCCGTGAAAGAGCGTCTGGGCCAGGCCGAGCAAGAGCCGCTGATGCCGCACGACCTGATCAACTCCAAGCCGATTTCTGCGGCTTTGAAAGAGTTCTTCGGTGCGTCGCAGCTCTCGCAGTTCATGGACCAGACCAATCCGTTGTCTGAGATCACGCACAAGCGCCGAGTCTCGGCCCTGGGCCCGGGCGGCCTGACGCGCGAGCGCGCCGGCTTTGAAGTCCGCGACGTGCACGTGACCCACTACGGTCGCGTCTGCCCGATTGAAACGCCGGAAGGTCCGAACATCGGCCTGATCAACTCGCTGGCCCTGTATGCCCGTCTGAACGAGTACGGCTTCATCGAGACGCCATACCGTCGCGTGGTGGAGGCCAAGGTGACGATGGACATCGACTACCTGTCGGCCATCGAAGAAGGCAAGTACGTGATCGCCCAGGCCAATGCCACCCTGGACAAGGATGGCAAGTTGACCGGCGATCTGGTTTCGGCGCGTGAAAAGGGCGAATCCATTTTGGTGGGCGCCGAGCGCGTGCAGTACATGGACGTGTCGCCGGCGCAGATCGTGTCGGTGGCGGCCTCCTTGGTGCCGTTCCTGGAGCACGACGACGCCAACCGCGCGTTGATGGGCGCCAACATGCAGCGTCAGGCGGTGCCGGTTTTGCGCCCCGAGAAGGCGTTTGTCGGTACCGGGATTGAGCGCGTTTCGGCCATCGACTCCGGTACCGTGGTCACGGCCAATCGTGGTGGCCTGGTGGACTACGTCGATGCGACCCGCATCGTGGTCCGTGTGGACGATGCCGAAACCCAGGCTGGCGAAGTGGGTGTGGACATCTACAACCTGATCAAGTACCAGCGCTCCAACCAGAACACCAACATCCACCAGCGTCCGATCGTCCAGAAAGGCGACAAGATCGCCAAGGGCGACGTGATTGCCGACGGCGCGTCGACCGACATTGGTGAACTGGCGCTGGGCCAGAACATGCTGGTCGCCTTCATGCCATGGAATGGGTACAACTTTGAGGACTCGATCCTGATCAGCGAGCGCGTGGTGGCCGAAGACCGCTACACCTCGATCCACATCGAAGAGCTGGTGGTGATGGCGCGGGACACCAAACTGGGTGCCGAAGACATCACGCGCGACATCCCCAACCTCAGCGAAGTCCAGCTGAACCGCCTGGATGAATCCGGGATCATCTACGTGGGTGCCGAAGTCATGCCCGGCGACACGCTGGTGGGCAAGGTCACGCCGAAGGGCGAAACCACGCTGACACCGGAAGAAAAACTGCTGCGCGCCATCTTTGGCGAGAAGGCGTCCGACGTGAAGGACACCTCGCTGCGCGTCGATCAGGGCTCGCAAGGCACCGTGATCGATGTGCAGGTTTTCACCCGTGAAGGCATCACACGCGACAAGCGGGCCCAGCAGATCATCGACGATGAGCTCAAGCGCTTCCGGCTGGACCTGAACGACCAGCTGCGCATCGTGGAAGCCGACGCGTTTGACCGCATCGCCAAGCTGTTGACCGGCAAGGTGGCCAATGGCGGGCCGCAAAAGCTTGCCAAGGGCACGAAGCTGGACGCTGCCTATCTGGCATCGGTGGACAAGTTCCACTGGTTTGACATCCGTCCGGCTGACGAAGATGTGGCGTCCCAACTCGAATCGATCAAGAACTCGCTGGAGCAAACCCGCCATAGCTTCGACCTCGCCTTCGAGGAAAAACGCAAGAAGCTGACCCAGGGCGACGAGTTGCCGGCGGGCGTGCTCAAGATGGTCAAGGTGTATCTGGCCGTCAAGCGCCGGTTGCAGCCTGGCGACAAGATGGCCGGCCGTCACGGCAACAAGGGCGTGGTGTCCAAGATCGTTCCGGTCGAAGACATGCCGTACATGGCCGACGGCACGCCTTGCGACATTGTGCTCAACCCCCTGGGCGTGCCTTCGCGCATGAACGTGGGCCAGGTGCTGGAAGTGCATCTGGGCTGGGCCGGCAAGGGCATCGGCCAGCGGATTGGCGACATGCTCCAGGCTGAAGCCAAGGTGACCGAGCTGCGCCAGTTCCTGGAAACGCTCTACAACTCCACCGGACGCAAGGAAGATCTGGGCAAGCTGAGCGACAAGCAGGTGATCGAGATGGCGGGCAATCTGTCGACCGGTGTGCCGTTCGCCACCCCGGTGTTTGACGGCGCGTCGGAAGAAGAGATCCGGACCATGCTCAAACTGGCCTATCCCGACGCCGTGGTCAAGGCCAAGGGCCTGACCGCTGCGCGCACACAGGCGCATCTGTACGACGGCCGCACCGGCGACGCTTTCGACCGCCCGACCACGGTGGGTTACATGCATGTCCTGAAACTGCACCACCTGGTGGACGACAAGATGCACGCGCGCTCCACCGGCCCGTACAGCCTGGTCACACAGCAACCGCTGGGCGGCAAGGCCCAGTTTGGCGGACAGCGGTTCGGTGAGATGGAGGTCTGGGCGCTTGAAGCCTACGGCGCTGCCTACACCCTGCAGGAAATGCTGACGGTCAAGTCCGATGACGTGCAGGGCCGTACCAAGGTCTACGAAAGCATCGTCAAGGGCGAACACTCCATCGACGCCGGTATGCCGGAGTCCTTCAATGTGCTGGTCAAGGAAATCCGTTCCCTGGGCATCGACATTGAACTCGAACGTTCCTAATTGAAAGGGAAAGAGTCACATGAAATCACTACTCGACCTGTTCAAGCAATTCACGCCGGACGCGCATTTCGATGCCATCCGTATCGGCATGGCTTCGCCCGAAAAGATCCGCTCGTGGTCGTTCGGCGAGGTGAAAAAGCCCGAAACCATCAACTACCGTACGTTCAAGCCTGAGCGCGACGGCCTGTTTTGCGCCAAGATCTTCGGACCCATCAAGGACTATGAGTGCCTGTGCGGCAAGTACAAGCGCCTCAAGCACCGTGGTGTCATCTGCGAGAAGTGTGGCGTTGAAGTCACGCAGACCAAGGTGCGCCGTGAGCGCATGGGGCACATCGATCTGGCCGCACCGTGCGCCCACATCTGGTTCCTGAAGTCGCTGCCGTCGCGGCTGGGCCTCGTGCTCGACATGACGCTGCGCGACATCGAACGCGTGCTGTATTTTGAAGCCTACGTCGTGACCGATCCCGGCATGACGCCGCTGAAGAAGTTCAGCATCATGTCCGAAGACGACTACGACGCCAAGCGCAAGGAATTCGGCGACGAATTCACCGCCAAGATGGGCGCCGAAGGCATCAAGGAATTGCTGCAGAGCATTGATCTGGACATTTCCATCGAAAGGCTGCGGGGCGACCTCACCGGCTCCGAAGTCAAGGTCAAGAAGAACTCCAAGCGACTCAAGGTGCTGGAAGCCTTCAAGAAATCCGGAATCAAGCCCGAATGGATGGTGCTGGACGTGCTGCCTGTGCTGCCGCCGGACCTGCGTCCGCTGGTGCCCCTGGACGGTGGCCGCTTTGCGACTTCCGACCTGAACGACCTGTACCGCCGCGTCATCAACCGCAACAGCCGCCTGCGGCGCCTGCTGGAGCTGAAGGCTCCCGAGATCATTGCGCGCAACGAGAAGCGCATGCTGCAGGAAGCCGTGGACAGCCTGCTGGACAACGGTCGCCGGGGCAAGGCCATGACCGGCGCCAACAAGCGCGCGCTCAAGTCCCTGGCCGACATGATCAAAGGCAAGAGTGGCCGGTTCCGCCAGAACTTGCTGGGCAAGCGCGTGGACTATTCCGGCCGTTCCGTGATCACGGTGGGCCCGACGCTCAAGCTGCACCAATGCGGGTTGCCCAAATTGATGGCGCTGGAGCTGTTCAAGCCATTCATCTTTGCCCGCCTCGAGGCCATGGGCATTGCGACCACCATCAAGGCTGCCAAGAAGGAAGTGGAAGCCGGCACGCCGGTGGTGTGGGACATCCTTGAAGAAGTGATCAAGGAGCACCCGATCATGCTGAACCGGGCGCCCACGCTGCACCGCCTGGGTATCCAGGCGTTTGAGCCCATCCTGATCGAAGGCAAGGCCATCCAGTTGCATCCGCTGGTGTGCGCCGCCTTCAACGCCGACTTTGACGGCGACCAGATGGCCGTTCACGTGCCGCTGTCGGTCGAAGCCCAGATGGAAGCCCGCACGCTGATGCTGGCCTCCAACAACGTGCTGTTCCCCGCCAGTGGCGAGCCGTCGATCGTGCCGTCGCAAGACGTGGTGCTGGGGCTGTACTACACCACCCGCGACCGCATCAATGGCAAGGGCGAAGGCATGATCTTTTCCGATGTCGGCGAGGTCGTTCGCGCGTTGGACGCCGAGGAGGTCGAACTGGCCGCGCGGATCAACGTCCGCCTGACCGAGTACACCAAGGACAAGGAAACCGGCGAGTTCGTGCCGTCGACCAAGCTGTGGGAAACCACGGTCGGGCGCGCCCTGCTCAGCGAGATCCTGCCCAAGGGCTTGCCGTTCAGCAACATCAACAAGGCGCTGAAGAAGAAGGAGATCTCCAAGCTGATCAATGTCTCCTTCCGCAAGTGCGGGTTGAAAGAGACCGTGGTCTTTGCCGACAAGTTGCTGCAGTACGGCTTCCGTCTGGCGACCAAAGCCGGCATTTCCATCTGCATTGACGACATGCTCGTGCCCAAGGAAAAGCACGGCATCATCGAACGCTCGGAAAAAGAGGTCAAGGAAATTGAGCAGCAGTACGTTTCCGGGCTGGTGACAGCGGGCGAGCGCTACAACAAGGTCGTGGACATCTGGGGCAAGGCCGGTGACGAAGTCTCCAAGGTCATGATGGCCCAGCTGGCCAAGGAAAAGACCATTGACCGTCATGGCAATGAAGTCGACCAGGAGTCGTTCAACTCCATCTACATGATGGCCGACTCCGGTGCGCGCGGTTCCGCCGCGCAGATTCGCCAGCTCGCAGGCATGCGGGGCCTGATGGCCAAGCCCGATGGCTCCATCATCGAGACCCCGATCACGGCCAACTTCCGTGAAGGCCTGAACGTGTTGCAGTACTTCATCTCCACCCACGGCGCCCGCAAGGGCCTGGCGGATACGGCGTTGAAGACCGCGAACTCGGGGTATTTGACGCGACGTCTGGTGGACGTGACCCAGGATCTGGTGGTGACCGAACAGGACTGCGGCACGCACAATGGCTCGCTGATGCGCGCCATCGTCGAAGGTGGCGAGGTGATCGAGTCCCTGCGCGACCGGGTGCTCGGACGCACTGCCGCCGAAGATGTGCTCCATCCCGAAACACGTGCCGTGCTGCTCAAGGCCGGCGAAATGCTCGAGGAAGAAAACATCGAGGAGCTTGAGGCGGTGGGGGTGGACGAGATCAAGGTCCGCACCGCCCTGACTTGCGACACGCGTTTCGGCATCTGTGCCAAGTGCTATGGCCGTGACCTGGGTCGTGGCGGGTTGATCAACGGCGGTGAAGCGGTCGGCGTGATTGCTGCGCAATCCATCGGCGAGCCGGGCACACAGCTGACCATGCGCACCTTCCACATTGGCGGTGCAGCGTCGCGTGCGGCCGTGGCGTCCAGTGTGGAGGCCAAGTCCAATGGTGTGATCGGCTTCAACGCCACGATGCGCTATGTGACCAATACCAAGAAGGACCTGGTGGTGATCGCCCGTTCTGGCGAGATCGTCATTCACGACGAGCATGGCCGTGAGCGCGAGCGTCACAAGGTGCCCTACGGTGCCATTCTGTCCGTGAAGGCCGACCAGACCGTCAAGGCGGGGGCCATTCTGGCGAACTGGGACCCGTTGACGCGACCGATCATCACCGAATTTGCCGGTCAGGTGAGGTTCGAGAATGTCGAGGAAGGTCTCACGGTGGCCAAGCAGGTCGACGAAGTGACGGGTCTGTCCACGCTGGTGGTGATCGATCCCAAGCGTCGCGGATCGACCAAAGTCGTGCGCCCGCAGGTCAAACTGGTTGACGCATCCGGCAACGAGGTGAAGATCCCCGGCACTGACCACTCGGTGACGATCGGCTTCCAGATCGGCGCACTGATCCAGGTGCGCGACGGCCAGGACGTGGGCCCTGGCGAGGTGCTGGCCCGCATTCCGGTCGAAGGCCAGAAGACGCGCGACATCACCGGCGGTCTGCCACGCGTGGCCGAGCTGTTTGAAGCCCGTTCACCCAAGGACAAGGGCGTGCTGGCCGAGATGACCGGTACCGTCTCTTTTGGCAAGGAGACCAAAGGCAAGATCCGCATGCAGATCACCGACCCGGAAGGCAAGG
Organism: Betaproteobacteria bacterium HGW-Betaproteobacteria-3; assembly: GCA_002842205.1. Lineage (GTDB taxonomy): Bacteria > Pseudomonadota > Gammaproteobacteria > Burkholderiales > Burkholderiaceae_C > PHCI01. The sequence goes on along the minus strand of PHCI01000031.1, from coordinate 22,141 downwards.
TCTGGGAAGAGCTCGTGCCCAAGGAGAAAAACATCCTGGTGCACGAAGGCCAGGTGGTCAACAAGGGCGAGTCCGTGGTGGACGGCCCGGCCGATCCGCAAGACATCCTGCGCCTGTTGGGCATGGAAGAACTGGCGCGCTACATCGTCGACGAAGTGCAGGACGTCTACCGTCTGCAGGGCGTGAAGATCAACGACAAGCACATTGAAGTGATCGTTCGCCAGATGCTGCGTCGGGTTGTGGTCGACAGTGTGGGGGACTCCAACTACATTGCCGGCGAACAGGTCGAGCGCAGTGTCATGCTCAACGCCAACGACGCGCTGCGTGCTGACGGCAAGATCCCGGCGACATTCACCAACCTGCTGCTGGGCATCACCAAGGCGTCGTTGTCCACCGACAGCTTCATCAGTGCCGCGTCGTTCCAGGAAACGACCCGCGTCCTGACCGAAGCCGCCATCATGGGCAAGCGCGACGAGCTGCGTGGCTTGAAGGAAAACGTGATCGTCGGCCGGCTTATCCCGGCGGGTACCGGTCTGGCGTACCACCAGGCGCGCAAGGTCAAGGACCAGATGGACGAGGCCGAACGCCACGCCATTGCCGAGGCCGAGGCCGCTGAATTGGCGGCCCAGACCGATGGCACCGGCGCAGCCGAGGCGAACGAAGGCGCAGCTGCCGAATGACCGTTGCGCCATGAAGGCACGGTCAGCGCCCCATGCCCCGTCGCGGGCATGGGGCGTTTTACTTTTGGTGCCTGACGTGGACCCAAGGCGCGGACGACCATGAGTGGATCGGTCGTGTTCTGGAGCGCCATCGCGCTCCTCGTGTTCTGGGCGGTCGGGGCGCATAACCGGCTGGTGCGCCTGCGCGGCCTGGCCATGCAGGCTTTTGCGCGACTGAATCTGGAGTTTGCGCAGCAGGCCGAGTTGCTGGAGCGTTGCCTTGACTCCGCGGCCCAGTCGTTTTCAGCCTCTCGGCCAGCAGAGCTGCAGGACGGAGCGTCCGCGCGCTGGGCCGCGCTGGCCGGGGCGACGGCGCAGTTTCGCGCGTCGCTGGCCGTTGCCAAAACCCGCCCGCTGGACGGTGGCGCTGTGGCCGCGCTGGCGGCCGCCCTGACCGTGCTGAGTGCGGCCTGGACCCGTTTGTGTGAAGAATGCCATGACCTGGCAGGCGAGCCGATGCCGGCGTCGGTGCTCGAACGATGGGCGCTCCTGGCTCACCAGGCCACCACTGCGCGCGCCGACTTCAACAGCACCGTGGACGCGTACAACGCTGCCGTGCAGGAGTTCCCGGCCGTGCTCGTGGCATGGCTTTTTGGTTTTCAGCGAGCGCGGCCGCTCTGAACGACGCGAAGGAGCGCTGCGACAGCATGTCCAAACCCTGTTTCACCCACCGCTGCGCTGAGGTAAATCCATGGGCGACGCGGCGCCGCCCGCACGGGGCAGCGCCGTGACGCGCGCGCCGGTTTCCGCCCAGGTTCCGCTGTGGCAGCAATTGCAGGCCACTGCAAGGGCGGTTGACGCGGTGCGTGCGGGGCGTTCGCTCACAGACGCGTTGCGCGAGGTGGATGCCAACCTGCGGGCGGGTGTTCAGGCGCTGAGTTTCCATGCGTTGCGGTCGTTGGGCCGGGCCGAGGCGCTGCGTCGGCAATTGGCGCGTCGCGCCCCACCCGCGCAGGCCGACGCCCTGCTGTGCACCGCGCTGGCCTTGGGCTGGCACGACGAGGCGTCGCCATACCCGCTTTTCACGCTGGTCAATCAAACGGTAGAAGCCGCCAAACGGCAACCCTCGACACGCGGCCAGGCGGGATTCGTCAATGCCTGCCTGCGCCGGTTTGTGCGCGAGCGCAGCGCCCTGGTCGAGGCGTCGCAAGACGACCCTGTGGCGGTCTGGAACCATCCGCGGTGGTGGATTGACCGCGTCCGCCAGGACCATCCGGAAGACTGGCAGCACATCCTGCGCGCCAACAACGCACATCCACCGATGACCCTGCGGGTGAATGTGTCAAAAACGACCGTAGCCCTCTACAAACAGTCTTTACTTGCTATTGAAATAGGATCAAAAGAGGTGGCGCACGGTGGCTTGCAACTGGACCATCCGTGCGCCGTCACGGTTTTGCCAGGTTTTGCCCGGGGCGATGCCTCGGTCCAGGACGCAGCGGCCCAACTCGCCGCGCCACTGTTGCTGACCGGTCTCGCGAGCCCAGCCCCGATCCGTGTGCTGGACGCCTGTGCCGCGCCCGGCGGCAAGACCGCCCACCTGCTGGAATTCGCCGCCAAAACCGGCATGCGGCTGGACCTGACCGCGCTCGACGTGGACCCCGCGCGGTGCGAGCGCATCCATGAGAACCTGCAGCGCGGCGGGCTGCGTGCGAGGGTGCTGGCGGCCGATGCCCTGCAGCCCTCGCAGTGGCTGGCGCAATCCGGCGGCGAGCCGTTTGACGCCATTCTGCTGGACGCCCCCTGCACGGCGTCGGGCATTGTGCGGCGCCACCCCGACGTGCGCTGGCTCCGGCGGGAAACCGACATCGCGCAGCTCGCCGTCGTGCAGGCCCGACTGCTCCAGGCCCTCTGGCCGCTGGTGCGCCCCGGCGGACGGCTTCTGTACTGCACCTGTTCGGTGTTCAAGGCCGAAGGAAGCGACGCGATCAAAACGTTTGTTGCGCACAACACCGACGCGGCTTTGCAAGCATCGCCCGGGCATTTAATGCCCCGAAGTGGCGCAAATGACGAACCCGTCCGGGACAATCTGTTGGGTGAACACGACGGATTTTTTTACGCGCTGCTGGAGAAGCGTGCGACTTGATTTTCTCGGCGCACTGGCCTGCCTGGGTTTCATGCTGGGCGCCGCTTCAGGCGCCTGGGCGCAGGGCGTGGTGCCGGAAATTTCACCCCTGCGACTGGAACAGCATGCCGACGGGGTCACGTTGTCCACCACCGTCCAGTTCGAGTTGCCTGCCGTGGTGGAAGATGCGCTGCACAAGGGCATCGCCATGTTCTTCGTGGCCGAGGCAGAGCTCTACCGCGACCGCTGGTACTGGACCGATCGCAAAGTCGCCACCACCACGCGCCACATGCGCCTGGCCTACCAGCCCCTGACGCGCCGCTGGCGCCTCACGGTGGCGCCCGGTCCGATTGGCAACTCCAGCCTTGGTGTATTGCTTTCGCAGCAATACGACTCGTTGTCCGAAGCCCTGGCGTCGGTGCAGCGCTTTACGGGCTGGAAAATTGCCGAAGCCACCGACATTGAGCCCGACGCCCGCTACAACGTGGAATTCCGCTTCAAACTGGACATGACCCAACTGCCACGTCCGTTCCAGATTGGCGCGGTGGGCCAGGGGGACTGGGTCATCGTGGCCAGCCGCAACCAGCGCCTCAACCCGGAGCCTCACCGGTGACACACCCGGTTGAATCGGACACCGAGGCCGACCGGTTCTTCAGAAAAAGATCCCGTGCGCGCCGCGTGGCCTTGACCATTGGCGCGGCGATCATGGCCCTGATCGGGCTGGTGCTGCTGGTGCTGCTGGCGCAAGCCACCAACAACCGCGAGCTGTACGAGCGCAATTACGGCCGGCTGTTTGCGATCAACGTGGTCGTTGCCATCCTGCTGCTGGGCGTGATCACGTGGGTCAGCCTGCGCCTGCTGGTGCGGCTGCGCCAGGGCCGGTTTGGCAGCCGGCTGCTCGTCAAGCTGGCGGCCATTTTCGCGCTGGTGGGGTTTGCGCCAGGCCTGCTGATTTACGTGGTGTCCTACCAGTTTGTGTCGCGCTCGATTGAGAGCTGGTTTGACGTAAAAGTTGAAGGCGCACTCGACGCGGGCGTCAATCTGGGTCGTGTCACGCTGGATACGCTGGCCAACGACCTGGCCAACAAGACCCGCGCGGCCACCAACCAGTTGACCGAGACGCCGGACGCCAGCGCCGGGTTTTTCCTCGAGCGCATCCGTGAGCAGTTGGCGGCGACCGATGTGGTCTTGTGGGGCTCGACCGGCCAGCTGATCGCCAGCGCCGGGCAGTCCCGCTACGACCTGAACCCCGAGCGCCCGACCACCCAGCAACTGCGCACCTTGCGCAGCCAGCGCTCCAATGCCGTGATTGAGGGCCTGGAAGACGGCACCCTCAACGCCGTCAGCAACGCGCGCATCAAGGCCTTCGCGGTCGTCCCTTCCCCAGGCGTCGGGTTGTCATCTGAAACACGTTATCTGCAGGTGACGCAGCCGCTGCCGCCATCCCTTGTCGTCAATGCCATCGCCGTGACCGAAGCCAACCGTGAATACCAGGAGCGCGCGCTGGGGCGCGACGGGCTGCGGCGCATGTACATCGGCACGTTGACGCTCAGCCTGTTCATGGCCGTGTTTGGCGCGGTGCTGCTGGCGGTGCTGCTGGGCAACCAGATCGCCCGCCCGCTGCTGCTGCTGGCCGATGGCGTGCGCCAGGTGGCTGCGGGCGACCTTACCCCCAAGGCCGCGCTGCAAAGCAAGGACGAACTGGGGGGCTTGACGCGCTCGTTTGCCGAAATGACCCAGCAACTGGCCGATGCCCGCAATGCGGTGCAGGTCAGCATGGAAGCGGTCAACGCGGCGCGCGCCAACCTCCAGACCATTCTGGACAATCTGACCGCCGGCGTGATCGTGCTCGATGCGGCGGGCCACATCCTTTCGTCGAACCCGGGCGCCGCGCGCATTCTTCGCGTGCCGCTGGACAGCCAGCAGGGGCGGCCGCTCAAGTCCATGGACGGACTGCAGGACTTCGCCACCCGTGTGCAAGCCCAGTTTGAGGCTTTCGAGAGCCAGCAAGGCCAGCATGCACTGGACCACTGGCAACAGACCTTTGAGCTTGATGGCGCCATGCCGGGCGCGCCACCCGACACCATCACCCTGGTTGCGCGCGGGGCAGAACTGCCGGGCTCGGCGCGCCTGCTGGTGTTTGACGACATCTCCGAGATCGTCTCGGCGCAGCGGGCGCAAGCCTGGGGCGAAGTGGCCCGACGGCTGGCGCACGAAATCAAGAACCCGTTGACCCCCATCCAGCTTTCGGCCGAACGCCTCGAGATGAAGCTCGCCGGCAAACTGACCGACACCGACGGCGTCATGCTGACCAAATCGGTCAAGACCATCGTGGACCAGGTGGACGCCATGAAGCGGCTCGTGAACGAGTTCCGTGATTACGCCCGCCTGCCCGCCGCCCAGCTCAGGCCGCTGGACCTGAACGCCCTCATTGCCGACCTGCTGCACCTGTACGCCCCCGAAAACGCCATCGTCCCCGTGACCACGGAGCTGGACCCGCGCTGCCCGCCCATCCAGGGCGATGCGCAGCAATTGCGCCAGGTGGTGCACAACCTGCTGCAAAACGCACAAGACGCCACCGAAGCCAACCCCTCGGGCCCACGTCAGAGCGTGGTGATCCGCACGCAATGGCTGGAAGCAGCCCATCGTGTGCGCCTGAGCGTGCTCGACTGCGGCACGGGTTTTCCGGAACACATCCTCAAACGCGCCTTCGAGCCCTATGTGACCACCAAGCCGCGTGGCACTGGCCTGGGCCTGGCCGTGGTCAAGAAAATCGCAGACGAACACGGCGCCCGTGTCGATCTGGCCAATCGCGTGACGGACGGCACCATCCTGGGCGCCCAAGTGTCGCTATCATTCACAGTTGCAAGCTAGCAACAGGGCGGCGCAGCCGCCGTGCAACAAAAAGGTAGCGGGGAAACTATGGCAAACATTCTGGTCGTGGACGACGAGCTGGGCATACGCGATCTGCTCTCGGAAATCCTGAACGACGAAGGGCACAGTGTCGAGCTGGCCGAAAACGCGGCACAGGCGCGCGCGGCACGCGGCCGCATGCGCCCCGACCTGGTGCTGCTCGACATCTGGATGCCCGACACCGACGGCGTCACGCTGCTCAAGGAATGGTCCACCACCGGGCTGCTCACCATGCCCGTCATCATGATGAGCGGCCACGCCACCGTGGACACGGCGGTCGAGGCCACCAAGATCGGTGCGCAGGCGTTTCTTGAAAAACCCATTACCCTGCAAAAACTGCTGAAGGCCGTAGAGCAGGGCCTGCTGCGCAACGCTCCGCGCAAACTGCCGGGCATTGTCAGCGTCGCGGTCAGCGCCGACCTCACCGTCGAAGCCGCCATGACCGGCGGCCAGACCCTGCCCCCGGTGGTCGAAATGGGCCCGCAGGCGCAACAGAGCTTCGAGCTTGACAAACCCCTGCGCGAGGCGCGTGACGAGTTCGAGAAATCCTACTTCGAATTCCACTTGGCCAAGGAAGGCGGCTCCATGACCCGCGTGGCCGAAAAAACCGGCCTTGAGCGCACCCACCTCTACCGCAAACTCAAACAGCTGGGCGTGGACCTCTCGCGCGGCAAACGCGGCGCTGCATGACACGCGATCGCGCGTGGGGCGCCCGCGGCCCTGCTATAATCCAAGGCTTGGCCCGGTAGCTCAGTTGGTAGAGCAGCGGATTGAAAATCCGCGTGTCGGTGGTTCGATTCCGCCCCAGGCCACCACTTCTTTTTCTCATACGATCCCAAGTTAGCTCAAAGTCCTTGTGCATCAAGGACTTAGCCCTGAAAAGGCGGCTCAAGCGGTATCGGTGAATCCCACAACGTCCCATTCTTGCGTGTACCCAACGGTGTACCCAGACTGCTGTGCAACTTCAGTCTTGTTTTTGGGTACACCATGGGACAACTTAACGAGCTTCAAATCAAAGCGGCACAGCCGCGCGACAAGGAATATCTGCTTGCGGACGGGGAGGGCTTGTACCTTCGCGTGCGACCGACCGGCAAGGCCTGGGTCTACCGCTACAAGGAGGCTGGCAAAGAGGCCAAGCTAAGCCTCGGACGCTATCCAGCCATGTCGCTGGCCGTAGCACGCAAGAAGGCCCGTGCCGAGGCTGAAAAGAGGGCTGACGGAGTTGACCCTCGGGAAGCCCGGCGGGAGGAGGGAGAGCGTGATCGTGTTGCCCGGCTCAACACTTTTGAGTTGATGGCTCGCGCCTGGCACGCCCAGGCGAAGAAGGATCGCCAATGGTCCGACAGCTACGCCGAGAAGGTAATGCGGCATCTGGAGCTGCACATCTTCCCGTGGCTGGGCTCGCTGACCATGGAGACCATCAAGCCTACCGAGCTTGTACGGTGCCTGCACCGCATCAAGGAGCGCGGCAACCTTGAGACGGCTCAGCGCGTCCGGGAGGCCGTCCAGCACGTTTTCCAGTATGCAGTTGATGTGGGCGCGCTGGAGCCGGCAAAGAACTTCGTGAACAGCCGTACGGGAGGGCTTCCGTCTCCACGAGCCCGCCACTATGCTGCCATCACGGATCCGCAGAAGCTCGGGCAGTTGTTGCGCGACATGCAGGCCTACAACGGAAATATCATTACCCGCGCGGCTCTACAACTTTCGCCGCTGTTGTTTCAGCGGCCCGGGCAATTGCGGCTGGCACATTGGGAGGACATCGATTTCGAGGGGAGTCTATGGCGCTGCCCGCCCGAGAAGATGAAGCTACGCGAGTGGAAGAAGCGCGATATCCGGACGCCGGCGCACCTTGTGCCACTGCCGGCGCAGGCCGTAGCCATTCTGCGAGACATCTTCCCGTTGACGGGCCCAACCGGGCCGATTTTCCGCAGCATGGCCAAGCGCTCGGAGGCGACACGGTACATGAGCGACAACACGATCAATAGCGCGTTGCGAACACTCGGCTACGACACGAAAGAGCAGATTACCGGGCACGGCTTTCGAGCGACCGCCCGGACCTTGATCCGCGAATTGTTGGGTTGGGACCGCGAAGTCATCGAGCGACACCTGGCGCACGTCTCGGACGAGGAGCTCGGTGGCAGCTATGACCGCACAACGCATTTCGAGCAGCGCCGTCGGATGATTCAGGGGTGGGCGGATCTGTTAGATGAGCTGGCTGCGGGCAAAGTTGTTGAGCTGGCACGCGATATGCGCCCATCCAGCAACGTGTATCAGCAGGGAGGGATCGGCGCCGGCGACGACGAAGGGCTCAGGGTTGCGGCGTAGCCGTCCGATAGCCTTCCGGATCGTTGATCCATGCCTGAAGTTCAGCGCTAGACCATGCGGAGGCACGGCCACCCAGATGGACCGGAGCGGGAAAGCGGCCTTCAGAAATGCGCCGGTAGACCGTCGAGCGACTGAGCGCGGAGATGCGCGTCACGTCGCGTAGACGGTAGAAGGCGGGCGGGGCTTTGGAGGGGTTCGGCTTGGGCAGGGACTGGTGGAAATGCATGGTCGTTCCTTGTCGAGCAATGCCGAAAGGATGCGTCCAAGTTCGGCTTAAGCAAACCCAAGAGAGCGCAGCACAGGGTATCGAATACAAGCTCATCGCCGAAGTCTCGAGGGCATCTCGTTGGGGCTCACTGTGCTCTGCTACGCCGGGAGGTGGCGGGCCTCGGCAAGTTGAGTCGGTTTCTAGTGCATTTATGCCTTATTTGGCATAAAGTTAAGGCAATCCCTGTTTTTTTTAATGAGACCGGACTCTACTTATAGGATTTCAATATATGACATATACAGCATAAATCAACGTCCTATGATTTATGCCTTATTTGCCATATCATTGGGGTGTCGAATTTAGATGGTCGATAAAACACTACACCAAGACCTATGGACGATGTTTTTTCTTATAGCAAATAGAGCGTATGAACAGCCTACCTGAACTTGGCCGCGCGATCGCGCGTCTGCGCAAAGAGCGTGGCATGACGCAAAAGGAACTGGCTACCTTGAGTGGCATGGGTCAATCTACGCTTGCGCGCTTCGAGACGGGTGGGGTTGCTGAATTTGGCTCCCGCAAACTGCTGCGCCTGCTGGAAGTTCTGGGCCACGAAATGAACTACGTGCCCATGAGCCGCAGCTTTACGCTCGATGATGCGCTGGCAGAGCGGCAACGCGCCTTCTCTGGTGAAAGCGAAGTGCGTAGATGAAGCTGCACGTCTTCGTCCATGACAAGCCAGTGGCGACGCTGGAGTCCGCCGACGGTTTTCGCCATGTTATGGCTTATCACCCGGATGTTGAGCCCGAGCAGTTCGTCTCGCTACTGATGCCTGTCCGTACTGAGTCCTACGCCTATCCAGACCTCCATCCCATCTTCCGGATGAATCTGCCGGAAGGCTTCTTGCTGTCCATTCTTCAAGAGCAACTGGGGCCGCAGGTGGGTGCATCGCCGCTCAATCTGCTGTCGGTGGTGGGTCGTAATGCTATTGGGCGCGTCAAGGTTGCCGTGCCGGGGGCAGACCCGACGCAGCCTCCGGTGCCCTTTGAACTAGCGGGGATTCTGAGGGGGGACAACTCCGAGGAAGCCTTCGTTGATCTGGTTCGACGGTATGCCGTATCTGGCGTGTCGGGCGTTGTCCCTAAATTTCTCTCGCCCAACACGCTTGAGGAACACGGCAAGGGCACGCTGGCCACTGACCGTCACATCATCAAGGGTGCCACCGCTCGCCTGCCAGGCGTTGCACTCAATGAGCACCTGTGCATGGAAGTGTCGCGCCAGGCCGGCATTCTCACTGCGAAGACGGAGGTGTCTGAGGATGGTCAGGCGCTTGTGGTGCATCGCTTCGACTTTGAGGACGATGGCACCACGCGTAAAGGCATGGAAGACCTGTGCAGTCTGTTGTTGCTGCGGCCGGAGCAAAAATACGAGTCGACTTGGGAGCGTGTGGCTGGCCGCATCAAAGATGTAGTGACCATCCCCGATCAGCAGAATGCCGCGCTATCGCAGTTGGCAGACCTGCTTCTGCTGACCTACGCGCTACGCAATGCGGACTGCCATACCAAGAACATCGCCTTGCTCTACTCGTCGCGGGAAAGCATCGTCCTGGCACCCGTTTACGACATGCTGACGATCACGATCTACGACGACTATGCAAAGAATCCGCCCGGCATGCCCATTGAAGGGCGCAGCACCTGGGCACCCGGAAAGGCCTTAGAGCGTTTCTTGCAAATACGGTGCTCCGTGATGCCTGCTGAGACCAAGGAGCGCGTCGAACGCATCTGTGAAGCCATCGTTCAGGTGACTCCGCAGGTGATTGATGCCGCGGGCCGCTACCCCGGATTTCACGAGACGGCCAAGCGGTTGCTACATGCGTGGAATGCCGGCATGAACAGCCTGCGCCTGCAGAAGACGTGGAGCCTGCCTTCACTTGGCGAAGCCATCGAGCAAGCGCGCTTTTCAGATGTAAAGCCTGTAGTGCCGACTCCACGGGAAAAGATTGGCCGTTCCCCGCTATTGGGGAAGCGTTGATGCCCGCAAGAAGACGTTGCGGCAAATCGCCGTTCAAAGAACAGAAAAAGGTTTGTGTAGGCGTATGAGTGAACTAATTCTTGACCAACCCATCAACAGTACTTCGGCAATGGCCCCTTTGCAATTGCTTGAAGGTGCAGGAGCCGCGACAGCAGACCTTGGGCCCATATGGATTGTTGAGGAGGCTGCTGGGCACCTTCGAAGTCAAGGCCGGAAAGGGCCCGCATCCCAGCTCCGCTTGTACAGGCTATTTGGGGATTTCCTGACGGTCGTCGGCGAACGAACTCTAGCGGCCGACGTTAAACGCACAGACGCGGTTATGTCAATGCTGCGGCAGGCTGGCGCGAACGATGGGGTTGTGGTCTGCAGCCATCGGGCAGCGGCTGTTCCCCTGCTGGCTGAACAGCTTGAACTCTATGGCAAGCTGCACTATGTGCTGGAAGTTGATCCAACACGAAGCATAGAGTTCGCGCGTGCACGCAAGGGGGTGCGCATAACCGCACCAAAAGTGCGAGTGGAGGAGGCCAGCTGGACCTCGGTAAGTCTAAGTCAGCCCGCAGGCTCAAGCGACTGTTTTGCCGCAAATCTAGGCAAGGGCTCCTTGGGCCAGGTGAATGATCTGACGTGTTTTGCGCTGTCGATCGGCGGGATTGACGGATACCAGCGCGGCGTCCTCATAGGGATGACCTCCTTAACTGTAGACGACAAGCTGAAGAGGCTTGCGCAGCTGTTGGCATGGACGCGATGGATTCGACTGACAGTCAGGCGCGCAGCGCGCACTTCAAAAGCCCCTGCCGCTTTGGGGCGAGTGCGAACAATCCAAGACAGCCCAGGGAAAGCGGTAGCCGGAATACAGATCCGGGCGAACAGAAGACTTTCCGCTAGCCATGATCTGAGAGAAGCCCAGCAGCGTGCGCAGACTCCAGAGGTGCCGGTAGACATGGAGCGGCGGCTGACGGCGGCGAAAACGACGCTAAACGTCGTTGAGTTGTTCGCCGGCGCCGGGGGCATGGGGCTCGGATTTTTGAATGCGCTCGGTGCTGACGGCCGCGGTTTTCGCATAGCAGGATCAGCAGAGATTCATCCTGTATACGCACAAACACTGCGCCAGAACCATGCCTACATGGAGCGTGCTGGGCTGACGCCTGCCGATACGACTCCACACGAATGTGTTCCTATGGATCTGTGTTCCTCTGCAGTAAGGAAGCGGCTTGGAGCCGTTGCCCGTGAGAGAGGGGATGTAGATGTTGTGATTGGTGGCCCGCCCTGTCAAGGCTTCTCAAGCGCAAATCGGAACAGCTGGTCCAGCTCCAACCCTAACAACAGACTGGTTGACGCTTTCATGGACTGCGTAGGCCAGATGAATCCCAGAATTCTGCTCATGGAAAACGTGCAGGGGATATTGTGGACGCCGCGGGATCGCACCTCCTCAGGTCCAAGTGTTGCCACTCATGTGCTGAAGCGCTTGGAGCGAATGGGCTATTTGGTTTTTCCCAAGCTGCTTGATGCAGTGTGGTACGGCGCTCCGCAAAACCGCAATCGGTTCTTTCTGCTTGGGATTCATAAAGATGTGGGATACCAACCGGACGACTTTGGCGCGTGGGGCCCGTTTCCTAAACCGACACATGGGCCGGGCACAGGCAACGAATTTGTGAGCGTTCGGGATGCGATCCGAGATCTGCCCAGACTACTGAACGGGGACGATAGAGCCGAGCGCGCCTACGTCAACAATTCTGCCGCACTGCAGCAAAACGCCTTTCTCAGACAGATGAGAGCCGGCGCACCCGCGGACGTCGTTTGGGATCACGTCACATCGCGGCACGCAGATTATGTCATTGAGCGGTACAAGCGAATTCCCCAAGGCAAGAATTGGGAGGCTGTCCGCGAGTTGATGACCAATTATGCGGACGTAGAGCGAACGCACAGCAATATCTATCGACGATTGGCTTGGAGCGAACCGGCGATCACGATGGGGCACTACCGCAAGAGCATGATCATCCATCCGTCCCAGCACCGGGGTCTTTCCCTGCGCGAGGCGGCGCGGCTGCAGAGTTTCCCCGACTGGTTTCGTTTTGCAGGCTCGGAAGACGGATCGTTGGATGGAGGCCTCGTGCACAAACAGCAGCAGCTTGCAAATGCCGTGTGCCCAAGCGTGACTAAGGCCGTCGCAGAATTCATTCTGAACTTGTAGCTCTGATCATGCCAGCAACCGTACATCATCAGAGGGGGTGCTGTGCCGGCGTAGCCTGTACTCCGAGAGGATCTGTGGCCAGCACCCACATCTTGCTCTGCTGGTATTGCACTCGCCGCTGAGTAGCTGCTTTATGGTGGACAACTTAACTCCAGAGCAGCGAAGCTTGACGATGTCGCGCATTCGTGGGCGCGATACAAAGGTGGAACTGGCTGTTCGCAGAGCGCTTCACAAGCGCGGACATCGCTACCGGGTAAACGTCCCTTGGCTAGCTGGAAAGCCTGATGTCGTGTTCACGAAGGCGCGCCTCGTGATTTTCATCGACGGCGACTTCTGGCATGGGTGGCGGTTCGAGCAGTGGTCTCAAAAGCTTGCGACCTATTGGCGAGAAAAAATCGCTGGCAATAGGGCTCGCGACCAGCGCTCCGCGGCCACTCTGAAGAGCCAAGGCTGGTCGGTCATGTGTCTTTGGGAGCACGATGTAAAGGAGAATCTGGAGCGCAGCGTACTTGGCATCGAACGTCGGCTTGCGCGGCTACGCTGCATAAGCGCTCGCCGGAGACTTGCGCGCGCCTCGAACAAGCCACCTTGATGCGAGCTGAAGTGGTCAGAATCCCCACTTCTTTTGTTTGCAAAATGATACATTTGCTCCACGCGTCCCTAGCCTCGTGGTTAAGGGGGCTAAAGACGTCACGTGCGTCTAGCTGAAGGATTCGGAAATATTGAAAGAAGAATGCTAACGGTCGGAAGTCTATTTGCAGGGATCGGAGGGTTCTGTAGGGCGTTTACCGCTGAGGGATTCAAGGTCGAGTGGGCGAACGAGCTGGATTCGTTCGCGGCCGTTACCTACAGAAAAAACTATCCTGACGTGACGCTATTTGAGAAGGCTATTGAAAAACTATCAGTAATTCATGACGGCTTGAAACCGGTGGATGTCATTACCGCAGGGTTTCCCTGCCAACCATTTTCTATAGCTGGGTCGCAAAAGGGATTTGCCGACCCAAGGGGAAAGGTCTTTTTTGAAATCGTCCGCTTGCTCAAGGAGTTTGGCTCGAGACGCCCCAAGGTGGTTGTTCTGGAAAATGTTCCAGGCCTTCTGTCCCATGGGAAGGGCGCCACATTCTCGAAGATGGTCAACTCCTTGCAGTCCGCCGGCTATTGGTTCATGCCGCCCAGCTGCTATGAAATTCTCAACACCATGAAATTGACCGGAATCCCTCAAAGCCGAGATCGCCTCTTTATGGTGGCCCTGTCGTGGGACTACTTCGACTCATTCAGTTTTCAGTTTCCCGTTGAGAAAAATGTAGAAATCCTGCCTGTACGGCATTTCCTGGAGTTGGATAAGCGTGCGGATGAATCGCTTTATTTCGATCCAGAATCAAGATGGGGAAAACTTTTTGAAGAGTCCATGCGCGAGGGAAATCCCGAAGGCGTTTATCAACTAAGAAGATATTACGTTCGCGAAAACAAGAGCGATGCGGTCTTTACGCTGACGGCAAATATGGGTGAGGGGGGGCACAACGTGCCAACGATCAAAGACGATTGGGGCATAAGAAAACTTTCTCCTGAAGAGTGCGCAAGACTGCAGGGGTTTGAGCCGGAGGAGTTTTCTTTTCCACAAGAAATATCTAAGACTCAGCGATATCGCCAAGTTGGCAATGCTGTCACCGTCCCGCTTGTGCGGCTGTTGGCAAAAGAATGCAATCGAATTTTGAACTAGGGGGACGGAATGGTTGGATGGAATTTCCCGCCCAATGCGGATGGTGAGGATGAAGACCTCAACAACCCGGGAATCGAGAGCTTCAAGAATACGCCGCTGACGTCACTGGCACGCGAAATTTGCCAAAACAGCTTGGACGCACGGCATCCCGAGGCGATGGCGCCTGTGGAAGTGCATTTCGAAGTTGTCGATATCCCGGTCAACGACTTTCCGGGGATTGATGACTTCCGCGGCATTCTCGGGCTGTGCAAAGCGTCGCGCCCTGACAGCCACAAATTCCAACAGTTCTTCGACAAGGCCGAGCAGATCGCATCCAGTGACGCCATCCCCTGCCTATTGATCTCGGACTTCAATACGACCGGTCTTCGCGGAGCGAATGGAACCAAAGGAACGGACTGGTACAAGCTGACGCGGACTGTCGGAAGCTCCGATAAAAGCGGAGGTCTTGGTTCCTTTGGAATCGGCAAGTTTGCCCCCTATGCCAACTCCGACCTCAGAACCGTGTTCTACAGCACTCTCAACAGCGACGACCAGTACGCCTTTCAAGGTGTGGCACGCCTGGTGACCCATACTGCATCCAGCGGCGAAGAAACACGCGGGACGGGGTATTTTGGCGTCAGGGAAAAGAACCGCCCCATTTTGACGCGCTCGAAAATTCCCACGTTTCTCCTGCGCAAAAATATCGGCACCAATATTCTGGTCGCTGGATTCAAGCGTCGCGCGCAGTGGGAGGCGGAAATCATCCGGGCCGTGGTTGACAGCTTCTTCTATGCGGTGATGCATGAGAAGCTGGTGGTCAAGGCTGGGGGCACGATGATCAATCATGCTTCTCTTCCGAGCATCGTTGAAGCTTCTTACCAGGATCAGAGAACGACCGGCAACACGCCGGCATATCTCGATGCGCTAACTTCTTCTGATGCCAAGGAATTCATCAATCCCGACTTCGAGGGTCTAGGCCAAATCAGCCTGAAGATTTTGTCAGGGAAAAACCTTCCGAAACGTGTCGCGATGATTCGCGGCAGCGGGATGAAAATTTTTGACAAAGGCCATTTTCTTACGCCTTTACGATTCGCTGGCGTATTCAACGCTGTGGGCGAGAAGGTTGATTCTTTCCTCAAGTCACTGGAGCCTCCGCAGCACGATTCCTTCGAGGCGCAGCGCGCTGACTCACCCCCCGAAGCGAAGGCTCGGCTAAACAGGCTGTACACCTGGATCAGGGAATGCGTCCGATCCATCGCGGAGAGCGACGTCGAGGAAGAAACGGAGATTGAGGGAGTTAGCAAGTACCTTCCAGATGATGTCGACGACTCTCCAAAGAAGCCGTCGACCACACCGTCCGACGAGCGCGAAGAGGCTGCCGACGAAATTCGTTTCATCGTGAAGCCCAGAGAGGCGTTCAAGGAGCGCGTGACAGCGACCGTGGCGCCAGCGTCTACGGACGGCGACGACGCCACCGGAGAGGATGAAGAGGGGGTCGACCATAACGAAGTCGATGGAGGCGATGACATTTCTACCGGCGACGACACGCCGGCAGGCGAAGGCAGCGGGGACGGGGCGTCGTCGGGCGACGGTAGCTCAAATGCTCCAGTGTATTTGCCAGTTCACCTCAAATCGCAGCGTGTGTTTAGCTCCGACTCCGCGGCGGGCAGCTATGTCATTACGTTTGAGCCTGAAAGCGATGGAGAAGGCACGCTGTTCCTCAGTGCAATCGGAGAGGTGGGGCAGGAACTGGTTTCAATAGCTCAGGCACGTCTTATCGATACCGGTGCTTCAGTGCCGGTCATCGGACCTGGACACATCGGACCGTTTGCCATGCAGTCTGGACGGAAAACGCGCCTCGAAGTCAAACTGAGCACTGCCGTCCGGTGCGCATTGGGGGTGGCTGTTCATGCAAATTAAGCCGCGCTTCTATCCACACCCGGTGCTTGCGTGGTTCTCGGACGACTACCGAAATGCGATGTTTCAGCCTGCCTTCGAAGTGGGCGGAAACAAGGGGTTCTACAAAATACGCATGACCTGCAGGACCTCCAGCAAGTCCCTTAACCGATTGATCTCGGAGGGCCGCGCTGCCTACGCCATTCACGTCGAATGTCCGGCAACCAGGTATCGCGCCTTTTTCACTTCAACCGATGAATCGTTTGAAGTCGACATCCCTGTGGCTGAAATCGACGCCAAAGTTGAGGTGTGCCGGCTGATCGTCGCGACGCAGGAAGTTCTGAACTACGCCAGCGATGAATTCCATGCAGACTTCACCGGAAGAAGCTTCAGACTGATTAAAGGGGACTCGCTGGCCGTGGCCGAGGACATCGTTTTCTACGCCGACAAGAAAGACGACGAACTCGCGAAGCTGCCATCCATATTCTCCATTCGCCGCAGCCACAAGGACGACGCGCCTCCGTTGAGCGTCGACCTATCTGGAGACCGCATTGCGGTGTACCTCGCCTCCGCTACGCACGATCGATTCATATCCCTGAACAGCGATGAGTTGCTTCGGAGCACGCTCTCCGCATCTGTTCTGGTTCCGGCGCTGGTGTATGCGTTGGAGAAAATGATGCATGAAGAAGAGCGAGAGGCGTTGCTGGACCTCAGGTGGTATCGCACGATCACCAGGAAGCTAAAAGACTTGGGCGTCAACGTTGAGAGTCTTGCTGAGAGCGGCGAGAGCAGCGTGGTCCTCAGCAACAAACTGATCGGCGATCCGCTACACAATTCCCTGGAAGATTTAACGCAGGTTCTTCAACGGATGGAGGATTGACATGCCAAAGCTTCCTGTTTTTCGCGAGAATGCGCTGGGGCAACTCACAAACGATATCCGTCCTAATCTGGCCAAATACAAGGATGAGAAGCCGTGGATTGAGGAGGCATTTTCCGGCCGCGTTTGGTCGGCGCCGTCAAAGCTCGATGAGCTTGCCGATGACCTGCTTCTGCTTCCAGACGAAACCGGCGACCACGACTTGGAGAATGTGCGGCGTCTGTACGAGGCGCTCCATGGGTTGACCTTGACACAGGCCAGCGACCCGCGGCTCTGGACCTATCTGTCCCATGTTAAATACTGGAACTACATGCGTAAGCGGTGGCCGATCGAGCGCAGTGCAAGGGGAGACAATCTCGAACGCGCCTACGGGACGGTGCTAGACCGCTATTTCTTGGTCGGAGATCGGTCACGTGGCGTGACCAGGCACGGAATCGCTCGATTGTGGTGGGCCGGCTATACCTGCTATGTCGAGGGCCAGGAGGCCGGACAAAGCTTGGCGCTTGCGAGGCCGTTGTTCTCAAAGCAGGATGTGTACGCGTCGTTCATGGAGCGCGCTTTCTCAAAGAACAGGACCATCATGCAGGCCGTCCTCCGGCCACTACTTAAGAGGCATGCCGCGGGTAGGCCGTTTGATGTGCGCAAGGATGTTCGAGCGCTGGCCAAGCATCTGGTGCTGGTGGGGGGCGTGACGATTCTTGATGCCATAGATTCGGCACATATGGAGTCCATGGTCGAGGCTTATATTCAGCAGTGTGAAGTTGCGAACGCGTGATGCAGCGCATGCCCATAGTTCTAAAGAGTGAGCAGCGAGAAAACACCAGGGCTTCATGACGTGACTCATAACCTACTTCCCCTGGAGGAGTATGCCCAACGCGTGTTGAACGAGCACAGGGATGATCTTCCGGACCGCAATGCCGACTACTGGACAAGGTACACCCATCTCCTCGCGGGACTGCGTGAGCATGTCTATCCTTACATCAATGCCGGATTGTCTTGCTTGTCGAAGAGTCCCGGCATCTATACAGATCACGGTCCTGATCACTTTGACGAAGTTGTCCGATATGCGGGTTTTCTTCTTGGGCTGCCAAAAAACCCGAAGGTCGGCTTGACGCCCTACGAGGTGTATTTGCTGCTGTGCGCCATTAGGCTGCACGACGCGGGCAACATAGATGGTCGGGAGGAGCATGAAAAGCATGTAAGCACGATGCTCGCTATGTACGGAGGGAACATCGGACTGGATCAGGCGGAGGCTATGCTGATAAGCAAAATAGCCCAGGCCCACGGCGGTAAAACGCTTTCCGGCGATAAAGACACTATTGGGCAGTTGCCGATGGACGGCATCCCGATTGCGGCGATCACCTGCCGACCGCGCCAAGTGGCGGCTTTGGTGCGATTCGCTGATGAGATTTGCGAGCACGCCTCAAGGGCCGGGCGCCACCATATCGCAGCCGGCACGCTTCCCGACCACAATAAACTTTTTCACTACTACGCATCGAGTGTGCGCGGTGCGGTTTGCATTCCCAATGGATGCTTCAAGCTGCATCTGGCAATCAATACCAAGTATTTGCTTGCTTCTTATCCACTGCCTCCAGATGCCGCCGGAGTGAGCGCGGAAAAGTACCTTATCGATGATGTACTGGACAGAATTGTCAAGCTGGACTGCGAACGCCGATACTGCAATCAGTTCCTAGACCCGGGACTTCAGACAAATGAACTGGACGTATGCATCGAGTTAATGGAGGACCGGGAGGAAAGGCCGTCCATTTGGGTTTTGGCAGAAGTCGACCGCTATTCCTTTCGAATACCGGCTAAGGAGGGATACCCCGGAGCGCAGGATGCGTGGAGGGACGGGATGCCCGAACTAAAGGGGCTAACACTTGCTGGTCGCGCGAAAGAAGGGTGGAAGAAATGAACAGCAACCCGTTTACTGTTTCCTCGCCGGAGATGATGGATGCGGCGGAGATGCGGCGCCTGTATGTCCCCCTGGCGGAGAACTTCGAGATCGAAGACCAAGGGCATGTGTTCGTTCATGGCCATCGAGGCTGTGGAAAAAGCATGATGCTTCGACTCTTGGCGCCCGACTGCAAGGCGCTGGAATTGGGTTGCAAGATAGCTGATCTGCCGTACCTGGGGCTCTATGCCTCGATCAAATCAACAGATCTTGATATTGCCGAATTCGAACGCATAAAAAATCAGTTTGCAGGCACTGTGCTCGCGGAGCACTCTCTCTGCCTTTTTCTGGCCTCGAAAGTGCTTCAGTCCCTGAAGGAGCACACAGGAGCGGAGTTGGACAACGATGCGGTTCGTCAAGAGTTGCGACCGTTCTTGGACAAGATGGTTCTCTCCCGCCTGGCTGGATTAGACGCAAATACCTCTGCACCGTCGGAGGCCGCGCCGAATGGCGACCCGTTGCTCCAAGCGATAGAAGCGATCGACGCTAGATACAGTGAATTTATGGACTACATGCGCCAGCTGTCTCTGACGGAGGAGTATGTTCCGTTCCGAGGGCGGGTGGTTGGATACCGCGAATTCCTGTTCCCTTTGTGCGCAAACCTAACCTCGCTGTCGTTCTTGCCCCGGGGCAAGCCGGTCTACGTGCTGCTCGACGATTCAGACAATCTGAACTCGATCCAGACCCAGGTGCTGAATACTTGGGTCTCCTATCGAACAGGCGCGAAGGTCTCGCTAAAAATTTCCACTCAGTTGGGCTACAAACACTACCGGACCTCTGCGAACCAGCGCATTGAGTCGCCGCATGACTTCAAGGAGGTGGATATATCGACCATTTACACCGGCGGCCTGGCGAAGGGAAAGTTTCCTGCGTGGGTTGAGGCGATTGTCACGAAGCGGCTTGCAGAGAATGGAATTAACGTCCCCGCAAAAGACTTTTTTCCGGTGGCTAAGGTGCAGGAAGAGGCCATCGAAAAACTGAAAGAAGAACTGAAGGCCAAATGGGCGCTGGAAGGCCGAGGCTTCAGTCCCGGGGATGACGCCACCCGCTATGCACGCCCAGACTACATCAAGAGCCTAGGTGGAACCTCCAAGCAGGGCAGCTCGTACTTGTATGCGGGATTTGACCAGCTCGTGCACATTTCATCCGGGATCATCCGATTCTTTCTGGATGACGCCGCATCAATGTATGCCGAAGAAATCAAAATAAGCCACGCCAAGAGTGACGGATTAAGCCCGCTCAAAATTCAGTCCATCAGACCTGCGATTCAGGATCAGGTGGTGCGAGACAGCGCCGACGCGCTGATGATCGACAACCTTGACAAGCTGGTCGACGAAGCCGACGACGTCTTCAGTGAGCTTGGGTCGAAGGATGATTTCAAGCAGCTGCGCAATTTAATTCAGGCGCTTGGTGGTGTCTTCCAGAAGATACTCATGTCCGACCGATCTGAGCGGCGCGTGCTTTCCATTGCGCTAAGTGATACACCGCCGGACGAAGTGATGCGAATTTTGAAGTTAGGTGTGCGGCACGGTTTTCTGTACGAGGCAATGATTGGATCGAAGGATGGCCGTAGCCGCACTCGCCGCTACGTTCTGACCCGTCGATTAGCGCCTATGTTCAAGCTGGACCCGACGGGGTTTGCAGGCTACCTTTTCGTACAGAGCGCTTTTCTCCAGTCCGCACTGGTAAATCCTGCGAGAACGGTGCGCGATTTTGAGCAATCTCGACTTGGTACGATCATCGACGATTCTCAGACGACTCTGGAGTTCGAATGAAGCTCGCAATTAAGAATCTCTCAGGGGTATTGGACGAGCCTATTTCTTTGTTCGTGGCAATGGCGAGCTTTGAGGATCGCTGTCGCGCTATCGGCCAAGGATTGATCGGCTCATATGCCCAAGCCTTGCTCTTTCGGAACCCGCAAGCTGGTGAGCTCGCCGCACGCAATCTCCAAATGATGATGGAGATTGCCGGCGACAAGGCTTCGTCAGCCGTTTTGGACTTGGATGATCCAACCGCGACAGCTCGCTCTTTGCTAACCGTTGTGGAGCAGGCTGCCAAAGGTCCTGACGGCTCGATTTTCGTGGATATCACCACTTTCACTCACGAGCAACTACTGATCCTATTCCGCGTCCTCCAAGAGGCAAAACCCGACCGCAACATTGTCTTCGGCTACACGGGGGCAAATGAATACAGCACTAACACTGCGCCGGCTGATGTGTGGCTGTCGAGAGGGGTTTCCCAAGTCCGCTCAGTTTTAGGATTTCCCGGTAATTTGCTTCCTTCCAAGCGCCTGCATCTGGTGGTGCTAGTGGGATTCGAGCATGAGCGCGCGAAAGCGGTGATTGAAGCCTTCGAGCCAAATGCCCTCTCGTTGGGGATCGGCGAGCAGGGCCAATCTGTTTCGGAGCAACACTTTCAGACCAATCGGCGGTTTTTCGAAGATGTCCAGAAGTTCGTCGAAAGAAGAACAAGTCTTAGCTCGGCGGTAAATACATTCACTTTTTCCTGTGTTGACCCGCTCGCCACGAAGCGCGTCCTGCTGAACGAGATCGCTCGTCTACCCGACTACAACACGGTTGTCTGCCCAATGAACACAAAACTCTCGACGTTGGGTGTGGCTCTGGCAGCCAGGGAACTGCAGCGCGTGCAGCTGTGTTATGCGAGGGCCATCGAATACAACGAGGAAGGTTATTCCACGGCTTCAGATGAAGTAACCATTTTTCAAATGCGCTTTTCCTGACGTGTGAGAAAAGACGCTATGCCTAAATAGGCAAACTTTTTTATGTCTTAGCCTTTTGTGGCTAATCCGGAGATGACGTGGCGTGTCCGATGGAGGTGGGCAAGAACCATTCCCGCCAGACGTCTTCGTAGGTCTTGGGCAGGAGCGACAGCAGCCGCCACAGCTCAAAAACATCCAATTTTTCGAAGTGCGCCTTCCAATCCGCTTCGTCCATCTCGGGCGGAACGACTGGCGGGACTTTACAGAAGCCTGGCTGCCCGGTCTCTATGAAGGTAAGCGTCCGGCCATCCCGTCTTGACGGGCGCCCAAGTCTATACAGCTGTATGAAGATTGGAGCTCAGGAGGCCGGTGCCCAGCGATGGGGCAGCAACTCGTCAATGCGGCTGGCTGGCTGCGTGGGCAGACGTTCCAGGATATCGCGCAGATAGGCAGTAAGCGGTCAATAGACCCCACCCCTTGCGCTGTCCCGCAGTTCAGGTCTTGGGCGTGGCGATGCGCCAGGGCAGCAAGGCCTCGTAGTCATCGACGG
>PHCI01000005.1 GCA_002842205.1 Betaproteobacteria bacterium HGW-Betaproteobacteria-3 | reverse complement strand
GGCTGCCCCCAATGTTGTTCAGGTCGGTGCGGGCGGCCACGCTCACCCGGTCGCCCTGGATGCGCGCGCCCAGGTTGTGCACGTTGTTGGCGCTCAGGCGCACGAGCTGGCGCCCGGCGATGGTGCCGCCGGCGTTGGTGAGGTCGCCGTCCAGATCCAGGCGCACGTCGCGCCCGGCCAGCAGGGCGCCGCTGGCGGCAAGGTCACCGTCTTGCACGCGCACGTACAGCTGGGGCACCAGGGCCCGGGTGGTGCGGCCATCGGCCAGGGTGACGGGTTGCTCGACCAGCCAGACGATGTCGCTGGTGAGCTGGGCCATCTGCTCGGCGCTGAGGGCGATGCCGGGCACCAGCGGGTGGCTGCTGGCGAAGGTCAGGGCGTTGTTCATGAGCGCGGCGTATTGCGCTTGGTCGTCGGTGTAGTCGCCCAGAAAGCGCTGGCCGGTGAGCTGGGCCACTTGTTCGCGCACGAGGCGTTGTTCGTAGAAGCCGTCGCCCAGGCGCTTTTGCAGGGTGGTGGGGTCCACGCCCAGCGCGTTGAGCAGGAAGTCCGAGCCCAGCCATTGCCGAAAGTCGGCAAAGCGGGGGTCGGTCTCGACCAGGAAGGTGCCGGCCGGGTCGGGGTTGGGGCGGAACAGGCTGCTGGCGGGCACGGTGCCGCTGGGCGGGATGGCGCGCACCACTTGCGCGCTGCCGTCGGGGTTGGGCAGGAGCACCGAGGTGATGCCGCTCACGCCCGCAGTGCTGGCGCCCACGCTGGCTGCAGCAACGCCGGCCACCGTGGTGCCGGTGCCTGCGGGGGCGGTGTTTTGCCGTTGCACGGCCGTGCCCAGGTCGATGGTGCGGTTGTCCACCACATCGGTGAATGCGCCGCTGCCGGCGAAGCCTGCGCGCAGGCGGTAGGGGCTGTATTCAATGTTGTCGCGGCGGAAGGTGCCGCTGTCGATGACGACGCGCTGGCCCTGCGATCCCGTGTTGGTGAGGCTGCCGCCGCTCAGGTCGAGCGTGCCGCCGGCAATGATCTGGCTGTTGTCGTTGACGCCGCTGGCGGTGCGGATCACCAGGTCTGCGCCGCTCAGGATTCGGCCGGCCTGGCCCGCGTTGTCCACCACGGTTTCGGTGGTTTCGGTTTGCGTCACAAAAATGTGGTCGAAGTTGCGGCGTGAGCGGGACATGAAGTCCTGGTTGTAGGCGGCAAGGCGGGGCAGCAAGGTGCCGTGGTCGCCCGGGGTGACGTTGAACAAGGCCCACACGGGATCGGTGTCGGGATAGAGAAACGGACTCTCGACGATGTCACCGCCCGGGAAAGGGATTTCAAAAACGCTCAGTTGGTAGGGCGTGCGGGAATAGCCTGCGCTGAAAGGGAGCAGCGCGCTCGGGATGACGAACTCCAGCCGCCTGAGTCCGCTTTCACCCGAATCATCCCGGTCGTCCTGGCATTTGTGGCATACGCCGAGTTCGCTGATCGCATAGCGCTGGCCGTCCAGCACGATGTATTGCGTGTCAACGGCTTGCACGGTGGTGACGTCCCGGGCGGCAAAGCCGAGGTTGAGGTTGTCCAGTCGGGTGGTGTCGAGCTGGACGCGGCCCAGGGCTTCCACGGTGGCGCCCTGGTTGGTGACGGCGCCCGCGGTCCCGGTGGCCAGGCGGCTGGCGTCCAGGGCGCCGCCGATGGCGAGGTCGCCGGCGCTGAAGATCAGGGCGCCGTTGCGGTTGTTCACGGTGCTGGCACCGATGTCCAGTTGCTCGCGGGCGGCCAGCGTGCCCGCGGCCACCACGCCGTTCACGGTTTCGGCGTCGTTGTGGACGGTATCGGCCTGGATGCTCAGGTGGTTGCCAAAGATGCGGCCGGTTCCCAGGTTGTGGAGCATGCCCGCGTTGACGCGGGTGTCCTGGCCGTCGATCAGGCCGCGGTTGGTGAGCGTGCCGGTGGCGTTCAGCTGCGTGGCAGCACCCACGATTTCACCCGTGGCACGGTTGTCAATGCTGTCGGCGCCGACCGAAAGTGTTGCGCCCGCCTGGAGCGTGCCTGCGTTGATCAGGGCGCCCGTGGTGGTGATGCTGGCGTTGCCGTTGGCCGCAATCTCGCCGTCCGCGGCGTTGGTGAAATCGGTGCCGAGGGCGACGGTGAGGTCGCCCAGCGAGAGCACTTTGCCGTCGCCGGTAAGGCTGGCCGCGTGGACGGTCGTGCTCTGCCCGGCGATCAGGGTGCCTGCGCTGTTGGCGATCTGCAGGGCGGCGGCGCTGTCTTGCACGACGAGGCTGTGGCCCGCGCTGACCAACCCGGCCTGGTTCTGGAGGTTGCCCGCAGTGGTGAGGGTGAGGTTCTGGTCGGCGCGAAGGGCGCCACTGTCGTTGGCGATGGCGGTGGCCGTGACGGCGAGGTTCTGCCCCTCGATGCCCTGGCCCGCGGCGCTGGTGTTGCTGTTGACCACGGTGCCCGCGTTCAGCGCGATGTTCTGGTTGGCGCGAATCAGGCCGCCGGTGTTGAGCAAGGTGCCGACGCCGGTGTTCAGGGCAAGGTTGGCCTGGGCCTGAAGTTCGCCGCCGCGGTTGTCAAAACCGGTGCTGGTGAATTGCAGGTCGGCCCCGCTGAACATCTGGGCCCCCGCGGTGTTGATCACTTGCCCGGCGGTGGCCGAGAGGTTGCCCCCCGCACCCACGAAGCCGCCGCTGTTGTTCAAATCGCCGGTTTGCAAGATGACCGTCTGGGCCGCCGAGATGCTGCCCAGCGCGTTGTCGAGCGTGGCCCCAAGGGTGTTGATGTGCAGGTTGCGCGCGCTGATGCTGCCCTGCGTGTTGTCCAGGGTCTGGGTGGTCAGGTCGAGGTTCTGGCTGCTGGTGGCGATGCGGCCCCGGGTGTTGTCCAGGCCACCCGCCAATTGAATGGCGGTGTCGCCGCTGCCGGTCTGGACGATTTCGCCGCCGACGTTCGAGAGGCTGCGCGCAGACAGCTGCAGTTGGTTGGCAACCACCACGGCGTCGTCGGTGCGCAAGGCGTTGGTGGTGTTGGCCGACAGCGTGCCCGATGCGGACACGACGGCACGGCGGGCGTCGATGTCGCCGTTGCGGGCCGTCAGGCTCAGCGTCGGGGCGCTCAGTTGGCTGTCTTCCAGGTGAATCTGGTCGGCGGTGACGGTGGCGCTGGCACCGGCCACGGTGTTGCCCAGCAGCGCCGTGGTGCCCGCCGATGTGACCAGCAGGTCGCCCTGGCTGGCCACGGAGCCGTCCAGGCGCAGCCCCGCCGCAACCACCGAGTTGGCCCCCGAGGTGACCGCGTCGGCCGACTGCAGCATGGTCTGGCCTTGCGCGGCGATCAGACCGGCGTTGGTGATGCTTCCCTGGCTGTTCAGGCCAGTGCGGCCGCCCGCATAAACGGTGCCGGTGTTGACCACGGGCCCCGTGGCCGTAGCTTGCAGGTTGCCGGTGGCCTGGAGGTTGCCACTGTTGGTGAGCCAGCCGTTGTTTTGCAGCACCACATCCCCGGCCGAGGCGCCGATGGCGCCGGCGTTGCGCACGCCCATGCCGGCTTCCGTGCCGATGAGGGTGATCTTGCCCGCGTACATGCCGCCGAGTTGGGCCACGTCCAGCGCAAAGGCTGGTGCAGGCCCGGCGCCCGCGCTGGCCGCGGGGGTGGGCGTGGCCGCGGGATCTGCTGCCACGGTGTTGACGCCCGTGGTGATGCGGAGTTCATTGGCCCACAGGCCGGCATTCAATTGCACTGCCCGTGCCAGGATGCCGGTGTAATCGGCGTCGCGGGTGTCCAGGCCCTGCCCCTGGATGGTGACCGAGCCACCCTGTACCCGGTAGCCTTCCAGGGCACCCCCATTCACGATGGGCGTGCCGGTGGTCAGGACGACGCGGCTGGCGTTGATGAAGCCGCTGCCATCCACCTGGATGCCGGCGGGGTTGGCGACGATCACTTCTGCGCGTTGCCCGGCCACCTCGACAAAGCCGCGAAGCTGGCTGGGCTGGGTGGCGTTCACTTCGTTCAGGATGACGCGGGCGCTGCCGGTGGCCAGCCATGGGTTGCCCTGGACCCAGCCACCGAGCTGGCTCTGCACGTTGGTGCGGCTGTTGTTGAGAATCGCTCCGGGCTGGTTGACGTCGAACTGGCTGTAGAGGTTGCGGGACACCCCGGCTGCGCTGGGGGTCTGGATGTTGACCAGCGGGGTGCCATTGGGCGCGGTCAGCACGGTAGGGCGCTGGTTGCCCGCGGCGGTGGGGTCGGCGACGATCTGGGCATGCCCCACACCAGCGGCGCCAGACATCAGCAGCACCAGGCTGGCGACCAGCCGGAAGCGGCAGGCCAGCGGAGCGAATCCCGTGCAGATGTGGCCCGGACCACGGGGGGTGGACCGGGTTTGCCCACTGGCGGCCTTGCTGCAGGCGGTGGCGGTTTCGGCGACGGCCATGCGCTGGCCGCGGCGGGCGTTGAAAACAATGCGGTACAGGTTTTTATTCATGTTGGGATCATCACGCGGCGGTTGAGGGTTTGCTGGTTATGGAATACGGGTTGTTCAGCCGAAGTCAAAAGCTCAGGTTGACGTTGAACCCGCCCGTGGTGCCGGCCGTGCGAAAGCCGCGCGGCTGCTGGACGGGCGTGCCGATGAAGGCGTCATATTGAAAGTGGCTGAAGCCACCGCGAAGCCCCAGGACCGCACCGGTGAGTCGGCGGCCCACCAGCAGTTGGCTGGTGGGGCCGCCCACCTGGCCGTGGTCCAGCCCCAAATAAAGTTCCTGGCCGCTGCGGCCCAGTGCGGCGCCGAGGTCGTTGCGGAGGAGCCAGCCGCGCTCGGCGCTGAGGGTGGTTTCGCCGTCGAAGCCGCGCACGGTGTAGCGCCCGCCGATGGCAAAGCGCTCTTGTGGCGTCAGGCGGGTGCCGTTGAGTTGGGCGCGCCAGGTGCCGTTGTAGCGCCACCCCTGGTTCCCCAGCTTGAACGGCGCGTTGAGGTTGGCGTCGGCCTGGACCACAACGAAGCGCGAAGTGCCTTCACCGAAACCCTGCTCGGGTGCCGCGATCGCGCCAAACGCCCCGGTGCCGCGCCGGTACAGCACATTGCCTTCGGCCGTGGCGGTGCCAATGAACGCCCGGTGGCCGACGCCGAGCTCCCAGCCGCCCACCGCCCGCCGCTGGACGCGCACTTCGGTGTCGTCGATGAAGTTGCGCGAGCGCCGCGCAAAGGCCTTGAGGTGCGTTGTGGTCTTGCTGGTGGCGTCCCGGTGAACCAGCCGCGAGAGTTTGACTTCTGCGTTGTGGCTGGTGCCACTGAATTCGAAGTTCTGGCTGGCGCCCGCCACCGTCTGCACATAGCTGGACTGGCCAAAGGTGGTGCCCAGTGTCCAGTAGCCGATGGGCACCGAGTAGTGCACGGTGCTGCCGCGCGTGCCCCGGCGCCCGGCCTGGCCGCCGCCCAGATCATGGTTGAGGCTGAGGTAGAACAGGTCGTTGAGCGTCAGGGCGTTGTCGTAGGACAAGGTGGCGCCGCCGAGGGTCTTGCCGGTGCTGCGGGTGCCGCTGTCGTCGGCCGACAGCGAAAGGCGAAGCGGGAAGCCTTGCCGGTAGGAAATCAGCAGATCGCTCTGGCCCGGCCCGGCGCCGTCGCCGCTGGCCGGCGTGATCTGGATATCGGCCTCGGCCGTGGGGACGCGCTTGAAATTCTCCAGGGCCTGCTCGATGTCGCGCAGGTTCAGGATGTCGCCGGGGCGGGCCGGCAGGGCGTTCCACACGGTGGCCCGCCAATCGACAGGGGCGATCAGGCGAATGGCGTGGATGCGGCCGGGAATCACGGTCAACGCCAGTTGCCCGGTGCCCAGGTCCTGCGGCTCGGCCAGCACGCGGCTGGTGACGTAGCCCTGGGCCACGAGGGCGTTTTGTGCCCGTTGCAAAACAAGGTCGATTCCGCGCGCGCCCACGCACTTGAGCAGGGGAGAGTCGTCGCCATCGGCGCCAGCCATTGCATCCAGCAGCCCGCCAAAGCGGGCGGCCTCGTCACCCCGCAAGGTGACCTGGCGAAGGGTGAAGCACGGCGCCTCATTGCCTGGCAGGCGCTGCAGCGGGGCCGCCGTGGCAGCGGGCAGGCGGACGTCAGGGGCGCGTTCGAGTTGCTCGCGAACCTGGGCATCGCGCTCGCGGATGCGGCGCTGTTCGGCGGCGTCGCGATCGATGTTGGCTGGCGTTTGCGCATGGGCCTGGGGGAGGGTGAGAGTGAGAGCGAGGGCCGATGAAAGTCCGATCAGGGTGGTGGTGATGAGGCGGCAAAAAGGCAGTGGGTTCAACGTCTTTTGAGGCATTCTTTTTTGGTCTTTTTTTTCGGTCTTTTTTTTGTAATTCATGCCCAAAATCATTGCTTTTGGGTGCGCCGAAGTCTAAAGCGAATGCGCCCGCGTTTTCGACGCGCCCCTGTCAAAGTTGACAGGGATCAATGGCAGCCAAATTGAAAAAGCGTGAAAAAGTTGGCAAAAATGCCGGTCCATTGATCGCGGGAGGTCGGTTCCGGGTTCGAAGGCGGGTTGTCCCCACCCCCCCCCCGCAAATGCGCGATGATCCCGCCATGCCGCCCACCGCTACGCTGAATCCCGCCCAGGTCCCTGCGCCAGTCGCGCTTCGGGACGACGTCGGCACCATCGCCCTGGTGGGGCTGGCGCACATGGTCAGCCATTTCAGCCAGTTGTTGCTGGCGCCGCTGTTTCCGTGGTTGCGCGAGGCGCTGCAGGCGAGTTACGCGCAGCTGGGGTTTTTGATGACGGTGTTCTTCGTCACGTCCACCGTGGTGCAGGCGGCTTCGGGGTTTGTGGTGGACCGTCTGGGGCCGCGCCCGGTGCTGTTGGGGGGCTTGTCGCTGCTGGCGCTGGCGGCGTTCGGGTTTGCGCTGAGCACGGGGTACTGGATGATG
Organism: Betaproteobacteria bacterium HGW-Betaproteobacteria-3; assembly: GCA_002842205.1. Taxonomy (GTDB): domain Bacteria; phylum Pseudomonadota; class Gammaproteobacteria; order Burkholderiales; family Burkholderiaceae_C; genus PHCI01. The sequence continues at coordinate 167,153 of PHCI01000005.1, read as the reverse complement.
GCCGGGTTTTCAGTGCTGGCCGGGGTGGGCAATGGCGTGTTCCACCCGGTGGATTACACGCTGATCAACCGCAAGGTCAGCCCGCGGCGGCTGGGCCATGCCTACAGCGTGCATGGCATCACCGGCAGTCTGGGCTGGGCGCTGGCGCCGGCCCTGATGGTGCCGATGGCCATGGCGTTTTCATGGCGCGTGGCGCTGGCCAGCGCCGGGGCGGTGGCGTTGGCCGTGCTGGCGGTGCTGTGGCTGAACCGGCGGCGGCTGGATTTGCCTGCGCCCATCGCAGGCCCGGCGCCGGGCGCTGCGGGTGCATCCGTGCACGGGGCGGAAAAGGGCGGGGCAGACAGGGGCGGAGCAGACGGGGGCGGGGCAGAAGCAGGCGGCATGGCGTTCCTGCGCATCCCCGCCGTCTGGATGTGCTTTGGTTTCTTTTTGCTGTATGCCATCGTGCTCAGCGTGGTGCAGGCGTTTGCGCCCGAAGCCGCGCGCCAGTTGCACGGGGTGCCGGTGCGGCTGGTGGCGATCTGCCTGTCGGTGTACATGGTTTGCGCCGCCGCGGGCATGGTGGCGGGCGGGTTTCTGGCGTCGGACCCGGCCCGTTGCGAGCGCGTGGTGGGCGTGGGGTTTTGCGTGGCGGCGTCGGTGGCGCTGTGGCTGGGCCTGGGCACGGTGCCCGCGCTGGCCGTGCCGGTGCTGTTTGGCGTGATGGGATTTGCCAGCGGCATTGCGGGGCCGTCGCGCGATCTGCTGGTCAAGACCTCCACCCCGGCCAACGCCACCGGCCGCGTGTACGGGGTGGTGTATTCGGGCCTGGACATCGGTCAGGCGCTGGCGCCCCTGTTTTTCGGCCTGTTGATGGACCACGCGCAGTTCAGGGGCGTGCTGGTGGGCCTGGCGGTGGTGCAACTGGTGCTGGTGGCCAGTGCGTTCCAGGTGCGGCGGGTGCGCCGCACGGTGGCGCACCCGGGTTGACGGGCGCCAGTCAGGCCGCGAGCGCGAGGTCTTCCACGCGTTGCAGGCTTTGCACGGTGTCAAGGCAGGCGGTGGCCGCTTCAATGCCCTTGACCACAAAGTGATGGCCAAAAAACTGCAGATGGTCTTCGTGGGCGTGAAAGCGCTGCGGTGTCAGCACCGCGGAGATGACGGGGATTTCAGCGTCGAGCTGAATGTCCATCAAGGCGCGGATCACCGCGTCGGCCACGAACTCGTGGCGGTAAATCCCGCCGTCTACCACCAGGCCGCAGGTGACGATCGCCGCATAGCGCCCGGTGCGGGCCAGTTTTTGGGTATGCAACGGGATCTCGAGCGCGCCAGGGACTTCAAAAAGGTCAATCTGCGCGGGCGCGACGCCGCGGCGGGCCATTTCAGCCAGAAAACTGTCGCGGCCGCGGTCCACGATGTCGCGATGCCAGGTGGACTGGACAAAGGCATAGCGCAGGACGCGCGCCTGGGGTGGCCGAATGGCCGTGGGGGAGTGGAGTGGGGTCTGACTCATGGGGTTCCTCGGATGAAGGGGTTTCCAGAATCAGGGCGCACGAGCCCGCGCCCGCGCAAGTGCAACGCACCGGCACGGGACGCAAGGACCGCGCTCTCTTTCATCCGGACTGTGACCGTCGGCCCCGGAGTCTCACCGGGTCTGCTGACCCTGCGCCGCGCAAACGGTGCAGGCGCTCGCGGGCTTGTGCAGGGGTCTGCCATCACCGCCGGTGGGGAATTTCACCCCGCCCTGAGAACGCTTTTGCGGCCATGACGCATCACGGCCGCACGGGTATTGTAGGAACGTGCGTGATGCGCCGCGCGCACCCGCGTGACAGCGCGGCTTTGAAGCCGCCTCAGTCCACCAGCGCCGGGGCCTCGCGCAGGCGGTTGCTGCCAAACTGCGCCAGCGCCACGCCGGCCAGGGTGATGCCGGCGCCGGTGAGTTTGATGGCGGAATACTGCTCACCGGCAAAGAGCCAGGCCACCAGGCCGGCCACGGGGGGCATGAGGTACATGAACGGGGCGGTTCGCGCCACGCCGCGCACGGCATTGACCCAGCCCCACACCAGCCAGCCCAGGAATGCCGACACCGTGACCGACCACAGCAGCCCCACCCAGACCGCTGCGCTGGCCGAACCCCAGGGCGCCGACAGGCCCGCGGGCAGCGTGGCCAGCACGATGGGGATGCTGCCCAGCAGCGTGGCGTAGGTCATGGTCACCACGCCGCCGTAGCGCTCGATCAGCGGCTTGGACGCCACGGTGTAGTACGAAAAGAAGCTCGAGGCCACCAGCAAAAACAGATCACCACCCGACGCGCGCCAGCGCCCGCCCAGCAGCTTGTCGGACAAGAAAAGCAGCACGCCCGCGAATGCGATGGCCACGCCGGTGACCTGCGCGGGGCGCAGCCGCTCCAGGCCCATGATGCGCAGGATCATGAGCGTGAAGATGGGCCCGCAGGCCAGGATCAGCGAGCTCGAAAACGCGGTGGACCAGTGAATGCCGTAAGTGACCATGCCCACGTGCAGAAAATGCCCGATGAAGCCCAGGCGCGCCAGCAGCCAGAAATCTGCCCGCGAAACCTTCGGAAAGCGCCCCCGGTAGCGGTGCAGCAGCAGCCCCAGGGCACACAGCGGCATGATGAGGTAGCGCGCAAAAAGAAAGCCGCCCGGCGTGATGGCGGCATACACGAATTTCTGCACCGAAAAATTGATACCCCAAACCGTCACCAGCACCAGCGCCGCGGCAAGGGCCAGCGATTCGCGGCGGCTGGCGGCGTGCGGGGGGTGGTGGGTCATGGCCCGTTGATTCTAGGGCGCGCGTCGCACTTCCAGGATCTCGTGGTCAATGGCTTCGCGGTAGCTGCTGCCATGGTGGCTGGCCAGGTGCAGCAGGATCTGTGGCGCCTGCGCCTTGACCACGCGGTGCAACAGAAAGCCCGCGGCCATCAATGGAATGCCAAACCAGAGCCAGCCGAACATGGCCAGCGCCGTGCCGACGCCCAGCAGCAGCGACGACACCGGAAACACCAGCAGCCGGTGCCGCACGTACTTGCGGGCGCGCTCGGGGTTGACGATGACGCGAAAGCGCCCGCGTGGCAGGCCGCTGCGGAATTCGTCAAACGGCACGTTGGCGGGCAGATCGCCGGCTTCTGGGGCGGCGTCGGGTGGTGGCGAAGGGGCGGTCATGGCATGGGGTTCGATGCGGGCGGCGTGTCTGGCGCATTCTTGCGCGCTGTGTGTCTGGATTGGAATTGGCCGAAACCATAGCAGAAACGCCATTGCGTCAATAATGACGGCTGTCGCTTTTGCCCGAGAAACCACGATGTCACAAGAACCCCGGCTGGCCGGCCACCTGATCGTTGAATGCCTGATCGCCCAGGGCGTGACCCACGTTTTTGGCGTGCCCGGCGAGAGCTACCTGGCGGTGCTGGACGGCTTTCACCGCCACCAGGACCGTATCCGCTTCATCACCAACCGCCAGGAGGGTGGGGCGGCCTTCATGGCCGACGCGGCCGGGCGTCTGAGCGGGCGGCCCGGCGTGTGTTTCGTGACGCGCGGGCCGGGCGCCACCAACGCGTCGATCGGCGTGCACACCGCGTTCCAGGACTCCACGCCGCTGGTGCTGTTTGTGGGCGATGTGGCCAGCGACCAGCGCGACCGCGAGGCCTTTCAGGAGGTGAATTACGAAAGCTTCTTCGGCCCCAGCACCAAAGGCATGGCCAAGCGTGTGGAGCGCATCGACGACGCCCGCCGCATCCCCGAGTACGTGGCGCGCGCCTTTGCCACCGCCATGAACGGCCGGCCCGGCCCGGTGGTGCTGGTGTTGCCCGAAGACATGCTCACCCAGACCGTGACGGCGGCACCGCTGCCGCGCGTGGAGGCCGTGCCCGCCTGGAGCGACCCGGGCGCGCTGCGGGCGCTGCGCGAGCTGCTGCTGGCGGCCGAGCGGCCCTTTGTCATTGCCGGGGGCGGTGGCTGGACGCCGCAGTCGGCGCAGGCGCTGCAACGCTTTGCCGAGAACTGGTCGCTGCCGGTGGGCAATGCGTTCCGTTTTCAGGACACGTTTGACAACTTCCACGCGCTGTACGCGGGCGACGTGGGCATCGGCATCAACCCCAAGCTGGCCGAGCGCGTGCGCCAGAGCGACCTGATCCTCGCCATCGGCCCCCGCCTGGGCGAGATGACCACCGGCGGCTACACGCTGCTGGAGGCGCCGCGCCCGCGGCAAAAGCTGGTGCACATCCACGCCAGTGCCGAAGAACTCAACCGCGTGTACCAGGCCGATCTGGCGATCAACGCCACCATGAACGCCGCGGCGCGCAGCCTGGAGGTGCTGACCGCGCCCCTGACCGTGCCGTGGCTGGCGTGGGCGCAGGCCTGCCACGCCGACTACGAAGCCAACTGCGTGCCGAACGCCTTGCCCGGCCTGCCCGGGGACACGCCGCAGGGCGTGGTGGACATGCCGGCCATTGTGGCCACGCTGCAAAAGCACTTGCCCGCCGACGCGGTGCTGACCAATGGCGCTGGCAACTTTGCGAGCTGGGTGCACCGCTTTTACCGCCACCACGGGCTGGCCAAGGGGCTCAAGACGCAGCTGGCGCCCACCGTGGGCAGCATGGGCTATGGCGTGCCCGCGGGCATCGCGGCGAACATCGTGAGCGGGCGCACGGTGTTCACCATCGCGGGCGACGGCGACTTTCTCATGAACGGGCAGGAACTGGCCACGGCCGTGCAGCACGGCGGCAAGAGCATCATCGTGCTGGTGAACAACGGCATGTACGGCACCATCCGCATGCACCAGGAGCGCGAATACCCGCAGCACGTGAGCGGCTCGGCGCTGAACAACCCGGACTTCGTGGCGCTGGCGCGGGCCTATGGTTATGCGGGCGAGCGCATCACCCGCACGGCGGAATTTGAAGCCGCCCTGCTGGCGGCGCTGGCCCGCACCGAAGGCACGCTGATCGAGGTGATGCTGGACCCGGAGGTGATCACCACACGTGGCACGCTGTCGGCCATCACCACTCAGGCGCTCCGCAATAAATAGCAAACTATTGCCATTTGACGGGGGCTAAGGCCCTGTTTTTATAAAAATCTCAAGAAAAAGGCCGGTCAAGACCGGCCTTTTTCAATGGGCGGCTGGCGCCGCCATGCGCACGCTTACTTGAGGTGCTTGCCGATCAGGCCGGCCATCTCGAACATCGACACCTGGGCCTTGCCGAAGATTTCCTTGAGCTTGGCGTCGGCGTTGACCATGCGCTTGTTCAGCTTGTCCTGCAGGTTGTTCTTCTTGATGTAAACCCACAGCTTGCTCACCACTTCGGTGCGCGGCAGGGAGCCGGCACCCACCACGGCGGCCAGGGCCGCGCTGGGGGTCAGCGCCTTCATGAACGCAGCGTTGGGGGTGCGCTTTTTGGCCGGGGCTTTTTTCGCAGCCGCTTTTTTGGCGGGAGCGGCCTTCTTGGCCGGAGCGACTTTCTTTGCCGCGACTTTCTTGGCGGGGGCTTTCGCCGCTGCCTTCTTTGCAACGACCTTCTTGGCCGGTGCCGCTTTTTTGGCCGGAGCGGCCTTCTTCGCGGCGGCTTTCTTCGCCGGAGCTTTTTTCGCAGTTGCCATGATTGAAATTCCTTATTTTGGAAGTTGAGACATCACCAGCGAATCAGCTTTCTCACTGGCACTGCGGATGCTACTGGAGAAAAAACGTGTTTCCAAGCGAAAAAGCGCTTTTTTCATTGGGGCGTGTTGTTTTTTCTTCGTCGGGTTTGCGGCGGTTTTCCCTCTGAAAACGAGGTCCGGGCGCGTTGACGAGCAGTTTGCCCGCGCCGCGCGACGCGTTGGCTGCCGCATCGTGGGCGCTTTGCCTGCGCTTTGCCTGCGCTTTGAGAGAGGCCAGAGCGCCCGTGCGCGACGCCATCCGCAGCGCCATGCGGTATTCATGCGATGGTGCAGCTTGCAGCGCCAACACGGCGTGGGCGTACGGTTTTTTCCTCTGTGAGCGGACGGAGCCGACGCTGGAATTCGGTATCCTCGGGGTGCACAACGGCCCCGCCACGCACCTGAAAGCCCTGACCATGCCCCTCACCAAAACGCCCCACTTCTCCACCTGCGACCTGTGCGACGCGCACGAGGGCGACACCTCGGGCGCGTTCCGGGTGCTGCCGCCGGTGTTTCAAAGTTATGGGCCGGTGCCGCGCTTTGCCGGGCCGGTGGTGACCCTCCGGTGTGGCGAAGACAACTCGCGCGTGCGCGAAGCCGTCAACACGCCGGGCGCTGGCCGGGTGCTGGTGGTGGACGGCGGCGGTGGCGTGCGCCGCGCCCTGGTGGGCGGCAATCTGGCCGCGGCGGCCGCGAAGAACGGCTGGGCCGGCCTGGTGGTGAACGGTGCCGTGCGTGATCTGGCCGAGTTGCAGGCCGCGCAGGTGGGCATCCGCGCCCTGGCGCTGCTGCCCATGCGCACCGAAAAACGCGGCGAAGGGCAGTTGGGCGTGCCGGTGCAGGTGCAGGGCGTGTGGGTGCGCCCGGGCGACTGGCTCTATGCCGACGAGGACGGCATCGTCGTCAGCGCGACCTCACTGGCCTGAGCGCTTTCGGCGCCACAGATCGTCGGGCAGCGTGGCCAGCAGCACGCCCAGCAGCGCCAGTGCGAACGCGATCGCCTGCACGCCCGTGAGGCGTTCACCCAAGGCCAGCACGCCGACCAACGCGGCCGAGATGGGCAGCATCACGGTGAACACGCCGCCTTGCGAGGCCGGCACGGTCTTGAGGCCCGTCATCCACAGCCAGACCGTCCAGACGCTGGCGGCCAGCGCATAGAACACCAACAGCAGCCAGATGCCGGGCGCGACGCCGCCGAAGTCAAAGCGCAGCGCCAGCCACAGCCCCATGGGCGTGACCAGCGCAAAGCCCCAGAGGTTGATCAGCGCGCTGATGCGCTTGGGCCCGAGGGCGCCGGTGAGCTTCTTGCCGATGACGGCATAGGCGGCTTCGCACAGCACGGCGCCCAGCACCAGCAAATTGCCAAGCCAATGCATTTTTTGAGTAAAATCGGCCTCTATCCCCCGTCCATGTGAATTAGTTTGCTCTGATGTTGATAGTGCCAGCAGGCCGATGCCGAGTGCCGAACAGGCCACGGCCGTCCACACGCGGCCGTTGATGCGCTCGCCCAGAAAGGCCCAGCTCATGAGCGCAATGACGGCCGGAATCGCCGCCATGATCACACCGGCCGAGACCGCGCTGGTCAGGCTCACGCCAAACAGCATGCAGATCGAAAACAGGAAGTTGCCGAGGAACGATTCGAGAAACACCAGTTGGCGCGTGCTGCGGGTCATGGGGGGCTCGTCGGCCGGTTTGCGCAGCCAGGGCAGCATGGCCACCCCGCCGATGCCAAAGCGCAGCCAGGCCAGCAGAAACACCGGAAACGCGGCCACCAGCGGCTTGGACAGCGCCACATAGCTGCCCACCAGCGACATGCTGAGCGCCAGGCAAGCGTAGGCGGCGAAGCGGGGGAGGGGCGCGGTCACGGACGGTGATGTGGAGTCAGCATGCGCCGCATCATGCCTCAGCACCAGGGGGGCGGCGGTGCCGCGCCTTGCCCGCGGGCAAGGCGTCCAGAAACCCGTCGAGCGCGCTCAGCAGCCGCATCACGTCGGCGGCGGTGGTGGCGGGCGACACCAGCATCATCTGATGAAACGGCGTGAGCAGCACGCCCCGGTTGAGCATGTACAGGTGAATCACGGCTTCCAGCAGCCCGTGCGTGGCGGCCCGCACCTCCTGGGCATGGCGCGGCGTTTGCGGCAGGGTTTGCAGTTCCATGCGGGCGCCGAGCCGTGTGACCGTCCACGGCAGGCCGCGTTCGGTGATGCGTCGCGCCAGGCCGTCTTGCAGGGTCTGGGCCAGGCCCAACATGGGCCGGTAGGTGGCTGCGGTGTGCAAGTGCGTGAGGGCGGCTTCCAGCGCAGCGAGGGTGAGCGCGTTGCCCGCCAGCGTGGTCCCGATGCCGCTGTGGCCTTGCGGCGCCTGATTCTTCGCGTCCACCATCTGTTGTGCCACGGCGTCGGTGAAGCCATACACCGCACAGGGCAGGCCGGCGGCAATGGCTTTGCCGATGACCAGCATGTCGGGTCGCAGCCCGTTGGCGCGGGCCCAGCCTCCTGGTGCGGTGGACAGGGTGTGGGTTTCGTCGAGCACGAGCAGCGTGCCGTGGCGTTGGCACAGCGCCTGCGCGGCAGGCCAGAAACCATCGACCGGTGGCACCAGGCCGCAGTTGGTGAGCGCCGGCTCGGCCAGCAGGCAGGCCACCTGACCATCGGCCAGCGCCGCTTCCAGCGCCGCCAGATCGTTGAACGGCACGACGCGGGTGAACCCGGCGTGGTTGTGCACCTGCCCGAGCACCGACGGGCGTGACACGACGCGGCCATGCACCAGGTCGACCAGCGTGTCGTCCACGGCACCGTGGTAGCAGCCGTCAAACACCAGCAGCATCGGTCGGCGCGTGACGGCCCGCGCCCATCGCAGCACGAAGCGGTTGGCGTCACTGGCGGTGATCGCCATCTGCCAGTGCGGCATGGCAAAGGTGGCGGCGAGCTGTTCGCCCACCCGGGCGGTGCGGGTGGCGGGCAGCATGGTGGTCAGGCCGTCGCGGGCCTGCGCGGCAATGGCTTCGGCCACGGCGGGCGCGCTGTGGCCGAACATGGCGCCCGTGTCGCCCAGGCAGAAATCGCTGTAATGCAGCCCGTCGGCGCAGGTCAGCGTGGCGCCTTGCGCGCGCTCCACAAACAAGGTGGCCGGGCTGGGCCAGTCGCGCATCCAGTGCAGCGGCACCCCGAACAGGAAGTGTTGACCGGCCTGCTGCGCCAGGGCCATCGACTTCGGGTGGCTGGCAACGAACCGGGTTTGTTCATCGCGCAACAGCGCGGCCAGGTGTTCGGCGTCCAGGGCCATGGGTGCAGTGGCTTGCATGGGTGCACAGCTTAGCGGCTGGCGGGCGGCGGGGGCCGCCGGCCTTGCAGTGGGTGGCCGGGTTGTGCGGCAATTGGCACCATCGACAGGGGTTGTATTGCGTTACGGTACCGTACCAATGGTGCCAAGCGCCCGGTGTCCACGCGCCAAAGCGGGCCCGGGTGGCCCGACCGAGGCCAGGAAAGGAAACTCATGAGCCAGGGGCAATTTGCCTATGCCAGCAACAGCAACCGCTTTCTTGCCGCAGATCCGCTGCTGGCGCAGCCGTTTGCGTTGGTGGGTGTGCCCTTTGACGGCGCGGTCACGAACCGCCCGGGCGCGCGCTTCGGGCCACAGGAAATCCGCCGCGCCAGCCTGATGCTGTGCGACGGCCTGCATCCATTCTTCAATGTTTCGCCGCTGGCGCATCTGGGCGACGCGGGCGATCTGCGCCTGCCCAATGCCTCTGCGCTGGCCGAGGTGCGTGCCCGGATTGAACAGGATGCCCGCACCCTGATGGCACGACACCACTGTGTGTTTCTGGGGGGCGACCATTCGGTCACGCTGGCGCTGCTGCGTGCGGCGCACGCGCTGCATGGCCGCCTGGCGCTGGTGCACTTTGATGCGCATTGCGACACCTGGCAGGACCACTTTGGCGAACCCTCTGGCCATGGCACCTGGACATACGAGGCGATCGCCGAAGGCCTCGTGGAGCCCGGCCAATGCGTGCAGATCGGCCTGCGATCCTCGGGCGAGCGGGCCGCGCGCGAGTACGTGCAGGACCAGGGCGGCTTGATCTACACCGCGCGGCAGTTGCGCGGCCTGGACGGGCGGGGCCTGGCGCCCGTGGTGGCGGCCGTGTTGGCGCGCCTGGGCGACCGGCCGTGTTACCTGACGCTGGACATCGACTGCCTCGATCCGGCCTTTGCCCCGGGCACCGGCACGCCCGAGCCCGGCGGGCTGACGTCCAGCCAGGTGTTGACGCTGCTGGAGGAACTGGCGCCGCTGAACACCGTGGCCATGGACTGCTGCGAAGTGGCACCGGCCTATGACCATGCCGAGCTGACCAGCAACGCCGCGGCCACGCTGGTCTGGACGTACCTGAGCGGGCAGGTGGCACGGCGTGTGGGGCGGGCGGGCGAGGCCGCATGAGCAAGCTGCTGGCCTCCGACACCCAGCTCAACCGGGCGAGTTACTACGAAGCCAGTGTGCAGCGTGCGCCCGCCTGCGCCCCGCTCAAGGGCAGCGTGGCGGTGGACGTGGTGGTGGTGGGCGGAGGATTTGCCGGGCTCAGCGCCGCCCTGGAACTGGCCGAACGCGGCTACAGCGTTGCCTTGCTCGAAGCCGACCGCCTCTGCAGTGGCGCTTCAGGCCGCAATGGCGGGCAGGCCATCGTCGGCTACGCCAGTGGCCAGGAGCCGTTTGAGCACCAGTTGGGCGAAGCGGCGGCGCGTGCGGCCTGGGACATGTCGCTGCAAGCCATCGGGCTGATCGACGAGCGCATTGAGCGCCACCGCATTGCCTGCGACCGCGTGCATGGCTACCTCCACGTGGCCGATTCAACGCGCAAGGCGCATGCACTGCAAGCCGAGATGGAGCGGCTGCACCGGCGCTACGGTCTGCAGAGCGAGTTGGCACTGGGGACGGACGTGCGAGCCCATATCGACAGCCCGCGCTACCGGGCAGCAGCCTTTGAGACGCGATCGGGGCACCTCCATCCGCTGAAATACGGCCTTGGGCTGGCCGCGGCAGCACAGCGGCAGGGCGTCCAGGTGTTTGAACACTCACCCGTGGTGGGGCTGAGCCGCGGTGCGTCGCTGGTGGCGCGCACGGCACAGGGGCAGGTGACGGCGCGCTTTGGGGTGCTGGCTGGCAATTGCATGCTGGGCGAATACGGGCCGCAGGTCGCGCCAGACATCGGCGCGCGCATCATGCCCGTCGGCACGTACATTGTGGGCACGGCGCCGCTCGACCCGGCGCTGTGCCGGCAATTGATTCCCGCCAACGCGGCGGTGGCCGACAACAACTTTGTGCTCGACTATTTCCGCTTCAGCGCCGACGCGCGCATGCTGTTTGGTGGCCGCGTGAGCTACACCACGCTGACGCCGCCGCGCCTGCAGGGCATGATGCAAAAACGCATGGGGCAGATCTTTCCGGCGTTGCGGGAGGTGCCGGTGGAATTCATCTGGGGCGGCTTTGTGGACATCAGCATGAACCGTGCCCCCGACTTTGGCCGGCTGGGCCACAACCTCTATTACCTGCAGGGCTTTAGCGGGCACGGCGTGGCGCTGACGGGCCTGGCCGGGCGTCTGGTGGCCGAGGCCCTGGCCGGGCAGGCCGAGCGTTTCGATGTGTTTGCGAAGCTCCGGCATCACGCTTTCCCCGGGGGGCCCATGCTGCGCACACCCAGCCTTGCCGTGGGCATGCTGTGGCACCGTTTGCGTGACGCACTCCGTTGATGGCGCGCCATTCATGCGAGGCGGGGTGGCTCGTCATAGTTTAAAAAACATAGCAAACTATCGATATTTTACGGGGGCTAAGGCCATATTTTCTTAAAAACTTGATGGCCCGTGCGTGATTCGGCTGTTGATGGCGCGCGCCAGTCGGGGTCCGTGCTGCTCGATTTCGGCCAGCGGGGCGTAGCCGTAGCCGATCACCAGACCTTTGACGTCGGTGCGCTGCAGGCAGTAGGCCGAAAGCGGGCGCGCGGTCAGCCCCGCTTTGGCAATGCGCGCGGCCAGGGCCACGTCGTCGGTGGTTGCGGGCAGGTGCAGGCAAAGATGCAGGCCCTGCTCGGCGCCACTGAGGTAGGCGCCGTGGCGTGAACCCGGCCCCAGGCAGGGCTTGAGCGCCTCGAGCAGCGAGCGACGGCGCTCGGCGTAGCTCTGGCGGGCACGCCGCAGGGCGCTGGCGAAATGCCCCATCTCGATGAACTCGGCCAGCGCGGCCTGCAGGGGCATCTGACCGGGACGGTTGAGGTCATAGTGGGCTTGCCGAAACGGCGCCACCAGCGGTTTGGGCACGACCAGGTAGCCCAGCTTGAGCCCCGGGTACAGCACTTTGGAGAAGGTGCCCATGTAGAGCACGCGGCCGTCCTGGTCCAGCCCTTCCAGCGATGACACCGGGGGGCCACTGAAGCGGAACTCGCTGTCGTAGTCGTCTTCGAGAATCCAGGCCTCGTGCACGCGCGCCGCCGCCAGGAGTTGATGGCGGCGTGCCAGCGACATGACCGCGCCCGTGGGGTACTGGTGTGAGGGCGTGACGTAAATCAGCCGGGGCGGGTGGGCCTCGTCACGCGCCGATGGCGCGACGCCCTGGTCATCGACCGGCACCGGATGCATGGACAGACCGGTGGCCATGAATGCCTTCACAGCGCCCCAGTAAGCCGGGTCCTCGACCCAGACGGTGTCGCCATGGTCTGCCAGCAAATGCGCGCACAACTCCAGCGACTGCTGGGTGCCGCTGGTGATGATGACCTGGTCGGCGTCGAGCCGCACGCTGCGGAACACGCGCAGGTAATCGGCCACGGCCCGTCGCAAGGGGGCGTAACCGCCCGAATCGTTGTAGTCCAGCATGTCGGGGTAAGTCATGCGCCAGTGCTTGTTTTGCAGCCGCTGCCACAGCAGCACCGGAAAGGCGCTGAAGTCGGCGATGCCAGGCGTGAAAGGCTGAACCTCCAGTTGCGTGGCGCAGAACGTGCTTGACAGTGCTTCGCCACGGCGTGAAAGGCGCGCGGGGCGCGACGTGTGCACCACATGCGGGCGTGGCAGTGGACGCGGCAGGTTTTCATTGACGAAGGTGCCACTGCCCACGCGACTCACGAGATAACCCTCAACGCCAAGCTGGTTGAGTGCCGCCATCACGGTATTGCGAGACAGGCCCAGGTCTTCGGCCAGATCGCGGCTGGAGGGCAGGCGCTCGCCGGCGGCAAGCTTGCCGTCCAGCACTGCGCGGCGCATGGCCTCGTAGAGTTGGCGATGCAGTGGCAGGGCGCCTTCGGTGGCGAGACGCGCCATTTCCGACACGAGAAATTCAGACAGCATGAAAACCTAGGGTAAACGCATAAGGGAGACCCCCCAAACGGCCATTTTTGATCAGTGGCACCATCAGATTGGCCCAACTGGCACCGATTGTGAGCCAATGTGCCGGTCAGAATCAAACGCACAACGATGGAGAAGAGCATGAACAGGCCCAAACCACTGGTTTGGCTTCCCGCTGACCACCGCCTGCTGGGGGACGGCCGAGAGCGCATGGCGTACCTTGTGCTGGGCGACAAATACGCCCGCGCGGTCCGACAAGGCGCGGCGGCGCAGCCCGTGATGTTCCCGCTGGCCGATGCCCGGCAGATCCCGGAGCTTCTCGCGCTGGTTGACGGTGTCATGCTCACCGGTTCTCCCTCCAATGTCGATCCCGCACATTTTGGGCAGGCCGTGGCCGACCCTGGTTTGCCGCTGGACGCCCAACGCGACGCACTGACTTTGCCGCTCGTGCATGCCTGTCTGGCCATGGGCGTGCCGCTGCTGGGTGTTTGTCGTGGTTTCCAGGAAATCAACGTGGCGTTGGGCGGAACGCTGCACCAGGCGGTGCACGATGTTCCCGGGCTCATGGACCACCGGGAAGATGAAACCCTGCCCTTGGCCGAGCAATACGCGCCGAGTCACGACATCCGGCTCGTACCAGGCTCGGTGTTTGAGAAGTGGGCAGGGGGGCCGGTGGCCCGCGTCAATTCACTGCATGGGCAGGGCATTGACCGTCTGGCCGACGGATTGCGAGCCCTGGGCCACGCGCCCGACGGTCTGGTGGAAGCCTATGAAATGACCGGTGCGCGCGCCTTTGCGTGCGCCGTGCAATGGCATCCCGAATGGCGCTTTGGGGAACACGATTTTTACGCCGCCATCTTCGGTGCGTTTGGCCAAGCCTGTGCGCAGCACCGGCGGCGACGCGACGATGCGAGCGGCACCCGAGCTCTGGTGCCCGAAGCGGCTCAACACTGAAACGGATGGATCCCATGGAAGCAAGCAAAAAACTCACGACCTTCAACGACCTCGAACGATGGTTGAACGAACGCCGCGTGACCGAAGTCGAATGCCTGGTGCCTGACCTCACCGGCGTGGCCCGCGGCAAGATCCTGCCGCGCGAAAAATTCACCGAAGACCGCGGCATGCGGCTGCCGGAAGCCATCGTGGGCATGGGCGTGACCGGCGAATTCCCGGATCAGGGGCCTTATTACGACGTGATCAGCCCGAATGACCGCGACATGCACCTGCGGCCCGACCCGTCCACGGTGCGGATCGTGCCGTGGGCCACCGACCCGACGGCGCAGGTGATCCACGACTGCTTTGACCGCGACGGCAAGATCGTGCCGTTTGCACCGCGCAGCGTGCTGCGCCGCGTGTGCGAGCTGTACGACGCGGAAGGGCTGGACCCGGTGGTCGCGCCCGAGCTCGAGTTCTATCTGGTGGCGCGCAACACCGACCCCAACACCCTGCTCAAGGCGCCGATCGGGCGCAGTGGGCGCGCCGAAACCTCGCGCCAGTCGTACAGCATCGACGCCGTCAATGAATTCGATCCGTTGTTCGAAGAAATCTACGAATACTGCGAAAAGATGGAGCTCAATGTGGACACGCTGATCCACGAAGCGGGCGCCGGGCAGATGGAGATCAACTTCTTCCATGCGCATCCGCTGGGGTTGGCCGATGAGGTGTTCTTCTTCAAGCGCACGGTGCGTGAGGCCGCGCTGCGCCACGATATGTACGCCACCTTCATGGCCAAACCGATCGCCACCGAACCGGGCAGCGCCATGCACGTGCACCAGAGCATCGTCAGCAAGGAAACCGGCAAGAACATCTTCAGCAACGACGACGGCACGCCGTCCGAGGCGTTCATGCACTACATCGGTGGCCTGCAGCGCTACATTCCTGCTGCCATGGCGCTGGTGGCCCCGTACGTGAACAGCTACCGCCGGCTGTCGCGCAACACCGCGGCACCCATCAACATCGAATGGGGTTACGACAACCGCACGGTCGGCATCCGCTCGCCGATTTCGTCGCCCCAGGCCCGGCGCATCGAAAACCGCGTGATCGGTGCCGACGCCAACCCGTATGTGGCGCTGGCCATGACGCTGGCCTGCGGCTACCTGGGGCTCAAGAACAAGATCATGCCCAAGGCCGAGATGAAGGGCGACGCCTACCTGGCGCCCTTCAACCTGCCACGCAGCCAGGGCGAGGCGCTGGACTGGCTGCGCCGCGAATCCGACCTGCACGAGGTGCTGGGCAAGGATTTCATCACCGTGTATTCAGAGGTGAAAGAGCTGGAGTTCGAGGAATTCATGAAAGTGATTTCACCCTGGGAACGCGAGCACCTGCTGCTGCACGTCTGACGCACCCCCAGCCTTTGTTGTGAAAGCAAGCCCACCATGACCGCCCCCCATCTCATCGCGCCGCCAGCCCTGGTGCGCCGTGTCGCTGCGCAGGACACGGCGCAAATCCAGGCGCTCGACAGCGCCCACTATCTGCACCCTTTTACCGACCACGGCGATCTGGCCACGCGCGGCGCGCGCGTGATCACGCGGGCTGACAACATTTACGTGTGGGATTCCGAAGGCGACAAACTGCTGGACGCCATGAGCGGACTGTGGTGCGTCAATGCCGGGTATGGCCGCAAGGAACTGGCCGACGCGGCCTACCAGCAGATGATGACGCTGCCGTTTTACAACAGCTTTTTCCAGACCACCAACTTACCGGCGGTGCAACTCGCGACACGGCTGGCGGCGCTGGCGCCGGTGGTGGACGGGCGCAGCTTTCAGCATGTGTTCTTCTCCAGCAGTGGCAGCGAGAGCAACGACACCAATGTGCGCATGGTGCGCCGCTATTGGGACTTGCTGGGCCAGCCGCAGCGCAAGGTCATCATCAGCCGCGAGAACGCCTACCACGGCAGCACCATGGCGGGGGCCTCGCTGGGGGGCATGAGCGGCATGCATGCGCAGGGCGACTTGCCGATCCCCGGCATCACGCACATCGGGCAACCGTATTTTCTGGAAGGTGCGCGGCCCGGCGAGACGGCCGACGAATTTGGCGTCCGGGCGGCGGGCTGGCTGGAGGAAAAAATCCTGGCGGTCGGGCCGGACAAGGTGGCGGCGTTCATCGCCGAACCGGTGCAGGGCGCGGGCGGCGTGATCATTCCCCCTGCCACCTACTGGCCCGAGATCCAGCGCATCGTGGACCGATACGGCATTCTGCTGATCAGCGACGAGGTGATCTGCGCTTTTGGACGGCTGGGGCATTGGTTTGCCTACGAGAAGTTCGGCTACCGGCCTGATCTGGTGACGTTTGCCAAGGGCGTGACCAGTGGCTACATCCCGCTGGGCGGGGTGATGGTGGGCGACCGCGTGGCCAAGGTGCTCATCGAAAAGGGTGGTGAATTCAACCACGGCTACACCTACAGCGGCCACCCGGTGGCCTGCGCCGTGGCGCTGGCCAATCTGGACGTCATGGAGCGTGAACAACTGCCGCAGCGCGTGCGCAGCGACACCGGCCCCTATCTGGCGCAACGGTTCAATGCGCTGGCGACGCACCCGCTGGTGGGCTCGGCCGAGACCTGCGGTTTTGTGGCCGGCCTGCTGCTGGTGAAGAACCCGGCCACGCACGAACGCTTTGCGCCCGGGCTGGGCGTGGGCATGCTGTGCCGGGGGCATTGCTTCCGTAACGGGCTGATCATGCGCGCCGTGGGCGACCGGATGATCATTGCGCCGCCTTTGGTCATGACACGCGACCAGGTGGACGAGATGGTGGATTTGATCCAGCGGTGTCTGGACCTGACGCTGCAGGATGTGCGCCAGAACGGCTGGATGGCATAACGATTGCTTTGGTTTTTATATCATCGGGGCAAGAAGACTGTGATTTGGATGGTTTTCGGGTTGTGGCGCGCCTCGTTGGGTGCCATACGGCTTTAACTGACTACTGGAGCATCAACATGCGGAATGTGTTTCAACGGGTGGGTTTGTCGAAAATTCTGTCGGCACTGTGTGCAACGGCCGTGCTGGGCGGCGTAGCGACGCAGGCCCAGGCGCAGCAGGAGGAAAAAGTCCTCAATATTTACAACTGGTCGGATTACATTGCGCCAGACACCATTGCGAACTTCGAGAAGGAAACCGGCATCAAGGTGCGTTACGACAACTTTGACAGCAACGAAATCCTTCATGCCAAACTGGTGGCCGGCAAAACCGGGTACGACATCGTGGTGCCGTCGTCCAACTGGGCGCGGCTGCAGATTGAAGGCGGCCTGCTGGCCAAGCTCGACAAGTCCAAGCTGCCCAACCTGAAGAATCTGGACCCGGATATACAAAAACAGCTGGCCGCCGTCGATCCAGGCAACCAGCACCTGGTCGACTGGTTGTGGGGCTTTACCACCGTGGGCATCAATGTCGACAAAGTCAAGGCGGCACTTGGTGCCGAGCCCATGCCAGAGAATGTCTGGGAGCTTGCGTTCAACCCGAAGTACATCTCCAAACTCAAGTCGTGCGGCGTGAGTTTTCTGGACAGCGCGTCCGACATCCTGCCCGCGGCGTTGCACTATCTCGGCAAGGACCCCTACAGCAAAAGCCAGGCGGACTATGCCGCGGTCGCAGCGTTGCTCAAGACCGTGCGGCCCAGCGTGACGCTGTTCAGTTCGTCGGGCTACATCAACGACATGGTCAGCGGGTCCATTTGCATGGCCGTGGGCTGGTCAGGCGACATCAGCATTGCGCGCCAGCGAGCCATCGACAGCAAGACCGGGCAAAAGATCGAGGCGCTCATTCCCAAGACCGGCGGTTTGCTGTTCTTTGACACCATGGCCATTCCGGCCGATGCGCCGCGCCCTGGAAATGCGCATATTTTCATCAACTACATCATGCGGCCGGAGGTGCACGCTTCTTTGACCAACACGGTGTTCTATGCCAACCCCAACAAGGAAAGCCGGAAGTTTGTGAAGCCCGAGGTGGCCAACAATCCATCCGTTTTCCCCAGCTCTGAGGACATGGCCAAGATGGTTCCGCCGAAAGCGATCAACAGCGACATCCGGCGGCTTCAGACCCGTTTGTACACCTCGTTCAAAACCGGTCTTTGATCATGGCGGTTGTTGCGTCCAGTGGCGGCACAGCCACGAACCCGGTGCGTGTGGAGCCCTACCTTCGCATCCAGGCGCTCGTCAAGAAATTTGACGACGCCGTGGCGGTTGACGGAGTTTCACTCGACATCGAGAAAGGCGAAATTTTTGCCTTGTTGGGGTCGTCCGGATGCGGCAAATCCACCTTGTTGCGCATGCTGGCCGGTTTTGAGGCGCCGACTTCCGGCCAGATCCTGCTGCAGGGCCAGGATTTGACCCGGCTCCAGCCCAATGACCGGCCGGTGAACATGATGTTCCAGAGCTACGCTCTTTTTCCGCATTTGAGCGTGTGGGACAACGTGGCGTTCGGCCTGCGACGTGACAAGCTCCCGCGCGACGAGGTGGCGGCGCAGGTCGAAAAAATGCTGTCTCTGGTTCAGCTCAATGCTTACGCAAAGCGCAAACCGCACCAGCTGTCCGGCGGCCAGCAGCAGCGCGTGGCGTTGGCCCGCAGTCTGGCCAAGCGACCGCAGTTGCTGCTGCTGGATGAACCCTTGGGGGCACTCGACAAGAAGCTGCGGGAGCGCACGCAACTTGAGCTGGCCAGCATCATCCGGCAAGTTGGCGTGACCTGCGTCATGGTGACCCACGATCAGGAAGAAGCCATGACCATGGCATCGCGAATCGGCGTCATGAGCGAGGGGAAAATTCTCCAGGTGGGGCGTCCAGGCGACATTTACGAAACGCCGAATTGCCGGTTTGTGGCCGATTTCATAGGTAGCGTGAATCTGTTCAAAGGCAACGTCACCGAGGACGAAGCGGACCACGTCGTGATCGATTCACCCGAGTCCCGTCATTACGTCAGTCATGGCATTACCGGGACAGCGGGCATGGCGGTGCATGTGGCCATCCGACCCGAGAAGATCTGTATCCAGAAAGAGGCGCCAGGCGTCGACGATTTCGAAATCCCTGCCGAGATTGGCTTCAATACGGCGCAGGGTGAAGTTCGCAGCCTGGCGTATCTGGGCAGTCAGACCACCTATCACGTGGCGTTACCAACGGGGCTGGTGGTCAAGGTTACCAAAGCCAATGATGCCCGCCACGATGAAAATCACCTGAGTCTCGGAGACCGTGTGCATATCTGGTGGTGGGGCAGTGATGTCGTGGTGCTGACCCAATGAAAAGCAGCCCCACATCACCGCGAGACCCGACAACCGGACCGGCGTCACAGATCGCCGACGCGGGTTGGCTTGACGTGTTGATGTCCCGCTTGGGCCGCCGATTTGTCATTGGCGTGCCATTTGTCTTTTTGGTGATGTTTTTCGCATTGCCATTTTTGGTTGTTTTCAAGATCAGCGTGTCCGAGATGGACAACGTGGTCTTCAAGGACCTGCTGGGCTTTCATGACGGCCTGCTGGTCCTGCAGATCAAGCTGAGCAACTATCTTTTCATCGTGCAGGATGACCTCTATGTCCGGGCGTACCTTTCCTCCATCAAATTTGCCGCACTGACGACGGTCATCTGTCTGGCCATCGGCTACCCTTTTGCCTATTTCATGGCGCGCAGTCGTCCCGGCATTCGACCGGCGCTGCTCATGCTCGTCATGCTGCCGTTCTGGACCTCATTTCTGCTCCGTGTCTATGCGTGGAAGATGCTGCTGGCGGACAACGGCGTTTTCAACAATATCGTCCTGGCGCTTGGCCTGATCGATCAGCCGTTGAAAATGATGAATACGCCGTTCTCGCTGACGCTGGGCATGGTGTACACCTATCTTCCGTTCATGGTGTTGCCGCTATACGCCAATCTGGTGAAGATGGACATCCGCCTTCTGGAGGCCGCGCGGGATTTGGGGGCAACGCCCTGGCAGGCTTTCTGGCGTATCACCGTGCCGCTGTCCAGGGGAGGCATCATCGCTGGCGCGTTGTTGGTCTTTATTCCGTGCCTGGGTGAGTTTGTGATACCGGAGCTGTTGGGGGGGCCCCAAACGCTGATGATCGGGCGCGTCCTGTGGGATGAGTTCTTTGCCAACAACGACTGGCCCATGGCCGCCAGCGTAGCGGTCGTGATGGTGCTGCTGATCATCGTGCCGCTGGCGCTGTTCAACAAATACCAGGCTGAGAACTCCGAAAGGAGTCGGACATGATCAACCGGGCCGGCGCCGTGACGTCCCGTTCGTGGCTGATCGGGGGCTACGTGTTTCTGTATTTGCCGATCGTGACGCTCATTGTCCTGAGTTTCAACGCAAGCCCGTTGGTGACGAGTTGGTCTGGATTTTCCTTCAAATGGTACGGTGAGCTCCTGAAGGATGACGCGATCATTGCCGGGTTCATGCTGTCACTGAAGATCGCATTCCTGACCGCCTGTGCTTCTGTCATTCTCGGCACGTTTGCCGCCGTTGCCCTGGTTCGGTTCAAGCGGTTTCCTGGCAGAACGCTGTTTTCGGGAATGGTCAGCTCACCGCTGGTCATGCCGGAGGTGATCATTGGTCTGTCGCTGCTGCTGATGCTGGTTTCCGTGCAGCGGGCCACGGGGTTCCCCGACCGGGGAATGCTGACCATCTGGATCGGGCACACGCTCCTGGGTATGGCCTACGCCACCGTGGTGGTGACCTCGCGTCTTCAGGAGATGAGTCCTCAGTTGGAGGAGGCGGCGCTGGATTTGGGTGCCCGACCGTGGCAGGTTTTCTTTCTCATCACGTTGCCACTGATTTCGCAGGCGCTGATGTCGGCGTGGTTGTTGGCGTTCACGCTGTCGCTGGACGATGTCGTGCTTTCGGCTTTTCTTTCTGGCCCTGGTTCGACCACCATGCCCATCGTGATCTTCAGTCGCGCCCGCCTGGGTCTCAATCCCACGGTCAATGCGGTTGCAACGTTGACGGTTCTTGTCGTGAGTATGGGGGTGGTGGCCGCCAGTCTTTGGCTGGCGCGTCTGGAGCGGCGGCGGGCGCAGGAGATGGCCGCCGCCTTCAAGGCCTGAGGCGCTTGAGATCAGGAAATTGGGAGTTTGCGTTAAAGGGAAACGGGTATTAAAGGAGAAAACATGAAATTCCAGAAAAGACTGCTTGTCGTCGCCATGGCGGCAGCTTTGCCATGTATGGGTGCGGGTGCCCAGTCCGTGGCTGATTTGAAGAAAGAAATTGAGTTGATGCGTGCGCAGTTTGCCGCTCAGATCAAGGCGTTGCAGGAAAAAATTGACGCGACGGAAAGCAAGGCCACTGCCGGCAACGTGGATCCGGAGGAGTTCAACCGGATTCGAACCAAAGTGGAGGCCTCTGAGGACAGCACGATTGCGTCAGGTTTCAAGGGGTTGAAGGTCAGTGGCATGGTGGACCCGACCTACATTTACAACCGGCGTGCGCGTTCGTCGGGTTTTGTGTTCCTCAACAACTTTGACGGTCAAGGTCGGTCGGGAGAATTTGCCGACGGATTTGACGGCTACTCTTATGACAATTCGTACTTCGGGCAGGCAATGCTCGACATCCAGAAGGAGACCGAGGACGGCGTGAAATGGCGTCTGACCCTGGCGCCGCACAAAGCGGCCAATTCAGCGACCAATATCGGTTCCATCGTTCATGAGGGATCGGTCTCGGTCCCCCTGAACAGTTCGCAAACCCGGTTGCTGGCCGGGCAATTCCCGGACTGGAGCGGCTACGAATATTCGTGGGCCCATTTGAATCCGCTGGTGACGCACAACCTGCTGTTTGATTTCACAATTCCGAGTTATTACACCGGCGCAGGTATCGAGAACACCAGTGGCAAATGGCTCAGCAAAGTCCTGGTGGGCAGCATCGACGGTGTGCGTGGCAGAGGCGCCCGCAAACCCGGTGTGATGTACCGCGTGGACTACAGCAAGGGTGAGTTCAGCGGGTTTGGTTTCGCTGGCGCGCATTCGCGCAACAGTGTGGATTCGGACCTGTTTGAAGTCGATGGCTATTACATTCGTGGCGACTGGACATTGCAGGGTCAGGCGGGCGTTGGCAGGATCCGCAACGCTGCCGGGGATGGCAGTGGCGCTGACGCCAAATGGTGGGGTCTTTCCGGGCTTGCCGGGTACAAGATCACGCCCAGACTGCAGGCGCTGGCCCGTGTGGACTACATCGACAACCACAAGAACGGTGGCGGTGTGTATGGGAGCTATGGCTGGGATCCGGCCGATGATCCGAGCGGATCGGGGTTTGCCGTCGATGGCCGCAACGGGTTTGGCAGCACGGGCAACCCCGCGCGGGGTGTGAACCGCACGGCTTTGTCCACCGGTCTGAATTATGTCTACAGCGAAAGCACGACGCTGAAGCTTGAGCTTCGCTTTGACCATGCGTCCGGTGATGTGTTCTTTGATCCGAGAAACGGCACCTTCAGCAAGAACAACACCCTGCTGGGCGGCGCTGTTGTCGTGAAGTTCTGACGCGGTGCGCAGCACGGTACGGGGCGTCCTTTGACGGATGCCCCGTTTTCATTTTCAGACGGGTAAAGTCCACCATGGTTGCGGCAAGGCCCCGTTCACTTGAGGAGCGATTCGTATGAATGCAAATGCACCCGATGCGCAGACGATGAAATTTGATGGGCGGGCATTTGTCAACGGCCAGCGGGTCGGAGCCCGGGATGGTGCTGTTTTCGACTGTGTTTCACCGGTCCATGGACGCGTCTTGACGCAAGTGGCACGTTGCGGCCAAGCCGATGTGGATGCAGCCGTCGCCGCTGCACGTGCCGCGTTCGAAGACCGACGATGGGCCGGGCTGCCACCCACCAGGCGCAAGCAGATCATGATCCGTTTTGCGGAACAGCTGATCGCACACGGCGACGAACTGGCCTTGACTGAAACGCTCGACATGGGAAAACCGGTACGTTATGCGCGCGGAGTTGACGTGAACAGTGCCGCCAACTGCATTCGCTGGTATGGCGAAGCGATCGACAAGGTGTATGACGAGATCGCGCCCACAGCCAGCACAGCGCTGGCGTTGATTACCCGAGAGCCAGTGGGTGTTGTGGGCGTGATCGTCCCCTGGAATTACCCCATGATCATGGCGGCGTGGAAAATCGCACCGGCCCTGGCGGCCGGAAACTCCGTCGTTCTCAAGCCTAGCGAAAAATCTCCTCTGACCGCATTGCGCATGGCCGAGCTCGCAATGGAGGCCGGGATTCCGGCGGGGGTTTTGAACGTGGTTCCGGGCTTTGGTCCAGAAGCCGGCTCACCGCTGGCGTTGCACATGGACGTGGATTGCATCGCATTCACGGGCTCGACGCGCGTGGGCAAGCAGATCCACGTCATGGCGGGGCAGAGCAACCTGAAGCGGGCCTGGACCGAGCTCGGTGGCAAATCGCCCAATATCGTTTTTGCCGATTGTCCGGACCTCGACAAGGCCGTCGAAGCCGCAGTCGGCAGCATCTTCTTCAACCAGGGCGAGAGTTGCAACGCGCCTTCGCGCCTGTTTGTCGAGGAAAGCATCCGGGAGCATTTCCTTGA
This sequence comes from Betaproteobacteria bacterium HGW-Betaproteobacteria-3, assembly GCA_002842205.1. Lineage (GTDB taxonomy): Bacteria > Pseudomonadota > Gammaproteobacteria > Burkholderiales > Burkholderiaceae_C > PHCI01. The sequence continues at coordinate 143,700 of PHCI01000005.1, read as the reverse complement.
AAAGGCGCTGGCCCTGGTGCCGAAGTACGCGCCGGCGGACCCGCTGAATGCAAACACCATCATGGGTGCTTTGGTGGACCAGGTGCAGATGGCGACAGTTTTGCGGTACATCGAAGCGGGCAAGAACGAAGGCGCACGGCTGCTGGCCGGTGGCGCCCAGGTTCTGCGCGACACGGGAGGGTGCTACGTGCAGCCGACGATTTTCGACGGTGTTCGCAATGACATGACGATCGCGCGGGAGGAAATTTTTGGACCTGTCTTGTCCGTGCTGTCGTTCACGGACATCGTCGAGGTGGTCCGGCAGGCCAATCAAAGCGTGTACGGGTTGCAGGCGGCGGTATGGACCCGTGACCTCAACAAGGCCCATGGTGTGGCGCGAGCGTTGCGCGCAGGCACAGTCCACGTGAATCAGTACGACGAAGACGACATCACGGTTCCATTTGGCGGGTACAGGCAAAGTGGCGTGGGGCGCGACAAGTCGCTTCATGCGCTTGACAAGTACACCGAGATGAAGACCACCTGGATTCGCATCGACAGCCCCGTATGACAGGGCCCGCCCGGAGCGTTTCCTGGGAGGCGGGCGCAGCCTCAGCCCACGAATTTCATAATAAGAAAACTAGACGTACAGAGTGGTGTGTGGCAATGATGCGAAGCAGCATTTTTTCTTGATATGGAAAATTTGAAGTCATATTGTGGAATGAAGTAGATAACTTATTGATTTATATAGAAAATATTTTTGTCTTATATAAGACATAAGAGATGGTTAAAGTCTTTTAGAAGACTTAAAGTCATTCCATCGACAGCCTTCACGCTGCAAGGCTGGCTCGAAAGGTTTTCATCAACTCAAGGAGTGACTTCATGCCGCAATCCCTTACCGAACAACTGAGCCGCGAACAGCAAATCGCCGCCCTCGAAAAAGACTGGGCCACCAACCCCCGCTGGAAGGGCATCCAGCGCGGCTACAGCGCCGCTGACGTCGTGCGCCTGCGCGGCTCATTTCCGATTGAATACACGTTGGCCCGCCGCGGTGCCGAAAAGCTGTGGCATCTGCTGCACACCGAGCCTTACGTCAACACCCTGGGCGCGCTGACGGGTGGCCAGGCCATGCAGCAGGTCAAGGCGGGCGTCAAGGCCATTTACCTGTCGGGCTGGCAGGTGGCCGCCGACAACAACACGTATTCGTCGATGTACCCCGACCAATCGCTGTACCCGGTGGACTCGGTTCCCAAGGTGGTTGAAACCATCAACAACACCTTCCGCCGGGCCGACGAAATCCAGCACTCCAAAGGCATCGATGCTGGCGACAAGGATTACATCGACTACTTCGCGCCCATCGTGGCCGATGCCGAAGCCGGTTTCGGCGGGGTGCTCAATGCGTTTGAGTTGATGAAGTCCATGATCAAGGCCGGCGCGGGGGCCGTGCACTGGGAAGACCAGCTCGCCTCCGTCAAGAAATGCGGCCACATGGGCGGCAAGGTGCTGTTGCCCACGCGTGAGTCTTGCCAGAAGCTGATCGCCGCGCGCATGGCGGCAGACGTGTGCGGCGTGCCCACGCTGGTGATCGCCCGCACCGACGCCGAGGCTGCTGACCTGCTGACCTCCGACTACGACGAGATCGACAAGCCCTTCCTGACCGGCGAACGTACCTCTGAGGGTTTCTACAAGACCCGCAAGGGCCTGGACCAGGCCGTGGCCCGCGCCAATGCCTACGCCCACTACGCCGATCTGGTGTGGTGCGAAACCGGCACGCCCGACCTCGAGTTCGCCAAGAAATTTGCCGACGCCGTGCACAAGGTTCACCCCGGCAAGATGCTGGCCTACAACTGCTCGCCCTCGTTCAACTGGAAGAAAAACCTGGACGACGCCACCATCGCCAAGTTCCAGCGCGAGCTCGGTGCCATGGGTTACAAGTACCAGTTCATCACGCTCGCCGGCATCCACTCCATGTGGTACAACATGTACGACCTGTCGCAAGACTACGTCAAGCGCGGCATGACGGCCTACATCGAGAAGGTGCAGGAGCCCGAATTCGCTGCCCGCGACCGCGGCTACACCTTCGTGTCGCACCAGCAGGAAGTCGGCACCGGCTACTTTGATGAAGTGACCACGGCCATCCAGGGCGGCAAATCCAGTGTGACCGCGCTGACCGGTTCCACCGAAGAAGAGCAATTCCACTGACCCGACAAACGCTGTCGCACGCTCCAGCCCGCGCGCCCAACACCGGCAAGGTGTGGCCCGCGGGTTTTTTTGCGTCCGGGCCGTTAGAATCGGGTTTTTGGCCAGCAAGAGCGGGAAAGGCACCCTGGTGATGACGCCGCGAACTAGTACATTGAGGTTGACACGCCTGATTGGCCGCTAGTCCGCGCGCCTTGGGCGCAGGGTGCTATGTATTTCAAATAAAGCGCGGACCGGTCCGCGTTTTTTTTTGCGCACGGCGTGCGCCAGAGACTGAACATGATCCAGATCACACTTCCAGACGGTTCCCAACGCGATTTTCCCGGCCCGGTCACGGTGGCCGAGGTGGCTGCATCCATCGGGGCCGGTTTGGCCAAGGCGGCGCTGGCCGGCAAGATCGATGGCAAGGTGGTGGACACGAGCCACGTCATTTCGGCGGACAGTCCGCTGTCCATCGTCACGGCCAGGGACGCCGAGGGGCTGGAGGTCATCCGCCACTCGACGGCCCACTTGCTGGCCTATGCGGTCAAGGATCTTTTTCCAGAAGCGCAAGTCACCATCGGCCCCGTGATCGAGCACGGCTTTTTCTATGACTTTTCGTACAAACGCCCATTCACGCCTGAAGACCTGACGTCCATCGAAAAGCGCATGACCGAACTGGCTGCGAAGGACGAGCCCGTGGTTCGCCGGGTGCTGCCACGCGATGAGGCTGTGGCGTATTTCAAGGGCATGGGCGAGCACTACAAGGCGGAAATCATCGCCAGCATACCGAGCAACGAGGACGTGAGCCTGTACCGCGAAGGTGCTTTCGAAGACCTGTGCCGTGGCCCGCACGTGCCGAGTACGGGCAAGCTCCGGCATTTCAAGCTCATGAAGGTGGCGGGCGCCTATTGGCGTGGTGATCACCGCAACGAGATGCTTCAGCGTATCTATGGCACGGCCTGGGCCACCAAGGAAGAGTTGCAGCAGCACCTGACCATGCTGGAAGAAGCTGAAAAGCGCGACCACCGCAAGCTCGGCAAGGAACTGGACCTTTTCCATATCGACGACCACGCACCGGGCGTCGTGTTCTGGCACCCCAAGGGGTGGACGGTATGGCAGGAGGTCGAGCAGTACATGCGCCGTGTCTACCGCGACAACGGCTACCACGAGGTCAAGGGCCCGCAGCTGCTGGACCAGTCGCTGTGGGAGAAGACCGGCCACTGGGACAAGTACCGCGAAAACATGTTCACCACCGAGAGTGAAAAGCGCGATTACGCCCTCAAGCCCATGAACTGTCCGGGGCACATCCTGATTTTCAAGCAGGGCATCAAGAGTTACCGCGACCTGCCGCTGCGCTACGGCGAATTCGGGCAGTGCCACCGCAACGAACCCACGGGCGGGCTGCACGGCATCATGCGGGTGCGCGGCTTCACGCAGGACGATGGGCATATCTTCTGCACTGAAGACATGATCCTGGGCGAATGCACGGCTTACACCACACTGTTGCAAAAGGTCTATGCCGACTTCGGTTTCAAAAACATCATCTACAAGGTCGCAACGCGTCCCGAAAAGCGTATCGGCTCCGAGGAGAGTTGGGACAAGGCCGAGCACGCCCTCATGGAGAGCCTGCGCGCGTCGGGCTGCGAGTTCGAGGTTTCCCCGGGGGATGGCGCTTTTTACGGCCCCAAGATCGAATACACGCTCAAGGACGCCATCGGACGCCAGTGGCAGTGCGGCACGATGCAGGTTGACTTCTCGATGCCCGAGCGGCTGGATGCCGAATATGTGGGCGAAGACGGCGCCCGGCACCGGCCGGTGATGCTGCACCGCGCCATCGTCGGCAGCCTGGAGCGGTTCATCGGTATCCTGATCGAAGAACACGCTGGCGCGTTGCCGGTTTGGCTTGCGCCGGTGCAGGTCCAGGTGCTCAACATCACCGATTCGCAGGCCGATTACGCCCGGGAAGTGGTCAAAACGCTGAAAAATCAAGGGCTTAGGGTCGAATTGGATCTGCGCAACGAGAAAATTACGTATAAAATACGGGAGCATTCAATGCAAAAGCTGCCTTATATCCTTGTCGTCGGCGACAAAGAAAAGGCGGCAGGTGCTGTCGCAGTGCGCGCCCGGGGCAACAAAGACCTGGGTGTGATGCCCCTTGAGGCCTTTGCTGACGTGATCGCCCGGGACATCGCCTCTAAAGCCTGATTTTCTAATGAAATGCCGCTTTAGTCCGCGTGAAATGGACAGAGTTTGCTATCTTTTGGATAGTATTTGAATTTGAAGGATTTGAACCATCGCTACTGAATTTCGTGACCGTCGCCACCGTGAAGAGCGCAAGCACCGGTTGAACCGGGAAATCATGGCCCCTGAAGTGCGACTTTCTGGCCCGGAAAACGAGCCCCTCGGTGTGGTCAGCCTCATGGAGGCGTTGCGCATGGCGGGTGAGCTGGACGTGGATCTGGTTGAAATCGCGGCCACGGCGATCCCGCCGGTCTGTCGCTTGATGGACTACGGCAAGTTCAAGTACCAGGAGCAGAAGAAAGCTGCCGAGGCGAAGGCCAAGCAGACGGTCATTGAAATCAAGGAAATCAAGTTCCGCCCGGGCACCGACGACGGTGACTACAACATCAAGATGCGCAACATCCGGCGCTTCCTGGCAGAGGGCGACAAATGCAAGATCACGCTGCGCTTTCGTGGACGCGAGATCACGCACCAGGAGATCGGGATGGCGCTGCTGCAGCGCATCCGTGATGACTTGGCCGACTTGATCGTGGTGGAGCAGTTTCCGAAGCTTGAAGGGCGGCAAATGATCATGATGATCGCGCCGGGCAAGAAGAAATCGGGTGGCGGCGCCAAACCGACTGCGGAAGCTGTTTCGGCGGTAAGCACATAAAATTTGCATCCCGCGGGTGGGTCGCCTGCGGATTGCAAACGGAGGGTCGCAGGGCCCTCCAGAACGGGATGGGTTGAAAAACCTGTCCCACAAGTGGCTCGGGGCCTCCAAGGCTGCAAGGAGTTTGCAGACGCCTCACGAGCACAACGAAAAGGAGCATGAACATGCCCAAAATGAAGACCAAGAGCAGCGCGAAAAAGCGTTTTCGCGTTCGTCCCGGTGGCACCGTCAAACGCGGTCAAGCCTTCAAGCGTCACATCCTGACGAAGAAGACCACCAAGAACAAGCGCCACCTGCGCGGGTCGGTGACGGTTCATGAAACCAATATGGTTTCCATGGCCGCCATGCTGCCCGGCATGGGCATTTGACCAACTGACGAACAAGGAGAACACACATGCCTCGCGTCAAACGTGGTGTAACAGCCCGCGCCCGTCACAAGAAAGTCCTGGCCCTGGCCAAAGGTTTCCGCGGCCGCCGCGGCAATGTCTTCCGCATCGCCAAAGAAGCGGTGATGAAGGCTGGGCAATATGCCTACCGGGACCGTCGTACCAAGAAGCGCGTATTCCGCCAGTTGTGGATCGCCCGTATCAACGCCGCTGCGCGTGAATGCGGCCTGACCTACAGCCAGTTCGCCAACGGCCTTAAAAAGGCCGCCATCGAAATCGACCGCAAAATGCTGGCGGACATCGCCGTGCATGACAAGGCCGCTTTTGCCGGCATCGTGGAGCAGGTCAAAGCCAAGCTGGCCGCTTAATTCACGACGGATGCTGTCTTCCGCGGCAGCTTTCGGCGAAGAAAATCAAAGGGGTTGAGGCTTGCGAAGGCTTCAACCCTTTTTTGTTCGGATGACCTGTAACGACCTATGAACGAACTGGATACATTGGCTGATGCCGCCCGGGCCAGTTTTGCCCAGGCCCTCACCCCTTCAGACCTTGAAAATGCCAAGGCTCTGTACCTTGGGAAGGCAGGGCGGATTACCGAGCTCATGAAGGGCATGGCCAGCTTGAGCGTGGACGAGAAGAAAACGCGCGGTGCGGCCATCAATCTGGCCAAACAGGCGATCGAGACCGCGTTGACAGAGCGCCGGCAGGCGCTGGCCGCTGCAGAACTGCAGGCCCAGTTGCAAGCTGAAGCACTGGACGTCACGCTGCCGGGCCGCCAGCACGGGCAGGGCGGACTCCACCCGGTGTCGCTCACCCTGGAGCGCATCGAGAACATCTTTGGTTCCATGGGCTTCGATGTGGCACAGGGCCCCGAGATCGAAACCGACTGGTTCAACTTTACAGCGCTCAACACGCCGGAGGACCATCCTGCGCGTTCCATGCACGATACCTTCTATGTCGAAGGGGGCTACCTGCTGCGTACGCACACCAGCCCGATGCAGATTCGCTACGCCGTGCAGCACGTCAAGAAGCATCGCGCGCAACTCGACGCAGGGCAGGGCATGCCGGAGATCCGGGTGATCGCACCGGGCCGGACTTACCGCGTGGACAGCGACGCGACGCACTCGCCGATGTTCCACCAGTGCGAAGGACTGTGGATCGGCGAGAACGTGAGTTTCAAGGACTTGAAGGTCGTTTTCACCGACTTCTGCCGGACTTTTTTCGAAAGCGAAGACCTGGTGCTGAGGTTTCGCCCCAGTTTTTTCCCGTTCACCGAGCCGAGCGCCGAAATCGACATCCAGTTCCAGAGCGGGTCGTTGGCCGGGCGCTGGCTGGAAGTGGCCGGTTCCGGCCAGGTCCATCCGAACGTGGTGCGCAACATGGGACTGGACCCTGAGCAGTTCATCGGTTTTGCGTTTGGCATGGGCCCGGACCGTCTGACGATGCTGCGTTACGGCGTGAACGATTTGCGCCTGTTTTTTGACGGCGACATGCGATTCCTCGGCCAGTTCCGCTGATCCAGCAACGCCACTTCACCTACACCGACATGCAATTTTCAGAGTCCTGGTTGCGCGAATTCTGCAACCCGCCCATCACCACCCAGCAGCTGGCTGACACCCTGACCATGGCCGGCCTGGAGGTGGAAGCGCTTGCCCCCGTGGCGCCACCGTTCATGAAAGTCGTCGTCGGCGAAATCAAGGAGGCAATCCAGCACCCGAATGCCGACCGGCTTCGTGTGTGCCACGTCGATGTCGGCCAGGGCGAACGGTTGAGCATCGTGTGCGGTGCACCCAACGCACGCGTCGGCATCAAGGTGCCGCTAGCGCTGGTCGGGGCCGAACTGCCTCCCGGCGACGATGGCAAACCGTTCCAGATCAAGCTTGGAAAGCTGCGGGGTGTTGAAAGCCAGGGCATGCTGTGCTCGGCGCGTGAACTCAAACTCTCTGACGACCATGGGGGACTGCTTGAGCTGGCCGCCGACGCCCCGATTGGTGCCGATATCCGCGAGTATCTGCAACTGGATGACACGATCTTCACACTCAAGCTTACGCCCAACCTGGCGCATTGCCTGAGCGTGTATGGCGTGGCGCGCGAATTGTCGGCTTTGACCGGCGCGCCGTTGAAGCAACTTGAATTTCCACCTGTGCCGGTGACCCACCAGGACCGTCAGCCGGTTTGCGTGAGCGCGCCCGATCTGTGCGGGCGGTTTTCGGGGCGCATCGTGCGCAACGTGAACACACAGGCCGCCACGCCGCAGTGGATGGTGGACCGCCTTGCACGCTGCGGCCAGCGCAGCGTCACGGCGCTGGTGGACATCTCCAACTATGTCATGTTCGAACTGGGGCGCCCCTCGCACATTTTTGATTTCGACAAGATTCATGGCACGCTGGACGTGCGGTGGGGCCGCCCCGGTGAACAACTCAAGCTGCTCAATGGCAGCACTGTCACCGTCGATGACAAGGTGGGGGTGATTGCCGATGAACATCAGGTTGAATCCCTCGCGGGCATCATGGGCGGTGATGCGACCGCCGTCTCTGGTCAGACGACCCATGTGTATGTCGAAGCGGCCTTCTGGTGGCCCAAAGCCATTGCCGGCCGCTCACGCCGCTACAACTTCTCGACCGATGCAGGCCACCGGTTCGAGCGCGGCGTCGATCCGGGCGGGACTGTGGCGCATATCGAGCGCATCACCCAGCTGATTCTCGATATTTGTGGCGGGCAAGCTGGCCCGGTTGATGATGTTCAGCCCAACATGCCCGTAGCGCAACCCGTCACGCTGCGTGTGGCCAGGGCCGCCAAGGTGATCGGCATGCCGCTGACGCAGGTGCAATGCGTGGATGCACTCCGCCGATTGGGCCTGGAGGTGACTGAAGGTGATGGGACCGTGACTGTGCTGCCCCCACTGTATCGGTTTGACCTCACGATTGAGGAGGACCTGATCGAAGAAGTCGTGCGAATCATTGGCTACAACCAATTGCCCACGAGCCCGCCGACGGCACCGATCCGGCCAAGGCTGCGGCCCGAGGCGCAGCGCAGCGCGTATGCCGTTCGACGTTTGTTGGCTGCGCGGGGCTACCAGGAAACCATCAATTTCAGCTTTGTTGACGAACGCTGGGAGCGCGAACTGTCGGGCAATGCCGATCCCGTTCGCCTGCTCAACCCGATCGCCAGCCAAATGGGCGTGATGCGCTCGTCATTGCTGGGCTCTTTGCTACAGGTTCTGAAATTCAATATTGACCGCAAGGCGTCACGGGTGCGGGCGTTCGAGGTCGGGCGTGTTTTCTTGCGCGATGCCTCGGTGCGCAACACGGACACGACGGTCGAGGGATTTTTCCAGCCGATGCGAGTGGCCGGCGTGGCGTGGGGCGAAGCAGAGCCTGTGCAATGGGGCTGCAAAGACCGTCCGGTCGATTTTTTTGACATCAAGGGGGACGTGGAGAGCCTGCTGTCACCCGTCGTGGTGCAGTGCCAGCCCTCAACCCACCCGGCAATGCACCCGGGACGGTGTGCGCAGGTGCTGTTGCACGGGAGTGCCATTGGATACGTTGGCGAATTGCATCCGCAATGGCGACAGGCCTATGACTTGCCGGGGGCCCCGATGATGTTCGAACTCGATCTGGACGCCATTCTTGCGCGCGATGTGCCTGCTTTCACGACGGTAGCCCGATTTCAATCGGTGGAGCGTGATCTTGCGCTCATCGTTTCCGAATCGGTGTCCCACGCGGCCCTGATCACCGCGATCCACGATGCCCCCACGCAGGGCCTGCTGCGCGGTGCTGCGTTGTTTGACGTGTACCGGCCCAAGCAACCAGGTGCCGGATTTGGGGAAGGTGAGAAAAGCCTTGCGGTCCGCATGACGCTGCGCAGCGACGCAGGGACACTGACGGACGACCAGATCGACGCGGCTGTGCAGGCGGTCATTCATCATCTGGGAAATCGGCTGAGCGCCAGGCTGCGCGCCTGAACTTGAACCGGCGCGGCGCCAAATCCAATGGACGGAGGAGCAGGCAACATGGAATTCTCGGTTGAAAGTCTGGAAACACCGGCGCTGACCAAGGCGCAGCTGGCGGAACTGCTGTTTGAGCAGATCGGCCTGAACAAGCGCGAGTCCAAGGACATGATCGATGCCTTTTTCGACTTGGTCGCGGACAGTCTGGTGGACGGCCAGGATGTCAAGATTTCAGGGTTCGGCAACTTCCAGATCCGCACCAAAGCACCTCGCCCGGGCCGTAACCCCCGCACGGGTGAAGCCATCCCCATTCAGGCACGCCGGGTTGTCACATTTCACGCCAGTCACAAGCTCAAGGAGCAGATTCAGGGTGCCAATCCGGGGCCAACCGTGGTGTGAAACAACATCCTGTGACATTTTGACGGCATCTGACGAGACAGGCTTTGCACCCGATGTTGACTTAGAGTAACCTAGAAGCTTTCTCTCCTACAACATTGATTTCAATGGAGAAAGCTCTTCCATCCATACCGGCAAAGCGCTACTTCACCATCGGTGAGGTCAGTGACTTGTGCGGCGTCAAACCGCATGTGCTACGGTATTGGGAGCAGGAGTTTACGCAGTTGCGACCGATGAAGCGGCGTGGAAACCGTCGCTACTATCAACACCATGAAGTGCTCATGATCCGGCGAATCCGCGATCTGCTGTACGACCAAGGTTTTACGATCAGCGGGGCCCGCAATAAATTACAGGAGTTGGTTCAGGTCGAGCGCGACAAGCGCAAGGCCGGAGAGGTCATGCTCGACGGCGTTGACGTGATCGAGATCGAGGACTCGACGTTCGGTGAGTTTGACGACACACTGCCTCCCGAGGAGGACGCCATCGTGTCGCAACGTCTGATGCTGGTACGGCGCGAATTGTTCGAAATCAGGGACTTGCTGACCGCCGGGCATTGATCAGCTCGGGCTATAATCTGTGGCTTGTCGGCGTGTAGCGCAGCCTGGTAGCGCACTTGCATGGGGTGCAAGGGGTCGCGAGTTCGAATCCCGCCACGCCGACCATCGATACTGAGAGCCCGCAACCGAAAGGTTGTGGGCTTTTTTGTGGGCGCTGGAGGCAGTCCTGCTCCGTGCAATCGGTCGTTTTCCTTTGTGGTCAATGAACCGCTTTGAGGAACTCCGTGAATTCCGGTGACGACTCGAGCAGCCTTCCGCCCAATTTTCGGACTGCGTCCACCGCCTCGGGCTTCAGGCTCAGTGAAGTGGGCAGGGCGTCGAAATAGTCTCGCTCGGCGGTGTCCTTGATCTGGTTGAAGGTCAACACCGAAAAGTGCACCTTCACCGGGGGCGTCTGGGTGCCGCGCTGTTCATTGATGCGCTGCTCCCACATCATGAACCCCTGCTTGGCCAGTGAAGCGGTTTCTGTATTGAGGATGCCCAACGCCGCATCAAACGAGGCCAACACCGAACCGACGATGCCGGGTTCCTTGCCTTCGCGGGACCAGTCGTATTCCGCGAAAACCTGTGCGTTCGCGACCACCACCAGCACGTTGCGCACCTTGGCCAACTGCTTGGGCGTGAAGGCACCCGCCATGTCGGGCACATTGCCGAACTGCGCCACCGGGCTCATCATGGAGCCGCGCACGCCCAGGTTATCGGTGACGCCACCGTCGACCAGGTGAACGACGGGCATGCGCTCGGGGCGGCGATAGCGCTCCAATGCACGCGCCACGGCATAGCGCCGGTCCAGCGGGCTGTCGTGGGCAAGGGCCTCGTCGACCCAGGGGATATTGCGTTGCGGGCAATCCGGGTAATTGCGCAAGGCAATGGTGGCAAACGCCACGGGCACGGCCGCGGAAGCGGCCACGGCATTGGCCACAGGGTAGCTCGAAATGTCGGAGCAGAGGAAGTTGAACTGCGGCTGGATGAACGAGAACGTCGAACCGTTGTTCAGGTCGCTGGCATTGATGATGACGAACGGCAGGTCGCCACGTGACATGTTGGCGAACTGCTTTTGCTCGAAGAGCTCGCGGTCCAGCCAGTTTGCCGTGAGGTCCGAGCGGTTGAATTCGCTGCCAGCCAGTTTGATCAGGTTCGCTGGATTGGCCAATTGCCAGTAAAGATCGGCTTGCACGTCGCGCTTGAGGAAGCGGGGTTCAAAGTCCGTGAAGATCTGATCGCCGAAAAGGCCGTAATACGCTGCCGTGAAGCTCCCCCCGGAGACCGACGTGATCACGTCAACCTCGTCCAGAAGCCGACGCGGTTTGCCCTGTATCGTGACCTGGGTGTCCCTCAGTTTCTCAAGAACACCATACGTGAACGCGGCTGAACGTGTGCCCCCGCCGGAGAACGCCAGGACGATGAAAAGATCATCTGCGTTGCGCGGCAGGCGGGTCCGGAAGTCGTAGTCGTAGCGGTACACATCGTCAGCGAGTCCGATGGGCTGGTTCCAGACCCGTGTCGCGCACCCGGTCAGGGTCAACGCCAGCCAGACCAGACCCAGGAAAAGGCAGATTCTGGACATCCGGGCTGATCGTGCGGCGTGACTTGGCCAAGCATGCAGGGGTTCAGGCAATCGCAAGGTTGTGTACTCCGAAGGAGCCTTTTTGGCGGTCCGAAAAATAGCATATCAGGGTCTCCTTCACGGTTCTGAAGGCGATGTCGTCCCAGGGGATGTCGGATTCCGAGAAAAGTTTTGCTTCAATCGTTTCATGCCCCGGGTTGAACTGCTCATTCAACAGGCGTGCCCGGTAAAAAAGGTGAACCTGTCCGACCCTCGGCACGCTGATCACTGTAAAGAGGTCTCCCATTTCGAACTGGGCACCGGCTTCTTCGTCGGTTTCGCGAGCGGCGCCTTCGTCGGTGGTCTCGCCCAGTTCCATAAAACCAGCGGGCAGGGTCCATTTGCCCCAACGAGGCTCGATATTGCGCTTGCAAAGCAGCACGCGGTCGCCCAGACAGGCCACGGTACCGACCACGTTCAGGGGGTTTTCATAATGGACGGTATGGCAGGTTGGGCATACCGCGCGTTGGCGTGTGTCGCCGTCGTCAGGCAGGCGGTAGGTCACCGCGACGCCGCAGTTCCTGCAGTGTTTGATGGGGCTGTGGAGCATGGGCCCAGTTTAATTTGAAAAGAAAAAGGGCTCCTCGTGGAGCCCTTTGATCCCGTCGGCGGTTCGCGCTCAGGCCTTCTTGGCGGGAGCCGCAGGCGCCTTGCCGTGCTTTTCAATCAGGCTGCGTGCGGTGTCGAGCAGTTTTTTGCCGTCAAAGCCGCGCTTGTTCATGTCTTCCACCCATTCGACTTCAACCAGGCGTGCCTTGCGCTTGAACTCCTGCGCCTCGCTGGCCGGCACGGTGTAGATGGTGTTGTTGCGGTCCACGGCCGACTTGCGTCCGGCCACGTCGCCCTGTTGCTGAACCTTGCCGAGCCAGCCGGAGGTCTCCAGGCCGGAGTTGGCGTCGAGGACTTTTTTCAGATCGGGGGCCAGCGACTCGTATTTGGCCTTGTTCATGGCCATCACAAACGTGGTGGTGTAGAGCGCGCCGCCAGCAGGGTCAAACTCGCTGTGGAACTTGGTGAGTTCCTGCACCTTGACGGCGGGCACCACTTCCCAGGGGATGACGCAGCCTTCGATGGTGCCCTTGGAGAGCGCGTCCGGAATGGCGGGCAGCGGCATGCCCACGGGAATGGCGCCCACGTAGCCCAGCATTTTGGTGATCTGGCGGGTTGGGCCACGCAGCTTCATGCCCTTGAGATCGTCGGGGGTCTTGATCTGCTTGTCTTTGGTGTGGATCACGCCGGGGCCATGCACGTGCAGCGCGAGGGTATGGGTGTCCTTGAACTCGTCGGGCGCCTGCGTTTGCACATATTCCCAATAGGCCCTGGAGGTGGCTTCGGCGTTGTTCATCATGAACGGCAACTCAAACACTTCGATGCGCGGGAAGCGGCCGGCCGTGTTGCCCGGCAATGTCCAGACGATGTCAACCACGCCATCCTTGGCCTGGTCGTACAACTGCACCGGCGTGCCGCCGAGTTGCATGGCCGGGTAGCCTTCGAACTTGATGCGGCCACCGGACTCCTTTTCGACCTTGTTCATCCATGCCTTGTGCATGTTGAGCCAGACATTGGACATCGGGGCCATGAAGGTGTGAAACTTGAGCGTGACGGCCTGTTGGGCCAGGCCACTGAGGGTCGGTGCGCCCAAGGCCACGGCGGCCGAGGTTTTGAGAAGCGTGCGACGCTGGATCATGGGGGGTTCTCCGTAGGATGGAATGACGTGAAGTTAACGCAATACGGGGTGCGCCGTTTCCCGGACTAACCCTCAGGTTAGCGGATGAAGGAGACGAACCACAGTGCGACCGACGGGAAGAGGAACACCAGCGCCAGGCGCATCAGGTCGCTGACGAGGAACGGCAGCACTCCCCGGTAGCTTTCGGCAATCGGCACGTCCTTTGCCATGCCGTTGACCACGTAGACGTTCAGTCCGACCGGGGGAGACAGCAGGCCGAATCCCACCGTCATGAGCATCAGGATGCCGAACCAGATGGCGACGGCCTCCTTGGCCATGCCGAAATCGAGCGCCATGATCATCGGAAAAAAGATCGGGATGGTCAGCAGCAGCACAGACAGTTCGTCCATGATGAACCCGAGCATGATGTACAGCAGCAGGACCAGCGCCATGACCATCATGGGGGACAGGCCTGATGCGGAGACGACTTCTGCGAGTTGGGTCGGCACCTGGGTCAGCGCCAGTGCCGAGTTCATCAGATCGGCGCCGATGAAGATCATGAAGATCATCGCCGAACTCTCGGCCGTGGAGTAGAAGGACTGCTTGAGTTTGGCCAATGTCAGCTCGCGCTTGAGCAGCGCTGCCACAAAGGTTGCAGCGGCACCCACAGCGGCGCCTTCAGTCGGCGAAAAATAGCCGCCATAGATGCCACCAAACACCAGCACGAACACCACGGCGATCGGCACCACGCCCATCATCAAGCGCCAGGTGATGGGGGGAGGCGCATCTTCGTGGTCAGGCGCCTGTCCCGGCACCAGGCGAACATAGACGCCAATGGCGACGATATAGCCCACCATGGCGATAAAGCCCGGCAGCATGGCTGCGGCAAAGAGCTTGGCGATGTTCTGCTCGGCCAGGATGGCGTAGACCACCAGCGGCACCGACGGAGGAATCAGGATGCCCAAAGTGCCGCCCGCGGCCAGCGTGCCGGTCGCGAGTCGGCCCGAGTATCCGTGGCGCCGCATTTCAGGAAGCGCGACGCCGGTGATCGTGGCCGCTGTGGCCACCGACGACCCACAAATGGCACCGAATGCGGCGCTGGCCACGACGGAGGCCATGGCCAACCCACCGCGGAAACGTCCCATGATGGCGCTGGCGAACTCGAACAGTGCCCGGGTCACGCCGCCGTGCGTGGCAAAGTTGCCCATCAGGATGAACAGCGGAATGACCGAGAGTTCGTAACTCGCAAACCGTGCAAATGCATGGCCATTGAGAAAATTGGCGAATGGCATCCAGCCGGCCTGAACGACATAGCCGATGCCACCGGCCACAAACATCGAAATGGCAATCGGCACCCGCATGGCCATCAGGACCAGCATGATCCCGAAGATCAGGACGGTGAGTTCGATGGCACTCATGCCCGCGCCTCCGCGCGATGCGCCGTGACGGCAAAGCGGCTCATGCCGGGTGCCCTGCGCTGTGGGTCTGGAAGCCTGTCACAGCCTGCCAAAGGGCAATGACGGCGGTCAGTACGAGCGCCGGCGTCATCGCGGCGTACACCACCCATTCCGGAAAACCGAGCATCATCGTGCCCGATTGCGTTTCCCACGCGGCGAGGCCGCCCACGCCGGTTCGCCACGCCAGCAGCGCAATGGCCAGTCCAAGAAGCAGGGTGCCAAAGCGGTCGAGGCCGCGTTGGGTGCCGACACTGGCGCGTGCGGTAAAAAAATCCACAATGATGTTGCCACGCCGCAGCTGGCACCAGGGAAGGAACAGCGCGATAGCCGCCCCCGCGACGACGCCGGTCAACTCAAAGTCGCCAACGAGCGTGATCCCCACCGTGTTACGCCCGATCAGGCTGGCGCAGGTCATGAGGGTGATCGTGGTCAGCAACAAGCCTGCAGCGATTGCGCAGGCCCGGGCCAGAATTTCCAATAGCTTCAAACAACGTCTCCGGGTTGCCGGCGGGTTTCCGGCCAAGGCTGAATGGTAGGCAGTTGCATATCGTAACTGCCGTGCGCATCATGGTCGCCAGGGGTCACTGCGCGATGATCGGAATATGGGTGCGATCATCGCGCAGGCATTCCTGCGTCGCCGCGATCAGACGACGCGGACGCGAAGCGTCTCCAGCCCGGTCACGCCGCCTTCGAGTACGTCGCCGCGCACCACGGCCGCCACACCTTCGGGCGTGCCGGAGTAGATCAGGTCGCCGGGTTGCAAGTCCCAGGCCGCTGAGAGGTGTTCAATGATTTCGCCGATGTTCCAGATGAGCTTGGCCACATTGCTGCGTTGGCGGTCCTTGCCATTGACCTGCAACCAGATGTCGGCATGGGTCACGTCACCGGCCTGGGCGGCGGGTGTGATGGGGCCGATGGGGGCGGATTGCTCGAAGGCCTTGCCAATGTCCCAGGGACGCCCCTGTTTCTTCATTTCGCCTTGCAGGTCGCGACGCGTCATGTCCAGCCCCACGCCATAGCCGTAGATGTGCTTGAACGCATCGGCGGCCTTGATGTTCTGGCCGCCCGTGCCGATGGCCACCACGAGTTCGATCTCATGGTGGAAGTTCTGGGTCAGCGCCGGGTAGGCCAGGGCGCCCGTCTCGCCGGCATTCACCACCACGGCTGCGCTGGCGGGCTTCAGGAAAAAGAACGGGGGTTCCCGCCCGGTGAAGCCCATCTCCTGGGCGTGCTCCACATAGTTGCGGCCCACGCAGTAGATGCGATGGACGGGAAAGCGCTCGGCGCGGCCCACAACGGGCACCGAAACGATGGCGGGTGGGGTGACAACGTAGCTCATGACAACCTTTCTTCGTGATGGATGCCCAGCGCCTGATGCACGGGGCGGTCGGTAAAACTGAACAGGACGCAACCAGCCTCGGTGGCAAAACGGGCAGTGTGCCACGAGGGGATCACGAAGTGGTCCCGCGGCCCGAACGTGAAGGTTTGGGCCGCCGCGCCGTCGCCGACCCGGACCGACCCGGTGCCTTCGACCACGCTGAAAACGGCACCGTCGGTCTGTCGGTACGGTTTGCCGGAAAAGCCGGAGGGCAGGCGCTGCATGAAAGTGGCCATGGTGGGCATGGGCGAGCCCCCGGTGAGCGGATTCACATACCGCAGCTTGAAGCCATCCCAGGCGTCCAGAGGGGTGTCGCGCTCCAGCTGGTGCAGCGCCTCGCGGCTGCGGGCGTAGGGGTAGCTGAAAATGGGCGATGTGGTGCCAAACGGGGCGTCACCGCGCACCGGGGCCATGTTGTGGCCGTAACGCGCGAAGCTGGCACCCTCGGCGCGCGACACGCTTTGCGATCTGGCCGTGCCGTTCTCGGCAAAACCGGCGTCGAAGAAGCGGATCATCGGGATGTCCAGCCCGTCCAGCCAGACCACCGGGCCGTCTGCTTCGTGGCCGTGATCGTGCCAGGTCCAGCTCGGGGTGATGATGAAGTCGCCCGGGTGCATGGTGGTGCGTTCGCCATCGACCGCGGTGTAGGCGCCTTCGCCCTCGACGATGAAGCGCAGTGCGCTCTGGGTGTGCCGGTGGCTGGGCGCCACCTCGCCCGGCAGGATCAGTTGCAGGCCGGCGTACAGCGACTGCGTGATGGCAGACTGCCCGCGCAACGCCGGGTTTTCCAGGATCAGCACCCGGCGCACCGCCTCTTCGGCGGTGATGGCTTGGCCCGCACGCATCAGGAAGGGGCGGATTTGGTCATATTTCCATAGCGAAGAAACGCACGGGGACGAGGGCTGGGGTGGAACCAGGGCATGAAGAACCTCCCAAAGTGGGGTCAGGTTCAGCGGCGACATGTCACGGTAAAGCTGCTGGCGGACCTGGGCGGCGGACGAGGCGGTGGTGGCTTGCGGTGTGTTCATGGTGAGTCCTTTGGAGGGTGCCCGGGGCGAAGACCGTCAGTCAAAAAGCCTGGAAGGGTCGATGCCGTCGTACATCCACTTGAGCCCGGCAAACCCGGCCGATTCCGCGCCGCTCTGGAAAATCTGGTTGCGCAACTCGCGCTGCACGCCTGCCGCATGGTAGATGTCGCCATAAAAACGCGCCGTGAGTTGAACCCGCCCGGTGCGCAGGTAGCGGGCCGCCTGGTATTTCTGAAAGGCTTCCTGCACATTGCCACGGGTGAACCGCAACGCCTCGCTCAGCACCACCGCGTCCTCGATGGCTTGCCCGGCGCCCTGGGCCAGGTATTGCAGCATGGGGTGTGCGGCGTCGCCGAGCAGGGTGACGCGCCGGTCGGTCCAGTTCTTCACAGGCTCGCGGTCGCACAGCACCCACATCTTCCAGGTCTCAATCTTGCCCAGCAGTTCCTTCACGCGTGGCACGGCGTGGGCAAAGCGCTCGCCCAGCTCGGCGGTATCGCCAAACGTGTTCCAGCCCTCGTCGTATTTGTCGCTGTGGAACACGGCGACCAGGTTGAACAGTTCGCCACGCCGCAGCGGGTAGGTGACCAAGTGGGTCTTCTCGCCGCCCCAGAGCGTCACGTCGTCGTCCCACAGGTGCGCAGGCACGTCTTCGCGCTTGAGCACGGCGCGGTAGGCGATGTGGCCCGAAACACGCGGCTTGCCGTCGCCCACCACCGCTTCACGCACGCGGCTCCAGAGGCCGTCGGCACCGATCAGCGCGGCACCCGCCAGGGTTTCGCCGCCTTCGAACGTGACCACCACGCCATGATCGTCCTGGGTGAACGAGGCCACCCTGGCGCGGGTGCGCAGCGTCACATTGGGGAGCGCGCGGCACTGGGCCAGAAACACATCGTGCAGGTCGGCCCGGTAAATCACGCCGTACGGAAAACCGTAGGCCGCCCGCGACACGTCGCCCAGCGGCACGCGCACCACGCGTTCGCCAGTGCGCACGTCCATCATGCCCAGGCCTGGCGGGAAGTACGCCACCTGATTGACCGCCGCGGTGATGCCAAGGTAGTCAAACATCTTGAAGATGTTGGGCCCGAGCTGGATACCGGCGCCAATTTCACCGAACTCCGCGGCCTGCTCCAGCACCGTGACGGCGTGCCCGTCGCGGGCCAGGACCGATGCAGCGGCCAGGCCGCCAATGCCGCCACCGGCAACGAGAATGGGGAGTGACTGCGTCATGGAGGTGTCTCCTTACCTGATCTGTCTCCAAAAGATAAGTATACATATTAATTTGCAGGGTCGCAAGCAGCGCCAATGGCCCGGCGCTCGATACACTGTGCCCATGATCAAGAGCTTTGATTTCCAGCACGCACCCGGACACCTGATCCGCCGTGCGCACCAGCGGGCGGTGGCGATCTTCATGGAAGAAACTGCGGGGTTTGAGGTCACGCCGGTGCAGTTCGCCATCCTCAACGCCCTGATTGACACGCCCGGTGAAGACCAGGTCACGCTGGCAAACCGCGTGGCGTTTGACGCGGCGACCTCGGGCTCGGTCATCGGTCGCCTGGAAGCCAAGGGCTGGGTCCGGCGCGAGGCCGACGGCCGTGACAAGCGGCGCAAGCTGCTGTGGGTGACACCGGACGGTGCGGCGGCAGTCGAGGGCATGAAACGGGCGGTACGCCGGACGCAAACGCGGCTGGTGGCGCCGCTCACGGCCGATGAACGGTTGCAGTTCACGGTCTTGCTCGGCAAGCTGGTGGCCGGGCACGACGAGCCTGCCTGAGCGCTTGCGAAAAGTCACAACCTCGCCGCCAGCATTGCGTTAAATTAACTTGAGGAGGCATGAAATGAGCGAATACTTTTTCCGCTTCGGACGCACGGTGGTGGTCGTGACCACCTGGGCGGTTCTGGCGGCCGGTTGCGAAAGCATGACCGAAACGCAAAAGGGCACGGCCATTGGCGCGGGTGTCGGGGCCATTGCGGGCGCCGTGATTGGGGGCAACAAAACGGGCGCCGCGGTGGGCGGTGCCGTGGGCGCCTTGGGGGGCTATGTCTGGTCGAAAAACATGGCCGACAAGAAAGCGGCCATGGAACAGGCGACCGCGGGAACCGGTGTGGCCGTGACGCAAACGGCGGACAACCGGCTCAAGCTCGACATTCCCAGCGACATTTCATTCGACACGGGCCGCTCGGCCATCAAGCCCAGCCTGCAGCCGATCCTGACGCAATTTGCTTCGGGCCTGAGCAACCAGCCCAACACCGAAATCCTGATCGTCGGGCACACCGACAGCACGGGCTCGGACGCGATCAACAACCCGCTGTCCACCGACCGGGCGGCCAGTGCGCGCGATTTTCTGGCTGCGCGTGGCGTGAGTTTCCAGCGTGTCCGGATTGAAGGCCGCGGCTCGCGCGAGCCGATTGCCGACAACAGCAGCGAGGCCGGTCGCGCCCGCAACCGGCGCATTGAAATCTACCTGGCCGAACGGGCGGTGGCCCAGCAATAGGCGGACGAGACCAAAAAAAAGAGGCCGCGGCCTCTTTTTTTGCATCTGGCGTGGGTCAATCCGACTTGATGACCAGCTCGAAATGTTCGACCACCGGCGGTGCGGCAAAAAACGGGCCGACAATGGCGCGCCATTCGGCAAACAGCGGTGAGTTGCGAAAGCCCACGGTATGGTCTTCCAGCGTGTCCCAGAAGATTTGCAGCACATAGCGCTCAGGGCTTTCGATCCCGCGGTTGACCTTGAAGCCCTGGAAGCCCTTGGCGCGCGAAACCACCGCGCCCGCGCCGCGCTGGATGGCTTCTTCGAAGGCGGCCTGCTGGCCCGGGGCGATGCGGATGTCGGCAAGTTCAAGAATCATGGGGAGACCTTTCCATTCAATGTTGGGTGGGGGGCAAGTCTACCGTCATCCCGTCGAGCGCGTCGGTCAGCTGAATCTGGCAGCTCAGGCGGCTGTTGGGGCTGCGCGGCACCGCGGCGAATTCAAGCATGGCGGCCTCGTCCGCACTGGGGGCGGGCAGCGCGGCGGCGAACGGTTCGTGCACACGCACGTGGCAGGTGGCGCAGCTCAGCGTGCCGCCGCAATCGGCCTCGATGCCCGCCACGTTGGCGTGGGTGGCCGCCTGCATGAGGGATTGCCCAATTTCTGCATGAATTGTGGTCTTTCCCCCCGTGGAATGGTCATTGTTTGCTATGAAGTGAATAGTAATCATGGGTCGGTCCAGTGGCGCGCCGGGTCTCAAAAGCGGCTGAAGTATTCCCGCCGTTCGAAGTCGTCCTTGTCCTGCGCGGCGGTGTGGCGCTCCACCTCGGCCTGCTTGATGCGGGTGAAGTAGGCGATGAAATCGGGGCCCAGGGCCTGCGCCATCGCGGCGTCGGCTTGCAGGGCGGCCAGCGCCGCGGCCAGGCTGGTGGGCAGCCGGGTGCCGTCAGCGTCATAGGGGGCCTCGGTGGCCACAGGCGGGGCAAGTTGGCTGGCCAACCCCTCGAGCCCGGCATGGATCTGTGCGGCCATGTACAGGTAGGGGTTGGCGGCGGGTTCGCCGATGCGGTTTTCGATGCGCGTGGCGCCGTCGTTCGGCCCGCCGATCACCCGCAGCATCGCGCCCCGGTTGTCGCGCCCCCAAAGCACCGACTGCGGTGCCAGGGCATTGGGGCGAAAGCGCCCGTAGCCGTTGACCGTGGGGGTGCAAAAGGCACTGGTGCCGCCTGCGTGCTGGAGCAGCCCCGCCAGGTAATGGGCGCCCGCGTCGCTGAGCGTGTGCGTGGCGTCCTGCGGCGTGGTGCCGGGCGCAGGGGCCTGCCGCACGAAGGCGTTTTGACCGGTACGCAGGTGCACCAGCGACTGGTGCAGGTGCCAGCCGCTGGACATGATGTTGGGAAAAGGCGGGCGGCACATGAAGGTGGCGTGGTAGCCCGCGCGCCGCAGCGCCTGGCGCACGGCATTGCGAAACAGCACCATGTTGTCGGCGGCGGTCAGGGCGTCGGTGGCGTCGAACACTGCCTCGACCTGGCTGGGGCCGAGTTCGATTTCCAGCGACGTCAGCGGCAGGCCCAGCGCCTGCGCTGTGTGCTGCACGATGCGCAGCGGCGCCTCGGCCAGATCGAACCAGCCCTCATTGAGCAGGTTGTAGCCGGGGTGGATCAGCGCCACCTCGGGCGGCAGGCCGGGCCAGTCGGCCTGGGCCGGGTCGAGCTGGGCGGTGGTGTCGGTGATGCGGTAGATGTGGAGTTCGACCTCCAGCCCGCAGCGCAGGCCGTAGCCGGCCTGGGCCAGCCGGTGCAGCGCGGCCTGCAGCACGCGCCGCGTGTCCAGCGCCACGGGCGTGCCGTCCTCAAACCATGGCTGGCATTGCAGCCAGCCGCTGCGGGGCGACCACGGCAGCGGGCGAAAGCTCGCAGGGTCAGGCAGCAGCAGCAGGTTGTTGGCCTGGCCAAAACCGGGCAGGCTGGCCGTGCCGCCGCGCTCAAACACCTTGAACGCCGTGCGGTCCGAGGTGTCCTTGAGCATCAGCGTGCTGACCATGCCCACGCCTTCGCGCAAGGCCCGCGCGGCGGCGCTGGCCACCAGCGTCTTGCCGCGCGTGACGCCGTGCAGGTCGCACCAGACAAAGCGCACCAGTTCGATGCCGCTGGCATCAATGACCCGGGCGAGTTGCTCGCAGGCCTGCTCCCGCGCGGCATCGTGAATGCCGCAGCGTTCGGCAAAATAGGGCACTGGAGTACCTTCGCCCTGCGGGCTGCGGTGCGAGCTTGCTTGGGGACGGCCCGGCGCGGCGCTCATGGTGTGGGGGCAAGCTCGGGGGCGTCGGCGGTCCATGGCGCGTGGTCGCGCTTGGCTTGCGCCTGGGTGCGCCACCAGGTGGCCCATTCGCCCGCAGGGGCGATGCCGTCCACAGTGTCGGGGCCGCGCATCTGCGGCGCCAGCGCCGCGTCGGCCAGGCCCGCAGGCGTGCCGCCGGCCAGCACGGTGTCAATGGCCTGCAGCAGCAGGCGCCGGTTGGCCATGATGACCTTGTCCGAGGTGCCCAGGTGCTCGCGCGTGCGGTCCTGGATGGCGCCCATGCTCTCCACGGCCCATTGGTCGTGCACGTTGATGTCTTCCTCGCCCATGCCGAGGTAGGTGTCGGTGCGCTGCTCGCCGGGCTTGAAACCCCAGTCGTTGTGGCGCCCGGCGTTCGGCAGATAGTCGGGCAGGCGGATGAACTGCTGGCGCTGCGCGCGCATGGCCTCGGGGTCGAGCGGGCCCGCAAAGCTGGTGAAGAACGAATACCAGTAGGTGTGGGTGTCGTCCACCGGCACGTGCATCTGCGTGATGGTCATCGTTTCGGACAGCGGAATCACAAAGGTGGCGGGAAAGATGGCATTGGTCACGCGCACATGGGTGAGCTGCTCTGTCATGGGCCGCAGCGCGGTGATCTGCAGGCCCCAGGGCTGGGCTTCGAAGCTGATCTCGGGCCGGGAAAACTCGCGCATGATGCGCGTCATGGGCCAGGGCTCGCCGCCCACCGCGCCAGCGCTGGCACTGCGGAACTGCTTGCCGGCCGCGTTGTCGCCGATGCCTTCGAGCGGCGCGTCGTGCAAAAAGCGGTGCAGGTAGGACGGATGCGCGGGGTCGATGCCCACTTCGAACGCCTGCAGCCAGTTGGCGTTCCACAAGCCCTTGAAGGCAAAGGTGTGCGTGGCCGGCGCCACGAAGCAGTCGAAGGCGGGGAAGGGCGGCGGCTCGCTGCCCTCGGGGCCGAGGTAGGCGAACACCACGCCGCCGCGCTCCACCACGGGGTAGCTGCGCTGGCGCACCCGCTCGCACAACTTGCTGCCCACGGGTTCGGCGGGCGTTTCGGTGCAGGTGCCGTCCACCGCGAACTTCCAGCCGTGAAACGGGCAGCGCAGCCCATCGCCGCCGCTGGCGCCCTCGGCGGCCGATTCAAGGCGGCCGAAGGACAGGTCGGCGCCGCGGTGCGGGCAGTCGCGGTCAAGCAGGCCCCAGCGGTTTTGCGCGTCACGGAACAGCACCAGGTCTTGCCCCAGCAGGCGCACCGCCTTGACGGGGCGCTGCGCCATGCGGGGGTCCAGCCGGGGGTTGAATTCGTCCACCAGGGCCGCGGGCTGCCAGTAACGGCGCAATACGTCGCCGCAGGGCGTGCCGGGGCCAATGCGGGTGATGCGTTCGTTTTGCTCTGCTTTCATGGGGCACCTTGGTGAAAATCAAAACGGTATACCGAAATTTGGATTCAGTGTACATTCTGCCGAATGAACCTGCAAGAGACCGTATTGATGCAATTGCGCGACCTCGTGCTGCGCGGTGAGTTCGAGCCTGGTCAGAGGCTGGCCGAGCAGCAACTGGCCGAGCGGCTGGGTGCCTCACGCACCCCCGTGCGCGCCGCGCTGGTGACGCTGGAGCAGGAGGGCCTGGTGAAGGCCAACGACACGGGGGGCTTCATCGTGCGCCAGTTCACCCCGCGCGAGGTGACCGATGCGATTGCCGTTCGCGGCCATCTGGAAGGCATGGCCGCACGCCTGGTGGCCGAGCACGGCCTGTCACGCCAGTTGGCGCTGGACCTGCGATCGTGCCTGGACGACGGCGACCGCGCGCTGGCCGCCAACCCCCTGACCATCGACAATTACGCCGCTTACGCTGCCATGAACGACCGCTTTCACGCGCTCGTGCTCGAAGCCAGCGGCAACCGTGCACTGCAGCGCGCAGTGGCGCTGAACGACAAGCTGCCGTTTGCCCCGGCGTCGGCCATGCTGCCGATGCAGGGTGCGATGGCGCCGGACCGCGACTGGATGCTCTACGCCCACCGCCAGCACCACATGCTGTTCGATGCCCTCCAGCGCGGCGAGGGCGCGCGCGCCCAGGCCTTGGCGGCGGAGCACACCGAAGTGGCGCAGATGAACCTGCGCCAGGCGCTGGAGCGGCGCGCCGAGTCCGAGCGCGTCATGCCGGGCATCCGGCTGGTGGTGGGGGCGTAGGCTGGCCGGGTGTTCCTGCAGATCAAAGGCGGGTCACCAGTCGATCTCCAGGCGCGGCGTATGGGCGCGCGATACGCACAGGCACATGAGGCCGTTGCTCTCACGCTCGGCGGCGCTCAGCACTTCATCCCGGTGGTCTGGCTCGCCTTTGACCACCCGCACCGTACAGGTGCGGCAGATGCCGGTGCGGCACGACGATGGCACGGCAATGCCCGCCTTTTCCACCGCCTCCAGGAGGGTCTCCTGCGCGGACACCTGCACCACGCGGCCACTGCGCCGGAGGAGGATTTCCAGTGGCGCGTCGGTGGGTTGCTTTGCTGGTGCAGAAAACCGCTCACTGTGAAACTGTTCCGGCGGCACGCCGATCTGGCGCGCCTGCTCTCGCAGCGCATCGATCATGGCAGCCGGCCCGCACACATAGACGTGAACTCCGGGCACCCGCGCGGCGGCGACCAGTGGCCCGAAATGGGTCCGCGCTTCGGTGCCGGACGGATACAGCCGGTACCGGTCACCGAATTCGGTGGCCAACGGGTCCGCGTAGGCCGCCTCTTTGCGTGATCGGGCCGCATGGTGCAGCTCGAAGCTGCCGGCCTGCGCGGCCAGTTGCGACGCCATGGCCTTGAGCGGCGTGATGCCGATCCCGCCCGCAATGAGCACGCTGTGCGTTGCCTCGGGATCCAGGGCGAAACGATTGACGGGAGGCGTGCCGTTGAGCACGGTTCCGACGGCCCAGGCCTCATGTGCGAATCGCGAACCCCCGCGCCCGCCGTCTTCCCGCAACACGGCGACTTCGTACCGTTGCCGGTCATCCGGTGCGGAACTGATGGAATAGTGCCGCACCGATTCGCTGCCATCGGGCAAAAGCACCGGCAAGGCGAGATGCGCACCGGCCTGGAATGTTGGCAGATCCTTTCCCGCCGGGTGCTGCAATTCGAAGGACCGCACCCGTGGCGTGAGCTGGCGAACCGCGGTGATCACCATGGGCAAGGGCCCGTTTCCCAGCATCGATGCCGATGCCGGGGTTGGCTTGGGAGGCGATTGACGCTCCAGTTCGGCGACGCGGCGCTCGGCGTGCTCGGCGCGCAAGCGCAGGGGCGCGGTCATCGCGGCGATCTCCTGCTCGGTGAATCTTGGCGTGATGTGTTGCGGGCAGTTCCAGTCAAAGCCAACCACGCGGATCACAAAGGCGCGCTCGACGCGGGCACCGTAGCCGTCGAGCTGCAGGCGCCCAAACAGATCGGGCCGTGCCCCGATGTCGACCAGCGCGGCATGACCCAGCAGTTTGAGCCGGCGCTGCTTTGCCGGGTCCAGCAGGATGATCGAAACCCGGTCGTCCCGACTGAGGTTGCCCACGCTGATGTACTGCAGATTGCCACGGAAGTCGGGGTAGGCGATCGTGTGCTCGTCCAGCACCTTGATGAAGCCCGCAGGGCCGCCGCGGTGCTGAACGTAAGGCCACCCGGTCTCACTGACGGTGGCCTGGTACAGGGTGTCGCGCGACGCGATGAAGGCGGCCTCGCGCTCGCCAAGCAGATCGTTGGCCGAGGGGATTTCATCCATGGCGGCATACTGCGCCCGGCTGCCGAAATGCTCTTGCAAAGCCCGCACCGCGGGCGTGAAGGCGATCTGCGAATAGGCGTGGGACATGCGGTGGCTCCGTAGGAAATGGGGTTCGCGGCGGAGCCGAAGCGCCGCCGCTTTTGCAGGGCACTCAGGCGGCGAGCTTGAGGTCAACGGTCGGGAAGTCGATCTCGACGCGGCTTGCCTTGCCCAGGAGGTTGGTGAGGAAGTTCATGCCCACGTGGGTGATCATTTCGACGATGGCGGCATCGGTGTAGCCCGCATTGCGAAGCGCCATCAGTTCCGCGGTGTCGATTTCGCCCTTCTTTTCAACCAGGCTCCTGGCAAACTTCACGGCTTCGGCCGCTTTCGCGTCTTCGCTGGTGCCCGAACGTGCCGCCACGATTTCATCGCCCGTCAGGCCGACCTTGCGCCCGATCGCCGTGTGGGCCGACACGCAATACTGGCATCCGTTGGCTTGCGCCAGGGCCAGCGCGATGCGCTCACGCGTGAGGGCATCCAGAACGCCCTCGTTGGCGATGCCATGCAGGCCGAGGAAGGCGCGCAGGGCGACCGGGGAGTTGGCGAAGACACGCAGGAAGTTGGGCACCATGCCCAACTGCGACTGGATGGCGTCGAGCAGTTCCTTTTGCTCGGGCGTGGCGGCAGCGTTGCTGATGACGGTAAGACGGCTCATGGATGGTTCCTTCAATGGTTGGACAATGCTCACCGGGACATCCGGGGAGCTGTCGTCAGTGTGGGTGAGTCGGCTCGCGAAGTGAATGCGTGCCGGGCCCAATGGGCCATTGCACGCGGCGCAACAATGTCGCGCGGTGGCGGGCGCATGATCCCGGACGCGGCTTTTGCCAACAGCTTGGGTGGCTTGGAGATTGACCGATCGGAGGAATTTGAACCATGGACCAGCTTCACTGCATTCGCAACTTTGTCGCGGTGGTCGATGCCGGTGGTTTTGCCGGAGCCTCGCGCAAACTCAATCTGTCGCCCGCGAGCGTGACGCGGGCGGTCGCAGAACTGGAGAGCCATCTCGGCGTCTCGCTTCTGACGCGCACCACCCGTGTCGTGCGGGTCACCGATGCCGGGGCGCGTTACGTCGAGGACTGCCGCCGCATCCTCGCCGATCTCGACGAATCCAACAGCGCCGCTGCAGGCGCGCACGCCACGCCGCGCGGGTGCGTGACGCTCACGGCGCCGGTTCTCTTTGGCAACCTGTACGTGGCGCCGCTCGTGACCGAGTACCTCCGCACCTACCCGCAGACGCAGGCGGTGTGCCTTTTCGCCGACCGCGTGGTCAACATGGACGACGAGGGCGTCGATGTGGCGGTGCGCATCGGCGAATTGCCCGACTCGTCCCTGCAGGCCATCGCCGTTGGTACCACCAAGCCCGTCCTGTGCGCCGCGCCGCAATACCTGGCACAGCGCGGCATCCCCCAGCACCCCCGGGATCTTGCGGAACACACCATCATTGCCGCGACGGGTCTGACGCCGTCCCCGCAATGGCGTTTTGTCGAGCACCAGCAGCCGCTGGTTTACGAAGTGCGTCCTGCGCTGATGACGACCACGAATGACTCGGCGATCACGGCGGCCGCCAGTGGCTTTGGCATCGCCCGGCTGCTGTCCTATCAGGTCAGTGAGCACCTGCGCGCCGGCACGCTCAAGACCGTGCTGACAGATTTCGAACTGGAGCCCATGCCGGTGCATGTGCTGCATCGGCAGGGGCGGCGGCCGAACGCCAAGGTGCGCGCCTTGCTGGATTTGCTGATTGAACGCCTGAGGGCAGACACGTCCCTCAACTGAGGAGGCGCGGCGCATCGGACGGCCAGTATGTCGGCGTTGGGGCGCGAGCGTGGGTGGCCAGCGGCTGACGACAGGTCGGTTCAGTGTGGAAGTGCGTCGCGCCGCGGGGGAGCGGCGAGGTCAATCCTCCAGCAGGCGCACTTTCACGGTTTTGCCCTTGACCTTGGCGCCCGACAGCCGGCGCAGCACGTCGTGCGCAATGCTGCGCTCGACCGCCACGTAGGTGGAAAACTCGTTGACGTTGATCTTGCCGATCTGGCGGCCGGCAAAGCCGAGGTCTTTGGTCAGGGCGCCCAGCACGTCGCCGGGGCGGATTTTTTCCTTGCGGCCGCCCACGATCTGCAGCGTCTGCATTGGTGGCTGCAACGGGGCCGCACGGTCGTGCGTCAGCTCCGCCAGCGGATGAAATTCCGACGTGAAACCCAGCGTGTGCTCGATCTGGCCCACGCGGCCCATCTCGTCCATGCTGGCCAGGCTGAAGGCCCAGCCTTCGGCGTCCACGCGGCCGGTGCGGCCGATGCGGTGGGTGTGGGTGGCCGGGTCAAGCGCGATGTCCACGTTGATCACCGCCTCCAGCTCGGCAATGTCCAGCCCCCGCGCGGCAATGTCGGTGGCCACCAGCACGCTGCAGCTGCGATTGGCAAACTGCACCATCACCTGGTCGCGTTCGCGCTGGTCCAAGTCACCGTGCAGTTCCATCGCGGCAAAGCCCAGGCCGCGCAGCACGGCAACCAGGTCGCGGCACTGCTGCTTGGTGTTGCAAAACGCCAGGGTGCTCACCGGGTGGAAATGGTTGAGCAGCAAGGACACCGCGTGCAGCCGTTCGCTGTCTTTCACCTCGTAAAACTGCTGGCGAATCTTGGTGGCGGCATGCGCCTCCAGCAGTTTGACCTCCTTGGGCTGGCGCATGAAGGTCGCGCTGATTTTGGCGATGCCCTCGGGGTACGTGGCCGAGAACAGCAGCGTCTGCCGGTCTTTGGGGCACTGCTTGATGACCGTCGCCATGTCGTCGAAGAAGCCCATGTCGAGCATGCGGTCGGCTTCGTCGAGCACCAGCGTCTTCAGGGCGCCGAGCTGCAGGTGGCCGCGGGTGAGGTGGTCCATGATGCGGCCCGGCGTGCCCACGACGATGTGCGCGCCGTGCTCCAGGCTGCTGATCTGCGGCCGCATGGGCACGCCGCCGCACAGCGTGAGCACCTTCACCGAATCTTCGGCGCGGGCCAGGCGCCGCACCTCCAGCGTCACCTGGTCGGCCAGCTCGCGCGTGGGGCACAGCACCAGCGCCTGCACCGCAAAGTCGCGCGGCGCCAGCCGGGCCAGCAGCGCCAGGGCGAACGCGGCGGTCTTGCCGCTGCCGGTCTTGGCCTGCGCGATCAGGTCGTGCCCGGCCAGCGTGAGCGGCAGGCTCGCGGCCTGGATCGGCGTCATGGCGGTGTAGCCGAGCCGGGTCAGGTTCTGCAGCGTGGCGGGGGGCAACGGCAGGCTGCTGAAAGAAGGGCCGGAAGGGGCGGGGTTTGCGACCGTTGCCGCAATGTGGGAGGTGGGGGAGGTGGGGGACATGCCCGATTATCGGGAGTCGGCGCGGCGCACCCGGCCGCAAGGGCATGGTGGCGCGGCGGGCAGCCGACCCCGGCCGCACCCCGCCGCACCCCGCCGTACAAGGCGGTTTTGACGAAAATATGAATCAAATTGGGATTAAGCCCCCGTCAAATGGTCATAGTTTGCTATAAAAAAATAACTTTTCTTGTCAACGACCGAGAGCCTGACCCAGCCCGTCGCCGAGCGTGGCCATGAAGGCCTCCATCGCCTGCGGGCAGGCGATGGCCCGGCGGTTGGAGCACACGTTCAGCACGGGGGGGCATGCGGTCGGCAACCCTGCTGCGCGGTTGGCATGCGGGTTCCCCGGGGGACGCAACCGGTTTATGCTTGCGCGCCATGAAGCTCTACAACTACTTCCGCTCGTCCGCCTCGTTTCGCGTGCGCATTGCGCTGCACCTGAAAGGGCTGGGTTACGAATACATCCCGGTCCACCTGGCCCGGGGCGAGCACCGGCTGCCTGCCTTTGCCGCCGTGGCGGCCGACCCGCTGGTGCCCGCACTGGACGTGGACGGCCATCACCTGCAGCAGTCCATGGCGATCATCGAATACCTGGACGAAACCCACCCCACGCCGCCCCTGCTGCCACCCGACGCGCTGGGCCGCGCACGGGTGCGGGCGCTGGCGCAGTCGATCGCCTGCGAGATCCATCCGCTGAACAACCTGCGGGTGCTCAAGTACCTGGTCAAGGAACTGGGCGTGGACGAAGACGCCAAGCTTGTCTGGTACCGCCACTGGGTGCGCTCGGGGCTGGAGTCGTTCGAACGGCAGCTTGAGGCGACGGCGCGCGAGCGGCTGGCAGCGGGGCAGCCGCCCGGCAGCTTCTGCTATGGCAGCACGCCCACGCTGGCCGACTGCTGCCTGGTGCCGCAGATCTTCAACGGCCAGCGTTTTGGTGCGAACTTTGACGGCCTGCCGCGCACCATGGCGGCGTTTGAAGCCTGCATGCAGCTCGACGCCTTCCAGCGCACCCAACCCTCGGCCTGCCCCGACCACGAGGCCTGATGCACGGTGCGCCCCAAGGCGCACCCCCGCGCATGACGCTGCAACCCGGCGACCGGGCCGCGCTCCGGCTGGCGTCGGCGGGGCGGGCGGGGCAGGTAGTGGATGGTTTACTATTGATTGAGTAGCAAACTATTGCCATTTGACGGGGGCTAAGGCCGTATTTTTTTGTGAAAACTGTGAAATGGCTTCGGGTTGAGGGCGGTGGTACTGCGAGGTTGACCTGCCCCCCCCACGCCCATGCCAGCGGATGAAAAGCGCACCCCGTACAGGCAGACCTTCTCCGTGCTCAGGCTATAGTGCAACTGCCGGACGCGCTCATGCACCTGATCAAGCAGGCGGACCGATTGCAACGCGGGGTGCCGGGTTTCATGGGATTTTGATACCTGGTTATTTGTCACGTGAATTGCCTTGCAACCCATGCTGCAAGCCATTGTCAGGAGACTTTGATGACCGGATTCATCCGCAGTCGGCGTTTTATTCCGCGGGTTTCGCGGGGTACATTACGTTGGGCATCATGAATAGCGAAAGCACAGGATGAGTTACATGAACAGACAACTTTTGATTTCAGCATTACTAGCGACGCTCGCTGCCTCACTCGCGCATGCTGATGAACTGAAGCCACCTCAGACGCTTGAGTATGGGGGAAAAAACTATCAATTGACCTCTGCCGCTAAGATCACGGAGCCGAACGGTGACAGATTGTTCTACCGCTATACGACAGGCAACGAAACCAAGGATCAATGGGCATCCATGGTAATCATCCAATTTTCGCCCCACGTGCACTTGAAGGATGAAGCCTGGGCCAGAGATATGAAGTCTTACTTTGATGCCAGCAACCCTCGTCCGTATTACAACATCGTCAATATTGGCGGAAAACCTTTTGCCCGCTACCTAAATCCACCGGACAACGGGCAGCCATCCGAATCCAGTGTGATGCGATTCTTTTGGGATGGTTGTGGAGGGCAAGCAGTGTTCCAGTACCTTGAAAAGGTCGATGCCTCAAATGTGCAGAAGGCATGGGGCAACAATGAACTTGCCTTGCGTGATCTGGTGAAACATCTCTGGCAACCCGAGTGCGTTGCCGGTGGGGCTAATTCCAATTCGCAATAGAAACGTTAATAATATAGCCATGATTTCAAGGAGTCATCATGGCCAGGACCGCAAGCGGATCGAAACATATTGAATCGCAGTCGGCGTTTTATTCCGCAGGTTTTGCGAGGTACATTACGTTAGCCATTCCTCCAATCTCCTCCGTACGCTAGATATCATGTCAAACCACCAAATACTCTGTCAGTTAAAATATATTTCAATTTTCGTACTCTCAGGGTGCGCCACCTCTCTTCCTCCTTATTTGGAGCCTGATCCAGCCCGTGAGCCAACAGCCAGGTTGAGGACAGTGATTATTGCAGGAGTAAGGGCCAACGTGTCTTTGCACCAGAACAACAATAGCAATGTGTGCTTAATAGAAAATGAAGCCACCGCAATTCCTGTTCATACTAATGTGTCGGGTTTTGCAGGGGAAAGTAAAAAAAAAATCGGAATGCCTTTTGTTGATGCTTATTGGGAGAAAATCGGCTCGGAAGTGTACATTCCAGCAAAAGACGACTTGACACTTTCAGCTTCATTTTCCGGAACTGGTGCGGCTTATGGCGCAGCCTGTCGCATGGCATTTCGCTTTAGACCACTGCCAGACAAGGACTATCAATTATTCGTTCAAGCTGGCCAGCAACAAAACGGTCGTGGGGCATGTATCCTTGAGTTACAAGAAATTGTCAAAGATTTGACGAGTAAAAAAATGATTCAAAGAGATGTCGTACGTACTCCCATAGTGGTGAAGGGGAGCCCTGCTTGGAATGCTCGTTGTAAGGATGGTGGCAACTGATGCTGTTGGCTAACCCTACAGTCCACGGGACTGCCTTCGGCAGCCCGTGACTTTTGACGCTATATCCCATGACACCTGATCAACTTGCGCTCGCCCAGCTGGATCTGTCGAAGCTTCAGGCTTGGATAACAGCTATTGCTATCTTTCTCGGGCCTCTGGCAGGCGTGTTGTTTACGCTGTGGTTTCAGAGACGGAAGGATCGCCGCGACGCGCAACAACGGCTCTTCTTGACGTTAATGGCGCATAGACGCTCGAACCCACCGACATACGATTGGGTGAATTCCCTGAACCTGATCGATGTTGTGTTTGCGAACCATCGGACTGTCGTCGACCTTTGGCACCAGTACTACGACTTGCTTGCGCAAGAGCCTGTCAACTGGCACCTCGCCGAATCCAAGTACTTGGACCTACTTGCCGCTATGGGCGGTGTGCTCGGTTACAGCAAGCTATCGCAGACCGACATATCCAAGTTCTATTCGCCACGTGCGCATGGGAACCAGGCGCAGCTGAACATCGAAACGCAGACGGAATTGCTGCGCGTATTGAAAAGTACAGAGCGGATGGTTGTCGAACCGAGGGTTACCGATGGGACATAACTGGTCGTAGATGGACTCCCCCGCAAGCGCAAGAAACTGACCGTATATGGACTCCCCCTCAACGGCAAGAGGCTGATCGATAGATTGGCTGTTGGGGAAGCGCCTGCAGTCGTATATCCGGCATCTGTTGTGGGGTCGTCAACGTCCCGTGCCGACATGGAATCTGCGTCATCGATGCGCCAGTCGCTACGAGCGGCAACCCGTCAAACCGCAGCAAGCATCAAATGCCCGATTTCTGATTTTGCCGGGCGCACCTTGATTTCAATGTCGTACCCGAGCCGCGTGAGGCAATCCATCAGCTTGCGCTCCGACAGATTGGTGAAGTCGCCACGCATCATGTCGGAAACTTTGGGCTGTGTGATGCCCATCCGCTTTGCGGCTTCTTGCTGCGTCAAGCCAAGGCTTTGCATGGCTTTCCGGATCTCGATCACTGAACCGCCAGATCCGCAGTGGGTTGCGCCGTCCTCAAAATGAATCAGGCGCCGCGTCTGCCTGCGGGGCACACGCGCAGGTGAACCGAGTGTGGGCTGACGCACGGCCGTATCATTCCCATGGATCATTCAGAAAAGGCGCCCCATGCTCCAACTCCGCCCCAACTGCGAATGCTGCGACCGCGATTTGCCGCCTGCGTCCACTGAGGCGCGCATCTGTTCGTTTGAGTGCACTTTCTGCGCGGCGTGTGCGCAGGACCGGTTGGGCGGTGTCTGCCCCAATTGCGGCGGCGAGTTGCTGGCGCGGCCGCGCCGCCCGGCGGGCAAGCTGGCGCACAACCCGGCGTCCACGCAGCGGGTGCTCAAGCCCGCCGGGTGTGCCCGAGGGGCCTGACAGGTCGAGGGGCCAGGATTTAGAGCTAAATATGCCTCTATCCCCCGTCAATAGGTGATAGTTAGCTATTGAAAAAATATCAATCGGATCGGCTCACGCTCCATAAAAAAGGCCCGCCGACGCAAGGTCTGGCGGGCCTTTGGGATGCGGGGCGAGCCCCGCGCGGGCTTCAGCCGCCGTGGAACTTCATCACCAGCGGCACGATCAGCAGCGCCACGATGTTGATGATCTTGATGAGCGGGTTGACGGCGGGGCCGGCGGTGTCCTTGTAGGGGTCGCCCACGGTGTCGCCGGTGACGGCGGCCTTGTGCGCTTCGGAGCCCTTGCCGCCGTGGTTGCCGTCTTCAATGTACTTCTTGGCGTTGTCCCACGCGCCGCCGCCGGTGCACATGCTGATGGCGACGAACAGGCCGGTCACGATGGTGCCCATGAGCAAGCCGCCCAGCGCCTTGGGGCCGAGCAGCAGGCCAACCACAATCGGCACCACCACGGGCAGCAGCGAGGGGATCATCATTTCCTTGATGGCGGCCTTGGTGAGCATGTCCACGGCCACGCCGTATTCGGGCTTGGCTGTGCCTTCCATGATGCCCTTGATGTCGCGGAACTGGCGGCGCACTTCGACCACCACCGCACCGGCGGCGCGGCCCACAGCTTCCATGGCCATGGCGCCAAACAGGTAGGGGATCAGCCCGCCGATGAACAGGCCGATGATGACCATCGGGTCGCTCAGGTCAAAGCTGATGGCCTTGCCGTAGGCTTCGAGCTTGTGGGTGTAGTCGGCAAACAGCACCAGCGCGGCCAGGCCGGCCGAGCCGATGGCGTAGCCCTTGGTCACGGCCTTGGTGGTGTTGCCCACGGCGTCCAGCGGGTCGGTGATGTCGCGCACGCTGCTGGGCATGTCGGCCATTTCGGCAATGCCGCCGGCGTTGTCGGTGATGGGGCCGTAGGCGTCCAGGGCGACCACGATGCCGGCCATGCTGAGCATGGAGGTGGCGGCAATGGCAATGCCGTACAGGCCGGCCAGGCCGTACGAGGCAAAGATCGCAATGCACACAAAAATCACGGGCCAGGCGGTGGAGCGCATCGACACGCCCAGGCCGGCAATGATGTTGGTGCCGTGGCCGGTGGTCGAGGCCTGTGCAATGTGGCGCACGGGTGAATACTGCGTGCCGGTGTAGAACTCGGTGATCCACACCAGCGCCGCGGTCAGCACCAGGCCGACGGCGCAGGCGCCAAACAGCTTCATCTGGCTGCCGGTGGCGGTGATGGCGTTGTCCGGCATGATCCACTTGGTGACAAAGAAGAACGCGACCAGCGACAGCACGCCCGCCACGGCCAGGCCCTTGTAGAGCGCGGGCATCACGTTGGTCATGCCCGGCGAGGCCTTGACGAAGAAGCAGCCGATGATGGACGCCACGATCGACACCGCGCCCAGCGCCAGCGGGTACACCGCAGCGTTGGTGGAGGCCGTGGTGATGAGCAGCGCGCCCAGCACCATGGTGGCAATCAGCGTGACGGCGTAGGTCTCGAACAGGTCGGCGGCCATGCCGGCGCAGTCGCCCACGTTGTCGCCCACGTTGTCGGCGATCACGGCGGGGTTGCGGGGGTCGTCCTCGGGAATGCCGGCCTCGACCTTGCCCACCAGGTCGGCGCCGACGTCAGCGCCCTTGGTGAAGATGCCGCCGCCCAGCCGCGCAAAGATCGAGATCAGCGACGAGCCAAAGGCAAAGCCGATCAGCGGGTTGAGCAGGTTGGCCAGTTTGACGTCGGGCGTGTGGTTGCCGTTGCCCGCCAAAAACCAGTAAAAGCCGGCCACGCCCAGCAGGCCCAGGCCGACCACCAGCATGCCGGTGATGGCGCCGCCGCGAAAGGCCACGTCCAGCGCCGGGCCGATGCCACGGGTGGCGGCCTGCGCGGTGCGCACGTTGGCGCGCACCGAGACGTTCATGCCGATGAAGCCGCAGGCGCCCGAGAGCACCGCGCCAATCACGAAGCCGACGGCGGTCTTGCCGTCCAGAAACACCCCGATCAGCACCGCCAGCACCACGCCGACCATGGCGATGGTTTTGTATTGGCGGGCCAGGTAGGCGGCCGCACCGGCCTGGATGGCCGCCGCGATCTCCTGCATGCGGGCGTTGCCCGCGTCCTGGGAAAGAATCCAGCCGCGTGCCCAAAAGCCGTAAATTACGGCGATCAGCCCGCAGACAAGCGCCAGTATCAGCGCCGAGTTGCCAGTCATGTGAATTACTCCTCTTGTTGTGTCGCGATGAGGGAGGCCCCGCAGACAGAAAGAAAGGCCTCCTCTGCGTTGCTTCCTCGTCACGCCCGACAGAGGGGTGCGATTGGCCAACCGCCGCACTGTACCCTGAATTCCCGCACGCACCGCGGGGGTGCAAGGCCGGTGAAAGTAAAATCAGGGTTAATCCGGATAAGCCCACGACGGCCATTCGCTTTCTTTCAACGCCCAATTCAGAAAAACATCATGTCCCTCGACAACGTGACCCCCGGCAACAAGGTTCCTGAAGCTTTCAACGTGATCATCGAAATCCCGATGAACGCCGACCCGGTCAAGTACGAGGTGGACAAGGCCACGGGCGCGATTTTTGTGGACCGCTTCATGAGCACGTCCATGCACTACCCCACCAACTACGGTTATGTGCCCAAGACCATCAGCGGTGACGGCGACCCGGTTGACGTGCTGGTCATCACGCCCGTGCCGCTGATTCCCGGCGTGGTGGTCACCTGCCGCGCCATCGGCATCCTCAAGATGGAAGACGAGGCCGGGCAGGACGGCAAGGTGCTGGCCGTGCCCACCGACAAGATCCTGTCGATCTACAGCCAGTGGAAAAAACCCGAAGACCTGAACCCGCTGCGCCTCAAGACCATCGCCCACTTCTTTGAGCACTACAAAGATCTCGAAGAAGGCAAGTGGGTCAAGATCCTGGGCTGGGACGGCCCCGAAGCCGCCCAGCAGGAAGTGATGGACGGCATCGCCAGCTACCAGGCGCAAGCCAAGGCCTGAGGCCCCCGCCCACCCCGGGCGGCCTTCAGCGCGCCGGGTCCGGGAAGATGAGGCCGTGCAGGCCGCGCTTGCGCTCGAACGGCTTCCACGCGCCTTCGGGCTGGGCCAGCCGGTCGGCCACGGCCCACCAGGCGCTGGGGTTCAGGCCGATGCCAAAGTGGCTGGCGATCACCTCGACGTTTTCGGTGTGCGGGTTGCGCGGGCAGGGCGCCTGCAGGCTGCCTTGCCAGGCCACCACGCCGTCGCTGCGTGAATAGACCGAGGTGGTGGGCACGGGCGGGGCGGTGTGCAGGGTGTAGTGCTCGGCTTCGCGGTGAATGTCGCGCCCGCTGGTCAGCTCGTACAACCGCCATGCGTTGGTGCTTTTGGGAGAGCCGGCAAATGGCGTGCCCAACGTGATGACGCCGCGCACATGGTCGGGCAACTCTTTGGCCAGTTCGCGGGCGTACACGCCCCCCAGGCTCCAGCCGATCAGGCTGATCTTGCGCCCGGCGGCGGCGGCCGCGTCCAGCACCTGGCGCCGGGCGGTTTCCAGCACCCCGGCGCGCGGCCCGAAATTTGCGCCCTGGTTCCAGCCCTGCGTGGTGTAGCCCAGGCTGCCCAGATAGCGGCGCAGCGGCACGGTGGAGCCATCGCTGGCCGACAGCCCCGGGAACACGATCACCGGGTGGCCGTCGCCCTGCGGCGCCCGCTGCAGCGCGGGCCAGGCCGGCAGCACCGCGCCGAATTCCCAGAACGCACGCATCTCCAGCGCCAGCAGCCAGGCGCTGGGGGCCTTGAGGGTGTCGGTGGGGGGTGTTGAAGACGGCGTGGAATGCGACACGGATGGCGGCGATGAAGACCGCGATGCAGGGGCTGCGCTGGCGGCGCGGGACGGTGGGCGTGGATGGCTGCGACGGGTTGGCGTCATGGGCTTTTGGCGGTCAGGCACGGGCGGCCTTCTTGCGGGCTG
This sequence comes from Betaproteobacteria bacterium HGW-Betaproteobacteria-3, assembly GCA_002842205.1. GTDB lineage: Bacteria > Pseudomonadota > Gammaproteobacteria > Burkholderiales > Burkholderiaceae_C > PHCI01. Next base: position 106,009 of record PHCI01000005.1, on the reverse strand, counting down.
TGGCAATGGGTGGGACCGTAGCAGCTTTGCGCCGGGTCTTGGCGGGTATGGCACCGGCTTTAGAGGGAGTGCTCCTTTTTTTCGTCGCCTTCGCGACGCGGGGGCTCGGGGTTTGCCCGGGTGGGGGCGCGGTAGGGGCGCTGAAGCGGGCGTACAGCGCCTCGGCCTCATGGAAGGCGGCGACCAGGCCGTCGGCCAGCGTCTGCACGTCGGGCACGGCGCGGGCGTCGGCGATCAGGCCGAAATCCACGCTGCCGGCATACGTCTGGATGGTGATGTTGAGCGCCAGCCCGTGCATCACGATCGACATGGGATGAAAGGTGCGCATGCGCGCCCCGGCCAGGTACAGCGGCACCTGGGGGCCGGGCACGTTGCTGATGACCACATTGGCCAGCAGCGGCAGGTGCTCGGCCACGCCCGACACGCCATAGGTCTTGAACGCCGCCTTGGCCACACCGCCCACCAGCCAGGGCGCGAGCAGCGAAGGGTAGTCGGTGGGCAGCACGCTTTTGAGTTCCACCAGCGCGGCCTTGACCTTGGCGGTGGACGCCAGGATGGCCTGCATGCGCTTGAGCGGGTCGGCCACCTGGGTGGCCAGATCCACGAGGGTCATGGACGCCTGGGTGGTGAGTTCGGTGTTGCCTGCTTCGCGCAGGCTCACGGGCATGGCGGCCACCAGCGGTTTGGCGGGCAGGCTCTGGTGCGCGATCAGGTAATTGCGTAACGCGGTGGCGCACAGCCACAGCACGATGTCGTTGAAGCTCCCGCCGATGGCCTGGCCCATGCGCTTGCAGTCGGCAAAGGGCAGGCTGGCCGTGGCCAGCGTGCGCTGCGGGGTGATGGCGGCGTTGAACACCGTGTGCGGCGCCAGCCGCAACGGCGCCTTGGGCACGCGCCGGGCGGGGCCGGTGCCAGGGGCGCGCTTGCCGTCGGGTTCGGGCATCGCCAGATGCGCCACGGCACTGCCCAGTTTGGACGCGGCGCCGGGCAGCGCCTTGACCAGCTTGGCGTACTGCGCGAGCGAGTTGGAAAACACCGCACCGATCATTTCGCCGAGCTTGAGGTCGGCCTGGCGGCGGCGGTTGCGCGTGGGGGCGGGCAGCGGCACTTCGCGTGGCACGGGCGTCACGTCGAGGATGGCGTTGGCCAGCAGCGTGCCGGCCTTGCCGTCGAGCGCGGCGTGGTGGATTTTGGAGTAAAAAGCAACCAATTTACCCTGATAGCCCCCGTCAGATGGCGCTTTGACGCTATCAAAAATGTAAAATTCCCAGAGCGGGTGGGCGCGGTCGATGCGCTCGCCGTGCAGCCGCGCGGCCTCGGCCTGCACCTCACGCACGGTGCGCGCGCCGCCCGCCACCTTGCGGATGTGAAAGGCCAGGTCCACCGGTTCGGCGTTGACCCACGAGGGGTGCCCCAGATCGAGCGGCATGAAGGCCAGCCGCTGGTGGAAGATCGGCGCCAGGTGCACGCGCTGGGCCAGGTGTTTGCGCACTGCAGCATGAAAACTCCCCTTGAAACCCGCCGGCAGTTCGTACAGATGCAGCGAGCCCACGTGCATGGGGGTTTCAGCGGTTTCAAGGTACAGAAAGGTGGCGTCGAGGCCGCTCAGCGTTTTCATGAAGGAAGCTCCTTGGTGGGCAGCGTATCGGTGCGCGGTGGAGCGCGCCAGTGGGGTTTGCCTTGGGCCGCAGGCTGTCCCAGATGTGACTGATCTGGGCAAAACGTCATCAGGGGAAACGCGCGGAGGACTGGCGCCGCGTACGGCAGCGGCCTATAACTGCGGTTCGGTGGACGTGGCGACATTTCTCGGCCTGGCGTTGCACCATTTCCGGGAGACAACATGATTGCATCCAGAACCCGCCTGTGGATGGCGGCCGTGGCACTGGCGCTGGCGCCGCTGGCGGCGCTGGCCGATGGCGTCACCGTGCGGTTTGACCCGACCGACCCCGCCGCCAACCCGTTCCCCAGCGACCGCCTTACCGTGCGCGACTGGCGCAACACCACCTACCGCCGTGTCAGCCTGCCCAAGCCCGACTGCAGCGTGCGCCCGACCGACTGCGCCGACATCGACGTGATCAACACGCTGGACGGTTTCTCAACCCAGCCGCGCATCACCGTGCCGTTCACGGGTGACATCGACGTGGCCAGCGTCAACAGCAACACGGTCTTCCTGCTCAATCTGGGTGACACACAAACCCTGCGCGGCTTTGGCCAGCGCGTGGGCATCAACCAGGTGTTGTGGGACGTGGCCAGCCAGACGCTGGTGTTCGAGCCCGACGCGCTGCTGGCCGAGCATTCGCGCTACGTGCTGATCGTGACCAACGGTGTACGCGACGCCCGCGGCAAGCGCATCAAGGACAGCGACTTTGACGAAGCCGACGACGACCACCGCGGCCGCAAGTTCGAGAAACAGTCCGACCGCGACTACCGGCGCGACCTGCGCGACGCGGTGCGCGCCGCCCGGCCCGGGCGCGACAAGGTGGTGGCGGCTTCGCTGTTCACCACGCAAAGCGCCACCTCGGAGCTGGCGCAGATCATGCGGCAGATCAAGCGCAGCACGCCGCAGCCGGTGGACTTCGCCATCGGCGCCTCGGCCGCCGGCCCGGTGCGGGCGGTGTTCCCGGTGGCCGGGCTGCTGGGCATCCGGCTCAACAGCCAGATCAGCACCGCGCCCGGCTTCACCACCACCTTCCTGCCCACACCGGCGCTGAACGTGGTGCCGGGCGCCGTGGCGCAGATCGCCTACGGCACCTACCGCTCGCCCAACTACCAGACGGCCGAACGCTTCATCCCCGCAACAGGCACGCTCAGCGGCACGCCGCAGGTGCAGGGCAGCAACACGCTGCTGTTCCAGCTGTTTGTGCCGGCGGGGGTCAAGCCGGCCGGGGGCTGGCCGGTGGCCCTGTTTGGACACGGCTTCACCGACAGCATGTACGGCGCGCCCTGGGCCGTGGCCTCGGTGCTGGCGTCGCAGGGCATTGCCACGCTGTCGATCAACGTGGTGGGCCATGGCGGCGGCGCCCTGGGCACGCTCGACGTGCTCCCGGCCGGAGGCGGCACGCCCGTGGTACTGACCGCGGGCGGTCGCGGCATCGACGTGGACGGCAACACCGCCATCGACTCCACCGAAGGCGTGAACGCCGCGCCCCCGCGCGACATCATCGGCAGCCGCGACGGACTGCGCCAGACGGCCATCGACCTGATGCAACTGGTGCGGCAGATCGAGGCCGGCATCGACGTGGACGGCGACGGCAGTGCCGACCTCAACGCCCACCGCATCTACTACGCGGGCCAGTCGTTTGGCGGCATCTACGGCACCATCCTGCTCGGGGTGGAGCCCAACATCCAGGCGGGCGTGCCCAATGTGCCCGGCGGCTCGATCACCGAAGTGGCGCGCCTGGGCGCGTTCCGCGTGCTGACGGCCATTGCGCTGGCCAGCCGCCAGCCGCAGTTGCTGAACCTGCCGCCCACGCCGGGCGTGCCGTTCCCGTTCAACCTGGCCTTCAACGAGAACATGCCGCTGCGCAATCTGCCGCCGGTGCTCAACACCGTGCCCGGCGCCACCGCCATTGCCCAGGTGCTGGACCGCTTCGAGTGGGTGCAGCAGGCCGGCAACCCGGTGTCGTATGCGCCGCTGATCCGCAAGCAGCCGCTGCCGGGCCACGCGGCCAAGCCGGTCATCGTGCAGTTTGCCAAGGGCGACGGCACCGTGCCCAATCCCACCACCAGTGCCTTGCTGCGGGCGGGTGAACTGCAGGACCGGGCCACCTACTTCCGCAACGACCTGGTGTTCGCCGCCAACCCGCCGGGCACCATCCCGAAGAACCCGCACACCTTCCTGACCAACATTGCGGCCGCCTCCACGGCGCCGTTTGCAGTGATGGCGCAGACCCAGATGGCGGTGTTCTTTGCCACCCAGGGCGCCACCGTGATCGACCCGGACGGCGCCGGGCCGGTGTTTGAAGTGCCGGTCAACCTGCCGCTGCCCGAGGGGCTGAACTTCCTGCCCTGAGCCCAGGCGCCAACCGGCCACGGGGCGCGGAGGTTTCCGCGCCCTGTTTTTTTTGTGATGCGGATGGCCGCGGAGCGGCCTTTCAGCCCGGCTGCCGAAACGGGTTGCGCTCGGCCAGGTGTTCCAGGTAGTTCTGCACGCCTTCGCCCTCGCGTTCCAGAAAGCGCTCCACCGCGTCGGCGAAGGCCGGATGCGCGAGCCAGTGCGCGCTGGTGGTGCGCACGGGCAACAGGGCGCGCGCCATTTTGTGTTCACCCTGGGCGCCGCCCTCAAAGCGGTCAAAACCGTGGGCGATGCACCAGGCCAGGGGCTGGTAGTAACAGGCTTCAAAGTGCAGGCAGTCCACACGCTCCAGCGCCCCCCAGTACCGGCCGTAGGCCACTTTTTCATCAAGTTTTGAATAAAATTGACCTTCAGCCCGCGTCGAATGGTCTTTGATAGCTATTAAACTAGTAGCAATCGGGGTGCCATCACGTTCGGCCACAAACAGCAGCCAGGCCTCGGGCAGCGTCTGTGCCATGCGGTCAAAGAAGTCGCGCGTGAGGTAGGGCGCGTTGCCGTGCTCCAGGTAGGTGCGCTCGTAGCAGCGATAGAAAAAATCCCAGTCTTGCGCCGTGATGTCGCGCCCCCGCGCCCAGCGGAACGTCACCCCCGCCTCGGCCACCTTGCGCCGCTCCTGCCGGATTTTCTTGCGCTTGTCCTGCGACAGCGACGCCAGAAAATCATCAAACGTGGCGAAGCGCACCCCGTCGGGAAACGGCGCAGTACGCGCAGCGGGGAGCGTGGGGGCCACAGAGCGCCGCGCCGGGCCGCCCCAAGCAAGCTCAGCCCCCTCGGGGGGCAGCGAACCACGCGCAGCGGGGAGCGTGGGGGCCACAGAGCGCCGCGCCGGGCCGCCCCAAGCAAGCTCAGCCCCCTCGGGGGGCAGCGCAGTACACGAAGTGACAAGCGTGGGGGCCACATTCTTCCAGTGAAACTGAACTGTATGGCGCAGCATCAGGCCGGCCGATGTGCAGGCCTCGATGTCCTCGTCGCTGCAAAACAGCAGGTGCAGCGACGACAGGTCTTCGCTTTGGCACCACGCCACCAGCGCCCGCACCAGCGCCACGCGCGCCGCCGCATCGCGGGCCAGCAGCCGCGCCCCCGGCACCGGCGTGAAGGGTGGGGCCACCACGGCCTTGGGGTAGTAGGCCAGGCCGTGCTGCGCATAGGCGTTGGCCCAGGCCCAGTCGAACACGTATTCGCCATAGGAATGCGCCTTGAGGTAGAGCGCGCAGGCTGCGTGCAGCGTGCCGTCGCGCCACAATGTGACCAGGCGCGGCGCCCAGCCCGTGCCGGGCACGGCGCTCTGGCTGTCGTGCAGGGCGGCCAGGTATTCGTGGCGCATGAACGGGTTGGCCTGCGGCTGCATCGCGAGCAGGGCGTTCCAGTCGGCCGCCGACACCTCGGCCGGTGCGCACAGGACCCGGATGACATAATCGTTCGAGGTATTTTTCACTGTCCCGGACATCCCTGATTCATGACGCTCCAAATCTGCGTGGCCCAGCTCAATTTTGTCGTCGGCGACATGGCGGGCAACGCGCAAAAAATCATTGATGCCGCACGCACGGCCCATGCCCAGGGCGTGCGACTGCTGCTCACGCCCGAGCTGTCGATCTGCGGCTATGCGGCCGAAGACCTGTTCCTGCGTCCGGCGTTCATCAATGCCTGCGATGATGCCGTGAAAACGGTGGCCCGTGAGTTGGCCGGGTTAAGCGGCATGGCGGTGGTGGTGGGGCACCCGACGGGCGGCGACCTGCGCACCCGCAGCGTGGCCGTGCAGCAGCGGCACAACACCGCCAGTGTGCTCCAGGAAGGGCAGGTGGTGGCCCGGTACGCCAAGCGCGAACTGCCCAATTACCAGGTGTTTGACGAGCGCCGCTACTTCACGCCGGGCCAGGGCACCTGCGTTTTCGAGGTGGGTGGCGTGAAGGTCGGGCTGCTGATCTGCGAGGACGCCTGGTTTGAAGAACCCGCCCGGCTGGCCCACGCCGCTGGCGCCGAGCTGCTGGCGGTGATCAACGCGTCGCCGTTCCACGTGGGCAAGGGCTATGAGCGCGAGGCCATGATGCGCGAACGCGTGCGCGCCACCGGCCTGCCGCTGGTGTACGCGCACCTGGTGGGCGGCCAGGACGAGGTGGTGTTTGAAGGCCATTCGTTTGCGCTGGACGCCGACGCCAGGGTCGCCGGACGGGCCCCGAGCTTCAGGGAAAACCTGTTCCATGTCCTTGTGGAACGGTCACAGTCTGCTCTTCATTTGAAAGCATCGGTGGAGCCCGAACGCACGCCCGAGGCCGACCTGTGGGACGCGCTGGTGCTGGGCGTGCGCGACTACATTGGCAAGAACGGCTTTCCGGGTGCGCTGCTGGGCTTGTCGGGCGGCATCGATTCGGCGCTGGTGCTGGCGGTGGCGGTGGACGCGCTGGGCAAGGCCAACGTGCGTACGGTGATGATGCCGTCGCCCTACACGGCCGACATCTCCTGGCTGGACGCGCGCGAGATGGCCGCCCGGCTGGGTGTGCGCTACGACGAGATCTCCATCTCGCCCGAATTCGAGGCCTTCAAGGCCTCGCTGGCGCCGCACTTCGAGGGCCGCGCCGAGGACACGACCGAAGAAAACATCCAGGCCCGCATCCGCGGCACGCTGTTGATGGCCTTGTCCAACAAGCTGGGCGCCATCGTTCTGACCACCGGCAACAAGAGCGAGATGGCCACGGGCTACTGCACGCTGTATGGCGACATGGCCGGCGGCTTTGCCGTGATCAAGGACCTGGCCAAGACCACGGTGTTCAAGCTCGCGCGCTGGCGCAATGCGAACGACCCCTATGGCACGGGTGCCAGTCCGATCCCCGAGCGCATCATCACCCGCCCGCCCAGTGCCGAACTGCGGCCCGACCAGACCGACCAGGACAGCCTGCCGCCCTACGAGGTGCTGGACGCCATCCTGGAGCGCTACATGGAGAACGACCAGAGCGTCGAAGACATCATTGCGGCGGGCTTTGCGCGCGCCGATGTGGAGCGCGTCACGCGCCTGATCCGGGTGAACGAATACAAGCGCCGCCAGGCCCCGCTGGGCATCCGGGTTACCCACCGCAGCTTCGGCAAGGATTGGCGCTATCCTATTACCAGCAAATTTCGCGCGTGAGCGCCCAAGGAGATCCCCACAATGAAACAGATCACTGCCGTCATCAAGCCGTTCAAGCTCGAAGAGGTGCGCGAAGCGTTGGCCGAATGCGGCGTGACGGGCCTGACGGTCACCGAAGTCAAGGGCTTTGGCCGCCAGAAGGGCCACACCGAGCTGTACCGCGGTGCCGAATACGTGGTGGACTTTTTGCCCAAGGTGAAGGTCGAGGTGGTGGTGAAGACCGATGACGTCGAGCGCTGCGTGGACGCCATCGTCAGGGCCGCCCGCACCGGCAAGATCGGCGACGGCAAGATCTTCGTGACGGCCGTCGAACGCGTGGTGCGCATCCGTACCGGCGAGCAGGACGAAACGGCAGTCTGAGATGATGCCCCCACGCTTGTCACTTCGTGTACTGCGCTGCCCCCCGAGGGGGCTGGCCTTGCTTGGGAGCGGCCCGGCGCAGCGGCCGGTGCGAGGAAATATCTCAAGAGCCTGCCCTTGTCCTTCCCGCTACGGTGCAGCCACCGGCCTCAAATTTCGTCGAGCCGTGCGGCGGGCGCCATGCCGGCGGCCTGCACCAGTTCACGCAGCAGGGTGGGGGCGTCCGTCGCGGTGCGGATCAGCCCCATCTGCCAGTCGCCCATGAACTGCTGCTGCACGCTGGTGGCCAGGAAAGACAGCAGCCCGTCGTAATAGCCGTCTACGTTGAGCAGGCCGACCGGCTTGTCGTGGTAGCCGAGCTGGCGCCAGGTCCAGACCTCGAACATTTCTTCCAGGGTGCCGATGCCGCCGGGCAGGGCCACAAAGGCGTCGGCGTGCTCGGCCATCAGGCGTTTGCGCTCGTGCATGGTGTCCACCACGTGCAGTTCGGTGCAGCGGTCGTTGGCCCATTCGCGCTCGACCAGGGCTTTCGGGATCACGCCCACCACACGGCCGCCCGCGGCCAGCGTGGCGTCAGCCACCCGGCCCATCAGGCCGTTGCGCCCGCCGCCGTAAACCAGTTGACCGCCGTGCTCACCGATCCAGCAACCCACCGTGTCGGCAGCCCGCACAAAGGCCGGGTTGGTGCCGGTGCGGGAGCCGCAGTACACGCAGACGGAAAACGCTGGCGCGGTGCCCGGCGTGGGGGCCGATGCGCCAGCGCCGGGGCGGTTCACGGCCAGAACCTCTGGACGAGCGCCGCAATCCAGATGCCGCCGCACAGGATCAGGCCCAGCATGACGGCGGCGCTGCCCAGATCCTTGGCCCGGCGGGACAGGTCGTGCCATTCGGGGCTGATGCGGTCAATGGCGGTTTCGATGCCGGTGTTGAGCAGTTCGACCATCAGCACGATGAGCACCGAACCCGCCAGCAGCGCCACCTCGATCCAGGTCTGGCCGAGCCAGAACGCCAGGGGCAGCATCACCAGGGCGATTTGCGCCTCCAGCCGGAACGACGGTTCGCCCCAGCCTTCACGCAGGCCGGCCAGCGAGTAGTCGCCCGCGTGCAGGACGCGGTTGAGGCCGGAGCGTGTTTTTTGGGGGTTGACTTCGTCGGGGGTCATTGTCTTGGGGGCTGTCGGTTGCATGGCGCTATTTTGAATCAGGATGGTCGGCTGGGGGGCGAGCCGGTTAACGCCAGGGGGGGGCTCAGCGGCTCAGCGGCGCGGAATTCACCAGCCGTGTGCCCGCCAGAGCGTCGTGCCAGAACTGCTGTTGCGGGTGGAATCGGCTCAACACCGCCCAGACCAGCACCCAGCCGATCACGAGGACCGCGGCTTCGCCGGGTGGCAGATTGAAGGGCGCCATGGCCACCAATGGGGGCAAAAACCACAACCAGCTGGCGGCGTAGCGGCCCAGTGCACGCGCCTGGGTGAGAGGCCGCCCGGCGGCATCGACCACCCGGAGGTGCCAGGTCTTCATGGCCAGGGTCTGGCCCCGGGTCCAGAACCAGACGAAATAGATACCGGCCACCACGAACAGGAAGGCTTGCAGCGCATGCCGGTTGTCCAGCGCGTGGCGCGTCTGGCTCAGCGTGCCAAACAGGTAACCGGCGATGAACACCACGCCGAACATCAGGATGCCTTCGTAAAGCCAGCAGGCCATGCGACGGCCCAGCGCGGGGGCCTGAAGGTCGGGGGGGGAGGGCGCAGACGTGTCGCCTGGGCGGGAAACTTCGTTCGACAGCATGTCGACGAGTTTAGTAGCCCAGCGGTGATGGCTGCGGCAGCAGGGTGTTTTTGTCGACCTGGTTGCCCATCGGGGGGAGGGTGGGCTGACGCTTGCGTTCGGCCAGATTCGAACCCTTTTCTGGCTTGGTTCGGGGAATGGGGCTGAGTTTTTGAGGGGCGACCGGCTTGACGGCCGTGGCAGCGCCCACAGGCCGGGCGTTGCCACCGGCGGTGGCCAGTTTGCGCCGCTCTTCCGGGCTCAGGGCCTGGTAAGCCTGCCATTGGGCCTTGCGTTCGTCGGGCGAAACCGCCTTGGCCTTGGCAAAGTTCAGGCGGGCCTGGGCCCGTTGCGCCGGGCTCAGGGCTGCCCAGTCGGTCATTCGGCTGTGCAGCCGGGCCTGCTCGGCGGGGGGCATGCTCGCGTAGTTCTGCGACAGCGAGATCCATTTTTTCTTGTGTGGCTCACTCAGGGTGCCCCAATTGGCGGCCAGCGGGCGCAAGGCCTGCTGTTGCGCGGGCGTGAGCTCCGCCCAGCCTGTGGCGGCATTGCTGCGAACGCTGGCGGCCCCCCCGCTGGTCGCGCCGGGCAATGCCTTGGCGGGCGTGGGGCTGTCGGCTGGCCTGGGTTGGGCGAGCGTCAGGCTGCAAGCCGCGAGCAGCAGCAGGGTGGCGGCCAAGTGGCCCGGAGAACGCAAGCGGGCACCCGCTGAAGGCATGTCGGTGCTCCGCTTACGGTTGCCGGCTGCGTTCGGCCTTCAGGAACTGCGCGAAGCCAGGGTCGGCATACGCGGCCGGGGGCAGGTCGTCGGTCAGCAGGGCGATGTCCACCTCGGCCAGCTCGTTGGCCCGGTTGTCGCTTTGCAGCACGTTGATGACGATCAAGCCCGCCGCCAGCGCCACCAGCGGAACGGCCGCGCCCATCCGGCCCCAGAAATTGGGTTTCTCGTCGCCAAACGTCAGCGACGCTGCGCTCCCGCCATGGACCGAAGTGGCCACGCGAACGGGTGCGACCTTGCGCTGCGCGACGGCCTGCAGCCGGGCCACGCGCAGGCGTTCGGCGATGTCATGGGGCAGCGCATCGGTGCCGTCGCTCAGGCGCGCTGCGACCTTCAGGCCGTAGCGGTCCAGCAGCACGCTGGTTTGATGTTGTCGTGAATTCGTCATAGTCCTATCCCTTTGGCCTTCAGTGCTTTCCCGAGGGCCTGAACCGCGCGCGAACAGTGCGTTTTGACACTGCCTTCCGAGCAGCCCATGGCTGCAGCGGTTTCTGCCACGTCCATTTCCTCCCAGTAACGCATGAGGAATGCTTCCCGTTGACGGCCAGGCAAGGCCTGGACCTCCAATTCAATCTCGTGCAGGATTTGTGCCCGACTCAGTGTGTTTTCGGCACTTTCCGACCGTTCTGAGCCGTCCACTGCCTCCAAAGTTTCCAGAAGGTCGAAATCTCCGTCCTCGCCAGCCGATTCAAAGTCGCTCAGGTTGGAGAAAAGGGCGTTGCGCGTCTTCCTGCGCCGGAACCAGTCCAGCGTGCAATTGGACAGGATCCGCTGAAACAGCATGGGCAGTTCGCCGGGTGGCTTGTCTGCGTAATGTTCGGCCAGCTTCATCATGCTGTCTTGCACGATGTCCAGCGCGGCTTCCTCGTCCCGCACGTGATACACCGACCGTTTGAAGGCCCGGCGCTCGACGCTCTTGAGGAAATCGGAGAGTTCTTGTTCGGTGGCCAAGAGAGGTTGACAGGTGCGCTGCTGAGGGGCCGGACGATCCGGAGCAATGATCGGTGGCGGGTTGTGGCTGGCCCAGTCTGCGGGACCGCCGACGCGAATTATCGCATCGCGATGCAATATTTCTGGTTACCGGGCCCCGCATCCATGCTGCAGTGCGATAATGCGGATTGCACTTTTATCGGCAAACGGGTCACGGTCCGGCGCAACAAGCAGTTCGCCCATGGCTTTGGCCTCAAGTCCCAAGGCGGCCCCACAAGGGCGCGGCGGAGGGGCACCCAAGGTTTTTCGTCAGAGAAATTCACAAAGGTTGATCATGGAAATCACATCCGCGGAAATCACTTCCGCCGCAGCTGCGGCTGCACAGAACACGTCCCTTGAACTCCGCGGTGCCGAGATCCTCGTCAAGGCGCTGCAGGCCGAGAACGTCAAGTACATCTGGGGCTACCCGGGCGGCGCCGTTCTGCACATCTACGACGCGTTCTACAAGCAAGACACCATCCAGCACGTGCTGGTGCGCCACGAGCAGGCCGCCGTGCACGCGGCCGACGGCTACGCGCGCGCCACCGGCGATGTGGGCGTGGCGCTGGTCACCTCCGGTCCCGGCGTGACCAACGCGGTCACGGGCATCGCCACCGCCTACATGGACAGCATCCCGATGGTGATCATCACCGGGCAGGTGCCCACTGCGGCCATTGGCCTGGATGCCTTCCAGGAATGCGACACCGTGGGCATCACACGCCCGATCGTCAAGCACAATTTTCTGGTCAAGGACGTGCGTCACATCGCCGACGTCATGAAAAAGGCTTTCCACATTGCGCGCAGCGGCCGCCCGGGCCCCGTGGTGGTGGACATTCCGAAAGACGTGTCGTTCAACAAGACGACCTACACCGGTTACCCCGAGACCGTGACCATGCGCTCCTACAACCCGGTGCGCAAGGGCCACGGCGGGCAGATCCGCAAGGCGCTGCAACTGCTGATGGCGGCCAAGCGGCCTTACATCTACACCGGTGGCGGGGTGCTGCTGAGCAACGCCACGCAGGAATTGCGCACCCTGGTGGACATGCTGGGCTACCCCTGCACCAACACGCTCATGGGCCTGGGTGCCTACCCGGCCTCGGACAGGAAGTTCCTGGGCATGCTGGGCATGCACGGCACCATCGAGGCCAACAACGCGATGCAGAATTGCGACGTGCTGCTGGCCGTGGGCGCGCGTTTTGACGACCGCGTGATCGGCAACCCCAAGCACTTTGCGCAAAACGAACGCAAGATCATCCACATCGACATCGACCCGTCGAGCATTTCCAAGCGCGTCAAGGTGGACATCCCCATCGTTGGCGACGTGAAAGACGTGCTGACCGAACTCATCGCCATGATCCGCGAATCCGGCCTCAAGCCCGATGCCAACGCCCTGGGCGGCTGGTGGGAAGCCATCGAAGGCTGGCGCAGCAAGGATTGCCTCAAGTACGACCGCGGCAACAAGGACGTGATCAAGCCGCAGTATGTCGTGGAGACGCTTTGGAACATGACCAAGGACGCCGACACCTACATCACGTCCGACGTGGGTCAGCACCAGATGTGGGCCGCGCAGTACTACCGCTTTGACGAGCCGCGCCGCTGGATCAACTCCGGGGGCCTGGGCACCATGGGCGTGGGCATTCCCTACGCCATGGGCATCAAGCTGGCCAAGCCCGAGAGCGAGGTGTTCTGCATCACCGGCGAAGGCTCGGTGCAGATGTGCATCCAGGAGCTGTCCACCTGCCTGCAATACAACACGCCGATCAAGATCTGCGCACTGAACAACCGCTACCTTGGCATGGTGCGGCAGTGGCAGGAGATCGACTACGAAGGCCGCTACAGCCACAGCTACATGGACGCGCTGCCCAACTTCGTGAAGCTGGCCGAGGCCTATGGCCATGTGGGCATGCTGATCGAGCGCCCGCAGGACGTCGAGCCCGCGCTGCGTGAGGCCCGCAAGCTCAAGGACCGCACGGTCTTCATGGACTTCCGCACCGACCCGACCGAAAACGTGTTCCCCATGGTCAAGGCGGGCAAGGGCATCACCGAAATGCTGCTCGGCAGCGAAGATTTGTAAGGAAATTGGCATTTAGCCCCCGCCAAACGGACATAGTTTGCTATCTAAAATATAGCATTTTCACAACACTTCAAGCGACAAATCTATTTGCAGCCAAGCCCGCGCATTACCGTGCGCGGGGGAGGGCTCAGAAAAGAGGCGTCTTTCAACCATGAAACACATCATTGCTGTCTTGCTGGAAAATGAGCCAGGGGCTCTTTCCCGCGTGGTGGGCCTGTTTTCGGCCCGTGGCTACAACATCGAATCGCTGACGGTGGCGCCCACCGAAGACCCGTCGCTGTCGCGCATGACGCTGCAGACCACCGGGTCGGACGACGTGATCGAACAGATCACCAAGCACCTGAACCGGCTGATCGAGGTCGTCAAGGTGGTGGACCTGACCGAGGGCGCCTACACCGAGCGTGAACTCATGATGGTGAAGGTGCGCGCGGTGGGCAAGGAGCGCGAGGAGATGAAGCGCATGGCCGACATTTTCCGCGGCCGCATCATCGACGTGACCGAAAAAAGCTACACCATCGAGCTGACCGGCGACCAGTCCAAGAACGACGCCTTCCTTGAAGCAATCGACCGCACCGCCATTCTGGAGACGGTTCGCACCGGTGCCAGCGGCATCGGGCGCGGCGAGCGCATCCTGCGGGTCTGATCGCGGGCGGCGCAGATTTTCAGGCTCAGCCTTTTCCAGCCCGTTCGGGCTGAGCTTGTCGAAGCCCTTGCCGGTTGGCGAGGCGTGAGTTGAGCCCTTCGACAGGCTCAGTGAGAACGGCACCATTGAACTGCATCCATAGGAGAAAACAAATGAAGGTGTTCTACGACAAGGACTGTGACCTGAGCCTGATCAAGGGCAAAACCGTGGCCATCATCGGCTACGGCTCGCAGGGCCATGCGCACGCGCAGAACCTGAACGACAGCGGCGTCAAGGTTGTGGTCGGTTTGCGCAAGGGCGGTGCGTCCTGGCCCAAGGTCGAGAAGGCCGGCCTGAAGGTCGCCGAGGTCGCCGACGCGGTGAAAGCCGCCGACGTGGTCATGATCCTGTTGCCCGACGAGCAGATCGCCACCGTGTACACGAACGACGTCGAGCCGAACATCAAGCAGGGTGCGTCCCTGGTGTTCGCGCATGGCTTCAACGTGCACTACGGCCAGGTCGTGCCGCGCGCCGACCTCGACGTCTGGATGGTCGCTCCCAAGGCCCCGGGGCACACGGTGCGCAACACCTACACGCAAGGCGGCGGCGTGCCCCACCTGGTGGCGATCCACCAGGACAAGACCGGCAAGGCCCGTGACCTGGCCCTGAGCTACGCCATGGCCAATGGTGGCGGCAAGGCCGGCATCATCGAGACCAACTTCCGCGAAGAAACCGAGACCGACCTGTTCGGCGAACAGGCCGTGCTGTGCGGCGGCACCGTCGAACTGATCAAGGCCGGCTTCGAAACGCTGGTGGAAGCCGGCTACGCGCCCGAAATGGCCTACTTCGAGTGCCTGCACGAACTCAAGCTCATCGTCGACCTGATCTATGAAGGCGGCATCGCCAACATGAACTACTCGATCTCGAACAACGCCGAGTACGGCGAATACGTGACCGGCCCGCGCATCATCAACGAAGAGTCCAAGAAGGTCATGAAGGCCGTGCTCAAGGACATCCAGACCGGCGAATACGCCAAGAGCTTCATCCTGGAGAACCGTGCAGGCGCCCCGACGCTGCAAAGCCGCCGCCGCCTGAACGCCGAACACCAGATCGAGGTGGTGGGCGAGCAACTGCGCGCCATGATGCCCTGGATCAAGAAGAACAAGCTGGTGGACCAGACCCGCAACTGAAGCCGCTACCACCGGCGCACCCTGGGGCCACTTCGGTGGCCCTTTTTCATGGGGCGTGGCGTGGGTTTTCCCGGCGCAGCGACTGGCTTACACTGCAGGCGAAGTTGACCGGAATTGCCCGGCTGGGGATGGCGCAGAACCAGGCCACAAGCAGATCATCAACGCTATATTTTACGTAGCACTCAAAGGCTGATCCATGAGGACTACAGGCATTATTTATGCATGACGGCAACGATTCCAACTTGGCAGACCCTGACGCCACCGTGGTGGTTCGCAAGCGTCGCAAGGGCATCTACATCCTGCCCAACCTGTTCACGCTGGCGGCCTTGTTTGGTGGGTTTTATGCCATCGTGATGGCCATGAACAGCCGCTTCGACCTGGCCGCCATTGGCGTGTTCTGTGCCATGGTGCTGGACAGCCTGGACGGCCGCGTGGCCCGCATGACCAACACGCAGAGCGCCTTCGGCGAGCAGATGGATTCGCTGTCGGACATGGTGTCGTTTGGTGCCGCGCCCGCACTGATCGCCTACGAGTGGGCGCTCAAACCGCTGGGCCGATGGGGCTGGATTGCCGCGTTTGTGTACTGCGCCTGTGCTGCGCTGCGGCTGGCGCGCTTCAACGTGAACACGGCCGTGGTGGACAAACGCTACTTCCAGGGGCTGCCGTCGCCCGCTGCAGCAGCGCTGGTCACCGGCTTCATCTGGATCGTGACCGACTCGGACATCCCCGGCTCGGCCGTGGCCTGGCCCATGTTTGCGCTGGCGCTTTACTCGGGCCTGACCATGGTGACCAACGTGCCGTTTTACAGCTTCAAGGACGTGCAGATGAAAAAGAGCGTGCCGTTCGTCGTGATCGTGCTGATTGCGCTGGGCATTGCAGTCATCAACATCCATCCGCCCACCGTGATGTTCGGGCTGTTTGTGGCGTACGGCCTGAGCGGCTATGTGATCTACGGCTGGCGCAAGACCCGGGGCCTACAGACCAGCGTCATCAGCACCTCCACCGACGAGCCCGACGAGCGGGGCTTGCACAAGTGAGCGGCGCCCGACGTCCGACCATGGCGGCCACGGACAAAGAAGACGGGTCCCGTTTTGCGCGTGCCGATCCACTGTGCTACAGTCCACGCATGAATTTGATTTCGCTGGCCCTACTGCTAACCCCCTACGGGCGGAGACGGTAGCGCACGCGCAAATCCATCACCAAAGGCCCGTATGCACCTGCAGCGGGCCTTTTGTTTTGGGCGAACGCTTTTGAAGCTGCGGGTATGGAAGACAACAGGAGAAACGACATGGCTGACAAACTGATCATTTTCGACACCACCTTGCGCGACGGCGAACAGTCGCCCGGCGCGTCCATGACCAAGGACGAAAAGCTGCGCATCGCACGCCAGCTCGAGCGACTGAAGGTCGACGTGATCGAGGCCGGTTTTGCCGCCAGCTCCAACGGTGACTTCGAGGCCGTGCAGCAGATTGCGCAGAATATCCGTGACTCCACCATCTGCTCGCTGTCGCGCGCCAATGACCGCGACATCTCGCGTGCGGCCGAGGCCCTCAAGGGTGCAGCCAATTCGCGCATCCATACCTTCATCGCCACGTCGCCTCTGCACATGGAAAAGAAGCTGCGCATGACGCCCGACCAGGTGTTCGAACAGGCCAAACTGGCCGTGCGCTTTGCCCGCAACCTGGTGGCCGACGTCGAGTTCAGCCCCGAAGACGGCTACCGCAGCGACATGGACTTTCTCTGCCGCGTGCTCGAAGCCGTGATCAAGGAAGGCGCCACCACACTCAACATTCCCGACACCGTGGGTTACGCCGTGCCCGAGCTGTACGGCAATTTCATCAAGACCTTGCGCGAGCGCGTCCCCAATTCCGACAAGGCCATCTGGTCGGTGCATTGCCACAATGACCTGGGCATGGCCGTGGCGAATTCGCTGGCCGGTGTGAAGATCGGCGGCGCGCGTCAGGTCGAGTGCACCATCAATGGCTTGGGCGAGCGTGCCGGCAACTGCTCGCTCGAAGAAATCGTCATGGCCGTGAAAACGCGCAAGGATTATTTTGGCCTGGAACTCGGCATCGACACCCAGCACATCGTGGCGGCCAGCCGCATGGTGAGCCAGACCACGGGCTTTGTGGTGCAGCCCAACAAGGCGGTGGTGGGGGCCAACGCCTTTGCCCACGCCAGCGGCATCCACCAGGACGGTGTGCTCAAGGCCCGCGACACCTACGAAATCATGCGCGCCGAAGACGTGGGCTGGAGCGCCAACAAGATCGTGCTGGGCAAGCTCAGCGGGCGCAACGCCTTCAAACAGCGCCTGATCGAGCTGGGCGTGCAGATGGAAAGCGAAGCCGACATCAACACCGCCTTTGCGCGTTTCAAGGAACTGGCCGATCGCAAGTCCGAGATTTTTGACGAGGACATCCTGGCCCTGGCCAGTGACGAAAGCGTGACGCACGAAAAAGAACAGTACGGATTTGTCTCTCTGTCGCAACACAGTGAAACCGGCGAGCGCCCCCACGCGCAAATCGTTTTCACGGTGGATGGCAAGGAGGTCAAGGGCGAATCGGACGGCAACGGCCCGGTCGACGCATCCCTCAAGGCCATTGAAACGCACGTCAAAAGCGGCGCGGAGATGGTGCTCTATTCTGTGAACGCCATCAGCGGTTCCACGGAGAGCCAGGGGGAGGTGACGGTGCGCCTGACCAACAGCGGTCGGGTGGTCAATGGCGTGGGCGCAGACCCCGACATCGTGGTGGCCTCGGCCAAGGCTTACCTGAGTGCACTCAACAAGTTACAGAGCAAAGCGGATCGAGTGGCTGCACAAGGCTAGGGTTTATACTTAGAACCGAAGGTTGATTTGAGGAAAGTCGCGCAAGTAATTGATCTTGCGCGACTTTTTTCATCTGTATACACTCTGCATTACTTTGGAAGCCGGAGATCCGTACATGCCCGCTCGCGCAATTTCCGTGTTGAATCGTTTTTTTGTGCACCTGTTACAAATCGGTGTGCTCAGCCTGAGCATGCTGGCATTGACGGCGCCGCCAGCACAGGCGCAATCCCCTCAAAAGGACGCCGTGAAGAAAACGACCGTTGCCAAGCAGCCTGCCAAACGCCGGGTGGCACGCACATTTCCGGTCGCCAAGGCCAAGTCCTCCAAGGTGGTCGTGACCGGCAAGCGGCGATCCGTCGTGCGGGTGGTGGCCACACCCGCCAAGCCGTCGTTCGGCCAGATGGCCGGGCTTCATGCGACGGCGGACGAACTTGACCTGAAGTCCAGCGTGGCGCTGGTGATCGACCAGGACACGCACGAGGTCCTGTTCAGCAAGAACGACAGCGCCGTGCTGCCCATCGCTTCGCTCACCAAGTTGATGACGGGTGTCGTCATCAGCGATGCCAAGCTGCCGATGGACGAAGCCATCACCATCACGCAGGACGATGTCGATACCGAAAAGGGCAGCCGTTCGCGCCTGCGCGTGGGCGCCACGTTGACCCGGGGTGAACTGCTGCACCTGGCGCTGATGTCCAGCGAAAATCGTGCGGCTCATGCGCTGGGGCGCACCTATCCGGGCGGGTCAGACGCGTTTGTGGAGCAGATGAACGTGAAGGCCCGACTCCTGGGCATGAAGGACACCCGTTACGTGGAACCCACGGGCCTGTCCAGCCGCAACCAGTCCAGCGCGACCGACCTGGCCACGCTCGTGGGCGCGGCCTACCACTACCCGGCATTGCGCGAACTCTCGACCTCCCAGGGGTTTGAGGTGGAGGTGGGCCGCCGCACGCTGCAGTTCAACAACACCAACCGGCTGGTCAAGAATCCCAACTGGGACATCGGCCTGCAAAAGACCGGCTTCATCACCGAAGCCGGCCAGTGCCTCGTGATGCAGACCCGCATTGCCGGGCGCAAGCTGATCATGGTTTTCCTGGATTCCGCAGGCAAGCTCAGCCGCCTGGGTGATGCGGAGCGCGTTCGACGGTGGGTGGAGCGCAGCCATGCCGCAACCGGTGCCGACGCCGTCAGTGGTTGAGGGGCAGGTTTTTTGCTACTTTTAAGGTAGCAAACTTTCATTGAATGGCGGGGGCTAAAGCCATATTTCATTCGGATTATGGGGTGGCGACAGGGCGATGACCCAGCGCCGCCGAAATCTCGTTCGCGGTGGCCTGCAGCTTGGGCAGCCAGCTCTCGTCAATCCGGTCTGCTGGCGCCGAGATTGACAACCCCGCGACCAGTTTGCCCTGATCGTCATGGATGCCGGCGGCCATGCAGCGCACGCCCAGTTCCAGTTCTTCGTTGTCGCGTGCAATACCGTACTGACGGGCTTTGGACAATTCTCTCTCGAGCACGGGCAACTGCGTGATGCTGTTGCGGGTGTGTCCGCTCAGTCCGGTGCGGGTCGCATAGGCGCGCACGCGCTGCGGATCGTCGTCCGACAGAAACAGCTTGCCCACCGAGGTGAGGTGCAGCGGCGCCCGTCCGCCAATGGCCCGCACCACCTGCATGCCCGAGCGTTCGCTGAAAGCGCGCTCGATGTACACGATCTCGTCGCCCTGACGCATGCTCAGATTGACCGGTTGCTGGATTTGCCGGTGCAGTTCGCGCATGGGCGCCAGCGCGGCGTCGCGCACGTTGAGCCGGCCTTTCACCAGGTTGCCCAACTCCAGCAGCCGCATGCCCAACCGGTAGCTGCCGGCCTCGGGGCGGTCCACAAAGCGGCCGGTGGCCAGGTCATTGAGGATGCGGTGGGTGGTGGAGGGGTGCAGACCGGTTCTTTCGCTGATTTCCTTGAGCGAGACCGGCTCTTCGCGGGAGGCCAGCACGTCGATCAGCGCAAACATGCGTTCGATGACCTGGACGGTGGGTTTGACGGGAACGTTAGGGTCTGTTTTTCGCATGGATCAACCTCCGGTGAAGGTTGAATTTTAGCTTGTGAAATCAGACTGCGTGAACCGAAAAAAACGGCGGCGATCACTCCCGCCGTACCGCGGGGTTTGTGCCCGAGGTCAGTCGGGGGTGGTGGCCGTGCCGCCAGGCTGCCAGCGGCCCTCACGCAAGGCCTCGTGGGGCTGGAAGCGGGCCTTGTAGCTCATCTTCGGGCTGGCGCCGATCCAGTAACCAAGGTACACATACGGCAGGCCCATGATGCGCGCCTGCTCAATCTGCCACAACACGCTGTAGGTGCCGTAGCTGGCGCCCGGGTCGGGTTCGTAGAACGTGTAAACGGCCGAAATGCCATCGTTGAGGACGTCCAGGATGGACACCATCTTGAGGTCACCCGCGGTGCCGTCAGGACGCGTTTCGCGGAACTCCACCAGCCGCGAATTGACGCGGCTTTGCAGCAGGAACTGGGTGTACTGGTCGATGCTGTCGTGGTCCATGCCGCCCCCGGCGTGGCGGCCGGTCTGGTAGCGCAGGTACAACTGGTAGTGTTCGGGCACAAAGCACAGCTTCAGCACCCTGGCCTGGAGGTTGCCGTGCCGTGCCGCGGTGCGCCGTTGGGTGCGGTCGGGTTTGAACCGGGTTGCCAGCACCCGCAGCGGCACGCAGGCCTGGCAACCGTCGCAATACGGCCGGTAGGTGAACATGCCGCTGCGCCGGAAGCCCCGGGTCACCAGATCCGAGTAGGCGTCGTTGTGGATCAGATGGCTGGGCGTGGCCACCTGCGACCGGGCCTGCTTGCCCTGCAGGTAACTGCAGGGATAGGGGGCAGTCGCGTAGAACTGCAGGGTCTGGAGCGGAAGGTCCTTGAGCAGGGTCACGGTGTGGTCTCGGAGTGCGGCGCAAGCGCATTCCAGTATACGGGGTCAAATTGCCAATGGGGCGAGGGCTGCGAAACGTCCTGCCGCAGCCAGCGCGACACCTCCCGGCGGCTGAACTCGCGCGCCCCCATGGACGCCAGGTGCCGCGTGTTTTGCTGGCAGTCGATCCAGCCCATGCCGTGTTGTCGGCAAAACGCCACCAGCGCCGCCAGTGCAATCTTGGAGGCATCGGGTCGCAGCGCGAACATCGACTCGCCAAACACGGCATGTCCCAACGCCACGCAATACAGGCCGCCGCACAACTGCCCGTCCACCCAGGTTTCCACACTGTGGGCCAGGCCAGCGCGGTGCAGCGACTCATACGCCGTGGCCATGGGTTTGACGATCCAGGTGCCCGACTGGCCAGGCCGGGGGGCGTTTGCACAGGCCTGGACGACCGGTGCAAACGCCGTGTCAAAGCGGACCTCGCAGCCCGGCGTGGCCTGAAACTTTGCGAGCGTCTTGCGCAGCGAGCGGTGAAGCCGGAACTCGGCCACCTGCAACACCATGCGTGGGTCGGGGCTCCACCAGAGGATCGGCTGGCCGTCGCTGAACCACGGGAAGATGCCCTGCGAGTAGGCGTCCTGCATCGTGATGACATCGAGCGATCCGCCTGCGGCCAGCAGGCCCGGCGCAGGATCGCCCGGACCCCAGGCCTGTACCGGGTTGGGAAACGGATCGCCGGGCGCAAGCCACGGCAGATTGGGGCGGGCGGATGGCGCGGACATGGCGTGAGAAGCTTGGGACCTTATTAAACCGCAAGGCAAGGTGTCCCGGACGGCGCGAAGACGCAATGGCACACGATCATCAGGACTGTTCTGGCGGTCCGACGGCGGACGGTCCGGCAGGAAACCTGGCGTGATTTCACGTCGCCAGCGTGGGCGGTTCGGCCCTGGATCGAAAGCGCCCCGGCAGGTGCGGTGGCGCACAGACGCCGAATGGCGCCACAGGCAGGCTGTGCGGTCGAAAGCGATGAATCACCGCGTCCTGCAAGGGGTCTCGCTGCTGACGGTTTTTTGGGGATGGAATGGCCTTATTTTCTCTGGAGCACAGCGCCCTGGCGTATCGCGCGGACTTTGCACTGTATGGCACGGCCTCGGTGACCATGGCCGCCGTGATGATGACGGCCGGTCCGGCCGACCAGCGGGTCGCGCTCACCTTGCTCGCGTTGCTGGGCCTGGCCAGCTGGACCCTGATCGAATACCTGCTCCACCGGTTTGTGTTGCACGGCCTTCAGCCATTCAGCCAGTGGCATTCGGCACACCACCAGCGCCCCACCGCCTTGATCTGCACGCCCGCGCTGTTCAGCGCGGGCTTGATCGTGACGCTGGTCTTTCTGCCGGCGTTTCTGTGGGCCGGAGGGTGGCGCGCCTGCGCATTGACCTTTGGCGTCGTGCTGGGCTACCTGGGTTACGCGGTGGCCCATCACGCCACCCACCATTGGCGAAGCGACACGCCCTGGGTCAAGCGGCGCAAGTACTGGCACGCGCTGCACCACCGCGCCGGTCTGCGGCCGAGTCACTTTGGCGTGACGACCGCGTTCTGGGACCGGGTGCTGGGCAGCGACGGGCGCCTGTCGTAGGGTGCTGTGGGCCCCGCCGATGCGTGGCCCACGGGCCGGGCCGTCACTTCTCGATGGCGAGCAGTTCCACGTCAAACGTCAGCGTGGCATTGGGCGGGACCACATTGCCGGCGCCACGCTCACCGTAGGCGGTGGCGGGCGGGCAGGTCAGCGTGGCTTTGCCGCCGACCTTGATCTTCTGCAGGCCCTGCGTCCAGCACGGCACCACGCGGCCCAGCGGGAACGTTGCCGGGGCGCCGCGCTTGTAGGAGCTGTCGAACTCCTTGCCGTCGGCCAGTGTGCCGCGGTAATGCACCTTGACCGAATCGCTGGCCGTGGGCTGTGCGCCCGAGCCCACCTGCGTGTGGACGATGCGAACGCCCGAGGGCAGGGTTTCGGCGTCGGCCGACCAGGCGCCCGCCGAAAACACGGCGGCGGTCAGGAAAATGGCAAGGGAAGTGGTCCGTTGGAGCATGGCGGTAACAGGTTGGTGGACGCAAGATCGCGTGCCGGTAGTTTACGGCGCCGCGCTCAAGCCTACTTCGCCTTGCCTGGGTCCTTGACGTCCTTGCGGGTGTCGAATTCCACGTTGTAGTATTCGCCGCCCTGCTTCTCGACCTTGCGCAGGTAAATGTTCTGCACCACGTCACGGGTTTGCGGGTCAATGGACATCGGGCCGCGCGGGCTCTCGAACGCCTGGCCTTTCATGGCCGCCAGCAGGGCGTCACCGCCGCCCTGGCCTTTGGTGGTTTTGAGTGCTTCGTAAATGACGCGCATGCCATCGTAGGCGGCGACGGCCTGGAAGTTCGGTCGCATGCCCTTGTTGGCCTTGAGAAAGGCGTCCACAAACTTCTTGTTCAGGGCCGACGGGTGCGCCATGGAATAGTTGAACGACGTGACCACGCCCAGCGCGCCGTCGCCCATGTCGTTGAGCTGGTCGTCGTCGGCCAGGTCGCCGGTGCCGATCAGCCGGATGCCGGCCTTGTCCATGCCACGCTCCAGAAACTGCTTGACCACCGCAGCACCGGCGCCCGACGGCACAAAGACGAACAGGGCGTCGGGTTTGAGGTCGCGCACCTTTTGCAAATACGGCGCAAAGTCGGGGTTGCGCAGTGGCACCCGCAGTGATTCGATGACCTCGCCACCGTTCTGTGTCAGGTGCTCCTTGAAAAATTTTTCCGCGTCGTAGCCGGGGGCGTAATCAGTGACCAGCGACACGACCCGTTTGGCGCCGTTCCTGGGCGCCCAGTCGCCCATGACCGACGAAATCTGCGCCAGCGTCATGCTGGTGCGCACGATGTAGGGCGAGGCCTCGGTGATGCTCGACGTGGCCGCCGACATGATGACCATGGGCGTTTTGGACTGCGTGGCCAGCGGCGCGGTGGCCAGCGCGGCGGGCGTGATGCCAAAGCCGGCCAGCACGTTCACCTGGTCGCTGACGATCAGTTGCTGGGCCAGGCGCTTGTTCACATCGGGCAGGCTGGTGTCGTCCTTGACGATCATCTCGACCTTGCGCCCCGCCACCGTGTCGCCGTGCTCGGCCAGGAAGAGCTTCGCACCGGCTTCGATCTGGCGCCCGGTGGACGCCTGCGGCCCGGTCATGGGCAGGATGAAACCGATCTTGAACCTGTTGTCCTGGGCGCCTGCATGGCCGCTGGCGAGTGCGGCCATGGCCAGGGCCGTGGCATGGAGGAAGTGTCGTTTTTGCATGGTTTGTCTCCGTTTTTGATGTTGTGTGGCGGGCCCGCTGCACGGTTGCGCGCGCGGGGTGCCGTGAATGCTAGGGCGTTGGGCCCATTGCCGCAAGTCAACCAAAGCTCCAATCGTTGCGCGTGGGCCGCAGCGATTTGCGGCGGGCGGATGCTACTGTGTTTTGGCCGCGCGGTGTCGGCATCAGTGCGCCAGCGCCCGCCAGCCCGGCCGTGGGCCGCGCCAGGCTGTGAGCAGCGCCAGTGCCGCCGCCACCGGCAACACCAGCGCGTCGGGCCGGTGCATCGCCCACAAGGTGGCACCGCTGATGCCGCACCACAGCAGCGGAATCGGCCACAGAGCCCATTGCCAGCGGGGCGCACCGGGGCGCCCGTTGGTGCGGGCCGGGGGCAGCATCAGCAGCAAGCCTAGCGTTCCGACGGTGGTGGGGTCGGGTGCCAGTCCCAGCACCTCGGTTTGCTGCCACGAGACGCCCTGCGCCCAGGTCAGCAGCGCCGGGCCGACCAGCGCGTAAAGCAGCAAGATCAGGCCCACTCGGTGAAGCGTGCCGACAACGGGTGGCCCAGGCGCGACGGGCGCCATGGATGCCACAGATGAGGCAAGCAGCAGCATTCCCTGCGCAGCGAACGCACCTGCAAACCACGTGGCGGCCCAGTTGATGGTGGCGTAGCGCTGCAGGTGAAACGCCCAGGCCGTCCACAGCCATGCCAGGCCGAGCGCCACCGTGGTGGCCCGTGGCGCCCATGGACGTTGCCGCAGCAGCCCGACGATCAGCCCCAGACTTGCCGCCACCACCACGGGCTGCGCGGGCCACAGCGCGGCGTTGTACAACTCGAACAGGCGGCGGTAGGTGGCGGACGAAAACAGCAGGAAGTCCGACAGATGGTAGGTCCACCACTCGGTCATGAGGACGCTTTCCGTGGATGCATGTCCGCCCGCGCCGGTGTGCGAACCGGGCTCACAGCGATGCCACGTAGGCCGCCATCCGCTGGCGGGTGGCGGCGTCGGGCATCACTCCCCGGGCGACAGCCAGGTTCTCGCGGACGTGCGCCACCTGGCGCGTGGCCGGGATCGCGCAGGTGACGTCCGGGTGCGACACCACAAACTTGAGTGCGAACGCGGCCCAGGTGTTGCAGCCCATGGCTGCGGCCCACGGCGGCAACGGTCGGCGCGCCAGTGCTTCGAGCAGTTCGCCGCGACGGAACGGCCGGTTGACGATGACGGCAATGCGGCGTTCGCGCGCCAGCGGCAGCAGGCGGGCTTCGACGTCGCGGTCGAGCAGGCTGTAACTCAGTTGCACAAAATCGATGGGCTGGCTGCGCATGATGGCCTCCAGGTCGCGGTGGCGCCGCCCCTCGGACGTGGTGATGCCCACATAACGCAGGCGCCCGGCGGCCTTCATGGCCAGCAACTGGGGCAGGTGGTCCTCCCAGGCCAGCAGGTTGTGCACCTGCAGCAGATCGAACCGCGGCACCCGCCAGTGCTGGCGCGATTCCTCAATCTGCCTCGGCCCGCGCGCGCCGGACGAAATCCACACCTTGTCCGCCGAGAACACCGGCGCCGACGCCCCCAGTGTGGCCAGCCCCTGGCCAATGACCGCCTGCGACGAGCCGTACATGGGCGACGAATCGATCATGCGTCCGCCCGCCGCAAAAAAAGCGCGCATCACCTCGGTGCACGCCGCCCGCGCCACGGTGTCGTCGCCCACGTTGAAGGTGATCCAGCTGCCCAGCCCGACCACCGGCAGCAGTTCGCCCGACGAATGGATGGGCTTGTGCGCCACGCCCGGCGTGGGCTGAACGGGTGCGCCGCCGCCCAGGGCCACTTGCGCCTGCGCCAGCGGCGTGCCCAGTGCCGCCAGTCCGGGCCACATCAACCGCTGGATCGCGGCGCGGCGACTCGGGTGGGTAAGGTGCCTGGAATGCATGGGGGTGCCCTCCAAAAATGATCAGGAATGCAGCGGCGCGCTGCGTTCGGGCAGGCCGCCAGGCCCGGTGGGCGCGTCAGCCGGGTGTGCCGATCTTGTCCTGCGTTCGGGTGTCGAAATCACTGGCGTCATGACGCTCCAGCAACTGGCTCGAAGGCTCGCCCCAGGCGCGGTTGACCATGCGCCCGCGCTTGACGGCCGGGCGTTCGGCGATCTGGTCGGTCCAGCGCTGCACATGGGTGTAGTCCTGCACCTGCAGGAATTCCCCCGCCTCGTAAATCAGGCCCTTGGCCAGCGCGCCATACCAGGGCCAGACGGCCATGTCGGCGATGGTGTAGTCGTCGCCCGCAAGGTAGGCGCTTTGGGCCAGGCGCTTGTCCAGCACGTCCAGCTGGCGCTTGACCTCCATCGCAAAGCGGTCGATCGCGTATTCGATCTTGAACGGCGCGTAGGCATAGAAGTGCCCGAACCCGCCGCCCAGATACGGCGCGCTGCCCATCTGCCAGAACAGCCACGACAGGCATTCGGCGCGCTTGGCCGGTTCGGTGGGCAAAAAGGCGTCAAACTTTTCGGCCAGGTACATCAGGATCGCGCCCGACTCAAACACCCGCACCGGCGCGGGCCCGCTGTGGTCCACCAGCGCCGGAATCTTGGAGTTGGGGTTGGCCGCCACAAAGCCGCTGCCGAACTGGTCGCCGTCGTTGATGCGGATCATCCAGGCGTCGTATTCCGCACCGCCGTGGCCTGCCGCCAGCAGTTCTTCGAGCATCACCGTGACCTTGACGCCATTGGGCGTGGCCATCGAATACAGCTGGAGCGGGTGGCGGCCCACGGGCAGCGCCTTGTCATGCGTGGGCCCCGAAACGGGCCGGTTGATGCTGGCAAACTTGCCGCCGTTTTCCTTGCTCCAGACCCAAACCTTGGGCGGCGTGTAGGCCGTTGAATCGCTCATGTGTGTTGCTCCAGGTGTTGGACGGAGCGCGCAGGCCTGGCGCTGACGTCGAGGAAAGCAACTTTACGGGATTTGGCGACATCATGTTGCCTGCGCGGGGAGTGGGTCGTTGGCGACGTGCTCGCGTTGCATCCGTGCGAGGTCGGAAGCGGGGCGGTTGATGTGTTGTAATCGACCGATTACAATTCTGCATGTTCTCGATCAAACGCACCGATGAATTCTCTTTCTGGCTCGACGGCCTGAAGGACCGTGCGGTCAAGCAACGATTGATCGCCAGGTTGCGCAAGGCCATGCTGGGCAACCTGGGGGATGTGAGGTCCGTTGGTCAGGGCGTTTCCGAGATGCGGGAACATTTCGGCCCGGGCTGGCGCATGTACTACCTCCAGCGCGGGACCGTGCTGATCGTGATGCTGGGCGGCGGCGACAAGTCCACGCAAGCCGCTGATATCGCCAGGGCCTTGAAGCTGGCGGCAACTTTGGAGGAGTGAACCATGCCCAAGAAAATTCGCATTGCCGACCTGCCAGACTTCGATCCGGCCGAGTATCTGAAAGGCGAGGAAGACGTCGCCGCCTACCTGACCGTCATACTGGAATCGAATGATGCAGCGTTGCTGGCGGCCGCGCTGGGGGACATTGCCCGCGCGCGTGGAATGTCCGAGATCGCCAAGGCATCGGGTCTGACCAGAGAGGCTCTGTACAAGGCCTTGCGCCCTGACAGCGCGCCCCGCTTTGAAACAATCAACCGTGTTTGCACGGCCCTGGGCGTGCGCCTGGTGGCGCAGCCGATACAGGCTTAGTCGATGCGAACCCTTGATTGACAACGTTCTCGCCCACTGAGCGCTTGTATTCGATGATCGCCGGGCTGTGGTTTTCGTCCAGGCCCGAGGAGTTGATGCGCCCACCGTGGGCCTTGCCAGTCGAGTACTCAGAGGCTAAGAAGCAGATGCAGAGAAATGCCTGCAGGTTGCTCTCGATCAGGTTCTGCATCGGTTTTCAGGGTCGTAAGCTGAGCGGTGCAGCTCTGTCGCATGACTCTTGGCGATTCGGAAGAGTTTGATGTCGCTCATGTCTTAATCACCTGATCAGCTTTCTTCGATCCGCTGCGGTTTTAGCCCCGCTGCCTTGGATCACCGCAAACATCGCAGCCCGACCACCAGCCTGGCCCGCTGCGATGACTTGGGAAATAAAAGCATAGCCCCGCTGATCGCAGCCGATCCAACCTTCACGCGCGAGTTCCACAAACTGGGAATTGTTCAAGTACCTTGAGCAATTTCCATAGCCGATGCGCTGCCCGCCCCGATTGCCCGTGGCTTCAGGCAAGGTGAGGAAGTGCTTGAGGAAGGAATGACCCAGGGTAATTCCGGCTACCAGCGCGTCGTCCCTGGCATCGGGCCGCGTGGTCTCGCAAAACTTGAAGTAGAAAGCCTCTTCGGTCAGTCGCCAGTCATTCATTGAAGTTGCGGCAAGCGGTGGCAGGCGCCCCATGGCTGCCACTGCGGAATCCATGGCTTGCATCTGCTTGTGGAGTTGGGGGTCGACCAAATAGGACCACGTCTTGCCTCGGTCATCACTCCGGGGCTCCATGCACTTGTATTGCAGCAGCAAGTAGGTCTTGAAATCGGCCAAGAAGATCAACAGGTCGATACCCAGAACCGTCTCCAAGGGTTGCTTATCGGCATAAATTGTCCTGTAGGTCATGTTTATGCCTCAAACACAAAATTCAGGACAGGCTCCTGGATGGCGAGCCGCTGCAAGAACAGGACTTGATCAGGCAAGACCAATCCGTCTTCGAAAGCCTGTTGATGGCTGACGGCTCTCACGGCCGCCGGTTTGACGGTGTTGGATCCAGGGAAGTGCGCGTCTATGTTTACGACAAGAAAGCGGTGATTTGCTGGTCAGTGAAGGCGGTGATGCAGGCCGCTCATGTCTTTGGGCGGCTGAACTAGGCAATTGCTATTTCCAGAACTCCGTGAACAGGGTTCGTGCGCGTGATGGCCACTCGAATCGGTATCTTTACTATTGGATGTCCACGATCAAGGACAAGGGCTACATCGACGTTCTCTGCAACAAATCGACAATCGCGCACTTCACTGCGGAGAAGGTCGCTGCGGTTCCGGTTCCTCTTCCTCCGTCCTCCGAGCAAACCCAAATCGCCGCCTTCCTGGACCGGGAGACGGAGAAGATTGACGGGCTGGTGGCGGAGCAGCGGCGGCTGATGGAGTTGCTGAAAGAAAAGCGCCAGGCCGTCATCTCCCACGCCGTCACCCGGGGCCTGAATCCTGATGCCCCCATGAAGCCGTCCGGCATCGAATGGCTGGGGGATGTACCGGCGCATTGGGATGCAGCGCCCCTAAAGTTTTTGGCAAAAATCGGCAACGGCTCGACCCCCAGTCGTGAAATCCCTGAGTATTGGGCTGAAACGGGGTTCCCGTGGCTCAATAGTTCGGTCGTTAACTCAAAGGTCGTCACTGAACCAGAAGGCTTTGTTACGACACGCGCACTTCGAGAATGTCATTTGCCAATCGTTGTGCCACCTGCGATTCTGGTTGGAATCACAGGGCAAGGTCGCACACGCGGGATGTCTGCGATGCTTGGCATTGAAGCCACAATCAACCAGCATGTTGCTTACGTTAAACCGAGTTCAGTGTGTCTCGACGTGAACTATCTTCTTAGAATTTTCGAGTCGGCGTACCTGAAGTTACGGCGTGACAGCGAGGAAACTGGCGCAACTAAAGGTGCAATTACCTGCGGACAAATTGGAGAGCTGCGCATCCCTGTTCCACCACTCGCTGAACAAAATGCAATCGTTGTCTTTCTTGAAAGCGAATCCAGCAAATTCGACACCCTCACCACCGAAGCCCATCGCACCATCGACCTGCTGCAAGAGCGCCGCACCGCGCTGATCTCCGCCGCTGTCACCGGCCAGATTGATGTGCGAAGCGCCGTGTAGTTGCTCTGTAATATGTAGCTGCATGCCCTTACAGAATAAGGGCTAGAGGTCAATTTCCTCAAAATTTATCAGCCAGACACGTTTCAACATTGGACTTACCGTGTGATCAATCGTATGATTCACCGGCCGCTTTACAACCTGTTAGGAGCTTGTCATGTCCCACATCAGCGCCAACGACCTCAAAACCAAAGGTATTTCAGCCATTGAACTGGCCCTGAGCACGGCGCCTGAGGTCATTGTGTCGGTGCGTGGCAAAGACAAGTTTGTGGTGATGGACATGGCGCATTACCACTACCTGCGTGAATGTGAGCTGGACGCCGCGCTGGCCCAGACGCGCGCCGACCTGGCGGCGGGGCGCGCGGTGCAAGAGTCGCCCGAGGCGCACCTGGCTCGGCTGGACGCGATGTGAACCCGGTTGCGGTGCCCAAGATGCCTTTTGCACTGGTCTTCACCGAACAATACAACCGCCGGGCGGCCCGCTTTTTAAAACGCCACCCCGACCTGCGCCAGCAATACCTCAAAACCCTGCAAGTGCTGGAGGCCAACCCGGCCCACCCGTCGCTGCGGCTGCACCCTTTGCGTGGCAAGCTGGAGGGTCTGCATTCGGTGTCCATCAACTTGTCGTACCGGATCACGCTGGAGCTGTTGATTCAAGACAGCCAGATCATCCCGGTGAACGTGGGTGACCATGATGCGGTGTATTGAATGCACTAATTTTGATAGCTGCTTGCCCTTATATCAAAAGGGCTAGAGGCCGATTTGATATACAAAACAACCCCAGGGACGGTTATGAGCCTGCACAAAGAGATCAGTTTTGAGACGGAAATCTGCCAACACCTGGGCAGTCACGGCTGGCTCTACGCTGAGGGTGACGCCGCAGCTTATGACCGCACCCGCGCCCTGTTCCCCGCCGATGTGCTGGCCTGGGTGCAAACCACACAGCCCAAAGCCTGGGACACCCTGGTCAAAAACCACGGCACCAAGGCCGAAGACACCTTGCTCAGCCGCCTGCGTGACCAACTGGACCAGCGTGGCACGCTCGATGTGTTGCGCCACGGTTTTGAGTTGCTGGGCCTCAAAGCCCCGTTGAGCCTGGCCCAGTTCAAACCGGCGCTGGCGATCAACCCCGACATCCTGGCGCGGTATGTGGCCAACCGGCTGCGTGTGGTGCGCCAGGTGCGTTACTCGCTGTTTTGTGAAAACAGCATTGACCTGGTGCTGTTTTTGAACGGCCTGCCGGTGGCCACGGTGGAACTCAAAACCGACTTCACCCAGAGCATCAACGACGCCATTGACCAGTACCGCTTTGACCGCCAGCCACGGCCCAAGGGTCAGGCGGCGGAGCCTTTGTTGTTATTCCCTTCTGGCGCCTTGATCCACTTTGCGGTGAGCAACCACGAGGTGGCGATGGTCACCCAACTGGCTGGCCCGGCCACGGTGTTCCTGCCGTTTAACCTGGGGGATGACGGCGCCGCCGGTACCGTTGTGCGCCAGCGCCTCGATGATGCAACTCATGTCGAGATCGTGGGTGACTTGCGCTTTGTTGAGGTGCTTGGCCTGTACGGTGTCGTCGTGCATCAACCCAGTCGTACCGTGGTGCATAGCTATGCATTGCGGATCTCCGGCGATAAGCCTGCACAACTGGTTGCCAATCTTCATCGCAGTACCTTGCCAACCGCTAAACATGCCCGGCCCCACGCCGTACTGAATGGCAATACCTTGACACAGCGGCCGCCAACTCATGCACTCGCCGTCGGGCTGATCCAAGGTAAAGCCCACCTCTTCAAATACCTGCCGTACCGGCACCTCCTGCATCAACCGCTCAAGCTCAATCTGTTCCATCGAAATTCCTCCAAACTTTGATTTGTGTGTGCTGTCGTCTCATAACGTCTTGACGCCTGCCGTCAAGTCTGATCCCCCTCACCGGCACTGGAGGGCAAGCGACGCATTTGCTTTGCAATATGCTTGGCGGCGTTGACAATGCGTTTGCGCAAGACGCGCTCAATTTCCCGATTAGCCGGGCCTGCGGCTTGATGCAAATGCCACACGCCGCCACCGCAAAACAGCTCGACCATGGCAATCGCCTGTTCACTATCGGTGCGAAACACGGACAAGAACATTGGCATGTTTTGTGTTAGGACAATGCGCTGCTCACGCATGCAGTTGCGCATCAGGTCACCTTGCACCGCAAGGTTGTAGGCGTTGACGAGCGGAACAACGCGCAACTCGCTATCGGGTTGCTCTAGAGGCTGCGCGGGCACCCACCATTCTGGATGACTGTGCAGGTGGGTATAGCCTGCGCGCAGGGCACGATCGGCTTGGGGTAGCAGCACAGCCCAAGATTTCTTTCCGACCAAGCTACGCGCAGCAGAGCCTTCCTTCGAGAGCCATTGATCGATATTGGCGATTTCTTGCAAGCTGCTCTTGCGCGGATAGAAACCGGTGCTTGTGGCATGGCTTTCAAACTGACCTTGGAGGTGCCACCACAGCGGGCGCGCTGCAATCACAATTCCGTCGTCGCGGCTTTGCTGCCGTGCAACGGTGTGGCCTGGGTAGCATATTTTCTCGCCTTGCTCGCGCGCACGTCGTTCCTTGGCCCAAACGGCGCGCTCGGCGAGGGTTTTGATAAAGCGCGGCGACACCGGTCCCGTAGTCTCGCAACGCTCAATTAAGGCAATAACCCAGGTGAGCGCAAGCAACGGATGACCGAAACTGTTCAAGGGCACAGAAAACAGGCGCCGATCCGACTTCAATATCGCTCGCCAAACGCGCGGTGTGCAGCCCAGCTCACGCAGTTGCTGCTGAACCCACTGCACCGGCTCCGTGTGGTCGCCGTGCTCAACGCACGTTAGCAGCGCGAGGTACGGTTGCAGCAAATTGGGCTGCTCGCTCGTAAGCTTGACCAGCACATCGCGGCGACATTCAAGCTGGTAGGCGCAATCGGCAAGCTCGGGGCGTTCCTGGAGCAAGGCCGCGCCGAAGGAAGCTGGCAACGAATTTGCTGGCATGTACTGATACATTTTTCGCACACACTGGTTAATAAAGATGTCAGCTACAAACGCCTTGGCAATCGACAGGGTCCACGCCCGCGCGCATACCAGGCTCAAGGTTTTTGTCTCAATGGCGTGACTGATCATTTCCGCCAACGTGGTTTCGCTTTCAAAGGCACGCACCTGTGTTGCATCTCCATAGCCGCTTGTTAACTGACGCACGATGGCGAGAACCCAGTTTTCCTGGGGCACTAGCCAAGGCGTAACGGCATTACCACCTGAAACCGAAGCGCGCAGGGCCACCGGCTGCGCATCACTAAACGTACTTCCCTTTATGGCGAATTGTGGTTCGCTACCAGCATGGTGCGCGGCGAAGTGCTGGTGCGTCTGGCGAGCGCCTGGAAGGAAGCATTTCCGAGAACCACATTGCCAGCCGGATTGCGGAAAGCCGACATCTATGAAGAATTCAAGCGAGCCAGAAGCACCGTCAATCCTGGCGTGCCACATATTGCGGCCGACGCCAAGTTTCTGCGGTTCATCGTGAGACGGATGCGAGATCGCCTGAAATCCACAGCACCAGTTCGGGTCGCTATTGCATTGGTGTCAGGTCAGATGGAGATTCGAGTGGGTGGTGAAGTGATGTACTGCCCAGCGTCAGGCAAGTGG
The DNA here is from genome assembly GCA_002842205.1 of Betaproteobacteria bacterium HGW-Betaproteobacteria-3. Lineage (GTDB taxonomy): Bacteria > Pseudomonadota > Gammaproteobacteria > Burkholderiales > Burkholderiaceae_C > PHCI01. The sequence continues at coordinate 72,508 of PHCI01000005.1, read as the reverse complement.
TTCGGTTTGGCATCGGTGGACTTGGCTGATTTGATGGCGATCATTCCGCGCAGGTTCAACTACCGCTCGGCAACGATTGAGTTTGATGATGGCAGTCTCAAAATTGAGGGAACGGCGGTAGCAGCGCATTGGATAGAGTGTGCTGCGTAAGCACCGGATGGCTGCTGGGCTGAGTCTGGAGCAGTTGGGGCCTGGAGTCGGGGGTGCAGCGCAATTTCATCTCGTTGATCGAGACTGGTCAGAACCAGCCAACGATCACTACGATTTTCAAATTGGCAAATGCCTTGGGCATCAAGCCATCTAAGTTGGCGGCGGAGGCGGAAAAGTTGATCGATTAGCACGCCACCAGGTGCGTCAGTGCGATGCCGGGTTCAGACTTCCTGGCGCAGACGGTGGGGCGCGCTGCGGTTCGAGCGGCTGCCGGGATGGAGCCGTAACAACACTAAAATTCAACCGGGCATCAAGCCCCTGCGCTTCACCTCCCTGAGCGCGGCTCGAAAGAGATTTAACCCAGCTTTATTGCTGGTTTTTTTCGGCCTGGTGGTGGTGCCGAATTCAGAAAATCGGCTTACATCCGTCGTTACATCGTAAATTAACGACACAATGAAAAAGGCCTCACGCTATTTTTTATGTAGCAGTGAGGCCAATGGATATAAGGCTTGAAGTGGCTCCTCGACCTGGGCTCGAACCAGGGACCTACGGATTAACAGTCCGGCGCTCTACCAACTGAGCTATCGAGGAACGTCAAGCCCTCAATTATAGCGTTGTTTTTCCACGTTTTTCATCCCCGGCTTCAAAGTGCGGCCTGCACTGACAGGCGCAGGGTGCGGGACGCGCCGGGGAAAAGGTACACGTGGCCGAACTGGAAAGGGGATTCTTTCCAGTAGCGACGGTCGAGCAGGTTGTCCACGCCCAGGCTCCAGGTGGTGGCGGTGTTGGCCACCCTGGTGTCGTAGCGCAGCGCGGCGTCGATGCGGGTCCACGAGGGCAGTTGCAGTGCCTGGCCGGGCAGCACGGTGCGCGGGCCTTCGTGCAGCACCTGGCCCTGCAGTTCCAGGCCGGGCAGGGCGGCCACGCGGTAGGCGGTGTCGGTGCGCAGCACCCACTGCGGCACGTTGGCGGGGCGCTGGCCGTTGGTGGCGGGCTCGACCACGCTGCCCTGGCGGCGCGCGTGCAGGTAGGTGGCGCCGGCACTGTTGCGCCACGGGCCGCCACGGTATTGCACGCTGGCTTCCACGCCGCGGTGCACGGCGTCGCCGTCCGACGCGGCTTCGCACGGGGCGATGCCCAGGCGGTTGCAGGCGTCCACGCTGGTCATGGGGCGCTCGATGCGAAACGCCGCCAGTTGCCAGGCCAGCGCGGCGCTGCCGCCCTTGAAGCCCGCCTCGATCTGGCGCGACTTGAGCGCGGGCAGCGATTCGCCGGCATTGGTGAACTGGGTCGGCAAATTGGGCACCACTTGCGACTCCACGCCTTCGCCGTAACTGGCGTACACCATCTGGCCCGGCGCCAGCAGGTAGCTGACCGCCGCCCAGGGGGTGCTGAGGGTGTCGGACGAATCGGTGCGCGCCGTGCCGTCGGTGCGCACGCTCGCGCGCGAGATGTGCGTGGCGCGCAGGCCCAGCCAGGTGGTCAGGCGCGGGTTCCAACGGATGGCGTCGCTGGCCGAGAACTCGGTGGCGTGCTCGTTGCGGTGGGTGTTGGGGGTGGTCAGGCTCGGGTCGGCCGGGGTGACCAGCGTACCGGCCACGTTGCCGGTGCCCACAAAGTTGAAGGCCTGCGGTTGAAAGCGGTGGCGCAGGCGGCTGGCCTGCAGCCCGAAGCTCAGGTCGTGCCGCACGCGGCCGGTGGCCCACTGGCCCGTCAGGTTGAGGTTGGCGGCGTGCTGGTTGCGGCGTTCGTTCTCGCTGCGAAAGTCATACAGGTCAAAGGTGCCGTCCGAGCAGAAGCGGTCGAAGTGGCCCTCGGCGCCGCAGCCAAAACCGAAGGCCAGCCGGTCGTCGGTCTTGAGACGCTGGCTGCCCACCTGGGCCGACCAGCGCCAGCTGTTGCCCAGCGCCTGCTCGTAGCGCAGCGAGCCGGTCAGCGCGTCAAACACCGAGGGTTGCGACCACGGCTGGTTATTGAGGTTGAGCCGCGGGTTGACCGGCGCAGGCAGGGTGTCGCCCAGCAGGCTGAAGCCCTGCTGGCTGGGCTGGCGCTTGTGGCTCCATTCGATTTCGGCTTCCAGCACGGCGTCGCGGTTGACGCGCCAGTCGGTGGCCAGCGCGGCCAGGCTGCGCTGGCCGTCGGCGTTGCGGGTGCGCGGCTGCAGGTTTTCGTGGGCCAGGTTCAGGCGGTAGCCGAAGTCGCGCGCCTCGCCCAGGCGCCCGCCAAAGTCGATGGCGGCCAGCGCGCTGCCGTTGCCGCTGAGCTCGAACTTCACGTCGCGCAGATTCTGTTGCGTGGGGCGCTTGACCACGTAGTTCACCAGCCCGCCCGGCGCGCTGGTGCCGGCCTGCAGGCCGCTGGTGCCCTTGAGGATTTCCACCCGTTCCTTGTTGTCCAGCGGAATCGAGGTTTCGGCGCTGATGGGCAGGCCTTCGCGCCGGTAGTTGAAGCGGTTGTCCAGTGTGAAGCCGCGCACGCTCAGAAAGTCCCAGTAGCCGGGCGAGTTGTAGGCGTCGGTGACCGACGCGTCAAACTTGGTGAGGTCGGCCAGGCGGCGGGCGCCGGTGTCGGCCATCTGCTCGCGGCCCACCACGGTGGCCGAGACGGGCGTCTCGCGCAGCGGGGCGTCGCCCAGGCCGGTGACGTCGGCACGGGTGGCCGCGCTGCGGTCGCTGACGGTCACGGGTGCCAGGGTGCCGTCTTGCGCCCAGGTGTTGATTGCTATTCCATAAATAGCAAACAATGACCATTTGACGGGGGCTAAAAGTGTTTTTTTCAATAAAAATGCCATGACGTTACCTTTAACGCAATGACAGGTCGGCTTGCTGGACAGTGGTGCGGCCGCTTGAGAGAACGAGGCCCTGTCGGTACATGCTTCCCTGCGCGAGGATTACCTCAATCAGGTTCAAAGGGACTTTCTCAGTCGCCGCCTGTTTGAAAGCGGCAACACCCCTAGCGAAGTGCTCTTGCGAACACGCTGCGGATTGTAGAGCCAAAGAAAAAGCCCGCGTGCCGGTTTGGCAGCGCGGGCGTTCCACTGTCCGTTCGCCCTGAGCTTGTCGAAGGGCTCTGCAGGGAAGGCTTCGACAGGCTCAGCCCGAACGGTTCACGGTTTCACGTCAATCGAACACCGGGCTCTCCACCCCCAGAACCTTGTGCAGCTTGGGGCTGGTGGTGGTGTATTGCAGGTGGATCTTCTTCTCGGGGAAGATGAACGGCGCGGCGCCAAACGCGGCCAGCGCGCATTCATGAAAGCCCGAGAGGATCAGCTTCTTCTTGCCCGGGTAGATGTTGATGTCGCCCACGGCAAAGATGCCCGGCGTGTTGGTGGAGAATTTTTCGGTGTCCACCTTGAGCTGCTTGCGCTCGATATCGAGGCCCCACTCGGCGATCGGCCCGAGCTTGGGGCTGAGGCCGAAGAACACCATCATCACGTCCAGCGGCACCACGCGCGTCACGCCGTCGGCGCCGGTGACCTTGGCGCCGGTCAGGCGGCCGTTCTTTTCATCAAAGCCGGTGACCTGGCCCACGATGAACTGCATCTCGTAGGCTTCGCACAGTTCTTTCATTTTGGCCACGCTGGCCGGGGCGGCCTTGAAGCCGTCGCGCCGGTGGATCAGGATGACGCTTTCGGCCTTGGGGCCCTGGCCGTCGGCGCCGCCCTGCACAAAGTTCAGTGCCCAGTCGAGCGCCGAATCGCCGCCGCCCACGATCACGAGGTTCTTGTCGGCAAAGTCGGCCGGATTCTTGACGCGGTAGAACAGTTGCGAGCCTTCAAAGGCTTCGAGGCCATCGACCTTGAGCGTGCGCGGCTGGAAAGCGCCCACGCCGGCCGCGATGAAGATGGTCTTGGTGAGGAACTGCGTGCCCTTGGAGGTTTCCACAAAGAAGCGGCCGTCGTCCTGCTTTTGAACGGTGGTGACTTCCTGCCCCAGGTGGAAGGTGGCGCCAAACGGCTCGATCTGCTTGAGCAGGTTGTCGGTGAGTTCCTGGCCGGTGCACACGGGCACGGCGGGAATGTCGTAGATGGGCTTGTCGGGGTACAGCTCGACGCACTGGCCGCCAGGGTAGGCGAGCGAGTCGATGATGTGGGCCTTGATTTCCAGCAGGCCCAGCTCGAACACCTGAAACAGGCCGACCGGGCCGGCGCCGACGATCACGGCGTCGGTTTCGATGTGGCCTTCATGGGCGGCAGCGGTGGAGACGATGGCTGGATTGACGTTGGGTTCCATGGGTCGGGCGTGTCGTGCGAAAGTGGGTGCGGTGGGGTTCAGCGGATGAGCTCGCCGAGCTTGTCGGTCTTGTCTTTCCAGTCGTCGGCGTCTTCAAGGGCAGGCTTGCGCTTGGTGATGCTCTTCCAGCCGGGCTGGTGGCTCAGCTCGACGTTGAGCTTGATGAAGGGGATCTGGTCCTTGGGCACGTCTTCTTCGGCGTAGATGGCGTTGACCGGGCACTCGGGGATGCACACGGCGCAATCGATGCATTCGTCGGGGTCGATGACGAGCATGTTCGGGCCTTCGCGAAAGCAGTCAACGGGGCAGACATCGACGCAGTCGGTGTACTTGCAGCGGATACAGGATTCGGTAACGACGTGCGTCATGTTGAAAAGCTCTTGAGAGAGAAAGAAGGCAGACCACCCGGTTGCGGCGGGTCTTCGGTGAAAACCCTTGATTTTATGGGCAATCGGGTCACCCAGCCGCCAGTGCGGCCATGCGCCCGCTTGATCTGCATCAGTTGACCAGCACGGCACCCGAGGTTTTGTGGCTGGCCGTGTCCACCAGCACCATCGCACCCAGCGCCCGCGACTGCGCAAACGGCAGGGTGGCCACGGGTTCTTGCAGCGTCAGTTCGACATGGCCGATGCCGTTGGGGTCGATCTGGGTGGCGTGGCTGTCTTCGGCCAGCGTGTTCACGTCCAGCCGGTGCACGATGCGCTGGACGCGCGCCTTGACCCAGCGGTGGCCGTGCAACGCCCAGTAGGCGCGGCCGGGCACCAGCGGTTCGTCGTCGAGCCAGGCCACGGTCACGTTCAGCTGGCGCGTGGCCTGCAGCGCCTGGCCGGTGTCGTCACCGGCCAGCAGCCAGTCGCCGCGTGACACATCGAGTTCACGGTCGAGCACGATGCCCGCGCTGTGGCCTGCATTCACATGGCCGGGCTGGCGTGCGTGGTCGAGCACCTGCGCCACCACGGCCGTCTGCCCGCTGGGCAGTACGCGCACCTGCTGGCCCGGCGCCACGGCGCCTGTGGCCACGCGGCCCCAGAACACGCGGCGGCCCTGCGAGGTGTCGGAGGAAGCAGCCCCCTCGGGGGGCAGCGCAGTACGCGAAGCGACCAGCGTGGGGGCCTGCGGCTTTTCAACCCATTGCACGGGGAAGGCGAACGGCTGATCGACCTCGGCCGGGGTGTTGGGCAGCTTTTCCAGAATCTGCAGCAGGCTCGGGCCACTGTAGCCGCACCAGCCGGGGTGCCCGCTCACCACGTTCCAGCCCTTGAGGGCCGAGATCGGCACGATGGCCGTGACGGCAATGCCCGCCGCGGCGGCAAAGGCGGTGAGCGCGGCGCGGATGTTGGCAAACGCCACGTCGGGGTCGGCCACGGCGTCGAGCTTGTTGATGGTGAACACGATGGACGGCACGCGCAGCAGGTTCACCAGCAGAGAATGGCGGCGGGTTTGCGGCAGCAGCGTGAGGGCGGGGTCGGACCAGGCCAGCTTGGTGGCGTCGACCAGCACCACGGCGGCGTCGGCGCTGGAGGCGGCGGTGACCATGTTGCGGGTGTACTGCTCGTGGCCCGGCGCGTCGCCGATGATGAACTTGCGGTCTTCGGTGGCGAAATAGCGGTAGGCCACGTCGATGGTGATGCCCTGCTCGCGCTCGGCCGACAGGCCGTCGGTGAGCAGCGCCAGATCGGTCTCACCCTGACGCTGCACGCCGGCCAGGTGGTCCTGCAGCACGGCCTTGCTGTCCACCAGCAGGCGGCCGATCAGCGTGCTTTTGCCGTCGTCCACGCTGCCGCAGGTGATGAAGCGCAACGCCGCACCTGTGTCATTTTTCAAGCCATTTTGGCCATCAGCCCCCGCCAAATGGTCATTGTTTGCTATTAAATTCAAATTATCCAAGAGATTCTCCAATTCAAGGGACACCGTGGAACCGGCTTCGCCGGGCCGCTGGTGTCGCCCCCTTGAGGGGGGATTCGGCGACACGCAGTGCGCAAGAAACGGGGGTGGGTCAAAAGTACCCGTCTTTCTTGCGCTTCTCCATCGAGGCATCCGAGGTTTTGTCGTCCATGCGCGTGGCGCCGCGCTCGCTCACGTCGGCGGCCAGGGTTTCGAGGACCACATCGGCGGCATTGGCGGCCAGGCTCTCGACCGGGCAGGTGCAGGTGATGTCGCCCACGGTGCGAAAGCGCACGTCGCGCGTGACCACGGCTTCACCGGCCTTGGGCGGGGTGAGTTCGGTCACCGGCACCAGCAGGCCCTTGCGGTCGATGACCTCGCGCCGGTGCGTGTAGTAGATGGAGGGCAGGGCGATGTTTTCGCGCTCGATGTACTGCCACACGTCCAGCTCGGTCCAGTTGCTGATGGGGAACACGCGGAAGTGCTCGCCCGGGGCCAGCCGGGTGTTGAACAGCGTCCAGAGTTCGGGCCGCTGGGCCTTGGGCTGCCACTGGCCAAAGCTGTCGCGGTGGCTGAAGATGCGCTCCTTGGCGCGGGCTTTTTCCTCGTCACGGCGGGCGCCGCCAATCAGCGCGTCAAAGCGGAACTCTTCGATGGCTTCGAGCAGCGTGACCGACTGGTGCACGTTGCGGCTCTCGCCCGGATGGGCCAGACGCACGGTGCCGCGCTTCATCGAGTCTTCGACGTTGCGCACGATCAGCTCGGCCCCCAGCTCTTTGGCGCGGAAGTCGCGGAAATCGGTGACTTCGGGGAAGTTGTGGCCGGTGTCGATCATCAGCAGCGGGTAGGGGATGTTCCCCACGCCGAAGGCCTTCTCGGCGCATTTGAGGATGACCAGCGAATCCTTGCCGCCCGAGAACAGCAGGGTGGGGCGCTCGAAGGCGGCCGCGACCTCGCGCAGGATGAAGATGGCTTCTTCTTCGAGCGCGTCCAGGTGCGTGTTGCTCAGGTGGTGGGCGCCGGCACGCCCGTGCAGGGTGTCGTGGTTGTGGTTGGCGCCGGGTCGCGGGGCGGTGATGGGCGTGGTCAGCACGGCGGGTTCGGTGCGCGCGTTCATGCGGTCAGTCCTTGGGCGGGTTCGTTGTGGTTGTCGTGATCGTGTTTGACGTGCAGGCCGCACTCTTTGGCGGCCCCACCTTCGAGCTCGGCTTCCCACCACCAGCGGCCGGCGCGGAAGTCCTCGCCCAGGCTGATGGCGCGGGTGCAGGGCGCGCAGCCGATGCTGGGGAAGAACTGGTCGTGCAGCGGGTTGTAGGGCACCTGGTGCAGGCCGATGTAGTGCCACACGTCGCCCCAGGTCCAGTTGGCCAGGGGGTTGAGCTTGTGGCGGCCCTTGTCGGCGACATCGCTCTCGTCGATCAGAGGCACCTCGGCGCGGGCGTTGGACTGCTCGCGGCGCAGCCCGGTGATCCAGGCCTTTTTGCCGGCCAGCGCGCGCTCCAGCGGTTCGACCTTGCGGATGTGGCAGCAGGCTTTGCGCAGCGGCACGCTTTGGTACATGGCGTCCTTGCCTTCACGGCCCACAAACTGCACCACGGCTTCGTGGACGGGGTGGTACACGGTGACGGGTGCGCGCGAGCTGGCCTGGGTCTGCGCCAGCAGCGCCAGGGTTTCGGGGTGCAGCATGCCGGTGTCGAGCACAAACACGCCGATGTCCAGCGCCAGCCGGTTGATCAGGTGGGTGATGACCACGTCTTCCGCGCCCAGGCTGGAGGCCTGCGTGACGGGGCCCAGCTCGGCGGCGGCGCGGCGCAGCAGGGCTTCGGTTTCGGCCAGCTTGGCGGCAAAGTCGGCCGAGGCGTGGGCGTGCAGTTCAACTGCCGCTTGGGTGGCCGGCGCGGCGCTCATGCGGCCTCGCGGGCAAAAAGCGGGCGGGGCTGCACCACGTCGCCCTGGTAGAAGGCGGGGTAGTGCGTCAACAGCCGCTGGCCCACGGCCGGGCTCTGGTCGGCGCGCAGCACGGCCTCGGTGAAGCCGGTGCGCTGCATCTGGGCGAGCTGGTCCACCAGCACGTCGCCGGTGGCGCGCACGGTGCCCTCAAAGCCGACGCGGCGGCGCAGTTGCTGGGCCTGGCTGTAGGCGCGGCCGTCGGTGAATTTGGGGAAGTGCAGCTCCACCACGTCCACACCGGCCAGTTCGGCGCGCAGCGTGGTCACATCGACGTCGTTGGCAATTTGCAAGGTTTTTTGGCCTTTAGCCCCCGCCGAATGGTCATTGTTTGCTATCAGTTTCATGATTTTCATCGATCAGGGTGGGTTCAGGCGGCCAGCTTTTGCGGGGTGCGTGCGGCGTTGGCCGCCTGCTTGAAGGGCTCTGCGCCCACGCGCTGGAGGGTGGCGGCAAAGGTTTCGGCCTTGCCGTTGGGGGTGCTCAGCCGCAGGCGGCGGTATTGGTCGAGCACGGCTTCGATCACGTCGGGCACCTCAGCGGCCGAGAACGACGGCCCCACCACCTTGCCCGGCGTGGGCGCGCCCGACAGGGCCGAGCCGTCCGAGCCGCCCAGCGTGACCTGGTACCACTCCTGGCCGTCCTTGTCCACGCCCAGAATGCCGATGTGGCCGCTGTGGTGGTGGCCGCAGGAGTTGATGCAGCCGCTGATGTGCAGGTCAATTTCGCCCAGGTCAAACAGCTCGTCCAGATCCTGAAAGCGCTCGGTGATGGCCGCGGCCACGGGGATCGAGCGCGCGTTGGCCAGCGAGCAGAAGTCGCCACCCGGGCAGGCGATCATGTCGGTCAGCAGGCGGATGTTGGGGCGTGCCAGCCCGGCGTCGCGCGCGGCCAGCCACAGCGCGGGCAGGTCGTCGGCGTGCACCCAGGGCAGCAGCAGGTTCTGGTCGTGCGTGACGCGTGCCTCGCCCGCCGAAAACCGTTCGGCCAGGCCGGCGGCAATGTCGAGCTGATCGGCCGTGGCGTCGCCCGGGGCCTGGCCCAGCCGCTTGAACGACAGCGTGACCGCGCGCAGCGCCGGGTTCTGGTGCGGCGCCACGTTCTGCTGCAGCCAGCGGCTGTATTCCTGCGCCTTGGCCTGCGCGGCCTGCTGGGCGCTGGCGCGCTCGGCGTCGGTGGTGTGGCGCACGAGCGCGGGCGGCACAAAGCTGGCGGCCACGCGGTCGAACTCGGCCTGGGTGATGGTGTGCGGTGCGCCGTCGCGCTCGATGATCTGGCGGTATTCGGCCTCCACCTCGTCGATGTAGCGCTGGCCTTCGGCCTTGACCAGAATCTTGATGCGCGCCTTGTACATGTTGTCGCGGCGGCCCCAGCGGTTGTAGACGCGCACCACGGCTTCGAGGTAATTCATGATCTGCTGCCAGGGCAGAAACTCGCGAACCACCGTGCCAATGACCGGCGTGCGGCCCATGCCGCCGCCCACCAGCACGCGAAAGCCCACGGCTCCTTTCGCGACACCGTGAGTCGCTTCGCCCTGGCTGCGCACCACGTGCAGGCCTACGTCGTGCCAGGCCGTGGCGGCGCGGTCTTCGGTGGCGCCGGTGATGGCGATCTTGAACTTGCGCGGCAAAAACGCGAACTCGGGGTGCAGCGTGCTCCATTGGCGCAGGATCTCGGCAAACGGCCGCGGGTCGGCGATCTCGTCCACCGCGATGCCGGCCCGCTCGTCACTGGTGATGTTGCGGATGCAGTTGCCGCTGGTCTGGATGCCGTGCATGTCCACGCTGGCCAGCAGGTCCATCACGTCGGCGCTCTTGTCCAGCGGGATCCAGTTGTATTGCACGTTTTGCCGCGTGGTGAAGTGGCCATAACCCGTGGGCATGGACTGCGTGCCCAGCCGGGCCTGCGCGGCCACGGCGCCCTGCAGGAGGGCGGCGTCAGGCTGGTCAAAGTCGCGGGCGATGGTGGCCAGCACGCGCAACTGCGCGCTGGAGACTTCGCCATACGGCACCGCCACGCGCAGCATGGGCGCGTACCGCTGGATGTACCAGCCGTTTTGCAGCCGCAGCGGCTTGAAGTCGTCGTCGGTCAGCGTGCCCGCCTGGTTGCGCTGCAACTGGTCGCGGTACTGGGCGGCGCGCAGGCGCACAAACTGGCGGTCAAATTCGGTGTACTGGTACATGAGGCAAGGTCAAATAAAAAAACGATTGATCAGAATCAGGGTGCGGCGCCAAAGCGCAACGTCAGAGCGCCACCAGCTTGAGCCCGGCATACGCCAGCAACCCGGCCAGCAGCGAGCGCACCACGCGCTCGGGCGTCTTGTGCACCAGGTGCGAGCCCAGCCAGATGCCGGGGATCGAACCGGCCAGCAGCTTGGCCAGCAGCGGCCAATCGACCGAGCCCAATGACGCATGGCCCAAACCGGCCACCAGCGTCAGCGGCACGGCGTAGGCAATGTCGGCCGCGATGATACGGGGCAACGGCAACAGCGGGTACAGCAGCATCAGCACCGTGACGCCAATCGCCCCCGCGCCCACCGACGTGAGCGTGACCAGCGTGCCAATCAGGGCGCCAAACAGCAGCGGCAGGCTCCAGTGCTGCGGGCGGCTGGCCTTGGCCACCTGCGCCGGGCCAATCGCGGCCGGCCCCTTGGCGCCGCGCACCGCCTTGTACAGCGTGGCCGCCGCCGTGAGCAGCAACGCCAGGCCCAGCGTGGTGGTCATGACCCGCTGCACCACCGGGTCGGCCGGGCCGATGCGGTGCAACACATACAGCGTGGCCAGCGACGCCGGAATGCTGCCCGCGCTCAGCATGCCCACCACCCGCCACGGCACCATGCCGCGCCGCGCCATGCTGACCGTGCCCCCCATCTTGGTGAACGCGGCAAACAGCAAATCGGTGCCCACGGCCAGGTGCGGCTTGATGCCAAAGCCAAAAATCAGCAACGGCGTCATCAACGAGCCGCCCCCCACCCCGGTCAACCCGACGATGAAGCCCACCAGCAGCCCCGCAAAGACAAACGCAAAATCGTGCATTGCAGCAATGTAGCGGCTGCTTATGCAAAAACGAACGATTTATTTGTTTTGCATATATGCTTATGGAGCATAAGGGGGTGGGCGCAACAGGCTCCCATGACATCGATGGCTTGGGTTCGCGGGTTAGGATGGTTGTCAGAAAGCTTGGGGCATCAGGCGCCCCGAACCGTATCAACGAACCGGGAAACGGAGTTTTGGGATGACAAGGCAAATCTTGAACCGCCCGTGGGGGCCTCTGACCATGCTGAGGCTGGGTTTGTGCGCCTTGAGCATCGCATCCCTGCACGTCATGGCTGCACCGCCAGCCATGAAAACCATCGGGCAACTGTACCGTGAAGAAAATAATGGAGAGGACCCGGACCGCATGATGAACGGCGGCATATGGGGGAGGGTGATCGCCATGGATAAAGGCATCCCCCGCGACTTTCCCGTGCCTGCGAGCAGCCGTGACTTGAAGGCCAGCGGTGTCATGCCCATAGCCAGCGTCACCGGCACGATGGCGCTTGCGGAGGACTTTTACACGGAAATCCTGCCCCTGAAGGGTTGGCATATCTACCGGCGAATCAAAGTTCCAAGCCAGGTTCACGGGGGTGTTTTTTCAATCGTCGCTTGCCAGGTCAGCCAGTGCGTGACGTTGAATGCGAACCCGAATGACCACGGCGATGCCGACGCATCGGACGACGAAGACGACTCATCGGACGACGAAGACGATCTGGACGAAAACGATAAAGCTGCTCATAAAGAGGCCATCGCATTGGACAAAGGCAGGAGGGACCCCCCGACCATCAGCTTCAACTTTTACAAGAAAGAAGGCGCTGACCCTTCCATCTTTCAAAAAAGGCGCGGTGAAAAATGACGAACGTGGCGGCCAGACGGGGGAAGCGGTGAAAGCCTGGATCAGCTGACCAGGGTTCGCAACCACTATTCGGCCGCATCGAATGTGGTCAACCTCCCTATCCTCAGCACGCATTCACCTCGCTCAATCACGGACCAGTGGCCACTGGCGGCCACTGGCGCGCAGTGTGAACCCAGGCCAGCATCCACACGGCTTCGCCGCTGATTTTGTACACCAGGCGATAGCTTTCATGCGGCACCAGCTCGCGGGTTCCTTGAGTCTTTCCCGACCGCCCCAGCTTCGGGTGATCCGCCAGCCTGGCGGCCGCATCACTGAAAAGCTCATCCGTACGGGCGACCGCTCGCGGGTTGTCGGCCGCAATGTAGTCCCAGACGTCAGCACGATCCTGCAGCGCATCAGGCGTCCAAACGACCCTCACGCCTGGCTCGTCACGACGGCACGCCGAGCGGCGAACGTGGCTTCAACTTCCTCATTGGAGTGACCGAGACCGGCGCGCATCGAGGCTCGACCGGCATCAACCTTGCGCCCCAGGAACTCATCATGTTCCAGGGCCTCCCGCTGACGCTGGACGAACTCACGCATCAGTTCGCGCAGGACTTGCGAAGCCGGCCGGTGCGCGGCTTGCGCTTCGGCCATGAAATCGGCGCGCAACTCCGGTTCGAGCTTCATCGTGAAAACGGCTTCCTTGGACATCGTGCAACCTTCTTGAGATGTATGAACCAAATGTGTACGTTTTCATCACCAACAGCCACTTGCAGATCCAATGAGGCGCAAGGGCGGTGTCCAAGCGTCTGTGGTGACGGATCGTTGGGCGGCATTTGTTTACTATCTAATAAATAGCAAACTATCAATTATTGGCGGGGGCTAATGGCCCATTTTGCTTTAAATGTGCGAGGCACACGGCGAATGCTCAGGGGTGATGCCCCCAGGGTGCCGCCAGCAGCAGCTGGATTTCCTGCGATTGGAGCAGCGGGCGCATCTGCTTGGCAAAGGCCATGAAGTCGGCGTTTTCGAACAGGCGCCTCCAGAAGGCGCGGCGGTCGTCGTCGCTGTCAAAGCGCCACAGGTGGACGAGCTGGTGCAGCGCGCCGGTGTCGCTGATGAAGTAGCCCACGCAGTTTTTGCTGAAGCCGCCAGCCTCCAGGGCGGGCCAGCCCAGCGTGCTGTAGAGGCGGCTTACTTCGGCCATCTGTCCGACGGTGACGGCGTAAGTGCGCTTTTCGTAGATCGTGGGCATGTCTCTTTCCTTTTGCTTTGTATCGAATGGGGGAGGGGGCCTCAGGCCAGCAGGACGGCGGCAAACCCCGCGGCCAGGAGGGCTTCGAGCACGACGGCGACCAGAATGCCGCGGCGGGCCCGTCCGGCCTTGAGCTCGAACAGCCCGAGCAGGGCCAGCAGGCTCAGGGCGACGAGCAGCGCCACGCAGACCTGCGTGCGCAGCGCCGAGGGCGGCGCCGCGCGGCCAAAGAACAGCATCACCGCAATGCCCAGGTACACCGCGCCCAGACGGCGGCCCACCAGCAGCGCCGCGGGGTTGGGGGCGATGCCCCAGCGCTGGAGCATCGGGCCGCCCGCCACAAACCAGCCAATGCCCAGAAGCAAACCCGCGATGGCGGTGGCAGTGGCGATGAGGTTGAAAGTCATGTGGGGCGTCCTTGGCGGGTGGTTGATTGGGTGGCTGGGTGAGGGTGGGGCGGCCGCCGCGGCGCACCGGGGCTGGCGTTGGCGGCCACTATATCGCCCCGGGGCTGGGTGCGCCGGTTCGGGAGGGGTTGTTTACTACTCTAAAAATAGCAAACTATTGCCATTTGACGGGGGCTAAGGTCATTTTTTGCGATAAATCTGCACGGCGCGGGGCTGCGGGGCCGTGACTGCGGGCGGGTGCAAGCGGCGACAATCCCGTCGGATAGCCCCCAATCCGCGGAACCCTTCTCTCTTTGATCCCTTTTATTTTCAGGCCCACACCATGTTGATTGACGTTGACGATTGCCAGCTGGTGCTGGTGGATTACCAGGCCCGTCTGATGCCTTCCATCCACGAGGCCGGTTGGGTACTGGCCAATGCGGTGCGCCTGGGCAAGGTGGCGCGGCTGCTGGACGTGCCGGTCTGGGGCACCGAGGAAAACCCGGCCGGGTTGGGCGAAAACGCCCCCGAGGTGCGCGCCCTGTGTGAGCGCACCCTGGCCAAGATGAGTTTTTCGGCCTGCGCTGACGGCCTGGTCGAATGGCTGCGCCCTGCGCCTGCGCGGCAGGGCGGCAACGCGCGCAGCCTGCCCAAACACCTGCAAAAGGCCGCGCCACAGGCCGAGGACGGCCGCGGCACGGTGGTGATTGCCGGCTGCGAAACCCATGTCTGCCTGCTGCAGACCGCACTGGAGCTGCTGGAGGCCGAGTTTGACGTGGTGGTGGTGACCGATGCCTGCGGCTCGCGCACCGAGCGCAACCGCGACGCCGCTTTCGACCGGCTGGCCGGCGCGGGCGCCGAACTGGTCACCACCGAGATGGTGGCCTTCGAGTGGCTGCGCAGTGCCGACCACCCGGATTTCAAGGCGGTGCTGCAGCTCGTCAGGTAGGACCCGGCGCGGGCCGGTCGGCGGCTGTTCGGGCCTTCATACGGTTTTGCATTCAAGCGTAGGACAAGGCGGGAGCCGCAGACCCTGCTGTAGCACGGCAAGGCGAACCCACGCAGTGATACGTTTGAAGGCGAAACCGTATCAGGCCAGCCTGCGTGCCGGCTCGGAAGGTGCGGGCGGTTGCGGCGCCTGCATGAAATCCATCGCCGGGGCGTGCCCCACAGCGGGCAAACCCTGCATGCGCGCCTGGGCGTGCCAGACGATGTCGCTCATCTCGCCCAGCCAGCCCAGCAACTGCGGCGCCTTTTCATCCTTGAGCGTGCCCAGCAGGCGGGCTTCGCCCAGCAACTGCCAGAAGATGTGCAGATGGGGCATGACGGGGCGCAGGCTGGCGACCAGGGCTTGCAACTGGTCGCGCAGTTGCCTTCGAAGCGGTTCGACCGTCGCTTGCGGGGTGCTCAGGGCACTGTGCAACTGGAAGGCCAGGTCGCGCAGGCGTTTGAGCTCGGTGGCGTTGAAGCGGTAGCCGTCGCGCAGGGCCATGGCGGCGCGCATGTCGGCTTTGAGATCGGTCAGGTGCTGGCGGGTTTGCAGCTCACCGCTCAGGCGGCGGGCCTGCGTGAGGTAGTGGTTGAGCGCGGTGCAGTCGTCCATCGTGCGGCCGCGCACCTCGGGTGTGGGCAACTGGATCGGGAGCAGGCCGGACTCCACCAGAGTGCTCACAATCGCGAAGGCCTCGCACAGCATGCGGTGGTCGGCGGGCGTCCAGTGGTCGGTGTCGGTCGAAAGCCGCCCCAGCGTGGTGGCGCAGACCTGCTGGCAACCCTCGATGGGGTTGTCTTTCAGGCGGGCGAGATATTCGTTCGAAAACAGCATGGGGTGGGCACGAGGCGGCGTTATCCCTGAATATCGGCGGCGGGCGCCGGTGCTTGAATGAACGGGTCGGCCGACCGCAGTGCGCGGCCACGACCGGAGGTCGGCGCGGCCCGCGTGTCAGCATGCTGCAAGCCCATTGCTCATAATTATGAATTCAGTTTGACGGTCGCCGCCGCGCGGCCCGCACCAAACCCGGATTTCACGCCCCAACACGACCCAGGAGACATGCATGACCGGTTTTTCAGAATTTTCCCGCCGTTCCCTCGATGACCGCGAGGGTTTCTGGTCTGAGCAGGCCCGCCTGATCGACTGGAAGACGCCACCCGTGCAGGTGCTGGACTACAGCAACCCGCCGTTTGCGCGCTGGTTCGTGGGCGGCACCACCAACCTGTGCCACAACGCGGTGGACCGCCATCTGAAAGACCGCGCCGACCAGGCCGCGCTGATCTTCGTGTCGACCGAAACCAACGAGGAAACCACCTACACCTTCCGCCAATTGCATGCCGAAGTGCAGCGCATGGCCGCCGCGCTCAAGGATCTGGGCGTGCAAAAGGGCGACCGCGTGCTGATCTACATGCCCATGATCGCCGAGGCGGCGTTTGCCATGCTGGCCTGCACCCGCATCGGGGCGCTGCATTCGGTGGTGTTTGGCGGCTTTGCCAGCGTGAGCCTGGCCAGCCGCATCGACGACGCCACGCCCAAGGTCATCGTCAGCGCCGACGCGGGCTCGCGTTCGGGCAAGGTGGTCGAATACAAGCCGCTGCTGGACGCCGCCATCGACCTGGCCAACCACAAGCCGACGGCCGTGCTGCTGGTGGACCGCAAGCTCGCGGCTATGAAAATAGTCGCTGGGCGCGACCAGCTGTGGGGGGATTTGCGCCAAAAACACCTGAATTCCACGGTGGAATGCGAATGGGTGGACGCCACCCACCCGAGCTACACGCTCTACACCAGCGGCACCACCGGCAAACCCAAGGGCGTGCAGCGCGACACAGGCGGCTACGCGGTGGCGCTGGCGGCCAGCATGAAGCACATTTTCTGCGCGCCTCTGCAAGGGGCCAGCGGTCCCGCGGGCGAAACCTATTTCTGCACCAGCGACATCGGCTGGGTCGTGGGCCACAGCTACATCATCTACGGCCCGCTGATTGCCGGCATGGCCACCATCATGTACGAAGGCCTGCCCACGCGGCCCGACGCCGGCGTCTGGTGGAGCCTGGTCGAGAAGTACAAGGTCACGGTGATGTTCAGCGCACCCACGGCCGTGCGCGTGCTGAAAAAGCAGGACCCGGCGTTCCTGAAAAAGTACGACCTCTCCAGCCTGCGCGCGCTGTTCCTGGCCGGCGAGCCGCTGGACGAACCCACGGCGCGCTGGATCAGCGAGAGCCTGGGCGTGCCCATCATCGACAACTACTGGCAGACCGAAAGCGGCTGGCCCATCCTGACCATTGCCAACGGCGTTGAAAAGGCGCCCAGCAAGTTCGGCAGCCCGGGCGTGCCCATGTACGGCTACGACGTCAAGCTGATCGACGAGAACACCGGCGACGAACTGGAAGGCCCCGACCAGAAAGGCGTGGTGGCCATCGAAGGGCCGATGCCCCCGGGCTTCATGCAGACCGTGTGGCGCGACGATGCGCGCTTTGTCAGCACCTATTGGAAGAGCATCCCCGGCAAGCTGGTCTACAACACCTTTGACTGGGGGGTGCGCGACAAGGACGGCTATTTCTTCATCCTGGGCCGCACCGACGACGTGATCAACGTGGCCGGCCACCGTCTGGGCACGCGCGAGATCGAGGAAAGCATCTCCAGCCACCCCAACGTGGCCGAGGTGGCCGTGGTGGGCGTGGCCGATGCGCTCAAGGGACAGGTGGCCATGGCCTTTGTGGTGCCCAAGAACGCGGCCGTGGTGGCCGATGCGGCCGGCGCGCTCAAGCTCGAAGGCGAGATCATGAAGCAGGTGGACGGCCAGCTTGGCGCTGTGGCCCGGCCGGCCCGCGTGCGCTTTGTCACCGTGCTGCCCAAAACCCGCAGCGGCAAGCTGCTGCGCCGCGCCATCCAGGCCGTCTGCGAGGGCCGCGACGCCGGTGACCTGACCACCATCGAGGACCCGACGGCCCTGCAGCAGATCAGGGATGTCGTGGCGCGTTGAGCAACGGCGCCAGCGCCCCGCTGATCCGTGCACCAGTTTGGTGGCACAATCGCGATAGTACCTAGGCCCTTCCCAGCCACAGTCGCATCCGCCAACCGGTTCAGCCGTGTCGCGGAAGGTTTTTGTAACCAGCTAATGTTTCCCGAAGGGAAACGGAGGACAGCGAGATATGAGCGATTCATCGTCCGTGTACGGCGCGTACCGGAACAACACCTATCTCTTCGGGGGCAACGCGCCCTATGTCGAAGAGATGTACGAAAACTACCTCAGCAACCCCGGCAGCGTGCCTGACACGTGGCGCGAGTACTTTGACGCGCTCCAGCATGTGCCGGCGGTGGATGGTTCCGAGGCCAAGGACATTCCCCACCAGCCGGTGATCAATGCGTTTGCCGAGCGCGCCAAGAAGGGGCCGCAACGCGTGGTCATGGTGGCCGGCGCCGACACCGAGATGGGGCGCAAGCGCACTTCGGTCCAGCAGCTGATCGCCACGTACCGCAACGTGGGCGCGCGCTGGGCCGACCTCGACCCGCTCAAACGGGCCGAACGCGACCATATTCCAGAGCTGGAACTGTCGTTCTACGGCTTCACCGATGCCGACCAGGAAGCGGTGTTCAACACCAGCAACACCTTCTTCGGCAAGGAAACCATGAGCCTGCGCGAGCTCATGAACGCCCTGCGCGAAACCTATTGCGGCACCATCGGCGCGGAATACATGTACATCACCGACCAGACGCAAAAGCGCTGGTGGCAGCAAAAGCTCGAAAGCATCCGCAGCAAACCCAATTTCAGCGCCGAGAAGAAAAAGCACATCCTCGACCGCCTGACGGCCGCCGAGGGCCTGGAGCGGTTTTTGCACACCAAGTATGTGGGGCAAAAGCGCTTCTCTCTGGAGGGCGGCGAGAGCTTCATCGCCGCGATGGACGCGCTGATCCAGGACGGCGGTGCGGTGGGTCTGCAGGAAATCGTGATCGGCATGGCGCACCGTGGCCGCCTGAACGTGCTGGTCAATTCGCTGGGCAAATTGCCCGCAGGACTGTTTGCCGAGTTTGACCATACCGCGCCCGAAGACCTGCCGAGCGGCGACGTCAAATACCACCAGGGCTTCAGTTCAGACGTGTCCACCCCCGGCGGGCCGGTGCACCTGACGCTGGCGTTCAACCCCTCGCACCTGGAGATCGTCAACCCGGTGGTGGAAGGCTCGGTGCGCGCCCGCATGGACCGTCGCGCCGATCCCAAGGGCGCCCAGGTGCTGCCGGTGCTGGTGCATGGCGACGCGGCCTTTGCCGGCCAGGGGGTGGTCATGGAGACGCTGGCGCTGGCCGAAACGCGTGGCTATTTCACGGGCGGCACGGTGCACATCGTCATCAACAACCAGATCGGCTTCACCACCAGCGACCCGCGCGACAGCCGCTCCACGCTGTACTGCTCGGACGTGGTCAAGATGATCGAGGCGCCGGTGCTGCACGTCAACGGCGACGACCCCGAGGCCGTCGTGCTGGCCACGCAACTGGCACTGGAATACCGCATGGAATTCCACAAGGACGTGGTGGTGGACATCATCTGCTTTCGCAAACTCGGCCACAACGAGCAGGACACCCCGGCGCTGACCCAGCCGCTGATGTACAAGAAAATTGCCCAGCATCCCGGCACCCGCAAGCTGTACGCCGACAAGCTGGCCGCGCAGGGTTTTGGCGAAACGCTGGGCGACGACATGGTCAAGGCCACGCGCGCGGCACTGGACGCGGGCAAGAACACCTTTGACCCGGTGCTCACCAACTTCAAGAGCAAATACGCGGTGGACTGGATGCCCTTCCTGGGCAAGAAGTGGACCGACGCCGGCGACACTGCCATTCCCATGGCCGAATGGAAGCGGCTGGCCGCCAAGCTGACCACGCTGCCAGACACCATCACGCCCCATCAACTGGTCAAGAAAGTCTATGCCGACCGGGCGGCCATGGGGCGCGGGGAAATCCCCGTGGACTGGGGCATGGGCGAGCACATGGCGTTTGCTTCGCTGGTGGCCAGCGGCTATCCGGTGCGCCTGAGCGGCGAGGACTGTGGCCGGGGCACTTTCACCCACCGGCATGCGGTCATTCACGACCAGAACCGCGAGAAGTTCGACGAAGGCACCTACACGCCGCTGCAGAACGTGGCCGACAACCAGGCGCCGTTCGTCGTCATCGACTCCATCCTGTCGGAAGAAGCCGTGCTGGCGTTTGAATACGGCTACGCCTCCAACGACCCCAACACCCTGGTGATCTGGGAAGCCCAGTTTGGCGACTTCGTCAACGGCGCGCAGGTGGTGATCGACCAGTTCATCGCCTCGGGCGAGGTCAAGTGGGGTCGTGTCAATGGCATCACGCTGATGCTGCCGCACGGCTACGAAGGGCAGGGGCCGGAGCATTCGTCCGCCCGCCTGGAGCGCTTCATGCAACTGAGCGCCGACATGAACATGCAGGTGGTGCAACCGACCACCGCCAGCCAGATCTTCCACGTGCTGCGTCGCCAGATGGTGCGCAGTCTGCGCAAGCCGCTGATCATCATGACGCCCAAGTCGTTGCTGCGCAACAAGGATGCGGCCTCGCCGCTGTCCGAATTCACCAAGGGTACGTTTCAGACCGTGATTCCGGAACAGCGCGAAGAGGTTGTCAAGAAGGCCGACAAGGTCAAGCGCATCATCGCGTGCTCGGGCAAGGTGTATTACGACCTGGCCAAGAAGCGCGAGGAAAAAGGCGCCGACGACACCGTCATCCTGCGCGTGGAGCAGTTGTACCCGTTCCCGCACAAGGTGTTTGCGGCCGAGCTCAGGAAGTACCCGAACGCGGCAGACATTGTGTGGTGCCAGGACGAGCCGCAAAACCAGGGCGCCTGGTTCTTCGTGCAGCATTACATCCACGAAAACATGTCCGAAGGCCAAAAGCTTGGCTATTCGGGACGGGCCGCCTCGGCCTCACCGGCGGTGGGCTATTCCCACCTGCACCAGGAACAGCAAAAGGCGCTGGTCGATGGCGCCTTCGGCAAGCTCAAGGGCTTTGTGTTGACCAAATAAGGCCCGGTCGGCAGACCGGGCAGACCCAACCGTAGAAAGATTGAAATGGCACTCGTAGAAGTCAAAGTTCCGCAACTGTCGGAGTCGGTGGCAGAAGCCACTATGTTGAATTGGAAGAAGAAGGCGGGCGACCTGGTGGCCCTGGATGAGATCCTGATCGAGATCGAGACCGACAAGGTGGTTCTGGAAGTGCCCGCGCCCAGTGCTGGCGTGTTGGCCGAAATCGTGGTGGGCGACGGCGCAACGGTGGCGGCCGAGCAGCTGATTGCGCGCATCGATACCGAAGGCAAGGCCAGCGCAGCTGCGCCTGCACCGGCTGCTGCGGCACCGGCACCGGCTGCTGCGGCGGCCGCGCCCGTGGCACCGGTTGCTGCAGGCGGCGGTGCCATGGCCGGCGTGCCCATGCCCGCAGCCGCCAAGATCATGGCCGATCACCAGCTTGCACCGGGATCGGTGGCGGGATCAGGCCGTGACGGCCGCGTCACCAAAGGCGATGCACTGACTGCCGCGGCCGCAGGCGCTTCCAAACCTGCAGCAACAGTGTCAATACCGACGGGGGTTCCCACCAAAATCTTGCCGCAAGTGGCGGCGCCGTCGATGGATCTGGGCGAACGCCCCGAGCAGCGCGTGCCGATGACGCGCCTGCGCGCCCGCGTGGCCGAACGCCTGCTGCAGTCGCAGTCCACCAACGCCATCCTGACGACCTTCAACGAAGTCAACATGGCGCCGGTCATGGAAATGCGCAAGCGCTTCCAGGAGAAGTTCGAGAAGGAGCACGGCGTCAAGGTTGGCTTCATGAGCTTCTTCGTGAAGGCTGCGGTGCATGCGCTCAAGCGGTACCCGGTGCTCAACGCCTCGGTCGATGGCAATGACATCGTCTACCACGGCTACTTCGACATCGGCATCGCCGTCGGTTCGCCGCGCGGCCTGGTCGTGCCCATCCTGCGCAACGCCGACCAGATGAGCTTTGCCGACATCGAGAAAAAGATTGCCGAGTACGGCGTGAAGGCGCGGGACGGCAAGCTGGGCATCGAAGAGATGACCGGCGGAACCTTCTCGATCTCCAACGGGGGTGTGTTTGGCTCGATGCTGTCGACCCCCATCATCAACCCGCCGCAGTCGGCGATTCTGGGTGTGCATGCCACCAAGGACCGTGCCGTGGTGGAGAACGGGCAGATCGTGATCCGCCCGATCAACTACCTGGCCATGTCCTACGACCACCGCATCATCGACGGCCGCGAAGCCGTGCTGGGGCTGGTGGCCATGAAAGAGGCGCTGGAAGATCCGGCCCGAATGCTGTTTGATATCTGAAGGGGCTGATGATGTCCAAACAGTTTGACGTGATCGTCATCGGTGCCGGCCCCGGTGGCTACATCGCCGCCATCCGCGCGGCCCAGCTGGGGTACCAGGTCGCCTGCGTTGACGAGTGGAAAAACGACAAGGGCGGCCCGGCACCGGGGGGCACTTGCACCAACGTCGGCTGCATTCCCTCCAAGGCGCTGCTGCAGTCGTCGGAGCACTTTGACCATGCCTCACACCACTTTGCCGAGCACGGCATCGAGGTCAAGGGCCTTGGCCTTGATCTGGCCCGGATGATTGGCCGCAAGGACACGGTGGTCAAGCAGAACAACGACGGCATCCTGTACCTGTTCAAGAAGAACAAGGTCACGTTCTTTCACGGCCGCGGTTCGTTCGTGAAAGCGGCCGACGGCGGTTACGAGATCAAGGTGGCGGGTACGGCCGAAGAAACACTGGTGGGAAAGCACATCGTTGTGGCCACCGGCTCCAGCGCCCGCGCGCTGCCTGGCGCACCGTTTGACGAGCAGAACATCCTGTCCAACGACGGTGCGTTGCGCATCGGCGCCGTGCCCAAAAAGCTTGGCCTGATCGGCTCCGGCGTGATCGGGCTGGAGATGGGTTCGGTCTGGCGCCGGCTGGGGGCCGAGGTGACCGTGCTGGAGGGGTTGCCGACCTTCCTGGGCGCCGTGGACGAGCAGATCGCCAGGGAAGCGCACAAGGCCTTTGTCAAACAGGGGCTGAAGATCGAGCTGGGCGTCAAGGTCGGTGACGTCAAAACCAGCAAGAAAGGTGTCAGCGTGGCCTACGCCAACGCCAAGGGCGAGGCCCAGACGCTGGAGGTGGACAAGCTGATCGTGTCCATCGGTCGCGTGCCCAACACCACGGGCCTGAACGCCGAAGCCGTGGGCCTGAAGCTGGACGAGCGCGGCGCCATCGTGGTGGACGACGACTGCAAAGCCAGCCTGCCCAATGTTTGGGCGGTGGGTGACGTGGTGCGCGGCCCCATGCTGGCGCACAAGGCGGAGGAAGAGGGCGTGGCCGTGGCCGAGCGCATTGCAGGGCAGCACGGGCATGTGAACTTCAACACGATTCCGTGGGTGATCTACACCAGCCCCGAGATCGCCTGGGTGGGCCAGACCGAACAGCAGCTCAAGGCGTCGGGCCGCGCGTACAAGGCTGGCACTTTCCCGTTTTTGGCCAATGGCCGTGCGCGAGCGCTGGGCGACACCACGGGCATGGTGAAATTCCTGGCCGACGCGACCACCGATGAAATCCTGGGCGTGCACATCGTGGGCCCGATGGCCAGCGAACTCATTGCCGAAGCCGTGGTGGCCATGGAGTTCCGCGCCAGCAGCGAAGACATTGCGCGCATCTGCCATGCGCACCCGTCGCTGTCCGAGGCGACCAAGGAAGCGGCGCTGGCCGTTGACAAGCGCACACTCAACTTCTGACGGCGTGCCGCCCATGCTGGTGCGTTCCGCGTACGAACTGGAGCTCAAGAACCGGGGGTACGTGAGCGACCCGGCGCAACTCCGCGCGGTTGACGCGCTGGAGCGCTGTGCTTCGGAGTGGGCTGCCTACAAGGACAAGCGGTCGAACGCGATCAAGAAGCTGATCCACCGGCCGGACGTGCCCCGTGGCGTGTACATGTACGGCGGTGTGGGACGCGGCAAGAGCTTCCTGATGGACTGCTTTTATGGGGCCGTACCGATCCGGCGCAAAACGCGGCTGCATTTTCACGAGTTCATGCGCGAAGTGCACCGGGAACTGGCCGAGCTGCAGGGCACGGTCAATCCGCTGGACGAGTTGGGCCGCCAGATGGCCGAGCGTTACAAACTCATCTGCTTTGACGAGTTCCATGTGGCGGACATCACGGACGCGATGATCCTGCACCGCCTTCTGAAGTCGCTTTTTGAAAATGGGGTCGGCTTTGTCACCACCTCGAATTTCCGTCCCGATGCGCTGTATCCGGGCGGCTTGCACCGGGACCGTATCCTGCCGGCCATTGACCTGCTCAACGAAAAACTCGAAGTCATCAACGTGGACCACGGGACCGACTACCGGCGACTCACGCTGGAGCAGGTCAAGCTGTATCACACACCGCTGGGGCCGCAGGCGGACGCCGAAATGGAGCAGGCTTTCACGCAGCTTGCCGAGTCGCAGGATGAAAAACCCCTGCTGTTGATCGAGTCACGGGAGATCGTGGCCCGGCGCAAAGCGGGTGGCGTGGTGTGGTTTGACTTCAAAGCGCTGTGCGGCGGGCCACGTTCGCAAAACGACTATCTTGAAATTGCGTCGCAGTTTCATACGGTGCTGCTGAGCAACGTGCCGCACATGCCGGTGCGCATGGCGTCAGAGGCGCGGCGGTTTACATGGCTGGTGGATGTGCTCTACGATCGGCGCGTGAAGCTCATCATGTCTGCCGAAGTCCCGCCCGAGGCCCTGTACACCGAAGGCCCGCTGGCGCACGAATTCCCCCGCACGGTGTCGCGATTGACCGAAATGCAGTCGTCGGCTTTCCTGTCGCTGGCCCGGCGCATCGTCGACACGGGATTGACATGAACTGGCAACGCTTCGACGGGGTTCTGGGCGCCTGGATTTTCTGTGTGGCGCTGTCCGCCGTTGCCTCAGACCATGACACCGACGTAGCGACCGAGCGCGCCCGCATCAAGACCGAGCAGGCGCAGGTGCAGTCGCGCTTGGCGCGCGAGGAAGCGGCGTGCTATCAACGGTTCGCGGTCAACGACTGTCTGCAGGAGGCCCGGGCGCGCCAACGTGCGGCCTTGAACGATCTGCGCCGCCAGGAAATTGCGCTGAACGACGCCGAACGCAAGAGAAAAGGTGAAGAGCGGATCCGGCGCCTCAACGAAAAGGCGGCAGTGTCGCGCCCGGTGCCGGCTCCGGCAGCGCCGGATGGGCTGCAGCAGACGGTTCCTGCCGAACCGCCACCGGCTTCTTCGAAAAGCGGCCGGACGCAGGCGAAAAAAGACCAACGCGTGGCAGTGGAGCTGGCGCCGCGTCCGGCAAAGGTCCGAAAAGCACCCAAGCCAAGGCCTGAGTCCAAGCCACCGGGCACGCCGGACGTCAGCGCACCACCCGCAACGGGTGCGAAGGCCCCGACTCAGGCGGAGAGGGAGCAGGCGCGACAGGAGCGGGTCCAACGTCGTGACAAAGCCCTGGCCGAGCGGACCCAACCACCCGCCAGCCCGTTGCCCGTGCCGCAGTAAACACGAAGTCGCTGGCGATGCCCGTGACGTCAGCCCGAGAGTGGCTCGAGCTTGATGACGGCCAGTGACAGGTTGTCGCCGCCGCCGTGCCCGCGTGAACGCGCCTTGTCGATCAGGAATTCGGTCGCTTCGCGCGGCGTCAGCGCGGACAGTACCGACCCCATTTCGCTGGTGCTGAAGTAATGCCAGATGCCGTCGCTACAGGCCATGAGCACGTCCCCCGGCCGCAACTTGGGGATAAAGTGCACGTCCATGGGGGGGTCGGCTTCGGTGCCCAGGCAACCCATCAGCACATTCGACTGCGGATGGGCGTTGGCTTCCTCTTCGGTGATTTCGCCCAGATCGACCAGGGTCTGCACGTAGGAGTGGTCCAGCGTGCGTTTGACCAGACGGTCGCCGCGAAAGTGGTAAATACGCGAATCGCCCGCGTGGATCCAGTGGCAATCCCCTTCGGGATTGAGGAGAAACGCCGCAATGGTGCTGTGGGGCTCCTGCTCGGCCGAAATGGCCGTCAGCTTGATCACGATATGGGCTTCCTGGACGATCTGCTTGAGCATCGACGGGGCGTCATCGTGTTCGGGCGAAAAGCGTTCGAACAGCTGCCGCGCGGTCAGCAACACCTGGTCCGACGCCTTGCGCCCCCCACTGCGCCCGCCCATGCCGTCCGCCACGACGCCCAGCAGGCAGCCTGCGGTGCGGGGATGGCTGATCAGTGCGACTTGATCCTGCTGATACTCGCGGTCACCCTTGTGGATGCCGGTGGACGCTGTGATTCGATAGCCTTTGACCATATGCAATTTCCTGACGCTTGTCCCCGCTCATCGGGCCCCGTAAAGGTCGTATTATCGAGCGAACCTAGCGCATGCCTTCAAAGTTGATTGTGAATTCTTGGACTCCAACCTGCATTCTCCGGAAAGACGCCTGATCGAGCTGCGCATGGAGCACGCCGATCTGGACGCCCTGATCGACCGGATCGCCCATGAGGCCCCGGTGGACGAACTGATGGTACGCCGTCTCAAAAAGCGCCGTCTTGCCCTGCGCGACCAGATCAGCCGGCTGGAGTGGGCGCTGGACCCCAAAGAGCCTGCATGACACGACGCATGGGCGGGCGCGAGCGGCGCAACACGGTCCTTGCCGTGACAGGGGCCGCCGCGTGATGCTGGAACAACAGGTGCGCGAAGTATTCGCCGCGGGAGGCGTACTTTCTCGCACTTCGCCGCATTTTGTCCCCCGACCCGGGCAGACCGAAATGGCCGCTGCCGTAGCCCAGACGATCGAAAGCGGGGGGGTCCTGGTGGTGGAAGCCGGGACCGGCGTCGGCAAAACGTTTTCTTACCTGGTGCCGGCCCTGCTCAGTGGCGAGCGCGTCCTGCTGTCCACGGCCACGAAGGCGCTTCAGGACCAGCTTTTTGGTCGCGACCTGCCCGCACTGGTCGCCGCGCTGGGCGTGCCGGTCAAGGCCGCGTTGCTCAAGGGGCGTGGCAGCTACCTGTGCCTGCACCGCATGGAGCTGGCACAGCAGGACGTCGCCCATGGGCAGCGCACGGCTGCCCGCGCGCTCGCTGCCGTGGTGTCGTGGGCGCAGCACACCCGTACCGGCGATCTCGCCGAACTCGAAGGCCTGGACGAGCGCTCGCCGGTCATTCCGCTGGTGACCTCCACGCGCGAGAACTGTCTTGGCGCGGTTTGCCCGAAGTTTCGCGCCTGTCATGTCAACCTGGCGCGTCGGGAAGCGCTGGCAGCGGACATCGTGGTCATCAACCACCACCTGTTTTTTGCTGACCTCGCCGTGCGCGAATCGGGCATGGCCGAACTGCTGCCAACAGCCCGGCTGGTCATTTTTGACGAGGCCCACCAATTCAATGAAATTGGCGTGCAGTTCCTGGGGTTGCAGCTCACGACAGGACAACTGCTCGATCTGGCGCGCGACCTGCTTGCCGCCGGATTGCAGTTGGCCCGAGGGCTGGCCGACTGGTCGCTGCTGGCCTCCGGCGTGGAGCGGGCGGCGCGCGACCTGCGGCTGGCGGTGGGCCGCGCGGACCCGGGCGCCAAGCTTCGCTGGACCGGGGCGAGCCCGTTCGGCGTGAACGAGGCGACCTGGCAAGCCGCGCTGGCCGATGTGCGGCAAGCGTGCGCTGCGGCCATGGCCGGACTGACGGCGGTCAGCGAACTCGCACCGGATTTCGTCCGCCTGCACGAACGGACCGCCGAGCTGGCCGCGCGTGCCGACAAGTTCTTCGGCGCGGCGCGCGAAGGCTCGGTGCGCTGGGTTGACGTGGGGTCCCAGCTTCGCCTGGTTGAGTCGCCACTGGACATCGCCGAGGCCGTGCAAACCCGCTTGCTGACGCAGCCTGGCGAGCCCGGCACCGCACGCACCTGGATTTTCACTTCGGCCACGCTGGGGCACGATGAGCGCCTTCGGTGGTTCACCGAGCCATGCGGTCTGACAGAGGCCCGCGTGGAGCGCGTGGCCAGCCCGTTCGACTTCGCACAGCAGGCGGGAATTTATGTGCCCCCCGGCATGCCCCGGCCCAACGATCCCTCCCACAGCGACCAGGTGGCCATTCTGGCTGGAGATTCGGCTGAACGACTGGGTGGGCGCACCCTCGTGCTGACGACCACACTGCGAGCCCTGCGGGTGATCGGAGAGGCACTTACGGCGCGCTTTCGGGAGCAGGGCACGGTCGAGGTCCTGGTTCAGGGGCAACTGCCCAAGCGCAAGCTGATGGAGCGGTTTCGTGAAGGGGATCGCAATGGGCAACCCGGGTGCGTGCTGGTGGCTTCGGCAACTTTCTGGGAGGGTTTTGACGCCCCGGGGGAGGTGCTGCAACTGGTGGTGATCGACAAGCTGCCGTTTCCGCCGCCGAACGATCCGCTGGTGGAAGCGCGCGCGGCGCGGCTCGAAGCCGGTGGGCGCAGCCCCTTCATGGAGTACTTCGTGCCCGAGGCGGCCGTGGCGCTCAAGCAGGGTGCCGGACGGCTGATCCGGCGCGAAACCGACCGCGGTGTTCTGGTGGTGTGCGACCCGCGACTGACCGGCATGAGCTACGGGCGCCGACTGATCGCCGCCCTGCCGACGATGCGCCGCCTGTCAACGCACGGGGACTATCTGGCGGCGCTGGACGCGCTTACCAGATCTTCCACCACGGGTCCGAGCTCGACCTGAACCCGCGGGTCAGGTATTCGCTCTTGGGGAAATTCTTCTCCATGACCCTTCGCGTGTCGTCGCGCAACTGCGCCATGCCCAGCGCGTCGTACGATCGCATCATGATGAACAGGGCTTCCTCCGCGGCCGGGACTTCGCGGTAATCATTGACGGCGATCTGGGCGCGGTTGATGGCCGCCACATAGGCGCCGCGCGTGAAGTAGTAGCGCGCCACGTGCACTTCGTACTGGGCCAGCGCGTTCACGATGTAGGTCATCCGCAGGCGGGCATCAGGCGTGTATCTGGATTCCGGGAACCGCGTGGAGACCTCTCGGAATGCTTCAAAGGATTCCTTGGCGGCTTTCTGATCGCGCTCGGACAGATCCTGCTTGGCGATCGACGCAAACAGCCCGAGGTTGTCATTGAAATTGATCAGGCCCTTCAGGTAGAGCGCGTAATCGATGGCCGGGCTGGCCGGATGCAGCTTCATGAAGCGGTCCAGCGTGGAAATGGCCTGCGCCTGTTCGCCATTCTTGAACTGCGCATAGGCTTTTTCGATTTGCGCCTGCTGTGCCAGGGGCGTGCCTGCGGCACGGCCTTCGAGCTTTTCGTAAAGCGGGATGGCCTTGTCGTAGGCACCGGATGCGGCCTCGTCCTTGGCCTCTGCATAGATCTTGTTCGGGCTCCAGCCTACCGTGGGGTCGGCTGTCGTGGACGCGCAACCCTGGAGCAGCGCCAGCATGCCGATCATCACCAGCGACGGAACAACCGATAATTTGGTGCGAAGCATCACGGAAAACTTTCTTGAAACACAGCCCCAGCATTATATCGGCCGACCCCCTGACGGAATCCGTGGATGACGCACTGGAGCCCGGCGCCGATAGCGAGGTGCGCGAGGGCATGGTGGCTGAGGCCTTCCATGGTGCCCGGATCGACCGCGCCCTGGCTGCCATTGCCCCGGAATTTTCACGCAACCATCTGCAGCAGCGGATCGAATCGGGCGATGTCCGGTTGAACGGGCTGCCCGTGCGGCGTCCGGCGGCGAAGGTCAAATCGGGTGACCGGCTGGCCATCGAACTGCATCCCACGCCGCAAAGCCAGGCGTTCCGGCCGCAAGCCATGGCCCTTGACGTCCTGTACGAGGACGCGCACCTGCTGGTGCTGAACAAGCCGGCCGGGCTCGTGGTGCATCCCGCGCCCGGAAACTGGAGCGGCACGCTTCTCAATGGGCTGCTGGCGCGCGATCCACAGGCGGCGAACCTGCCGCGGGCCGGCATCGTGCATCGACTGGACAAGGACACCACGGGGCTGATGGTGGTGGCGCGCAGCCGCGCCAGCATGGATGCGCTGGTGCGCATGATTGCGGCGCGGGACGTGCGTCGGCAGTACCTGGCGCTTGCGCATCGGCCCTGGCAGGGGGCGCGACGGCGCACCGTGGATGCGCCCATTGGACGGGACCCGCGCAACCGGCTGCGGATGGCGGTGGTGGACCTGGCCCGACACGCCGGCAAGCCCGCCGAGACGGGGTTCGAGCTTCTGGGCGATGCGGACGAAGGCTGCCTGGTGTTCTGCACACTCCAGACCGGCCGGACGCACCAGATACGGGTCCATCTGGCGTCCATCGGGCACCCCCTGGTTGCCGACACCCTGTACGGCGGTCGCGAGGCCGCCGGGATGAAGCGCCCGGCGCTGCACGCCGTGCAATTGGCGTTTGTCCACCCGGTGGATCAGCGGCCCATGGCCTTCTCGGCGCCGCTGCCGGACGATTTCCGTGGCGGCCTCGAGCATTGGGGTCTGCGCTACAATGAAACGTAGTCGGGGAGGGAAGCTCTTTTCCGGCCCCTGTCGCCGTCGCGCTGCCGCGATGGCCCTCGTTGCATGACCCCGCGGTCTTCTGCAACGTATCCAATGGAATCGTCCCCTGGTGAATGCGCTGGATGGCGCCACGATCCGGAATCGGAGCATCATGAATACGGTGGATGCGAAGCGCATTCTCGAAACGGCCCTGATCTGCTCATCGCAACCGCTCCCGGTGCGTGAGTTGCGCACGCTGTTCAATGACGAACTGGGTGCAGACACGCTCAAATCGCTGCTGCACGATCTGCAACTGGACTGGGCCACACGCGGCGTCGAGCTGGTGGCTGTGGCCAGCGGCTGGCGGTTCCAGAGTCGGCCCGAGATGCGCGAATACCTGGACCGGCTGCATCCCGAAAAGCCACCCCGGTACACGCGCGCGACGCTCGAAACGCTGGCCATCATTGCCTACCGGCAGCCGGTGACGCGCGGCGACATGGAAGACATCCGGGGTGTGACCATCAACTCGCTGATCATCAAGCAACTGGAAGACCGGGGCTGGATCGAGGTCATTGGGCATCGCGAGGCGGCAGGTCGGCCCGCCCTGTTCGCCACCACACGCCAGTTTCTTGACGACCTGGGTCTGGAGTCGCTCGACCAGTTGCCCGTGCCCGATGCCAGCGTCGGCCCGGCCGGCGTGCTGGAGGCGCTCCGCCCGCTGCACGACGCGGGGCAGGAAGCGCTGCCGATGGACGATACGCCTGAGGATACGCCCCTGTTTTCTCCTGACGAGACCCTTTCTGCGGCGGACGACAGCGCGCCGGTTGAACCCTCTGAAGCCACCGCCGTGGACGCCAGTCCAAACGACACGCAACGCCTCACTTCCCTCGATGGGACCTCCTCATGAACGACCCCACCCCTGCCAGCCCGATCACGTCTTCCGGGCTGGATTCAGAAGAAAATAGGCCAGAAGCCCACGTCAATAAATCAGAGTTTGCTTCCGAAAATATAGCGAATGAAGGGGCGGCCGAGGCCACTCAGGACACCAGGTCGGCCCCACCGCCAGCAGGGCAAGCCCGCGAGCAAGGCCCGCCGCGACGCCCGCCAGTCCCGGCCGCGTCCTTGCCGGCCATCCGGTTCGAGGATGTGGTGTCTGGCCAGTTCGACGCCGACGAGGAAGTGGCCGAACTGGTGCCGTCCAAGCGGGTGCTGGCCCCGCAGGCCGAATCCCCCAAGCTCCACAAGGTGCTGGCGCAGGCCGGTCTGGGGTCCCGGCTGGAGATGGAGCAGCTCATCATGGAAGGCCGGATCTCCGTCAACAATGAGCCAGCACACATTGGCCAGCGCATCCAGTTTGGCGATTCCGTCAAGGTCAACGGCAAGCCGATCCGGTTCCGCATCGACCCGCCGCCCGCGCGTGTCATCGCCTACCACAAGCCCGTGGGCGAAGTCGTCACCAATGACGATCCGCAGAACCGCCCCACGGTATTTCGAAAGCTGCCCAAACTTGTATCGGGCAAATGGCAGGCGGTCGGACGGCTGGACCTGAACACCGAGGGGCTGCTTCTTTTCACCAACTCGGGGGAACTCGCCAACAGGCTCATGCACCCCCGTTTCGGGCTGGAACGCGAATACGCGGTCCGGGTGCTCGGTGCGATTTCCAAGGAAGAGCGGCAAAGCCTGCTGGCTGGCGTCAAACTCGATGACGGTGTGGGCCAGTTCGGCAGCATCGAGGATGGCGGGGGCGAGGGTGCGAACTGCTGGTATCGCGTGACCATCTCCGAAGGTCGGCATCGCGAGGTACGCCGCCTGTTTGAGGCCGTGGGCCACGCCGTCAGCCGGTTGATTCGCATCCGCTACGGTGCGATGCTGCTGCCGCGCGGGCTCAAGCGCGGTGGCTGGCTGGAGCTGGACGAACGGGACATTCGCGCGCTGGCGCAAGCCGCAGCCCCGCAGCCCGGTGCGCAGGGTCGGGAGCACTCGCCAGCGGGCGATCCTGACGACCGCAATGGCCCACCGGGTGGGCGCAATCGGCGGCGGGGCGGAGCGCGCACCAACGGCCCGCGGGATCCGCAAGGCGCGCCGCGCGGGCCCGGCGGTTTTCCGGGAAGCGGGCAGGGCGGTGGCGCGGCCGGCAAACCTCCGGGCGGCCGTGGCGGCAAGCGGCAGGACCGGGGGGATCGTGCCGAGAGGCCCCCTGGCGGAGAACAGCCCGACCCGATGAAAACCGCTTTCGGCTACATCGGTGCTGACAGTTTTACGCGGCAGCGTCAAGGTCCGGGAGCGGGTCCCCGGCGTGGCGGCGGTGGCGCCAACGCGCCTCGACGGGGCGGCGGTCGCGGCCGCTAGGCCGACCAAAAGCAGGTGGCGTTCACGGCCACGGGATGGCCGTCCCAAGCGAGTCATTTCACGCCGTGGCCACAGTACCACGGTAGAATCCAAGGCTTTGTCCACAGGGCAAAATCTTGTTTCATCGCTTTCAAGTTCAGGAAAAATTCAAATGGCTATCGAACGTACCCTTTCCATCATCAAACCCGATGCCGTGGCCAAAAACGTCATTGGGCAGATCTACGCGCGTTTTGAGGCTGCTGGCCTGAAGATCGTGGCCGCCCGGATGGCGCACCTTTCACGTGGTGAGGCCGAGGCGTTTTATGCCGTTCACAAGGCGCGCCCCTTCTTCAAGGATCTGGTGGATTTCATGATTTCGGGCCCGGTCATGATCCAGGTGATCGAAGGCAACAACGCCATTCTCAAGAACCGCGAGCTCATGGGCGCAACCGACCCCAAGAAGGCCGACGCAGGCACCATTCGCGCCGACTTTGCCGACAGCATCGATGCCAACGCCGTGCACGGCTCCGATGCGGCTGAAACAGCCCAGGCAGAGATCGCGTTCTTTTTCCCCGGCATGAACATCTACTCGCGCTAGCATGCAACGCATGCGGCCCCTCACGTGGTGGTGCCAAGGGGCAGACACACGGGGCCGCGCGGCAATGCAACAGCGCGAACTCGGCTCAAGATGAAGGTCAACCTGCTCGATTTTGACCTGGAGGGTTTGGTCGCTTTTTGCCAGCAGCTGGGTGAAAAGCGCTTTCGTGCGACGCAACTGTTCCGCTGGATCCACCAGAAAGGCGCCACCGATTTCGCCCAGATGACCGACTTGGCCCGCGCGCTGCGTGACAAGCTGGCGGACAAGGCCGAAATCCGGGGTTTGTCCGTCATCACGCAACATGAATCGACCGATGGCACCATCAAATGGCTGTTCGACGTGGGCGCCGGTGACGCGGTGGAGGCGGTCTACATTCCTGAAGATGACCGTGGCACTCTGTGCATCTCGTCGCAGGCCGGGTGCGCGGTCGGATGCCGTTTCTGTTCCACCGGCCATCAGGGATTCAGCCGCAATCTGACCACCGCAGAAATCACCGCGCAGTTGTGGTTTGCCGAGCATTTTCTCCGGCACCGGCGGGGCAGCGACGATCGCATCATCTCCAACGTGGTGATGATGGGCATGGGTGAGCCGCTGCAAAACTACGATGCGCTCGTCCCGGCATTGCGCACCATGCTGGACGATCACGGCTATGGCCTGTCGCGGCGGCGCGTCACGGTGTCGACGTCGGGTGTGGTGCCCATGATGGACCGCCTGGCGCAGGATTGTCCGGTCGCGCTGGCGGTGTCGTTGCATGCCCCCGACGACGCGCTGCGCAGCAACCTGGTTCCCCTGAACCGGAAGTATCCGCTGGCCGAACTGCTCGAGGCCTGCGACCGCTATCTGCAGCACGCGCCACGCGACTTCATCACGTTCGAATACTGCATGCTCGACGGCGTCAATGACGGGCCAGAGCATGCCCGCGAACTGGTGCGGCTGGTCAACGCGCATCGGCTGCACAGTGGCCATGGCGGCGTGTGGTGCAAGTTCAACCTGATTCCGTTCAATCCATTCCCTGCGTCGGGGCTCGTACGATCACCCGACGAACGGGTTGCTGCATTCGCGAAGATACTGCTCGACGCGGGGCTGGTAACCACCATTCGAAAAACACGCGGCGACGACATTGATGCGGCATGCGGCCAGCTCGCCGGTGATGTGCAAGACCGCACCCGAGTGGCAGGACGGATCGCCCGGCAGCGGACGGTGATGCTCAAACCTGTCACGATGCGACCGGAATAACAGGAGATACGACGAATGGAAAAAACGGGCTGGACACAACGCACTTGGGTGCGTTGGGCATTGTTGGGTGGGTTGGTGCTGACAGTGCTGACTGCCGTCTCAGGCTGCGTCAGCGGCCCCGGGCGGACCGGTGCCTCTGATCGGCAATCTGACGTCGTGACCGATTCGGACGAGCCGGAGTTTCGCAAACGGGCCCGTTTGCGCCTGGAGCTGGCGGTCAACTATTTTGAGCAGGGGCAGACCAATGTGGCGCTGGACGAAATCAAACAGGCGCTGGTCTCCGACCCGTCCTATGTCGAGGCTTTCAACCTGCGTGGCCTGGTCTACATGCGTATGAACGACATCGCCCAGGCCGAAGACAGTTTTCGCCGGGCACTGGCATTGAATCCGCGAAACGCCAATGTGCAGCACAACTACGGGTGGCTTCACTGTCAGCAGGGACGGTATCCGCAGGCTGAGGAAATGTTTGAGCAGGCACTGTCCAATCCGACCTATGGTGATCGCGCCAAGACCCTGATGATCCAGGGGATGTGCCAGATTCGCGCCGGCAACCGGGCGGACGCCGAACGCACGCTGTCGCGGGCGCTTGAGCTGGACGCCGGCAATCCGATTACCGGTTTCAATCTCGCCAATCTGCTGTACCTTCGCGGCGATTACAAGCGGGCCCAGTTCTACATCCGGCGCATCAACAACACCGAACAGGCCAATGCCGAGTCGCTGTGGCTCGGCGTGAAGGTCGAGCGACGCATGAACGACAAGGTTGCCATGTCGCAACTGGCCGACCAGTTGAAGCGGCGGTTTCCACAGTCCAGGGAGGTGCTGGCCTACGACCGGGGGAATTTTGATGAGTGACGCAGCCTGGTCGGAGTCCCCTTCAGGCACGGACAGTGGTGCCAGCGCGGGCGCGTTGCTGCGCGCCGCGCGCGAGGCCGCCGGGCTGCATGTGGCCGCGCTGGCGGTTTCGCTCAAGGTTCCGGTCCGCAAGCTGGAGGCGCTGGAGGCCGACCATCTGGAGGGGTTGACCGACGCCGTGTTTGTGCGGGCACTGGCGTCCAGTGTGTGCCGCGCACTCAAGGTGGACCCGGCACCGATTCTGGCCAAGCTGCCGCAAACCGTGACACCGCGACTCGATCGCACGCAGTCCACCATCAACGCACCGTTTCGCGCGCCGGGCGACAGTCCGGGCCTTGGCTTGATGGACCAATTGTCGCGGCCGATCGTGCTTGCCGTATTGGCGTTTCTGTTGGGCGCGGTGGTCCTGATCTTTCTGCCTTCTGTTCAGCGCAGCGCGCCGGTGCCGGTATCGAGCGATCCTGGCATGGCTCCCACGATCACGGTGCCTGTGACGGCGGTCGCGCCGTCAGTCGAGCCGCAGCTGCCGGGCGCCGTTTCGCAAACGCCTGCGGGTGACACGGCGGCCGCACCGGTCCTGTCCAATCCACTGGTGGCGGAACCACCTGCCCCGCAAACGCCCATTGCCGGCGCACCGAGCGATGCCGCTGCCAGCGATGGCATCGCCATTTTCAGTGTCCGGGCTGAATCGTGGATTGAAGTGACCGACGCGCGAGGCGTCGTGGTGATGCGTCGCTTGCTGGCCGCGGGGTCGTCTGCGGGCGTGAGCGGTGCCTTGCCGCTGCAAGTCGTGGTCGGCCGCGCCGACAGCACCGAGGTACAGGTGCGGGGAAAGCCGCTGGACCTGACGCGGTTCACCCGTGACAATGTTGCGCGTTTTGAGGTGAAGTGATGACCGTCGTCGAAGCCCCGATCCCATCCGCCACGCCCATGCCGCGGCATTCCCGGCAGGCCAAAGTCAGCTGGGGTGACCGCGTTGTGACAGTCGGTGGGGATGCGCCCGTGCGGGTCCAGTCCATGACCAACACCGACACGGTCGACGCCATTGGCACGGCCATCCAGGTCAAGGAGCTGGCACTGGCCGGTTCCGAGCTGGTGCGCATCACCGTGAACACACCCGAAGCGGCGCAGGCGGTTCCGTACATTCGCGAGCAACTCGACCGCATGGGCGTCGATGTCCCACTGATCGGGGATTTCCATTACAACGGTCACCGGCTGTTGACCGAAGTCCCCGCCTGCGCCGAGGCGCTGTCCAAATACCGCATCAACCCAGGCAACGTGGGCAAGGGTGAAAAGCGCGACCGCCAGTTCGGCCAGATGATCGAAGCGGCGATGCGCTGGAACAAGCCCGTTCGCATCGGCGTGAACTGGGGCAGTCTCGATCAGGAACTGCTCGCCGGCCTGATGGACACCAACAGCCTGCGCGCCGAGCCTTGGGATGCCAAACAGGTCATGTACGAGGCGCTGATCACCTCGGCCATTGAATCGGCACGGCGTGCCGAGCAAATGGGCATGGATGGTCGCCAGATCATCCTGTCGTGCAAGGTCAGCGGCGTGCAGGACCTGATCTCGGTGTACCGCGAACTGGCGCGCCGGTGCGACTATCCGCTGCATCTTGGCCTGACCGAAGCCGGCATGGGCACCAAGGGCACGGTGGCGTCGGCCACGGCGCTGTCCATCCTGCTGCAGGAAGGCATTGGCGACACCATTCGCGTGTCGCTGACGCCCCAGCCCGGCGAATCGCGAACGCAGGAAGTCGTGATTGCATCGGAAATCCTCCAGGCCCTGGGCCTGCGCAGTTTCGTGCCCAGTGTGACGGCCTGTCCGGGGTGTGGCCGCACGACCAGCGAAACCTTCCAGGAACTGGCCAAGCAGATCGACGACTTCATGCGCGCGCAAATGCCGATCTGGCGCACGCGCTACCCGGGCGTCGAGACGCTGAAAGTGGCCGTGATGGGCTGCATCGTCAACGGCCCGGGCGAGAGCAAGCACGCCGACATCGGCATCAGCCTGCCCGGCACGGGCGAGGCACCGGCCGCGCCGGTCTATGTGGATGGCGAAAAAAGCGTGACCTTGCGCGGCGAGCGCATTGCGCATGAATTCCAGGCGCTGGTGGAGGGCTACATCGAAAAGCGTTTCGGCGCGGCCACACCCGCCCAAGTTGACTGAATCGAGAAGCCATGTCCGAGCAACCCATCGCCGACAAGGCGGCCAAACTGACGGCCGTCAAAGGCATGAACGACATTCTCCCGCCCGAGTCCGCGCGCTGGGAGTGGTTTGAGTCCAAGGTGCGCGCGCTGATGGCACGCTATGCCTATGCCAACGTGCGCACGCCCGTCGTCGAGCCGACGGCGCTGTTCGTGCGCGGCCTTGGCGAGGTGACCGACATCGTCGAGAAGGAGATGTACTCCTTCGTGGACTCGATGAACGGCGACAAGCTCACGCTGCGCCCCGAGGCGACCGCCGGCATCGTGCGCGCGATGAACGAGCACAACGCGCTGTACAACGGGCCCATGCGGGTCTGGTCGGCGGTGACGCTGTTCCGCCACGAGCGGCCACAGAAGGGGCGCTACCGCCAGTTCCACCAGATCGACGTCGAGGCGCTGGGCTTTGCCGGGCCTGATGTCGACGCCGAGCAGATCCTGATGTGCCGGGCGTTGCTGTGCGACCTGGGCATCCCGATGGAGCATGTGCGGCTTGAACTGAACAGCCTGGGCCAGCCGGCCGAACGCATGGCGCACCGCGCCGCGCTGATCGCGCACTTCGAGGCCCATGCCGATGTGCTGGACGAAGACGCCAGACGTCGGCTGCACAGCAATCCGCTGCGCATCCTCGACACGAAAAATCCCGCCATGCAGGCGATCGTCGAAGCGGCCCCGCAACTGATGGATTTCCTCGGCGAAGCATCGCTTGCGCACCTGAATGCGGTGCGCGCGGTGCTTGACGCGGTGGGGCTGGCCTACCGCATCAATCCGCGCCTGGTGCGCGGCATGGACTACTACAACCTCACCGTGTTCGAGTGGATCACCGACAAGCTTGGCTCGCAGGGCACGGTTTGCGGCGGCGGCCGTTACGACGGCCTGTTCGAGCAGCTCGGCGGCAAGCCGACGCCGGCGGTTGGCTGGGGCATGGGCGTGGAGCGCATGCTGCTGCTGCTTGAAGCGGTCGGCGTGCTGCCGCCCGGGACCGAACCCGATGCCTACGCGATCGTACCGGCGGCAGAGGCGATGCCCGTTGCCATGGCGGCCTGTGAAGCCTTGCGTGGCGCCGGCATCAAGGTGCAGATGCACGCGGCCACGGGCGCGGATGGCATGGGCAGCATGAAGTCGCAGTTCAAGAAAGCCGACGCCAGCGGGGCCCGGTATGCCCTGATCTTTGGCGCCGACGAACTGGCGGCAGGCACGGTCACGGTCAAGGCATTGCGCGACGGGGCCGGCGCTCAGCAAACCCAAGCGCTCGCGGAAGTGTCCGCATGGGCGTGCAACCTACAATCGCGGTCTTAACGATTTCCTCCCATGGCAAAACATCTCGATCTCGAAGAACAGGAACAGCTTGCAGAGTTCAAGCATTTCTGGAACCAATACGGCAATCTCATCAGCTGGGCCCTGATCCTGGTTTTCGGGTCGGTGGCCGCATGGAACGGCTACCAGTACTGGCAGCGCAGTCAGGCAGCGCAGGCCGCCACCTTGTACGACGAAGTGGAGCGGGCCGCTGCGGGCGGCGATGCTGCGCGGCTTGACCGTGCCTTTGCCGACATGAAAGACAAGTTCGGCAAGACCATCTACGCCTCTCAAGCCGCTTTGATGGTTGCCAAAAGCGCCATCGACCGCCAGCAGCCCGAGGCGGCCAGGGCGGCGCTCACCTGGACCGTTCAACAGGCCAGGGATGACGGCTACAAGGCATTGGCCCGCCTGCGCCTGAGCGCGCTGCAGCTGGACGCCAAAGCGTACGACGAAGCCCTGGCCACGCTGGCCGATGCGTTCCCGCACGAATTCGAGCCCCTGGCGGCCGATCGCAAGGGGGATATTTACCTGTTGCAGGGCAAGAAGGCCGAGGCCACCCAGGAGTACCTCAAGGCCTATAAGGGGCTGTCGGAGCGGCTCGATTACCGCCGTCTGGTGGAAATCAAATTGACGTCGCTGGGCGTTGATGCCAAGGGCGGCGACGGGGCCGCATCCGCGACCCCGGCTGCGGCAGGAGTCAAGCCATGAATTTCAAGGATTTTTGGCGCTTAGCCCCTGTCAAAAGGTCATTGTTTGCTATATTTTCTGTAGTTTTCATTGCGGGCTGCTTTGGCGGCGCAGGCAAGCCCGCGCCCACCGAGCTTGGCGCCAATCCGGCGCTGATCGGCATTCGCCCGGCGTGGACAGCCCGGATCGGTGAAGTCAAATCGTTCCTCAGCGTGAACGTCAACGCGCAGGCGGTCACGGTGGCGGCCACCGACGGCACGGTGGCCGCCATCGATTCGGCCACCGGCCGCGACCTCTGGCGAACCCGGCTGACCACGCCGCTGCTGGCGGGCGTGGGCAGCGACGGACAGACGGCTGCAGTGGTCACCCTTGAAAACGACCTGGTGGCCATGGAAGGTGGCAAGGTGCTCTGGCGCCAAAAGCTTTCAGCGCAATCGTTCACCGCACCACTGGTTGCGGGGAAGCGCGTGTTCGTGCTCGGCGCCGACCGTTCGGTGCACGCCTTCGACGGCCAGACCGGGCGCAGGCTGTGGTCGCAGCAACGGCCGGGTGACCCGCTGGTGCTGCGCCAGGCCGGCACCATGCTGCCGGTCGGGGACACGCTGGTCGTGGGCCTTTCGGGCCGACTGGTGGGCATGAATCCGCTGAACGGCTCGTCGCGCTGGGAAGCCGCAATCTCCACCCCACGTGGCACCAATGAAGTCGAACGCCTGGTCGATCTGGTGGGCAATGCCAGCCGGGTGGACGACGTGGTGTGCGCGCGGGCCTTTCAGGCGACCGTGGGTTGCGTCAACACCACCCGCGGCGCGGTGATGTGGACCCGACCCGCCAATGGCATTCTGGGGCTGGACGGGGATGCGCGTACGGTGTTCGGCACCGAGTCCAACGGGCTGGTGAATGCCTGGCAGCGCACCACCGGCGAACCTGTATGGGCCACGGACCGCCTCAAATACCGCGATCTCACGGCGCCGCTTGTGCTGGGCCGCTCAGTGGTGGTGGGCGACGGTGCCGGTTTTGTGCACCTGCTGTCGCGTGAGGATGGCA
Source organism: Betaproteobacteria bacterium HGW-Betaproteobacteria-3 (assembly GCA_002842205.1). Lineage (GTDB taxonomy): Bacteria > Pseudomonadota > Gammaproteobacteria > Burkholderiales > Burkholderiaceae_C > PHCI01. The sequence goes on along the minus strand of PHCI01000005.1, from coordinate 32,048 downwards.
GCCTGCTGGCGCGCGTGGCCACCGACGGCTCGGCCATCGTTGCCACGCCGGTGCTGGCCGGGAACACCCTGGTGGTGGTTTCGCGCAACGGTGGCGTGTTTGGCTTCCGCCCCGAATGAAACCCGTCATTGCCCTTGTCGGACGTCCCAACGTCGGAAAATCGACACTGTTCAACCGGCTGACCAAGTCGCGTGACGCCATCGTTGCCGACTTCGCCGGCCTGACGCGGGACCGCCACTACGGCACCGGCCGCCAGGGCAAGCACGAGTACATCGTGATCGACACCGGCGGCTTCGAGCCCGACGCCGCCAGCGGCATCTACAAGGAAATGGCCAAGCAGACGCGCCAGGCGGTGGCCGAGGCCGATGTGGTGGTGTTTGTGGTGGATGCACGGGCCGGGCTGTCGGCGCAAGACCACGACATCGCCAACTACCTGCGCCGCCTCGGCAAGCCCTGCGTGCTGACCGCCAACAAGGCCGAAGGCATGAAAGACGGCACCCGTCTGGGCGAATTCTTCGAACTGGGCCTGGGCGATGTCCATCCGGTCTCCGCCGCGCACGGTGAGGGCGTGCGAAGCCTGGTCGAGCTGGCGCTGGAGCCGCTCCATTTGCCCGAGCCTGACGAGGACGACGAAGCCGCCGAGGACACCGGCGTCATCCGCCTTGCGGTGGCCGGGCGGCCCAATGTGGGCAAGTCCACCTTGATCAACACCTGGCTGGGTGAAGAGCGGCTGGTCGCTTTCGATCTGCCCGGTACCACCCGGGACGCGATCTCGGTGCCGTTTGAGCGGGGCGGGCAACGCTTTGAACTGATTGACACCGCGGGCTTGCGTCGCAAGGGCAAGGTATTCGAGGCCATCGAGAAATTTTCGGTGGTCAAGACGCTTCAGGCCATTGAAACCGCCCACGTGGTGCTGCTGCTGCTCGACGCCACCGAAGGGGTGACCGACCAGGACGCCCACATCGCCGGCTTCATTCTGGAGAGCGGACGCGCGGTCGTGCTGGCGGTCAACAAATGGGATGCAGCAGACGAATACCAACGCCAGATTGTGCTGCGCTCCATCGAGACCCGGCTGGCGTTTCTCAAGTTCGCCTCGATTCACTACATTTCGGCCAAAAAACGGCAGGGCCTGGGGCCGGTCTGGGATTCGATTGCACTGGCCCGCAAGTCGGCCATGTGCAAGATGCCCACCCCGGTGCTGACCCGCCTGCTGCAGGAGGCCGTGCAGTTCCAGGCCCCCAAGCGCGCGGGCATGTTCCGCCCCAAGCCCCGTTACGCGCACCAGGGCGGCATGAACCCGCCAGTGATCGTGATCCATGGCAATTCACTGGACCACGTCACCGATGCTTACAAACGCTTCCTCGAAGCCCGGTTTCGCAAGGAATTCAACCTGGTGGGGACGCCGCTGCGCATCGAAATGAAGATTTCGCATAGCCCCTACGCCGACACGGACTGAATGCGGCGTTCATGGGCCCTGGCGGGTTGAGGGGCAGCGGTGAGTTTCAACAAAGACCCTACGGAATTGACGTCCCTGCCGCCGAAACCGGTGAATGGGTGTGGTAAGGTCCAACCTCCAACAACAACTTCCAGAACACGGAGAATATCGTGAGCAATAAAGGGCAATTACTTCAAGACCCGTTTCTCAACACGCTGCGTCGCGAACATGTTCCAGTGTCGATTTATCTCGTCAATGGCATCAAGCTGCAGGGTCAGATCGAGTCTTTCGACCAGTACGTCGTGTTGCTGCGCAACACGGTGACGCAAATGGTCTACAAGCACGCCATATCCACCATCGTTCCCGGTCGTGCGGTGAATTTCTCCGCCGCCGAGACGTCCGAACCGGGCGAAACCGCTGCCTGACTGCGACCGCCCCGTGGGGTTCGGGGGTGGTGAACTGTCCGTCATTGCCGAAACACTGAATTGAGTTCACCTGAAATTCCCGAAAATCAGTCGACGCTGGCAGTGCTTGTCGGGGTCGATTTCGGTCTCCCGAATTTCGATTCGGCGCTGGACGAACTGGGGCAACTGGCCGAAACTGCTGGCATGCGCCCTGTGGCCCGCGTCACCTGCAAGCGCAAGGCACCCGACGCGGCCCTGTTCGTGGGCAGTGGCAAGGCCGATGAAATCAAGTTTCTGGCCGAACAGCACGGCGCAACCGAAGTTCTCTTTGATCAGTCCCTGAGCCCGGCGCAGCAACGCAACCTCGAGCGGCATCTGGGCCTGCCCGTCAATGACCGCACCTTGCTGATCCTGTCGATCTTCGGGCAGCGCGCGCGCAGCCACGAAGGCAAGCTCCAGGTCGAGTTGGCGCGGCTTCAGTACCTGAGCACGCGGCTGGTGCGCCGATGGTCGCACCTGGAGCGCCAGCGCGGCGGCATCGGGGCCCGCGGCGGGCCCGGCGAGACCCAGATCGAACTGGACCGCCGGATGATCGGGGACGCCATCAAACGCACCCGGGAACGCCTGGAAAAGGTCAAGCGCCAGCGCCAGACCCAGCGGCGCCAGCGTGACCGGCGCCACACCTTCACCATTTCACTGGTCGGCTACACCAACGCCGGCAAGTCCACGCTGTTCAATGCGCTGGTCAAGGCCCGGGCTTACGCCGCCGACCAGCTTTTTGCCACGCTCGACACCACGACCCGCCAGCTTTATCTTGGCGAGGCGGGCCGGTCGGTTTCGCTGTCGGACACGGTCGGATTCATCCGCGATCTTCCGCACGGGCTCATCGATGCCTTTCAGGCGACCTTGCAGGAGGCGGCCGACGCCGACCTGCTGCTGCATGTCGTCGACGTCGCCAACCCCAACTGGCGCGAGCAGATCGCCGAGGTGCAGCGTGTTCTGGCCGAAATCGGTGCCGCGGAGGTCCCGCAAATGCTGGTATTCAACAAGCTGGACGCGCTTGAAAGCGGCCAGCGACCACTTCAGCTGCAAGATATGTTTGATCTTGACGGCGCGGTAGTGCCGCGGATTTTTGTCAGTGCCAGCACGGGCGAAGGCCTTGCCGAACTGCGCCAGCAGCTGGCCCGCATGGTGGCGGCCCGGTTGCCCGCGGCCATCCCAGAACCCACATGGGTTGAACCTGTTGTCTGATTGGGCACAATCAGGGACAAGACACGAAAGAGACTGAAGCGCATGAATCTCAATTTGCGGAAACCTCGCCTGGATGGCCTGTCGGGTCGTATCCGGGGCATGTTCAACCTCAACGACCCGCGTTGGGGCCGGGGCGACGACGCGTCCGGCGACAATGCCGGCAATGGCGCGCGGCCGGAGGGCGACCCGCCTTCCAGACCCCCGACCGGCAACGGTGGGCGCGACCGGGGTCCCAACCAGGGGCCACCGGATCTCGACGAACTCTGGCGCGATTTCAACCGCAAGCTGGGGGGCCTGTTTGGCGGCGCAAAAAGCGCCGGTCGCGGAGGCCATCTGGGCGGGGGCAATGGGGGCGGTGGCGGTGGCGGATTCCAGCCGGACATGAAAAGCGCGGGCGTGGGCGGCGGCCTGATTCTCGGTGTCCTGGCATTGATCTGGATGGGCACCGGCTTCTTCATCGTGCAGGAAGGTGAGCAAGCCGTCATCACGCAGTTTGGCAAATACAAATCGTCGGTCGGCGCCGGCTTCAACTGGCGCCTGCCGTACCCGATTCAGCGTCATGAGACCGTGCGCGTGACGCAGATCCGCCTGGTGGACATCGGCCGCGACACTGTCATCAAGGCCACCGGCCTGCGCGAGTCGGCCATGCTGACCGAAGACGAAAACATCGTGGAGATCAAGTTTGCGGTGCAGTACCGCCTTAACGATGCGCGGGCTTATTTGTTTGAAAGCAAAAATCCGTCGGGTGCCGTGATTCAGGCGGCAGAAACTGCGGTGCGCGAGGTGGTCGGGAAAATGCGCATGGATTCGGCGCTGGCCGAAGAGCGCGACCAGATCGCGCCGCGTGTGCGCGCGCTCATGCAGACCATTCTGGACCGCTACAAGGTGGGCATCGAGGTGGTTGGCATCAACCTGGCCCAAGGGGGCGTGCGTCCGCCCGAGCAGGTGCAGGCAGCCTTTGACGATGTGCTCAAGGCCGGCCAGGAGCGCGAGCGGGCCAAGAACGAAGCCCAGGCCTATGCCAATGACGTGGTGCCGCGCGCTGTCGGCTCGGCGTCGCGCCTGAAGGAAGAATCCGAAGCCTATAAATCGCGCATTGTGGCGCAGGCTGCGGGTGACTCCCAGCGCTTCCGCTCGGTGCTGGCCGAATACCAGAAGGCACCCCAGGTCACGCGGGACCGCATGTACCTTGACGCCATGCAGCAGATTTACGGCAATGTGACCAAAATCCTGGTGGATTCGCGCCAGGGCTCCAACCTGCTTTATTTGCCGCTCGACAAGATCATGCAGATGGCCGGGCAGGGCGGGGGCAATACTTCCGGCGTGGACGCCATGCTCGTTCCCGGGTCGGGCAACACGACAGGCACCGCGCCGCTGGTTCCGGCGGCGCCGGCCGGCGATGCCCGTGCCCGCGACGGCTCGCGTTCCCGCGACCGTGACTCACGTTGAGGCAGATACCATGAACCGAATCGGATTGATTGTTTCTTCGCTGCTGGTGGCCCTCGGGTTGCTCAGTTCCATGATGTTTGTGGTGGACCAGCGCCAGTTTGGCGTGGTGTACGCGCTTGGCCAGATCAAGGAGGTCATCACCGAGCCGGGGCTCAACTTCAAGATGCCCCCGCCGTTCCAGAATGTCTCGTATCTGGACAAGCGCCTGCTGACACTCGACAGCACCGATGCCGAACCGATGCTGACGCTCGAGAAGCAGCGTGTGGTGATCGACTGGTACGTGCGCTGGCGCGTGACCGATCCGCAGGAATACATCCGCAACGTCGGGTTGGACGAAACGGCGGGTGCGAACCAGCTCAACCGCGTGGTGCGAAATGCCTTCCAGGAAGAGATCAACAAACGCACCGTGAAAGACCTGCTGTCGTCCAAACGGGAAGCCTTGATGGCGGACGTCAAACGCGAAGTGCTGGGCGCTGTTCGCGGCGCCAAGCCCTGGGGCGTGGACGTGGTGGACGTGCGCATCACACGCGTCGACTATGTGGATTCGATCACCGAGTCGGTCTATCGCCGCATGGAAGCCGAGCGCAAACGCGTGGCCAATGAGCTGCGCTCCACCGGCGCGGCCGAAGGCGAAAAAATCCGCGCCGAGGCCGACCGTCAGCGCGAGGTGACCGTGGCCAACGCCTACCGTGATGCCCAGAAGATCAAGGGCGAAGGCGACGCCGAAGCTGCCCGACTGTACGGCGAGGCGTTTGGCCGCGATCCGCAGTTTGCCCAGTTCTACCGCAGCCTGGACGCCTACAAGGCCAGCTTCAACAAGAAGGGTGACCTGATCTTGCTGGACCCGTCCTCGGAATTTTTCAAGACCATGCGGGGCAACGCGCCCGTGGCAGCGCCGGCCCGGAAATAGCGCCACGTGCGCCCGTCATGGACAGCGACACGTTCTGGGCCGCCTTGGCCCTGGTGCTGGTGATCGAGGGACTGCTGCCGCTGGCCTCGCCCGCGGGCTGGCGCAACATGTTTGCGCAGATTCTCCGGCTGCGTGACGGGCAGATCCGCTTCTTCGGGCTGTGCAGCATCGCGGTCGGCCTGCTGGTGTTGTGGTTCGTGTCCTGATGGTCTGTCGGCGCGTGCCGGTAAAATCCCTGTTTTAACAGCCGCTCCGATTCAACATGTCCGCCTGGGTCCTCCCGGATCACATTGCCGATGTCCTGCCTTCCGAGGCCCGGAGCATCGAAGAACTCCGCCGTGATCTGCTGGACATGGCGCGCAGCTATGGCTATGAGCTGGTCATGCCGCCGCTGATCGAGCACCTCGAATCCCTGCTGACCGGCACGGGCGAGGCGCTCGACCTGCAAACCTTCAAGCTCGTGGACCAGCTCTCGGGCCGCATGCTGGGTCTGCGCGCCGACACCACGCCGCAGGTGGCGCGCATCGACGCCCACCTGCTCAACCGCCGTGGCGTCACGCGCCTGTGCTACTGCGGCCCGGTGCTGCACACCCGCGCCGACCGCCCGCATTCCACCCGCGAGCCGCTGCAGTTGGGGGCCGAGATTTTTGGCCATGCCGGGCTCGAGGCCGACCTTGAAATCCTGCTGCTCGCGCTCGATGGCCTCAAAAAAGCGCAGGTGCCGGGCGTCAGTGTCGATCTGGCCGACGCCCGCATCGTGCGCTCGCTGCTCGACGGCGTGGCGCTGGAGCCCAAGGCACTGGCGCCGTTGCAGACGGCGCTGGCCCACAAGGACGCCAGCGCGCTGGCTGCGCTGACGCGTGACTTCCCCACACCGTCGCGCGACGGCCTGATGGCGCTGGTGGGCCTGTATGGTGGCGCGGCAGTGCTGGACGAGGCCGCCAGGGTGCTGCCTGACACGCCCGCCATCGCGCAGGCCCTGAGCACACTGCGCTGGCTGGCCGGGCATCTGGAAGGCACGCCGGTCACGTTTGACCTGGCCGATCTGCGGGGCTACGCCTATTACAGCGGGGCGCGGTTTTCGGTGTTCGCGCCCGGCGCCAGCGATGCACTCGTGCGGGGTGGGCGCTACGACGAGGTCGGCGCCGTGTTCGGCCGCAACCGCCCGGCGGCCGGCTTCAGCCTTGATTTGAAGGAGCTGGCGGCCGTGGCGGGCCGACGGCCGCTGCGGGCTGCGGTCCGGGCGCCCTGGGGCGAAGCCACTGCGCTGCGCAACGCCATTGCGGCCTTGCGCAAGGACGGCGACACCGTCGTCTGCGTGTTGCCCGGCCATGAGAGCGAAGTGGACGAGTTTCACTGCGACCGCGAACTGGTCGAAGTGTCTGGCCAATGGGTCGTGAAAGCAATTTGAGAATGCACGAGATGAAAAAGACAGCGGGTCGTAACGTGGTGGTGGTCGGTACCCAGTGGGGCGACGAAGGCAAGGGCAAGCTGGTGGACTGGCTGACCGAAAGCGCGCAGGGCGTGGTGCGGTTCCAGGGCGGCCACAATGCCGGCCACACGCTGGTGATCAACGGCGTGAAAACCGCACTGAACCTCATCCCCAGCGGCATCATGCGCCCCGGCGTCAAGTGCTACATCGGCAACGGCGTGGTGCTGTCGCCGGAACAGCTTTTCAAGGAAATTGAACGGCTCGAAGCCGTGGGCATCGAGGTGCGCTCGCGCCTGCGCGTCAGCGAGGCCTGCCCGCTGATCCTGCCGTTTCACGTGGCACTGGACATGGCCCGCGAGACCGCGCGCGAAGAGGGCGGCAGCGAAAAAATCGGCACCACGGGCAAGGGCATCGGGCCGGCCTATGAAGACAAGATCGCCCGCCGCGCCCTGCGTGTGCAGGACCTCTTGCACCCCGAGCGCTTTGCCGCCAAGCTGCGCGTGCTGCTGGCCCTGCACAACCACGTGCTGACCACCTTCCTTCACGCCCCGGCGGTCGATTTCGACACCGTCTATGCCGAGAGCATGCGCCACGCCGAACTGCTCAGGCCCATGATGGCCGACGTTTCGCGCGAGCTCAACGACGCGCACCGCGACGGTGCCAACCTGCTGTTTGAAGGCGCGCAGGGCACGCTGCTTGACGTCGACCACGGCACCTACCCGTATGTCACCTCCAGCAACTGCGTGGCGGGCAATGCCGCGGCCGGTTCGGGCGTCGGGCCTGGCATGCTGCACTACATCCTGGGCATCACCAAGGCCTACTGCACCCGCGTGGGTGGCGGCCCGTTCCCGACCGAACTCGACTGGCAGACGCCGGGCACCGTGGGGCATCACCTGAGCACCGTGGGTGCCGAACGTGGCGTGGTCACCGGACGCTACCGCCGTTGCGGCTGGTTTGACGCGGCGCTGCTCAAGCGCAGTGCGCAGGTCAACGGGCTGTCCGGCCTGTGTGTTACCAAGCTCGACGTGCTCGACGGCATTGAAGAGCTGCTGCTGTGCACCGGCTACGAGATCGACGGCGAATTCACCGACATCCTGCCCATGGGGGCCGACGACATCGAGCGCTGCAAGCCGGTGTACGAAAAGCTGCCCGGCTGGTCGCAGTCCACCGTGGGCGTGACGCGCTACGAAGACCTGCCCGTCAACGCCCAGCTGTACCTGCAGCGCATCGCACAGGTCACGGGCGTGCCGATCCACATGGTGTCCACCAGCCCGGATCGCGACCACACCATCCTGATGCGCCACCCCTACCTGGCCACCTGAGCGCCGGGTGGCCGGTTTGATGCGATTTTTCAAGAAAAAAGTGCCTTAAGCCCCCGTCAAAAGGTAATAGTTAGCTATATTTTCAGGAGTTATCTGATGTTGACAGAAGACGGCAAGCACCTCTATGTGAGCTACGACGAATACCACAACCTGATCGAAAAACTGGCGATCAAGATCCACCAGTCGGGTTGGGAGTTCGACACCATCCTGTGCCTGGCCCGCGGCGGCATGCGTCCCGGCGACATCCTCTCGCGCATCTTCAACAAGCCCCTGGCCATCATGTCCACCAGCTCCTACCGGGCCGATGCGGGCACCGTGCAGGGCCACCTGGACATTGCCCGCTTCATCACCACGCCCAAGGGCGAGATCGCCGGCAAGGTGCTGCTGGTGGACGACCTGGCCGATTCGGGCCACACGCTCAACACCGTCATCCACCAGTTGCGCACCAATTACAAGCCCATCACCGAGCTGCGCAGCGCCGTCATCTGGACCAAGGCGCTGTCCAAGTTCGTGTCGGATTACTCGGTCGAGTTTTTGCCCACCAACCCCTGGATTCACCAGCCGTTCGAAAGCTACGACATGCTGGGCCCGGCGCAACTGCTGGAGAAGTGGAGCGTCTGAATCCGCTGCGCCGGATTCCGTTACGATGGCCGCATGAGCGAACCCATCACCCACCTCATCCATCATCCCTACACGCCGCCACCCGGCTTTGCGGCACCGCAACCGGGCATCTTCAAGGCGTCCACCGTCATCTTCCCCAACGTTGCGGCCATGCTGGCGCGCGACTGGAAGCACAAGAGCGGCTATACCTACGGCCTGCACGGCACGCCGTCCACCTTTTTGCTGGAAGAACGCCTGTGCGCGCTCGAGGGTGGCACGCACTGCGTGCTGGTGCCCAGCGGGCTGGCCGCCATTGCCAATGTCAACCTGGCGCTGCTGGCGGCCGGCGACGAGGTGCTGATCCCCGACAACGCCTACGGCCCCAACAAGGCCCTGGCCGACGGTGAACTCAAGGCCTTTGGCATTCGCCACCGGCTTTACGACGCCATGAACCCGGCCGACCTGGCCGCCAAGATTTCACCCGCCACCCGCCTGGTCTGGCTTGAAGCCGCGGGCTCGGTGACGATGGAATTCCCCGACCTGCCGCAGCTCGTGCGCATCTGCCGCGAACGCGGCGTCACCACCGCGCTCGACAACACCTGGGGCGCCGGGCTGGCGTTCCGGCCGTTCGACCTGGGCGATGGCCTGGCGGTGGACGTGTCGGCGCAGGCGCTCACCAAATACCCCAGCGGCGGCGGCGATGTGCTCATGGGCAGCGTGATCACGCGCGACGACGCCCTGCACCTCAAGCTCAAGCTCACGCACATGCGCCTGGGGTTGGGCGTGGGGGCCAACGATGTCGAAACCGTGCTGCGCTCGCTGCCCAGCATCGCGCTGCGCTACCGCGCGCACGACCAGGCGGCCCGCACGCTGGCGCGCTGGTGCATGCAGCAGCCGGTGTTTGCGCAGGTGCTGCACCCGGCGCTGCCGGGCTCGCCGGGGCACGCGCATTGGGCGGCGCTGTGCAGCGAAGGCGGCGCGGCCGGGCTGTTCAGTGTGATGGTGGATGCGCGCTTCAGCACGGGCCAGGTGCACGCGTTCTGCGACGCCCTCCAGCTGTTCAAGATCGGCTACAGCTGGGGCGGGCCGATCAGTCTGGTCGTGCCCTACGACCTGGCCGCCATGCGCGCCCCCTGGCCGCCGCACCTCGAACGCGGCACGCTGGTGCGCTTTTCCATTGGCCTGGAAGACGTGCGTGATTTGCAGCTTGATCTGAGTCAAGCCGCGCAAGCGGCCTTGCGCTGACTCGGTGTTTTCCGCAGTGGCGGCGGACCGTGGCTCGGCTACGGTATGTGGTGTTGATCCACCTCAAGCCCGCGCATGCATCCGCCACCTGCCCCTTCCGCCGAAACACCTGCCATGCCCGCCATGCCCGGCGTGGCCCCGTATGTGCCGCCACCCCACGTGGGGCCGCGCGCGCACATGGTGCCGCTGTCGCTGGCCGACCCGTTTCGCTGGCTGGCCCGCGGCGCCCGCGACCTGACGGCCCACATGGGCATTGCCGTGTTCTACGGCATGTGCTTCTGGGCGATGGGCCTGACGCTGGGCGTGGTGTTCCAGCACCGGCCCGAATACACCATGTCCATCGCCTCGGGCTGCCTGCTGTTGGGGCCGTTTCTGGCCATGGGGCTGTACGAGGTGTCGCGCCGCCGGGCGCTGGGCCTGCAGCCCGATCTGGCCAGCTCGCTGACCTGCTGGGACGCCCATCTGCGCAGCATGGCCATGCTGGTGCTGGTGCTGATCGTGCTGGAGCTGCTGTGGGGCCGGGCCTCGCTGGTGGTGTTTGCGGTGTTCTTCAACACCGGCATGCCGTCCACCACGGGCGTGCTGCAGGCGGTCTTCAACCCCGAAAACTGGGAGTTTGTGGCCGTGTACCTGGGCGTGGGGGGCGTGTTTGCCGGGCTGGTCTATGCCACGGCCGTGGTGTCGATCCCGATGATCCTCGACCGCGATACCGACGCCATCACGGCCGGCATCACCAGCATCCGCGTGGTGGCCACGCACCCTGGGGTGATGCTGCTGTGGGGCGCGCTCATCACCGTGCTGGTGGCGCTGGCGTTATTGCCCTGGGGCATGGGGCTGATATTGATTGGCCCGCTGCTGGGGCACGCCAGCTGGCACGCCTACCGTGGCACCGTGCGCTGGGAAGAAGCCCCCGATGCGGCCTCCGGCGTGCCAGAACCTTCTGCCCCGCCAGGCCCGGCCTGATGCATCGGCCCCGGGTGTCACAATAGGGCCTGTGGTTCATCCACCGTGCCCCCAGCGGGTCAAGTGACCGCATCAACCGAAAGCAGACATTGGCTACACCGAACTACGGATACGAGAAACGCCAGAAGGAACTGGCCAAAAGGAAGAAAAAGGAAGAAAAGCTCAAGGCCAAGGCCGAGCGCAAGCAGGGCGCGCCTGAAGACGGCACGAGCCCGCCCGATGCCGATGCCGAAGACGGCGCGGCCGGCACCACGCCGCCCGACACGCCCGCGCAGCCCTGATTCAGCCCGCCTCGCGCACCATTTTCAAGGCTAATTCGGCCATAGCCCCCGCTGAGCGGTCTTTTGGCGCTATTATTTTTGCGTCTTCAAACTTCTGGAAATTGCGCCGGGTCGAGCCCGCATAACCCGGGTCGTAGTGCTGCGTGAGCAGCTCGCGCACCACCGGCTCGAACTGTCCGGCCCGGGCACGGGTTTTCCACGATTCCACCACCGCCTTGCCGCGCAGCTCTGCCAGCGCATCCAGCCGCGAGCAAAACAGCTCGGCGTCGCGGATGAACAGGTCGTAGTCTTCCAGCAGCAGCGCCACGCGTTCGTCGTCGGACAACTCAAGCCGCAGGCAGTCGCTGGCGCGCATGGCGTCAATCAATGGGGCGGGCACCGTCAGGTTGCCGACCTTCTTGCTTTCGCTTTCCACAAACACCGGGCGGGTGGGGTCCAGGGCGCGCAAGGCGCTCCAGACCAGCGTGTCAAAGCGTTTTTGCGTGGGCTGGGGCTGGTCGGGCAGCAGTCCCAGCACCGAACTGCGGTGGCTGGCCAGCGCCTCCAGGTCCAGCACCTGTGCGCCGGCCGCGGCCAGCGCCTGCAGCAACCGGGTTTTGCCCGAGCCGGTGGGGCCGCAAATCACCCAGTAGTGCAGCCGGTTCACCCGCGCGGGAAAGTCCTGCAGCACGGCCGCACGAAACGCCTTGTAGCCGCCTTCCAGCACGGTCACGCGAAACCCGATCTGCCCCAGCACCAGCGCCAGCGAGTTGCTGCGCTTGCCGCCGCGCCAGCAGTAGATCAGCGGCTTCCAGTGGCGGGGCTTGTCCATCACCTCGCGCTCGATGTGACGCGCAATGTTGGCCGCCACCATGGCGGCGCCGCGCTTTTGCGCCTCGAACGGGCTGACCTGCTTGTACAGGGTGCCGACGATGCGACGCTCTTCGTTGTTGAGCGACGGCCAGTTGATGGCGCCGGGCAGGTGGTCTTCGGCAAATTCGCCTTCGCTGCGGGCATCGATGAGGGCATCAAAGCCGTCGAGCAGCGGCAGCGCGTCGGCCGCGCCAAGGGTGTGAACGGTCATGCAGTGGGCTTACTTTTTGAGAAGCGCGGGCAGCGCAGGCGTCACGTTGGCCGCCATGATGGGTTGCGCCGCCTCGTTGGGGTGGATGCGGTCGGCCTGGAACAGCCGCGTGGGGTCGTCGCCATCGGCCACGCCGCGCAGGAAGAAGGGCACCAGCGCGGCCTTTTCGGCCTTGGCCACGCGCGTGTAGAGGCCGGCAAAGCGCTCGGCGTAGTCGCGCCCGTAATTGGGCGGCATCTGCATGCCCAGCAGCAGCACTCGGGCCCCGGCGGCGCGGGCGGTGCGCGCCATCCAGGCCAGGTTGTCTTCGGTCATTTTCAGAGGCAGGCCGCGCAGCGCGTCGTTGCCGCCCAGTTCGATGATCACCAGCGTGGGCTGATGCTCGGCCAGCAGCGCGGGCAGGCGCGAGCGTCCGCCCGAGGTGGTGTCGCCGCTCACGCTGGCGTTGACCACGCGGCTGGCCAGGCCCTGGTCGGTCAGCCATTTCTCCATGTGACCGACCCAGCCCGTGCCGCGGCGCAGGCCGTATTCGGCACTGAGCGAATCGCCCAGCACCAGCACGGTGCGCGCCGGGGCCGCCGCTTGCGCCGGGGATACCCCCAAAACGGCTGCGAGGCCCGCCATCACGTTAAAGTCTCTCCGGTTCACCGCACAATGCCTTTCATGTCCAAAACACCCGATCCGTCATTTCCCGCAGCCATCATTGCCGTGGAGCATGTGGACAAATCCGTCACCGACTCCACCGGCACACTCGACATTTTGCGCGATATCGATTTCTCGCTCGCCCCACGGGAAACGGCGGCCATCGTCGGCGCCTCGGGCTCGGGCAAGAGCACGCTGCTGTCCATCATCGCCGGGCTCGACACACCCACGCGCGGCACCGTGCGGCTGGACGGGCAGGACCTGTTTGCGCTGGACGAGGACGACCGCGCCGCCCTGCGCGCGCGCAAGGTGGGCTTTGTGTTCCAGAGCTTTCAGCTCCTGGGCAATCTGACGGCGCTTGAAAACGTGATGCTCCCGCTGGAGCTGGCCGGCCGCCGCGACGCGCGCAAGGCCGCCACCGACATGCTGGCCCGCGTGGGCCTGTCCGGGCGCCTCGGGCACTACCCCAAGGTGCTGTCGGGTGGCGAGCAGCAGCGCGTGGCGCTGGCCCGCGCCTTTGTGGTGGAGCCCGCCGCCTTGCTGGCCGACGAACCCACCGGCAGCCTGGACTTTGCCACTGGCGAGAAGGTGATGGAGTTGATGTTCGACCTCAACCGCGAGCGCGGCACCACGCTGGTGCTGGTCACGCACGACCAGGCCATCGCGGCGCGCTGCGAGCGGCGCATCACCATCGAAGCCGGGTGCGTGGTCCCGAATCAAGAGGTTTTTAGGCCTCTTCCCCCCGTCAAATGGCAATAGTTTGCTACGTTTAATGTAGTAATTTCCGGTGGGCGGCGCACCTTTCAGGATTTTTTCTTGTCGGCCGACGGGGCTGACTTGGCCGCGGGCTTTTCGTCCTTGGGCGGTTGGTCGCCAATGACCGACTTGAGCGGGCAGGCCGCAAACATCGGGCATTTCTTGCAGCCAACGGCAATGGCAACGGGGCAGAGTGTCATGGTGTTTTTCTCGGGAGTTGCTGGGATAGCGAGTATGCGCGCCGCCGTCGGCAAAGCCAAGAATGGCCGTACCGGGGCGCCGCGGCGCAGGCCCGCCACGCAGGCCGCAGCGCAGCAAACGGTCAATGCCCGGTGGGGCGCGACTGCATCTTCACGATGGCCGTCACCACCCGGCGCGGCGTGAAGCGCACGCTTTGCGCCATCAGCCAGTTCAGCGTGCCGGTGATGTGAACGCACTTGCCGCGCTGCAGCGCCGCATACCCGTCCACCGCCACCGACTCGGCACTCGGCAGCCGCTTGCCCTGCACCAGCGCCGACGCCTGCATCGCCGCCTTGTCCTGAAACCCCGACGCCGTGGGGCCGGGGCACAATGCCATGACGTGCACGCCTGTGCCCTCGAGCTCGGCGGCAATCGCCTCGGTGAAGCTCAGCACAAACGCCTTGGTGGCGAAATACACCGCCATGTACGGCCCGGGCTGGAACGCCGCGGTGGACGCCACGTTGAGCAACTGGCCGCGGCGGGCCAGCAGGTCGGGCAAAAACAGCTTGCTCAGGCTCACCAGTGCCGCCATGTTGAGCTGCATCATGGCCAGCTCGGCGTCGAGCGCGCTGTTCCTGAATTCGCCAAACACCCCGTAGCCGGCGTTGTTGACCAACGCGTCCAGCGTCAGGCCCTGCGCCTGCACGGCGGCGTGCAGTTGTGCGGCGGCGCCGGGCTGCGCCAGGTCGGCCGTGATCACCGTCACCGGCACGCCGAAACGATGGCGCAAGACGGCGGCCAGCGCCTCCAACTGCGGAGTGCTGCGTGCCACCACCACCACGTGATGGCCGTCGCGTGCAAAACACTCGGCCAGGTGCAGGCCGATACCGCCCGAAGCGCCGGTGATCAGCACGGTTTTGGTGCTGCGGACCATGGCGGTGGGGGCTGGGGCGGTCGCGGCGCACGCGGCTGGCGCCGTCGAAGTCGAGGAAGCCGTGGAAGAAGACGGTTCGGACATGGGGATCTCCTGCAGGGGTTAAGGCCCAACCACCCACGGCTTGAGCAGCACCGCGGGCCGCGGGTGCGCCGCCATGGTAGCGGCAAGCAGGGCGCCTGGCGATGGCCGACGGTGAGGGCAGGGGCAGGGGCAGGGGGTGGATGCCGGATGGCGGTCGCGGCGCACCCCTGATAATCGGCGCATGTCTGCCCCCAAAGTGCTTTTCGGCTTCCATGCCGTGGGCGTGCGCCTCAAGACCGCGCCGCAATCCGTGATTGAAATCTATTACGAGCCCACCCGGCGCGACGCCCGCATGCGCCAGTTTCTCGACCGCGCCCGCGAAGCCAGTGTGCGCCTGATCGAGGCCGACGGCCTGCGCCTGGCCAAGCTGGCCGGCAGCCATGGCCACCAGGGCGTGGCCGCGCGGGTGCAGGCGCTGCCGCAGGCGCATTCGCTGGACGACCTGCTCGACAGCCTCACCGTGCCGCCGCTGCTGCTGGTGCTGGACGGCGTGACCGACCCGCACAACCTCGGCGCCTGCCTGCGCGTGGCCGACGGTGCCGGCGCCCACGCCGTGATCGCCCCCAAGGACCACGCGGTCGGCATCAACGCCACCGTGGCCAAAGTGGCCAGCGGTGCCGCCGAGACCGTGCCCTACTTCATGGTGACCAACCTCGCGCGCACCCTGGGCGAGCTGAAGGAACGCAACATCTGGTGCGTCGGCACCAGCGACGACGCCCCCAAAACCCTCTACCAGGCCGATCTGAAAGGCCCCACCGCGCTGGTGCTCGGCGCCGAAGGCGAGGGCATGCGCCAGCTCACCCGCAAAACCTGTGACGAACTCATCAGCATCCCCATGCAGGGCGCCGTGGAAAGCCTCAACGTCTCGGTGGCCAGCGGCGTGTGCCTGTACGAGGCGCGGCGGCAGCGGGGGTGAGGGAGTGCCGCTGGCGCTGCCAGTGACTGTGTAGGGTGATAGCTAGCTACGTTATAAGTAGCTAACTATCAATACTTGGCAAGGGCTAACGGCCAATTTCTCGATATATTTGACGTGATTTACGGATGGCAAGCCAGTAGGTGACAGCTCAGAAGCGGCTACGCGCTTTTGCGCGTTCCCGCTTGAGAAATGGGATGCTATCGCGTCGGCTGTTTGATTCGAACATCGACGTCGTACCTTTGTGTTGGTGGGAAGGCCTGGAGCCAAAGCTGCTGTTGACGCATGTACTCTGCCTCGTCGGGGAACCACTGCTCAAGGGATTGCGACTCTCGGCCAAACACCATGTAGTAGGGGATGAAGCCTTTCCACGGTTCATGCAGCGAGTATTTCCAAACCCACTTGTTAGAAATGAATTGGGTCTGCGACGGATCACCCAGAACCTGTTTGACCTCAGCGGGCTTCATCCCGGGCGACAGCTGATTTGTCTTTGAGACAGAGCTGAGGCCGCCGATGCCAGCGCACGCGCTGAGAAAAAAAAGTATCAATGGAGCTATGAAAAATCGGAAACTCATGTGTTCTCCTGGTAGATCAAACTTTGAGTAGACGGCAAAGCATCGAGTTTCCGCGACAACCAAGTTCGCGCCAATCGGGTCTTGGCACTATAGCGTCTGGGTTAAAAAAGCGCATCCTTGCACCAGTCATGCCGATTCAGGCCAAGCGTCCCGCTGCCCCCGCTCGTGCGGACAGCGTTCAAGTCGCCCTACACCCACCCCATCCCCCCCAGCACGGCCCCCGCGCCAATCAGCCACAGCAGGTGGATTTTGGTGCGCCAGACCAGCAGGGTGCTGACCAGCGTGAGCAGCCACAGCGGCCCGTCGGTGGCCGCGTGGGGGTGGGCGGCGGTGAGCAGCCAGCCGGTGGCAATGAGCAGGGCGATGACGATGGGGGCCAGGCCCTGCTTGAAGGCGCGCACCGCGCGCCGTTCGCGGTTGCGGTGGGCCCAGCGGGTGGCCGAATAGGTCAGCACCGACGAGGGCAGCAGGATGGCCGTCATGGCCAGCACCACACCCATCAGCGCCAGTGCCCAGGCCCAGGCGCTGTTGAGGGTGCCGCCGGCGGCGTTGAGGCCGACGTTCCAGCCCATGAGCGCCACAAACAGCACGTTGGGCCCGGGCGCGGCCTGGGCGATGGCGATGGACGAGGTGAATTGCGCCTCGGTCAGCCACTGCTGGTCGGTCACCAGAAAACGGTGCATGTCGGGCGCGGTGGTGATGGCGCCGCCCACAGCCAGCAGCGAGAGCGAGGCAAAGTGTGTGAACAGCGTGAGCCAGTCGGCGGCGCTCAAGGCAAGGCTCATGCAAGAGCCCCCACGCTTGCCACGTTGTGTGCTGCGCTGCCCCCAGAGGGGACGCGAGCTTGCTTGAAGCGGTTCGGCGCGGCGCTCATGCTGCCCCCCCATTTCGCACGCCCAGTCGCACCCAGGCCCACACGCAGGCCACGCCGCCAATGCCCAGCAGCACGCCTGCCAGAGGCCAGCGCATCAAGGCGATGGCCACAAAGGTGGCGGCGGCCAGCCCGATGCAGGCGGGCATGCCCATGGCGTTCTTGCCCAGCGCGCCCACCAGCTTGAGGCCGGTGGCGGTGATCAGGCCCGCCGCCACGGCGCCCATTCCGCGCAGCGCACCTTGCGCCGCCGCATGGTCGGCCACGCTGCCGTACAGCGCCGCCAGCATCAGCACCACCACGAGTGGTGCCGCCAGC
Source organism: Betaproteobacteria bacterium HGW-Betaproteobacteria-3 (assembly GCA_002842205.1). Taxonomy (GTDB): domain Bacteria; phylum Pseudomonadota; class Gammaproteobacteria; order Burkholderiales; family Burkholderiaceae_C; genus PHCI01. The sequence continues at coordinate 14,420 of PHCI01000005.1, read as the reverse complement.
ATCCCGGCCAGTGCGGCCAGCGCACCGCCCAGGCCAAAGTGGCGCCCGCCGATCATCATGGACAGGTTGACCACGTTGGGCCCGGGCATGATTTGCGCCACCGCCCAGTCTTCGACAAACTGCTCGCGCGTCATCCAGCGTTTTTTCTCGACCAGTTCGCGTTGCACCACGGCCAGCACGCCGCCAAAACCCTGCAGCGCCAGCAGCGTGAATGAGACAAACAGGTCGGCCCGCGAGGCGGGCTGGTTGAGCAGAGGGGCGGCGTCCAGCCCGTCGGGGCTGGCGGCAGCAGGAGTTTGAAGCGGCGGCGGGGTGGGCATGCGGCGATTATCTGTGCGGCGTGCCCAGCGTGTCGGTCCGCGCCCGGTCGCCAGCCCGGTGGTTCAAAGCCGCAGTTCCCAGGTTTCGCCCACCAGGTCTTGCCCGAAGCCGTGGTAGGGCTCGCTGACCGTCAGGCGAAAGCCGCGTGCGGCGTAGATGGAGCGCGCCGCGGTGAGCGTGCTTTGGGTCCACAGCACCACCTTGCGATAGCCCTTGCCGCGCGCAAAGGCCAGGCATTCGTCGGTCAGACGCGCGCCCAGGCCCAGGCCGCGCGCGGCGGGCGTGAGCAGCAGCAGGCGCAACTGCGCCACCGTGCGCGACTTGCGCACCAGCACCACCGAGCCGGCGCGCACGCCGTCCACCTCGGCGATCCACACGTTTTCCCAGGCCGGGTCGAAGCGGCGCAGGAACTTGCCCACCACTTCGGCCACCAGAGCTTCGAAGGTGTGGTCCAGCCCGTATTCGCGGGCGTAGATTTCGCCGTGCTGCTGCACCACCCAGCCCATGTCGCCGGGTTGCAGGCCGCGCAGGACGACGGTGCGCGTGGGGATGGGCGCGGCGTTTGGAGCTGGCGGGGTGGGTGACATGGTGTTGGCCTGTGGGCAGGGCGCCGGTGCTTCAGGCCCCGGGTTTGGCGCTGGCGTCGCCGGGGCGGCGCAGCAGGGTCAAGGCCAGCGCGGCCGAGGCCAGCATCAGGAACAGGCTGACGGCGTTGAGGACGGGGGTGGCGCCTTCGCGCATGCGGCCGTACATCATGACGGTGAGCGGGGCGTCGGAGCCCACCAGCATGAGCGTGGTGTTGAAGTTCTCGAACGACATCAAAAACGAGATGGCCGCGGCGCCGATCAGGGCCGGTTGAAGGTAGGGCAGCGTGATGGTGCGCAGCACCGCCGCGCGCGACGCGCCCAGGTTGTAGGCGGCTTCTTCGAGCGTGGTGTCAAAGCGTTTGAGCCGCGCGGTGATGGTCAGCGTGGCAATCGACACGATGTACGAAAACTGCCCCAGCACCACCAGCGGCAGGCCGGGCCGCAAAAACGCCAGCTCCAGGCCCCACAGGTCGTCGGCCAGATTGGCCACGCGGCTGGCCAGTGCCAGGATGGAGATGCCCAGAATCACGCCCGGGATCACCAGCGGCGCCAGCATCAACAGCGACAAGGCCTGTTTGCCGCGGAACTGCGTGCGCTCGATGAGGAAGGCATTGGCCGTGCCCACGCCCACGGCCAGCAGCGTGACCCAGCAGGCCACCACCACGCTGGTCCACAGGCTGCCCAGCAGGGCGGTGTCGGCAAACAGGCCACGCCGGGCGCTTTGCGCGCTGCCCACAAACCAGTCGAACGTGAAGCCGCGCCAGGGCGGCGCGGGGTAGGGCGCGTCGTTGAAGGCGAACACCGCCACCACCGCCAGCGGCAGGAACAGGAACGCAAAAAACGCGACCACATACACCGTGGTGCCCAGGCGCAGCCAGGCGGGGCGGGGCAGGGAGGGGATCATGACCGCTGCATCACTTCGCCAAATTTCTGGCCCGACAGCCGCAGGCCCAACCACACGATGGCGGTGGACAGGCCCAGCAGCAAAAAGCCGAAGGCCGCCCCCTGCTCCCAGTTGAAGCGGGTGATGAACTGGGTGTAGATCTGCTCGGTGAACCAGAGCGAGTTTTTGCCGCCCAGCAGCGTGGGCGTGAGGTAGTTGCCCAGCGTGAGCATGAACACCACGATGCAGCCCGCCACCATGCCCGGCGCGGCGTGCGGGAGGACGATGTGCCGCAGGATCGATGCGCCGTTGCCGCCCAGGTCATAGGCGGCCTCGATCAGCGAGTCGTCCAGGCTCTCCAGCGCGCCCACCAGCGGCACCACCATGAACAACATCGAGGTGTACACCAGCCCCACCAGGATGGTGGCGTCGTGGTAGAGCAGTTCCACCGGCGCGGGTGTGACGCCCAGGGTGACCAGCAGGCCGGGCAGTACGCCCGATTCGCGCAGCAGGATCATCCAGCCCAGCGTGCGCACGGTCTCGCTCACCCAGAACGGAATGAGGCACAGCACGAACAGCATCGATTTGGCGCGCCCGCGCAGCAGCTTGGCGATGGTCCAGGCGATGGGGAAGGCCATCAGCAGCGTGAGCGCCGTGGCCACGATGGACATGACGGCGGTGCGCACAAAGGTGTGCCAGTACAGCGGCTCTTCAATGAAGGTGCGGTATTGCGCAAAGCTGGGCTCGTACACGCGGGGCGCCACGCGCTCGCGCAGCGACAGGATGCCCAGCTCGACATGGGGCAGCACGATCAGGCCCAGCAACCACAGCAGCGCCGGCGCCAGCAACAGCAGTGGCAGGAGTCGTGTCAGCGCGGGCGCGGCGGACACCGTCGTGGGTGCGCGCAGGGCTGGCATTTCAGTCGTCATGGCGCGGGGTCGCCGCAAAGCACACGGCGCGTTGGGGGTCGAAGCCGAACACCACGTCCTCGCCGGGGCGCAGGTCGGCGAACTGGCCGGTTTGTGGCAGCGCGATGCGGAATTCGGCGCGCGTTTGCTGCTCGTGCAGCAGCACGGCAGAGTTGGCGCCGTCGAACAGCAGGCTTTGCACCGTGCCGCGGTAGTGCGGTTGGCCGGCGTCGGCGAATTCGGTGGCGCTGCGCGCCAGCCGGGCGACTTCGGGCCGCACAAAGGCTTCGACTGCGTCACCCGCGCCCACCGCGCCCACGCGGCGTGCGTGCATGGCCAGGCCTTCGGCACTGGCCAGTTCCACCGTGTCACCCTGCACACGGAGGGCCTGGCCCTGCACCCGGTTGTTGGCGCCCACAAAACCGGCGACGAACGGGGTTTGGGGGTCGTAATAAAGCGCCTGCGGCGTGCCCAGCTGCTCAAAGCGCCCGTGGTTCATGACGGCCACGCGGTCGGACAGCACCAGCGCCTCGGACTGGTCGTGCGTGATGTAGACAAAGGTCGTGCCAAAAGAAGCCTGCAACTGCTTGAGCTCGATCTTCATGTGCTCGCGCAGCTTGAGGTCGAGCGCGCCCAACGGTTCGTCGAGCAGCAGCAGGGTGGGCTCCAGCACCAGGCTGCGGGCGATGGCCACGCGCTGCTTTTGCCCGCCCGAGAGCTGGTCCACGCGCTTGTGTTCGGCGCCGGGCAGACTCACGCGCTCCAGCATCGCGCCCACGCGGCGCGCGATGTCGGCGCGCGGCACCCCGCGGCGCGCCAGCCCGTAGCCCACGTTCTCGCCGACCGACATCATGGGGAACAGCGCCAGGTGCTGAAACACCATGTTGACCGGCCGCCGGTTGGGCGGCACGCCATTCATGGGCTGGCCGCCAATGCGGATCTCGCCGGCATCCGGGCTCTGGAAGCCCGCGATCATGCGCAGCAGCGTGGTCTTGCCGCAGCCCGAGGGGCCGAGGATCGAGAAAAAGCTGCCGCGCTCGACCGTGAACGACAGGTCGTCCACCGCCGCAAAACTGCCGTAGCGCCTGGCCACGCGCACGGCCTCCAGGTCGGGCTGCGCCGCGGTGGGCGCGGCAAGGGTGATGGCGCTCAAGAGATGCTGTGTTTGAGAGGCCGTCCCGCGGCACGGCCAATTTCCCGCCGGGCCGCCCCAAGGGAAATTAGCCCCCTTGGGGGGCAGAGAGGACACGAAGTGCCGAACGTGGGGGCCATTCAGTTCGCAGCTTTGATGCGGTCGAGCACGCGGCCTTCGATGTCTTCAATGCCAGCCGGCACGGCCGGGTACCACTTGACGTTCTTGAGCGCGGCTTCGGGGAAGCTGGCCGCAAACTGAGCCTTGAGCTTGGCGTCCATCAACTGGTCGGCGCCCCTGGAGGCCGTGAAGTTGCCGGCCGAGCCCGCCACCTTGGCCGCAATCTCTGGACGCATGTTGAAGTTGATCCAGGCGTAAGCGGCGGCATCGTTGCGGCCCTTGGCAGGGATGGCAAAGGTGTCGATCCAGCCGAGCGCACCGGATTGGGGAGCGATGAACTGGATTTCAGGTTTTTCGCTGTTGAGCTTCCAGCCGCCGGTGTCCCACATCATGGCGCCGACGATCTCGCCGGTGCGCATGCCGTTGAGCAACTGGTCCTTGTTGTCCCAGAAGAACTTGAGGTTGGGCTTGCAGGCGGCCAGCGTTTTGCCCACCTCGTCCATCAGCGCGCTGTAGGCCTTGGCGTCCTTGTACAGCGCAAACGGGTCTTTGCCGGCGGCAAACGCAAACGCCAGCAGCGTCGGGCGCTTGAGGCGCACGGCGGTTTTCCCCTTGACGTCGGCACGGCACAGGTCGGGGTAGTTGGCCATCTGCGTGAGCTTGGTGTTGACCACCAGGCCGTCGGTGCCCCAGATGTGCGGCAGGCCGTACACCTTGCCGCCCAACGAGGTGTTGCCCTTGGTGGCGTCCAGCATGGAGGGGATGAACAGATCGGTCTTGACCTTGCTCAAGTCCATCGGCTTGTAGATGCCGAACTCCTGCTGCGGCCCGGTGATGCGGTCTTGCGAGGGTTGGGCCAGATCAAAGCCGGCGCCGCCCGTGGCGCGCAGCTTGGAGATCATTTCTTCGTTGTTGGACAGCGTCAACTCGACCTTGTAGCCGGTTTCCTTTTCAAACTGCGCCACCACCGCGGCCGGGGCGTAATCGGCCCAGGTGAGGAGGCGCAGGGTTTTTTCCTGGGCTGCGGCCGGGCCGGCCAGACCCAGGGTGAACAGGGTGGCCGCAAGCGTGGCAAATTTGACTTTCATCGGGGATCCCTCTTGAAGTTTTTAGGTGGAGGACGGTCCGTCCCGGGTACATAGCGTAACCGGAGGCGGTTACCGTTATATGTCAAGGCGCGGGGCCGGTCACATGCCGTTTTCCCCTAGCGCAGGGCCCGCGTCAATCGCGTGGGCCGCACTTCAATACATCGGCTGGTGCTGGCGCAGGGTTTCGCCCACCGCGGCTTCCACGGCAAAGCCCGGACCGAACTTTTTGGCCAGTTCAGAGGCCCGCGCAAGAAAGGCGTCGATGCCCATGCCGTAAATGAACTGCAGCGCGCCGCCGGTCCAGGCCGGAAAGCCGATGCCGAAGATCGAACCGATGTTGGCGTCGTGCACGGTGGTGAGCACGCCTTCATGCAGGCAACGAGCGGTTTCCACGGCCTGGCGGTAGAGCAGGCGGTCCTTGAGGTCTTGCATGTCCCAGGCGATGCCGGGTTTTTCGAACCGCGTGGCCAGTCCGGGCCACAGTGTCTTTTTCTGCCCTGCGGGATAGTCGTAGAAGCCGCCACCGGCCGCGCGGCCATTGCGCTTGAATTCCTTGACCATCTGCTCGACCAGCAGTTCGCCCGGTGTGGCGGTGTAGGGGCGGCCTTCGGCGGCGAAGTCGGCACGGGTCTGGTCCAGCACGTGCACGCTCAAACTGAGTGCGGTCTCGTCCAGCACGGCGAGCGGCCCCACGGGCATGCCGCACTGCAGCCCGGCGTTCTCGATCACGGGCGCCGGGATGCCTTCACCCAGCATGGCGGTACCTTCCATGACAAACGTCCCAAAGGTGCGGCTGGTGTAGAAGCCGCGCGCGTCGTTCACCACAATCGGGATCTTGCCGAGGGCCTGCACATAGTCAAAAGCGCGGGCCACGGTGACGTCGTCGGTTTTTTTGCCGCGGATGATTTCCACCAGCTTCATCTTGTCCACCGGGCTGAAGAAATGGATGCCGACGAACTGCGCCGGATGGGCGCTCGCCATGGCCAGGCCGCTGATGGGCAGGGTGGAGGTGTTGCTGGCGAAAAAGCCGCCCGGCGCCAGCATGGGCTCGGCTTCCTGCGTGACGCGGGCCTTGAGTTCGCGGTTCTCGAACACGGCTTCGATGATGAGGTCGCAGCCCTGCAGGTCGGCGGCACTGGCGGTGGGGGTGATGCGGTCCAGCAGCGCCTTTTGGTCGTGCGGCGAGAGCTTGCCCTGGTCCACCCGCGGCTGGGTAAGTTTGACGCTGTGGGCCTTGCCAGCCTCGGCCTTCTCAAGCGACATGTCTTTCAGCACCGTGGCGATGCCGCGGCTCGCCTGCGCATAGGCGATACCGGCGCCCATCATGCCGGCGCCGATCAGGCCGACCTTTTGCGGTTTGTACCGGGGAATGTCTGTCGGCCGCGACTGCCCGCTCTTGATCGCGTTCATGTTGAAGAAGAACGTGTTGATCATGTTCTTTGCCACCGGGCTCACGATCAGCTTGGCAAGGTAGCGGCTTTCGATGCGCAGTGCGGTGTCAAAGTCGACCAGCGCGCCTTCCACCATGGCGGCCAGCGCGTATTCGGGCGAGGGGTAGAGGCCGCGGGTTTTTTGCTTGAGCACGGCCGGGGCCACGCTGAGCATGCCGGCGATCTTGGGGTGGGTGGGCGTGCCGCCGGGCATTTTGTAGTTTTTGTCGTCCCACGGGTGATGGGCCGGCGCAGCGGCACCATCGTGCCGGGCAATCCATGCGAGCGCGGCGGCCCGCAAGGTGCCGGGCAGGTCCCCGTCGGCGGGCACCAGCTCCTGCACCAGGCCCAGCTCAATTGCCTCACGCGGGCCGAACAGCTTGCTCTCCAGGATGTAGGGCTGCGCGCCCATCAGGCCCAGCAGGCGGGTCATCTTGGTGATGCCGCTGGCGCCGGGAATCAGGCCCAGCGTGATCTCGGGCAGGCCGAACTGGATCTTGGGGTTGTCGGCGGCGATGCGGTAGTGGCCCACCAGCGCCACCTCCCAGCCGCCGCCCAGCGCCGTGCCGTTGAGGCAGCTCACCACCGGTTTGCCCAGCGTCTCCAGGGTGCGAAAGCATTTCTTGGTCTGCTCGATCTCTTCGAACACGCGGTGGGCGTCGCTGGCCTGCAGGCGCATCGTGCCCTTGAGGTCGGCTCCGGCAAAAAAAGTGGTCTTGTTGGAAGCGAGGATGATGCCCTTGATCGCGTCCTTGTCCTTGACCACCTGTGCCGTGGCCTCGGTCAGGTCGTGCTGCCACTGCGCGCACATGGTGTTGACCGGGGAGTCGGGCTCGTCGAAGGTGAGGGTGGCGATGCCGTCGGCGAGTTCGTAGCGGATGGTTTTCATGAAGTCTCCGTTCGCCCTGAGCTTGTCGAAGGGCAATCTTGGATAGGGGTGCGCAGGGCTTCGACAGACTCAGCCCGAGCGGAATGCGTTTCAGCCAGCGTCAAATTCTCTCAACGATCGTTGCAATCCCCATGCCCCCGCCCACACACAGCGTGGCCATGCCGTAGCGCAGCTTGCGGCGGTGCAGTTCGTCGATCAGCGTGTTCAGGATCATCGCGCCGGTGGCGCCCAGCGGGTGGCCCATGGCGATGGCGCCGCCGTTGACGTTGACCTTCTCGTGCGGCACGCCCATCTCCTTCATGAAGCGCATGGGCACGGCGGCAAAGGCTTCGTTCACTTCAAACAGGTCGATCTGGTCGATGGTCATGCCGGCCTTGGCCAACGCCTTGCGCGCGGCGGGCATGGGGCCGGTGAGCATGATGGTCGGGTCGGCGCCGCTGAGCGCTGCGGCCACGATGCGCGCCCGTGGCGTGAAGCCGTGCGTCTGGCCGGCTGCCTCACTGCCGATCAATACCGCCGCCGCCCCATCGACGATGCCCGACGAGTTGCCCGCGTGGTGCACGTGGTGGATGCGCTCGACCTGCGGGTAGCGCGACAGCGCCACCTGATCGAAGCCCATGGCACCGAGTTGCTCGAACGCCGGTTTGAGTGCGGCCAGGCCTTGCAGGGTGGTGTGCGGCTTGATGAATTCGTCAAAGTCCAGAATGGTCTGGTCGAGAAAATCCTTGACCGGCACCACCGACCCGGCAAAGAAGCCACCTTCACGTGCCTTGGCCGCGCGTTTTTGTGATTCGAGCGCAAAGGCGTCCACGTCGTCGCGCGTGAAGCCTGCGAGCGTGGCGATCAGGTCGGCGCCGATGCCCTGGGGCACAAAGGCGGTGGCGGAGTTGGTCTCGGGGTCTTGCGCCCAGGCGCCGCCGTCCGAGCCAATGGGCACGCGGCTCATGCTCTCCACGCCGCCGGCCACCACCAGGTCTTCCCAGCCCGAGCGCACCTTCTGCGCCGCCATGTTCACGGCCTCCAGCCCCGAGGCGCAAAAGCGGTTGAGCTGCACGCCCGAGCAGCGGAAGTCCCACCCTGCCTTGAGCGCGGCCACCTTGGCAATCACCGAGCCCTGTTCGCCGATGGGCGAGACCACGCCCATGACCACGTCGTCCACCTGGCCGGTGTCAAAGTCGTTGCGGCGCTGCAGTTCGGTCAGCAGGCCGGCCAGCAGGTTGACGGGCTTGACTTCGTACAGGCTGCCGTCTTTTTTGCCCTTGCCGCGGGGGGTGCGGATGGCATCGAACACATAGGCTTCGGTCATGAAGGGTCTCCTGAAAACAGCGGTGCGGGCCCAGCGGGGCGGGGGGATTCCGCAGTATATTCATTTCACCAAGCAGATGCTCTGTAAAAATGGAGACACCCGATGATCGAACGCACCCTGTTCAGCCCCGACCATGAGGCCTTTCGTGACAGTTTTCGCCGCTTCATGGACCAGGAGATCGCGCCTTTTCATGCCGACTGGGAAGAGCAGGGCTGCGTGGACCGCGAGGTCTGGCGCAAGGCGGGAGCCAACGGCTTTTTGTGCATGACCATGCCCGAGGCCTATGGCGGGGCGGGCGCCGACAAACTGTACAGCGTGGTGCAGATGGAAGAGCTGGGCCGTGCGGGATTCAGCGGCATCGGCTACGGGCTGCACAGCGAGATCGTGGCGCCGTACCTTCTGCATTACGGCACCGAAGCGCAAAAGGCGAAGTACCTGCCGCAGTTGGCCAGCGGTGACATGGTCGGCGCGATTGCGATGAGCGAGCCCGCCGCCGGCAGCGACCTGCAGGGTATCCAGTCCACGGCGCTGGTGCAACCTGACGGCAGCTACCGGCTCAACGGCAGCAAGACCTTCATCACCAACGGCTGGCACGCCGACCTGGTGATCGTGGTGGCCAAGACCAACCCTGCTGCTGGCGCAAAAGGCACCAGCCTTTTTCTCGTGGAGCGCGGCATGCCGGGCTTCGAAAAAGGCAAGCGGCTCAAGAAGCTGGGTCTCAAGGCGCAGGACACGTCCGAGCTGTTCTTTGACAACGTTCGCGTGCCGGCCGACCACCTGCTGGGCGGCGAAGCGCAGCTCCACCGCGGTTTCATCGGCCTGATGGAGCAACTGCCCTGGGAGCGGCTGCAGATTGCCATCGGTGCCGTCGCCGCCGCACAGGCCGCGATCGACTGGACGGTGGCGTATGTGAAAGAGCGCAAGGTGTTCGGCCAGCCGGTGGCGACGTTCCAGAACACCCGCTTCACCTTGGCCGAACTGCAGACCGGGGTGCAGGTGGCCCGCGTGTTTGTCGACAAGTGCACCGAACTGCTGGTGCAGGACCAGCTCGACACCGCCACGGCCAGCATGGCCAAATACTGGTGCTCTGACCTGCAGTGCAAGGTCATGGACGAATGCGTGCAGTTGTTCGGCGGTTACGGCTACATGTGGGAATACCCCATCACCCGCGCCTATGCCGACGCCCGGGTGCAGCGCATCTACGGGGGCACCAACGAGATCATGAAAGAAGTCATCACCCGGGCCATGGGCCTGGGCGGCCGCTAGCGCGCGCTCAGCCGCCGACCGCGCGCAGCGGTGCGCCGGTGTGGCGGGTCACGGGGTCGATGCGGGCCGTGGGCAGCTGGTAGGCGCGGTCGTCAAACAGGTCGATGCCGCAGGCCAGGGTGTCGATCCAGTCCAGAAAATCCCGGATCGCCGCGGCGCCGCTGATGGGCGCGCCGTGTTGCGGCACCAGCATGGCGATGTCGAGCTGACGCGCCATGCGCACCCACAGGCGCAGGATCTTGTTGGACACCATGTAGCGGCGGTGAAAGCCTTCCATGCGGGGGATGTGGCTTTTCAGGTGGGTCACGGGACGGGCCGCTTCGGCGCCCGACATCATCGACACGCCCAGGTCGCCCGTGAACAGGATGCGGCTGACCGGGTCGTAAAAGTGGAAGTTGCCCTCGGAGTGCAAAAAATGCGCCGGCAGCAGCCACAACTCGCTTTGACCGAGTGGCAGTTTGCCGCCCGCGTCGGGCACGCCGATGACGCGGCCGTCGGTTTTGCCCACCTTGGTGAAGTGCGGTGCAAACCGCTCCCACACGCGCGAGATCACCAGCTGCGCCCGGGTGGACGTGAGCCAGCGGTCCAGCGCCGCGATGATGTCCGGGTCGGCATGTGAGGCAATGATGTAGTCGAGGTTTTGCGGCGTGAAATACCGCGAGGTGGCCAGAAACAGTTCGTTGAAGGCCAGGTTGCCACCCGGGTCGATGATGGCGCCGCAGCCGTGGTCCACCACCAGGAACTGGTTGGCCTGCACGGCTTCGCCGTGGTCCTCGATCAGGTCGGTGAACATCAGGCAGGCGTGGTGGTCATTGCGGAACAGTTCGATGGACATGGGGTTTTCCCTGAAAAGAACCGCATGGTACGCAAGGCATTTGTTGCGCGGTTGATGCAGGTCAACCGTGTCGCAGCGGCGGGTGACTTGCAAAAAATCTGCATCCCATTAAACTGATAAAAGTATCAGAATTGCTGATTTTGGTCGCGTTCGGGAGGTAAGTCATGTTGGAAGGCTTCAAGCGATTTTTCGGAATGGGCGCCCCCAAATCCGACTGGCCCCAGCGCGCGCGCCGCATGATGCAGGTGTGCGCCGTGGCGCTGTCCCACATCAATGTGTCGTCGCGCGGCCGTCTGGTGCGCACCGAGAGCGCTTCCGGCAACACCGGCTATGTGCTGCAGATCAGCCTGCCTTACCCGGTCAGCGGCGTGGAGGTGCTGGCGCTACAGGCCTATTTGCGTCGCAGCATCGAGTCGGTGATGGGCCTGCAATTGGGGGAAAAGGAGTTCTTGCTGCAAGTGCAGGACGTGTCGGCCGTGCTTCCGATGCCCACCGAACGCCTGACCACCGAATGGCTCGCCCGCCGCATGGCCGATGTGCGGCGCACGCACGCCGAACGGGTGGCCCGCGAAACCGCCGAGGCCGAACAGGCCCGCCGGGCCAAGGTGGTGCCGCTGATGCGCAACGCCGACCCCGCCGCGGCCACGCCGCCGTGGCCCACGCGGCTGTCGGGCTCGGAATTCATGAGCCTGGAGTCGATCGTCCAGGCCAAGCTCGACGCCGATGCCGCCACTGCCCAGCACGAGGCCGCCCGTGGCCCGGTGCGCTCTGGCGCGCGCAAGCTGATGGGCAAGGTGGGCCTGATTGACCTGGACGACCTGGCCCGCCCCAGCGAAGGCCAGTTTGCGCAGACCGACATCTTCGACAGCGCCCACGGCCGCTGAACCGGCCGCGCCGACCAGGGCGCGAAAGGCCATTGGAGGCGCGTGCCACGCCCGGACCGCAGCAGCGCTAAAGTAAGGGCCGTCCCAAAACCTTTCTGGAGCGCCGACCATGCCCCAAGCCCTGAAAATCGATTTTGTCTCCGACGTGTCCTGCCCGTGGTGTGCCATCGGGCTCAAGTCCCTTGAAACCGCCCTGGAGCGCGCCTCGGATGTGGTGCAGGCCGACCTGCATTTCCAGCCGTTCGAGCTCAACCCGCAAATGGGCGCCGAAGGCCAGGAGATCGTAGAGCACCTGTCGGCCAAATACGGCATCTCGGCCGAACAGGTGGCGCGCAACACCGAGGCGATCCGCCAGCGTGGCGAGGCCGTGGGGTTCACCTTTGGCAAGGGCAAGCGCGGCCGTGTCTACAACACCTTTGACGCGCATCGCCTGTTGCACTGGGCCGAAGGGCAGGGCCAGCAGCACGCGCTCAAGATGGCGCTGTTCAAGGCCTATTTCACCGACGGCGAAAGCCCCGGTGCGCACGACGTGCTGCTGCGTGCGGTGGCCGACGTCGGGCTGGACGTGGAAGCGGCCCGCGCCATCCTGGCGTCCGACACCTTCGCCGCCGAGGTGCGCGAGCGCGAGCGCTTCTACATGGACCAGGGCATTCATTCGGTGCCCGCCATCATCATCAACGACAAGCACCTGATCTCCGGCGGCCAGCCCCCTGAGGTGTTCGAACAGGCACTGCGCCAGATCGCCGCCGCAGCCTGAGCGATCGTTTTTTTGGGGTCCGCGGGCCCCGGCCAAACTGATTTGGCCCAAATAGTTCTCGCTTTTCGGCGTTTCCCGGCTCAAGTCGGGTTCGTAACATGCCGTAAACCTGTTCAGAAGGCCTGAGAGGCGGGGGGTTCACCCCTGCCAGGCCCGATGCAGTGACACCAGCGAGACCACACGATGCCCGTCACAGACCGACCCCAGACCCGCACCCGCGCCGACGGCGCCCGTACCCCCCCAGCTTTGGCCATTCCCTCGGGCGCGGCCAGCCGCTCGCACGCCTTCCTGAGCGGCCGCCTGGCCACGCGCGAGGGCAGCATGGGCCTGTTCAAACCCCGCGACTCAGGCTTCCAGCCCTCGGGGTTCGGGCCGGGCAAGCGCTGAGCGCCGCCGTTTTTTAACCGCATCCTTTTCCATTTTTCATTTCCCACTTTTTACTTCCTCAAGGAAATCATGAGCGCTGTACTTGCCCCTGTTGCCACTTCTTCCGCCGCACGCATGGCACCTGCCACGGTGCAGCCCCGTGAATACCTGAGCTTTCGCCTGGGTGCCGAGGAATACGGCATTGACATCCTGCGGGTGCAGGAAATCCGCGGTTACGCCGAGCCCACGCGCATTGCCAACGCCCCGGCCTTCATCAAGGGCGTGCAGAACCTGCGCGGCATCATCGTGCCCGTTGTCGATCTGCGCACCAAATTTGCCATGACCGACGTCAAATACGACAGCCTGACCGTGACCATCGTGCTCAACATTGGCACCCGCGTCATGGGCGTGGTGGTGGATTCGGTGTCGGACGTGCTCGAACTCAGCCCCGAGCAGATCAAGCCCGCGCCCGAGTTCAACGCCGCGGTGGACGCCGACTTCATCACCGGCTTGGGCACGGTCAAGACCGGCAGCACCGAACGCATGCTGATCCTGCTCGACATCGAGCAGCTCATGGGCAGTGCCGACATGGGGCTGGTGGCCGACGTGATGGCAGCGCATTGAAATCACGGCTCGCTCGAACGCGCCGACGGCGCCGACAGTGCGGGGCATTCAAACGAACAACAACAGAAGGTTTCCTATGAACAACATGAAGGTGGGCACACGGCTCAGCCTGGTCCTCGGCTTGCTCGCCGTTTTGCTGGTGGCCATTGGCGGTGTCGGCTTGTACGGCATTGCGTCGTCCAACGCGTCCCTCAAAAGCGTGTACGAAGACCGGACGGTTCCGGCGCAGCTGTTGGGTGAAATTGACTCGTTGATGCTGAACAACCGGCTGGCCGTCGTCGGCGCCATCGCCACGCCAACGCCCGAATACATTGCCAAGAACATCGCCACGGTGGAGGCCAATATTGCCACGATCACGAAAGACTGGGACGCCTACGCGGCCACCACGTTGACGACGGAGGAGGCGACGCTGGCCAAGCAGTTCACGGAAGAACGCAAGGCTTATGTGGCGAGCGGCCTTCAGCCGGCATTGGCTGCACTGCGCGCCAACGACATGATGGAGGCGCGCATCGTGCTGGACAAACTCCGGACTTCGCATGACGCGGCCAACAAGACGCTGGACGCCTTGGTCCAACTCCAGGTGGACGAAGCCAAGAAAGAATATGAAGCGGCCACGGCGTTGTATGGCGCGATCCGCACCCTGGCCATTGCCAGCATGGCCATCGGCCTGGCCCTGGCGGCCGTGTTCGGCTGGCTGCTGGTGCGCGGCATTTCCCGCCAGTTGGGGGCCGAACCCGGCGAGGTGCTGGCCGTGACCAGCGCCATCGCCCAGGGCGACCTGACCACCCCCATCGCCGTGCGCGAGGGCGACCGCGCCAGCGTCATGGCGGGCATGCTCGCCATGCAGCAGTCGCTGGCCAAGGTGGTGGGTGAGGTCCGTGCCAGCTCCGACTCCATCGCCACGGGCAGCGCCCAGATTGCCACGGGCAACTCCGACCTGTCGCAACGCACCGAAGAACAGGCGGCCAACCTGCAGCAGACGGCCGCCTCGATGGAGCAGATCTCGAGCACCGTGCGCAACAGC
>PHCI01000004.1 GCA_002842205.1 Betaproteobacteria bacterium HGW-Betaproteobacteria-3 | reverse complement strand
CTGGCGCAGGCCGTGGCGGCTGAGCGCCAGGCCCAGGCGCGCGTCGCCGGGCTGCGCAGCACGGGCCGGCTCGCGGCGCAGGCGGCGCTGTCGCAGGCCGACGCAACGCTGCGGGCCGCGCAGGCCGAATTGACGCGCACGCAGCAGTTGGTGGGGCAGGGGTTTGTCAGTGAATCCCGGCTCGATGACGCGCAACGTGCGGTGGCGGTGGCGCAGGCCCAGCAGGCCAGCGCCCGCGCGCAGATCCAGGCCAATGAAGACGCCGGCACCGACGTGCTGCAGGCCCAGGCGCAGCTGGCGCTGGCCCGGGCCGCCACTGCCGCCGCGCACGCCCGGCTGGCGCAGATGCAGGTGCTGGCCCCCGCCGATGCGCGCGTGCTGGTGCGCCAGGTTGAACCCGGCCAGATCGTGCAGCCCGGCAAGGCGCTCATGACCCTGGCGCTGGCCGGCCCCACGCAATTGAGCGCCCAGGTGGACGAACGTTTTCTGGACCAGTTGCAGACCGGGCAGAAGGCCACGGTGGTGGCCGACGCGTTTGCCGGGCAGCGCTTTGCGGCCACGGTGCTGTCCATTGCGCCGTCAGTCGATGCGCAGCGCGGCGCCATCGAGGTCAAGTTTGCCCTGGGGGGCGATGCCCCGGTTTTTTTGCGTGAGGACATGACCCTGTCGGTGGAGGTCGAAACCGCGCGGCGTGACAGCGCCCTGGTGTTGCCACTGGCCGCGCTGCGGTCAACGTCGGATGGGGCGACTGCGGCGGCGCCAGACCGGGTGGAGGTGCTGGTGGCCGTGCAAGGGCGTGCGCAACTGCGCCGCGTCAGGCTGGGTCTGCGGACCCTGGACGCCGCCGAAGTGCTGGACGGCCTGGCCGCGGGCGACGCGGTCTTGCTGGGCGGCACGCCCCGGCCCGACGCCCGGGTTCGCACGCGGGTCGTGGCGTGGCAGCCGGGGGCGGGGGCCACCCAAGCCGCCGGGCCGGACGCGGGCGCGGCCCTGACCAACGCCATGGGGCGCTGAACCCGCTGCGACCATGAGTGCCTGGCTTGGCTTTGAGACCCGCGTGGCCCTGCGCTTTCTGCGCGAAGGGCGCATGCAGACGCTGTTGATCATCGTAGGCGTGGCGGCGGGCGTGGCGGTCATCGCCTACATCTCGGCGCTGATCAGCGGCCTGCAAAGCAGCACGCTGACCAAAACGCTGGGCGCGCAGGCCCACATCACCCTCAAGTCGCCCGACGATGTGGTCACCCCGGCGCGGCCCGTCAGCGCCGGCACCACCGCGCTGACCGAAACCCAGCCGCGCGCGCAGCGCCTGCGGTCGGTCAGCAACTGGGAGGCCTTGCTGCCGCTGCTGGAGCGCGACGCCGCCATCGCCGCCGTGTCGCCGATGGTCGCGGGCGGCGGGCTGGCCTTGCGCGGCGAGGCCACACAGTCGATCTCCCTGCTGGGCGTGGAGCTGGAGCGCTATGACCGCATCGTCGGCCTGCGTGGCAAGGTGGTCAGCGGCGTGGCGCGGCTGGCGCCGGGCGAGGCGATCATCGGGCGCGAACTGGCGTCGGATCTGGGGGTGCGCGCGGGGGATCGGCTCACGGTCCAGACCGGCACCGTCAGCGACGCGGTGCGCGTCACGGCGCTGGTGGACCTGGGCGTCAAGGAACTGAACCGGCGTACCGTTCTGGTGCCGCTGCGGGCCGCCCAGAACCTGCTGGGCCTGCCCGGTGGCGCCACCAACATCGACCTGACGGTCAAGGACGTGTGGGCCGCGCAGGCCATTGCTGACGATCTGCGCCGACGGCTGCCGTACAAGGTGGAGAGCTGGCAGGAGAGCAATGCGCAGCTGGTGTCGGCGCTCAATGCGCAGTCGATCAGCACGGCGCTGATCCGCGGTGTGGTGCTGATCGTGGTGGTGCTGGGCATTGCCAGCGTGCTGGTGGTGTCGGTGGTGCAAAAGCGCCGCGAGATCGGCATCCTGCGCGCCATGGGTGCCACCCGTGGGCAGATCCTGCGCGTGTTTCTGGTGCAGGGTGCGGTGGTGGGCGCGCTGGGGTCGGTGCTGGGCGTCGCGCTGGCGGTGGGCATGATCTGGCTGTTCACGCATTTCGTGCGCGGCTCGGACGGCTTGCCGCTGTTCAACATCGGCCTGCCACTGTCCACGGCCCTGCAGGTGGCGCTGATCGCCACCGTGTGTGGCGTGCTGGCCGCCATTGCCCCCGCGCGCCGCGCCGCCGCCATGGACCCGGCGCAGGCGATCCGGATATGAAGAAGCCCACCCCCGTTGCTTGCCCACTGCGTGTGGCCGCCTCCCCCCTCAAGGGGGCAACGCCAGTGGCCCGGCCAAGCCGGTTCCACGGCGTTCCTGAAACGGGTTGCCTCTTGCATTTTCGGAGTATCTGACATGGCAGTCAGACCCCCACTGATCGAGCTGAGCGATGTCTGCAAGCGCTACAACCTCGGGCAACCCAACGAGGCTGAGGTGTTGCACGGCGTGAGCCTGCGGGTGGACCGGGGCGAGTTCGTGGCGCTGGTGGGGCCCTCGGGTTCGGGCAAGAGCACGCTGCTCAACGTCATCGGGCTGCTCGAACCCATGACCTCTGGCCACTACCGGCTGCAGGGTGAGGAAGTCAGCACCCTGAGCGATGCGGCGTTGACCCAACGGCGGCGCAGTGCGCTCGGTTTCATCTTCCAGTTCCACCACCTGCTGCCCGCTTTCACCGCGCTGGAAAACGTGACGATGCCCGCGCTGATGCGCGAGGGGCGCGTCAGCCGCCCGCAGCGTGAGCGCGCCCGCAGCCTGCTGGCGGCGGTGGGCCTGGCGCAGGCCATGGACAAGCGGCCATCGGAGCTGTCGGGCGGCATGCAGCAGCGTGTGGCCATCGCCCGTGCGCTGGTGCAGGAGCCGCCCCTGGTGCTGGCCGACGAACCCACCGGCAACCTGGACACGGCGTCGTCCGACGAGGTGTTCGTGCAGCTGCGGCGCATGCACGCCGAGCTGGGCACGTCATTCGTGGTGGTCACCCACGATCCGCGGCTGGCCGCGCGCTGCGACCGGCTCGTGGAACTGGTGGACGGGCGCATCGCGCGCGACGAGGCCATCGTCCACGCCCCGGGCTGAAGCCGTTGCAGCGGCGGGCCGCGCATGGCGCACGATCAAGATCTGCGCGGCGTAATACGTGCCCAGCACCCATAGCGGCGCCATGGGCAGCGGCAGCACAAACTTGTTCAGCGCCAGCAGTGAATCGCTGAGCATGAAAAAGCCCGCGCCCAGCGCCACCGCCAGGGCCGCGCCGTCGCGCAGCACCTGCGCACGACCGATGGCCTGCGCCGCCATGAGTGAAATCACCACCACATAGGCCGCCACGGGCACGCGCAGGGCCACCGGAAGGCCATGGAGCGCAACGAACGCATAAAACATCGCGCCGATGGCCAGTGTGGCCACCCACGCACCGCGCCGGGGAAACCACGCCTGCCCCTGCTTGAACACGGCGATGTAGAAGACGTGGGCGATCAGAAAGGCGATCAACCCCGGAACAAAATACCCGGGGAACATCAGCAGCACGTCGCCAACCAGTGAAAACCCCAGCGCAGCCACAATATTCAAGTAAAAACGGCCGTTAGCCCCCGTAAAATGGCGATACTTTGCTATATAAAATATACCTATCAGCATCGCCAACGGTTTGAAGACGCGATGCAGTTCCAGCCATCCCGTGGCGGCGGTGGCCGTGGCCAGTGCCGCCGATTCGATCCACAGCGCCTCGGTCATCGTGATGCGCCCTTGCATCACCGCCCCCACAGCCCACAGGCCGGCCATCAGCGCGCACAACCACACGGCCGCCTCGGGCAGCGGCATGCTGTCGGCCCGCCACAGGAACTGCGCCACGCCCAGCAGCAACAGCACAAACTGAACCGCCGCAAACACCATCACGGCCCGCGTCATGGGCGGGTGCCAGACGCTCACCCGGGCCAGTTCGAACGGGGGTGACGCAAACCGCACTGCCACGTCGGCCGGCCGCCAGCCCGGCGGCTTGAACCAGACGCGCAGCTTGTCGGCCCAGTGGCGTGTGTGCCACGAATCCTTGAGCAGCGCCCAGTACACCTCGGTGTTGGCCCACAGCGGGTCCCAGCTCTGCAGTGGCTTGCGCGTGCCGTAAACGCACTTTTCGTCTTCTTCAATGAAGCTGCCAAAGAGCCGGTCCCAGACGATCAGGATGCCGCCGTAATTGCGGTCGAGGTAGGGGTCATTCACGGCGTGGTGCACGCGATGGTTGGACGGGCTGCAGAACCAGCGGTCGAACCAGCCGAGCTTGCCCACCTGTTCGGTGTGCACCCAGAACTGGTAGAGCAGATCGACCAGCGCGACGATGCCAAACAGCAGCGGCGGCACGCCCGCGATGGCCATCGGCAGGTAGAACACCCAGCCGAACAGGGCGCCGCTGCTGGTTTGCCGCAGCGCGGTGGACAGGTTGTAGTCCTGGCTCTGGTGGTGCACCACATGGGCGGCCCAGAACAGCGCGCATTCATGGCCCGCGCGGTGCAGCCAGTAGTAGCAGAAATCGTAGAACACCAGCGCCACCAGCCAGCCCAGGGGCGTGCCCCAGAACGCGTGGTCGGGCCACACGGCCACGCCTGCATACACGGCGGTGTAGATGCCAACGCGCAGCAGCCGCGTGAACACCGCGCTGATCTGGCTCAGCATCCCCAGGCCGATGCTGTTGATGGCGTCGTTGAGCCGGTAGGTGTTGCGGCCCCGGGCCCAGCCGACCGCAAACTCGATGGCGATCAGCACGAAGAACACCGGCGTCGCGAGAACAATGATCTGACTGGGAGTCATCGGATGCAGACCATCGGCCGCCGCGCCGGGCCGCCCCAAGCAAGGCCAGCCCCCTCGGGGGGCAGCGAAGTACACGCAGTGACAAGCGTGGGGGCCGTCATCACGTCAGGGCCCCGCGTGCGTCCACCGCAATGATGCATTCCACCGTGCCGCGCTGCAGCCCGCCGGTGATGCCGATCATGTGGTCGTGCAGGTTGACCGTCGGGTCGCAGTGGCCGGGGATCAGCCAGACGACGTCACCCAACTGCGGCAGCGGCTGACCGGGCTGCGCCGTGCGCAAAATGCCGTGTTCGTCACCGCCGTTGAAGTAAACCAGTTCCGGCCCGCTGCCCAGCGGCAGCACCCGTGGCAGCCCGGAATCCACGGCATGGCTCTTGTGGCCGGCGTCGCACACCGCGTGCGCGGGGCCGACGCTCATGACCTGGGCCTTGACGAACAGCGCGTGCTCAAACTGCGGCTGCGCCGGGTCGCGTTCGTTGCGGGCGTAGTCGGCGTCCAGGAACATGAAGCTGCCCGCCTGCAGCTCGCCATAGACGCCGCTCGCGGCCTCCAGCGCAAAGGTGCCGGTGCCGGCGCCCGTGACCAGGCCGACCGTGAGCCCGGCGGCCTGGATCAGCCGGGCTGTGCGCTCGACGGCGGCCACGCTGTGTGCGATGGCGTCGCGCCGCGCCTGCGGGCTGCGCAGGTGCTGGGCGCCGCCGTGGTAGGCCTGCAGGCCGGCAAATCGCAAGCCGGTGACCTGCGCCACCGCCTGCGCCAGCGCCACGGCGGCGGGCCCTGGGGGCACGCCGCAGCGGCCCTGACCCACGTCGATTTCGACCAGCACGTCGATCACCGGCTGCGGCATGCCGACCAGGCCCGACCACGCCGCCGCCAGCGCCTCGACGCCCTGCAGGCTGTCCACGGCGACGGCCAGTTGCCCGCCCGCGGCGGCGAGACGCTGCGCCAGTGCCACCACGCGTTCGAGCTTGTCCGGGGCGACGACTTCGTTGCTGATGTAGATGTCGGTCACGCCACCCGCGGCCAGAACTTCGGCCTCGGAGGCTTTCTGCACGCAGACGCCGCAGGCGCCGGCCCGCATCTGCAGCCGGGCCAGCACGGCGCTCTTGTGCATCTTGGCGTGGGGCCGCAGCCGCACGTCATGTTTGCGGGTGAACTCGACCATGCGCTGCAGGTTGCGCGACATGGCGTCCAGGTCGATCACGAGCGCGGGCGTGTCCACCGCACTGACCGGCAGGCCCACCAGGCTGGCCAGGTGCCGCGGCGCGTCAGCCTCGGCTTGCAGGGCCGCCCAGTCAGGTGGAGGATTCATCGAGAGCGTCATCGTCAAGGTGGTAGGTGTCGGCCCAGCCAACGAGCGTAAAGCCTTCGGCCGTCCAGAGCAAGCGGTTGATGGCGGCGTTGCTCAGCGCCCAGGTGCGCGGCGCCTGGATGTCCTGCCCGGTGGCGACGCGGTACAGCACGTCCATCACGCCGCCGTGCCCGACCATCACGATCTGCTCGCCCGCGTGACGTGCGGCCAGCGCATGCGCAGTGCGTGTGACGCGTTCGCGCAAGGCCACCAGCGACTCGCCGCCCGGGGGCGCAAAGTCCGGGTCACGCTTGCGCCAGCGCAACGCCTCTTCGGGCCAGAGGGCTTCGATCTCGGCGTAGGTGCGGCCCTGAAATTCACCAAAACCGCGTTCGCGCAGGCCCTCGTCGGTGACCACCGGTTGGCCCACCGCGTCGGCCACCGACAGCGCGGTGTCCCAGGCGCGCAGCAGGTCGCTCGAATACACCGCGGCGATCGGCTCGCCCGCCAGCGCCAGCGCCAGGCGGTGGGCCTGCCAGCGGCCGGTGTCATTGAGCGGGATGTCGAGCTGGCCCTGGATGCGCGTGTCCACGTTCCAGGCGGTTTCGCCGTGGCGGATGGCAATGATGCGGGTGGCGTGCACGATGCCCGGGCCTACAGGCGGATGACCTGCAGCCCCGGCAGGGTGGCGGGCGCAAACTCTTCGGCGTCAAAGGCCTTGTCGCCGTCTTCGCTGGCCACGCCGGTGGCTTTGAGGCCCTTGAAGTCGTAGCGGGCGCCGTCCATCAGGTGCGAGGGCACCACGTGGCCCAGCGCACTGAACATGCTTTCGATGCGGCCCGGGTGTTTTTTCTCCCACTCGCGCAGCATGGCGCCCACCTGCTTGCGCTGCAGGTTCTCCTGGCTGCCGCACAGCGTGCAGGGGATGATCGGAAACTGCCGGTGCTCGGCCCAGCGCGTGAGGTCTTTCTCGGCCACGTAGGCCAGCGGCCGGATCACGATGTGGCGGCCGTCGTCGCTGACCAGCTTCGGGGGCATGCCCTTGAGCTTGCCGCCGAAGAACATGTTGAGGAAAAACGTCTGCAGCATGTCGTCGCGGTGGTGGCCCAGCGCAATTTTGGTGGCGCCCAGTTCGTCGGCCACACGGTACAGGATGCCGCGGCGCAGGCGGCTGCACAGGCTGCACATGGTCTTGCCCGGCGCGATCTTGTCCTTGACGATCGAATAGGTGTCCTGGTTCTCGATGTGGAACGGCACGCCGGTCTGGGCCAGGTATTCTGGCAGCACGTGTTCGGGAAAGCCGGGCTGCTTCTGGTCGAGGTTGACGGCGATCAGCTCAAAGTCGATCGGCGCGCGGGCCTTCATCTTCTGCAGGATGTCGAGCAGGCCGTAGCTGTCCTTGCCGCCGCTCATGCAGACCATGACCTTGTCGCCTTCCTCGATCATGTTGAAGTCCACAATGGCGCGGCCGACCTCGCGGCACAGGCGTTTTTCGAGCTTGTGGGTTTCGCGCTCGATCTTGAAACTGGCTTTGGCCGAGGCTGGCGCCGCGTCATCGATCCACACTGCACTCATACCACCTCCGTTCGCCCTGAGCCTGCCTGTGGGCTCCTGGGTTTTACATGCCGCGCGCTGACTTCGACGGGCTCAGTCCGAACGGTGAATGTCTTGATGCGTGACATGGTCACCACTGCCCGGTCTCGACCCGAATGGCCACTTCGCAGTCGTCAAAAATTTGCAGTTTGGCGATTTTCACGCGAACGCCCAGTACGCCGGGCAGTTGCAGCAGCCGGTGCGCGAGCTTGCCGATCAGGCTCTCCAGCAGGTTCACGTGCTCGGCCGTGCATTCGTCGATGATGATCTGGCGCACCTTGCGGTAATCGAGCACATGGTTGATCTCGTCGTCGTGGGGCAGCAGGTCCTGCGTGCCCAGGTGCAGCTCGGCGTCCACCTGGATCGGCTGGGGTTTGGATTTTTCCTGCGCCAGGATACCCAGGCTGGCGTCAAAACGCAGCCCGGTGAGGGTGAGGATCTGGTTGCCTTTGGTGAGCATCGGGGCGCTTTCGGAGGGGCCGGCTTACATCAGGGAGAAGTCGCGGTCGAACTTCATGAGGTGTTGGCCGCCGTCGACCAGCAGCGTGGTGCCGGTGATGGAGGCGTTGTCCAGTGCAAACTTCACCGTGGCGGCCACGTCGGCCGACGTGGACGAGCGGCCCAGCGGGCTCAGGGCATGCAGGGCCGCAAACTTCTCGTCGCTCAGCAGGTGGCTGGTCAGCGTGAGGCCGGGCGCCACGCCCACCACCCGCAACTGTGGCGCCAGCGCCTGCGCCAGCACGGTGTTGGCGGCTTCGAGCGCGGCCTTGGAGAGGGTGTAGCTCAAGAAATCGGGGTTGAGGTTCCACAGCTTCTGGTCCAGCAGGTTCACCACGCAGCCCGTGTCGCCACGGGCCAGCAGGTGCGCGTGCAGCTGCTGCGCCAGCACGATGGCCGCCCCGGTGTTGCTGCGCAGGTGCCGCTCCAGGCTGGCGTAGGTGAAGCTCGCGGCGGTGTCGTGTTCGAACAGCGAAGCGTTGTTGACCACGGCGTCCACCCGGCCCATTTGCGCGGCGACGCGGGGCAGCAGCGCCCGAACTGCCGATTCATCCTCAAAATCTGCATCAAAAGCGGCACAACCCCCCGTCAATTGGTCGCAGTCTGCTACCGTATGAATAGCGTCCTGCATGGAGCCACGGTAATGCACGGCGACCCGCCAGCCGCCCGCGGCCAACGCCAGCGCGATCTCGCGCCCCAGCCGCCGGGCGGCGCCGGTGACCAGAACAGTGCGCGGGGCAGGTGTGAGCATTCAGGGACAATCCAAGGGTGACAACCGCAGAAACACCGAGTTTAACGAGCGCCCTGCACAAGCTGCTGGCACGGGCCATTGCGCAGGCTGGCGGCTGGCTGCCTTTTGACCGCTTCATGGCGCTGGCGCTGTACGCGCCCGGGTTGGGTTATTACGCCAACGACTTGCGCAAGTTTGGCACCATGCCGCACGGCTTGAAAGGCGGGGGAAGTGATTTTGTCACCGCGCCCGAGCTGTCGCCGCTGTTCGGCCGGGCGCTGGCCGTGCAGGTGGGTCAGGCGCTGGACGCCACGGGCACGCGCGAAATCTGGGAGTTTGGTGCCGGCTCCGGGGCACTGGCGCTGCAGCTGCTGGACGCGTTGGGCGACGCCGCCACCTCTTACACCATCGTCGAACTGTCGGCTGTGTTGCGCGAGCGACAGCAGGCCGCGCTGGCCGCGCATGCGGGGAAAGTGCGCTGGGTCAGCGAGCTCCCCGCCGCCCTGCACGGCGTGGTGGTGGGTAACGAGGTGCTGGACGCCATGCCCGTCAAATTGCTGATGCGCACCCGCGGTGTGTGGCATGAACGCGGGGTGGTCTGGCACGACGACCGGCCGGTGTTTGCCGACACGCCCACGGCGCTGCGCCCGCCGCTCGATGTACCCGGCCCGCACGACTACCTGACCGAAATTCACCCCCAGGCCGAGGCCTTCATGCGCACGCTGGCCGACCGGCTCAAGACCGGGGCGGCCTTCCTGATCGACTACGGTTTTGCCGAAAGCGAGTACTACCACCCGCAACGCCACATGGGCACGCTGATGTGCCATCGCGGGCACCAGGCCGATGGCGATCCGCTGTCGGACGTGGGCCACAAGGACATCACGGCCCACGTGAACTTCACAGGCGTGGCGCTGGCGGCGCAGGAAGCAGGGTTGCCGACATTGGGCTACACCACGCAGGCGCGTTTCCTGATGAACTGCGGGCTGGTCGGCCTGCTCGAATCGGCGTCCGCGGCCGAGCGCGCGCTTGCGCTCAAGCTCATGGCCGAACACGAAATGGGCGAACTGTTCAAGGTGATCGCACTGTCGCCGCAGGCCGATTTCGAGCCGCTGGGGTTTGCACAGGGCGATCGCAGCCACACGCTATAAAGTTCACCCATGATCCGCTGGTTCATTGCCATCTTTCTGGCCCTGCTGCTCATCAGCTGGCTGACCCCGCTGTTGCAGCGGCTGGGCATCGGCCGGCTGCCGGGCGATCTGCGCTTCAAGCTGTTCGGGCGGAAATGGTTTGTGCCCATTGCCAGCACCATTCTGCTGAGTCTTGCTGCCAGCCTGATTGCCAAACTTTTATGAACACGCCATGAAAGCCTGCATCGACATCGGCGGCACCAAAGTCGCGGTCAGCCTGGCCGACGTCACAGGTGCGGCCGGGCACGGCGCACGACCCGCCCTGCAGGCCCGTCGCAGCGAGCCCACGGCCAAGACCGGCGACCCCGGGGCGCTGGCGCGGCAAATCGTGCGGCTGGTCGATGAAGCCTGTGTGCAGGCGGGTCTGGCGCCCACGGCGGTGACCACCGCCGGTGTGGCGTCGTGCGGGCCGTTCGTCGTGAATTCGGGCCAGATCGAACTGGCTGCTCCCAACATTTGCGGCGGTCTCGCGGGTCCGGCGCGTGGCTTGCCCAATGACTGGGCCACCGCACTGCTGGAGGCCCCCCTGCGCCAGCGCTTTGCCACCTTGCGCATCGAGAACGACGCCGCGGCAGCGCTGGCGGCCGAACGCCGCTGGGGTGCGCTGCAGGGGCTGGACCACTGCGCCTACGTGACCTGGAGCACCGGCGTCGGCGTGGGGCTGTGCGTGGACGGCCGGGTGCTGCGCGGCAAGCACGGCAACGCGGGCCATGCCGGCCACATGTTTGTGAGCGATGACGACAGCGCCCTGTGCGGCTGCGGCAATCTGGGCGACGTGGAAGCCCTGGTGGCCGGCAACGCGGTGGCCCGGCGATGGGGGGGCGACGCGGCGGCATGGATGGCCGCTGCACGCGCGGGCGATCCGGCGGCCCTGGCCCACGTGGACGGCATGTGCCGCGTGATGGGGCGCATGCTCTACAACCTGGTGGTCACGCTGGACTTGCAGCGTGTGAGCCTGGGCGGCGGCCTGTTCTGGCACCACCGGGATTTTTTGCTGCCCCGCCTGCAGGCCGAACTGGCGGGCAGGCTGCCGGCCCTCACGTCGGGTGTGGATCTGGTGGCGGCGGGTCTGGGGAACGAGGTGGGGGATTACGCGGCGCTGGCCCTGGTGGCGTGATACGGGTTTCGCCGTCCAACGTATCACTGCGTTGGTTCGCCTTGCCGTGCCACGGCACGGTCTGCAGCGCCCGCCTTGTTCCACGCTCGAATGCAAAACCGTGTGTGCGCCGCATCGGGCTCAGGCGTCGATCGTCCATTGGTGCTGGCACTTGCGGCAGCACACCGTCACCTGGTCGCTGCGCCGGTCCTCCGACGCCACGGTAAAGCGGCCGTACTCCTGACACTGCGGGCAGACCGCCTGGTTGGCTACTTCCTCGGCATGCATCAGCAGGTAAAGGTAGCGACGCAGCGCCCACAGCCCGATCGCGCCACTGACCACGAAGAACACGATGTCCAGGAATTTCTCGGCGAGCGTGCCGCCACCGAACGCTTCCATGCTGCCCATCAGCGCGATGGTGCACAGCAGCGCGAGCAGCATGTGGGCGTGGCTGGACAGCAGCTCCCGCTCATACCATTTGCGAAAACCCACGCGCCGCACGCCGTCGGAAAGACGTCGATTGAGGTAGTTGCGTGCTGCCATGGTTCCCGACCGGTTCCACATGGTGGCACAGGCCGGGAATCTTTGCAGACGGAGACGCCCGAAAAACTCTCAGCCTCTCAGCCTCTCAGCCTCTCAGCCTCTCAGCCTCTCAGCCTCTCAGCGGCCCGGGATCGCTTCGGCCGGAGGGTTCATCTGCCGCAGGGCAAACGAAGGCGCGTTGCCATCCCGGTCCTGCCCCGCATACACCGTCAGGTGCGGGTAGGGGATTTCGATGCCGTGGGCGTCAAAGGCGGCCTTGAGGCGCCGCAGGTACTCGCGCTTCACGCCCCACTGCTCCAGCGGCAGACAGCGAAAGCGGCAGCGGATCACGACCGCCGAGTCGTCCCAACGGTCAACCCCCGCCATCTCCATGTCGGCGGTGATGCGGGGGCCGAACACGGCGTCCTCACGCATCTGTGCCGCCACCAGCCGCATGACGTCCATCACATCGTCGACGTTTTCGCGGTAGGCCACGCCGATGTCCAGCACCGCGTTGCTGAAGCCACGCGTCATGTTGACCACGGTGGTGATGTAACCGTTGGGCACGTAGTGCACATTGCCGTCGTAATCGCGCAACTGCACATAGCGCAACGTCACCACCTCGACCAGGCCCGCGTGGTCACCGAGTTTGACGACATCACCCTGGCGGATCTGGTTTTCCAGCAACAGGAAGAACCCGGTGAAATAGTCCTTGACCAGGCTTTGCGCACCAAAGCCAACGGCCAGCCCGACCACCCCCGCAGCACCCAGGATCGGCGCCACCGACACACCGAGTTCGCCCAGCACCAGCATGCCGGCAATCAGGCTGACCACCACCGCCACCAGGTAACGGAACACCCGACCGAGGGTCTCGGCACGCTGGGTGGCCTCGCGGTCGTCCATGCGGCTGGCAATGCGGATGCGCAGTGTGCGGATCGCGCGCTGGAGCAACAGCACGGCCACCCAGGCCAACACCACGATCAACGCGATGCGCAGCAGGCTGGTGGCGGCGCTGCCGAAGCTGGCCCACCAGGTGGCAGCGGTTTCGAGGAAATTGTTGTTCATGCAGTGCACTCCTTGCAAGTTGTGAAAATGGGAAAGCTGACGCCTGCGCCCGGGGCGCAGCGCCAGACTCGATGGTTCAGTGGGTTTCGGCTTCGGTGGCCGCCAGCGCGTCCAGGAACTGCTGGCGCCACCAGTGCACGTCTTCGTCGCGAACGCGCTGCAGCAGCGCCTGGTGCCGCTGCTGGCGCTCGTCCAGCGGCATCTGCAAGGCCCGCTGGATGGCCTCGGCGGTGCCGTCGGTGTCGTAGGGGTTGACCAACAGGGCCTCTTTCAACTGTTCGGCGGCGCCGGCAAAGCGCGACAGCACCAGCACGCCCGGGTCCGCCGGGTCTTGCGCCACGATGAACTCCTTGGCGACCAGGTTCATGCCATCGCGCAAAGGAGTGACCAGCGCCACCCGGGCCACGCGGTACAACCCCGGGAGCTTCTTGCGCGCCACCGTGCGGTGGATGTAGCGCACCGGCATCCAGTCGAGTTCGCCAAAATTTCCATTGATGGCGCCGCTTTTGCTTTCCAGTTCCTGGCGCAGCGTGGCGTAGGCATCGACCGATTCCCGGCTGGGGGAGGCGATCTGGATCAGCGTGGCGCTGCCCAGGTTTTCCGGGTACTTTTCAAGCAGCTGGCGCAACGCCTTGAGCCGCTGCGGCAGCCCCTTGGAGTAGTCGAGGCGGTCGACGCCGATCAGCAGCCGGCGGCGCGAGTATTCGTCGCGCATCTGCGCGTACATGTCCTGACCGTCCTTCGCATGGGTCAACTGGGCGAACTCGTCCACGTCGATGCCGATCGGGAAGGCGCGCGCGCGCAAGGTCTTGCCGAACGCACGAAACTCATGCTCCCCCAGGACGATGGCCGGTGTTTCGGTGCCGACGTAGCGCGAAAAATGGGCCACGTCGGCGTTGCTCTGAAAGCCCACGAGGTCATAGGCAAACAGCGAACGCATCAGCCATTCATGCTGGGGCACGGCGGCCAGAATCAGGGGCGGCGGCAACGGGATATGCAGGAAAAACCCCATGCGCTGTTTGCAGCCCATGGCGCGCAATTCGGCAGCCAGCGGGATCAGGTGGTAGTCATGGACCCAGATGACGTCGTCGGGCTTCAGAAGGCCGGCCAGCTTGCGCGCGAACATCTGGTTGACGCGCCGGTAGCCGCCAATGTAGCCGGCGTCAAAGTCGGCCAGGTCCAGCCGGTAATGGAACACCGGCCAGAGCACGCCGTTGCTGTAGCCGAGGTAGTAGCTGTCGTGGTCTTCGCGGCTCAGGTCCACGGTGGCCAGCTGCACCTTGCCGGCGGTTTGCAGATGCAGGTCACCTTCGCCCGGCGTTCCCGGTTCGTCAATCCGGCCACTCCAGCCGAACCACAGGCCACCTGAGGCCTCCAGTGCCTGCCCCAGCGCCACGGCCAGCCCGCCAGACGCCGTCTTGCGCGGGTCGGCCACGCGGTTGGAGACGACCACGAGCCGGTTCATCGGACCTCCTGGCGATGGATCATATGACGGTGTCCCAGGCGGCCGACAGGCGCACGGCTGCGTTGATGATGCCCACCATCGAATAGGTCTGGGGGTAGTTGCCCCACATTTCGCCGGTGGTGGCGTGCGTGTCTTCCGACAGCATGCCCAGGGCATTGCGGGCCTTGAGCATGGTCTCGAAGATGGCCCGGGCCTCTTCCACGCGGCCGATGCGTGCGAGCGCGTCGATGCGCCAGAAGGTGCAGATGTTGAACGCGGTCTCGGGTTTGCCAAAGTCGTCGGCGGCTTCGTAGCGTCGCATGTAGGGGCCGTCGCAAAGGGTTTTTTCCAGTGCGTCGAGCGTGGCGACAAACCGCGGGTCCAGCGGGTCAATGAAGCCGACTTCGGCCATCAGCAGCACGCTGGCGTCCAGGTCGCGCCCGCCGAAGCTTTCGGCAAACGCCTGGCGCTCTTCGCTCCACGACTCGCGCAGGATGCGTGCGCGCATGGCCTCGGCGTGCTTTTCCCAGTAGGCCTGGCGCTCGCCCTGATGGACCGCATGGGCGATCTTGGACAGCCGGTCGCAGGCGGCCCAGCACATCAGCGCCGACGAGGTGTGCACCCGCGCCCGGGTGCGCAACTCCCACATCCCGGCGTCGGGCTGGTCAAAAATCCGCACCGCCTGTTCACCCACTTCCTCCAGCCGCAGGAATTCCGCCAGTCCGGCCGGACGAAGCAGCCGTTTGTCATGGAAGGCCTGCGCCGCGCCGAGCACGATGTTGCCGTACACGTCGTGCTGAAAATGCTCGTAGGCCTGGTTGCCCACGCGCACCGGCCCCATGGCGCGGTAGCCCGGCAGATGCTCGCAAAGGCGCTCGGGCAGTTCGCGTTCCAGGGCGATGCCATGCAGCGGCTGCACATGCCCACCCTTGGCGCCCACCACCACGTCGGCCAGCCAGCGCAGGTAATCTTCCATGGTGCCGACTTCGGCCAGGCTGTTGAGCGCACGCACCACAAAGAAGGCGTCGCGCAGCCAGCAATAGCGGTAGTCCCAGTTGCGCTGGCTGCCGGGGGCTTCGGGGATGCTGGTGGTCATGGCGGCGACGATGGCGCCAGTGTCTTCAAACAGCGACAGCTTGAGCGTGATGGCCGCGCGGATCACCGCGTCCTGCCATTCCAGTGGCAGCGCCAGGCGCTGGCTCCAGCCGCGCCAGTACGCCGTGGTTTCCTGCTCGAAATGGCGCGCGGTTTCGGCGATGCCGCCTTCGAGCGTTTCGTCGGGGCCGAGCAGGAAGTTGTGCTCACGCATCAGCAGGAAAGGCTGACGCTCCAGCACGTAGGCAATGGAGGCGTCGGTGTGCAGCCGCAGCACCTGCTGCTCACCCACGTAGCGGACGTGGTTGCTGCCGGACGTGATGACCGGCACCTGGCGCCCCCAGTCAAATCGCGGCTTCAGGTGCACCCGGATGCGCGGGGCCCCGGCCAGCGGCCGCACGCGGCGCACCAGCATGGTGGGCTTGAAATAACGGCCACGCGACTGAAAGCGTGGCGCAAAGTCGGTGATGGCGATGCCCTGGCCGTGCTGGTCCCAGAGCTCGGTGTGCAGGACGGCGGTATTGGGCTCGTAGTGCTGGACGCTGTGGGCGAAGTCTTCAATTTCGATCGCGAACGAACCGTTTTCGCCGTCTTCGCCCCCCAGCAGGGCATGAAACACCGGGTCGCCGTCGAAGCGCGGCAGGCAGCTCCAGACCACGCGGCCCCGCGCATCGATCAGCGCGCTGAAGGCGCAGTTGCCCACCACGCCGAGCGACAGCGATGCGGCGAGGGGAGGGGCAAACCCGGCGAGCACTCCCGGGTGGGCGTTGGGGGAATTCATGGGGTGGCCTTCATGTTGCGCACGGCAGCCGCCAGCCAGGCCCGCAGGCCGCCCGGGCTGGCGCAGCGGTGCCGTGCGGCCGTCACACCGTCGCCCACCTTGATGGCGTGCCCGCCCAGCTGCTGGACCACCTCAAAACCGGCTTCGTCGGTGACGTCGTCGCCGGCAAATACCGGGACGCGGCCGGCAAAGGGCGCCTCGGCCATGAAGGCGGCGATGGCGCGCCCTTTTCCGACCGAATCCGGCTTGACCTCGACGACCGCCTTGCCCCGCTGCAGTTGCAGCCCGGGCATCTGGGCCACGGCGGCGCCCATGACCTCGATGCAACGTGCCTCCAGGTGCAGCGCCTGACGGTAGTGCAGCGCGAGCGAGGTGCGCTTGCGCTCCACCAGCAGATGCGGGTACTTTTCGGCCAGCGCGCAGGCGGCGGCCAGTGCCGGGCCGAGATCGGGCGCGGCGTGGACGTGCTCGGTGCCGTCGGCGCTGCGCCGCAGCGCGCCGTGTTCGAAGGCTGTGCCCAGACGCAGCGGTGCCAGCCACGGATCAATGTCCGCGGCGGTGCGGCCGGTGACGATGGCGACGGCCCCTCCCAGGCGCGTTTGCAGGGCCTGGAGCAGCATCACGAGGTCGTGCGGAATCACCACCGCATCGGGTCGAGGCGCCAGGTCGGCGAGCGTTCCGTCGAAATCCAGAAACAGTGCCGACCGTTCATTCAGGCTGGGCAGTGAGGTCATCAAGCCTCTACCGTAACAGACGGGGCTGGCCGCTGTCACATCAAGCCCGCTGTTCTTGACCTTCAGACTGCGGAACTGCGCCGGACTTGACGAGCGCCGTTACCCGTTGTCCAAATACGGCGAACCCGACGCCTCGGCGTGGGATGCCGCCACCGCCGCCACCCGTGCCTGGTGGATCATTTCACCTATTTTTGGGCCTTTAGCCCCCGCCAACAGGGCTTTTTCTGCTATCTCATGTGTAGCAACCGATTGCGCTGCAGCCAGGGCCAGGCGCAGTCGCCCGCGCTGCGGGTAGGCGCTGTCGTGCAGGCCCAGGCGGCCGCGGGCGTCGCATTCGCAGGCCAGCAATACCTCTTCGAACCGCGCGGGTTTGCGAAACGCGTCGCAGCGCTCCAGCAGCCGCACCAGGGCCGCGGCGCTGAAATCGCCACTGCGGTGGATGTTGCCGTGCTCGCGCGCCACCACGTCGGCCAGTTCGCGGCACTCGACCGGCACGCGCAGCCGTTCACACACGCCCTTGAGCAGTTGGGCACTGCGCGCCTCATGGCCCAGGTGCCGCGGCAGCACGTCGGCCGGTGTGGTGCCCTTGCCCAGGTCGTGGCCCAGGCAGGCAAAGCGCACCGGCAGCGAGGCGCCAAGTTGTGCGCTCATGTCCAGCACCATCATGAGGTGCACGCCGGTGTCGATCTCGGGGTGGTAGTCGGCGCGCTGCGGCACGCCCCACAGGCGGGCCACTTCGGGCAGCAGCACCTGCAGGGCGCCGCAGGCGCGCAGCACCTCGAACATGCGGCTGGGTTGCGGCGCCATGAGGCCGCGTGCCAGCTCCTGCCACACCCGTTCGGCCACCAGGTGATCGGCCTCGCCGTCGGCCACCATCTCGCGCATCAACGCCATGGTTTCGGGGGCGACCGTGAAATCGGTGAAGCGGGCCGCAAAACGCGCCACGCGCAGGATGCGCACCGGGTCTTCACGGAACGCGTCGGTCACGTGGCGCAACACCCGGTCGGCCAGGTCTTTTTGGCCGTTATAAGGGTCAATCAGGGTCATTGTCCCCGTGGAATCTTGATAGTTTGCTATTGAATTAATAGTTAAATCACGCCGGGCCAGATCGTCTTCGAGCGTGACGTCGGGCGCCGCATGCACCGCAAAGCCCCGGTAGCCGCGCGCGGTGTTGCGCTCGGTGCGGGCAAGCGCGTATTCCTCGCGCGTTTCGGGGTGCAAAAAGACGGGGAAGTCGCGGCCCACTGGCAGGTAGCCCAGCGCCGTCATGGCCTCGGGCGTGGCGCCCACAACCACCCAGTCACGGTCCTTCACCGGCAGGCCCAGCAACCCGTCGCGTACCGCACCGCCCACCATGTAGATCTGCATGGTTTCGAGTGTAGGCCAGCGCCGCCGGCGCGGGCGCTCAGGGCTTGAGCCGGTAGGGCTCTTCAAAGTCACGGAAATCGTGCTCGGCCAGCGCGCCGTCGATCCAGGCCCGGACGCCCGGCAGGGCGCTCACGCGGGCGATGTACTCGGTGACGGCGGCGGGCACGGGCAGGGCGTAGGTCTTGAGGCGCATGCACACCGGCGCAAAGTAGGCGTCGGCCACCGAGAACGGGCCGAACAGGAAGCCGCCCGTGCCGTGGTCGGCCAGCAGGCTGGTCCACATGGCGACGATGCGCTGCACGTCGGCCCGCACGGCGGGCTTGTCGCGCCAGGCCAGTGCGCCCACTTCGGGCAAGTGGGCTTCGATGTTCATGGGGCAGGCGCCGCGCAGGGCGGCAAAGCCGCTGTGCATTTCGGCGCAGACGCTGCGTGCGTGCGCCCGGTCCGCCACGTCGCGGGGCCAGAGTGATTTCTCTGGGAATTTCTCGGCCAGGTATTCGGCGATGGCCAGCGTGTCCCAGACCACCCGACCGTCGTCCACCAGCACCGGCACCTTGCCCACCGGGGTGACCTGGGCCAGGGCTTGCTTGAACGACGAGTCTGCGCTGAACGAGTCAAAGCGCACCGTGATTTCGTCAAACGCAATGCCGGCTTGGCGCATCAGCACCCAGGGGCGCATCGACCACGACGAATAGTTCTTGTTGCCAATGTAAAGCTTGAGCATGGAGGGTCTCCGGTTCAGGCCCCGATGCTAACGCGCGCCGCCCCGCCCATTGATGCCGACGACATCGGTCTTTGATGCCGCGCCGGCAACGGCGGTCAGGGTTGGGCGGTTTCCCGTTCGCGCAGCTTGAAGCGCTGGATCTTGCCCGTGGCGGTCTTGGGCAGATCGGCCACAAATTCAATCTGGCGCGGGTATTTGTAGGGCGCCAGCTTGTCTTTCACAAAGGCCTTGAGCTCGGCATCCGTGGCCTGGGCGCCCTGCTTGAGCACGACGAAGGCCTTGGTCTTGGTCAGGCCCTCGGCATCGGGCACGCCGATCACCGCGGCCTCCAGCACGGCCGGGTGCTGCACCAGCGTGGCCTCGACCTCGAACGGCGACACATAGATGCCGCTGACCTTGAGCATGTCGTCGCTGCGACCGCCGTAGGTGTAGCTTCCGTCGGCGTTGCGGATGTATTTGTCGCCGCTCTTGGTCCAGCCGCCCTGGAAGGTGTCGCGGGTTTTCTGGCGGTTGCCCCAGTACATCATGGCGGACGAAGGGCCGTGGATGTAGAGGTCGCCCGGCTCGCCATCGGGCACCGGGCCGCCGTCGTCGCCGCGCAGCGCAATTTCGTAGCCGGGTACCGGCCAGCCCGTGGTGCCGTAGCGCACCCGGTCGGGCCAGTTGCTGATGAAGATGTGCAGCATTTCAGTGGAGCCGATGCCGTCCACGATGTCCACGCCAAAGTGCGCCTTGAAGCGCTCGCCCAGTTCGGCCGGCAGCGCCTCGCCGGCCGAGGACACCAGGCGCAGGGCCACGGCACCTTTCTTTGGCAGGCTGGGCGCGGCCAGCATGCCGGCAAAGCCGGTGGGGGCGCCGTAGAACACGGTGGGCTTGGTTCCTGCGATGCCGCCGGTCCAGCGCCGGAAGGTGGCGTCGGGGGTGGGCCGTTCGGCCATCAGGATCACGCTGGCGCCCACGCTCATCGGGAAAGTCAGCGCGTTGCCCAGCCCGTAGGCAAAAAAAAGCTTGGCCGCCGAAAAGCACACATCGCGCTCGGTCAGGCCCAGCACGCGCTTGCCGTACAGCTCGCAGGTCCAGTAGGGGTTGGCGTGCGAATGCACCGTGCCTTTGGGGCGACCGGTGGAGCCCGACGAATAGAGCCAGAAGCCCGGGTCGTCCGCCCCCGTGGCGGCGGGTTTGACCATCGGCGTCTGCGCGGCGAGGAAGGTCTCGAACTCGACCTCGGCCGGGTGCAGCGGCGCCTGGGGCCGCGACACGATCACCTTGCCCACCTCGTGGTCGGACTTGATCAACGCCGCCGTCAGCGCGGGCAGCAAGGCGCCCGACACCAGCACCGCCTGCGCGCGGCTGTGCTCCAGCATGTAGGCGTAGTCGTCGGCCGTCAGCAGCGTGTTCACCGCCACCGGCACCACGCCGGCGTACATCGCACCCAGAAAGCTCACCGGCCAGTCGGCGCAGTCGTGCATCAGCAGCAGCACGCGCTCCTCGCGCTTGAGGCCCAGTGCCCGCAGGCCGGCCGCCAGCCGCTTCACGCGGTCGGCCAGCGCGCCATAGCTCACGCTCCCGGCGTCGTCGATGAAGGCGGCCTTGGCGGCACGGCCCTCGTTGGCCTGCAGCAGGTGCTGCGCGAAGTTGAACACCTCGGGCGGTGCGGCCACATCGGCGGTGGTGGTTGGGGTCATGGCGTGTCTCCTCGGTGCGATGCGGTCAGGCCAGGTGGGCCAGCGTGGCGGTGCCCGCCTGGATGGCGGTGCGGCGGTGGTAGAAGTTCAGTGCGCGCAGGCCACCCAACTCCTCGCCGCCACCGGCCCGGCCCGGCCCGCCGTGCAGCGACTGCGGCATCACATTGCCGTGGCCGGTGTGGTGGGCCGCCACCTCCGGGCTGATCACGTGCACGCGCCCGTGCAGGGGGGCGAGTTCGATCGCCGTGCGGGCCAGCGCCTTCGCGTCGCTGCCATATAAAGAGGCCACCAGCGAGCCTTGCCCGCGCGCGACCAGCGCCAGCGCGTGGGCCGCGTCGCGGTAGGGCACCAGGGTGGCCACGGGGCCGAACACCTCGGTGTCGTGCACGCGGTCGCTGGCGTCGCTGCCCGCCGCGTTGCGCGTGCCCAGCAGCGTGGGGCCGACGCAGCAGGCGACGGCGGCATCGGCGTCCACCAGCGGGTGCGCGGCGCCGTCGTGCAGCGTCTCGGCCTGCGCCTGCAGGTAGGCCACGCCTTCGCGCACCGCACCCAGTTGCGCGCGGCTGACCAGCGCGCCCATGCGCACGCCCTCGTTGCGCGGGTTGCCCACGGTGGTTTTGGCCAGGCGCGCCGAAACTGCTTCGCCCGCGGCGGCGTACAGCGCCTCGGGCACGAACACGCGGCGGATGGCGGTGCATTTCTGGCCGGACTTCTGCGTCATCTCGCGCGCCACTTCTTTGACCAGCAGGTCAAAGGCCTCGCTGCCGGGCGCTTCACCGGGCAGCAGCAGTGCACTGTTGACACTGTCGGCCTCGATGTTGACGCGCACCGAGCGCTGCGTCACGGCAGGGTGGGAGCGAATCAGCGCGGCGGTTTCGGCCGAGCCGGTGAACGACACCACATCCAGCGGCCCCAGCGCGTCCATCAACCCGGCCGAGCTGCCGCACACCACCGACAACGCCCCCGCGGGCAGCACCCCCGCGTCAATCACGTCCCGGACCATGCGCTGCGTGAGCCAGGCCGTGGCCGTGGCGGGCTTGATGACCACCGGCACGCCCGACAGCAGCGCCGGCGCGGCCTTTTCCCACAGGCCCCAGGACGGAAAGTTGAAGGCGTTGATGAACAGCGCCAGGCCGCGCGTCGGCACCCATACGTGCTGGCTCTGGAACACCGGCTCCTTGGCCAGACGCGCCGGTTCACCGTCGAGCAGGTAGTGGCGGTCGCCCAGGCCGTCGCCCAGCTTGGCGTAGGCGGACAGCGTGTAGATGCCGCCGTCGATGTCCACGGTCGAATCGTTCTTGACCGTCCCGCTGTTGGCGGTGGCGATGGCGTAGTAGTCGTCGCGGTGCGCCTGCAACACCTTGACCACCGCGGCCAGCAGCGCGGCGCGCTCACGGTAGCTCATGGCGCGCAACGCGGCGCCGCCCTGCTCGCGGGCGAAGGCAAACCCGGCGCGCAGGTCCAGCCCGGCGGCGTCCACGCGCACAAGTTCGTGGCCCAGCACCGGGTCGAAGAGCGCGGTGCCCGCGCCGCTGCCAGCGACCCAGCGGCCGCCCAGATGGTTTTGAAGGAGTTCGGTCATGGAAGCAATCTCACGCGGTGAATTCAATGGCGCCTTGCGGCAGGAGGTAAAGCACCAGGGCACGCCCCTGGCTCACGGTCGGACGGTGGGCGCTGCCCGGCGGCATGACGACCCAGCCCGCCGGGTGGCCGTCAAAGTGTGCGTCACCGCCCTGGGGCATGACAAGATCGATTTCCCCATGGGGATGGGTGTGGTGGGGGCCGGCAATGTCCTGCATGTCCACCACGTCCACGGAAAACCCCTGCAGGTCGTCGGCGGGCTTGAAGATGCGCCCGTATCGGATGCCGCCGCCTTCGCGGTGGCACAGCCAGCCTTGCGCCACCCCGGCCTCGCAACCGGCCTTGAGCGCGGCATAGGTGGCGCTGCTGGCGCCGTGGTGGTGGTTCAGCCAGGTGGCCAGGCCGGCGTCCAGTGGCCGGCCGGCCAGCAGGGCGGTGAACTCGGCGAGTTGGGCGCGAAATGTGTCCGGCGTCATGGGGCGGTCTCCTTGGGGTTGCATCGCACTTGCATTGTGGCGAATGATGCAGTATTGTGCGTAAAGAACTTTAGGGCTGGAGTGGCCGCATGTCAAGCACTATATTGCAGAATTACGAAGACCTCGGACCGATCCCGGCGGTCGGGGGCGCGTCGCCGGTGCTGACGTCCAACGCGGCCGACGAACTGGGGCGCGACGACAAGCACCCCTTCCTCGTGGCGCTGGGTGAGCGCACACGCGCCCTGCGCGCCCGTCGCGGCATGACGCGCAAGGCGCTGGCCATGGCGGCGGACGTGTCCGAGCGCCACCTGGCCAACCTCGAATACGGGCTGGGCAACGCGTCCATCCTCGTGCTGCTGCAGGTGTCGCAGGCGCTGCACTGCTCGCTGGCCGAACTGATCGGCGACGTCTCCACCGTCACGCCCGAATGGCTGATGCTGCGCGAACTGCTGGAGGGCCGCGACGAGGCCGCGCTGCACCGTGTGCGCGTGGCCGTGGGCGAACTGCTGGGCACCGGCGGCGCCAATGCCCAGGCCGGGGGGCTGGCCCGCAAGCGCAGCGAGCGCGTGGCGCTGATCGGTTTGCGCGGTGCTGGCAAAAGTACGCTGGGCGCCATGCTGGCCGAAGACCTGGGTTATCCGTTCGTCGAATTGAGCCGCGAGGTCGAGAAATTTGCCGGCTGCAGCATCAGCGAAATCCAGGCGCTGTACGGGCAGAATGCCTACCGGCGTTACGAGCGCCGGGCACTTGAAGAGGCCATCCAGAT
Organism: Betaproteobacteria bacterium HGW-Betaproteobacteria-3; assembly: GCA_002842205.1. Classification (GTDB taxonomy): domain Bacteria; phylum Pseudomonadota; class Gammaproteobacteria; order Burkholderiales; family Burkholderiaceae_C; genus PHCI01. Next base: position 179,142 of record PHCI01000004.1, on the reverse strand, counting down.
CTACCCCGAGGCCGTCATCGCCACGCCCGGCGGCATTGTGTCGGACCCGGCCAATTTCAACGTGCTGCTGGCCCATTGCACCACCGTGTGGCTCAAGGCCGAGCCTGAGGATCACATGAAGCGGGTGCTGGCCCAGGGCGACACCCGCCCCATGGCCGCCAGCCGCGAGGCCATGGAAGACCTCAAGTCCATCCTGGCCGGCCGCACCGCGTTTTATTCCAAGGCCGAATTCACGCTCAACACCAGCCAGGAGCCTCTGGCGAGTACGTTTCTGGCCCTGCGCGTGCTGGTCCGCAAGGCGCTGGAGTTGTCTGTTTGAAATAATGCATAAAAATGCATGTTTTTCTTGACTTGATTGAAAAAGAGCATTATTATGCGTATCTTGACTCACCCAAGACCTGCATCAAATTGCTTTCTGATTGGAGACCGCCGTGACCTCACCCCCCCGCGTTGACTACCAGACCCACCCCGCCCAATACCGCCACTGGAAGCTCAAGTTCGAAGGCCCGGTGGCCACGCTGTCGGCCGACTTTGACGAAAACGCCGGTCTTCGCCCCGGCTACAAGCTCAAGCTCAACAGCTACGACCTGGGCGTGGACATCGAACTCAACGACGCCATCAACCGCATCCGTTTCGAGCACCCCGAGGTGCGCACCGTGATCGTCACCAGCGCCAAGGAAAAAGTGTTCTGCTCCGGCGCCAACATCTTCATGCTGGGCGTTTCCAGCCATGCCTGGAAAGTGAACTTCTGCAAGTTCACCAACGAAACCCGCAACGGCCTCGAAGACACGTCCGCCCACAGCGGCCTGAAGTTCCTGGCCGCCGTCAACGGCGCCTGCGCCGGTGGCGGCTACGAGCTGGCCCTGGCCTGCGACGAAATCATTCTGGTGGACGACCGCAGCAGTGCCGTGAGCCTGCCCGAAGTGCCGCTGCTGGGCGTGCTGCCCGGCACCGGGGGCCTGACCCGCGTGACCGACAAGAAGAAAGTGCGCCACGACCTGGCCGACCTGTTCTGCACCAGCGCCGAAGGCGTGCGGGGCCAGAAGGCCAAGGACTGGCGGCTGGTGGACGACATCGCCAAACCCGCGCAGTTCGCGGCCAGGGTGCAAGAGCGTGCGCTGCAACTGGCCGCGCAAAGCGACCGCCCGGCCAATGCCCAAGGCGTGGCCCTGACGCCGCTGAACCGCCACATCGAGGCCGACGCGCTGCGCTATGGCAACGTCACGGTCGAGATCGACCGCGCCCGCCGCGCCGCCACCTTCACCGTCAAGGCCCCAACGGGCGCCCAGCCCACCGATGTGGCGGGCATCGAAGCCGCGGGCAGCGCCTGGTATCCGCTGCAGATGGCGCGCGAGCTGGAAGACGCCATCCTCAACATGCGCACCAACGAGCTCGACATCGGCCTGTGGCTGATCAAGACCGAAGGCGACGCCGCGGCCGTGCTGGCCATGGACGCCACGCTGCTGGCGCACCAGAACCACTGGCTGGTGCGCGAAACCATCGGGCTGCTGCGCCGCACCTTCAGCCGCCTCGATGTGTCCAGCCGCAGCCTGTTCGCCCTGATCGAGCCGGGCTCGTGCTTTGCCGGCAGCTTCCTGGAACTGGCCCTGGCCTGTGACCGCAGCTACCACCTGGCCCTGCCGGATGACGAAACCCGGGCGCCGAAGATCGCCGTGGGCGAGGCCAACTTTGGCCTGTTTCCCATGATCACGGGCCAGAGCCGCCTGCAGCGCCGCTTCTACAACGAACCGCCCGCCATGGAAGCCGTGCACGCCCGGGCCGGCCAACTGCTGGACGCCGACGCCGCGTTTGCCCTGGGTCTGGTCACCAGCAACCCTGACGACATCGACTGGGCCGACGAAACCCGCATCGCCATCGAAGAGCGCGTGAGCATGAGCCCCGACGCCCTCACCGGCCTGGAAGCCAACCTGCGCTTCAACGGCCCCGAGAACATGTTCACCCGCGTGTTTGGCCGCCTGACCGCCTGGCAAAACTGGATCTTCCAGCGCCCCAACGCCGTCGGCGAAAAGGGCGCACTCAAGGTGTACGGCAAAGGCGACAAGGCCGCCTTTGACTGGAATCGGGTCTGACCCCGCAACGAACCATCTTTCAGGAGCACAACATGAGCACGATCAACTACAGCGACAAGATTCCCAACAACGTCAACCTCAGCGAAGACCGCACCCTGCAGCGCGCGCTCGAGCAGTGGCAGCCCAACTACCTGAGCTGGTGGCAGGACATGGGCCCGGACGGCAGCCAGAACTTTGACGTGTACCTGCGCACCGCCATCAGCGTCGACCCGCAGGGCTGGGCGCAGTTTGGCCACGTGAAGATGCCCGACTACCGCTGGGGCATCTTCCTCAACCCCGGCGAGGCCGACCGCAAGATCCACTTTGGCGACCACAAGGGCGAAGCCGCCTGGCAGGACGTGCCTGGCGAATACCGTGCCAACCTGCGCCGCATCATCGTCACCCAGGGCGACACCGAACCCGCCTCGGTCGAACAGCAGCGCCACCTGGGCCTGACCTGCCCCAGCCAGTACGACCTGCGCAACCTGTTCCAGGTGAACGTCGAAGAAGGCCGCCACCTGTGGGCCATGGTTTACCTGCTGCACAAGTACTTTGGCCGCGATGGCCGCGAAGAGGGCGAAGCCCTGCTCGAGCGCCGCAGTGGCCAGCAGGACAACCCGCGCATCCTGCAGGCCTTCAATGAAGAAACGCCCGACTGGCTGAGCTTCTTCATGTTCACCTACTTCACCGACCGCGACGGCAAGTTCCAGCTGTGCGCGCTGGCCGAAAGCAGCTTTGACCCGCTGGCCCGCACCACCAAGTTCATGCTCACCGAAGAAGCCCACCACATGTTTGTGGGTGAAAGCGGCATCAGCCGCGTCATCAGCCGCACCTGCGCGGCCATGAACGAGCTCAAGACCGACGACCCGAAAAAGCTGCGCGCCGCCGGCGTGATCGACCTGCCCACCATCCAGCGCTACCTGAACTTCCACTTCAGCGTGACCATCGACCTGTTTGGCGCCGACGAATCCAGCAACGCCGCCACCTTCTACAGCACCGGCCTCAAGGGCCGCTTTGAAGAAGGCAAGCGCACCGACGACCACCAGCTGCGCGGCCAGACCTACCGCGTGATCCAGGTGCAAAACGGCCAGCTGGTCGAAAAGGAAGTGCCCATGCTCAACGCCCTGAACGAGGTGCTGCGCGACGACTACATCGGGGATTCGGTGGGCGGCGTCGAGCGCTGGAACCGCGTCATTGAAAAGGCCGGCATCCCGTTCCGCCTGAAAGTGCCGCACAAGGCGTTTCATCGCAACATCGGCGCGCTGGCCGGCGTCAAGGTGTCGCCCGACGGGCGCGTCATCAGCGACGCCGAATGGAACGCCAAGGTGGACGAATGGCTGCCCAGCGGCAGCGACCGTGCCTTTGTCACCAGCCTCATGGGCCGCGTGGTCGAGCCGGGCAAGTTCGCCAACTGGATCGCGCCGCCGGTCATGGGCATCAACCGCCAGCCGGTCGACTTTGAATACGTCCGCTTCAATTGATCGCCACCGCCGCGCTGCGCTGCAGCGCGGGCCACGGCCAGCTGCGGGGGCGTAGCCGCCTTCGGGCGGCCCGGCACCCGGGTGCGGCCGCACGCCTTGGCGGGCGGTTTCCCGTATCCTCCCTGCATTGACCGAAGCCGGAGACACATCATGGACATGGCCACCCCAGCCACCGTCATCAAGCAGCACCTGATCGACCCGGAAATCTGCATCCGCTGCAACACCTGCGAATCGATCTGCCCCGTGGGCGCCATCACCCACGACGCACGCAACTACGTGGTGGACGCCGAAAAATGCAACTGGTGCAACGACTGCATCTCGCCGTGCCCCACCGGCTCCATCGACAACTACCGCACCATGCCCCGCGTGCGGGCCTACTCGCTCACCGAGCAACTGGGCTGGGACACCCTGCCGGTTGAGCTGTCGGCCACCGAACGCGCCGCACTGGGCGGTGACGACACCGCCGCCCTGGCCGAACCCGAAACCGCACCCACGGCCGCGCCCGCCGCCGACCCCACCGGCCAGGAGGCCTTCAACTCCGCGGCCTGGGGCGCCACGCTGCCGCCGTGGTCGGCCGCTCACGCCTACACCAACCTCTATGGCCCCAAGGCCGCCGACAAAACCATCACCGCCACCGTGGTGGGCAACGTGCGCGTGACCGCCGTCGGGCACGACTACGACACCCACCACATCGTGCTCGACTTTGGCGCCATGCCCTTCCCCGTGCTGGAAGGCCAGAGCATCGGCATCGTGCCGCCAGGCACCGACGCCTCGGGCCGGGCACACCACGCACGCCAGTACTCCATTGCCAGCCCGCGCAACGGCGAACGGCCCGGTTACAACAACGTGTCGCTGACCATCAAGCGCGTGCTCGAAGACCACCAGGGCCACCCGGTGCGCGGCGTGGCCAGCAACTACATGTGCGACCTGAAGGTGGGCGACAAGGTGCAGGTCATCGGCCCGTTTGGCAGCACCTTCCTCATGCCCAACCACCCCAAAAGCGCGATCGTCATGATCTGCACCGGCACCGGCAGCGCCCCCATGCGCGCCATGACCGAATGGCGGCGCCGGCTGCGCCAGTCGGGCAAGTTTGACGGCGGCAAACTCATGCTGATCTTTGGCGCCCGCACCCAGGAAGAACTGCCATATTTCGGCCCGCTGCAAAACCTGCCCAGGGATTTCATCGACATCCACTTTGCCTTCAGCCGCACGCCGGGCGCGCCCAAGCGCTACGTGCAGGACGTGATCCGCGAGCGCGCCGCCGACCTCGCCGCCCTGCTGGCCGACCCCAACGCCTGCTTCTACGTCTGCGGCCTCAAGGCCATGGAAGAAGGCGTGGTGCTGGCCCTGCGTGACGTGGCCCAGCAAGCTGGCTTGTCATGGGACCAGATCGGCCCCGCCCTCAAGCGCGAAGGGCGCCTGCACCTGGAAACGTACTGAGGCCACCGTGCTGGGCACTCATATGCTCTTGTAAAAATAGCAAACTATTGCCATTTGGCGGGGGCTTAAGGCATATTTTATTCATAATTTGTGGCTCGCCACGGCCCGGGGGGCGTGCGGGCTGCGCCGGGCGCGCAGGCGGGCTCCTGCATTGGGGGGAGGGACACGGCCCGCGCCCGCCCCTAGAATCCCTCAAACCCCGCCTGCATGACGCCCGAAGCCCAAGCCCGCGCCCACATTGACGCCCTGCTCACCGCAGCGGGCTGGCACGTGTGCAATGTGACCAACGCCAACATTCAAGTCGGCGACGGTGCGGCAAAGGGCGTGGCCATCCGCGAATTCCCACTCAACACCGGTTACGGCTTTGCCGACTACCTGCTCTACGTCAACGGCAAGGCCTGCGGCGTGATCGAGGCCAAGAAACAAGGCGCCACCTTGACCGGCGTAGAACTGCAAAGCGCCCGCTACGCCCAAGGCCTGCCCACCACCTTGCCCGCCTGGCGCCGCCCGCTGCCCTTTGTGTGGGAATCCACCGGGGTTGAAACGCATTTCACCAACGGCCTGGACCCCGAGCCACGCGCCCGCAGTGTGTTTGCCTTCTTCCGCCCCGAACTGCTGGTGCAGTGGTTGCTTTCCGATCGGGCTGAGCCTGTCGAAGCCCACCCTTCGACAAGCTCAGGGCGAACGGAAGGGGGCTCAGGGCGAACGGACGGGGGCTCAGGGCAAACGGACGGGGGCCCAGGGCGAACGGTGGAAGAGCCAGCCGCACACTATGGGAACTCCGGCACCTTCCTGGCCCGTTTGCAGCACATGCCCACACTGGTCACCGAATGGGGCAGCGGCGGTGCGCACTATGCCCTGTGGCCCGCCCAAATCAGCGCCATCACCAATCTGGAAAAGTCTCTCGCCGCCAACAAGCCCAAGGCCCTGATCCAGATGGCCACCGGCAGCGGCAAGACCTTTACCAGCATCGGCTTCATCTACCGCCTCATCAAGTTTGGCGGCGCACGACGCGTGCTCTTCTTGGTAGACCGTGGCAACCTGGCCCGTCAGACCAAGAAAGAGTTTGACGCCTACGCCAGCCCCTACAACAACTACAAGTTTGGCGAGGAATACATCGTCCAGCACCTGCAGAGCAACCAGCTCGACACCAGCGCCCGAGTGGTCATCTGCACCATCCAACGCATGTTCAGCATGCTTAAAGGGCGCGAGCTGCCCGAAGAGGCCGACGAAGAATCCACCGAGAAGATTGAAACCCTGTTCAAAGACCCCGAGCCCATTGGCTACAACCCTGCCATCCCCATCGAGAGCTTTGACATCGTCGTCACCGACGAAGCCCACCGCAGCATCTACAACCTGTGGCGCCAGGTGCTGGAATACTTTGACGCGTACCTGATTGGCCTGACCGCCACGCCCAACAAACAAACCTTTGGCTTCTTCAACCAAAACCTGGTCATGGAATACGGCCACGCCCAGGCCGTGGCCGATGGCGTGAACGTGAACTACGACGTGTACCGCATCAAGACCGAGGTGAGCGAGCAGGGCGCCAAGGTAGACAAAGGCTTCTGGCTGGAAACGCAAGACAAAGCCACCCGCCGCAAGACCGCCTGGCAGCTGGACGACGACTTTGAATACCAGCCCGAAGAGCTGGACCGCGCCGTGCAAACGCCCGACCAGATTCGCACCGTGGTCCGCACCCTGCGGGACCGCTGGCAGGCCGACATGTTCCCCGCCCGCACCGAGCTGCCCAAGACCCTCATCTTTGCCAAAGACGACAACCACGCCGAAAAGATTGTGGAGATATTGCGCGAAGAGTTTGGCCGCGGCAACGAGTTTGCGCAAAAGATCACCTACCGCAGCGCCCAGGGCGGCGGCACCAGCCCCGAGCAGCTCATCAAAGACTTCCGCACCAGCTACTACCCCCGCGTGGCCGTCACCGTGGACATGATCGCCACCGGCACCGACATCAAGCCGGTGGAAATCGTCGTCTTCATGCGCAGCGTGAAAAGCCGCAGCTTCTTCGAGCAGATGAAAGGCCGTGGCGTGCGCGTGTGCAACCCCACCGACCTGGCCGCCGTGAACCCCGGCGAACACATCCGAAAAGACCACTTTGTCATCGTCGATTGTGTGGGCGTGTGCGAGCGTGACAAAACCGACAGCCGCCCCATGGACACCAAAAAGAGCGTGCCCCTGGACAAACTGCTGCAAGCCGTGAGCCTGGGCAACGTGGAAGACGAAGTGCTGAGCAGCATCGCCGCCCGCCTGGCCCGGCTGGACAAAGACGCCAGCGATGCCGACCGCGCCAAAGTGGTGGAGTTGAGTGGCGGCAAAACCCTGCGCGACCTCGCGCGCGGCATTGTGGATGCGCTCAACTTCGCAAGCGACTACGACAACACCGTTCGCCTTGACTCCAATACCGTTCACCCTGACTCAAACACCGTTCTCCCTGACTCCAATACCGTTCGCCCTGATTCCAATACCGTTCGCCCTGAGCCTGTCGAAGGGCTTTTAAGAGATGCAACCAAGCCTTTCTCCTCGCCCACCCTGCGCGAACAGCTCCTAAAAATGAAGCAAAAGGCGGACTTGGTGATCGACGTTGTCACCCAAGACACCCTGCTGCATGCTGGCTTTAGCGAGGGTAGCGACCGCGAAGGTCACGCTGGGGCCTTGGTGCAAAGCTTTGAGCAGTTCATCGCCCAGCACAAAGACGAAATCACCGCCCTGCAAATTTTGTACAGCCGCCCCACGCGTGCGCCGCTCAAGTTTGCAGACGTGCAAGCCTTGGCCGACGCCCTGCATGCCCCGCCAAACAATATTGACGAAGGCGCCCTGTGGCAGGCCTACGCCACGCTGCGCAAAGACAAAGTCAAAGGCGCCAAGCAGCGCCGCCTGCTGACTGATTTGGTCAGCCTGGTGCGCTTTGCCATGCAGCAGACCAACGAACTGGTGCCCTACCCCGAGCGCGTGCAGGCTAACTTCAAAGCCTGGCTGGCCCAACATAATGCCGTTCGCCCAGTTTCACCATCCGTTCGCCCTGAGCCTGTCGAAGGGCAGTCAGCCCCCTTCACCGAAGAACAAATCCACTGGCTAGAAATGATCCGCGACCACATCGCCGCCAACCTCGGCATTGAAATAGACGACTTTGAATACGCCCCCTTCAACGCCCAAGGCGGCCTGGGCAAGGTGCACCAGCTCTTTGGCGCGGAACTGCCCAAGGTGATTGAGGAACTGAATCGGGAGTTGGCGGCGTGAGTTCTTTTAAGTTCGATTCTCAGGCGCTTGAATTCAAACCACTGAAAGATGTTGCACATGTGATCATGGGTCAGTCTCCGCCGTCTTCCGCCTACAACGATGAGCGTAGTGGTTTGCCATTCTTTCAAGGGAAAACGGAATTTGGGAGCTTGTATCCGACGCCACGCAAATGGTGTTCTATGCCGACGAAGATTGCCGAATCAGAAGACATTTTGATGTCCATTCGGGCCCCCGTTGGCCCCACCAATATAGCTATTGAACGGGCATGCATTGGACGGGGGCTCGCTGCAATTCGGCCCAAAGACGGTTTGCGCGTGAGATGGCTGCTTTACGCGTTTCGGGCAATGGAATCGAAAATTGACTCTCTGGGTACGGGGACGACATTTAAGGCAATTTCGGGTGATGTTCTGCGGCACCTAGAAGTACCAATTGCTCCACTGGCCTATCAAGACCAGGCAATCGAGGAACTCGAAAAACAGTTCTCCCGCCTCGACGAAGCCGTCACCAACCTCCAGCGCGTCAAAGCCAACCTCAAACGCTACAAAGCCTCCGTCCTCAAATCCGCCGTCGAAGGTCGCCTCGTGGAAACCGAAGCCACCCTGGCCCGCCGCGAAGGCCGCACCTATGAGACCGGCGAACAGCTTTTACAGCGCGCTATTGACGGACGAAGTGGTGGCGGTAAGGCGACACGAAGTAAAGCAGGCCTGGCCGCGATGCCGAGCGCAAATTTGAGAGAAATCCCAGAAGGCTGGACATGGACGACGACTGGCCAAGTATGCGAATGCATTGTTCCTAACAGGGACAAGCCCAAAACATTTTCAGGCGACATTCCCTGGCTAACCCTGCCAGATTTCGATGATTCTGAAATAACCGTTGCGCGTTCGAGAAGTGGATTGGGTTTCACCGAGTCCGAGGTCGCGTTGTATCGCGCAAAAGCGATTCCTACTGACAGCGTAGTTATGAGCTGCGTAGGTCGATTTGGAATATCAGCAGTGCTAACGCGAAAAGCGGTAATCAATCAGCAACTTCATGCCTTCCTGCCAAGTGAAGGGGTCATGCCGAAATACCTTGCATACGTTTTGCGAACGCGAGAACAGGAAATGCTTGAGAAATCTACGGCGACCACAATTGCGTATCTCAATAAAGAGAATTGCAATTCAATAACTGTGCCATTGCCTCCTGTTGCAGAGCAAGCCCGAATCGTCGCCGAAGTCGACCGCCACCTGTCCATCATCCGCGAAGTCGAAGCCGAGGTAGACATCAACCTCCAGCGCGCGCAGGCGTTGCGGCAGGCAACGCTATCGAGGGCGTTTGGTGCTGGGAGCGGCCAAATATGACAAAAAGCGCAGCTGAAATGCTTTTCGCTGCAAAGGCAATTGACGATGCAGCGCTGTTTGCCGAGCTTTTTTCACCTACAGAGTTACAAGCAGCATTCGAATCAAAGTTTGCAAGCAGTACTGGCAAGGGTACAGACAGGCTCAACGGGTTCCAGTTTGCGAACAGAGCGACTCACGAGCTAACGATTGCGTCAGCGAAGTGCTTGAGCGGGCAGTATAGATTTGCGCCGTTCATGGAGACCCTAAAGACCAAGGGGCGCGATAAGCTTCCGCGCGTCATAGGTGTTCCCACAATACGGGATCGCGTGATACTGCATCAAATGAACAAGTTTCTGTCAGCGGTGTATCCCGACAGGGTTCCAAAGAATGTCGCGAGCACTTATGTCCGTGCAATCGCCGCTGATCTGCAAACAAAAGCGGGGGAAGACATCTGGGTTTGTGGGACCGACATCAAGACGTTTTATGACTCGATTCAACGAGACAGGCTCGGCCTTGTTTTGCGCAAGCGCATTAAATGTCTCCCCGCTTTGCGCTTGGTTGAGCACTCTCTTGCAACGCCAACTGTGCCTAAAAACACCCGTCGACATCGGCATGATGATTACCGATCAAAGAAAGGTGTGCCACAGGGACTTGCGATCTCGAACATATTGGCGTCCATTTACATGGCGGATGTCGATAAGCCCATGCGAACGATGGGTGTCGCGTACTACCGGTATGTGGATGATGTGTTGATGTTTGGCACTAAAGACGACGTTCAGAAAGCACTAAAGACTCTGGACTCTCGACTGAATTATCGTGGTCTTGCGCTGCATGATGTTGCATCTGGTAAGACTCAAGTGGCGCCGCTTTCAACACCATTTGGGTATCTTGGCTACACGTTCAAATGGCCCACAATCACTGTTCGCGACGCCACTGTGGAGCGGTTCTTGCAATCAATCGCTGCAAAATTCAGTGACTACACCCACAACAAAGCTCGGCGACTTGAAAAATTTAGGTACTTGACGGAAGCACGCGTCGCTGAGATTTTCTTGATGGAGCTGAACGAGCGATTAACTGGCGCGATCAGCGAGAAGAAGCGATATGGCTGGATAGCGTATTTCAATCAGATTACCGATCTTTCGTTGCTGCATCATTTAGATAAGACGATAGCTGGATTATTTTCTCGCCTACCTGATTTCAAGGGCGTCGCGCCGAAGGAGCTTCGCAAGTTGAGCCGTGCATATTTCGAGATGAAGTTCAATCCGGAGGGCGGATATGTCCGCAACTACGACAAGATCGTTACGCCAGCGGAACGGGTCAAGTTCTTGGCGGAGCGCGGTCGTATTGGCCCCCGTGAGACGTTGACAGATGCACAGATCAACGACCGTTATGAAAAGTACATAGCGCATATCCTTTCCGCAATGCATTCCGATGAAGGCGTGCTTTATGGTTGATGCGTGTACCATTCAAGTGCAGGTGATGCCTACCGCGCAAGCGGTACCTCTTTGGGCTACGGCCTTTAGAGCGGAAGTGCTCCATACCTCGCGCATGCGGGGGTCTACGCTTCATGCGTTGATACCTTCTCAGGGGCGCGTTTTGCGCGACTGCTTGGGAAGAGGATATGACCTGATTTGTCAGGCGTCACCTGCACCCCAATTTTTCCGAGGCAAGTTCAAATGAACGATTTCCTTCAACGTTTGCGTACGCAAGCATGGCGTACGTCGGGTGCGAGATACAACGCAGCTCGCCGGCTAAAGCGAAGAGATTGGCTCGCGACTTTCAGCATCGCCATGTTCTCTGCAATTGGTATCGCCCTTGCCGTTGTACAAAAGGTTTATGTACAAAAGAGTACACCTGAACTCGACAGCTACATCACTGTGGTTTCAGCGTGCATAGGTCTGTTTGTTTTAGTGATCAGCCTCATTGAGTGGGGTGCTTCGGGTGCAGTGAAAGCGGACGCATTGCATCGCAATGCAGAGTTGCTTAATCAGTTCCAGAGAAAAATTGAACAGGACTTGGCCTCTTCAAGTGCGCTCGATGAGCCACTCGCGACGGCGCGACGTGAAGAGTACGAGGAGATAAAAGCTGGTTGCGCACATAACCACGAACCCGTGGATGACGAGCTTTTTCGCGCGCAACAACGGCTGAGCAAGGAATTCCGGGCGGACTGCAAACCAGACGGGAAACCACAGATGTCCTGGATAAAAGGTAAGTTGGCGGTGCTGATGGCACTTTGGAGCGCGGCCTGGGCCTATCTTGCGTTTTGGGTGGTGATACTGGGTCTCTTGTTGAACATACCTTGGGGGCACTGAGACGTCGTCGCCTATGCGCCAACTCGACCTCTTCTCCGCCCCGCAATCCAGCACCGAGGGCATCGACACCGAATTCAAGTCGGCGCGCGGTGGCATGCCCGGCAGTTTTGGGAGTCCTATTCCGCCATGGCCAACACCCAGGGCGGCACCATTGTGTTGGGCGTGGCCGAAAAGCCCACCGGCCTGGTGTGGGAGGGTGTGCCCGATGCCGCGCAACTGCGCACCGTGCTGTGGGGCCAGTTGAATGACCGGCACAAGGTCAGCACCAATCTGCTGCGCGATGACGATGTGCGCACGGTGGAAGACGAAGGCCGCCAGTTTGTGGTGGTGAATGTGCCGCGTGCCTCGCGGCTGCAGCGCCCGGTGTTTGTCGGGCCCAACCCCATGACGGGCACCTACCGCCGTGCGGAAGAGGGCGACTACCGTTGCTCGGATGACGAGGTGCGCCGCATGCTGGCCGACCAATCCGACACGCCCGCCGATTCGCAAATCGTGGAGCACTTTGGCCAGCCCGACTTTGATCCTGAGACGGTCAAGCAATACCGCAACCGCTTTGCCTCCCGCGCGCCAGACCATCCGTGGCTGCTGTTGGACGATGCGCCGCTGCTCACCAAGCTGAGTGCCTTGCGCCGTGACCGCGCCACGGGGATGGAGGGCGCCACCGTGGCGGGCCTGCTGATGTTTGGCCGGTTTGAGGCGCTGCGCGATGCGCTGCCGGGTTTTCATGTGGACTACCGCGAGCGCCTGTCCGATGACCCCGCCGTGCGCTGGACCGACCGCGTGGTGCCCGATGGCACCTGGGAAAACAACCTGTTCCAGTTTTATCTGCGGGTGATGCAGCGCTTGTCAGGCGATTTGAAGATGCCATTTCAGCTGGACCGCGAGCTGTACCGCAAAGACGACTCTGCCGTGCACGAGGCGCTGCGCGAGGCGGTGGTCAACGCGCTGGTGCATGCGGACCATCGCGGGCAGGGCGGTGTGGTGATTGAGCGTTACCCGGACCGAATCGAGTTGTCCAACCCCGGCTCGCTGCTGGTCTCGCGGGTGCAGTTGTTGCAGGGCGGTGTGAGCGAGTGCCGCAACAAGAGTTTGCAGCTGATGTTTCAGCTCATGGGCGGTGGCGACAAGGCGGGCTCGGGCATGGACAAGATTCGGGTCGGCTGGCGTGCGCAGCATTGGCGCTCGCCCCGGCTGGAAGAGTCGCTGCAGCCCGACCGCGTGAAGTTGGTGTTGCCCATGGTCAGCCTGATACCGGATGAAGTGGACCAGGCGCTGCGCATGCGCTTTGGCGACCGGTTTGCCAAGCTGGACAAGACGGCGGTGCAGGCCGTGGTGACAGCCCAGGTGGAAGGCAGTGTCACCAACAGCCGCATGCAGGAAATCACCGGTGAACATTCCAAAGACATCACCGGCGTGCTGCAAAACCTGGTGCGCGACGGACTGTTGACGCAACAGAACCAGCGCCGCTGGGCAAGCTACCGCGTGGCGGAGGACTCCCCCCAATCAGGCGATGACTCCCCTCATTTGGAGGTGGACTCCCCCCAAAGCTCCCCCCAATTGGGCGGAGACTCCCCTCATTTCACCCCGAGCTCCCCTCATTTGACGCCGGAACTCCTGTCATTGGCGGAACCAGCCCGGCTCAAAGGCAAGCTACCTGCGGCTGAAATGCAGGCGTTGGTTCTGCGCCTGTGCGATGGCCGGTGGCTCACGTCCAAGGACTTGGCTGCGTTGCTGAACCGTGACGCGGAGAACTTGCAGGGCCGCATTCTTGGCGGGATGGTGAAGAAGGGGCTGCTGGAGTTGCGCTTCCCGGATGTGCCAAATCGGCCGGATCAGGCGTACCGCAAGCTGGTAGTCGTTTGATGGCTTTAAGTCGCAAATTGCGGCTTAAAGTTTGCTTCTGTTTTAATAGCTGCTTGCGCAATAACTACGGGGGCTAAATCCCGATTTCTTCTGAGAGGAAGAGCATGAAAGAGTTGCACGCATTGGTGGACTTTGAAAACGTCCAGCCGTCTCTGGAGGCGCTGGCCAAGCTGGCGCCGGGGTTTACCGATGTGTGGCTGTTCCATGGCCCGCACCAGGCCAAGCAGGCGCAGGCCTTAGCTGGCAGCAATGAACGGGTGACGTTGGTGCCACGTTCCGGCAAGGGGTCCAATGCGTTGGACTTCCATATCGCGTTCTACCTGGGCTACGTGGCGGCCAAGCACCCGGACGCCCAGCTAGTGGTAGTGGCCAACGACCGCGGCTACGACCCCATGCTGGCACATGCCCGCATGCTTGAGTTCAACGCCCGGCGCGTTGGCTACAAGGCACCTGTTGCAAAGAAAGCTGCCCAGGTGAAATCCGCTAAGCCAATAGTCGTGGCGGTACCAGCCAAGAAGACGGTAGCCAAGAAAGCCGTGGCAAAGAAAGGGGCGCCCAAGCAAGTTGCTCCCAAGCCCGCAGTGCCCGCCAAAGTGGCAGTTATGAAAAAAGCACCCGCCAAGAAGGCGCTTGTTGGCAAAAAGGCCGTATCAAAAAAAGCCGTTGTGCCAAAGCCAGCTAAAGCAGCACAACCATCCAAGCCAGCGCCAGCGCCCCAAGTAACCCCCGAGGCCAAGATACTGGCCAGAATTCAGAAAGGCTTTATCAAGATGGGCAGCAAGGCGCCTCAAAAGGTGAAGCCGTTCTTACGGCATATGGGCGCGCTGCTGGGCAAAGACAGCACCGCCGAGCAGATCGACGCCATGGTGGCCAAGCTGGAGGCAGCGGGCTCCGTGTGGTTTATTGGAGATGAGGTGGTATACGGCCGCAAATAGCTGCGACCACGTTTAAGGTTGCAGAATGCAACTTTAAATTTGAACCGCCCCGGGTGCAGGTCGGCGTTCACAAATTCTGCGGCGACCGGGATGGTGCCGGCCAATACCAGCGCTCGGTACAGGGTGGACTTGCCTGCGCCGTTAGGCCCAGCCAGCAGGTAGAAAACGGGTTTCCCCATGTCAGGCGGCTGCGGGGCTTGCCTTGCTCCGGTTGCTGGTTACAACTTCGCGCACGCGTTGCGCGAGGCCGCCATCGTTTTCCACGGCCATGAATTGGGCGAGCAGGGCATCGGCTTGGCTGGCGGGTTCGCTTGGGGCGGACTGAGCGCGCCGGGTGGCGGCTTCATAGGTGGCAATGGCGGTCTGTGCCTCTTGGGCCGTCAGGCCGCTGTGCTCCACGATGCGGCCCAGAATGGCCCAGTATTCCACTTGGCCCGCCACCGAGCGACGCATGGGCTGAGCGGCATCCCGCGCTTGGTTTACTAAAGCGGTGGGCAGTTTGACGGATGCAAAACCGGTGTTGGCTTGGGGCATGGTGTTTCTCCTGATTGGCGCATTTTGCGCCATTTTAGACCAATATGGAAGCCATGAAGACTCTCTCCATCCGCCTCAGCCCCCGGACGCGCAAACCAGCTATGACGAGCTAGTGGTGCGGGCGCGAAGCTGATTTGCTACGTTTGTGATAGCTGCTTGCGTAATGAGTACAGGGGCTAGAGGCAAATTTCACTCATAACTTGCCTTTGCATGGCAAATCATTTACATTCAATATTCTTGATTCACGAATATTGAATGTAAATGCAACTTAAACCTCAAGACTTCCTGGCAGCCCTCAAGCTCGTGGCTTGGGGCGAGCAGCGCTGGACGTATGCGCGGCTGGCGCTGGAGCTGGGCATCAGCGTCTCCGAAGCGCATGCCTGCATCAAGCGCGGGGTGCAGGCAGGGTTGCTGATCGATCCCGCGTTGCTGATTCCGCCGCCCGAATCTGCAGCTGGCGTGCAAGAGGCCGCAGCGGTCTATCGCGTGCAGGCCAGGCCGCGCCGCGCCAAGGCGGCGATGGCAACGAACGCCGACAACCCGGCCCGGGCACACAGTCGCAACCTCGCAGAGTTTGCAGTACACGGGGCCAAATATGCTTTCCCGGCGGACAAGCTGCCAGTATCTGTAGGGGTGCCTACCAGCCACAGCGCGCCAGCCTTTGCGGGGGTGTTCGCCCCGGGGTCGGACGATTGGGTTTGGCCACATCCCAACGGCACTGTCCGCGGGCAGGGCCTGGCGCCATTGCATCCCAGCGTGCCCTTTGCCGCCATGCAAGACGCCAAGCTCTACGAAATGCTGGCCCTGTTTGATGCTTTGCGTGTAGGCCGGGCGCGTGAACGCGGCATGGCGCTCAAGCGGCTGCCGTTGTTGATTTACCCCGAAGGCCCAAAGGCCGCAGAGAGACCCATGTATGGCTAATCCCAACATTGAACTGCTCACATCCATTGCAAACGCGATGGGCACGCTACGCGACCAGGTGGTGTTTGTGGGCGGTTGTGCTACCGGGCTACTCATTACCCAGCCATTGGTAGCAGACGCACGGGCAACCGAGGATGTAGATGCCATCGTAGAAGTCGCGTCGCTGGTGGGGTACCACCAGCTGGCAGAGCAGCTGATGGCGCAAGGCTTCAAGCAAACCATGGCCGACAACACGCCGCCTTTTCGCTGGTACTGGAATGGCATGCAGCTGGACCTGGTTCCGCTGGACGAGAAGGTGCTGGGGTTTGCCAACCGCTGGTACAAACCGGGGTTTGAAGCAGCAGCCACGTCAACACTGCCCTCCGGATTGCAGTTTAGGCACCTGTCGGCACCGTACTTCATGGCCACAAAACTCGAGGCCTTTAAGGACCGCGGAAACAATGACGTCTATTTGAGCCACGATCTGGAGGATGTCATCACCGTGGTGGACGGACGCGAAGAGTTGATAAGCGAGTTGACCTCTGCACCCCCCGACGTCCGCGAATTTGTTGCGCACACCCTGCGGGGCATCTTGCGGCAAACCGATTTCACCAACGTGCTACCTGGCATCGTTTCGCAAAGCACACGCACAGGCCTTGTACTGCAGCGCTTCACAAGTATTTCTGAGCTCTAGAGCAAACATGAACACCACCACCAACTCCCTCGTCCAGAAGCTCTGGAACTACTGCAACGTGCTGCGCGACGATGGCATGAGCTATGGCGACTATGTGGAGCAGCTCACCTACCTGCTGTTCCTCAAGATGGCCGACGAGCGCAGCGCGCCGCCCTACAACCAGGCCAGCATCGTGCCCGCCCTCTACGCCTGGCCCACGCTGTTGGCCCGCGATGGCGACGAGCTGTTTGACCACTACCGTCATCTGCTGGAAAAGCTGGGCCAAGAGAAGGGCACGCTGGGCCTGATTTTCGGCAAGGCACAAAACAAGTTTCAAGACCCGGCCAAGCTGCGCCGCGTCATCGTGGATTTGATTGACGCCGAAACCTGGACGGTGCTGGGCGCCGACGTGAAGGGCGACGCGTATGAGGGTCTGCTGGAGAAGAACGCGCAAGACACCAAGAGTGGCGCGGGCCAATATTTCACGCCGCGCGCCCTCATTCAGGCCATGGTGGACTGCATCGCCCCGCAACCCGGTGAGCGCATCACCGACCCGGCCTGTGGCACGGGCGGGTTTTTGTTTACCGCGCACAACTACATTACCGCCCACAACAAGAGCCTGACGCGCGAGCAACTCAAGCACCTGAAAGAAAAAGCCTTCACCGGCTACGAGTTGGTGCAAGGCACGGCCCGCGTGTGCGCCATGAACATGATGCTGCACGGCATTGGCACTGAAAAGCAAGTGCCCGTGGTGGTAGGCGACGCCCTGGCCGCAGACCCCGGCGAGCGCTTTGAGGTGGTGCTGGCCAACCCGCCATTCGGCAAGAAGAGCAGCACCGTCATCGTGGGCGAAGACGGCCGCACCAGCACCGAAAAAGACACC
The DNA here is from genome assembly GCA_002842205.1 of Betaproteobacteria bacterium HGW-Betaproteobacteria-3. Classification (GTDB taxonomy): domain Bacteria; phylum Pseudomonadota; class Gammaproteobacteria; order Burkholderiales; family Burkholderiaceae_C; genus PHCI01. The sequence continues at coordinate 161,484 of PHCI01000004.1, read as the reverse complement.
GTCGAGCGCGACGATTTCTGGGCCACCACCAGCAACAAGCAGCTCAACTTTGTGCAGCACATCAAGACCCTGCTGGCCACCCACGGCCGCGCGGCGGTGGTGTTGCCCGACAACGTGTTGTTTGAAGGCGGTGCAGGCGAAACCATCCGCAAGAAGCTGCTGCACGAGTGCGATGTGCACACGCTCCTTCGCCTGCCCACGGGCCTGTTCTACGCCCAGGGCGTGAAGGCCAACGTGCTGTTCTTCGAGAAGAAAGGCGCCAGTGAAACCCCGTGGACGAAGGCGCTCTGGATTTACGACCTGCGCACCAACAAACACTTCACCCTCAAGACCAGCCCGCTCACCCGGGCGGACCTGAACGAGTTTGTAGACCTCTACAAGGTGGCCAACCGCCACCAGCGCCAAGCCACCTGGAGCGCAGAAGTTGACGCCGCAAAAGGCAGCGGCCCCGATGGTCGCTGGCGTGTGTACAGCTACGACGAACTGGTGGCGCGCGACAAGACCAGCCTCGACATCTTCTGGCTCAAGGACGACAGCCTGGCCGACAGCGACAACCTGCCAGCGCCTGCGGTGATTGCACAGGAGATCGTCGAAGACCTTCAGGCGGCGCTGGAGCAGTTCAAGCTGATCGCGGGCGATCTGGGCGTTGAACTGCCCGAAGCACAGGCATAGACCGCGGCGCGCCGGCCCTAGAACCGCCCGGCAGTCTTGCGCATGGCCAGCAGTTGCTGCGCAACGCCGCGGGCGCCCAGGTAGCCGGGGGCGATGGCCGACACGGCGGCGGGCGTGATGCCCAAGGCGTCAAGGCCCGCCTGCTGGCCGCTGGCCACGTTGTCCACACGCATGGAGTCGAGGTTGTCGCGGCTCATGAGCGGCTCGCCCGGGGCCAGTTCCATGATCCGCGCCTGCAGCCGCGCCAGCAAGGCGGGCAGGGCCACGACGGGCCGGCCGCGGCCGCCATTGGCGCCGCTCCATTGCCCGGCCAGCGACACCAGTTCGCGCAGGGTGAGCACGTCGGGGCCGCAGGCTTCAAAGGTCTGGCCGATGGTCTGCGGGCGCTGCAGGCAGCGCGCCACGGCTTCGGCCACGTCTTCGACCCACACGGGTTGAAAGCGCGCGTGGGCGCCGGCCAGCGGCACCAAGGGCACCCATTTTTGCAGCCGCGCAAACAGGTTGAGGAAGTGGTCGTCGGCGCCAAAAATCACGCTCGGGCGCAGCACGGTGAGTTGCAGCTGGGCGGCTTGCAGCGCGGCTTCGCCCGCGGCCTTGCTGCGCAGGTACATCGAAGGGGCGTCGGCGGCCGCACCCAGCGCGCTCACGTGCACCAGCCGCGGCACACCCGCGGCGGCGCAGGCGCGGGCCAGCTTTTGCGGCAGCGCCACATGCGCCTGGTCAAAGTCGGCCTGCGTGCCATGCAGGATGGCCACCAGGTTGACCACCGCGTCGTGCCCGGGCAGCAGCCGCGCCAGCGTGGCTTCGTCGTGCACGTTGGCGCTCAGCACGGTGACGCGGGGCAGCGGCCACAGGTGGCGGGCGCGGTCCGCGCGGCGCGTGGGCACGGTGGCCGCATATTGGAGCCGCGCGAGTTTTTCGCACACGTGGGCGCCGACGAAGCCGGTGCCACCCAGAATCAGGATGTTTTTCATGTGCCGCGATTGTGCGCCGCAACCGTGTGCCCTGGTGAAAGCCCGGATTTTTCAGGTTTATGATAAAAATATGCCATTAGCCCCCGTGAAATGGTCATAGTTTGCTATTGTTATTGAAGTAATTTCGCCGCCGCCAGACCGTGCGGCCGACCGTCCATAATCCGCGCATGGAAACCAAGTGGCTTGAAGACTTTGTCAGCCTGGCCGAAACCCGCAGCTTCAGCCGGTCGGCGCAGCTGCGGCATGTGACGCAACCCGCGTTCTCGCGCCGCATCCAGGCGCTGGAAGCCTGGGCCGGCACCGATCTGGTGGACCGCAGCTCGTACCCCACCCGCCTCACGCCGGCCGGGCAAACGCTCTATGACCAGTCGCTGGAGGTGCTGCAGGCGCTGCAAAGCACGCGCGCGATGCTGCGCGGCCACAGCTCGGCCGGGCAGGATGTGATCGAGTTCGCCGTGCCGCATTCGCTGGCGTTCACTTTCTTTCCGGCCTGGGTGTCGAGCCTGCGCGAGAAATTTGGCCCCATCAAAAGCCGGCTGATCGCCCTGAACGTGCACGACGCGGTGCTGCGCCTGGTCGAAGGCAGCTGCGACGTGCTCATTTCTTACCACCACGCGTCGCAGCCCTTTCAGCTGGACCCGGGGCGCTATGAAATGGTGACGCTGGGCGAGGAGGTGCTGGCGCCTTACGTGAAACCCGACGCCGACGGCGCGCCGCTGTACAAGCTGCCCGGGCGGGCGGGGCAGCCGCTGCCGTACCTGGGTTACGCGCCGGGCGCCTACCTGGGCCGCATGGTGGACATGATCCTGAAAGACTCGAAGACCGCCATCCACCTGGACCGGGTGTACGAAACCGACATGGCCGAGGGCCTCAAGGCCATGGCGATCGAAGGCCACGGCATTGCGTTTTTGCCCCACAGCGCAGTGAAAAAAGAGCTGCGCGCCCGCAAGCTGGTGCCCGCCACGACGCCGGAGCTGCCCTCGCTGCAGATGACCATGGACCTGCGCGCCTATCGCGAAAAGCCGGTGGCCGCCACCCCGGGCAATGAAAAGGTGACCCCCAAAAGCACGGCGCAGGATCTGTGGGCATTTTTGCAGGCCGGGGCGACCCGTTGACGCCCGGCCCCGCCATGTTTAGCTTGCATGACAGGCTGTTTGGGTTAATCTATAAAAATAATGCATATGACGAATCTGATTCGGCATTGGTCTTTGCGGGGCAACTTCCCTACAGTTCGCGGCGATGCAGGGATGCATTCGCAGCCACGAACTGCAAGAGACAAATCCGTTTGAAGCCGAGCACCAGGGACTGACATAAAACCCGGGCACGAAGGCTGCTTAACGGGTGTTCACACAAACAAAATATCCATGAATGCACCACGTTGGGGATTTGCAGTGGCTGTTGCAGCCACTTTGTTCGGGACACCGCTGGCCAGCGCCGAAGGCGTGCTGGACCGCGTCAAGGCTGGCGGCACGCTGGTCATCGCGCACCGCGAGTCGTCGGTTCCGTTTTCCTATATTGACACCACCACCGGCAAGCCCGTGGGCTATGCGGTGGACCTGTGCCTGCGCATCGCGGAGGCGGTTGGCAAGCGTGTGGGCGTCAAGGACGTCCCGGTCAAGTTTTTGCAGGTGACGCCGGCCAACCGCATCGCCATGGTCGAGCAGGGCAAGGCCGACATGGAATGCGGCTCCACCACCAACAACGCCGAGCGCCGCCAGAAGGTGGCGTTCACCATTCCGCACTTCATCACCGGCGCGCGCATGCTGGTGCGGGCTGACAGCAAGGCCGATCGCATTGAAGATCTGATGGGCCAGAAGATCGTGTCCACCAAGGGCACCACGCCGCTCAAGGCCGTGGACCAGGCCAACCGCGAACGGCTGTTGCGCCTCACCCTGCTCGAAGCCCCGGACCACGCCCGCGCCATCGAGATGGTGGAAAAGGGCGAGGCCGAGGCCTTTGTGATGGACGACGTGTTGCTCTATGGGTTGGCCGCCAACCGGCCCAACCCGGCTGCGCTCAAGGTGGTGGGCAAGTTCTTGACCACCGAACCGCTGGCCATCATGCTGCCTCGCAACGACCCCGAGTTCAAAAAACTGGTCGATGACGAGATGCGCCGGCTGATCCAGAGTCACGAAATCCTCGCCATTTATGGGAAATGGTTTTCCAAGCCTATTCCCCCGAAAGGTACGGCACTGAATTTGCCTGCAAGCTATCTGCTGCGGGATTTCTGGAAATACCCCACGGACAAAGTCCCGGGTTGAACGCCCGAGACGCCCCTGTGCGCGGCTCAGGCACAGGGTAATCCCGCAGATCCGAATCCTTAAAATCGCGTTTTCCTTTTGTTGTCCTTTTGTTTTCGTCGCTTTACCACCTGGAGATTTCTGAATGAAAAAAAACCTGCTGACCGTCGCCATTCTGGCCCTGGCTGCCACGGGCGCTTACGCCCAGGCCAATGACACCCTGGCCAAAATCAAGGCATCGGGCAAGGTTGTCATGGGCGTGCGCGAATCGTCTTCGCCGCTGTCCTACACGCTGGGCGAAGGCAAGTTCACCGGCTACCACGTCGAACTGTGCGAGCGCTTCCTCAAGTCGGTGGCGCCGGCGGCCAAGGTCGAATACGTGCCGGTCACCTCGCAAAACCGCATCCCGCTGGTGCAAAACGGCACCGTCGACATCGAGTGCGGCTCGACCACCAACAACGCCACCCGCCAGAAGGACGTGTCGTTCGCCGTCACCACCTTCGTGACCGAAGTGCGCACCGCCGTCAAGGCCAGTTCGGGCATCACCTCCATTGCCCAACTCAACGGCAAGAGCCTGGCCACCACCACCGGCACGACTTCGGTGCAGACGCTGCGCAAGCACGAGCGGGCCACTGGCGTCAATTTCAATGAAGTGTTTGGCAAGGACCACGCCGACAGCTTCCTGCTGCTCGAATCGGGCCGCGCCGACGCCTTTGTGATGGACGACAACATCCTGGCCGGGCTGATCGCCAACGCCAAGAATCCGGCCGACTTCAAGATCGTCGGCGAGGTGCTGAGCGTCGAGCCGATCGCCATCATGTTCCGCAAGGACGATGCCGGCTTCAAGAAGGCGGTGGACGATTTCATCAAGGCGCAAATGAAGAGCGGCGATCTCGACAAGCTCTACACCAAGTGGTTCACCAGCCCGATCCCGCCGAAGAACACCAACGTCAATCTGGCCATGGGCGCCACGCTCAAGGGCCTGATCGGCGCGCCCAACGACAACCCCATGGAAGCCTATCGCAAGTAAGCGCACGGCACGTTCAAGCCCCTTCGGAGACGCGCTCGCCGGAGGGGTTTTTTCGTTGACGGCACTTCGCGCAACACAAGGAGAATGGCATGGCCTGGGACTGGCAGGTGTTCTGCAAGAACATCATCGATGGCGAGGTGGCCCCCCGCTGCTTCGGCGCAGGGGGCGAAACCACCTACCTCGACTGGATTTTTTCAGCCTGGGGCTGGACGCTGTCGGTGGCGCTCAGCGCGCTGCTGATCGCGCTGGTGCTGGGCTCGGTGGTCGGCACCATTCGCACGCTGCCTGAAAGCCCGTGGCTGGTGCGGCTTGGCAATGCGTGGGTGGAACTGTTTCGCAACATTCCGCTGCTGGTCCAGATCTTCCTTTGGTACCACGTGGTGCCGGCCGTTTTCCCCGCCATGAAGGCGTTGCCCGGCTTCATGCTGGTGGTGTTTGCGCTGGGGTTTTTCACCTCGTCGCGCATTGCCGAACAGTTGCGCGCCGGCATTCAGGCCTTGCCGCGGGGCCAGCGGTACGCGGGCATGGCGGTGGGCTTCACCACGTTCCAGTACTACCGCTATGTGCTGCTGCCCATGGCCTACCGGATCATCATCCCCACCATGACCAGTGAGTCGATGAACATCGTCAAGAACTCGTCGGTGGCGTTTGCGGTGTCCATCTCGGAGCTGACGTTGTTTGCCATGCAGGCGCAGGAGGAAACCTCGCGCGGCATCGAGGTGTATCTGGCCGTGACCACGATGTACATCGTCTCGGCGTTTGCCATCAACCGCGTGATGGCGCTCATCGAGAAAAAGACCCGCGTGCCCGGCTTTGTCGCGGCCGGCGGCCTGGGCGGAGGGCATTGAGATGAACCTGAATCTCGATCTTTCCTTCTACACCTGGGACGTCATCAGCAAGTTCGTCCTCAAGGGTTTTCTGTTCAGCGTCGAACTGACCGTCATCGCCACGCTGGGGGGCATTGCGTTGGGCACGATGCTGGCGCTGATGCGCCTGTCGGGGCGCAAGCTGCTGGAAGTCCCGGCCACCATTTATGTCAACGGCATGCGCTCCATTCCGCTGGTGATGGTGATTCTGTGGTTCTTCCTGCTGATACCGTTCCTGATCGGCCGTTCACTCGGGGCTGAACTGTCGGCCATCATCACGTTTGTGGCGTTTGAAGCCGCGTATTTCTCCGAGATCGTGCGCGCGGGCATCCAGTCGATCGCGCGCGGGCAGGTGCATGCGGGGCAGGCGCTGGGCATGACCTACGCGCAGAACATGAAAATCGTGGTGCTTCCGCAGGCGTTTCGCAATATGCTGCCGGTGTTTTTGACGCAGACCATCATCCTGTTTCAGGACACCTCTTTGGTGTATGCCATTGGCGCCTACGACATGCTCAAGGGCTTTGAAGTCGCGGGCAAAAACTATGGCCGCCCGATTGAAGCCTATCTGTTGGCAGCCGTGGTGTATTTTGTGATCTGCTTTGCACTGTCGACTGCGGTCCGCAGCATTCAGCGCAAAACCCAGATCATCCGTTGAACCTGTAGAGAACCCATCATGATTGAAATCAAGAACGTGTCCAAATGGTACGGCCCGGTTCAGGTGTTGAGCGACTGCTCGGTCAACATCAGCAAGGGCGATGTGGTGGTGGTGTGTGGGCCTTCGGGTTCGGGCAAATCCACGCTGATCAAGACCGTCAACGCGCTGGAGCCGTTCCAGAAGGGCGAGATTTTCGTGGACGGCGTGCCGCTGCACGACCCCGCCACCAACCTGCCCAAGCTGCGCAGCCGTGTGGGCATGGTGTTCCAGCACTTCGAACTGTTTCCGCACCTCTCGGTCACCGAGAACCTCACCATCGCGCAGATCAAGGTGCTGGGCCGAAGCCCTGACGAAGCGCAGGTGCGCGGGCTCAAGATGCTGGACCGCGTGGGCCTGATGGCGCACAAGGACAAATTTCCAGGCCAGCTTTCGGGCGGCCAGCAGCAGCGCGTGGCCATCGCGCGTGCGCTCAGCATGGACCCGATCGTCATGCTGTTTGACGAACCCACCTCGGCGCTGGACCCGGAGATGGTGGGTGAAGTGCTGGACGTGATGGTCACGCTGGCCAAGGAGGGCATGACCATGATGGTCGTCACCCACGAGATGGGCTTCGCCCGCAAGGTGGCCAGCCGGGTGATCTTCATCGACGTGGGCGGCCGCATTCTGGAAGACTGCTCCAAGGACGAATTTTTCGGCCACCCCGAAAACCGCCAGCCGCGCACCAAGGATTTCCTCGACAAGATCCTGGCGCATTAGGCTGGCCTTGCAGCGACTGTGCCGCTGGCGCCCGCAGGCCTGCCACGGCGGTCGGTCCGGGCCTCTCATGGGTTCCTGCCGTCTGGGACAATATGGGCATGACTCAAGAGATCACCCTGACCCGTCCCGACGACTGGCACCTGCACGTGCGCGACGGCGCGGCGTTGGCCACGGTGGTGCCGCACACGGCCGCCCAGTTTGGCCGCGCGATCATCATGCCCAACCTCAAGCCGCCGGTCACCACCGCCGAGCAGGCCTTGGCCTACCGCGAACGCATCCAGGCTGCGGTGCCGCCGGGCATGGCGTTCGAGCCGTTGATGACGCTGTACCTCACCGACCACCTGCCGCCCGACGAGATCAGTCGGGCCAAAGATGCGGGCGTGGTCGCGCTCAAGCTGTACCCGGCCGGTGCCACGACCCACAGCGACGCGGGCGTCACCGACATCCGCAAAACCTATAAAACGCTGGAAGCAATGCAGCGCGCGGGCCTGCTGCTGCTGGTGCATGGCGAGGTCACGTCCCCCGACATCGACCTGTTCGACCGCGAGGCGGTGTTCATTGATACCCAGTTGATTCCGCTGCGCCGGGATTTCCCGGAACTCAAGATCGTGTTTGAGCACATCACGACAAAAGAGGCGGCGCAGTATGTGCGCGACGCCGACCATTTCACCGCGGCCACGGTGACGGCCCATCACCTGCTGTACAACCGCAACGCGATTTTCACGGGCGGCATCCGCCCGCACTATTACTGCCTGCCGGTGCTCAAGCGCGAGGTGCATCGCCAGGCGCTGGTGCAGGCCGCCACCTGTGGCAACCCGCGGTTTTTCCTGGGCACCGACAGCGCGCCGCACCCGGCGCACCTCAAGGAACACGCCACCGGCTGCGCCGGCTGCTACACCGCGCACGCCGCGATCGAGATGTACGCCGAGGCGTTTGACGCCGCAGGCGCACTGGACCAGCTCGAAGCCTTTGCCAGCTTTCACGGGGCTGATTTTTACGGCTTGCCGCGCAACACCGGCACCATCACCCTGAAAAAGCAGTCGTGGACGCCGCCCGAGTCGTTCGCGTTCGGGCAGGCCGAACTCAAACCCTTGCGCGCCGGTGAAGCGCTGCCGTGGCGCCTGGCGTAGCCGACATTGACTGGCGCGCGCCGTGGCTCGCGCCCTGGCGGGCGGTGGGCGAGCCCGCTGCGAACGCCATTGCGGCGGGGCAAACGGCCTGGCAGGCGTTGAATGCCGCGGCGCTGGCGCCGGTGCGATTTGTTCCGCACGCCGCACTGCCGGCGGATGTGCCTTATGAAAAGTTTATTTTTGATAGCAAACAATGTCCTACCCGTGAGGGATTGCACGACTTTTTGAACGCAATTTGCTGGATTTCGTTGCCGCAGACCAAGCTGCGATTGAACGCCTTGCAGGCGGCCGAAATTGCCGCTACGGGCGTGCAAGGCGTGCGCGGTGCGGTGCGCGACGCCATCACGCTGTTTGACGAAAACGCGGCACTGCTGGACGCGCCGCCGCCGCTATGGGAGGCGCTGTTGGCCAAGGACTGGCCGCGCCTCTTCATCGCATTGCGGCCGCTTTGGGCGCAGGCGCGGCTGGTGGTGTTCGGCCATGCGGCGCTTGAAAAACTGGTTTCACCCAGAAAACAGCTTGTAGTCCACGTCTACCGGTCACAGTTTGCTATGGAATCAATGGCATCGCTGGACGCGCAGGTGGCCGCCACACTGACCGCGCAGTGGCTCGCGGCCAAGCCGTTTGCGCCGTTGCCCGTGTTGGGGGTGCCCGGTTGGTGGGCGGCCAATGCCGACGCGGCGTTTTACGATGACGTCGCGGTTTTCCGGCCGGCGCGCGGTGTGTCGGCGCAGATGTTGTAAAGGCCACGCAAATATCCTCAATTTCGGTGGGCTTTGCGGCGCATTGGCTTGATTTCGGCCTCTTCGCCCCTACCATTTGCGGCGTCGGTCCGACGGTTCGGGCCTTGAAAGAAAGAGCTCATGAAACGAATTGCCTTGTTTGTGATGACCAACCTGGCCGTGGTGGTGGTGCTGGGCATCGTTGCCAACCTGCTGGGCGTCAACCGTTACCTCACGGCCAACGGCCTGAACCTTGGCGCGCTGCTTGGCTTTGCGCTGGTCATGGGTTTTGGCGGGGCCATCATTTCGCTGCTGATCAGCAAGCCCGTGGCCAAATGGAGCGCTGGCGTCCAGGTGATCGAAACGCCCCAGAACGCCGACGAGGCGTGGATTGTCGAGACGGTTCGCAAGTTTGCCGACAAGGCCGGCATCGGCATGCCCGAGGTCGGCATCTTTGAAGGCGACCCCAACGCCTTCGCCACAGGAGCCTTCAAGAACAGCGCGCTGGTGGCGGTGTCCACCGGACTGCTGCGCGGCATGACCCGTGAAGAGGTCGAAGCCGTGATTGGCCACGAGGTGGCGCACATTGCCAACGGCGACATGGTGACCATGACGCTGATCCAGGGCGTGATGAACACCTTTGTGGTGTTCCTGAGCCGCGTGATCGGCTATGCGGTCGACAGTTTCCTGCGCCGTGGCAACGACAACCAATCCGGCCCGGGCATCGGCTACATGATCACCACCATCGTGCTGGACATCCTGCTTGGCTTTGTGGCGGCCATCATCGTGGCGTGGTTCAGCCGCCAACGCGAGTTCCGTGCCGACGCGGGCTCCGCCAACCTGATGGGCCGCAAGCAGCCGATGGTCAACGCGCTGGCCCGTCTGGGTGGGTTGCACACGGCAGAGTTGCCCAAGAGCATGGCCGCGATGGGCATTGCCGGTGGCATCGGCAAGTGGTTCAGCACGCACCCCCCGATTGAAGAGCGGATCGCCCGGCTTCAGTCTTCGCAGGGTTGATCAAGGGGGGCGTTGAATGGTTGCAGCCTTCTCGGGCTGCGACCAGCATCTGCATTCAAGGCTTGGTCTTTGTACGGCCGGACGTGACCAGATCGTCCCAGTGTGCGTGGGACGCAGCGTCTGGTGTCACCCGCAACTGCTTGCGGCGCGACGTCTGGCCGCGAATCAACGCGACCTCGGAGCGGCGCACCTTCAATGTGTCGGCCAGCCAGGCCGCAACCGCTTCGTTGGCCTTGCCATCCACCGGTGGCGCATGCAGGCGCACGCGCAACGCACCGTCATGCAAGCCGTCGGCCTCGGTGCGCGACGCGTTGGGCACCACATGCACCGACACGGTGACCGCGCCGGTAGCTTCGACCCGCAGGTAGCTGTTGGTTGGACAGGGGGTGGCCATAAGCGGCTTCCATCATGAAAAAAGCCCGATGCCTTTCGACACCGGGCTTGACGCGCCGAAGCGCCGTGCCTCAGGGCTTGCTGGCCGTCGGAAACGGCCAGGCGGCTTGCGGGTTCAGAGTGGTCTGAGCCGCAGGCGCAGCCGGAGCGGCTGCTTTGGGGGCAGCGGGCTTTTTCGCTGCTTTCTTCGCAGCGGGCTTTTTCGCTGCTTTCTTGGCGGCTGGCTTCTTGGCAGCAGGCTTTTTGGCCGCTGCTTTTTTTGCAGGAGCCTTCTTCGCTGCTACTTTTTTCGCCGCGACTTTCTTGGCCGGCGCTTTCTTGGCGGCTGCTTTTTTCGCAGGAGCCTTCTTCGCGACGACTTTCTTTGCCGCTACTTTTTTAGCCGGCGCTTTTTTGGCGGCTGCTTTTTTCGCAGGAGCCTTCTTCGCGACGACTTTCTTTGCCGCTACTTTTTTAGCGGGAGCCTTCTTTGCAGGGGCCTTTTTTGCGGCCGGTTTCTTTGCAGTTGCCATTTCTTTCTCCTTGATCAAGTTGAAAAATCAACTAAACGAAGCACCTCATGCATGTTGGTCCGCATGAAGCGATCCATGGGGTTGGGCTGAAGCCCAGCACCATGAACCTGGTTACGCAGTCTGCCGCCGCACTCTGTGGTGCCGTCGGCAGATGGCGTGATTCTTTGAATCATCTTTTATGTCTCGCGCCTCAATCCCACGAGAGCGCACCACCCGACTGATACTCGATCACCCGGGTTTCGAAGAAGTTGCGTTCCTTCTTCAGGTCAATCATTTCGCTCATCCACGGAAACGGGTTTTCCTCATTGGGAAACAGCGTTTCCAGGCCGATCTGGGTGGCGCGCCGGTTGGCGATGTAGCGCAGATAGCCCTTGAACATGGAGGCATTCATGCCCAGCACGCCGCGTGGCATGGTGTCTTCGGCGTATTTGTATTCGAGCTCGACGGCCTTGGCAAACAGTGCCTTGATCTCGGCCTTGAACTCGGCGGTCCACAGATGGGGGTTCTCCAGCTTGAGCTGGTTGATCAGGTCGATGCCGAAATTGCAGTGCATGGACTCGTCACGCAGGATGTACTGGTACTGTTCGGCGGCACCGGTCATCTTGTTTTGGCGGCCCAGCGCCAGGATCTGGGTGAAGCCGACGTAGAAGAACAGGCCTTCCATGAGGCAGGCAAACACGATCAGCGACTTGAGCAGGGTCTGGTCGGTCTCGTGCGTGCCGGTGCGGAAGTTCGGATCGCTGATGGCTTCGATGAACGGAATCAGGAACTGGTCTTTCTCGCGGATGGACTGGATTTCGTTGTAGGCGTTGAAGATCTCGCTCTCGTCCAGCCCCAGGGATTCGACGATGTACTGGTAGGCGTGGGTGTGGATGGCTTCCTCAAAGGCCTGGCGCAGCAGAAACTGGCGGCACTCGGGTGCGGTGATGTGGCGGTAGGTGCCGAGCACGATGTTGTTGGCGGCCAGCGAATCGGCGGTGACGAAGAAGCCGAGGTTGCGCTTGATGATGCGGCGCTCGTCTTCGGTCAGGCCGTTGGGGTCTTTCCAGAGCGCGATGTCGCGCGTCATGTTGACTTCCTGCGGCATCCAGTGGTTGGCGCAGGTGGCGAGGTATTTTTCCCAGGCCCACTTGTACTTGAACGGCACCAGCTGGTTGACGTCGGTCTGGCCGTTGATGATGCGCTTGTCGGCGGCACGCACGCGGTGTGCATTGGCAGCCGGTGCGATGGTGCTGGGAGCAGCGGGTACCGTGGTGAGGATGGCGCCGTCATCCAGCATGCGCATGGTGGCAGCCGCAGGGCTGCTGGAAGACAGAGGTGGAGATTCCATCGAACGACCGGCAGACCGGTCGTTGGTGAGGGGTTGCGGCGGAGTGCTTTGCAACAAGGGCTTGACTTCTTCGTCCCAGGACAACATAGAGATTTCCAATGTGCGGATTATGAAAGCAAGGATGCGAAATGGAAAGTGTTCATTTACATCGCAGGCAAAATTTGTTGCGGGTTTGCATCGCGCGAAAAAACGCGCGATGCATTGCGGTGTGCGTGTGGAGGTTCACTGACACGCTTCGCAGGTCGGATCGTCGACCCCGCAGAACTTGATGTCGGTGGCCGGCATGGCATTGAGCTGTGCCCGTGCAGCGGCCGCCGCCGCGTCCATCGCGCTCATCGCATGCCCGCCATCACCGCCCGAAGACACCGCGTTGAGGCGTCCCGATTGCACCGTGGATTTCTCCGCGTGCGTGGCGCTTTGGGTGCGCAGGTAGTAGGTCGTCTTGAGGCCGCGCAACCATGCCAGCTTGTAGGTGTCGTCCAGCTTCTTGCCCGAGGCGCCGGCCATGTAGATGTTGAGCGACTGGGCCTGATCGATCCACTTCTGGCGGCGTGCGGCGGCTTCGACCAGCCACACGGCTTCGACCTCAAACGCAGTGGCATAGAGCGCTTTCACGTCCTGCGGTACCCGGTCAATGGGGCGCAAGGAACCATCGAAGTGCTTGAGGTCCATGACCATCACGTCGTCCCACAGGCCCAGGCGCTTGAGGTCGCGCACCAGGTAGTGGTTGATCACGGTGAACTCGCCCGACAGGTTGGACTTGACCGAGAGGTTGCCGAAGCATGGCTCGATCGACGCGTCCACCCCGATGATGTTGGAGATGGTGGCCGTGGGGGCGATGGCCACGCAGTTGGAGTTGCGCATGCCGTCGGCGGCGATCTTTTTGCGAAGGGCGTCCCAGTCCAGCGTGGACGAACGGTCCACCTCGACATAGCCACCGCGCTCGCGGGCCAGCATATCGAGCGTGTCACAGGGCAGCACACCTTTGTCCCACAACGAACCCTTGTAGGTGGAGTATTTGCCGCGCTCGCGGGCCAGCTCGGTAGATGCCCAATAGGCGTAATAGCACACGGCTTCCATGGACTGGTCGGCAAACTGCACGGCGTCCTGCGAGGCATAGGGCACGCGCAGTTCGTACAGCGCGTCCTGAAAGCCCATGACGCCCAGGCCCACCGGGCGGTGGCGCAGGTTGGAGTCGCGTGCCTTCTTGACGGCGTAGTAGTTGATGTCGATGACGTTGTCGAGCATGCGCATCGCGACCGTGATGGTCTTGCGCAGCTTGTCGTGGTCCAGGACCCGGACGCCCGCGCCGTCGCCGTCCTTCAGGTGGTTGATCAGGTTGACCGATCCGAGGTTGCAGACCGCGGTTTCGGTGTCGCTGGTGTTCAGCGTGATCTCGGTGCACAGGTTGGACGAATGCACCACGCCTGCGTGTTGCTGCGGCGAGCGCACGTTGCAGGCGTCCTTGAAGGTGATCCACGGGTGGCCGGTTTCAAACAGCATCGTGAGCATCTTGCGCCACAGGTCGGCAGCAGCCAGGCGGCGCGAAGGCTTGATGTCGCCGCTGGCGGCGCGGGCTTCATAGGCAACATAGGCCTTTTCGAAGTCGGCCCCGAACTTGTCGTGCAGATCCGGCACGTCCGACGGCGAGAAAAGGGTCCAGTCGCCTTTTTCAACCACCCGGCGCATGAACAGGTCGGGAATCCAGTTGGCCGTGTTCATGTCGTGGGTGCGGCGGCGGTCGTCGCCCGTGTTCTTGCGCAACTCCAGGAACTCTTCGATGTCCAGGTGCCAGGTTTCCAGGTAGGTGCAGACCGCGCCCTTGCGTTTGCCGCCCTGGTTCACGGCGACCGCCGTGTCATTCACGACTTTGAGGAAAGGCACCACGCCCTGGGATTCACCGTTGGTGCCCTTGATGTGGCTGCCCAGCGCGCGAACGCGCGTCCAGTCGTTGCCCAGACCGCCGGCAAACTTGGACAGCAGCGCGTTTTCCTTGATGGATTCGTAAATGCCGTCCAGGTTGTCGGGCACGGTGGTCAGGTAGCAGCTGGACAGTTGCGAGCGCAACGTGCCGCTGTTGAACAGCGTGGGCGTGCTGGACATGAAATCGAAAGACGACATGATCTCGTAGAACTCGATGGCGCGGGCTTCGCGGTCGACCTCGTTGAGCGACAGGCCCATGGCCACGCGCATGAAAAACGCCTGGGGCAGTTCGATGCGCGCTTTGCGTACGTGCAGGAAGTAGCGGTCGTACAGGGTTTGCAGCCCCAGATAGTCGAATTGAAGATCGCGCTCGGCCTTCAGGGCAGCCGCCAGGCGGGGCAGGTCAAACTGCAGCAGGCGTTCGTCCAGCAGCTCGTTGTCCACGCCGGTCTGGATGAACTGCGGGAAGTACTCGGCGTAATGCCGGGCCATGTCGGCCGGCGCCACTTCGGTGCCCAGCACTTCGCGCGCGATCGTGTGCAACAGCAGACGTGCCGTGGCATAGGTGTAGTCAGGATCTTTTTCAATCAGTGTGCGCGCAGCGAGGATCGAAGCCTTGTGCACCTCTTCGACGGGGACGCCATCGTAGAGGTTGCGCATGGTCTCGGACATGATGGGATCGGGTTTGATGTCTGCACCAAGCCCGCTGCAGGCAGAAACGATCAAGCCCTGCAGCTTGCCCAGATCAAGCGGCACGCGCTCGCCGTTGTCGATGACATGGATGATGGCGGCAGCAGGAACTTCCTGCGCGACCTGGCGCGCGCGTTCCTGGCTGCGACGTTCCCGGTAGAGCACATACGCGCGGGCGATTTCGTGATGGCCCCCGCGCATCAAGCCGAGTTCGACCTGATCCTGCACGTCCTCAATATGAAAGGTGCCGCCGCCCGGCCGGGAGCGCACCATCGCGCGCACGACAGCCTGTGTCAGTGCATCCACCACCTCGCGCACGCTGGCCGATGCAGCGCCTTGCGTGCCGTGCACGGCAAGAAATGCTTTCATCATCGCGATGGCGATCTTGTTGGGTTCGAACGGCACCACGGCGCCATTGCGACGGATGATCTGGTAATGCGACAGCGGATTCGCCGCAGTCTGCCCGGCGTGGCCGGCGCCAAACTGTGCCGTTGTGGACATGTCCGCGGCAAGCGGCGAGTGGGTGGCGATTTGCATGATTCCCTCTTCCTTTTCGGTTTTGTAGGTTTGTGAATGTGTCGTGGCGGTGGCGGTTGCAGTGGGTCGGGGCAGTCGCTTTGCGTCGGTGGGTGGCGCACGCTTGATTCAGTCAGGACACACTATATATAGGGTGTCGAATGAATTCAAGCCACTACCCGTAGTGTATCGCGGTCTCTACGGGGTCGCGCCTGAAGAGGCGCTTTTTTACATCCCTTTGGGTGGTCACGAGGGGTTGGCGACAGGCGCTGCGCGCTGGCCCGCACACAGACCGGCCCCGACGGAGGAAAGCCTGCATTGGCGCGGGTTTGAAGCGGCTTTGGTGCGATCGACAGCGCGGCTGCGCCATTGGCATGACCGGATTTCGCTGCGCGGGACGCCGGGAATGGCGCGTCAGTGGCGATGCCGGTCTATTGGTATGCGAAATTCATCGCATCGCAATTGAGGGAAAACACTGATCGCTCCAACCCAGTGCGTTGTGCAAAAAGTCCCATCGAAATCCTGGCCCCGGATCGGCTTTGCGCCCAGGGGCAATGTGTTCATGGCCGGCGACATGGGCAATCGGATAGCACTGGGCCAGGGCGGCGCAAACCGCCGCGAGTGTTTCGTACTGGGCGGGTTCGAAGGCATCGCCTTCCAGGCCTTCGAGCTCAATACCGATCGAGTCGTCGTTGCAGTGGGTACGACCCCGGTACGCCGAAGTGCCCGCATGCCAGGCGCGCTCGTCGCAGCTCACGAACTGCCACAGTTCACCACTGCGGCGGACGAGGAAGTGTGCGGACACCTCCATGCCGCGAATTTGTCCGAAGTACGGATGCGAAGACCAGTCCAGCGTATTGGTAAAGAGCTGAAGGATCTGGTCACCACCGTATTCGCCGGGGGGGAGGCTGATGGAATGCACCACCAGCAGGTCGATCACCGCTCCGGCCGGGCGGGGGCCGAAATTGGGCGAACGCAACTGGCGCGAAAACCGGTACCAGCCCTGGTCCCACAGCGCCGGTGCAGTGGCACCTTCAGGTGGCGTCGTCATGGGCGTCATCCGTGAACGGCGTGGCGATGTTCAGGCGCGCGATGCGGTAGCGGATCTGGCGCAGGCTCAGGCCGAGGCGGGCGGCGGCGGCTGTGCGGTTGAAGCCGGTGTCGCTGAGCGCCTTGACGAGAATGTCGCGCTCCAGTTCGTCCAGATGCGCCTGCAGGTCGGCCGGGATGACGATGTCCCGCGAGCGGGGCGAAGGCTTCGGGGCGGCAATGCCGTCCAGGGGCGCGCCTGCGCTGCTGGGGGCGATGTCCACGTGCAAGGCGTCACCGTCGCTCAGGGCCACGGCCCGGTGCAGCAGGTTTTCGAGCTCCCGGACGTTGCCCGGCAGCGGCATTTCGCACAAATGCGTCAGGACATCGGCCGAGAGGCTGGGCACGGGCATGCCCGCTTCCTGCGCGATGCGCTGCAGCAGGGCTTCACACAGGGCCGGCAAGTCGCCCCGGCGCTCCCGCAGAGGCGGCACCGCAATCTCGATCACGTTGAGCCGGTAGAACAGATCCTGACGGAACCGGCTGGCCTGCACGTCGGCGGCCAGATCCTTGTGCGTGGCGCTGACGATGCGCACGTCCACCGTGTCTTCCTGGGTGGAGCCGATCGGCCGCACGATGCGCTCCTGGATCGCGCGCAGCAGCTTGGACTGCATGGCCAGGGGCAGGTCGCCGATCTCGTCCAGAAACAGTGTGCCGCCGCGGGCCGCCTGGAAATAGCCGTCGCGGTCTTGCGTTGATCCGGTGTAGGAGCCCTTCTTGGCGCCAAAAAACTCGGCCTCCAGCAGGTTTTCCGGGATAGCGCCGCAGTTCACCGCGACGAAAGGGGCGTCGGCGCGGTGGCTGCAGGCGTGGATGGCTCGGGCCACCAGTTCCTTGCCGGTGCCCGACTCGCCGCGGACCAGCACCGGCGCCATGCTCCGCGCCACTTTGACGATGCGCTCCTTGACGATGATCATGGCCTGGGACGCGCCAACCAGACGCTGCAGACCAGGGTGAACCCCGGGAGGGGCTGATGCGCCCGCGTCGGTGGTTGCTGTTGCGGCGGCGGTTGGGTCTGCATCGCGGCCGACCGCTGCCGCAGCGTTGCGCGGTGTCGCATTGCCCTGAATGGCGGAAGCCACCACGGTCCGGAACTGCTTCAGGTCGACGGGCTTGGTCAGGTAGTCGAATGCTCCGGCCTTCAGGGCCTCGACCGCGTTTTCGGGCGAGCCATAGGCGGTGATCACGATGCAGCGCTCGGGGCGTTGTTGGGCCAGCAGGTCGCGCAACAATTCCATGCCATGGCCGTCGGGCAAGCGCATGTCGGTGATGACGGCGTCAAAACGCCGCTCGTGCAGATGCGCCCGCGCTTCGGCGAGTGTGCCCGCGACGTCCACCCGGTAGCCTTCGCGCAGCAGGGTCAGTTCATAGAGCGTACGCAGATCCGGCTCGTCGTCGACGACGAGCACACTGGGAGGCGTCCTGGGAGGGGTGACAGACATCATCAGGGCCTTATTGTGTCAAACGATGCATCGGCCGCAGCGAAATCGACGGAAAACTCGTTGCCGTCCTTGTCCGCGTCGGCCTGCCGGCGCGACCGCCGCAAATATCCGATGGTGCTGCCGTGCTGGCTGCACAGCTCGCGGCAGATGTACAGACCCAGTCCTGACGAGCGGCTTTCTGAAGAAAAGAACGGCTCGAACAAGTGCTCCTGCACCGATCGCTCCATGGGGGCGCCATCGCTCCAGACATGCAGGCTGACCGCGCCTGCCTTGCTCACGCGCGTCACGACCTGGATGGCGGCCTCTGCGGGACTGGCGTAGCGCAGGGCGTTGTCGAGCAAATTCACCAGAATTCGATGCAGGTGGTCGGCGTCGAACGGCACGATGCTGCGGGGCGCGTTGAGCAGCATGGCAAGCCGCCCACCGCACCCGGCCTGTTGCGCCCAGTCGGTGCAAACCAGTTCCACGGCGGTGTCCAATGCCAGCCGCGGCGACACCTGGCCGGCTTCCTTGTGGCGCACGCGGGACAGGTTCAGGACGTCCTCCACGATGCGAGCGAGCCGCTGGCTGTTTTGCCGCACCATTTGCGTCAGCCGCTTGTGCGCCGGGTCGCTCAGGTCTTCGTCAAGCAACGCGTTGGCCTGGGTGATGGCGGCCAGCGGGTTGCGGATTTCGTGCGCGACCGCGGCGGACATTCGCCCCATGGCCGCGAGCTTTTCCGTCCGCAGGCGGGCCTCCATCTCTCGCAAGTCCTGCAGGAAGATCACGCAAAAACAGTCGGACCGGCTGTATTGACGCGCCGTCAGGCGGGTCCGTGCATGGACCCGCCGGGGCGGGTGGCCTTCGGGCAACAGGGACATCTCGCCGACCTGCGGCGCCATCTGCTTGAAGGTGCGGCGCGCCAGTTCGGCCAAAGGGTGCCAGCCGGCCATCGAGATCAGCGAAAAGGGGGACTCGCCCTCAAAATCTGTGGCCCCGAGAAGCTGCCGCGCGGCCGGGTTGGCCGCCTTGACCACGCCATGGATGTCGGTCACCAGAACGCCGTCGGTCAGGTTCTCGATCACCAGCTCGTTGACCAGCATCTGCGCACGGACAGCCCGCTGGTTGCGCCGGGCGGCCTGCTCCTCGCTGGACAGGCGCGACGCGAGCTGATTGGTCAGGAACGCCACGATGAAGAGCCCCGAACCGGTCAGTGCGGCTTGCAGGAAGCCGGTGGTGGCGCCGGTGGGCGAGATGAAGGTGACCCACCAGGCGTCGGCCAGCAACAGCAGGGTGACGCCCGCAGCGGTGGCCAGGGCCAGCAGCATCGAGCCCAGCACGGCGGCCATCAGGACGGGCAGCGCAAACAGCGGCGCGTAGTTCACGCCACCGGCCTGCAGGAACTGCAGCACCGAAAAAGCCAGGACATCCACACCGATGCTGGTGGCCCATTGCGGATCAAACTGCGGGCCGGGGGTCTTGGGATTGGCGGTGAGCCGCACGACCAGCGCTGCACCGAGGTGCAATAGACAAAAACCGACGAGCCACACCGGCACCGCGCGGCCCAGCACATAAATGGCGAACATCAGCATCAGCAGCACGGCGGCGATGGCCACGCGTGCGGTCATGAAGCCCTGCCACAGTCGGCCAAACGCGAGCTGGTTGCCGGATTCGGCGGGGGCGTCCGGCTCGATCGGGCTGAACCACGAAGAGGCTTCCGGTGCGGCGGACATGGGCGGGCTCAGCCCTCCGCCTGCTGCCGGTGCGCCGCGCAGCAATATGACGCGCGCTTGCCGGGCACGGCGTCTGCCAGCGGAAGGTGAACCGAGCACACGGGGCAATGCACCATGTTCTCCAGTTCACGCGGCGCCGCCGCGTTGCCACGCCCTGAGGCGTCGCCACGTCGGTCGGGCTGGCGATTGCTGCGCCAGATCAGCACGGCAACAAAAATCACCCCCAGGACCAGAAGGTATTTCATGTGGCGCGACCCAGGAAGACTTCAAGCACAAAGCGCGAACCGACATACGCCAGCAGCAGCAAGGCGGAACCGAAATAGAGCATTCGCACGGCCTTGAGGCCGCGCCAGCCCAGTTGCGCGCGGCCCACCAGCAGCACCGCAAAGGCGATCCATGAGAGGACCGAGAAAATCGTCTTGTGGTCCCACTTCCAGGCTTTGCCGACGCCGTACAGCGTCTCGCTGAACCACCAGCCGGCCAGCAGTGTGGCCGACAGCAGCACAAAGCCTGCCGTGACAAAGCGGAAGGTCAGGCGCTCCAGCGTGAGCAGGGGCACGCCACTGTCTTGCTGCGCGGCCAGGCGCATCTGCTTTTCGGCACGGCGCATGAGCCAGGCGTGGAACACGGCCGCGGCAAACATGCCGTACGACGCGATGCCCAGCGCCCAGTGCAATGGCAGCCAGGGCGAGGCCTGCCGGTGCAGCGGGGCACCCGGAAACAGCCAGGCGATCACCACCGAAGCCGCACCCAGGCCCGCCAATGCGCCCAGCGCACGCAGTTGCGGGAACAGGCGGCTTTCCACGCCATAAACCGTCAGGGCCAGCCACGCCGTGACCGAAAGGGCCGGTGCGAAGCCGAACTGCGGCGTCTGCCCGAACAGCCCCCAGGCCAGCGCGAGGCCGTGCAGCGCCCAGGCGATGAGCAGCGCGTTGCGGATGCCGCGGCGGTTCATGCGGGCGGATGCGGCGGCGGGCAAGGCATAGGCCAGCGTGGCCGCCACGCTGAGCGCCAGGGCTGCCGAGGATGCGCTGGGTAGAATCATGTGCACAGTTTAGCCTTTCGTCCCTGCGTTTTCGCAAGCTTGCGGACCGCTCCCATTCAGGCGTCCACCATGGCCTCAGCCCTTACCGACAAACTCTCCCGTCTCGTCAAGCAGATGAGCGGCCAGGCCCGCATCACCGAGTCGAACGTGGCCGACATGCTGCGCGAGGTGCGCATGGCGCTGCTCGAAGCCGACGTGGCCCTGCCGGTGGTGCGCGATTTCATTGCCCGGGTGAAAGAGAAAGCGCTTGGCCAGGAGGTCATGGGGTCGCTCAAGCCCGGTCAGGCGCTGGTGGGCATTGTCAACCGCGAACTGGCGGCCACCATGGCGGGCAACGATATTGGGGGCGTGTCCGACATCAACCTCGCCGCGCAGCCGCCGGCAGTCATTTTGATGGCCGGCCTGCAGGGCGCCGGCAAGACCACCACCACCGCCAAACTGGCCAAGCACCTGATTGAGAAGCGCAAAAAGAAGGTGCTCACCGTCTCGGGTGACGTGTACCGCCCCGCGGCCATCGAGCAGCTGAAAACCGTGACGGCACAGGCCGGCGCCGAGTGGTTCCCGAGCACGCCCGATCAAAAGCCGCTGGACATTGCCCGCGCAGCGCTCGATTACGCCAAAAGGCATTTCTTCGACGTGCTGCTGGTGGACACGGCGGGCCGCCTGGCCATCGACGAAGCGCTGATGGCCGAGATCAAGGGCCTGCATGCTGCACTGAACCCGGTGGAAACGCTGTTTGTGGTCGATGCGATGCAGGGCCAGGACGCGATCAACACCGCCCGGGCGTTCAAGGAAGCGTTGCCCCTGACCGGCATCATCCTCACCAAGACCGATGGCGACTCGCGCGGTGGTGCGGCGCTTTCGGTGCGGCAGATCACGGGTGCGCCGATCAAGTTTGCCGGTACCAGCGAGAAGCTCGACGGGCTGGAGGTGTTTGACGCCGAGCGCCATGCCGGCCGCATCCTGGGCATGGGCGACATCGTGGCGCTGGTCGAACAGGTGACGGCGGGCGTGGACATCGCGGCAGCGCAAAAGCTGGCCGCCAAGGTCAAGAGCGGCGTGGGGTTTGACCTCAGTGATTTTCTGGGCCAGATCCAGCAGATGAAGCAGATGGGCGGCCTCTCCAGCCTGATGGACAAGCTGCCCACGCAGATGGCGGCCAAGGCCGGTCAGGTGGACATGGACCGCGCCGAAAAAGACATCAAGCGCAAGGAAGGCATCATCCAGAGCATGACGCCGCTGGAGCGCCGCAAGCCCGACCTCATCAAGGCCACCCGCAAGCGCCGCATTGCCGCCGGGGCCGGGGTGCAGGTTCAGGAGGTGAACCGCCTGCTCAAGGAATTTGAGCAGATGCAGGACATGATGAAGAAGATGAAGGGCGGCGGCATGATGAAGATGATGAAAAAGCTCGGGGGCATGAAAGGCATGCCCAAGATGCCGTTTTGATAAAATTTCAAGAGAAATAGGCCGATATCCCCCGTCAGAATGTCATAGTTTGCTCTCTAATTTGTAGTGAAATGTGGGGCAAACCTCCGGTTACGGTCACGCCGCGCTGACGCTCTCCTGCGTCATCACCTCACCCCGCAGCGTGTAGTGCATGGCCTGCGTCACGGTCACGTCGATCATCTGGCCATGTCTTTCGAGTCGCACCCCTGCGGCGCCTTAGTTGAGCGTGCGTGCCAACGCCTGAGCCGCCTGTTGCAGCCGGGGTAGCTGCAGGCGTGCTTGGGCCAGCGGCATACGCGCGGCAGGTGCCTGCAAGGCCAGGGCGCAGCGTACCTGGCGACTGTCGGCGGTCAGTACCGGGACAGCGACGCAGATCAGTCCTTCCACGAATTCTTCGGCATCGACCGCATGGCCATCGCGTCGAATGGCCTTCAGTTGCGCGTCGAGCGATTCGCGTTGAGTCAGCGTGGCTGCCGTGTAGCGGGTCAGCGCGAGGCTGTTGAGGAGCCTGCTTCGCTGGCGCGCACCCATCCATGCCAGAAACAGTTTGCCGCTGGCTGAACAGTGCACAGGAACGCGGGTTCCGGGACGCAGTTCCATGCGCAAAGGAAACGCTGCTTCCACGCGGTCCAGATAGACCACCTCAGCGCCGGAAAGAGCCGTGAGGTTGCAGCTCTCGCCCAGTTCGCTCACCAACTGGCGCAGAACTGCGTGGCGCACGCCTTGTTGCGCACTGTTGCCCAGTGCGGCTTCGGACAATTGAAGCAGGCGTGGCGCCAGCGCATAGCGCCGACCATCGGGCTCGCGCGACAGCCATCCTCCATTTTCCAGTTGTGCCAACATGCGATGCACCGTGGGCTTTGGCCATCCAGTGAGCGCAACCACCTGCGACAGGGAGTGCGGTTGGTCCAAACGGGTCATGCGGTCCAGCAGTTCCATCAGTCTCAAGCCTGGGCTTCGATCGGGGAGGTTGTCCATATCTCGAATTATGAGACGATTCAACAAATAAATTCGAGACAAATGCTGGTGCCGCCTACATTGTCTGCACAACGACGAGGAGACTGGCTGAGTGAGTGTTTCGATGTTTCGCAATGCTGTGGTCACAGGGGCTTGTGGTGGGCTGGGCCAGGCGCTCGCGCGTGAGCTCATTTCCGCTGGAGCGCGCGTGGCACTGGTGGGACTGAACCGGCCAGTACTGGAGGCCATGGTGCAGCAGAACCCTGAAGGTTGTGTGGTGTATCAACCCGATGTGTCCAATGTCAGAGCGATGCAGTCGGTGGCGCTGGACTGGATGGGTCGCTGGGGTGCTCCTGACATTGTGATCGCCAATGCCGGAGTGGCAGGTGGCTTTGATACATCGCGTCTGGAGGACTTTGCGGTCATGCGTCGCATGTTGGAGATCAACCTGTTTGGCGTGGCCGCCACGTTCCACCCCTTTCTGGATGCCATGCGTGCCCAGGGGCAGCGCACTGCACTGGTGGGTGTATCCAGCGTGGCTGGCTGGCGCGGCATGCCGGGAAACGGGGCCTATTGCGCCAGCAAAGCCGGGTTGACTGCCTATCTCCAAAGCCTGCGCGCTGAGATGCGGTCGACGGCGGTAACGGTGCACACGGTGAGCCCCGGCTACTTGCGTACACCACTCACGGCCGGCAACCGTTTTGCCATGCCGGGACTGATGGAACCTGACGACGCCGCCCGAAGGCTCCTGCGCGCCGTGGCGCGCGGCCGAGAACATATTGTGTTGCCGCGTCGTATTGGCTGGCTCGTCCGTTCACTGAACCTTTTGCCTGCGCGACTGCACGATCAAATTCTGCTCGGTCAGCCGCGCAAACCGCGATCAGGCGATGTTGGCGCGACACCCATACCCGGGTTGACGGATTCTGATTGACGGCCCCTGTTCCCTGCACGCTCTGGCATCGCCGGTTCTGCGATATTCCACTCTGCTTTTTGTGCTTCCCCTACGGGATATCTCATGACTTCTTCGACTTCCGGTCTGCCCACCCACGAATTGATCGCACTCGTCGGTGCGGGGCCTTCGGGTTTGGCCGGCGCGCGATGCCTCCAAAAACATGGCATTGCCTTCCAGGGATTCGAGGCGCATACCGATGTGGGCGGATTGTGGAACTTGGGAAATCCTCGATCGACTGTGTATGAGTCTGCCCACCTGATCTCCAGCAAGCACATGACGGAATTCACCGAATACCCCATGTCCGAGAACGCTCCCGATTATCCCGGTCACCGCGTACTGCTCGCCTACTTCCAGGACTTTGCGGATCACTTTGAGCTTCGGCGGCACTTTCGATTCGGAATTCGGGTGCGCCAGATCGAGCCAGTGAGCGAAGCGCCCGACACACGTTGGCGCGTCACCATCGAAACTGCAGACGGACGAATCGAAGTGGCCGAATACAAGGGTGTGATCGTGGCGAACGGCACGCTGGCCGAGCCGAACTTTCCGACGTTTCAAGGTCATTTTGACGGCGAGCTTCTGCACAGCTCGGCATACAAGAGCGCGGCTTTGTTCAAGGGAAAGCGTGTACTCATCGTCGGCGCCGGCAACTCAGGGTGCGACATCGCAGTTGATGCGGTGCACCATGCGAGATCCATCGATATTTCGGTGAGAAGGGGGTATTACTTTGTCCCAAAGTATGTTTTTGGAAAACCGGCGGATTCGTTGGGGGGAAAGCGTCCCATGCCGGCGTGGCTCAAACAAAAAGTGGACAGCACCATCCTGAAATGGTTTACAGGAGATCCGGTGCGCTTCGGGTTTCCCAAACCTGCCTACAAGATGTACGAGTCGCACCCGGTGGTCAACTCCCTCATCCTTTATCACATTGGGCATGGCGACGTGAGTGTTTGCCCCGATGTGGCGCGACTCAACGGGCGCACGGTCCACTTCCAGGATGGCAGCGCGCGCGATTACGACCTCATACTTGCCGCGACGGGGTACAGGCTGGACTATCCCTTCCTCGACCGTGCGGTTCTCAACTGGCATGGAATGGCGCCGCGCCTCTATCTCAATATCTTTGCGCCGCGCTTTGATCGCCTCGCGGTGCTTGGCATGGTTGAGGCGAGTGGCTTGGGATGGCAGGGGCGCTATGAGCAGGCTGAACTGGTGGCCAAGGCGTTTCTGGCGATCGATCGCGGGTCAGCCGCAGGGCTGGCATTCAAGACTGCCAAGGCAGGGCCACCGCCGGATCTCTCTGGTGGCTACAAGTATCTGCAGCTGGAGCGCATGGCCTACTACGTCAACAAGGACGCGTACCGCGCTGCGGTGCGTCAAGTGGCGGCCGCATTGGTCTGAGTTGCCGGTACCTGCTCAACAAGGAGAATCTTCATGCTGCCTGTGGACGAGATACGGCTCAATTTCAATCCTGCCTCGCTGGCGCTTCTCAACGGCGTCCTTGCCTTTCTCATGTTTGGAATTGCATTGGACACGCGCGTTGCAGATTTCCGCCGTGTGACTGGAATGCCAGTGGCCTTTGCGGCCGGCATCGCTGCGCAGTTTCTCGTGTTGCCTGCGATTACCTTTGTGTTGACGTTGCTGCTGCAATCGGGGCCCAGTATCGCGCTGGGGATGATCCTGGTTGCTTGCTGTCCGCCCGGCAACGTCAGCAACATTTTGACGCACCGCGCCAACGGCAACGTCGCGCTCAGCGTATCCATGACGGCGGTTTCCAATGCCATCGCGATCGTGGCCATGCCATTGAATTTTGCGTTTTGGGGCGGCATGCATCCCACCGCTTCGGGTTTGCTCCGGACTATCGCACTCGATCCTCGGCAGATGGTGGGGCACATCCTTCTCATCATTGGAGTTCCCTTTGTTCTCGGCTTGTGGTGTGGGCACCGCTTCTCGAACTGGACCAATCGCTTTAAAAAAATGGTCCGGATGCTGAGCTTTGTTGCGTTGGTGGGCTTCATCATTGGAGCCATCGCAGGGAACTGGCGTTATTTTCTGGATTACGTGGGCCTGGTGTTGGCGGCTGTAGTGTTGCATGACGCGCTGGCTTTTGGTACCGGCTACTTGGTTGCTCGCGCAGCCGGATTGCCGGATTACGACCGGCGGGCCTTGTCGATTGAGGTCGGCATCCGCAATGCTGGCCTGGGGTTGGTACTGATCTTCAGCTTTTTTGGCGGGCTGGGGGGAATGGCAGTCGTGGCCGGCGTATGGGGATTCTGGGACATCATTGCCGGGATGGTGTTGGCGGGGTGGTGGGCGAGGCGGCCTGTGCAAGCTGGCGGTACCACCACTCGCATCGAAGCGCGGACATGACCCAGCCGATCACGATACGTGAGGCTTTTGCGCCAGCCGCGCGCCGGATTCTCGTCACTGGCGCGGACGGTTTTCTGGGGCGAGGCCTGGTCGCCGCATTGGCGCGCCAGGCGGGCGTGCAACTGGTGTTGGCGATGGATTTGCGCGAGGTTCCCGGCGATCGACGTGAACCCGGTGTGCGGTATGTTTCGCAGGACGTGCGCGACCCTGGCCTGAGCGATACCGTTGCAAATCATCAAATCGATACCGTTGTGCATCTCGCGTCAATCGTGACACCCGCAAAGGGATCCAATCGTGAGTTCGAACATTCGGTCGACGTTGGGGGAACGAAGAACGTGCTGGATGCTTGCGTACAGCATGGCGTGCACCATCTCGTAGTGTCCAGCAGCGGTGCGGCCTATGGATACCACGTCGACAACCCAGAGTGGTTGACCGAACAGCATGCGTTGCGCGGCAATCAGGTATTTGCTTACGCCCACCACAAATTGCTGGTGGAGGAAATGCTGTCCGGGTATCGCAAGGAGCATCCAGCATTGCAGCAGACGGTGCTTCGCATTGGAACCATCCTCGGCGAACGCGTTGACAACCAGATCACGGCATTGTTTGATAAGCCGCGTCTCATTGCCATCCGGGGAAGCAAAAGCCCATTCGTTTTTATCTGGGATGAAGACGTGGTCGGTGCGATATTGCATGCCATTGGGGGTCGCGGTTTGCCGGGCTGCTACAACTTGGCTGGCGATGGTGCACTGACGATTCACGAGATCGCAGAACGCTTGGGCAAACCCATCGTGAATTTTCCGGCATGGCTGTTGCGCGGAGCGTTGAGTGTGGCGTCTGTGCTGGGCGTAAGCCGCTACGGTCCTGAGCAGATTGACTTCCTGCGTTACCGACCGGTACTTCTCAACACCGCGCTGAAACAGGACTTTGGTTTCGTGCCGCTCAAGACCAGTTCCATGGCCTTCAATGCATTTGTGATGTCGCGCGCTGCCCAAGGGCGGCCGGTGAAGGCGGGTTGTTGAACCGGTGACGTCACACGACCCTCTGCGGCGTGGCCAGTGACGGATCGCACCTGTGCCAAAGTCCAGGATCAGCAGGTTTCCATGGCCTGCACCTCACCCCGCAGCGTGTAGTGCATGGCCTGCGTCACGGTCACGTCGATCATCTGCCCCACCAGCCGCGCCGGCCCTTTGAAGTTGACCACGCGGTTGCATTCGGTGCGGCCCATCAGTTCGCTGGCGTCCTTGCGCGACGGGCCTTCCACCAGAATGCGCTGCACCGTGCCCACGCGCTGCGCGCTGATGTGCTGGATGCTGGCGTCAATCACCTTTTGCAGGTGCTGCAGCCGCTGCAGCTTGACGGCCTGCGGCGTGTCGTCGGCCAGGTTGGCTGCGGGTGTGCCGGGGCGAGGGCTGAAGATGAAGCTGAACGAGTTGTCAAAACCCACGTCGTCGATCAGCTTCATCATCTTGCCGAAGTCTTCTTCGGTTTCGCCGGGAAAACCGACGATGAAGTCACTGCTCAGGGCCATGTCGGGGCGGATCGCGCGCAGCTTGCGCACCGTGCTTTTGTATTCCATGGCGGTGTAGCCGCGCTTCATGGCCATGAGGATGCGGTCGCTGCCGTGCTGCACGGGCAGGTGCAGGTGGTTTACCAGCTTGGGGATGCGCGCATACGCCTCGATCAGGCGCGGCGTGAACTCGTTGGGGTGGCTGGTGGTGTAGCGCAGCCGCTCGATGCCGGGGATGTCGGCCACATATTCGAGCAGCAGGGCAAAGTCGGCGATTTCGCCACTGTTGCCCATGGTGCCGCGGTACGCGTTGACGTTCTGCCCCAGCAGCGTGACCTCCTTGACGCCCTGATCGGCCAGGCCCGCCACTTCGACCAGCACGTCCTCCAACGGACGGCTCACCTCCTCGCCGCGGGTGTAGGGCACCACGCAGTAGCTGCAGTATTTGCTGCAGCCTTCCATGATGGAGACGAAGGCTGAAGCGCCTTCCACGCGGGCGGGTGGCAGGTGGTCGAATTTTTCGATTTCGGGAAAGCTGATGTCCACCTGCGGCCGGGCCTGCTGCTGCCGCGCGGCCAGCAGCGCGGGCAGCCGGTGCAGTGTTTGCGGGCCGAACACCACGTCCACGTAGGGCGCGCGCTTGAT
Source organism: Betaproteobacteria bacterium HGW-Betaproteobacteria-3 (assembly GCA_002842205.1). Classification (GTDB taxonomy): domain Bacteria; phylum Pseudomonadota; class Gammaproteobacteria; order Burkholderiales; family Burkholderiaceae_C; genus PHCI01. The sequence continues at coordinate 132,902 of PHCI01000004.1, read as the reverse complement.
GATCTCGGCGCCCTCCTGGCTGGCCACGCAGCCGCCCACGCCAATCAGCACGCCTTTTTTCTTGAGGTGCTGCACCCGGCCGAGGTCGCTGAACACCTTCTCCTGCGCCTTTTCGCGCACCGAACAGGTGTTGAAGAGGATCAGGTCGGCCTCGTCCACATTCTGCGTGGGCTCGTAGCCGTCGGCGGCGTACAGCACGTCGGCCATCTTGTCCGAGTCGTACTCGTTCATCTGGCAGCCGAAGGTCTTGATGAAAACTTTGCGGGTCATGGGGGGCCTCAAACAGGATATCTGGGGGCGGTGGGCGGTGGGCGGTCACTGGCCCGACGCGGGATTTTTTCGGGGCAACACCCGCAGCGCGGGCTTTGCGCGGGCTTTGGCGCGGCCCGTGTGACGGTCCGTCGGGTCCGTCTATTGCCGTGGGTAGACCGGCAACTGGTCGAACGGCGTCTTGCCGTCGTCGCGCGGGGGCCGGGCTTCGGATTCGAACAGAAAGTTGCGGGCCACCGGTTGCCCGGCGCGTTTTTCGCGCGCTTCTTCGGGATTGAGGATCCAGACCTCGTGCAGCAGGCCGGCAGCGTCGCGGGTGTAGTTCACCGCCAGCCGCTGGCCCTGCAGCGCGCCCGACATCACCAGCATGTTCTGCGGGCTGCGGATGCGCGAGCCGGGCGACAGGCGGTCAGGGCGGCCGTCCAGCAGCACGTCGGGCGGGTTGGTCACGACCAGGGTGCCGCGCAAGGCCGCCTTGGGAAACCCGCGCACCACCTGGGCACTAGATTCTGCAGAAAAAAGGCCGATAGCCCCCGTCAAAAGGACGAAGTTAGCTATTAAAAAGAGACTTTTTGCACGGTGCTGGCAGCGGTTCATGGTGTTCATCCAGAGGCTGTGGCGATGAAACGGCCCGCAGCGGGCCGAACGTGGGGTACAAGAGGCACTGTGCGAGAACAGTGCCCGGTCTGTCAATGGCCTTGTTGTTTGTGCACCAGCAGGCATTGACAGGCAATTTGGTGGCGCTTCACGGATTCGAACCGCGGACCTGTGGATTATGATTCCATCGCTCTAACCGACTGAGCTAAAGCGCCTTGAGCCCTCCATTATAGCCAATGTAGGCCAGCCAGATCGGGCACGACGGGCGCCCTCACTCGTTGCGGAACCCCGGCTTGCGTTTGGCCACAAAGGCGTCCATGCCCTCCTTCTGGTCGGCCGTGGCAAACAGGGCGTGGAACAGGCGGCGCTCGAACATCACGCCGTCGCTCAGGCTGCTCTCGAAGGCGCGATTCACCGATTCCTTGGCCGCCATCACCGCCAGCAGCGAATACTCACTGATCATCAACGCGGCGCCCAGGGCCTCGTCCATCAGCTTGTCCAGCGGCACGACGCGGCTGACCAGACCGGCGCGCTCGGCTTCCACGGCGTCCATCATGCGGCCGGTCAGCGCCATGTCCATGGCCTTGGCCTTGCCCACGGCGCGTGGCAGCCGCTGCGTGCCGCCCGCGCCGGGGATGATGCCCAGCTTGATCTCGGGCTGGCCGAACCGGGCGTTGTCGGCGGCGATGATGAAGTCGCACATCATGGCCAGCTCGCAACCGCCGCCCAGGGCAAAACCGCTCACGGCGGCGATCACGGGTTTGCGGATCAGGCGGATTTGTTCCCAGTTGCGGGTGATGTAGTCGCTTTTGTACACATCGGCAAAGCTGTAGGTGGCCATGGCGCCGATGTCGGCACCGGCCGCAAATGCCTTCTCGCTGCCGGTGATGATCATGCAGACAATGGCCGGGTCGGCGTCAAACGCCTTGAGCGCCGTGCCCAGTTCGTTCATGAGGTGGTCGTTCAGCGCGTTGAGCTGCTTGGGGCGGTTCAGGGTGACCACCCCCACCTTGCCGGCTTCGGTGCGTACGGTGATCAGTTCGTAGGGCGACATGCGGAGCTCCATCTTTTCTGTTGCAATGCCCCTCACTATATCGGCCCCCGCACTGAGGGAAAACATCAACCGACCGATCGGTTGGTGAATGGTAGAGTCGTTTGCAGGAGACTGTCATGCCAGAGAACACTGTATTGCTGGAAGAGCGCGGTGCCGTGGCGCTGGTCACGCTGAACCGCCCGCAGGCGCTCAACAGCTTCACCCGCCAGATGCACCACGACCTGTGGGCGGCGCTGGACCGCGCCGAAGCCAACCGGGCCATCCGCGCGCTGGTCATCACCGGCGCCGGGCGGGCATTTTGTGCGGGCGCCGATCTGGCCGAGTTCGATTTCGAGCCGGGCCCGAACCTGGTCGAGCGCGCCGATCCTGGCCCCATCATCGAAGAGGCTTTCAATCCGACCGCGCGTCGGCTGCAGAGCCTGCGGGTGCCCACCATCGCGGCTGTCAATGGTGTGGCGGCTGGGGCAGGCGCGTCACTGGCCATGACCTGCGACGTGGCCATCGCCGCGCCGACGGCCAGTTTCATCCAGGCGTTCAGCAAGATCGGTCTCATTCCGGATGCGGGTGGAAGCTGGCTGCTGCCCCAGCGTCTGGGCCTGGCGCGCGCCATGGCGCTGGCCCTGACCGGCGACAAATTGCCCGCCCCCCAGGCCCGCGACTGGGGCATGATCTGGGACGTGGCCGACGACTGCGTGACCGCCTCGCTGGCCCTGGCCGAACGGCTGGCGCAAATGCCCACACGGGCCCTGGTCGAGACGCGCAAGCTGCTGCGCGAAGGCACCACCCGCAGCTTCCACCAGCAGCTCGACGCCGAGCGTGACACCCAGTCGGCTTTGGGGCGTACGCACGATTACATCGAAGGCGTGATGGCGTTCCGCGAAAAGCGCCCCGCGGCTTTCAAGGGCGAATGATGGACGCGCAAGCACGGGCCCACCGCGTGGGCCAGGCCATGTGGGCGGCGGACACCGCCAGCAAGGACACCCTGGGCATGGAGCTGCTCGGTTGCGAGCCGGGCCGCGCCAGGGTGCGCATGGTGGTGCGCCAGCTGCACCTCAATGGCCACCAGATCTGCCACGGCGGTTTGATCTTCACGCTGGCCGACACCACCTTTGCCTTTGCCTGCAACAGCCACAACCGCAATGCGGTGGCGGCCGGGTGCACCATTGAATTTCTCAAGCCCGCCCACGAAGGCGACGTGCTCAGCTGCGAGGGCGTGGAGCAAACCCTGCAGGGGCGCCACGGCATTTACGACATGAAAGTCACCAACCAGCGCGGCGAGGTGGTGGCCATGTTCCGCGGCAAGAGCGCTCAGATTCCGGGCCATGTTTTTGAAGAGAACGCTGCATCATGAAAACATTTCCGCTGGAGCCGATCGAAAAAGCCAGTGTGGATGAATTGCGCGCGCTGCAACTCAAGCGGCTGAAAGCCACGCTGGCGCATGCCTACGCCCATTCGCCGGTGTACCGCGCCAAGTTTGACGCGGCGGGTGTGCATCCGGGCGACTGCCGGTCGCTCGCCGATCTGGCCAGGTTTCCGTTCACCACCAAGAAAGACCTGCGCGACAGCTACCCGTTTGGCATGTTTGCGGTGCCGCGCGAGCAGTGTGTGCGCATCCATGCGTCCAGCGGCACCACCGGCAAGCCGACGGTGGTGGGCTACACGAAGAACGACGTCGACACCTGGGCCCATTGCGTGGCGCGCAGCATCCGCGCCAGCGGCGCGCGGCCCGGCGATCTGGTGCATGTGAGTTACGGCTACGGCTTGTTCACCGGTGGGCTGGGCGCCCACTACGGCGCCGAGCGGCTGGGCCTGACCGTGGTGCCGTTTGGCGGCGGCCAGACCGAGCGCCAAGTGCAGCTCATCACCGACTTCAAACCCGACATCATCATGGTCACGCCCAGCTACATGCTGGCGATTGCCGACGAGTTCGAGCGCCAGGGCATGAACCCGGCCGAAGCCTCATTGCGCATCGGCATCTTCGGTGCCGAACCCTGGACCAACGACATGCGCGCGGCCATCGAGCGGCGCATGGGCATTGACGCTGTGGACATTTACGGCCTGTCCGAAGTCATGGGCCCGGGCGTGGCCAACGAATGCGTGGAAACCAAGGACGGCCCGACCATCTGGGAAGACCATTTCTACCCCGAAATCATCCACCCTGAAACCGGCGAACCGGTGCCCGACGGGCAGATGGGCGAACTGGTGTTCACCAGCCTGACCAAAGAGGCGCTGCCCGTCATCCGCTACCGCACACGCGATCTCACCCGCCTGCTGCCCGGCACGGCGCGCACCATGCGCCGCATGGAAAAGATCACCGGCCGCAGCGACGACATGATGATCGTGCGCGGCGTGAACGTGTTTCCCACGCAAATTGAGGAGTTGATCCTCAAACGCGCCGAACTGAGCGCCCATTACCAATGCATCCTGTCGCGCGAAGGCCCGATGGACGCGCTCTGCGTGGCCGTGGAAACGCGCCCGGGGCTGGCGCCAGACGCGCCGCTGGCCCTGGCGGCAGCGCAGGCCCTGCAACACGACATCAAGACCTTCATTGGCACGTCGGCCCGGATCGAACTGCGCACCGAAGGCGGCGTGGAGCGCAGCGGCGGCAAAGCCCGGCGCGTGGTGGATTTGCGGCGCTGAGCGCGCGCCCGCCTTGCGTGCATTGTCGAGTCCTTTTTTCTGACAGGGGAATCCCTGTGCGGCGGTTCATTCCGCGCCCATCTACACTCGGTCCTTGACTCGTCAGAATGGATGACCTCGTTGGAAAAAAATACCGTCTTTCGAAAATCCGTCAAAGGCCAGGAGACTTTTGCATCGCGTCAAAGCGGGCTGGCCCCACGGCTGCGGTCCTTGCTGATTCTGGTCGACGGCAAACGCCCGGTCACCGAATTGATGCAAATGGCCAGTGCGACAGGCGATGTTGCACAACTGCTGGCCCAGTTGGAGGCAGACGGCTATATTGAATCCGGGGCTGGCAGCAAAGCGGCTCCCGGCCGCGCCGCGGCGCCGGGGGTGACGCACCAGGATTTCGCCGCAACCGAGCGGTCGGAGGTGGCCGTCGCGGCTGACGTGATCACCCAACCTCCCCATCCCATGATCACCTTGCCCCAGGCGCGGCAACTGGCGGCCCGGCGGGTCACGGCCATTCTGGGACCCACGGGCGAGGAGCTTTGCCTGCGCATCGAATCGTCGCGTTCGCTGGTGGAATACACCGCAGCGGTCAAGCGGGCCTATGCCGTGATTCGCGAAATGCGTGGGAGTGCCGTGGCCGCGCAGTTCGGCGACGAGATCGAGGCGAACCTGCCGGCCGCATGACCGGCGCCCGAGGTCTGTGGGCTGGGGCGATATTCAACGCTGTTCGATGCGGTCCACCAGCATGTCCACAAACTGCGCGTCACCCAGGCTGATGCGGATGCGCACCGGCAAGTATTGCAGCGTCGGCGCGAACCAGATGTCCGCCGTGATCTTGCCGCGCGGGTTGGCCAGCGGCAGCGGCTGCAGGTGGAACGCCTCCACCTCGCCCAGGCGCCCCAGGTACAGCGTTTCGCGCCCGATGACGCGATAGGTCCACAGGTCGGCCCCGCCAGGGCGGGCCATCCAGAGGCTCACGCTGTGGCCTTCTTCCAGGCGTTCGCGACCGGTCTGGAAGCGCCAGGACAGCTCGACGAACTGGCTGGCCGTGTCCTGCACCTGGGCGGGGCGCGGCAGCTTCTGGCCGTTGGCCAGGGTGATCTCATGGGCGTCCAGGCGCACGGTGCGCCGTCGGCCGCGCACCGCTTCCTCATAGGCCAGTGGCTGCAGGCCGTCGTCGGTCACTTCACCCTGGCTGGTCATGACCATGTTGAGCAGCAGTCCGAAATCCAGCGTCACCTGCACCTGGTAGCGGGCGTCCTCACGCTGCCACTGCACGCTGGCCTTGCCGTGCAGATCCCCACGGTAGTAACCGCCCAGGTCGTAAGTCAACCGGGTGTCGGCCGGCCAAGGGTCTGGCGCGGGCCCCGCCATGGGGGTGTCGCGCTCTGCGATGGCGTCAGGTGCAGGCGGCACGGACGCGGCGGCGTCGGCCTGGGGGCTGGGCGGGTCGTGCGTGGGGGGTGTTTCGACCGTCGCGAGGGTGGGTTCGGTCACTTCAGGGGGGGCGTCATTTGCTTTTATCTCAGGAGCAAACTTCTCTTTACTGACGGGGGCTGAAGGCGATTTTTGTCTTGATTTCTTGCGTTGCACCGGCGCTGGCGTCGGCGGTGGCGCCACAGGTGCGGTCGCTGCGATTTGCCGTGTGAACAGGGGCGCCACCATCGGTCGCAAGGCCGCGGGTTCGCGCCACTGCGCCTGCAGCCAGCCGAGCACGAGGGCGTGCAGGGCCAGCGCTGCACCCGTCAGCCCCAGCAGCTTGCGCAGGGCGGGCACGGCTCAATCGCCTGGCGACAACCAGGCGTTGACGGCGGTGGCATCGCGCACCGACAGCCGCCAGGTGGTGGATTCGCGGGGCAGGCGCAAGGGCAGGCGCAGCAGGCGTTTGTCGCGCGAAACCAGTGCCATCACGCGCAGGGCCGAACCGGCGTACAGCGGCAGGTCGTCCAGCCGGGTCAGACGCCAGCCCAGCTTGCCCACCTCGACGCCCAGCCATTCGTCGCCCGCCGCCAGACCGGCCCGCTCGGCGGCGCCACCGCGCAGCACGGTCTTGATGTGGACGCCGCCGGATTCACTGACCCGCAGGCCCAGCCGCTGGGCCAGCTGGGCCGGCTCGTCGGTCACCGTGATGCCATGCTGCTGCAGCAACGGGCGCAACGGCAGCTCGCCGGTGCCGTGAATCCACGCGGCGATCTCAGGCGCGAACGAACGTTGGGCGCATTCGTGCAGCACTGCCGCAAAGTCGGCTTCGCGCATGGGCCCGCCGGCGCAACGCGCCCAGAGCCTGCGCATGACGTCGTCCAGCGTGACGGCCGGGCCGTGCGCGGTGGCGCGGCGCAGCGTGAGGTCAAGGCACAAGGCCACCAGCGCCCCCTTGGTGTAGTAGCTGATGGTGGCGTTGGGGGTGTTTTCGTCCTGCCGGTAGTACTTGACCCAGGCGTCAAAGCTGGCCTGCGCCACCGATTGCACCTGGCGCCCCGGCGCTTGCTGCACCTGGTTGATGGTCTTGTTGAGCAGCTTCAGATAGCCTGTGTTGTCGAGCAGTCCGGCGCGGCGCAGCAGCAGATCGTCGTAATAGCTGGTGAAGCCTTCAAAGAACCACAGCAGCTCGGTGTAGTTCTCGCGGTCATAGGCGGTGTGGGCGAACTCGGCCGGTCGCAGGCGCTTGACGTTCCAGCTGTGAAAGTACTCGTGGCTGATCAGGCCCAGCAGGGTGAAGTAACCCTCGCTTTGCTTGGGATCGCCCAGGCGCGGCAAATCCTTGCGGGTGCAGATCAGCGCCGTGGAATTGCGGTGCTCCAGGCCGCCGTAGCCGTCGTCCACGGCGTTCAGCATGAAGACGTAGTGGCTGAACGGGGGGCAGTGGGCGCCGCGCGCGCTGGCTTTCGGGCCGTGCCAGAAGCGCAGCGCGGTCTCGCAGACCTTGCGCGCGTCGGCCAGCAGGCGTGCACCGTCGAACGAAGCGCTGGCACCGGCCACGACAAACCGGTGCGGCACACCGCAGGCGGTGAACGTGCCTTGCCAGAATGTGCCCAGCTCCACGGGGCAGTCCACCAGCGCGTCATAGTCGGGCGCATGGTAGGTGCCAAAACCCCGGGCAGTGACCTTGCGTGGCGACAAACCCGTGGCCACGGACCATTTGGCTATGGCCGGCGAGGCCACGATTTCCAGCACCTGCGGCTGCGCCTCCTGGCCTTCGACCCGCAGGCACAGGCTGGTGCCGTTGAAAAAGCCCCGCGTGGCGTCCAGCAATGCCGTGCGCACCGAGTTGTCGAAGGCATAGACCTCGTAGGTCAACGTCAGTGGGCGTGCCGGGTTGCAGACCGCTTCCCAGGTGCATTTGTCCAGTTGTTGCAGCGGCACCGCGCGGCGGGCCTGGTGCGCCTGCAGGTGTTGCAGGTGCCGGGAAAACTCCCGCACCAGATAGCTGCCGGGAATCCACACCGGCAGCGACATGCGTTGCTGCGGGTTGGGCTGCGCGACCGTGAGCGTGACCTTGAACAGGTGGGCGTGCAGGTTGGCCACCTCCACGCGGTAGTGAATGGGGTCGGATGGGGCGTTGGTTTTCAAGGCGCGTCCAGAAAAACAGGTTCAGCATGGCCGGACCCGGAGTGGGGGGCCTGCTCTGGATTGTGTCTGGAAAAAACCCGCGATCCGATACCTGCCGCCGCCCGGCGGCGGCGCAGGGCAAAGCCAGAGTTACCTGGCGTCGGCGAGGTATTTCTCAAGTTGCTGCGCATTGATGGCGCCCGGAACGCGCGAGCCATCGGCAAATATCAGCGTCGGCGTGCCGGTAATGCGGTATTTTTTGCCGAATTCCACGTTGCGCGCCAGGGCGCCGGTGTCGCAGTTGCCACTGGGCGGCTGCTGGTTGCGCACCATCCAGTCGGTCCAGGCCTTGCCCTTGTCCTTGGCGCACCAGACGTGCCTGGACTTTTCCAGCGAATCGGGCCCCAGGATCGGGTAGAGGAACATGTACACGGTGACGTTGTTGACCTGTTGCAGATCGCGCTCGAAACGCTTGCAATAGCTGCAATTGGGATCTTCAAACACCGCCACCTTGCGCTTGCCGTTACCGCGCACGATCGCGAACGCATCCTTGAGGGGCAGGGCGTCAAAATCAATGGCCGAGAGCTTTTCCACGCGCTCTTCGGTCAGGTTGCGGCGCTGTTTGGTGTCGATGAGGCTGCCCTGGATCAGGAAGTTGCCTTCGGCGTCGGTGTACAGGATGTCGGTGCCGTTGATGCGCACCTCGTACAGGCCGGGCATTTCAGCCTTTCGCACCTCGTCGATCTGTTGCATTTGTGGAATGCGCTCAGCCAGGTTCTTGCGGATGGTGGCTTCCTGCGCGTGCGCGCCCAGGGCGGCCATCAGGCATGCGGCCAGCAGCAGGGGTTGGAGCGGGCGAAGGGCAGTGTGTGCGTTCATCATGTTCCTTTGGCCGAGGCCGGTTTTGCGTGCAGGCCCATCGCCTGCTGCGCCACCCATGTCTTGAGCGGGCCACTCCGTTCAAATCCGTTCATGCCCCAGTTGCGCAAGATGGGCCAGAGGCCGTCGTTGTGCGCAAACAGGCGCTGTATTCCGTCGTTCGCCGTGCCCAGCGTGGCCATGGCGGCCTTGCGGGCCCGTTCATAGCGGCGCAGCACCTTCGGGTCGGCCACCGGGCGCCAGTACTCGCGTTCGCGCAGCACACGGGCCAGCTCGGCGGCGTCGCCCAATCCCAGGTTCAAACCCTGACCGGCCAGGGGATGCACCGTGTGCGCGGCGTCGCCCGCCAGAGCCCAGGCCCGGGTTTGGCCTTCGACCAAGGCCGACCCCACCCAGCGGGAGGCATTGGCCATTTGCAGCGGCCAGCGCGCACGCTCGCCCATCAATTCCAGCGGACCCAACGCCTGCTGGCTGGCGGCGGCCAGTTCAGCGCAAAAATCGGGGGCGTCCAAACCCATCAGGCGAACCGCTTCGTCCTGTTCGACAGACCACACCACGGCCACAGAGTTCCCTTGCGGGCCATCCAATGGCAAAAAGGCCAGGATTCTCCCCCCCGAAAACCACTGCCGGGCGGTTTGGCCGTGCATTTTTTCACAGCGCACGCGCGTGGCCACCGCATGTTGGCCGTAAGGCGAGACCTGGAAATCCACCCCCAATTCGGCCCGCGTCGCGCTGGCCTTGCCCTCGCACACCACGGTCAGTGCAGCCGGGGCGGGCTCGGCGAGAACCTGCAACGTGGGTTGAAACCGGATCGCTTCGGCCAGCCGGGCCTCCAGGGCGGGCACGTCAACGATCCAGGTCAGCGCCGCCACGCCTTGTTGTGCGGCGTCAAAACAGACTTCGCCGCCCTGGTCGCCCCAGACTTTCATGTGCAGAACGGGTGTTGCCGCCGCGGCTTCCGGCCAGCCGCGCACCGACTCCAGTGTTTCGCGCGCGGCCGCGTTCAGGGCGTAGGCGCGCACATCGGCACCGGGCGGGCTTGTGGCCGCGTCGGCACCGGCCAACAGGCCCGGCGCCACCAGCCCGACCCGCAATGGGGTGCGGGCCAGCAACAGTGCCAGGGTGCGACCGACCACACCGCCGCCGCGGATGCACACATCGAGAGCTTGAGCCATGCCCGGGATTGTAGGAGGCGGGGCACAATCGGTGCCAAACCGCTGCCCCAAGGCCGTCGCGGGTTTTGCGCCCTGTTGTTTCAGCCTTGTTGTTTCACTTTTTTTCAGACCATCGCACACCATGTCCGACCCGAACCCGCCCCCCGGCGACGTCACCGCCACGATTTCCGGCCTTTTTGTGTACCCCGTCAAGTCCTGTGCCGGTGTGTCCGTGCGCGAGGCGGTGCTGACCGACACCGGCCTGGACCTGGACCGCGCCTGGATGGTGGTGGACCGCGACGGCGGCTTCGTGAGCCAGCGCGAGCTGCCGCGCATGGCGCTGATCCGGCCCCAGATGCGGCTGAACGACATCGTGCTGCGTGCGCCCGGCATGCTGGCCCTGCATTTGCAGATCGACGCGGCCGAGCAGCCGGTGCGGGTGCGGGTCTGGGACGACGAAGTGCCCGCCTACGACATGGGCGACCTGGCCGCGCAGTGGTTCACCGATTTCCTGGCGCCGGCGTCGGATTTGCCCCCTGCACCGCGCCTGCGCCAATTGCGGCTGGCGCGTTTTGACCCCGAACACCGGCGCTTGTCCAGCCTGCAGTGGACCGGTGGCGCGGAGGCGCCCAACCAGTTTGCCGATGGGTTCCCGCTGCTGGTGGCCAGCGAGGCATCGCTCGCGCACCTGAACCAGCGGCTGGCCGAGGGCGGCCACGCGGCGGTCGGCATGGAGCGGTTCCGCCCCAACCTCGTGCTGGCGGGGATCGACGCCCATGACGAAGACCGGCTCGAGGTGCTGCACGTTGCCGCCGACGTGCCGGTCCAGATCAAACCTGTGAAACCCTGCGCGCGCTGTCCCATCCCCAATGTGGACCCGGCCACCGGGGTGCCGTCGCCCGAAGTGGGGGACACGCTGCAGGCTTACCGCCAGAACCCGCTGTTGAACGGGGCCGTCACCTTCGGCATGAATGCCATCGTGCTGGCGGGCGATGGGCAGGTGCTCAAGGTGGGGCAAAGCGTCAGCGCGTCGTACCGCTTTGACTGACGCGGGCGGGGCCGGTACGCCTACCCGGTAAAATTGCCGGTTCACCCCAGCATTCCCGAAAGCCCCGTCCATGAGCCTCCAATGCGGCATCGTGGGCCTGCCCAATGTGGGCAAGTCCACACTCTTCAACGCGCTGACCAAAGCCAGCGTGCCCGCCGAAAATTACCCGTTCTGCACCATCGACCCCAGTGTGGGGGTGGTGGAACTGCCCGACCCGCGCCTGGACCAGCTGTCCGCCATCGTCAAACCCGAGCGCGTGGTGCCGGCGATTGTCGAGTTTGTGGACATTGCCGGCCTGGTGGCGGGCGCCAGCAAGGGCGAAGGGCTGGGCAACCAGTTTCTGGCCCACATCCGCGAGACCGATGCCATCGTCAACGTGGTGCGCTGTTTTGAAGACCCGAACATCATCCACGTCGCTGGCAAGGTCGACCCGGTGTCGGACATCGAAGTGATCCAGACCGAACTGTGCCTGGCCGACCTCGGCACCGTCGACAAGACCCTGGCGCGTTCAACCAAGACCGCCAAGTCGGGCAACGACAAGGAAGCCGCCAAGCTGGTGCCGCTGCTCACCCGCGTGCAGGCCGCGCTCAATGAAGGCAAGCCGGCCCGCGCGCTGGAATACACCGAAGACGAACGCGCGCTGCTCAAGCCGCTGTGCCTGATCACCGCCAAGCCGGCCATGTTCGTGGCCAATGTGGCCGAAGACGGCTTCGAGAACAACCCCTTCCTCAACAAGCTGCGTGAATACGCGGCAGTGCAGGGCGCACCCGTGGTGGCGATCTGCGCCAAGATCGAAGCCGAAATGGCCGACATGAGCGACGAAGACAAGACGATGTTCCTCGCCGAAATTGGCCAGGACGAGCCGGGCCTGAACCGCCTGATCCGCGCCGCGTTCAAGCTGCTGGGCCTGCAAACCTATTTCACGGCCGGCGTGAAAGAGGTGCGCGCCTGGACCGTGGCGATCGGCGCCACCGGCCCGCAGGCCGCCGGCGTGATCCACACCGACTTCGAGCGCGGCTACATCCGCGCGCAAACCATTGCGTTTGACGACTTCATCGCCTTCAAGGGCGAGCAGGGCGCCAAGGAAGCCGGCAAGATGCGCAGCGAAGGCAAGGACTACATCGTCAAGGACGGCGACGTGATGAACTTCCTGTTCAACGTGTGATTTTCAATAAAAAATGCCTCTAGCCCCCGTCCAATGGCGATAGTTTGCTACTTTTAGTGTAGTAAACAGGGGCCCGGTCGCTCATGGGTATCCGCAATTTGCGTATACTTGAGGAATGAAAGCCGTCTTCGTCGAGTTGCCCGCCTTTTCTCGTTACCGGGCCGCCTATCTGGACGACGAGGGCTTCCGTGGTCTGCAAGAGGCCATGATGAAGAACCCCGAAGTCGGTGATGTGATCGAAGGGACGGGCGGCTTGCGCAAGCTGCGGCATGGTGACACGCGACGGGGCAAGGGTAAGCGCAGCGGCTTGCGGGTGATCTACTACTGGTGGGATGGCGGCCCGTAATTCTGGCTGTTCACCCTGTACGACAAGGACGAAATGGCAGACCTGAAGCCCGTTGAGAAGAAGGCACTCAAGGGCATGTTGAAAACGGAACTGGAGGCGAGGCGATGAAAAAGCGAAACCTGTTTGCAGAGATTGCCGAGGGCTTCGATGCCTTGTCGAATGCGCGCGTCGGCAAACAGACACTGCGCACGCACGAGGTGGAATTCAATCCGGCGCCGGAGGTGACCGCCGACGAACTGCTGGCCTTGCGCGAACGTCTGCACCTGTCGCGCCCCGTGTTCGCCCGCTACCTGCGCACCAACCCCCGCACGCTGGAAAACTGGGAGCAGGGGCGGGCCAGGCCCAACGCCCAAGCCGCCCTGCTGATCCGCTTGGTCGAGAAATTTCCCGACACAGTGGAACGGCTGGCGGCGGTATGACTGATTTTCAATAAAAAATGCCTTCAGCCCCCGTCAAATTGCAATAGTTCGCTACTCATAATATAGCAAACAGAGGCTCAGCCGCTCACGGGGTGAATTGCCCCGGGAACACCCACACCAGGGCGCCGGTCATCACCACGTAGCGCAGGAACTTGCCAATCGCCATGTAGAACAGGCAAGGCCAGAACGGCAGCTTGAGCCAGCCGGCCACGGCGCACAGTGGGTCGCCCACGGCGGGCAGCCAGGCCAGCAGGCAGGCTTTGGGCCCCAGGCGTTCCAGCCACGCGAGGGCCTTGACGTGGGTGCTGGAATGCCGGACCTTGTCCACCACCCGATGGGTGCCGTAGCCCATCCACCAGTCCACCGCGCCGCCCAGGGTGTTGCCGACCGTGGCCACCAGCACCGCGGGCCAGAACAGTTCGGGGTTGAGTTTGACCAGGCCGAACACCACGGGCTCGGAGCCCAGCGGCAGCAGCGTCGCCGAAATGAACGACACCACGAACACTGTCCACAGGCCGAATTTGGGCAGCGCCAGCAGCGTGAGCAGGTGTTCAATCCAGACTTCCATGTGCGACGCAGTGTATCTGTTGGCAACACCGCCGCCGGGGCGCCATGGGCAATGGGCCGGAGTGGAGTGGGGCTACAATCGTGCCTCATTTTTCAGCATCTCCCGCCCCCGCTTTCGCCTCCCCATTGCCCGCCATGAACATCGGCCCCTATACCCTGGCGAACAACCTGTTCGTGGCCCCGATGGCGGGCGTCACCGACCGGCCGTTCCGCCAGCTGTGCAAGGCGCTGGGGGCGGGCTACGCGGTCAGCGAGATGGTGACGTCGCGGCGCGATCTGTGGAACACGCTCAAGACCTCGCGCCGCGCCAACCACGACGGCGAACCCGGCCCGATCGCCGTGCAGATTGCCGGCACCGACGCGCCCATGATGGCCGACGCCGCGCGCTACAACATTGACCGCGGCGCGCAAATCATCGACATCAACATGGGTTGCCCGGCCAAGAAAGTCTGTAACAAATGGGCCGGTTCGGCGCTGATGCAGGACGAACCCCTGGCGCTGGCCATTATTGAGGCGGTGGTGGCCGCGTGCGCGCCGCACGGCGTGCCCGTCACCCTGAAGATGCGCACCGGCTGGGCCGCGGCGCATAAAAATGCCGAACGCCTGGCGCGCGCCGCCGAGGGTGCGGGCGTGCAGATGATCACGGTGCATGGCCGCACGCGAGAGCAGGGCTACCGCGGTGCGGCCGAATACGACACCGTGCGCGCCGTCAAGGCCGCTGTGCGGGTGCCCGTGGTGGCCAATGGCGACATCGCCACGCCCGAACGCGCCCGTGATGTGCTGGCGGCCACCGGCGCCGACGCCGTGATGATCGGCCGCGCAGCCCAGGGCCGCCCCTGGATCTTTCGCGAGATCGGCCACTTTCTGGCCACCGGCACCCACCTGGCGCCGCCCCTGGTGGCCGAGGTGCGCCGCCTGCTGCTCGACCACCTGCTCGACCACTACGCGCTGTACGGTGAATTCACCGGTGTGCGTTCGGCCCGCAAGCACATCGGCTGGTATGTGCGCGCACTGCCGGGGGGCGAGGATTTCCGCGCCCGCATGAATGCACTGGACGACAGCGCAGCGCAGCTGCGGGCGGTGTCAGACTACTTTGACGCGCTGGCCGGGCGGATGGACCGCATCCCCGCCGTGGTGGATGCCGTGATGAATGAAAACCAAGAACAATCGGTGGAGGTGCCCGTGGCATGAGCAAGAAACAAATCGAAGACTGTGTGCGCGCCAGCCTGGAGGCGTACTTCAGGGACTTGCGCGGCACCGAGCCCGACCGCATGTACGACATGCTGGTCAAGGTGGTGGAAAAGCCCCTGCTCGAAATCGTCATGAAACAGGCTGACCAGAACCAGTCCCGCGCCGCTGAATGGCTGGGGCTCAACCGCAACACGCTGCGCAAGAAGCTCATCGAACACAAGTTGCTCAAGTGATGGCGGGCGTCGGCCGCGCCGTCGTCCTTTGCCACCTTCGCCATTGCCGGCTTTCCCAGGGAACCCCATGACCGTCCTGACCGCACTGATTTCCGTCTCCGACAAGACCGGCGTTGTTGAATTCGCGCAGGCGCTGCACGCGCTGGGCGTGCAGCTGCTGTCCACCGGGGGCACCGCCAGACTGCTGTCCGAACAGGGTCTGCCCGTGACCGAGGTGGCCGAACTCACCGGTTTTCCCGAGATGCTGGACGGCCGCGTCAAGACGCTGCACCCGCGCGTGCATGGCGGCCTGCTGGCGCGGCGCGACGTGCCCGCGCACATGGCGGCCCTGAAAGAACACGGCATTGGCACCATCGACCTGCTGGTCGTCAACCTCTACCCGTTCGAGGCCACTGTGGCCAAAGCGGGTTGCACGCTGGAAGACGCGATCGAGAACATCGACATCGGCGGCCCCGCCATGGTGCGCAGCGCCGCCAAGAACTGGAAGGACGTGGGCGTGCTGACCGACGCGTCACAGTACGCGCCGGTGCTGGCCGAGCTGAAGGCGGCTGGCCGGTTGACCGACCGGACGAAATTTGCGCTGTCGGTGGCGGCGTTCAACCGCATCAGCAACTACGACGCGGCCATCAGCGACTACCTGTCGTCGCTCCGGGAAGACGGCACGCGCAGCGAGTTTCCGGCCCAGGCCAATGGCCGCTTTGTGAAGCTGCAGGACTTGCGCTACGGCGAGAACCCGCACCAGAGCGCTGCGTTCTACCGCGACCTTCATCCGGCCCCGGGCTCGCTGGTCACGGCGGTGCAACTGCAGGGCAAGGAGCTGAGCTACAACAACATCGCCGACGCCGACGCGGCGTGGGAATGCGTGAAGAGCTTCACCACACCGGCGTGCGTCATCGTCAAACACGCCAACCCGTGCGGCGTGGCGTTGGGCAACGATGCGCTGGAGGCCTACAGCAAGGCCTTCAAGACCGACCCGACCTCGGCCTTCGGCGGCATCATCGCCTTCAACCGGCCGGTGGACCTGGCCGCGGCGCAGGCCGTGAGCAAACAGTTTGTCGAGGTGCTGATGGCGCCGGCCTACACACCCGAGGCGCTGGACCTGTTCAAGGCCAAGGCCAATGTTCGGGTGCTGCAGATTGCGCTGCCCCACGACCTGCAAGGGTCGCCGCACGCCCGTGGCGACAGCGCGTGGGCGCAGGGCCGCAACGCGCAGGACATCAAGCGCATCGGGTCAGGCCTGCTGATCCAGAGCGCCGACAACCACGAACTGGCGCTGTCCGACCTGAAGGTCGTGACCCGGCTGCAACCCACGCCGCAGCAGCTTGAAGACCTGCTGTTTGCCTGGAAGGTTGCCAAGTACGTCAAGTCCAACGCCATCGTCTTCTGCAAGGACGGCATGACCCTGGGCGTGGGCGCCGGCCAGATGAGCCGCCTCGATTCGGCCCGCATTGCCAGCATCAAGGCGCAGCACGCGGGCCTGTCGCTGCAAGGCACCGCCGTGGCCAGCGACGCGTTCTTCCCGTTCCGGGACGGGCTGGACGTGGTGGTGGACGCGGGCGCAAGCTGTGTGATCCAGCCCGGCGGCTCGATGCGTGACGCCGAAGTGATCGCCGCCGCCGACGAGCGCGGCGTGGCCATGGTGTTCTCGGGCGTGCGGCATTTCAGGCATTGAAACGGTTTCGCCTTGTTCTACGCTTGAATGCAAAACCGCGTGAGACAAGCCGGGCCGCCGCCGTGCCCGTGTCAACCGCAGCGGGCGCCCGGCCCTGAAATTTATAAGATTTCGGGCCTCATCCCCCGCCAAATGGCGATAGTTAGCTATTTATTTTGAAGTATCTTGAACAGGCTTGCCGCTGCCTCGACGGTGTGCGCGATGTCGTCGTCGCTGTGCGCACTGCTCACGAAGCCGGCCTCGTACAACGCCGGCGCGATGTAGACACCGCGCTCCAGCAGGCCGTGAAACAGGGTGTTGAAGCGGGCGCCGTCGGTCTTCATGACGGCGCCGTAGTTTTGCGGCAAGGCGGGCAGCAAAAAGAAGCCGAACATGCCGCCTTCGCTGTCACCGCTGAAGGCGACGCCCGCTGCATTGGCCGCCTGCTGCAGCCCGGTCACTAGCGACCGCGTCTTGCCCGACAGTGCGTCGAAAAAGCCGGGCTTTGAAATCTCGCGCAACGTGGCCAGACCGCAGGCCGTGGCCACGGGGTTGCCCGACAGCGTGCCGGCCTGGTACACCGCGCCGAGCGGCGCCAGTTGTTCCATCACGGCGCGCTTGCCGCCGAACGCGGCCAGCGGCATGCCGCCGCCGATCACCTTGCCCATGACCGTCATGTCGGGCTCGAACCCGGGGATGGCTTTGGCGTAGACACTTTGCGCGCTGCCCAGGGCCACGCGAAAACCCGTCATGACCTCGTCGAACACCAACAGGGCGCCGTACTGCGTGCACAGCTCGCGGCAACGCTTCATGAAGGGCACGCTGGCACGCACAAAGTTCATGTTGCCGGCGATGGGTTCGATCATCAGGCAGGCCAGTTCCTTGCCATGCAGCGCAAAGGCTTCTTCAAGCTGGGCCAGGTGGTTGTATTCGAGCACCAGCGTGTCCTTGACCACCTCGGCCGGGACGCCCGCACTGGTGGGGTTGCCAAAGGTCGCCAGGCCCGAGCCGGCCTTGACCAGCAGCGCGTCGGCGTGGCCGTGGTAGCAGCCTTCAAACTTGATGAACTTGGTGCGGCCGGTGGCGCCGCGCGCCAGGCGGATCGCGCTCATGGCGGCCTCGGTGCCCGAGCTGACCAGGCGCAGCATCTCGACGGAGGGCACCAGGCGGATGATGGCTTCGGCCAGTTCGACTTCGCGCTCGGTCGGCGCGCCGAACGAAAAGCCGTCGAGTGCCGCCTTTTGCACCGCTTCCAGCACCGCCGGGTGGCCGTGGCCCAGGATCATCGGCCCCCACGAGCCGATGTAGTCGATGTAGCGCTGACCGTTGGCGTCCCAGAAGTAGGCGCCCTGGGCGCGCTGTACAAAACGCGGCGTGCCGCCCACGGCCTTGAAGGCCCGCACCGGCGAGTTCACCCCGCCGGGAATGAGGCGTTTGGCGCGCTCGAACAGTTCGGCGTTGCGGTCAGTGTTTGGTTTCATGGGGTGGTATTTCGAAATCAGAGAAATCGGGGGAAGTGTCGGTCGCAGCGTCGGGGGTGTCGTCCGACTGGGCCCAGAACAGGCGGTCGGGCAAGACGTTGCCCATGCCGGGGCGAAAGCCACTGTCAAGGCAGCGGTCGAGGTAGCTCAGGGCTTCGGTCACTGCGTCGGGCAGGGTGCTGCCACCCGCCACCAAGGCCGCCAGAGCCGCCGACAACGTGTCGCCAGCTCCCGAAAAGACAGCTTCAAAGCGTTCGAATTTCTCGCTGGCCAGCACCGATTGTGGCGAGGCCAGCACGTTGTCGATGAACTGGTCCGGCAAGGGGATGCCTGTCACCAGCGTGTAGGGCACGCCGAGCTCGCCCGCAGCCTTGGCGATGTCGCGCGGGCCGGGACTGCGCTCGCTGCTCCAGTCGGGTAACAGCCATCGCCACAGCGTGCTGTGGTTTCCAACCAACACTGTGGTCTGCGGCAACATGAGCTCGCGAAACGCGTCCAGATAGAGATCAATCTGCCCTTCCTGCCACCACGACAAATTGGGCATGTAGGCAATGAGTGGTACATCGGCGTAGTCGGTGGCGATCTCTGCAATCGCGCTCAGGTTCTCGGGTGTCCCGACAAATCCGACCTTGAAAACCTGCACCGGAACGTCTTCCAGAATGACGCGTGCCTGCTCGCTGACGGCCTCGCTTTCGAACGCGAAATGATCGAATATTTCCGCGGTGTCCCGGGCGTAGGCGCCGGTGACCACAGGCAGGGCATGGGCGCCTACCGAGGCCACCGCCGTGACATCACTGGCAATGCCGCTGGCCCCGCTGGGGTCACTGGCATTGAACACCATGACGCATGCGGGGCTGCCGTCGTCGTCGTCTTCAATGAGGTCGGCGTCGGGCGCGGCGGCGGTTTCGGAAGGAGAGGATGGGGTCATCGGCGAGAGATCGGTGAGTGCGGCACTGGCGTATCCGGCTGCCGACAAAGCCCCGATACAATCGTTGCATTCTATTCGAAGGCCCTTTAAGCTGTGAACGAATCTAAAACTTGGATGTGTCTGATTTGCGGGTGGTTGTACGACGAATCTGTCGGCGCGCCGGAGCACGGTATCGCGCCGGGGACCGCTTGGGCCGATGTGCCAATGAACTGGACGTGCCCCGAATGCGGGGCCCGCAAGGAAGACTTTGAGATGGTACAAATCTGACCGGCCGGACGGCCTGCAACGCCCGACCGCGTTGGCGCGTCGAATGGGGCAGAAAAATCAGGAGTAACGGCCAGTGAGCACAACGGGTTCGGGTTTCAAGGTGCTTGTCATCGATGACAGCAACACCATCCGGCGCAGCGCCGAAATTTTCCTCAAACAAGGCGGTCACGAGGTCGTTCTGGCCGAAGACGGATTCGACGCGCTGGCCAAAGTCAATGACTACGCGCCCCACCTGATTTTTTGCGACATTCTCATGCCACGCCTGGATGGCTATCAGACTTGCGCCATCATCAAGCGCAACCAGCGGTTTGCACAGACGCCTGTGGTCATGCTGTCGTCCAAGGACGGCGTGTTTGACAAGGCGCGGGGCCGCATGGTCGGGTCGCAGGACTACCTGACCAAACCCTTTACCAAAGACCAGTTGCTGCAAGCCGTGCAGCGATTCGGTACTGTTTCAATCGGAGCGACGTGATGTCTATCAAGAAGGTGCTGGTCGTGGATGATTCCAAGACCGAATTGATGTTCCTGACCGACCTGCTGCAAAAAAATGGCATGTCGGTGAAAACCGCCGAGAACGCGGAAGACGCGTTCAAGCGTCTGGCCGAAGAAAAGCCCGACCTGATCCTCATGGACGTGGTGATGCCCGGGCAGAATGGTTTTCAGCTGACCCGGGCCATCGCCCGCGACCCGCTTTACTCCGACGTGCCGATCATCATGTGCACCAGCAAGAATCAGGAGACGGACCGGGTCTGGGGCATGCGCCAGGGTGCCCGCGACTACATCACCAAACCGGTCGACGTGAGCGAACTGATGGCCAAGATCAAGGCACTGGGTTGATTCACCGCTAAACCGCATGGCAAACCGCGACGCCCTCAGACAATTTCAGACCCATCTTGCCAACCGCCTGCAGGAGGCGCGCACTTCGGGTGTGACCGCGTCATGGCTCGCGGTGGAGGCCGCCAATGGGAAATACCTGTTCCCGCTGACGCAGGCGGGCGAGATTTTCCCGTGGACTTCTGCGCGGCCCGTCCCTTACACAAACCACTGGTTTCTCGGCGTAGCCAACTTGCGCGGCGGCCTGTTCGGCGTTGTGGATCTTGGCGGGTTCGTGACGGGAACCGAAAGAAACAACACCCTGCGTGACAACGCCCGGCTGGTGGCGCTCAACGGGGCGCTTGAAATCAATTGCGCACTGTTGATCGACCGTCTGGCGGGATTGCGAACCGCAGACGCGTTCCGGTCTTCGGTGCCGCGTGCGCCGGACACCCCGGCATTTTTTGGCAGCGGGTATATCGATGCGGAAGGCGCTTACTGGCAGGAAATCAATCTCCAGTTGCTTTCGCAAACCCCTGAATTCTTGAGCATTAGCGCATAAGTTTCCCTGGAAGGCCCCCTCACCATGTCCGTTGCAGACCAACTCAAAAACCTGTTCAAAAAGAAGACACCCGAACGCAACCGATCGGATGACGACGACATGATGCCGGTGTCGGCCGATTTCGGCACGGGACATGACGACGCGTTTTTGCCAGACGATGACGTCCGTGGCGACTTTGCCGACAGCAAGCTCGTGACCGAGGAAGAGTCCATCCTGCCGGCGCAGGAGTCCGGCGAATTGATGAGCCTGCCGCTGCTGGGCAAACGGACCACGGTTCAGCACCAGCGTGTTCTGGCCACACTGCTTGGCTTTTCGCTGGTGGTGCTGGCGGCGGTGACCTTCTTTGCCCTGAGCCAGGCAGACCGCGTGGCGCAGCAGATCGAGGCCACGGGCCAGTCCCTGATGCAGTCGCAACGGTTGGCCAAATCGGTGTCGCAGGCGCTTGTGGGCAGCCCTCAGGCATTTCCCGAGGTGCGCGAAAGTGCCGACGTGCTGGCACGGGCCGTGCGGGGTCTGAGATCAGGCGATCGTGACATGCAGCTCAATCCGGTGGATCCAGCCGTGATGGTTGATCTCGACAAGGCCGTGCCATTGATGGAGCGCGCCGAGAAAAGCGCCAGCACGGTCATGGCGCAGCAGAAGATCCTGACCCAGGTGGGCACCGCTTTGCGCACGATCAATCGCCAGTCATCGGACCTGCTTGAAATCGCGGAGACGATCTCCTCCTTGAAACTCCAGCAGAACGCGGCGCCTGCCGAAATCTCCGCAGCGGGCCAGCTGGTGATGCTGACGCAGCGGATCGGTAAATCGGCCAACGAATTCCTGACCATGGAAGGCGTGAGCCCCGAAGCCGTGTTCCTGCTCGGCAAGGACTTGAACTCGTTCAAGGAAATCGCGCAGGGCCTGCGCGACGGCAGCCCCGAATTGCGACTGAACGGCACCAAAGATGCGCAGACCCGCGAGCAGCTCGACGGCCTGCTCAAGTTGTACGAAGACACACGCAGCCAGGCAGGCGCCATTTTGGGCAACCTCCAAGGCCTGGTGGCAGCGCGCGAAGCGCAAGCCGCCATCATTTCGGACAGCGAGGCCCTGCGGCGCGATCTGCAGGCGGTACAGGAAGGCCTGTCGGCCAAGACGGGCCTGGGGGCCGGCCCGTTTGCGGCACTGGTCCTGTCGGCATTTTTTGCACTGGCCTGTGCGGGCGGTCTGGCTTACGTTCAGCTCAAGGACAGCCGGCAGCGGCAAGGCGTGGCCGAGCAGCAGCGGCTGGAAGCCGAACGCCTGGAGCAGGAAGCCAAGCGCATCAATGACGCCAACCAGGCCGCCATTTTGCGATTGATGAACGAACTGCAAACCGTGGCCGAAGGCGATCTGACACAGGAAGCCACCGTGACCGAAGACATCACGGGCGCCATCGCTGACTCGGTGAATTACACCGTGGAAGAATTGCGTTCGCTGGTGGGCAACGTGCAGAACACGGCCACCCGCGTGGCACAGACCACCGCGCAGGTTGAAAGCACCTCGACCGAGCTGCTGGCGGCCTCGACCGAACAGCTGCGGGAAATTCGCGAAACGGGCCAGTCGGTGCTCGACATGGCCGGCCGAATCAACGAGGTGTCGAACCAGGCGAAGGAGTCGGCTTCGGTGGCCCGTCAGTCGCTGCAAGCCGCAGAATCCGGCCTGGCGGCTGTGCAAAACGCCATCGGCGGCATGAACTCCATCCGCGACCAGATCCAGGAGACTTCCAAGCGCATCAAGCGGCTGGGCGAGTCGTCGCAGGAAATTGGTGAAATCACCGAACTGATTTCTGACATTACCGAGCAGACCAACGTGCTGGCCCTGAACGCTGCCATCCAGGCGGCATCCGCCGGTGAAGCAGGGCGCGGCTTTTCGGTGGTGGCCGAAGAGGTTCAGCGGCTGGCCGAACGTTCTGCCGATGCCACGCGCCAGATCGCGGCGCTGGTGAAAGCCATTCAGACCGACACCCAGGACGCGGTGGCCGCCATGGAGCGCTCGACCCAGGGTGTGGTCGAGGGGGCCAAACTCTCGGACAACGCCGGTGGCGCACTTTCCGAGATCGACCAGGTGTCGCGCCGTCTTGCCGAGCTGATCGAGCAGATTGCGGCTTCGGCATCGCGCGAAGCGCTCTCGGCCAACGTGGTGGCTGGCAATATGCAGCACATTTTTGCCGTGACCGAGCAAACCGGCGAGGGCACGCGCTCGACCGCGCAGCAGGTGCGTGAACTTTCGCGGATGGCAGAAGACCTGCGTCAGTCCGTGGCCCGTTTCAAGATCGCCTGAAGCACGCGAACGCGTCGACGCGCCCGCTGTATTTGTGATCATCACTCCAGTGAACACCTCCATGCAGACCAGTCCCGCAGCTTCCGGCGTCATCGACCACCCACTCGCCATGAGCGATCTCGGGCCCCTGGCGTGGGTGCTCGAAGAATTGCGCAAGTCGCTGGACAACGCAGCCAAATCACTTCGGCGGTTTGCCCGTGAAGCCGATCCGGCCCGGGGGGCCAATGCAGCCGGCATTGACACCAACCCGTTGCGCATGGCGCGGCAATACATTCACCAGTCCGTGGGGGCGCTGGAGATGGTGGGCCTGGTGGCGCCGGCCAACGTGCTGCGAGCCATGGAATCGGCCGCGCAGCGCTTTCTGGACAAGCCCGAACTGTGCACCGAGGCAGCGGCCAGTCGAGTCGAACGCTGTGGCTTCGCGCTGTCCGAATACCTTGAAAGTGTGTTGAGTGGCAAGCCGGTTTCTGCGGTGTCGCTCTTTCCGCAATACCGCGATGTTCAGGAACTCGCCGGGAGCGATCGCATCCATCCGGCCGACCTTTGGTCCGCGGACTGGAAAGGCGCCGAGCCCGAACTGGATTTGCCGGCGCCGTTGAATTACGGCCCCGAAGTGCGCAACCGCCTGGACCGGGCGGTGTTGGGCTTCATCAAGGCGGGCGATCCATCGGCCGCTGCCCAGCTGGGCGAGATCTGTCTCGGGCTGGCTGCGGGGCAGCAGGTCCGCCAGGCACGGGTGTTCTGGAAGATCAGTGCGGCGTTTTTTGATGCCCTGGCGCGGCGCCTGATTGCGCCGGACGTTTACGTCAAGCGCGCAACGTCCCGCATCCTGCTGCAATATGCGGCGTTGGCCCGTGGCGACTCCGCGGTTTCCGAGCGGCTGATGCAGGACCTGCTGTTTTTCTGCGCGCAATCGGGGCAGCCAGGCGCCTTGGCGGGTGATGGCCCTGTGCTCAGCGCCGTTCGGCAGGCGAGCGGGTTGGGCGCGGCGCAGCGGGTGGACTACGAAGTCGGTCCTTTTGGCCGCTTCGATCCTGCCGTTCTGGCACAGGCACGCAAACGCATCGAAAGCGCCAAGGACAGCTGGTCGGCGCTGGCGGGCGGAGATGCCGGCAAGATCAAGATTGCCAACGACCAGTTTCATCTGGTGGGCGAATCGCTGGTCAAACTCCACCCCCCCAGCGCGCCCCTGGCGCAGGCGCTCAACCAGACCCTGGACGCCGTCCAGCGTTCCGGCGTGGCGCCGGGCACGGAACTCGCCATTGAGGTGGCCACAGCCGTCCTGTTCCTGGAGGCCGCCTTCGAGGATCTGGACCCCAGCGATCCACAACTCGAGGCACGCACCCGTCGGCTTGCCGAGCGGCTCGAGCGGGTGCGCGGTGGTGCCGCGCCCGAGGCGCTGGAGCCGTGGATGGAAGAGCTGTACCGCCGTGTCAGCGACCGCCAGACCATGGGAACGGTGGTGGGCGAGCTGCGTGTCACCTTGGGGGAGCTTGAAAAATCCCTGGACCAGTTCTTTCGCAATCCGCGCGAAAAAGGCGTGCTGCGCGACGTACCGGGCCAGTTGGCCCAGATGCGTGGCGTCATGTCGGTGCTGGGGCTGGACCAGGCCGCCCAGACGGTGCTGCGCATGCGCGACAGCATCGAGCAGATTCTCGAAACCGACGTCGACGAAGAGCAGGCCCGCGCGGCCGGCACCTTTGACAAGCTGGGCAACAACATCGGGGCGATGGGTTTCCTGATCGACATGCTCAACTACCAGCCCGCGCTGGCCAAGAAGCTGTTTGTCTTTGACGAGGCGATGGGCGAATTGCGCCCCCTGATGGGCCGCACCGTGGATCCACACGGACCGGATTCGGGTACAGACACCGTGCCAGCGGACGACCTGTCGCAGTCCGTGCGCGAGGTCACGCTGGAGCGCGATGACGCGCAGCTGACCGCGCGTCTGGACCAGATTGCGTCCCATGCGGCATTGGCCGATCAGCATGAGCTGGCAAAAACCGCGCGTCAGGCTGCGGTCGCCGTCTCGGGTACGGATGCTCGGGCTGCCGCCGCTGCGCTGGACCAACTGGCTGCCGCGACCGGAACACTGCCGACGCCAGATCTGGTGGTGCCCAGCGACCTCGAAGAAGACGACCTGCGCGGCATCTTTCTTGACGAGGCGAGAGAGGTGTTTCAAACCGGGCATGAGGCGCTTGACGGTCTGCGCGAAGCCCCTTCAGACACCGGGTTCCAGACCACGCTGCGACGCGCGTTCCACACGCTCAAGGGCAGCTCGCGCATGGTGGGCCTCAACGAATTTGGCGAGGCAGCCTGGTCACTGGAGCAATTGCTCAATGGCTGGCTGGCCGAGCAAAAACCGATCAATGCCGCGTTGCACCGGTTGTGCAGCGATGCCTTTGCGGGCCTGGGCGCATGGGTCGAAGACATCGCCGCCGACACCGACCAGGCCTGGAAAGCCGAACCCTTTCGGCGTGCCGCCGACGCCATGCGAACCGAAAACCGGGTGGAACCCCTGGTGTTGCCGACGGCGGCAACCACCGGCGTGCAACCGGTCGCGCAGGCGGCGCCCACCGATGTGGCGTTCCCCGAATTTGTCGACATGGATTTCGGAAACCCTGATGACACCGGCGGGCCTGCACCGGCCACCGAGCCCCTGGAGATCACGGACATCGACTTGTCGAGCCTGGCAGAATTTTCAACGTCGGCCCACACCGATGCCCCTGCCGAAGTGCCGTTGCCGCAGGTGCAAACCCCCGACACGGCGCCAGCACCGCTGTCCTACGAGGGTCAGGACACCGATTTCACTTTGCCGGCAGACATGATCGGCGCGGTCGATCTTGATTTGACGTCGCCGCCACCCGAATCGCCCGTCCACTTCGACCTCAGTGTGACCGAAGACATTGCGCTGGATGCGGCCCTGATGCCCGACGAGGCTGCCCTGGAGCCCGACACCAGCGATGACCAGATCAAGGTGATTGATTCACTGCGTGTGAGTCTTCCGCTGTACAACGTGTATTTGGGCGAAGCGGACGAATGGTCGCGGCGCCTGGTCACCGAGCTTGCCGAATGGGCGCTGGAGCTGGACCAGACCATGCCCGACAGTGCCATTGGCCTGGCGCACTCGCTGGCGGGCAGTTCGGCAACGGTCGGGTTCACGGCCTTGTCGGACATGGCGCGCTTGCTGGAGCACGCCCTGCAACATGCCCAGGTCGAGGCCCACGGGACGCCGCGCCAGGCGCGCGTATTTTCGGCCGTTGCCGACGATATCCGGCGGCTGCTGCATCAGTTTGCGGCAGGTTTTCTCAAGGCGCCAGACCCGGAAATCCTGGACGCATTGCGAAACCTCCAGGCAGACGAGGCGGCTGACGAGGCATTGAGCGCCGGGCTGATGGAGTCTGCGACCGACGACCATCCGCCGCCCACGACACCGCACTTGCAGGTTGTCGCCACCGGGGGACAAGTCGATGCGGTTTCGCCCCAGGCGTACTCACCATCGGCAACAGACGAACCATCGACCCCGGCGACGACGACCTACGGCACCTTCTCGGCGCCGCGGGTCACACCGACCGCGACGGATGCGTTGGCCAGCCAGGGGCTTGGCGGTGACGTGGACGACGACATTGATGCGATCGACGCGATCGATCCGGACCTGTTCCCGATCTTTGAGGAAGAAGCGGCCGAACTGTTGCCCCAGCTTGGGGGTGCCTTGCGCCAGTGGGCGGCCCGCCCCGGTAACCTCGGCGCGCGCAATGAAGCCCTTCGCACGCTGCACACGCTCAAGGGCAGCGCGCGCCTGGCAGGCGCCTTGCGCCTGGGCGAACTGGCCCACCGCATGGAGTCCGAAATCGAAGAGATCGGACACGACGACCTGCACACCGCGCAGATCGAACCACTGCTGACCCGATTTGACGTTCTGCAGGGCAACTTTGACGGACTGCGTGTCGTCAGCGACGCCCCGGCGCCTGACATGGCGCCGCAAGCCGTCCCCACCGCTGAGTCGCCCGTCATGGCCGAGGCCAGCCCGCATACAGAGCCTGCCGAGGGGGCCCGGGATGTGGCGCCATCCACGCGGACCGAAATCGCCTTGCCTGCGCAGACCGTTCTGGCACCGATGCGCCAGGGCCACCAGCAAGCCGTGCGGGTGCGCTCGCATTTGCTGGACCGTCTGGTGACGCAAGCGGGTGAGGTGATGATCACGCGGTCGCGCCTGGAAGCCGAGCTGGGCCAGTTGCGCGGCTCGCTGGGCGACCTGACCGGCAACCTTGACCGCCTGCGCAGCCAGTTGCGCGACGTCGAGCTGCAGGCCGAGACACAGATGCAGTCCCGGCTGGCCCAGGCCAAGGATTCGCAACAGGGCTTCGATCCGCTCGAGTTTGACCGCTTTACCCGCGTGCAGGAACTCACCCGCATGATGGCCGAGTCGGTCAACGACGTGGCCACCGTGCAGCGCAACATCCAGCGCACCGTGGAAGCCACCGAGGACGACCTCATCGCCCAGGCCCGCCAGACGCGTGAGTTGCAGCGCGATCTGCTGCGCACCCGCATGGTCGAGTTCGAAGGCATTTCCGAACGCCTTTACCGCGTGGTGCGCCAGGCGTCCAAAGACACCGGCAAGCAGGTCAAGCTCGACATCACCGGCGGTTCCATTGAAATGGACCGCGGCGTGCTCGACCGCATGACGCCGGCGTTCGAGCACCTGTTGCGCAACTGCGTGGCCCACGGCATTGAAGACCCATCGCAACGCCTGGCGACCGGCAAGGAGGCGGCGGGCACGATCACCGTGGACTTGCACCACGAAGGCAATGACGTTGCGCTTGCATTTACCGACGACGGCGCGGGTTTGAATCTGCCCCGGATCCGCGACAAGGCGGCCGCGCTCGGCCTGCTCGATCCCGGCCAGGCGCTCAGCGACGCGGAAGTCGCCAACCTGATTTTCCTGCCAGGCTTTTCAACCGCAACCGACGTGACCGAACTGGCCGGCCGGGGCATCGGCATGGACGTGGTCCGGGCCGAAGTCAACGCACTGGGCGGACGGATCGAAACCTCCACGCAGGCGGGCCAGGGCACCACCTTCCGCATGGTGCTGCCGTTGACCACGGCGGTCACGCAAGTGGTGATGCTGCGTTTTGGCACCCAGTCGATTGGCGTGCCGTCCAACGTGGTTGAGATCGTGCGGCGCGCACCTGCCAAGGAAGTGGAGCAGGCCTATAACAACGGCACGCTGGATTACGGCGGTGAGCAGGTGCCATTCTTCTGGGCTGGGGCGCTGTTGCAGGCGTCCCAACGCAGCACCGAACTGCAGGGCAAAACCCTGCCGGTGGTGGTGCTGCGCAGTGCGGCCCAACGCGTGGCATTGCATGTGGACGAAGTGCTGGGCAACCAGGAAGTGGTCGTCAAGAACCTCGGGCCGCAGCTGGCCCGGCTGCCGGGTCTGGCGGGCATGACGGTGCTGGCCTCGGGTGCGGTGGTGCTGATCTACAACCCTGTGGCGCTGGCGTCGGTCTATGGGGCGCAGGCCCGCAGCCTGAGCGCAGACCACGCCCAGCCGCACATGCTCGGCGAGGTCTCGGTCTCGGGGGTGGATGGCGGCGTGCTGGCAGCGGGTGCGCCGTCGCAGGTGCCGCTGGTGATGGTGGTGGACGACTCCATCACCGTGCGCCGCGTGACCCAGCGCCTGCTGCAGCGCGAAGGCTACCGCGTGGTTCTGGCGGCCGACGGCCTCCAGGCGCTCGAGCGCTTGCAGGACGAGCGGCCTTCGGTGGTGTTGTCCGACATCGAAATGCCACGCATGGACGGTTTTGACCTGGCCCGCAACATCCGCGGTGACGCCAAGCTCAAAGACCTTCCGATCATCATGATCACCTCGCGCATTGCCACCAAGCACCGCGACCATGCCATGGAACTGGGCGTCAACCACTACCTGGGCAAGCCGTATCCGGAAGACGAACTGCTGAGTCTGGTGCGTCGCTACACCCACGTCGAATTGGAAGATATTTAGGCCTCAAGTCCCCGTGAAATGGCGATAGTTTGCTATTTATATTATAGTAAATCATGCCATTCCACGGCGCGCTGCCGTGCCAGGATCGGTGCCCGTGCTGACCCCCGGGCTCAAGCTTTGGGCCGATTTTTGCGGACCACGGCGTAGCGCTCCAGCGTCTTCTGGCGCGCCGCGTCGTGCGCCACCAGCGGCAGCGGGTAGTCGGTGCCCAGGCGCACACTGGCGGCGGCCAGGTCCACCGGGCGGGCTTCCCACGGCGCATGGATCGCGGCGTCGGGCAGGCCGGCCAGTTGCGGCAGGTATTTGCGGATGAAGCGGCCCTGGGCGTCGAACTTGCGGCTTTGGCTGACCGGGTTGAAGATCCGGAAATACGGCTGGGCATCACAGCCACTGGAGCTGGCCCACTGCCAGCCGCCGTTGTTGGACGCCAGATCAAAGTCGTTGAGCTTGCGCGCAAAGTAGTGCTCGCCCCAGCGCCAGTCCAGCCCCAAGTCTTTCACCAGGAAGCTCGCCACCACCATGCGCAGCCGGTTGTGCATGTAGCCCGTCTGGTTGAGCTGCGCCATCGCGGCGTCCACCAGCGGGTAGCCGGTATGGCCGCTGCACCAGGCTTCGAACAGCGCCGTCGCGTGCTTGCCGTGCTCCCAGCGAATGGCGTCGTACTCGGGCTTGAACGCTCTTTCGGCGACGCGGGGGTGGTGGTGCAGGATCTGCGCGTAAAAATCGCGCCAGATCAGTTCATTGCGCCAGACCGCGGCACCCTCGCTCCCCTGAAGCGACCGCGCATGCGCCAGGCCTGCCAGTCGCCGGACCGACACCGTGCCAAAGCGCAGGTGGACGCTGAGGTAGCTGGGGCCCTTCACCCCGGGAAAGTCGCGCGTCTGGTGGTAATGGTCGATGCGGCCCAGAAAATCGTCCAGCAGCGCGGCGCCACCGTTTTCGCCGGCGGCGATCTTCAGGGCGGCCAGGTTGGTGGGTTCAAACCCGATGTCGCCCAACGTGGGCACCTGCTGGCGCAGCACCGGCGGTCGGGGGGCCAACGCGGCGGCATATTGGTCCACCGGGTAAGGTTTGAGGAAATACCCGTCCACCTTGCGCAGCCACGCGTTCTTGTAGGGGGTGAACACGCCATAGACGGTGCCGCCCTGCGTCAGCAGCTCGTCGCGCTCAAAAATCACATGGTCCTTGGCGGTGTGAAAGGCAATGCCGGCCGCCGCCAGCGCGCCCAGCACCTGCGCGTCGCGCGCCACGGCTTGCGGCTCGTCGTCATGGTTGGCAAACACCGCCTGCACCGCGAGTTGAGCCGCCAGCGCCGGAATGGCCTCCACAGCGCGGGCGTGGCGCACGATCAGGCCGGCGTCGGCGTGGCCCGCCAGGGCCCGCAGCCGCGCGTCCAGGGCCACCAGCGATTCGCGGATGAATTCCACCCGCCGGTCGGCCCGCGGCAGCGCGTCCAGAATGTCACGGTCGAACACGAACACGCAATGCACCTTGGCGCAGTGCTTGAGCGCGTGGTGCAGGGCGGCGTTGTCGGTCGCGCGCAGGTCGCGGCGGAACCACATCAGACCGGTCGGGAATTGTTTCGGCATGATCGTCGCTAAAATGGACCCATGGCCGAGGATACCGCCCCCATCAACCTGACCCATCATTTCCTGATCGCCATGCCGGGTCTGGAGGACGCGACGTTTTCGCGCAGCGTGGTGTACCTTTGCGAACACAACGCCCGGGGCGCGCTGGGCCTGGTCATCAACAAACCGTCCGACATCAACCTCAAAGGCCTTTTTGACAAGGTGGACCTGCCCCTGCGCCGCGACGACCTTTGCGCCGCGCCCGTGTTTCACGGTGGCCCGGTCCAGACCGAGCGCGGCTTTGTGCTGCACGAGCCCTTCACGACGCCCGTCACCGATCAGGGGCAGGATTCAAAAGAACCGGCCTATGCCGCCACCCTGACGATCCCCGGCGGGCTCGAAATGACCACCTCCAAAGACGTCCTGGAGGCCTTGTCCACCGGCGCCGGGCCCCGCCGCGTGCTGGTCACGCTGGGCTATTCGGCCTGGGGCCAGGGGCAACTGGAGTCCGAGTTGGCCGACAACAGCTGGCTCACCGTGGATGCCGACACGGCCGTCATTTTCGACACCCCGGTCGAACAACGCTACGACCGCGCCCTCAAGCTGCTGGGCCTGGAGGCCTGGATGCTGTCGCGTGAAGCGGGGCATGCATGAGCGTTCTGGCCGCGCCCGACGTTCCTGCCCATCTCCAGACCTTTCTTGCTTTCGATTTTGGCCTGAAGCGCACCGGTGTGGCGGTGGGCAACCGGCTGTTGCGCAGCGCCCAGCCGCAGGACACGCTGCGCGCCGAAGGCGAGGCCCGGTTTGAAGGCGTGGCCGCGCGCATCCGCGAATGGCAGCCCGACGCGCTGGTGGTGGGTGTGCCCTTTCACCCCGACGGCGCCGCCCATGAAAACACCGTGCGCGCGCGCAAGTTTGCACGCCAGCTGCAGGGCCGCTTCAGGCTGCCAGTGTTTGAGGTGGACGAGCGCTACAGCACCACCGCCGCCCGCGAAGCCGGTGCGCGTGACGCCGACGCCGGCGCGGCCTGCATCATCCTGGAGCAGTTTTTGAGGAATCTTCCATGACGACCACGCCAGGCCAAGCCGGGCCGCTCGCGCTCGACGCCGAAACCCTGTACCAGGAACTGCTGCGCGGCGTGCGCGCGCTCGTCACGCCGCAGACCCGCCTCGTCGGGATCGCGTCCGGCGGCGCCTGGCTGGCCGAGCGGCTGCAGGCCGATCTGCAACGCGCCGGTGCGCCAGGCATCATCTCGTCGGCCATGCACCGTGACGACTTTTCCCGGCGCGGCCTGGCGGCGTCGGCGGCGCAGACCGTGCTGGACTTCGACGTCAACGGCGCTGACCTCCTGCTGCTTGACGACGTGCTCTACACCGGCCGCACC
This sequence comes from Betaproteobacteria bacterium HGW-Betaproteobacteria-3, assembly GCA_002842205.1. GTDB lineage: Bacteria > Pseudomonadota > Gammaproteobacteria > Burkholderiales > Burkholderiaceae_C > PHCI01. The sequence continues at coordinate 100,843 of PHCI01000004.1, read as the reverse complement.
ATCCGCGCCGCGCTCAACGAGCTGTTCGATTACGGCCGCCCCGCCCGCGTGCAACTGGCGGTGCTGGTGGACCGTGGTGGCCGCGAACTGCCGGTAGAGGCGCAGCTGGCCGCGGCGCGGGTCGACATCCCCGCCGGGCAGGCGCTGGCCCTCGCGCGCGACGACGCCGGGCTCTTCAGTTTTCGCATCGAAGCCGTCTGACCATGCTCCAACAGCGCAACCCCCAACTCAACTCGCATGGCGAACTGATCCATCTGCTGTCGATCGAAGGCCTGCCCAAAAGCATCCTGACGCACATCCTCGACACCGCCGCCAACTTTGTCAGCGTGAGCGACCGCGAGGTCAAGAAAGTGCCGCTGCTGCGGGGCAAAAGCGTGTTCAACCTGTTCTTCGAGAACAGCACGCGCACCCGGACCACCTTCGAGATCGCGGCCACGCGCCTGTCGGCCGACGTGATCAACCTCGACATTGCCCGCAGTTCGGCCAGCAAGGGTGAATCGCTGCTCGACACCATTGCCAACCTGTCGGCCATGGCCGCCGACCTGTTTGTGGTGCGGCACAGCGAAAGCGGCGCACCCTACCTGATTGCCCAGCATGTGGCGCCGCATGTGCACGTGATCAACGCCGGCGACGGCCGCCACGCGCACCCCACTCAGGGCCTGCTGGACATGTACACCATCCGGCACTACAAGAAGGATTTTTCCAACCTCACCGTGGCCATCGTGGGCGATGTGCTGCACTCGCGCGTGGCGCGGTCGGACATCCACGCGCTGACCACCCTGGGCTGTGCCGAAGTGCGTGTGGTGGGCCCGCGCACGCTGGTGCCCGCCGACATGGCGCCCATGGGCGTGCGGGTGTGCCACACGCTCGAAGAAGGCATCAGGGGCTGCGACGTGATCATCATGCTGCGCCTGCAAAACGAACGCATGAGCGGTGCGCTGCTGCCGTCCAGCCAGGAGTTTTTCAAAAGCTACGGCCTCACGCCCGAGAAGCTGCAACTGGCCCAACCCGACGCCATCGTCATGCACCCCGGCCCCATCAACCGCGGCGTCGAGATCGACTCGGCCGTGGTCGACGGCCGGCAAAGCGTGATCCTGCCGCAGGTGACCTTCGGCATCGCGGTGCGCATGGCCGTGATGGGCATCGTGGCGGGGAACACGGCCCCCCCCGAAGCGGCGCCAGGCGCCGCCTCCCCCCAGGGGGCGCGTCAGCAGCCCGGCCAAGCCGGTTCTGCGACGCCGCGAACAGGCTCCTTGGGGGGAGTTGCATGAAAATCCTCATCAAAAACGGCCGCGTCATCGATCCGGCGACCCAGTTCGACGCCGTTTGCGACGTCGCCATTGCCGCGGGCCGCATCATCGGCATCCAGAAAATCGCACCCGACTTTGCGCCCAACCGGGTGATCGACGCCACCGGCTGCGTCGTCGCGCCCGGGCTGGTCGATTTGTGCGTGCGCCTGCGCGAGCCCGGCCACGAACACGAAGGCATGCTCGAGAGCGAAATGGCCGCTGCGGCGGCCGGGGGCGTGACCAGCGTGGTCTGCCCGCCCGACACCGACCCGGTGCTCGACGAACCCGGCCTGGTGCAGATGCTCAAGTTCCGCGCCCAGAACCTGCACCAGTCCCGCGTGTTCCCGCTGGGGGCGCTCACACGCAATCTCGCGGGCGAGGTGTTGACCGAAATGGTCCAGCTCACCGAAGCCGGCTGCGTGGGCTTCAGCCAGGCCGAAGTGCCGCTGGCCAATACGCTGGTGATGCAGCGCGCGCTGCAATACGCCAGCACCTTCGGCTACACCGTGTGGCTGCGCCCGCAGGAGCTGTACCTGGGCAAAGGCGTGGCCGCCAGTGGCGCGCTGGCCACACGGCTCGGCCTGTCGGGCGTGCCCGTGGCGGCCGAGACCATCGCGCTGCACACGATTTTCGAACTCATGAAAACCACCGGCGCGCGCGTGCACCTGTGCCGCATCAGCAGCGCCGCCGGGCTGGCGCTGGTGCGGCGCGCCAAGGACGAAGGCCTGAAGGTCAGCTGCGACGTGAGCATCCACTCGCTGCACCTGACCGACCACGACATCGGCTACTTTGACAGCCGCGCCCGCCTGAACCCGCCGCTGCGCCAGCAGCGCGACCGCGATGCCCTGCGTGCGGGCCTGGCCGACGGCACCGTGGACGCGCTGGTGTCCGACCACACGCCGGTCGACGAAGACGCCAAGACCCTGCCGTTCGCCGAAGCCGAGGCCGGCGCCACCGGGCTGGAGCTGCTGCTGAGCCTTGCGCTCAAGTGGGGCCAGGACAGCGGCGCGGGCCTCACGCGCGCACTGGCCGTGCTCACCAGCGCGCCGGCCGGGGTGCTGGGCAGCGCGCTGGGCACGCTGCAGGCCAGCATCGGCCGGCTGGCCGACGGCGGCGTGGCCGACGTCTGCATTTTCGATCCGGCGGCGGAGTGGACGGTCACCGCCGACGCCCTGCGCAGCCAGGGCAAGCACACGCCGTTTTCGGGCTATGCGCTGCCGGGGCGGGTGCGTGCCACCATCTTTGCCGGCCAGGTAGCCTTTGAATCGGCGGCAGCGCCATCGGGCACCCGGCCGCACGAGGCTCGCCGCAACGCATGAGCGCCGCGCCGGGCCGTTCCCAAGCCAGCTCGCACGGCAGCCCGCAGGGCGAAGGTACGCCAGTGAGCGGCTTGACCGCCGTGGCCCGGCTGACGCGCGGCACGGCCCACGTCGTCCGCGGTCTGTGGATGATCGTGGTGGTGTTTCCCCGCCTCACGCCGCTGCACCGCGAAGCCCATGTGCAGGCCTGGGCCAGCCGCATGCTGGTCATCCTGGGCGTCCAGCTCACGGTCGCGGGTTCGCCACCGGCGGCGGGGCCGGTGCTGCTGGTGGCCAACCACATTTCGTGGCTCGACATCGTCGTCATGCACGCGGCGCGGCACTGCCGCTTTGTGTCCAAGGCCGACGTGAAAGGCTGGCCCTTGATCGGCACCCTGGCCACGGGCGCGGGCACGCTGTACATCGAACGCGAATCGCGCCGCGACGCCCTGCGCGTGGTGCACCACATGGCCGAACGCCTGCGCGAGGGCGACATCCTCGCCGTCTTCCCCGAAGGCACGACCAGCGACGGCGTGAGCCTGCTGCCGTTTCACGCCAACCTGCTGCAGGCCGCCATCACGGCGCAGGCGCCCGTGCAACCGGTGGCGCTGAAGTTCACCGACCGCCGCACCGGCGCCCTCTCGCTGGCGCCGTGCTACATCGGCGACGACACCCTGCTCGGCTCGATCTGGCGCACGCTGAGCGCACCGGACATTGGCGCCGTGGTGGTGTTTGGCGAACCACAGCACGCGCAAGGTCGCAACCGGCGGACATGGGCCGAGGCCTTGCGCGACGAGGTGATCCGGCTACGGGGGTGAGTGCCGTTGTGTGCTGACACTTTACTTCTTAAACAGTAGCAAAGTATTGATATTCGACGGGGGCTAGAGGCCAAAAATCCTCAAAAAACCTTCAAAAAGCATGGTGCTACCCTCAAACCAGGGTGACCGGCACCACCGCCGCCGCCGCCGCGGTGGGCGCCCTGAGTGGCGAGGTCGGCCTGGCGGATTCCCCAGCACGCTACTTGGCGCATGCCGGTGCGGGCTGCATCAGCGCCGTGGCCGGTGGGGGCAAATGCGGACAGGGGGCGGTCAGTGCCGTGTTCGGCAAATTCACCACGAACACCATCAGCGGCGTGGGGGGTGGCGGCATCGGCGGCGTCATTGCCCGTGGTGTTGCGACGTCTGTTGCCGGGGGTGTAGGATCGGTCATCGTCGGCGGCAAGTTCGCCAACGGGGCGGAGACTGCGGCTTATGGGTATCTGTTTAATCAAATGATGTCCACAGAAGAAGCAAACAGGCGGGCGGCCCTGAGAAATGGACAAGTGATGCAAGGGGCGGGATGTGTTGCTGAGGCAGCTAGTAGATGTGCTGGATTGCCCGTTACAAATGGTGGTTCGCCCGAGCAAGGCGTTGATGTACTTAAGCTTGGCGTTCAGATGACCGCGCCCGGGCGTGTCGCTGTAACCGTGTACGACGTCGCAACCGTTGGAGTGGATTTGGCCAATGAGAAGTACAAAGACGCGGGACTTACGACAGGATCAGTGGCCTTTGGAGCAGCGGTCGAAAAGGGGTTGACGCGAATTGGTGTACCAGCGCCTGTAGCAGGTAGATGGGGAGCCACAGCTGGTTCGGTCTACGACCAACTCGTCAAACCATTTAAAAACTGAGGAAAACGGATATGAATCCACCTGTCTGGGTGTACTTGGGCTATTTCTTGTACCTGATATATACAGGCTTTTATGTGTACAACCGGATCAACGGACGCTCGGCCCAATTTGGGACCGCTAGGGTTTCGCCGCATGATGGCCAATCCTTTAAGTTCCTCGTTGATTGCGCGGTCGCCATGTCTTTCTTGTTTTTGCTTTTTGTGCTCATCTGGATATCGCTAAAGTAAATGACAGGTTAGGTACCTCTTTAATGCTTGCCGCCACGGACAATGCGGGCCCTCACCCGAGGAGAGCGGGCCTCCCACTGGTGACTCATTCGAAGGAGGCGGAGGCGGGCTTCAGGTCGGGCTCAATGCCTCCGGTCACATTGCTTCGCTTGGGTTGTCGGGTGAAGTGGGTCTGACCTTCCCTCTGGACCGTGTTGACGCTTGTGTCTACTATGATTTTTGCAGCGCGGTTGGCCCCGGACTGGCGTTTGGAGCAGGAGCTACGGGAGGACTCTCGCTTGGACGGGTAACTTCAGGCTGGCAAAACTCCACAGGGTTCGCAGTGACAAACATCGATGGGTTTGGAGGAACGTGGGCCACTAAGTTTGACCAGGTAGAAGGTTCTGCTGGCAAGTCCTTTACCTTGAGACCTCAAGTGGGTTGGGGGAAGGCTGCGGGAATCACAGGTTGTCGCGGCTACCAGATGTGCGTTCGAGATGTGGGGAGAAATAGCAATGGGCCATAGGAATGAAGGTAGTGGTCTCAAGGCCAAGGCATTTCGATGGATGTTGGGCTTCATTCTTTTGAGTGGTCTTGTGGTCGCGCTAACGTTCGCGCATTTGTTGCCGTTGGTTATCGCCTATTGGATCGGACTTTTGTTGGCTGTACTGGCAATTGGTGCGATGGCGGTGTACTTCGTGGCCCACCACGAGGTGAGGTGACGATGAGTGCCGCGCTAACTGGACTTCGCGTCAGGGGCGCGGTCAGTGCCGTGTTTGGAAAATTCACCACCTCGGCGGCGTGGCGATGTCGGCTACAACGCCGCCAGCACCCTGTGCAGTGCCTGCGCTGGCATCAAAATCGGAATCCCCTCAAAGCTGACCAGGCACAGCAAATCATCATCGCCCGATATCACCAGGTCCGCCTGAGCGGCCACGGCCAATGCCAACACCGCATCATCATCGGGGTCGCGGCACACCGGCTGCGCCAGCGGTGGCGGATCGATTACCTCGGCCAGTTGTCGCACCTCTGCGAGCGTCTGCACCCGTGACGTATTGGAGCGCAGCAAAAGCACATCAAACTTGGGCCGCTCCAACACGCGGGACAACTCCGCCAGCAGCGCCGGACTGCTGATCAGCGTCACCGCGCCATTGCGCACATGTTCCAAAAGCGCACGTGGCGTGCCGCCCCACAGCAAGGCCGACAGCAGCACGTTGGTATCAATAACTGCCCGCACCAGGTTCAGTTCAACGGCCCGCGTTCAGCGCGCGCAGCCTTCACCTCGGCATTGATCTCTTCCATGGTCATGGGCGCAATGCCCGCAGCAGCCACGCGATCGGCAATCGACAGCAGCGAATTGGCAGCTTCGCGCTTGCGCAGGGCCTCAGTCAGCAGCCGGTCCAGAGCCTGCGGCGTCAATAGGCCCGCAGCACGCGCCGCCTGGGCTGTGCCATCGGGCAATTCAATTTGAAGCGTGGTCATGTTCAGGCCTCCTGTGCGTTGGATGGTTGATTGCGTTGGGCGCGTGGCTTTGCGGTTGGGGTGGTGCGCGCCTTCATTTTCTGCTTGAGCTTCTCCGCCTCGATAAACGAATCGAGCAGTTGCGTGATCTGACGCTTGGCCTTGGGGTCGAACTTATCGATCTCCAGCAAACGCCGCTCCAGCCGGTGGGTGGCAATGCGCTTGGGGTTGCGTTTCTCACTCAAGCCCAAGAGTACATCCACGCTTACCCCCAGCGCTGTGGCCATTTGCGGCAACAAATGCGCCGGGGCCTGTGCATCGGGTGCCTCGTAATACGCCACCATGCGCTGGGAAATGTCCAACTCGGCAGCAAACTCCACCTGGGTGTAACCAGCGGTTTTGCGCAACTGTGCCAGGCGCTCACCAAAGCTTTGCATCACGGGTGTCTTTCGTTTGCTCATGGGCCTCTCCAAAACAGATATGCGCCCATGCTAGAGCCGATTCAGTCATCGGCTTGCTTGATTATACGATAATCGTATATCATCGCGTCAGTCAATTTCTTTGAAAGCACCCCATGGCCAACGATCTGAGATCGTATTCCAGCCGGGCCTGACGGGGGGGGCGTCCAGATGACTCTCCAGCGTGACGGATGTTTGCAAGACCGAACGCCGTTGCCAGCCGGATGCGTTGACTCCAAAAAAAATAGCAAAGTATTGATATCTGATGGGGGATATAGGCCAAAAAACCTTCAAAAAGCATGGTGCTACCCTCAAACCAGCGTGATCGGCACCACCGCCGCCGCGGTGGGCACTGGGCAGGTGCCCTGGGCCGCGTGAATGCAGGGCGTCTGGCACAGCGCGCGGGTGTGCAGGGGGCAGGCGCGGTCAAAGGTGACCACGTGGTCCACTTCGGCGCGGATGCCGATCCATTCGCCGAGCTTGTGGTCGTGGTGGCTGGGCACGTGGGCCAGCACCGTCTCACCGGTCTTGAGCTTCAGCGTGTAGAGAAACTCCGAGCCGCGAAACGCCTTGCGGACGATTTGCGCCTTCACCGGCGCGTCGTCGTCGTGCACGATGTCGTCGGCGCGCAGCAGCACTTCGCACTGGCCGCCGTCAAACGCGCCCGGCACCGGGCAACCGGCCACGTCGGTCAGGTCGCCCAGGGCAGTGTGCACCACCACCTGGTCTCCGCTCTGGTGCAGGGTGGCGGGCGTGAACACGCCGTGGCCAATGAAGTCGGCCACAAACCGCGTGGCGGGGCGGTGGTAGAGCGTGTAGGCGTCGTCCCACTGGTGCAGGTGGCCTTCGTGCATGACACCGATCACGTCGCCGATGGCAAAGGCTTCGAGCTGGTCGTGCGTGACAAACAGGGCGGTGGCGCCCGCGGCCTTGAGGATGCCGCGCACCTCGTGCGCCAGGCGTTCGCGCAGGTCCACGTCGAGGTTGGAAAACGGCTCGTCCAGCAGCAGCAGCTGGGGCCGCGGCGCCAGCGCGCGGGCCAGCGCCACGCGTTGCTGCTGACCGCCCGAGAGTTCATGCGGATAGCGCCTTTCGCTGCCCTCCAGACCCACCAGCGCCAGCACCTCGGCCACCCGCGCGGCGCGCTCGGCGCGGGGCAGGGCGTGGATGCCAAAACCCACATTACGGCCCACGTCCAGGTGCGGAAACAGCGCGTAATCCTGAAACACCATGCCCACGCGCCGCTGCTCGGCCGACAGGTGCGTGCCCGCACTGCTGACCACCTGGCCTGACAACTTGATTTCGCCGCCGTTGACGCGTTCCAGCCCGGCCACGGCCCGCAGCAGCGTGGTCTTGCCGCAGCCCGACGGACCGATCAGCACGCCGATGTCGCCCGCACGCAGGCCGAGCGACACGTGGTCTACCGCCGGTTGGGGTTGCCCCGCGTACTGGACCCGGAGTTGCGTGACTTCAAGGAACATGCGGCCATTGTAGATGCTTACAATTCGCATTTGCATTGGTATGGCCACCTCTTCCACGGCGCTTTCCCCCTCAGCGGCCCCGCGCCGGGCGGCGCTGCGCCTGCACGTGCCGGTCTTGCTGGTGCTGGCCGCCGTGCTGGTGCTGCCGGTGCTGGCGGTGCTGGCCTCGTGGTTGCAGTGGAATGCGGCCACGCAGCAGATCCTGGGCGAGATGGCCGCCACCGTGTTGCCCGACTACGCCTGGACCACGTTGCGCCTGTGCCTCATGGTGGCGCTGGGCGTGGTGGTGGTGGGCACGGCGTCGGCCGCGGCCGTCACGCTGTTTGACTTTCCGGGCCGCCGCACGCTGGAATGGGCGCTGCTGTTGCCGCTGGCCATGCCGGCCTATGTGGTGGCCTACGCCTACACCGATTTTCTGCAGTTCAGCGGCCCGCTGCAAACCGGCCTGCGCAGCGCCTTCGGGTTGCAGGGCCGGGTGTTCCCCGAGGTGCGCAGCCTGGGCGGGGCGGCCTGGGTGTTCACGTTTGCGCTGTACCCGTACGTGTATTTGCTGGCGCGCACGGCGCTGGGCGAGCGCGCCACGCACCTGATGGAAGCTGCGCGGCTGCTGGGTGCGCCGCTGTCGCGCCGCATCCGTGAGGTGGCGCTGCCGCTGGCGCGCCCGGCCGTGGCCGCGGGCGTGGCGCTGGCGCTGATGGAAACGCTGGCCGACTTCGGCGTGGTCAGCTACTTTGGCATTCAGACCTTCACCGCCGGCATCTACAAAGCCTGGCTGGCCATGGACAACCGCATTGCGGCCGCGCAACTGGCCACGATGCTGCTGGCCGTGGTGGCGCTGCTGCTGTGGCTCGAGCAGCGTTCGCAGCGGCGCATGCGGTTTGCCAGCGGCCGCGGCGGGCGCAGCGGCGCGGCCGAGGCGCAGCCGGTGGTGCTGACGGGGCGGGCGCGCTGGTTGGCCTGGGGCGTGTGCGGCGCGCCGGTGCTCATGGGTTTTGTGCTGCCGGTGTTGTTCATGCTGCGGCCGCTGGCGGCCGATTGGTCGGTGCTGCCGTGGGACCGCTTTGTGGAATGGTCGCTGCACAGCGTGCGGCTGGGCGTCATCACCGCCGTGCTGGCACTGGCCGTGGCGCTGGCGCTGGCGTTTGCGCTGCGCCGAACGCCCGACGCCATCACGCGTGGCGTGGTGCAACTGGCTTCGCTGGGCTATGCCGTGCCGGGGGCGGTGATTGTGGTGGGCATCCTGCTGCCTGTGGGCTGGCTGCAGGCCGCCGCGCCGCAGACCGGTGTCGGCCACCTGGTGACGGCCACCGCGCTGGGCCTGGTGTGGGCGTACCTGGTGCGGTTTTGCGCGGTGGCGCTGCAATCGGTGCAGAGTGGGTACTCACGCATCCCCGCCAGCTTTGACGATTCGGCCCGCATGCTGGGCGTGGGCGGGCTGGCGCTGCTGGTGCGGGTGCACTGGCCGTTGCTGCGGCGTTCCACGGCGGCGGCGGCGCTGCTGGTGTTTGTGGACGTGATGAAAGAGCTGCCCGCCACCCTGGTGCTGCGCCCCTTCAACAGCGACACGCTGGCCGTGGTGGCCTACCAGCTGGCGCGCGACGAACGGCTGGGCGAAGCCGCGCTGCCCTCGCTGGCGCTGGTGCTGGTGGGGCTGGTCCCGGTCATTTTGTTGAGCCGCACCCTGCGCTCGCGTCCCCACTGAAGGAACCGCCCGAACGCCGACCCGCGGTGCCCCGTCGCAGGCCAAGGCCCGATCCATGCCTGGCGCAAACCTGCCGTGCGCACGGCACGCACCCGGAATATTTATTTTGCAGGGCGACCGACCCGGCCCGAACTTCTGCCCGGCTGGCATGGTCGGACAGGCGCATGCCTTCGTCACCCGTCCATCCGCAAGCCCCTGCCCCCGCGGAATGCCTGTCCCGGACCGGCGACGGTTCAAACGGTCCATCCGCCTGCCACCATGTCCGCCAGTCCACCCGCTGAACCACCGGCACACACCGACGCTGCGGTACACCGCTTTGGCGAATCGTTCATCCTGCGCACGCTGCGCGACTTCTTTCTGGCGCTGGTTTTTGTGATCGTGGCCGAACTCGGCGTGCGCTTTGTGGTGGTGCTGGTCAACTACCACACCGAAGAAAAGCAGCGCACGCAAGAGGTGGCCGAGCAACTGGCCACCGACGTCAAGGCCATCATGCTCAACCGCGGCGGGCCGGTCGCAGCACGCACCGTGTACCCGATTTTCGAGAAGAGCCACCAAAAGATCGGGCTCGACATCGCCATCACGCCGTCTGACGCCACCGTGAAATCCATCGAATCGGTGTTCGGCTTTGTGCCGCACGGCATTGCGCCCCAGTGGCGCCCGGGCGTGCACCACGAGGCGCAGGTTCCCGTGCAGGCCGAGCCGTTTTGCGTGCAATGCCACGTGGCCTCCAAACCCGGCGACGTGCTGGGCACCGTGACCGTGCGCAATTACCGCGCCACCCACCTGGCGCACTGGCTCGAAGAGGTGAGCCTGTCGGCCGTCTTCGGCATGGGCAACATCATCCTGCACACCATCGTGCTGTTTGTGCTGCTGCGCCTGCGCATGGAGCCGCTGCTCACGCTGCGCGCCACCATGGCCCGACTGTCCCGGGCCGGCTCCAACCTGAGCCACCGCGCGGTGGTCAAATCGTCCGATGAATTTGGCGAGCTGGCCAACGACACCAACCTGTTCCTCGACCGCATCAGCCACATCATTGAAGACGAGGCCAAGGTGCTGGGCCAGGTGGGCGCGCTCAACAAGCGCCTGTGCCAGGTGCGCGACCAGATGCAGGCGCATGTGGATTCCATCCACGAGCCCATGGACCGGCTCACCCGCGCCGCCTTTGCCGAACCCACCGGGCGCGTCAGCCACGCCAGCCACCACGCCATGCAGGCCGTGCTGGAAGGCCTGGAGGCCCTGGCCGCGCAAGGCGGGCTGCCACCCGACGCCCGCGCGCGGCTGCACACCGCCCGCGAAGCCTGGCGCGCTGCCCGCGAGCGCGTGGACGCGCAGGGCGAATTCGGGCTGGGCGTGGCCGAGCTGCACCAGCGCCTGGGCAGCTTCTCGCACTTCATCAGCGAAATGACCGCGCTGGAAGAAAAAATGCAGGCCATGGCCGAAGAAGGGCAGCGCCTGCTGGCCCGCTTGCTGCCGCCGCGCCCGCTACCGGCGCCCCGGCCATGATCTAATTTCTTTTTTTGACCGAGGCCCCCGCATGACCACCCCCGAACCCTTTGTCCTGCGCCATGACGCTGACGGCGTGGCCACCCTCACGCTCAACCGCCCGGCCAGCTTCAACGCGCTGTCGGCGGGCATGCTGGCCGCGCTGCAAAGCGCCTTCGATACGGTCCACGCCGACCGCAGCGTGCGCGTCGTGGTGCTGGCCGCCAACGGCCGCGGCTTTTGCGCCGGTCACGACCTGAAAGAGTTCAATGCCATGACCGGCACCGCGCCCATGCAGGCGCTGTTTGAGCAGTGCAGCCGCCTCATGCTCACCCTCACGCAACTGGCCCAGCCCGTGATCGCACGGGTGCACGGCGTGGCCACGGCCGCGGGCTGCCAGCTGGTGGCCACCTGCGACCTGGCCATTGCCTCTGAGGACGCCCGCTTTGGCACGCCCGGCGTCAACATCGGCGGGTTTTGCTCTACCCCCGCCGTGGCACTGGGCCGCGCCGTGGCGCGCAAGCACGCCATGGAAATGCTGCTCACCGGCCAGCTCATCCCCGCGCAGCGCGCCTTCGAGATGGGCCTGGTCAACCAGGTCGTGCCGCCCGCGGCGCTGGTCGCCGAAACCACCCGCTGGGCCACGCTCATCGCCAGCAAATCGGCGAGCGCCATCGCCCAGGGCAAGCGCCTGTTTTACGAGCAGCTCGACATGGACGTGACGGCCGCCTACGCCGCCACCAGCGCCGGCATGGCCTGCGGCTTCACCGCCCCCGACGGTCGAGAAGGCGTCAGCGCCTTCCTCGAAAAGCGCCCCCCGCGCTGGCGCGGCGGGGCCGAATGAGGCGTCAATTGCTATGATGGTGATAGCTAACTATTGAATATTTACGGGGACTAACTGCCAATTTTGTTCATAAAATCGCGTACGAAGTGCATCCGTAGGTCATTCAAGCGGCGTCTTTTTCAAGCGATGACGGACCTCGTGCGTGCGCGATCGCCCAAGCACTTGCGAGGTTTTTCAGGGCCGCCGGGCGCCGCCCTGTCTGCCACTCATCCCACTCACGGCACATAGCCATCGTGCCAATTGCGCGCCGCGGCGGGCGCGCGGTGGCTGGCCTTGAGTTCGATGGCGTGGGCGTTGGCTTTCATCAGGCTCAGCAAGGCTTCGGCGGCCACAAAGTCGATCAGCTCGAAGCCGCGGTGGGCGCTTTCGGCGCTTTCCTTCATCACGCTGTGCAGGAATTCATCGAGCTCGCTGGTGGCCCATTTGCGTTGCACGGTGCGCAGGATGTAGCCGTAGGGGGCGATGCACTCGCACAGGGTGGCGTCGGGGCCATGACCGTCGGGCGCCGGTTGGGCCGTGGCCATGAAGGAGCGGGCGCTTTCGCGGATGTCGTTGTAGCTGGCGTGTTCCATGGCGGGCTTTGCAAAAAGTCTGTGTGCAAGGCTTTTCGGCCGCGCCGCGCCACAACCTGAGGCATTAAGTCACGCAAAACACCGCTGTTACGCCGCAGTGACAGCCCGCACCCGCGCCATCACCGGCGCCACCACAGCCTGCAGTTGCGCACGCAGCCACTGGTGCGCCGCGTCCTGCTGGTAGCGGGTGTGCCAGATCAGGTACATGGGCATGGTCGGGCAGGCCACGGGCGGTGGCGCGCTGGCCAGGCCCAGCAAGGTGGAATGCGCCAGCAGGCCGGGCACGGTGGCCAGCAGCGGCGTGCCGCGGATGAACGCGGGCAGCGCGCTGAAGGCGGGCACCATCACCGCAAAGCGCCGCACCAGGCCCCGGGCGGCCAGGTGCTGGTCCAGGTCGAGGCTGCGGCGCGGCTCGTAGAGCACGGTGGCGTGGTCGGCGGCCAGGTATTCGGCCTGGGTGGCGGGGGCGGCGCGCACGGCCGGGTCATAGAACACGCGGTAGGGGTCTTCAAACAGGCGTTTTTGCACGATGTCGGCGCCGTCGGGCGGGCGCGGGCTGATGACGAGCTGGCATTCGTCGTTGCGCAGCATCTCCAGCCGGGGAATGGTCGAATGGATCACGCGCAATGCCACGCCGGGTGCGGCCTCGCGCAGGCGGGCGGCCAGCGCGGGCAGCAGCAGGTCGCGCTGGAAATCGTTGGCCGCGATGGTCAGCGTGGTCTGCCAGGTGGCAGGGTCGAAGTGGGCGCTGGCGGCGAACTGCTGCAACTGGCGCAGCAGGCCGCGCGCCTGCTCGGCCAGCGCCTCGGCGCGCGCCGTGGCCACAATGCCGCGCCCGCTTTTGACGAACAGCGGGTCGCCGGTGATGCCGCGCAGCTTGTCCAGCAAATGGCTCACGGCCGACTGCGTGACGCCCAGCCGCGCGGCCGCGCCGGTGACGCTGCCCGCCTCGACCACGGCCACCAGAAGCTGCATCAGCCGGGCGTCCAAATCTGACCAATCGAATTTACTCATGAATCAGATGATGATTCATCTGTTTATCTTTGGCAATGGTGGTGAAACACTGCGTTTTTCACGCCAACCGCAGCCGAAGGAGACCGCATGCACGCACCGTTGCCCAAAATTCCCGGCACCACGCCGTTCGATGGCGAGCAGGCCCAAAAGGGCTATGCGCTGAACAAAATGTGCTTTTCATTCAACAGTGAGGCCAACCGCAAGGCATTCCTGGCCGACGAAGAGGCCTACATGCGGCAGTACGGGCTGAACGAGGCGCAGGCGGCGGCCATCCGCGCCCGCAACGTGCTGCAACTGATTGCGGCCGGTGGCAACGCCTATTACCTGGCCAAGTTTGCCGGCATCTTCAAGCTCGACATGCAGGACATCGGCGCGCAGCAGACCGGCCTGACCAAAGAGCAGTTCAAGGCCAGGCTGGTTGCGGCCGGGCAGTGATGAAGGAGACCTGTACATGGCACAACTCATCGGTGGCCTCGGCACTTCCCACATTCCCGCCATCGGCGGCGCGATCCACAAGGGTTTGCAGAACGACCCGTACTGGAAGCCTTTTTTTGACGGTTTTCCGCCCATCCACGCCTGGCTGGCCGAGAAAAAGCCCGACGTCGTCGTGCTGTTCTACAACGACCACGGCCTGAACTTCTTCCTCGACAAGATGCCCACCTTTGCCGTGGGCGCCGCGCCCGAATACCACAACGCCGATGAAGGCTGGGGCATCCCGACGCTGCCGCCGTTCAAGGGTGAGGTGGGGCTGTCGTGGCACCTCATCAACACGCTGGTCGAGCAGGAGTTCGACGTGGTGAGCTGCCAGGAAATGCTCGTGGACCACGCCTGCACCTTGCCGCTCAAGCTGTTCTGGCCCGAGGGCGATTGCCCCGTGACGGTGGTGCCGGTGTGCATCAACACCGTGCAGTTTCCGCTGCCCAAGGCCCGCCGCGTCTATGCCCTGGGCAAGGCCGTGGGCGAGGCCATCCGGTCGTGGGACAGCGACAGGAAGGTGGCGGTCATCGCGTCGGGGGGCTTAAGCCACCAGCTTGACGGCGAACGCGCGGGCTTCATCAACAAGGCGTTCGACCTGCAGTTCATCGACAGCCTGACGAGCAACCCCGAATGGGCCACGCAGTTCAGCATTCACGAACTGGTGGAAAAAACCGGCACGCAGGGCGTGGAACTGCTGATGTGGCTGGCCATGCGCGGCGCGCTGGCAGCGGCAGGCGGGTCGAAGGTCACGCGCGTGAGCGGTAACTACCACATCCCCATTTCCAACACGGCCACGGCGGTGCTGGCACTGGAGGCGGCGGGCGGGTGAGCAGGGGAGGTGGGCGGTGCGAATAGGCGGTGGCGCCCCCGACGGGAATCGAACCCATATCTAGCGCTTAGGAGGCGCTCGTTCTGTCCATTGAACTACGGCGGCGGCGGGGTGGATTGTAGGGCGTGCGCCGCCCGCTGCCAGGGCTGGCCGTGCGGCGGCGTCAGTCGTAGGGGATGGTGAAAATCAGGTCCACCGCGCTTTGCTGGCCGCTCTGGGCGCGCAGTGTGAAGCGTTTGGTCAGGTCGTAAAACACGAAGAAGGTGCCCAGGGCGCCGGCCAGGCTGCGCTCGTAGGCAACATAAAAGTCGCGCGTGATGCGTTTGCCCAGGGTCACGGCGGCCGCGCTGGTGGTGCCGTCGCCCGTGGTGGCCGCGCCGCGCAGCGACAGTTCGTCCAGCCCCAGCGCCGACGCCAGGCCGCCCGACAAGCCCCCCTTGTTGCCACCCAGCAGCGCCATGGCGGCCTGCTGCAGCACGGCCGACTCGGCGCCGCCGTTGGCCGCGCTGCGGCCCAGCACCAGCCAGGCGAGTTTTTCGACTTCGGGCAATTCGGGGCTGGCGTACAGGCGCACGCGCGGCGACAGCACGGTGCCGTTGATTTGCACGCCCACGCGCTGGCTCAGGTTGGGCCGGATCGCCAGGATGTCCAGCGACGGGTTGTCGAACGGGCCGCTGAAGCGCAGCACGCCTTCCTCGATGTCGAGCTGCTGGCCATAGGCCTTGTAGGTGCCGCGCACGGTGCGCACTTCACCTTGCAGGCGCGGCAGGTAAGCGGTGGCTGCGTTGCTGCGCAGCTGGAGCTGGCCCGCCAGCCGGGTCTTGAGGCCGCGGCCCTGCACCTGGAAGTCGCTGCCCAGATCGAGCGTGACCGACACGTCGGGCATGACCCGCACCGCCGTGGCCGTGCTGCCCGCCGGTGGCGTGCTGGTGGTGGGCCAGACGACCCGCCCGCCGGTGCGCACGGTCACGTCGCTGCCCAGGCTGGGGGCGTTTTCGTCGGGCAGCACAAACAGCGCCTGGTCGGCCTGCAGATTGCCGCGGATTTCCAGTTGGGCGTCGGTCAGGCGCGCCCGCACCTGGCCGCTGACCACCATCCGGCGGTCGGCCCGTGCGCTCACGCGCAGTGCCTTGGCCTGCACGTCCAGCGCCAGGTGAATGCGTGACAGCACGCCCGGCGGTGCCGCAGCGCCATCGGGTGCTGCGGTGCCCGACGGGGCGCCACGGGGTGCGGGGGCGGGCAGCCATTCGGCAAAGCCACTGCCCGTGAGTTCGCCACCGCCGCTGTTGGCGCGGGCCCGGCGACCACTGCCGCCGCCCGCCGCACCGTGCAGGCTGAGCGTGTCGATGTCCAGCCGCTGGCCGTTGAGCGTGGCGCGCAACACGCCGTCCGAGAACGCGATGCCCTCGACCACCGAGCGCACCGCCAGGTCATCGGCCTGCAGGGTGCCACGCCACAGCGGCGCCTGGCGCGTGCCGGCCAGCGTGGCGCTGGCGTCGAGTGTGCCGCGGATGCGCCAGCCCGGCGGCGCCAGCACCGACCACACCCCCACGCGCGGCAGTCGGGCCTTGAGCGTACCGCTCAGAGGGGCGTCGGCTGGCCAGATCCAGCCGCCATCGACGCGCTGCAGGCGGGTGGACAGCGTGGCTTCGGCCTGCCCGGCGTGCTCGCTGTCCCAGCGCAGCGCGGCGTGCAGGGCTTCGCCGTCGCCCGTGAGGCTCAGGCGCGCCTCGCGCACCCCGGCGCTGATGAGCCGGGGTTGCGCGACGGGCGCCCCGCGCACGGTTGGCAGGGCGATGCCGGTCGCGGCACCCGCCACCGCGCCGGTATTGGCGCTGGCAGTGCCGGCGGGGTCGTCGTCGGCCAGCAGGCTCAGATCGCCGCTGCGCCACGCCAGGCTGGCGCGCACCTGCAGGCGTTCGGCCAGCGCGATGTCCCAATCGCCGTCGAACACCAGGCTGCCGCGCAGACCCAGCTGCGCCAGCTGGGTGTTGCCCAGCACTTCCAGCCAGCCCAGTGGCACGCCTTGCAGTCGGCCGGTCGATTGCAGCGTGGTGCGTGCGCCGTCGCGGGCGTAGCGTGTGGCCTGCCACGCCAGGGTGGCGTCGCCCGCCACCGGGCCGCTCAGGGCGGCGGCACCGGCGCCGATCTGCAGGGCGCTGCCGGACGCGGTGCCGACCCAGCTCCAGGTCACGGGGGCGCTCAATCGCACGGTCCAGGTGCCGGGCTGGACGGTGTCGTGCGACGCCAGCGTCAGGGCTTGCACCTGGCCCTGCCAGTGCGCCGCGCCGGCCGTGCCTGGCGGGCCCTTGCCGGGGTTGGCGTTGCCGGTTGCCAGGCCGCCCGTCGTCTGGGCCTGGATCTGGCTGCGACGCGTGCCGGTTTGAATCTGCCCGTCCGCGCGCAGCGTGAAGGCGCTGAGCCGCCCGGACAGGTCGGCCTGCAGGTCGCGCAGGCGGGTGGCCGCTTCGGGGGGCTGTCCGGCGCGGGTCAGGTCCAGCAGTGGCGCGCGCAATTGCGCGTCCAGCTGCAGCGCGCTGCCGCCGCCTTGCCAGCCGCCCCGCCAGCGTCCCGTGAAGCTGCCGTTGCCGCGCGCGGTGAGCGGCCCCACGGCCGCTGCGCCACCGGGCAGGCTGGCCAGCCAGCGCAGGGCCGGGGCGGCGTCGCTGACGCGCAGGGTCCATTCGCCGGTGCCGTCGGCGGCGCTCAGGTGGCCCGCCACATCGGCCTGCGCGCCGGGCAGGGTGAGCCGCAGCGTGCCACGGGTGGCCCGGCTGGCCAGTTCGATGTCGAGCTGGCCGTCGAGCCGGGCGTCCGGGGTGGTGGCCTGCACGGCCTGCAACTGGAGCGTGCCGTCCAGGCCACCGCGCCAGCGGCCCTGCACGTGGGCCGAGGTCAGTTGCAGGCCCTGCAACGCGGAGTTGGCGGGTTGTCGCGCCGCGGGCTGCAATTGCGCGTCAAACACAATGGCGCCCGGTTCGGCCCGCGCCACCAGCTTTCCGTCCAGCATGGCCGGCGCGATCTGGCTGTGCACGGCGGCGGGGTTGATTCCGCTGGCCGTGACGGTGCCTTGCCAACCCGTGGTGGGCAGGTGGGTGGTGCCCGCCGTGCCGACCCCCACCCATTGGCCTTGCAAGTCCACGCGCCCGCCGGCCGCGTCGGCCTCCAGCCGGGTCACGTTCAGGCGGCTGGCCTCCAGCACGCCGTCGATCTGCAGGCGCTGCACCGGCAGGCGCTGGCGGTCCAGCGGGCCGGGCAGCGCATTGGCGATCTGGCCCCGCACCCGCCAGGCCGCGGGCGGTCCGCTCACGGGTGTCACGTCGATCTGGCCGCTCAGCAGGGTTTGGGGCTGGCCGGGCCAGAGCGCGGCCACGTTCAGGCGGGCAAAGGCCGCGTGGGCCTCATGCACCGGCTGGGCGGCCCAGGGTGCGACGCTGGCCGATACCGTGGCCTGCATGGGGGTTGAAGCGCCCGCCTGCGCCGGTTGCAGTTGCGCCTGCACCGCCAGCAGGGCATCGGCGCCACCCAGTGGGCCATGCACGGTGGCGCTGGCGGTCAATGGCAACGGCTGTCGGGTGCCCGGCAGCGGCGCGCTGACTTCGCCCTGCAGTTGGGCGTCCAGCGTGAGCGGTGCGCGCGCCAGCAGCCGTGCGGTGCCGCGGTAATGGCCTGCGGCGAGCTGCAGCGCGGCCAGGTCCAGCGTGTGGTGGCTGCCGTCAAAGCGGTAGTGCGCGGCCATGCCGCTGGCCTGCAGAGCGGTGGGCCCGGCGACGGTCAGGGTGCCGATCCTGAGCGGCACGTCCACCGCCAGGGGCAGCGTGAGATCGGCGGGGGGCACGAAGGCTTGCGCGGACGGGGGGCTGCGGTCGTCAATCGCCAGTTGCCCGATGTCCAGTGTCTGCAGTTCGAGCCGACGCTCGCGCAGCAGCGCGGGCAGGCGCGGCCAGGCCCAGGCGATGACCACGTCACGGGCTTCGACGCTGAGCCCGTTGCGCTCCCAGCGCAGCAGGGCGATTCGGCCGCCGTCACGCAACGTGCCGCTCACGCCTTCAACCTGCAGGGTTTGACCGGCGGGCAGTTGGCGGGCGGCCAGTTGCATCGTTTGCGCCAGCGACTGCGCGCTGCCGCTCCACAGCCACGCCCCGATGCCGATCAGGGCGACGAGCGCGGCCAGCAGCACGACGCCCACGACCAGGCCGCGCAGCGTGCGCCGCCCGCGCGAGGGCCCCCGGCGTGCTGCGGGTGGGGTCGGCGGGGCGGGCGGCAGGGGCGCACCGGCCGGCGGGGGCGCAGCGAAATGATCCATCAGAAAGTGAACCCCACGCTCAGGTGCAGGCGCAGTTGCCGGGGGGTGACACCATAAGCCACGTCCATCTGCAGCGGGCCGACCGGGCTGCGCCAGCGCACGCCGGTGCCCACGCCCACGCGCGGCTTGAGGTTGCCGGGCTGGTCGGCCACGGCACCGGCGTCCACAAACAGCGTGCTCTCCCATTCGGTCAGACGGTCGTTGACCGTGATCGGGCGTTGCCATTCCACGCTGCCCACGGCCAGGTAGCGCCCGGCCGTCGTCTGGCCCGTGGGCAGCCGGGTGCCAATGCTGCGCAGCGAGTAGCCGCGCACGGTGTTGTCGCCGCCGGTCAGGAACAGCTGGGTGTCGGGGATACGGGCCTCGCTGCGGGCCACCACGGCGCCCCCTTCGAGCCGCACGGCGATGCGCCCGGAGCGCAGCACCGAGCGGGTGATGCGCTCGCTGTCGGCCAGCGACCAGTAGCCCAGCCAGCGGGTGACGTTGCGCACATAGGGGTTGCCGCCGCTGCGCAAGGTGATGCCGGTGCCCAGCTCGACCGACAGGCCGTAGCCGCTCGATGGGAAGGGGATGCTGTCAAAGTTGCGCTGGGTCCAGGCGTACGTGGTGCTCAGGGATTCGGCGGTGTCGTTGACGCCCACACCCGCGGTGCGCGCCCGGTCGTATTCGGCGAAAACATTGCGGTCGATGCGCTCGCCGGCCTGGGTGCGGCCCAGGCGATAGCGCTGGCTGTAGACGTCAAAGCTGCCCGAGGTCTGCTTCTGGAACAGCGCCGAATTGAGCCAGCGCCAGCCGCTCTCTTCAGGTCGCGACAGCAGTTCGGTGCCCAGCGACTGGGTCTCGCGGTCGATCGACAGTTTGGTGAGAGCGCTCCAGCCAATGCCAGGCACCTTGTGGTGCCGGTGCTCGACCGTCACGCGCGGCCCGGCGTCGGTGCTGGCGCCCACGCCGAGGGTGATCTTCTGCATCTTCGCCTCGCGCACCTGCACTTTCACCGGGGCGGCGGCCGGATCGCCGGAGGTGTCCAGGGTCACCAGGGCCGAGTCGAAATAGCCGCTGTCCATCAAGCGCTGCTGGGCTTCCAGCAACCGGGACTGGTCGTATTCGTCGCCGGACGGGATGCGCGCCAAGCGTCGCGCCAACGTGTCTTCGTAGCGCTCGATGCCTTCGATCTGCACGGTGCCGACCCGGTACAACGGGCCGGAATCGAGGGTGAGGCTCAGCTTTGCGCTGTGCGTGTCGGTGTCGATCTCGGCGTGGCTCGAGGTGATGGTGCCGGTGGGGTAGCGCTGGCGTGTGAGTTCGCGCAGTGCGGCGGTCTTGGCAGCGTCCCAGTCGGTCTGGGTGAAGGGCATGCCGCGGCGCAATGCCCAGCCGGCCCGGATCAGCCGACGCTGTTCGGTCGCGGCTTCGTCAGTGCCAATGGCCCCGGCAAACTGGATGTCCACCAGGCCCACCCGGGTGGTGACGCCCGGGTCCACCGTGATCACCACGGTGCGTGCCGCGCCTGGCGCGGCTGGCTGCAGCGCCAGGTCAATCTGCGGCGAAAAATAGCCGAGCGTGCCCAGCAGTTCCCGGGTGTTCTGGCCTGCGGCCACCGTCAGGCGGGCCAGTTCGTTGTCGTCCAGGTCGACCAGGTCGCGGTAGCGTTGCAGCTCCAGGTGGCGCTCCAGGTAATCTCGGATGTCGTCAGTGGCGCGCACTTCCAGCACAAAGGCGGCGGGCGTGGCTGCGGGGGCAGGCACGGCATCGCTGGCGGGCGGCTCCTGGGCAAGAGCCTGACCCACCCACCCCGCCTGCCACCCTGTGGTTGCCACAAAAAAGGCTGGCAACCATGCCAGCCTGTGCACCCAACGGCATTTCATCCGGCTATTTTGACAGCAGCCGCATGGCGTCTTCGAGTCCCTTGATCGTGAGTGGGTACATGCGGTGGCTGACCAGCTGCTGGATCACGCTGATGCTTTGCCGGTATTGCCACACGCCCTGGGGTTCGGGGTTGATCCAGGCGAACTTGGGGAAAGCGTGCGTCAGGCGTTGCAGCCATTCGGCGCCAGCCTCCTCGTTGTTGTATTCGACGCTGCCGCCGGGCTGCAGGATTTCGTAGGGGCTCATCGTGGCGTCGCCCACAAAGATGAGCTTGTAATCCTTGTTGTACTTGCGGATGATGTCCCAGGTGGCAAACTTCTCGGAGAAGCGGCGCCGGTTGTTCTTCCACATGAAGTCGTACACGCAGTTGTGGAAGTAATAGAACTCCAGGTGCTTGAGTTCGGTCTTGGTGGCGCTGAACAGTTCTTCCACCCGCGCGATGTGCTCGTCCATGGTGCCGCCCACGTCCATCAGCAGCAGCACCTTCACGTTGTTGTGGCGCTCGGGCCGCATCTTGATGTCGAGGTAACCGGCGTTGGCCGCGGTCTTGCTGATGGTTTCGTCCAGATCCAGTTCGTCTTCATGGCCTTCACGGGCGAACTTGCGAAGGCGGCGCAGCGCGACCTTGATGTTGCGCGTGCCCAGCTCCTGGGTGTCGTCGTAATCCTTGTAGGCGCGCTGGTCCCACACCTTGACGGCGCTCTTGTTGCGGCTTTTTTCCTGCCCGATCCGGATGCCCTGCGGGTTGTAGCCGTTGGCGCCGAACGGGCTGGTGCCGCCGGTGCCGATCATCTTGCTGCCGCCCTCGTGGCGCTCTTTCTGTTCTTCAAAGCGCTTCTTGAGAGTCTCCATGAGCTCGTCCCAGCCCATCTTCTCGATCTTTGCCTTGTCCTCGGGGCTGAGTTCCAGCTCCAGGTTCTTGCGCAGCCATTCGAGCGGAATGTCCTTGGTGAGGTCGGCAATCAACTCGACGCCCTTGAAGTAGGCGGCAAAGGCGCGGTCGAACTTGTCGTAGTGCTTCTCGTCCTTGACCAGCGTGGTGCGCGAGAGGTAGTAAAAGTCGTCGATCTTGCACGCGTCGTCCGACAGGGGGCCCACCACGCCCTGCTGCAGCGCTTCGAGCAGCGTCAGGTATTCCTTGACCGAGACCGGCAGCTTGGCCGCGCGCAGCGTGTAGAAGAAGTCGATCAGCATCGCGGCCCCTTACCGTGGCTTGTCCAGCAGGTACAGCAGCTGGGCTTTCACCTCGGGCCATTCGCCCTGCGTCAGGCTGTACATCACGGTATCGCGAATCGTGCCGTCGCGGCGCAAGGCGTGGCCGCGGATCACGCCGTCCTTGCGGGCGCCCAGGCGCTCGATGGCGCGCTGCGAGGCAAAGTTGAAGTTGTCGGTGCGCCAGCCGACCACGTGGCAGCCCAGCGTCTCGAAGGCGTGACGCATCATGAGCAGCTTGGCTGTGGTGTTGACATGGGTGCGCTGGCAGCGCCGGGCGTACCAGGTGTAGCCAATTTCCACACGCTTTACCGCGGGCAGGATGTCGTGGTAACTCGTGCTGCCCAGCACGGTGCCGCTGGCGGCGTCGGTCACGGCGAAGGCGAAACGCTGGCCCATCGCGCGCATCTGCAGGGCGGTTTCGATGTAGGCGCGCGTTTCGTGCGGTTCGGGCACCGAGGTTACCCGCAGGTTCCAGAGTTCACCGTCGGCCGCGGCGGTGCGCAGACCGTCTTCATGGGCCAGTGCCAGCGGCACGAGGCGCACGCCACGGTCCTGCAGTTCGACAGGCTGGACGAATCCTTCCATGGGGCCCCCTGCTCAGCGGTTGTGCCGCTGCATGAACACCAGTTTTTCGAACAGGGTCACGTCCTGTTCGTTCTTGAGCAGCGCGCCCAGCAGCGGCGGCAGCGCGACCTTGTCGTCCTTGCTCTGCAGCGCTTCGAGCGGGATGTCTTCGGCCACCAGCAGCTTGAGCCAGTCGAGCAGTTCGCTGGTGGACGGCTTTTTCTTCAACCCCGGCAGGTTGCGCACGTCGTAGAAGGTCTTCATGGCTGCGGTGAGCAGCGTTTTCTTGAGGTTGGGGAAGTGCACGTTGACGATGTGCTGCATCGTCTCGGCGTCGGGAAACTTGATGTAGTGAAAGAAGCAGCGGCGCAGAAAGGCGTCGGGCAGTTCTTTTTCGTTGTTGGAGGTGATGAACACCAGCGGCCGGTTCTTGGCCTTGATGAGTTCGCGCGTCTCGTAGCAGTAGAACTCCATGCGGTCAATTTCACGCAGCAGGTCGTTGGGGAATTCGATGTCGGCCTTGTCGATCTCGTCGATCAGCAGCGCCACCGGCTGGTCGGCCGTGAAAGCCTGCCACAGCACGCCCTTGACGATGTAGTTGTGGATGTTCTTGACGCGTTCGCCGCCGTCCACGTCGGCCAGTTGCGAGTCGCGCAGGCGGCTCACGGCGTCGTATTCGTACAGGCCTTGCTGCGCCTTGGTGGTGGATTTGATGTGCCACTGCAGCAGCGGCATGTTCAGGGCCTGGGCCACTTCCTCGGCCAGCATGGTCTTGCCGGTGCCGGGTTCGCCCTTGACCAGCAGCGGGCGTTGGAGGGTGATGGCGGCGTTGACGGCCAGCATCAGGTCCTGGGTGGCGACGTAATTCGGGGTACCTTCGAATTTCATGGGCGGTGGGGGCGACAGGGTTGGAATGGGCGTGGGGTGAAGCGCCGGATATAATCCGCCGCTGATTTCAAGACTGATTTTTCATTGGATTGTGCGCGCAAAATGAACAAGCTGTTGACCGCCGTGTTGGCCCTGACTGTCGCTTCCGTGACCGGTGTTGCCTTTGCGCAGGACGTTGCAGGGGACGCCAAGGCCGGCGAAAAGAAAATCGCCATGTGCATCGGTTGCCACGGCATTCCGGGCTACCAGGCCAGTTTCCCTGAAATTTACAAGGTGCCCAAGATTTCGGGGCAGGGCGGCAAGTACGTGGCTTCGGCGCTGCACGCCTACAAGAAGGGTGACCGCAAGCACCCGACCATGCGCGGCATTGGCGACACCCTGAGCGAGCAGGACATCGCCGATCTGGCAGCCTACTACGAACAAAGCGGCAAGGCGGACGGTGCCACGCTGCCCGACGCACCGCGCCACGAAGCTGCCGCACCCGTGGCCGCGCTGCTGACCAAAGGCGCCTGCGCGTCATGCCACGGCGCCAACTTCGCCAAGCCCATCGACCCGACCTACCCCAAGATCGCCGGCCAGTATGCCGACTACCTGTTTGTGGCGCTCAAGGCCTACAAGACCGACAACAATCCGCAGGTCGGTCGCAACAACGCGATCATGGGCGGCGTGGCCAAGCAGTTCACCAATGCCGAACTCAAGGCGCTGGCGGGTTACGTGGCATCGCTCGACGGCGACCTGAAGTCCATCCCACAGAACCGGTTCAAGTAAGCCGGGTCTTTTGCCACCCATGAAAAAGCCGCTCTTTGAGCGGCTTTTTTGCCTTTAGCCCCCGTCCAATGGCGATTGTTTGCTACTCAAAAAGTAGCAATCAACGCACCGGATCAGTCGCGCGTGGCCTGCCGCTGCACGCAGTCGATGTAGGCGTCGCCATCGGGCGGGCGCCCGGCGCGCTGGCTTTCCCACAGCATGCGGCCCAGGCACTCCATGGCGTCGTGGTGCGCGTCATGCAGCGAGCCGCGCCGCGACGCCAGCAGTTCCACCGCCTGACGGATGCCCCGGGGCTGGTCGATCGAGCACTGCTCGCTGATCGACAGGTGCATGGACAGGTGCAAAAACGGATTGGTACGGCCGTCGTCCGTGGCGGCGCCGTGTTGCACGGCGCGCTCGGCATCGGCCAGGTCGGCATGGTATTCGGGGTGCTCGGCAATCCACAGGCTGGCCAGGGTCTCCAGGGCTTCCAGGGGTTGCGCCGCCCGTGATTTGGCCAGCACGGCACAGAAAAAACGGCGAACGTCGGCTTGGCTCGGTTGGAACATGGCGGCAGATTATCACGGCGCCCACGGGCGGCACCCGGCACCGGGGCCGGCCAGCGGTCCCGCGCGACCTGACGCAAAATCCACGGTATGAGGCCGACCCGTGCCTTGGCAACTTCCGGAGCTTTCCCATGACCCAAGCCTTCATCTGCGACGCGATCCGCACCCCCTTCGGCCGCTACGGCGGCGCCCTGAGCGGCGTGCGCACCGACGATCTCGGCGCCATCCCGTTGCGTGCGCTGATGGCGCGCAACGCTTCGGTTGACTGGCAGGCCGTGACCGACGTGATCTTCGGCTGCGCCAACCAGGCCGGCGAAGACAACCGCAACGTGGCCCACATGAGCAGCCTGCTTGCCGGGCTGCCGCTCGAAGTGCCCGGCGCCACCCTCAACCGCCTGTGCGGCTCGGGGCTGGACGCGGTGGGCACCGCCGCGCGCGCCATCAAGGCCGGGGAAGCCACCCTGATGATCGCGGGCGGCGTCGAAAGCATGAGCCGCGCGCCCTTCGTCATGCCCAAGGCCGAGAGCGCCTTCAGCCGCGCCAATGCGGTCTATGACACCACCATCGGCTGGCGCTTCGTCAACCGGCTCATGAAAGAAAAGTACGGCGTTGATTCCATGCCCGAAACCGCCGAAAACGTGGCCACCGATTACAAGATCGGGCGCGAAGCCCAGGACCGCATGGCCCTGGCCAGCCAGTTGCGGGCCGTGGCCGCGCAAAAGGCCGGCCACCTGGCGCGCGAGATCACGCCCGTGACCCTCCCGCAAAAGAAGGGCGACGCGGTGGTGGTGAGTGCCGACGAACATCCGCGCGAGACCAGTCTTGAAGCCCTGGCCCGGCTCAAGGGCGTGGTGCGCCCCGACGGCACCGTCACCGCGGGCAACGCCAGCGGCGTCAACGACGGCGCCTGCGCGCTGCTGCTGGCCGACGAAGCCACCGCCGCGAAGAACGGGCTGACCCCGAAGGCCCGCATCGTCGGCATGGCCACGGCCGGCGTGGCGCCGCGCGTCATGGGCATCGGCCCGGCACCGGCCACGCAGAAAGTGCTGGCGCTGACCGGCCTGAAGCTCGAACAGCTGGACGTGATTGAACTCAACGAAGCCTTCGCCGCACAGGGCCTGGCGGTGCTGCGCCTGCTGGGCCTGCCCGACGACGACCCGCGCGTCAACGCCTGGGGCGGCGCCATCGCGCTGGGCCACCCGCTGGGCGCCAGCGGCGCACGGCTGGCCACCACGGCCGTCAACCGCCTGCACGCCACCGGTGGGCGTTACGCGCTGTGCACCATGTGCATTGGCGTGGGGCAGGGCATTGCACTGGTGCTGGAGCGGGTTTGATTGAGTATTGAATCAATAGCAAAGTAATACCATTTGACGGGGGCTAAGGCCTGTTTTCATGCAAAAAATGCAGGATGACACCGTGACCCTGCGCTTGCTGGCGCCCGATGACGCACTGGCCTACCGCGCGCTGCGCCTGCGAGCGCTGGCCGAACACCCCGAAGCCTTCACCTCCAGCGCCGGGGACGAGGCCGAAAAGCCGCTGGCCTGGTCGGTGCAGCGCCTGGGGGCCGACGCGGCGCGGCCGCATGACTTTTTTATCGGCGCCTTCCGGGGCGGCCTGCTGGTGGGCATGGTGGGCCTGCAGGGCCGGTATCGCCCCAAGGAGCGCCACAACGCCACGGTGGTGGGCCTGTACGTGGCGCCCGAGGCTGCGGGCCAGGGCCTGGGGTGGGCGCTGATGCAGGCGCTGCTGGCGCGGGCGCGCTCGCTGCCGGGCCTGGCGCAGCTGGACCTGACCGTGACCGAGGGTAGCCCGAAGGCGCAGGGGCTGTATGCGCGCTGTGGCTTTGCCGTGTGGGGCGTTTTGCCGCGCGCCATCCGGGTGGCCGGGCGCGATCACGCCAAGGTCCATATGGCGCTGGCGCTGCGCTGAAGGGGGCACGATGCCGGGCGCTGCACCCCTCCGCCCCGGGCCAGCCTTAGCGCCCGGCGGGCACCGCGGCGCGCGCAGCGCCCACCCATGGGCACGCTACAACTTCCAGGCCGGCAATTGCCAGTTCCGCCAGAGCGCCAGACCGCGCAGTCCGGCGGTGAACACCACGCAGGCCGCCAGTGCGAGCCAGCCCGGCACTTGCGCTGTCCACAGGGCGACGTACAGCCAGCCACCGGCGAAGGCGCACAGGGCGTACGGCCGGTGGTCTTTGAAGGCGGTGGGGATTTCGTTGCAGACCACGTCGCGCAGCACGCCGCCAAACACACCGGTGATCAGCCCCATGAGCACGGCCACCAGCGCCGGCATGTCCAGCAGCAGGGCCTGGTGCGCGCCAGTGGCGGTGAAGAGACCCAGACCCAATGCATCGGGCCACTGGATGGCTCGTTCGGTCGGCTCGATATGGCGCCCGCGCAGGAACAGCATGGCCAGCACGCACAGCACCAGCACGCCCCAAAGTACCTCCACATGACGCACCCAGAAGAACGGCCGTTGGTCCAGCAGCAGGTCGCGCAGCGTGCCGCCGCCAAAGGCAGCCAGGAATCCCACCACCGCCACGCCCACCGCGTCCAGGCGGATGCGCGCGCCCATGAGGATGCCCGACAGCGCAAAGGCGGCGGTGGCCGTCAGCTCCACCAGCAGGCGCAGCGTTTCGCCCCAGATTTGAATGTTTTGCATGCCCGGATTGTCGTCGCCCCATGCCCCTGATCACCGATCCCTTTTTCTACCTCGTGGCCATCCCGGCCGTGCTGCTGCTGGGCATCAGCAAGAGCGGCTTTGGCGCGGGTTTTGGCTCGCTGGCGGTGCCGCTGATGGCGCTGGCGGTCACCGTGCCGCAGGCTGCGGCCATGCTGATGCCGGTGCTGCTGGTGATGGACCTGCTGGGCCTGCACGCTTTTCGCCGGCACTTTGACTGGAAGCTGATCCGCTTTCTGGTGCCGTTCGGCCTGGTCGGCACGGTCATCGGCACGCTGATGTTCCGGTGGCTGGATGCCCGCCTGGTGGCCGGCATTGTGGGAATTTTCACGTTGCTGTTCCTGGCGCAGCGGCTGCTGTTCCCGCCGGGCCCCGACAGTCCGCATCCACCGCGCTGGCTCGGCGCCATCCTGACCGTCACCGCGGGTTTCACCAGCTTTGTGGCGCACGCGGGCGGCCCGCCGGTCAACGCCTATGTGATCCCCATGCGACTGCCGCCGCTGGTGTTCACCGCCACCCTGTCGGTCTTCTTCTTTGTGGTGAACCTCAGCAAGTGGGCGCCTTACGCCTGGCTGGGCCTGCTGGACCTGCGCAACATGACCACCTCACTGGCGCTGCTGCCGTTTGCGCCGATTGGCGTGCTGGTGGGGGTGCGCATTGCCCACCGGATCAACGCGGTGCTGTTTTACCGGCTGCTGTACCTGGGCATGCTGCTCACCGGCGCCAAGCTGGTGTGGGACGGGTTTCATCACCTTCTCTATTAAAAACAGAGCAAACTATCACCATTTGACGCCGACTAAGGCCTTAAAAAGCCTCAAATCCTGTGCGCCGGACCGTCCGTGGGCGTGGGCGTGGGCGTGGGCGCGGCCAGGGCCGCGCGGGCCTCCTCGCGTTCGCGGGCCATCTGCGCTTCCAGCTGCTGGCGTCCCTGTTTGACGGCGGCGATCACTTTCGCGCGGTCCTGGTGGTGCGGGTACATGGCCTCGAACAGCGCCAGGTTGTGCTGGCGGAAGCGGTCGGCGCTGTGCAACGCGGCGTCGGCCGGGCGGCCCAGCAGTTCCAGCACGGTTCTGGCGCTGAGCAGGCTGGACTCGAACAGCTCGCGCTGCACCCGCATCACGCCGCGCTCGCGCAGGGCGTTCCAGTGCGTCACGTCGCGCGCGCGGGCCACGATCTGCAGGTGCGAAAAGTGCTCGCGCGCCAGGTCCACGATGGCCAGCGACTGGTCGATGTCGTCCACCGCCACCACCAGAATCTTCGCCTGCGCGGCACCCGCAATGCGCAGCAGGTCAAGCCGCGTGGCGTCGCCATAAAACACGGTGTAGCCGAACTTGCGGGCGGCTTCGACCATCTCGGCGTCGTGGTCGAGCACGGTGGCGGTGACGCCCTCGGCCAGCAGCAGGCGCCCGATGATCTGCCCATAGCGGCCAAAGCCTGCGAGGACGACCGGCGCGTCCTGCTGCTCCGAGATTTCGGCCAGCACCGGCCTGCCGTCGCGGCGGTAACGGGGCAACACCCAGCGGTCCAGCGCCACCAGCAGCAGGGGCGACAGCAACATCGACAGCGCCACCGCGCCGATCAGCAACGAGGCCGTTTCGCCCGAAAAAACATGGGCACCCGACGCCGCCTGGAACACCACAAACGCAAACTCACCGCCCTGCGCCAGCAGCAGCGTGAACACCGGGCGCTCCTGGTAGGGCAGGCCCATGGCGCGCGACAACAGGGCGATCACCAACAGCTTGACCGCCATGAAACCCAGCAAGATGGCCGCCATCTGCCACGGCGAGCGCATCAGCACGCCGAAGTCGATGCTCATGCCCACGGCAAT
Source organism: Betaproteobacteria bacterium HGW-Betaproteobacteria-3 (assembly GCA_002842205.1). Taxonomy (GTDB): domain Bacteria; phylum Pseudomonadota; class Gammaproteobacteria; order Burkholderiales; family Burkholderiaceae_C; genus PHCI01. Next base: position 71,402 of record PHCI01000004.1, on the reverse strand, counting down.
GAAGAACAGGCCCAGCAGCAGGCCCTTGAACGGCTCGATGTCGGTCTCCAGTTCGCGCCGGTATTCGCTCTCGGCCAGCAGCACCCCGGCCAGGAAGGCGCCCAGCGCCATGCTCAGGCCCACGCTCTGCATCAGCGCGGCGATGCCCACTACCAGCAGCAGCGAGGCGGCGGTGAAAATTTCGGGGGTGCGGCTGCGGGCGATCCAGCGCAGCAACGGGCGCAGCAGCAGCCGCCCGCCCAGCACGATGGCGCCGATCACCCCGACGATCTTGGCGGCTTCCAGCGCGGTGGCCGTGGCGCCGCCGGCTTGGTGGGCCACGCCGCCCAGCAAGGGCAGCAAGGCCAGGATGGGGATGGCCGCCACGTCCTGGAACAGCAGGATCGAAAAGCCGGCCTGCCCGCTGGAGGTGGGCAGCAAATGGCGCTCTCCCAGCACCTGCAGCACGATCGCGGTGGACGACAGCGCCAGGCCCAGCGCGCCGACCAGCGCCACCCGCCAGCCCACGCCGCAAGCCAGGGCCAGCCCCATCAGCGCGGCCGTGCAGACCAGCACCTGCGCGCTGCCCCAGCCGAAGATCGGCCGGCGCAGGCTCCACAACCGCCGTGGCTCCAGCTCCAGGCCCACCAGAAACAGCATCAGCACCACGCCGAATTCGGCAAAGTGCAGGATGTCTTCCACGTTGCTGATCAGCCCCAGCCCCCACGGGCCGATGGCGATGCCGGCGGCCAGGTAGCCGATGATCGCGCCCAGCCCCAGCGCCTTGCCCAGCGGCACCACGATGACGGCCGCGGCCAGGTAGATGAAGCTGTGGGTCAACCAGGTGGGGGCGTGTTCCATGGGGCGGGTCCGGGCAAGCCGTTAACATACCCGATCAGTCCCCGGCGGTTTCTTCAAGGGCGCCCTGCGCCGCGCAAAGGAGCAAATGATGCCCATCGTGGTTGTAGCCAATCCCAAGGGTGGCGTCGGCAAGTCGACGCTGGCCACCAACATTGCGGGCTACTTTGCCTCGCGCGGCCACGCCGTGATGCTGGGCGACGCCGACCGCCAGCAGTCCTCGCGCCTGTGGCTGAGCCTGCGCCCGCCGCAGGCCCGCCCGATCAGCACCTGGGATCTCAACGCCGACCTCATCGCCAAACCACCCAAAGGCACCACCCATGTGGTGCTGGACACGCCCGGCGGGCTGCACGGCTGGCGCTTCAACGACGTGATGAAAATGGCCGACAAAGTCGTCGTGCCGCTGCAACCCAGTGTGTTCGACATCTTTGCCACCCGCCGCTTTCTCGACCAGCTGGCCGAGCACCGTAACGCCGGCAAGATCCAGCTTGGCATCGTGGGCATGCGGGTCGATGGCCGCACCATTGCCGCCGACAAGCTGCGCGAATTCGTCAGCTCACTCGGCCTGCCGGTACTGGGCCACCTGCGCGACACGCAAAACTACATCCACCTCGCGGCGCGCGGGCTCACGCTGTTTGACGTGGCGCCCAGCCGGGTTGAAAAAGACCTGGAGCAGTGGCGCGACATCTGCCTCTGGCTGGACCAGTAGCGCGCACCTGCTGCGCCCGCAGTGGCGGCGTGTCGCAGGCCCGACACCGCAGCGGGCGCCGGGTTGGGTACAGTGGCGCCATGAAAACCTTTCAAACCCTTTCGGAGCTCGCGGCGTTCACGGGCCAGGAAGTCGCTGTCAGCGACTGGATCACCATCACGCAGGAGCAGGTCAACCAGTTTGCCCAGGCCACGGGCGACCACCAGTGGATTCATGTGGACGTCGAAAAAGCCAGGACCGGCCCGTTTGGCGGCCCGATCGCGCACGGCTTTCTCACGCTGTCGTTGCTGCCGCGGTTTTTCGAGTCGTCGTTCGAGGTGGTGGCGTCGCGCATGGGCGTGAACTACGGCCTGAACAAGGTGCGCTTCACGGCCCCCGTGCCCGTGGGCAGCCGCTTGCGCGCCCGCATGAAGCTGTTGCGTTGCACGCCGATCGACAACCAGGGCGTGCAGATGACCTGGGAGGTCACCGTGGAGCGCGAGGGCGCGGACAAACCCGTGTGCGTGGCCGAATCGCTGTCGCTGCGCTACCCCTGAGCGCCCGGGCAGCGAGCGGGCCGGCGTCGGGCCTCCAACCCGGCGTCAGCGCACAAAGCGGCCGTCGCGGCCGATCAGGGTGAGGTCGGTAAAGCCCGAGCCCATGTGGTTCTTGGCCGAGTAATTGACCATGAAGCCGCCCAGATTGACCTCGCGCATCGATTCGAGCCCGGCGATCAGGCCGTCCCGCGTGAGCGCGCGGCCGGCGCGGCGCAGGCCTTCGGTCAGCACCCGCGCCGTCAGATAGCCTTCCATGCTGGAAAAGTCGAAGTTCTTGTCGCCGGTGGCTGTCATGTGTTGCTGGTAGTCGCGCACGATCTGGCTGGACGCCACATACGGGAACGGCACCACCTGTGAAATCACCACGCCCTGGCCTGCGGGCCCGAGTTCATTGGCCAGCGCCTGGGAGCCGACGAAGCTCACGTTGAAAAACTGCCCACCGTAGCTTTTGGCGCGCGCTTCCTTGATGAAGGCCGCGCACGATTTGTAGGCGCTGATCTGCACCACTGCTTCAGGCTCTGTCTTGAGGATGGCGTCGAGCGCCTTGGCCACGTCCACGCTGTTGCGCTCCACCGTGCCCGTGGCCACGGGCTTCATCTGGCGCTTGGCCAGGGCCCGCTCCACGCCCTCCAGCCCGGCCTTGCCGTAGGCGTCGTTCTGGTAGAACACAGCGATCTTCTTGATGCCCAGTGTGGTCAGATGCTGGACGATGCGTTCGGTCTCGTCAAAATAACTGGCCCGAACGTGAAAAATGTTCCGGTTGAACGGCTCGCGCAGAGCCTGCGCGCCCGTGAACATGCCCACCAGCGGCACCTTTTCGGCCGTGACAATGGGCAGCGCCGCCAGGCCTGTGGGTGTGCCCACCGTGCCGGCCAGCGCAAACACCTTGTCGTCGTTGATCAGGGCCTTGAGGCTCTCCACCGTCTTGGCGGGTTCGTAGCCGTCGTCCCGGGCCACCAGCTTGATGGTGCGGCCGTTGACCCCGCCCTGGGCGTTCACCTGGGCAAAGTACGCCTGCATGCCGGCCTGCATGCGCTGGCCGAGTTGCGCGGCCGGGCCGGTCATGGCCGCGACCTGGCCGATCAGCACTTCGCGTTCGCTCACGCCGGTTTGCGCCGAGCCGAAACCGGCGGTCAGCAGGGCAATGACTGCCACGAGAATTCGACGGATGTTCATGCACACTCTCCACTTCAGACTTATGTAATTCTGACCCTACCTTAGCCTAATCAGCGTGCGGATTCCAGTGAGGGCTTGTTGGCCGTTGCGGCGCTTCCACACGAAAAGGGCTGGCCATCTGGACGGTGGGGGCTGGCAATCGCCCCGAAATCGTCGCTGCATCGCGGCATTTCACGCCAGTTCAAACCCACACTGGCGCCACGCCTCGAACACCGTCACGGCCACGGCGTTGGACAGGTTGAGGCTGCGCTGCCCCGGCACCATGGGCAGGCGCAGCTGCCGGTCGGGTGCAAAAGTGGCCCGCAGATCGGGCGCCAGCCCGCGCGTCTCGGAGCCGAACACCAACCAGTCGCCGGCCGCAAACGCGGTGTCATGCGGCGCGCGCGTGCCGTGGGTGGTCAGTGCAAACAGGCGCCCGGCCGCGGGCTGTTCGGCTGCCATGAAAGCGTGCCAACTGGCGTGGCGGCGCACCTCGGCGTACTCGTGGTAATCCAGCCCGGCCCGCTTCATGTGCTTGTCGTCCATCGAAAAACCCAGCGGCTCGATCAGGTGCAGGGTGCAGCCGGTGTTGGCGGCCAGCCGGATCACGTTGCCGGTGTTGGGCGGGATTTCGGGTTCGACCAGGACAATGTGGAACATGGGGCCGATTGTGCCGGGCCGGGCCCCGCGCATGGGGCGTGCTGCGCTGCGGCCGTCGATATTGGCCAACGGCGGTGCGCCATGGTTTCATCCCGGCGGCGCGGACGCCTCGGTGCGCGCCACCACCAACCCGGTCACCTGCGCGGCACCGGCATCGCGCAGCGCGCGGGCGGCAGCGAACAGTGTGGCGCCCGTGGTCATGATGTCGTCCACCAGGACCACCCGGGCGTCGCGCACCTGCGCGGCCACCAGCGGGTCGACGGCGAAGGCGCCTTGCACATTGCGCAGCCGCTCGGCACGCGGCAGCGCATGCTGCGCCGGCGTGTCGCGCAGGCGCAGCAGCACGTCGGCACGGGTGCGTGCCGGGGCCAGTGCGCGGGCCAGCTGGAGCGACTGGTTGAATCCACGCGACCGCAGCCGCTCGCCGGACAGTGGCATGGGAACGACCCAATCGGCCTGCTCCAGCGCCGGGTCCACCCAGGGCGTGCTGTGCAGCAGCGTGGCCAGACTGCGCGCCCATCCCGGCTGGGCCTGGAACTTGAACTGCGTCAGCACCTGCGTCCAGGGGTAGCCGTAACTCACGGCAGCCCGGCAGGCGTGAAGCGGGGGAGGCTCCCGCAGGCACCGGCCGCATTGCCGTGTATCGGCGGAATGGGCAGGTTCCGATGGCGTGGGCGCCAGTGCCATCGCACAGGTGCGGCAGCGCGGCACTGGCTGCGCAAAGCGGGCGATGCAGGCCTCGCACAGTGGCTGCGAGGGCCAGCTGCGGCACACCGCGCATTGCGCGGGCAGACGCCGGGACCAGGCTGCGGGGGCAGCGCGAACGCGGTGCAGCAGGCGAAGGAACATCGGCTCAATATACTCGTGCTGTGCCGGATGAACGCCCCCCCACCATCGATCCCGCTGCCGCCCGCCGTTGGGCCCGCCTGCCGTCCGCGCCATCCCCCTGGCTGCACGAGGAGGTGGCGCGGCGCATGGAAGAGCGCCTGCAGTGGATCCGGCTGCAGCCCGACCCATGGTTGCACTGGGAACCCCTGCGCGGCGGGCTGGACGCGCATTCGGCAATCCAGCGGCGGTATCCAAAATCTGAATGTTTTGTGGTTGAAGCCCCCTTCGATCATTCGAAGTTTGCTTCTAAAAAGCTAGCAAAGCCGTGGTGGAACCTGAGGCGCTGGACGGGCGCGCCCACCCGTTTCGCCATGCCCGACGACGGCGTGGTGCAAATGCTGTGGGCCAACATGGCCCTGCACATGGCCGACGACCCCCAGGCACTGATCGCCCGATGGCACCGGCTGCTGGCACCCCGCGGGTTCCTGATGTTTTCATGCCTGGGGCCGGATTCGGCGCAGGAGCTGCACACGTTGTACGCCCGGTTGGGTTGGCCGCCGCCGGGCCATGCGTTCACCGACATGCACGATTGGGGCGACATGCTGGTGCAGGCCGGTTTTGCCGAACCCGTGATGGACATGGAACGCATCACCCTGACCTTTGAGACGCCGGCGCGGCTGCTGCAGGAGCTGCGTGGCGTCGGGCGCAACCTGCATCCGCAACGCTTTGCCGGCCTGCGCGGGCGGCGCTGGCACGCCGCGCTGCAGCAGGCGTTGGGCCGCGAACTGGCCGATCCCGCCGAAGCGGGGCGCCTGCCGTTGACGTTCGAGATCATTTACGGCCACGCCTTCAAGCCCGAACCGCGGGTGCGGGTCAGTGAACAGAGCGCCGTGTCACTGCAGGACATGCGGGCCATGCTGGGCCAGCCGGTCCGAAAAGGGTGACAAGCCGCGCTACAATCCCGGACGAATGAATTCGGGCATTTTCCCCTACAGCAAGGCGCGGGTGCGGCCATTGACGTGGCGCAAACAGCCTTGCCGGTTTTCGTGAGCGGCACCTGTGTCGAACCTTGTCTATCGTTTTGCGACCGTCTCGGGCCAAAACATCCATTGGTTCCTGAAGCGTAACTGCTCGGTGACGCCGTCGCAGCTGGGCTGGTTTTACGCCTCGCTGTGTGTGGTGTCGCTGGGAATCGGGGTGTTCTTCTGGTTTCAGGGGGCGTGGCTGATCCTGCCGTTTGCCTGGCTGGAGCTGGCGGCAGTGGGCGCTGCATTTGTGGTGTACGCCCGCCACGCGACCGATGGCGAACGCATTTCGCTGCAAGGCGCGCAGTTGGTGGTCGAGCTGGAAAACGCGGGGCGCCTGGAGCGCGCCGAATTTCGGCGGGAATCGGTCCGGATCGAGCCCAAGGCGGGCGACTGGTCCCTGATCGAGGTGTTCGGGCAGGGCCGGTCGGTGCAGGTGGGGCGCTATCTGCGCCCGGAGTTGCGCCCGGCCCTGGCGCGCGAACTGCGCATGGCCTTGCGGGGCGCCTGATCAGGGTGTCGAGTCAGGTCACCGCATTGGGGCGCAATGGAATGGAGCGGACAGGCCCAAGGCCTGAAAGTGGGTTAATTTGAGGCATTGAAGAAGTGAGAACGATGAAAAGCATTTCCAGCACATTGGCGTCCGCGCTGACCACGGCCGGCGTTTGGGTCGGGTCCACTGCATTCAGTGCCGCCCACGCGATCAATGACCTGCCCGGCGGGCCGGCCCGGTTCCAGATGAACCTGCACCCCGCGGTCACGCGCATCGCCGAAGAGCAGGCCTGGCTGCACTGGTTCATGCTCATCATCTGCACGGTGATCTTTCTGGCCGTGTTCGGGGTGATGTTCTATTCCATCTGGAAGCACCGCAAATCGGTCGGTCACAAGCCAGCCAATTTCCACGAATCGGTGACGGTGGAAATCGTCTGGACCATTGTGCCGTTCATCATCGTGATCCTGATGGCGCTGCCCGCCACCAAGGTGCTGGTGGCCCAGAAAGACACCACCAACGCCGACCTCACCATCAAGACCACCGGCATGCAGTGGAAATGGGGCTACGACTACATCCGGGGCGAAGGCGAGGGCATCGGCTTCGTCTCGACCATCGACAGTTCGCACCGTGCCATGTCCGACGCGGGTGGCCCCAGTTCTGGCGTGATGCCCGACGACTATCTGCTCAAGGTGGACCACCCGCTGGTGGTTCCGGTCAACAAAAAGATCCGCATCATCACAACGGCCAACGATGTGATCCACTCCTGGATGGTTCCGGCGTTTGGCGTCAAGCAGGACGCGATCCCCGGGTTTGTGCGTGACACCTGGTTCCGGGCCGAGAAAACCGGTGATTTTTATGGCCAGTGCGTCGAGCTGTGCGGCAAGGAGCATGCCTACATGCCGATCCACGTGAAGGTGGTTTCAGCAGAGGAATATTCCAGCTGGGTCCAGGGCGAGATGAAGAAGATCGCCGCCAAGGCCGACGATCCGGCCAAGGTCTGGACCCTGGAAGACCTGGCCAAGCGCGGCGAGAAGGTCTATGCCGCCAATTGTGCCGCCTGCCATCAGGCCAGCGGCAAGGGCGCCGGCCCGATCAAGCCGCTGGACGGCGCGGCCGTGGTGCAGGACGCCGACAAGGGCAAGCAGATTGCGGTGCTGCTCAATGGCCAGAACAACGGGACCATGCCGGCGTGGAAGCAACTCTCGGACACCGAGATCGCCGCCGTGATCACCTACACCAAGAACAACTGGTCGAACAAGACGGGTCAGATCGTGCAACCGGCCGACATCCGTGCCGCGCGCAAGTAATTCTGGCGCCCCGACCTCCGAAATCGAATTCTCAAGGAAATCAACATGAGTGCAGTTCTTGATCCGCACGGTCACGCACACGACGACGACCACCACGACCATGCGCCCACCGGCTGGCGTCGCTGGGTCTATGCCACCAATCACAAGGACATCGGCACGCTGTACCTGTTGTTCTCGTTCACCATGCTGATGGTGGGCGGCGTGCTGGCACTGCTGATCCGTGCCGAACTGTTCCAGCCGGGCCTGCAACTGGTCAACCCCCAGCTGTTCAACCAGCTCACCACCATGCACGGGCTGATCATGGTGTTCGGCGCCATCATGCCGGGCTTCGTGGGCTTCGCCAACTGGATGATCCCGCTGCAGATCGGCGCGGCCGACATGGCCTTTGCGCGCATGAACAACTTCAGCTTCTGGCTGATGATCCCGGCCGGCGCGATGCTGGTGGGGTCGTTCTTCATGCCCGGCGGTGCGCCGTCGGCGGGCTGGACGCTTTATGCGCCGCTCACCCTGCAGATGGGTCCGTCGATGGACGCCGGCATTTTTGCGATGCACATCCTGGGCGCCTCGTCCATCATGGGTTCGATCAACATCATCGTCACCATCCTCAACATGCGCGCCCCCGGCATGACGCTCATGAAGATGCCGATGTTCGCCTGGACCTGGCTGATCACCGCCTACCTGCTGATCGCCGTGATGCCGGTGCTGGCCGGTGCCATCACCATGACGCTGACCGACCGTCACTTCGGCACCAGCTTCTTCAACCCCGCCGGTGGCGGCGACCCGGTGATGTACCAGCACATCTTCTGGTTCTTCGGCCACCCCGAGGTTTACATCATGATCCTGCCGGCTTTCGGCATCGTCAGCCAGATCGTGCCGGCGTTTGCCCGCAAGAAGCTGTTCGGCTATGCCTCCATGGTGTACGCCACCAGCTCGATTGCGATCCTGTCGTTCATCGTGTGGGCCCACCACATGTTCACCACGGGCATGCCGGTCACGGGGCAGTTGTTCTTCATGTACGCCACCATGCTGATTGCGGTGCCTACCGCCGTGAAAATCTTCAACTGGATCGCCACCATGTGGCAGGGTTCCATGACGTTCGAGACCCCGATGCTGTTTGCCGTGGGGTTCATCTTCGTGTTCACCATGGGCGGCTTCACCGGGCTGATCCTGGCCATGGCCCCCATCGACATCCAGCTCCAGGACACCTATTACGTGGTGGCGCACTTCCACTACGTCCTGGTGGCCGGCTCGCTGTACGCCATGTTTGCCGGTTATTACTACTGGTCGCCCAAATGGACCGGCGTGATGTACAACGAAACGCGCGGCAAGATCCACTTCTGGTGGTCGCTGATCGCGTTTAACATCACCTTTTTCCCGATGCACTTCCTGGGTCTGGCCGGCATGCCGCGCCGCTACGCCGACTACCCCATGCAGTTTGCCGATTTCAACGCCGTGGCCTCGGTGGGTGCGCTGTTCTTCGGTCTGGCGCAGGTCTACTTCTTCTTCTTCATCGTGCTGCCCACCATGATGGGCAAGGGCCAGAAAGCAGCCCAAAACCCCTGGCGTGACGAAGACGGCAAAGGCGCCGAGGGTCTGGAATGGGAAGTGCCGTCACCGGCGCCGTTCCACACCTTCGAGAACCCACCCAAGCTGGACGCCACGGCCACCAAGGTCCTGGGCTGATGGCACCCTTTCGGCACCAACGTCATGACACCTGAGCAAAAACGCAACAACCGCCGCATGGGGCTGATCCTGGCGTCGATCGTGGCCGTGTTTTTCATCGGGTTCATGGCGAAGATCGCCTTGCTGTCGCACTGAACCCGGTGGTGTCATGAGCCTGCGTCACGCAAACGTCAAAATGGTGGGCAAGCTGGCCATCGTGGCGGCCGGCATGTTCGGCTTCGGCTATGCGCTGGTGCCGCTGTACCAGGCCATCTGCGACCTGACCGGCATCAACATCCTCACCCTGTCGGAGCGACAGGTGCCGGGCAACGGCGAGGCGGGCCGGGACGTACGACGCCCTGGCAACACCCAGGTGGACATGAGCCGCAGCATCACCATCGAGTTTGACGCCAACGCGCGCGGGCTGTGGGATTTCAAGCCAGCCGTGCGCTCACTGCAGGTGCATCCGGGTGAACTGGCCACCGTGATGTACGAGTTCCAGAACACGCAGGACCGGCGCATGGCCGCGCAGGCGATTCCCAGCTACGCACCGGCGCAGGCGGCGGCGCATTTCACCAAGTTGGAGTGCTTCTGCTTCAACCAGTACACGCTGGAGCCGGGTGAGAAAAAGCAGTGGCCCGTGGTGTTTCTGGTGGACCCCAAGCTGCCCCGTGACGTGACGACGATCACGCTGTCCTATACATTTTTTGAAGTCGGTGGCCGCACGCCACCGGCACCGGCTGGAGCCAGCCTGTGAAGCCGCCCGTGCAGTCGCCCGGCCCGGCGGCAGCCGACGGTTCCTTTTTTCGCACGTTGAAGGCCGTGGCCTGGTCGTTTGTGGGCATCCGCAAGAACAGCGAATACCAGAAGGACCTGAGCAGCATCAACCCGTTGCACGTGATCATCGTCGGCATCGGCGCCGCCCTGGCGCTGGTGGTGGGGCTGGTGGTTCTGGTCAATGTGGTGGTGCATTGAGCGCCACCCAAATTATCGAGATTTGAGAGCAGGAGAAACAATGAGTTCAGCAGCACATGGCAGCACGCCCTACTACTTCGTGCCCCAGCCGTCACGCCATCCGGCGATGGCGGCACTGGGCCTTTTCTTCGTGATCCTGGGCGCGTCCCAATGGATCAACGGCAACGATTGGGGCAAATACGCGCTGCTGTTTGGCATGCTGTGGTGGCTGGGGGTGCTGTTCCAGTGGTTCCGCGAGGCCGTGGGCGAAAGCGAAGGCGGCCAGTACGGCCACAAGGTCGACCTCTCGTTTCGCTGGAGCATGAGCTGGTTCATTTTTTCCGAAGTCATGTTCTTCGGCGCTTTCTTTACGGCCCTGTGGTGGGCGCGCACGCACTCGGTGCCGGCCCTGGGCAGTTTGGAGAACGCGCTGCTCTGGCCCGATTTCAAGGCCGTGTGGCCCAGTGTTGCGGCCGGTGCGACCGCCTCGCCCGCAGGCATTGTTGAGCCGTTCCAGACCATGGGCCCGTTCTGGTTGCCCACGATCAATACCGCGCTGCTGTTGAGTTCGGGCGTGACGCTGACCATCGCCCACCATGCGCTGCGCGAGAACCATCGCGGCAAGACCGTGGCCTTCATGTGGCTCACGGTGCTGCTGGGCATCACCTTCCTGGGGGTGCAGGGCTACGAATACGCCCATGCCTACAGCGAGTTGAACCTCAAGCTGTCGTCGGGCGTGTATGGCTCCACTTTTTACATGCTGACGGGTTTTCACGGCTTTCACGTGCTGGTCGGCATGCTGATGCTGTTGTTCATCACGTTGCGCCTGCAAAAGGGCCACTTCACCGCCGACCGCCACTTTGGTTTTGAAGGCGCGGCCTGGTACTGGCACTTTGTGGACGTGGTGTGGCTCGGCCTGTACATCCTGGTTTACTGGATGTAAACCCGCTGCGGCGCTGCCCACGAGCCAAAGGCCGCATCGCGCGGCCTTTGGCTTTATAAGCCCATGAAAGGCTTTGGAGCGCCGGAGGCTTATTTTCCCGCCGGAATGCCCGTGGGCTGGATGTAGCCCAGCTTCCACGCCACCAGGATGCAGACAAAGAGCACGATGGAAAATCCCACACGAAAGGCCAGTGCCCTGGCCATGTGGCCGCCCTTGGGTTTGCTGCCGTCGGTGCTGCCGCCCTTCATCATGAAAAACAGGGCGGCGGCCAGGCTGCCAATGATGCCGACAAATGCCAGCGCGACCAGATATTTCATCGCGCCGATTATCCCGTGAATCAACCTGTCCGTTCCCTGCGCTTCTGGCTGATCACCTGCGCCGCACTGGCGGGGGTGCTGCTGACCGCTTCGCTGGGGCGCTGGCAACTTGGCCGGGCCGCAGAAAAGCTGGCCCTGCAGGCGCAAATTGACTCGCGCCGGGCCCAGCCCGCACTGGACGGGCAGTCCTTGCGCACCGTGGCCGACCCGACCGCCTTGCTGCAGCGCCGCGTGGTACTGCGCGGCCACTGGCTGCCCACGCATACCGTGTACCTGGACAACCGGCAAATGCGCGGCCAGCCCGGATTTTTTGTGCTGACGCCGCTGCGGCTGGAGTCGACCGACACCACGGTGCTGGTGCAGCGGGGCTGGATTCAACGCAATTTCCTGGACCGCACGCAACTGCCCGCCGTGCCCACGCCATCGGAGCCCGTCACGCTGTCGGGCTGGATCGCCCCCGCGCCCTCCAAGCTTTACGACTTTGCCGGCGCCGATGCGGGCGTAATCCGGCAAAATCTCGACGTGGCTGCGTTTGCCGCGGAGATCCGGCAGCCGCTGGTGCCGGTGACGGTCCTGCAGACGGGCGACCCGGGCGACGGCCTGCTGCGCGACTGGCCGGCGCCGGCGACAGGGGTCGACAAGCATTACGGCTACGCATTCCAATGGTTCGGGCTGGCCGGCCTGATGGCAATTCTTTATGTCTGGTTCCAACTTGTCCGACGCTTTTACCCCGCCCGCTGATGCGGGCGCCCACGATCAGCCGCTGGGCCTGACCGTGCACACCCTGCCCACGCCCACCGACATGGCTGGGGGCACTGCCCAGCGCACGGTGCGCGGACGCCTGAAGATGCTCGCGGTGATGCTGGTGTGCGCTGCCCCGGTGGTGGCGTCGTATTTCACTTATTACGTGGTTCGACCCGAAGGCCGACGCAATTTCGGCGAGTTGGTCAACCCCCAGCGTCCGCTGCCCGACCAGACGGCCAGGGCGCTGGACGGTCGCGCGGTCAACCTGCAATCGCTGCGCGGCCAGTGGCTGCTGGTCAGCGTCGGAGGGGGTGGTTGTGACGCAACCTGCGAGCGCCATCTGTACCTGCAGCGCCAGCTGCGCGAAGGTCTGGGCCGCGACAAGGACCGCGTCGACTGGGTCTGGCTGGTTACCGACGACGTGCCCGTGGCCGCGCCGTTGCAGGCGGCCATCCGGGGCGCCACCGTGCTGCGCGTGCCTGCCGACGCCGTGGCGCGATGGCTGGCACCCGCCGCGGGCCATGCGCTGGCCGATCAACTCTATCTGGTGGACCCGATGGGGCACTGGATGATGCGGTTTCCACCCGTGAACCGCACCCCGGTGGACGGCGCGGCCGCGCCCGCGCAGCCGCTTGAAGTTGCGGGCGTGCCGGTGAGCAATGCGGTGGCCACCCTCGACACCGCCAGCGCCGCGAAGATCAAGCGCGACATCGAACGCGTGTTGCGCGCGTCCGCCTCCTGGGACGAAGCCGGACGGGTGGCCAAGTGATGGACGCGCAACCCCTGTATGACCTCTCGCCGCTGGGCGTGCTCATGCTCAAGGGCCTGCTGATTGCGCTGCTGCCGCTGGCCTGGGTGTGGGTGCGCAACCGCCACGCCACGCCGGCGCGTCGCCTGCAGGCGCTCACCTTGCTCACGCTGTTCCTCACCTTTGACCTGATCCTGTTTGGTGCCTTCACCCGCCTGACCGACTCGGGCCTGGGTTGCCCCGACTGGCCCGGCTGCTATGGCCATTCGAGCCCGCTGGGCGCGCAGGCCCAGATCACGGCCGCCCAAACGGCCATGCCCACCGGCCCGGTGACGCACGGCAAGGCCTGGATCGAGATGGTCCACCGCTACCTGGCCACGGGGGTGGGCGTGCTCATCCTTGCGGGCCTGGCGCTGAGCTGGCAGGCGCGACGGCGCGCCGCAGAGGGGGGTGCCCGCGTGTCGCTGATGTGGCCGTTGCTCACGCTGGTCTGGGTCTGCGTCCAGGGCGCGTTTGGCGCGCTCACGGTGACCATGAAGCTGTTTCCGGCCATCGTGACCCTGCACCTGCTGGGCGGGCTGGTGCTGCTGGCGCTGTTGTGCACGCAGGCGGTCCGCCATGCGCAGGCGGCCGGCACGTCGGCGGTGGCGCTGGCACCCGGCGCGCGGGCCTGGCTGGTCGTCGCGCTGGCCGCGTTGTGGCTGCAGGTGGCGCTGGGCGGTTGGGTCAGCACCAACTATGCCGTGCTGGCCTGCAGCGAATTCCCCAGGTGCCAGGGCAGCTGGTGGCCGATGATGGACTTCGTGCAGGGCTTTGAGCTCTGGCGCCCTTTGGGCCAGACGGGCACGGGCGAGCACATTGGCTTTGCGGCGCTGACCGCCATTCATTACGCGCACCGGCTTGCGGCCTACGCGGTGCTGGCACTGCTGGGGCTGGCCGCCTGGGCCGTGCGCAAGCCGCTGCCCGTGCAGGCGAAATGGCTGGCGGGGCTGGCGCTGCTGCAACTGCTGACGGGTCTGTCCAACGTGGTGCTCGGCTGGCCGCTGGTGGCCGCCGTGCTGCACACCGGCGGGGCCGCGGCCCTGGTGGCCGTGCTGACCTGGGCGCTGGCCACCAGCCGACGCGGCGTGGGCGCAGTGACCACCTCGTCGGACCACGGCCATCCAAGGGTGGTCGCGTGAGCGCGCTGCCCATGCCTTCGCGCATGGCCGTGGTGCGGCAGTTCTACGCGCTGACCAAGCCGCGCGTGGTGCAGCTGATCGTGTTCTGCGCCCTGATCGGCATGGTGCTGGCCGTGCCCGGTGCGCCGGGCTGGCTGGCGGTGCGCCACGCGCTCATCGCCTGCGCCGGCATCTGGCTGGTGGCCGCTGCCGCTGCTGCGTTCAACTGCCTGGTCGAAAAAGGCATCGACGCCAAGATGAAGCGCACCGCCTGGCGCCCCACCGCCCGCGGTGAGCTGAGCGACCGCCAGGCGCTGCTGTTCTCGGCCGTGCTGTGCGCGGCGGGTTCGTGGGTGCTGTACGTCTGGGTCAACCCGCTGACCATGTGGCTCACCTTTGCCACCTTCGTGGGCTATGCCGTGATCTACACCGTGATCCTCAAGCCCCTGACGCCGCAGAACATCGTGATCGGCGGGGCCTCGGGCGCCATGCCGCCAGTGCTGGGCTGGGCGGCGATGCGCGGCGAGGTCGGGCCCGAGGCGCTGATCCTCTTTTTGATCATCTTCCTGTGGACACCGCCGCACTTCTGGGCGCTGGCGCTGTACCGCGTGGAAGACTACCGCAAGTCCGGCCTGCCCATGCTGCCCGTCACCCACGGCAGCGAGTTCACGCGCCTGCAGGTGCTGCTGTACACGCTGATCCTGTTTGCCGCCTGCCTGCTGCCCTTCGTCTACGGCATGAGCGGCTGGCTGTACCTGGTGGCCGCGGTGCTGCTCAGCGTGGGGTTCACCGGCTACGCCTTCGCCCTGTGGCGCAACTATTCCGATGCGCTGGCCCGCAAGACCTTCCGCTTCTCGTTGATCCACCTGAGCCTGCTGTTTGCCGCGCTGCTGTTCGACCACTATCTGAGATGACTGCCATGCACAAGATAAACGCTTTTAAATCAATAGCTAAGTATGTCCTTTTGACGGGAGCTATCGGCCTTTTTGGCTTGATCTCTGCGTGCTCCGAAGCCAAACCCCAGTTCAAGGCCATCGACGTCACCGGCGCCGACTACGCCCGTGATTTCCAGCTCACCGACCACAACGGCCAGCCCCGCACGCTCAAGGACTTTGCCGGCAAGGTGGTGGTGATCTTCTTTGGCTACACCCAGTGCCCGGATGTCTGCCCCACCACCCTGAGCGAGCTGGCCGAAGTCAAAAAGCTGCTCGGCAAGGACGGCGACAAGCTGCAGGGCCTGTTCGTCACGGTGGACCCGGAGCGCGACACGCCCGAGGTGCTCAAGGCCTACATGGCCAACTTTGACCCGACCTTTCTGGCCCTGTATACCTCGCCCGACCAGCTACCCGCCGTGGCCAAGGACTACAAGGTGTATTACAAGAAGGCCGAAGGCAAGACGCCCACCAGCTACTCCATGGACCACTCGGCCGGCAGCTACATCTACGACACGCAGGGCAAGCTGCGCCTGTACACGCGCTACGGCAGCGGCCCGGCGGCGCTGGCGTCCGACATCCAGCTGCTGCTCAAATAGTGCCGGGCCCGCGCCGTGCACGCCGCGTCGCCCGAATCCCTGAAAGGCCGCACCGGCGCGGCCCGCATCGCGCTGATTCCGCCCGAGGTGCTGCAGGCCCTGAACAGCGGGCGGCTTGAAACCGTCAACCTCAATGAATTTCTGGCGCTGGATCTGCCCACGCTCGCGTGCCACGTGGCCGCGCAGGTGGGCCTGGACCCGCAGGCCGAACGCCTGGCCGACACCCTGGCCATGCTGGGCGCGTTCAAACCCGTCAAGCGCCACACCCACATCGCCCGCGCCCTGTACGACCTGACCGCAGCCCACCCGCAGCGCGACGCCGTGGCCCATGCCCTGGCCAGCCACCCGAGCGACGTGGCCCGCTGCTGGGCCGCGCAATGGGTGGGATTTTCGGGCCTCAACTTGCCGCAAAAGCTGGCGTCGGTGCGCCGTTTCGCCGCCGACCCGCACTTTGGCGTGCGCGAAATGGCCTGGATGGCGGTGCGCGACGACCTTGCGACCCAGCTGGACGACGCGCTGGTGCTGCTGCAGCCCTGGGTGATCGACGCCGACGCCAACCTGCGCCGCTTTGCCAGCGAACTCACCCGCCCGCGCGGCGTGTGGTGCGCCCAGATCGACGCGCTCAAGACCGAGCCTTGGCGCGCGCTGCCCCTGCTCGAACCCCTGCGCGCCGACCCCAGCCGCTACGTGCAGAACTCGGTGGCCAACTGGCTCAACGACGCCTCCAAATCGCAACCCGCGTGGGTCGGAGAACTCTGTGGGCGCTGGGCTGCGGCCTCGCCGGTGGCGCCGACGCAGTACATCGTGCGGCGGGCAATGCGGACGGTGCTGAAGGGTATTTTTTAAGGATTTTTGGCCATTAGCCCCTGTCAAATTGTCATAGTTTGCTATTTTTTTGGGAGTGGTTGATCGGTGAATTGAGGGTTGACGGGCTGCCGTCGGCGCAGGGAGAGGTTTGGCTTTTTGCGTGGATCTCTTCCTGGTGTTTTCCGGATGGGTCGGTTTTCGCTGCAAGCCGGGATGCGCGCCCGGCAGCGCAGTAACTTTTCTTTGCTTGCCCAAAGAAAGTCACCCAAAGAAAGGGCAGCCGACGTCAGGGCCCTTCGCTTCGCTACGGGTGCCTTGCGCTGCTCGCGCCGGGAGGGGTCTGGCGACAACTCGCCCTGCGGGCTCAAACAACGCCAGCCCTGATCCTCCCGCCGCTGCGCTGCTCAGCCCTGCCTCCACGGCGGGGGAGACAAAAACCGGGAACCGAAGAAACAAGGACGCGCCATGGCGCGTCCTTGTTGTTTTAACCGCCGTTATGAGGAGGCGAGTCGCGCAGCGGCCAGCGGATCAAGAGGTGCAGCTGTCTGAGCCCGCAGGGCGAGTTTGCTGCACCTCCCGCTGGACGTGAGCAACGCAGCGTACCGGCGCAGCCGGGCGACGAATCCGGCTCGCCTTTCTTTGGCTTCCTTTTCTTTGGCGACGCAAAGAAAAGGGAGTCGCCTGCCGGGGCGAGTCCCGGCTTGCCTCGAATGCCCAGCTTTTACCGCAAACACCAAGAAGAGAACCGAACCGCGCAAGAAGCCAAACCTCTCCCGGCGCCGACGGCTGCCCGTCAACCCGCCTTCAGATGCATGCTCGTTTCACTACAAATAAAGCAGCAAACTATGACCATTTGACGGGGGCTAAAGGCATATTTAGTCCTTAAAAACCGCTATGGCACCCGAATCCCCAGTGCCTCGATCACACCCCCCAGCAGCGCCGTGTCTGCCTGCATGCGCCGCGCCAGCCCTTCGGCGGTGGTGCCGACCACCTGCCAGCCCTGTTGAAACAGCTTTTGCCGCATCTCGGGCGTGCGCGCGATGTCGCTGATCAGGCGGCTGAGCCGCTGCGCCACCGGGGCGGGCATGGACGCGGGCGCGGCGGCGGCGTTCCAGATTTCGAGTTGCACGCCGGGCACGCCCGCTTCGGCCAGGCTCGGCACGTCGGGCAGCAGCGGGCTGCGGCCGGTGGAGGTCACGCCGATCGCCCGGAGCTTGCCCGCGCGCACCTGCGCCATCGCCAGACCGGGCGGCAACAGCGCGAGCTGGATCTGCCCGCCCAGCATGGCGCCAATGACCTGCGGATTGCCCGGGTAGGGCACATGCACCGGCGCGATGCCAATGCGCCCCTTGAGCAGCTCCATGCCGATGTGCGCCACCGTGCCGATGCCGGGTGTGCCGTAGCTCCAGCGGTCGCCTGCCGCGCGGGCGGCCTGCAACAGGGCGCGGGCATCGGCCGTCGCGGGCAGGCCGGGCAGATCGGCGGGCGCGGCCAGCACCAGCGGGGCCGTGCCGATCAGGCTCAGCGGCGCCAGATCGGTGGCCGGGTCGTACGGCGTGGCGGGGTTGAGGCGCCGGGCGATCGTCAGGTTGCCGTTGATCATCACGCCCAGGGTGTGACCGTCGGTCGCCCGGGCCACGGCGTAGGCGGCGATGTTGCCGCCCGCGCCGGGCCGGTTTTCGACGATCACGGGCTGGCCCAGGGCCTGCGACAGCGGCTCGGCCAGCGCGCGGGCCACCAGGTCGGGCGACGAGCCACCTGGAAAGCCCACGATGATTCTCACGGGTTGCGTGGGCCAGGGCGGTGGTGCGGCGGGACCGGTGGCGGCCTGCAGCGCCGGGGTTTGGGCCAAAGCGGCGTTGCACCGGCCGCTCAGGCTGGCGAGCGTGGTCAGGGTGGCGGCGGCAGCGACCATGACGGCGCGGCGCGTGGCGGGGTGGGGCATGCAAAAAATCCTGTGTGTGGGGGGGCGCAAGGCGCAACGCGACATTATTGCGTTCGCCCGTCAATGAAAGGGCTCGGGGAATGAATCCGCAACGCAGCGAACAGCCCGGACGGGCGGCGCCCAAGCCGAACCAAGACGAAGGCCAAGGCCAAGGCAGAAGTCACGGCCAACGCCAAAGCAAAAGGCCCGGACATGCCGGGCCTTCTGGGGATGTGGCGTGGCCGCAGCCCGCCCCGGCTCAGGCGTATTCGGCCAGCGCCTTGCGCATTTTCTTCATGGCCGCCACTTCGATCTGGCGGATGCGCTCGGCGCTCACGCCGTATTCGGCCGCCAGGTCGTGCAGCGTCATGCCGCCCGAGCCGTCGTCGTTGACCTGCAGCCAGCGCTCTTCGACGATACGGCGGCTGCGCGGGTCCAGGGTTTCAAGCGCGGTGGCGATGCCGTCCGAGGCCAGCACGTCGCGCTGGCGTGACTCGATCAGGGCGGTGGGCTCCTGCGTGCTGTCGGCCAGGTAGGCGATGGGGCCAAAGCCGTCTTCGCCGTCGGCCGTGGGGCCCGGATCGAGCAGCACGTCGCCGCCCGACATGCGGGTTTCCATCTCGATGACCTCTTCGCGCTTGACGTGGAGGTCGTGCGCCATCGAGTCGATCTGCGCCTCGCTCAGCGTGTCGCGGTGGGTTTCCACATCCGCGTCATCCTTGAAGCCCTGCTTCATGGAGCGCAGGTTGAAAAACAGCTTGCGCTGGGCCTTGGTGGTGGCCACCTTGACCATGCGCCAGTTTTTCAGAATGTACTCGTGGATTTCGGCCTTGATCCAGTGCATGGCGTAGCTCACCAGCCGCACACCCTGGTCCGGATCGAAGCGGCGCACCGCCTTCATCAGGCCGATGTTTCCCTCCTGGATCAGGTCGCCATGCGGCAGGCCGTAGCCCAGGTACTTGCGCGAGATCGACACCACCAACCGCAGGTGCGACATCACCAGCGCGCTGGCGGCTTCCAGATCGTTGTTTTCCTTGAGGTTTTTGGCATAACGCTGCTCTTCCTCGAGGGTGAGCAAGGGCAGGCGGTTGACCGCCGAAATATAGGCGTCGAGGTTGCCCAGCGGCGGCACGACCGCCCACGGGCTGGTCAGCGCGACCGCGTTCGCAGAGGCTCCAGTTTGAAGAGTCATACCAGATCTCCTTTCTTCAGGATCAAATGTTAGCACTCTCTCAGAGCGAGTGCCAAACGATTGGTTCAATGAATCGGATAGGGAAGGGCTATTTTTGCGGTCTACTTGCGGGTCTGTGCCACGCTCCGCCACCCGACCCCCATGCCACGCATCCAACTCTACTGGTCCTTCCGAAGCCCCTATTCCTATCTGGTCTTGCCGCGCGTTCTGGCCCTCACGGCGCAGTACCGGGTGGGGGTGGACCTGCGGATCGTCCACCCGGCCATCTTGCGCAACCCCGACTATTTCAAGACCATGAACCCGCTGGCGCGGCCGTATTTCTTCAGGGACACGGCGCGCATGGCCGCGTTTTGGGGCCTGCCGTTTCGCCGTCCGGTGCCCGACCCGATCCAGCAGGACCCGGTGACGCTCGAAACCGCCAAAGACCATCCGCTGGCGGTCTGGCTGGGGCGCCTGGGCATCGCCGCCACGCGGCGCGGCCAGGGGCTGGCGTTCTGCGACGAGGTGTCGCGCCTGCTGTGGGACGGCACGGTGGACGGCTGGGACCAGGGCGATCACCTGGCCCGCGCGGCCCAACGCGCCGGGCTGTCACTGGCGGCACTGACGCAGGATGTGGCGGCCGATGCAGCGGGGCTGGACGCCGAACTCCAGGCCAACGACGCCGCCTTGCGGGCCGCCGGGCACTGGGGCGTGCCGACCATGGTGTTCAACGGGGAGCCGTTTTTTGGCCAGGACCGCTTTGACGTGCTGGTCTGGACGCTCAAGCAAAGCGGCCTGACGCCGCGCTAGGCGTTGGCCGGCTCGACCTGCGCACATCTACCTGCGCAGATCTACCAGCGCACGCCCAGGCGCCCGAAGAGGCGCGACAGCACAAACAGCGGGCCCACCCAAAGGTACTGGAGGTCTTCAAAAAAGGACGGCTTCCTGCCTTCCATCTTGTGCCCGACAAACTGTGCGATCCAGGCCCCCACGAAGACGGCGGCAGACAGTGCCAGCACGTGCTCGCCCATGGCGTGCACGGCCGCCAGGATCAGCATCGACACCACGGCCATGCTGGCCAGGAACACGCCCGACAGCCGCGCGTAATACACCATGCTGGCGCCGATGAAGGCGTAGGCCACCCAGGGGTGGACGGCAAACAGCAGGCCGCACAGGCTGAGCATGATGAGCGGGATGGCCACCATGTGGATGGCTTCGTTGCCCGGATGGCGGTGGCTCTCGCCGTAATGCGCCAGCAGTTGGTCTACCCGGCGCGCTGGGGCGGGGGAGGCGGTGGAGGTCGAATCGGCGGCAGCGGTCATGGCAGTCTCCTTGCAGTGTTTTACGGGACCAGCGACACGGGCTCCAGCGCATCGCCCTGCGGCAGCACCCGGCCAATCACCGCGGTCTGGGCATAGCCTGCCGCGCGCAGCGCCGCAACACAGGCGGTGGCCTGCGCCGCCGGCACGCTGGCCAGCAGGCCGCCCGCGGTTTGCGGGTCGAACAGCAGCGGGTAGCGCGGATCATGCACAAATTCTGCCTGATTGCGCAACGCCCTGCGCAGCCGCACGTTGGCGGGCTGCAGCGAGCTCACCACGCCTGCGGCCACGGTGTCCATCGCGCCGTCGAGCAAAGGCAGGGCCGACAGCTGCAGTTCGGCGTCCACGCCGGAGGGGCGGGTCATCTCCACCAGGTGGCCCAGCAGGCCAAAACCGGTGAGGTCGGTGCAGGCCGTGGCCTGGTGCTGGCGCAGGATCTGCGCGCCGCGCCGGTTGGACACCACCATCGAGCGCAACGCACCGTCGATCCAGCGGCCCCGCGCCACGCCGCGCATCTGGGCCGCGAACAGCGTGCCGGTGCCGATGGGCTTGGTCAGCAGCAGCACATCGCCCGGCTGCATGCCGCCCTTGCGCATCACGCCGGTCATGGCCTCGTCGATCAGGCCGTTGATGGCAAAACCCAGCGCCAGCTCGCGGCCCTCGCCGGTGTGGCCCCCGACCAGCGCGCAACCGGCTTCGTTGAGGACTTCCACCGCGCCGCTCATCATCTGGAACAGCAGGTCTTCCACCTTGGATTCGAGGCCCGGGGGCACGGTGGCGATGGCCGTGGCCGACTGGGCCTCACCGCCCATGGCAAAGATGTCGCCCAGCGCGTGGTTGGCGGCCACCTTGCCAAAAATATAAGGGTCGTCGATGAAGGCGCGAAAGAAATCCACCGTGTGCACCATGGCCATGCCGGGTGGCACGCGCACCACGGCGGCGTCGTCCGGGGCGTGCAGGCCAATGAGCACGTCGTCGCGTTCCACCGGGTGCAGCGCGCCCAGCGCCCGCGACAGCACCGACGCCCCCACCTTGGCGCCACAGCCACCGCAGCGCATGGCAATGGCCGAGATGGCCTGCAGCGATTCTTCCGGCGTGAGCACCGGTTGCGGCGCGTGGGCGGGCGGCGCACCGCTGGCGTGCGGGTCCATGGGCGGGAACTCGCTGAAGCGGCGCATGAAGCGGCGGTCGATCCAGTCTTTCCAGCGCCAGATCCAGTCGCCCTGCGCGCCGAACCAGCCGCGCGAGGCAACGGCATGCCGGTCGCCCGTGCTGATCAGCGCCAGCCAGCGGCGTTGCGGGTGGTAGGGCTTGAGCGGCTGGCCGAGCACGCTGCGCCGCAGGTTCTCGCCCAGCGGCGGGCCCTGGCGCACCGCGAACACCCCCGCCTTTTCCAGCGGGTGGTTGACCATGGCGGCAATGTCGCCGGCCGCGAAAATGCGCGGGTCGGTCAGGGTCTGCAGGTGGTCGTTGACCTGGATGAAGCCGCCCGCGTCCAGTGCCAGACCGGTCTCTGCCAGCCAGGCCGGGCCGCCGGCCTGCGTGACCCAGACGATTTCGTCGGCGTCCAGCGCCGGCCCCTGGGCCGGTTGCAGACGCCCGGCGGTCACTTCAATGACTTCGGTTCCGCAGTGCACCGCCACGCCGCGGGCGCGCAGCACCTGCTCGAAGCGGCGGCGCACGCCTGCGTTGTGGGTGGGCAAGATTTCGGCACTGGCGGTGAACAGGTGAAAGTTCAGCTCGGCCGGGTCGCGGCCTTGTGCGCGCAGTTCGGCCCGCAGGCGGTACTGCATGGCCAGGGTCAGCTCCACGCCCCCGGCGCCGCCGCCCACCACCGCGATGGTGGTGCGCCCCGGGTGGCGGCGCACCCGCTCCAGCAGCGCCAGCCAGCGCTGGTTGAACTGGTGGATGGGCTTGACCGGCACCGCATGTTCGGCGGCGCCCGGCACCTGCTGCACCTGGGGTGTCGAGCCGATGTTGATCGACAGCCAGTCGTAGGCCACGGGCGGCCGGTGACGGCATCGCACCTGGCCGGCCGCGCGGTCGATGCCGACGACTTCGTCGCGGAACAGCCGCGCACCGGCAAACGCGCAAAGCCGACCCAGATCGATGTGCACGTCGTCGTAGCCGTAATGGCCCGCGATGTAACCGGGCAGCATGCCCGAATAGGGCGTGTGGGTGTCGGTGCAGATGACGGTCAGGCGCACGCCGGGCAGTGGCGCCATGCCGAAGCGCCGCAGCACCCCCACATGGCTGTGGCCGCCGCCCACCAGGACGATGTCGCGCAATACCGGTTGTTCAGAAGCTTGCATTCAGGATTTCAGAAGATGTTGAACCAGGCCCCGCAGGGCGGCGCGTTCGGCCCGGGGCGAGAAAAGCCGGGCGCGCACCGCACATTGTCGGTGCAGCGTGGCGAGCAGGTCGTCGGGCCGCGGTGTCTGCAGGGCGTTGCGGCATTGCCGCAGCAAATGGGCCAGCCCCCGGGCGTCGCCCAGCTCGAAATAACCCGCGTAGTCGGGGCCCAGCATGCCCACATTGCCCGGCACGCGCGAGGCCAGCACCGGCGTGCCGCTGCACACCGCTTCCATGATGACGTGGGCGCCGCCTTCCATGCGGCTGGCGTGCACCAGCAGGTGCGCGCGCTGGATGCGCCGGCGTGTGGCCTCGTGGGCTTGCGCGCCCAGCCAGCGGTAGTGCGGGCAGGCGCGCGCGGTGTCTTTGGCCGCTTGGCCCAGAGTCGGCTCCAGCGGGGCGCCGATGTGGTCGAGCAGGATGCCGTCACCCGGGTGCAGCAGGCGCGCTGCCGCCATCAGGGTCAAAGGGTCTTTTTCGTCACGCAGGTGGCCGACCATCAGGGCGCGAAGGTGCTGCGGGGTTTTGTCAACCGAACGGCGTGCCGTGGCCGACTGGAAAATCACCCGCACCTTGGCGCGCACGGCTTCGGGCAGCGCCAGCGGGGCCTGGTCCTGCAGCACCACCAGCTGCTGCGCCAGGGTCAATGATTGTTGCGCTGCCGCGTCGGTGGCGATGTCGCGGTACAGGTCGGTGCCGGTCAGCACCACGGCCAGGCCCCTGGGCCCGCGGGCCTGCGCCCAGGCCGCGATGGACGCGGCCGAGCGCCGCGCGTGCAGCGCCAGCATGGCCCCGTCGTCTTGCGCGTCAACGTCGGGCCAGTGCTGCACGATGCGGACTTTATGATCGGGCGTGAGCATGCGCTGCCAGCGGCGCGCGGTCTGCCAGTTGCCGTTGTTGGCGTCGGCCAGCGCCGGGCTCACGATGACCACCGAAGCTTTTTTCATGGAGGCGGGAATATCGCATGAACTGGAACCGCAGCCACCCGGCGCAAACCTTGCGCACCAGCGACGCCCCCACGCTGGCCCGCGCCCTGCAGGCCACGCGCCAGCGCACGCTGGCGCTGGCCCAGGCGTGGGCTGACGCCAGCCCGGTGGTGCCGCTGGCCGACGAACTCAATCCGCCCTTGTGGGAGTTGGGCCACGTGGGCTGGTTCCAGGAGTGGTGGATTGCCCGCAACCGCCAGCGCGCGCTCGGCCCGGCCTGCGATCCCTTGCATGCGCGGCCCCGCTCGCGGCTGGCCCGTGCCGATGCGCTGTACGACTCCGGCGCCGTGGCGCATGACACGCGCTGGCAGCTTGATCTGCCCGGGTTCGATGCCACGCTGCGCTACCTGGAGGCCGTGCAGGCTGACACGCTGGCCCTGCTGCAGGACCTTGCGCCGGACGCTGGCGACGATGCGCTGTATTTCTGGCGCCTGGTGCTGTTCCATGAAGACATGCACAACGAAGCCGCGGTTTACATGGCGCAGGCGCTGGGGGTGCCGGTGCCCGATGCGCTGGCCGACGTTTCCGTTGCACCCCCGATGCTGCCGGGCGGGCCGCAAGAGATCACCGTCCCCGCGCAGACCTGGACGCTGGGCAGTGCCCCGGGCGGCTTTGTGTTTGACAACGAGCTCGGCGCGCACACCGTCGAACTGGCGGCGTTCCGCATCGACGCCGCCCCCGTGTCCTGGGCCCGCTATCTCGCCTTTGTGCAGGCCACTGGCCATCCGCTCCCGGCGCATGTGCGCCACCGCGACGGCCAATGGGAGGCGCAGCGTTTGGGCCTCTGGCGGCCGCTCGATAAGGCGGCACCGGCGGTGCATCTGTGCTGCGCCGATGCCGAATCCTGGTGCCGCTGGGCCGGCCGGCGTCTGCCCACCGAGGCCGAATGGGAGTGCGCCGCCCTGACGCAAGCCGGCATGGCGTGGGGCACCGTCTGGGAATGGACGGCCAGCCTCTTTGAGCCCTATCCGGGTTTTGTGGCGCACCCCTACCGCGACTACTCGGCGCCATGGTTTGGCACCCGGCGCGTCCTGCGCGGGGCCAGCCGGGCCACCTCGCCCCACCTGGTGCACGCGCGCTACCGCAACTTCTTCACCCCGGACCGCACCGACATTGACGCCGGATTCCGCAGCAGTGCGGTCTGAGCGCCGCACGGGCAGCGGTGCAAGGGTCAAACCGGTGCCCACACCACGGCGAACCGGGCGGCCGGGTCGGTCCAGACGGTGGGGCTGCGAAACCCTGCCTCCTGCAGCAGCGTGGTGAAACCCACGGGCGTCCATTTGTACGAGTTCTCGGTGTGGATGCGTTCGCCGGCAGTGAACGTGCGGGTGCCCTCTGGCCACGAGACCCGAACGGGGTGCGTCGCCTCCAGATGCATCTCGATGCGGTGGTGAGCCGTGTCGTACAAGGCCACATGCTGCCAGTCGGCCACGTGAAAGTCGGTGCCGGCCAGCCGGTTGACGTGCAGCAGCAGGTTTTTGTTGAAGGCCGCGGTCACGCCCAGCGCATCGTCGTAGGCGGCCTGCAGTTCAACGGTGTCCTTGATCAGATCGACCCCGATCAACAGGCCGCTGCCCGGTGCCGATCCGCAGGCCGCATGGACGCTGCGCAGGAACGTCAGCGCGGCGTGGGGCATGAAATTGCCAATGCTGGAGCCCGGGTAGAACAGCAGTCGCGCGGCCTCTTCGGCGCGCCCTGCCTCCGGTGGCAAGGCCAGTCCACTTGAAAAATCGGTGCCCACGCCCAGCATGGCAATCCGGGGGTGTTCGCGCTGCAGGCGCGTCAACGCGGCGCGCAGGAAATCGACCGAAATGTCCACCGCCACATAGCGGCGCGGCGCCAGGGGCTCGAACAGGCGCTCGGCCTTGGCGCAGTTGCCGGCCCCCAGGTCAATCAGGGTGGCGCCTTGCGGAAGGTGCAGTGCCATCTCAGGCAGGCAGGCCGAATAAATGGCCGCTTCGGTGCGCGTGGGGTAGTACTCGGGCAGTTCGGTGATGGCCTCGAACAGGCGCGAGCCCAAGGCGTCGTAAAGGTATTTGGGCGAGGTGTGCGCCTGCGGCGCCAGCAGCCCGTGCAGCAGTTCCATGCGGACCGCGGCCGGGTTGTCATGGTGGATCTGGATCAGTTGGGGGGCGGTCATGCGCGGATTTTCGTGCGTGCAGCACGCATGTTAGCGGTTGCGCACCAGCGGCTCGCGTTGCGGTGCGCGCCAACGGCGGGCGGGACTGCCGCAAACCACAGCGGCGGGCCTGTGTATTGCGCTGCATATATTTCGCTGCATATCGGCCACCATGGCGAATGCGATTAGCATTGGCGGCGGTGCCAGATATTTTTTCAGGAGTTTTTCATGTCCCGTATTTTTTCATTGCGCGCGTTCAAGGCGCTGGTAGTCGGTTCGCTGGTTTTCCTGGGCACGGTGGCCCAGGCCCAGCAGGTGTTCAGGATGACCGCCATCCCCGACGAGTCACCCACCGAGCTGGCCCGCAAGGCCGCGCCGCTGGTCAAGTACCTGGAGGGCAAACTGGGCATGAAGGTCGAGTTCACCCCCGTCACCGACTATGCGGCTTCGGTCGAGGCGCTGGTCAACAAGCAGGTGGACCTGGCCTGGTTTGGCGGCTTCACCTTTGTGCAGGCCAACGTGCGGTCGGGCGGCAAGGTGATCCCCCTGGTGCAGCGCGAAGAGGACGAAAAATTCAAGTCGGTCTTCATCACCACCGACCCGGCCATCAAGGGCCTGGCCGACCTCAAGGGAAAGACGTTGAGCTTTGGCTCGCAGTCCAGCACCTCGGGCCACCTGATGCCGCGCAGCTTCCTGCTGCAGGCCAGTATCGACCCTGACAAGGATCTGAGGCGCGTGGCCTATTCGGGCGCCCATGACGCCACCATCGCGGCCGTCGCTGCGGGCAAGGTGGACGCGGGTGCGCTCAACATCTCGGTGTGGGACAAGTTCGTGGCCGACAAGAAGGTGGACCCGGCCAAGGTCCGCGTGTTCTTTACCACCCCGCCTTACTTTGACTACAACTGGACGGTCCATGCCGACATGCCCGCGGCCACCCGCGAGAAACTGGCCAAGGCCTTCCTCGACCTGAGCCGCGACACGGCCGAAGGCAAGGAAATCCTTGAACTGCAGCGCGCCACGCGTTTCGTGCCCACCAAGGCCGACAATTACAAGGGCATCGAGGCTGCTGCGCGCAGCGCCGGCTTGCTCAAGTAAGGCTGACGCCCCAAGCCACCTGCCCCGACCCGAGACCCGGCCCCCTGCGGCACCGGGTGGCGGTTTGCCGGGCTGTTGAATGGTATTAAAATAGTAGCAAACTAGTGCCATTTGACGGGGGCTAAGTGCCATTTTGTTTATGAAACTGCTGCTCGACCACTGTTCTGCACGCCACCCCGCCGCCCCGGCGGCGGCGGCCCTGGCGCTGGCGGGCTTGAGCTTGCGCGTGGACGCGGGCGAGCAGTTGGCCGTGATCGGCCCTTCGGGCGCAGGCAAGACCACGCTGCTGCACCTGCTGGCCTGCGCCATCCGGCCCGCGGGTGGCGTGCTGCAACTCGACGACCGCGATCCGTGGCAACTGCCGCGCCGGCAGTTGCAGCGTTTGCGCGGCACGCTGTTTCTGGCGCCCCAGGTGCCACCGCTGCCGCCGCGCCAGCGGGTGGTCACGGCGGTGCTGGCCGGGCGGCTGCCGCACATCGGGCTGTGGCAAAGCCTGCGCAGCCTGTTCTACCCCCAGGGCATGGCGCGGGCCGACGCCGCGCTCGCGCGCTTTGACCTGGCCGACAAACTGTTTGCCCGGGTCGACCGGCTGTCGGGCGGCGAGCGCCAGCGCGTCGGCCTGGCCCGCGCCCTGGTGGCCGACGCCACGCTGCTGCTGGTGGACGAGCCGCTCTCGGCACTCGACCCCACGCGCGCCGCGCAGGCGCTGGTGTCGCTGACGCAAGCCGCGCGCGAACAGGGCGCCACCCTGGTGGCCACACTGCACCATGTCGAGATGGCCTTGCTGCACTTTCCCCGCATCGTGGGCCTGCGCGGTGGCGAACTGGCCTTTGACCTGCCCGCCGATCAGGTCACCCCGCAACGCCTGCGCGACCTGTACGCCCAGCACCTGGACGAACTGTCGGGCCCGGCCCCTGCGAGCTTCGATGCGCCACCCGGCAAGCCGGTGCCGGCGGTCATGCACTGCCGCTGACGTCATGAGCGGTGTGGCACTGACTCCCGCAGCCGGCCCGGCCCTGCGCGATCCGGCCTGGCGCGCCCGCGTGTTCTGGGCCGTGGCGGCCGTGGTGCTGTTGTGGCCGCTGCTGGTGCTGACCGAATTCAGGCCCTGGACGCTGTGGTCGCCCGAAAGCCTGACGCCGACGCTGCGGTTTCTGGGTGACTTCTTCCCCCCCCGAACCGACCCTGAATTTCTGGCCATGGTGTTGCGCGAAACCTGGCGCACCGTGGCCATCGCCACCGCGGGCATCGCGCTGGCGCTGCTGCTGGCCTGGCCGCTGACACTGCTGTCGGTGCGGGTGCTGTCGGTGTCGGGTCTGGCGGGCCGCATGGCAACCGGCCCGGCGGTGCTGCGCGTGGCGGTGCGTGGGTTGCTGATCGTGCTGCGCAGCGTGCCCGAGCTGATCTGGGCGCTGGTGTTTGTGCGGGTGGTGGGCCTGGGGGCCACGGCCGGGGTGCTCGCCATCGCACTCACTTACGGCGGCATGCTGGGCAAGGTGTATGCCGAGATCCTGGAAAGCGGCGACCCCCACGCCACCACCACGCTGCTGCGCAACGGCGCGGGCCGACTGCAGGCGTTCTTTTATGGTCTGCTGCCGCAAAACGCGGCCGAACTCACCAGCTACACCGTGTACCGCTGGGAATGCGCGATCCGCTCGTCGGCCGTGCTCGGTTTTGTGGGCGCGGGCGGGCTGGGGCAGCAGATGGATTCGTCCATGAAGATGTTCAACGGCGCCGAGGTGGCCACCATGCTGCTGGTGTTCATGGCGCTGGTGTGGCTGGCCGACCGCGCCAGCACCTGGTTGCGCAAGGCGCTGGGCTGACATGGCCGCGCCACCACCGCCCCGTGAACCCGGTCCTGCCGGCGAAGCGTCCCGCACGGCACGCACCGCGGCCGCCAACGAGGTGTACCGCTTGCCGCCCAGCCTGTTTGACGCACGCTGCACCGCCTGCTGGTTCGTGGCCGGGCTGCTGCTGCTGACCGTGCTGAGCTTCTGGTCGCTGGACCTGCAATGGGCCAGGTTCTTTTCGGTCGATTCGATGCGTCGCATGGGCCGCTTCGTGGCCGAGCTGCTGCGGCCCAACGTCGAGTGGGTGTTCCTGAAAAAACTGTCGGTGGCCACGCTGGAGACGCTGGCCATGTCGGCGCTGGGCACGGTGATCGCGGCCCTCTTCGGGTTGGCGCTCGCGCTGCCGGCCAGCCGTACCCACGCGCAGGACCCGGCACGCTGGCGCGGCGTCACCCGGTTGCTGCTCAACGCGCTGCGCAGCATCCCCGAACTGGTGTGGGCGGCCTTGCTGCTGATTTCTGCCGGGCTCGGGCCGTTCCCCGGCACGCTGGCGCTGGCGCTGCACACCACCGGCGTGCTGGGCCGCCTGTTTGCCGAAGCCATCGAAAATGCCCAGGACGGCCCCGCCTTTGCGCTGCGTTCGCGGGGGGTCGGCGAGGGCCGGGTGTTCCTGTACGCCACCCTGCCACAGGTGCTGCCGCAGCTCATGAGCTACACCCTGTACCGCTGGGAAAACAACATCCGCGCCGCCGCCGTGCTGGGCGTGGTGGGCGCGGGCGGGTTGGGCCAGATGCTGGCGTTTCACATGGGGCTGTTCCAGATGGGCGAAACCGGTTCGGTGCTGGCCGCGATGATGGCGCTGGTGGCGCTGGTGGACGCGGCGAGCTATCTGGCGCGGCGTTGGATGTCCCGCTGAAGCACGGCCGCTGGGCCGCATGCGGGGCGGCCGCCCGAGGGCGTGCCGGGCTGGCCCTCTGCGCGTTCAGTCTGGGCGCGGCCGAAGGCCCGGCGTGTACTGCGCGATGAAGGCGCGGTCGATGCGGTCTTTCCAGCGCCAGACCCAACGCCCCTCAAAGCTGAAATTGCCCCAGGCTCCCACGGCGTAGCGGTCGCCGCAGGCCAGCAGGTTGAGCGATCGGGGGGCCGGATGGTAGGCCTTGAGCGATTCGCCGGCCATGCTGGCGCGCAGGTTCTCCAGCAGGGACGGGCCCGCCCGCACCGCGTACACGCCACTGCGCGGGTGAGGCGCGTCCACGCGGCTGGCCACGTCGCCGGCGGCGAACACCTGAGCGTGATGGGTGCTTTGCTGGAACGAATTGACGGCCATGAAACCGGCCTCGTCCAGTGCCAGGCCGCTGTCCTGCAACCAGCCGGGCGCCTGGGCGCCCACGGCCAGCAGTGGCGCGTCGCAGGCCAGCCGGGCGCCACTGGCCAGTCGAACCTCACCGGGGCCGAAGCCGGTGCAGACGTCGGGCAGCACCGTGATGTTCAGGCGCCGCAGCGCGCGCTGCACCCGTTGGCGCAGGCCCGGGGGGTAGTTGGCCGCCACGGGTGGCCCGCCCGTGACCACCGTCACGCGCGAACCTTCTGGCAGCACGTGCGCGGCGGCCATGGCCAATTCAAGACCGGCTGCGCCCGCACCCACCACGGCGACATGAATCGGACGGGTGGCGGCCAGCGCCCGCACTTCGGGCCAGAGTTTGCCAAAGGCCTCGATCGGCCGCACGAAGAGGGCATTGGCGCGGGCCCCGGGCATCTGGCGCTCGATCACATCGCGGTCGAGCACCGGGCCGGTGTTGACGCTCAGCCAGTCCCAGGCCACCGAATGGCCGTCGTTGAGGAGCACGCGATTGCGCTCAAGGTCCAGGCCGATGGCACTGGCGTTCACGTAGCGGGCGCCGCAGGCATCGATCAGGGGTTGAAGCGGGATCACACAGTCGTCCAGCGTGTAATGGCCGGCCATGAAGCCGGGAACCATGCCCGAATACAACTGGCGGGGATAGGGCGCGATCACGGTGATGTTGAGGTCGGCCGGCCGACGTTGCGCCAGGCCGTGCAGCACGTGCACGTGGGCGTGTCCGGCACCCAGCAGCACCAGATTCTTGATCGTCAGCGATGAAGTCATGGGCCCCGAGTGTGCCACCGTTGCCCGCATGGTCCTGCCCAAAGCCCGTCCGCGCAGGCCGCGGCAAAGGGGGCCGCGGCAAAGGAGGCAGTGGCTTTAGCGGCGCAGGTCGTTGAGCGCCCAGTCGTAGTCCAGGTAGGTGATCGGCGCGGTGCGCGCCCGGAGGGCTGCGCGGTCGGCGGGCGCGTCGGCCAGCTCGTCGGCGTAGCGTGCAAACAGGTCTTTCACGCTGGCGTAGCCGCCGCGGTTCTGGGTGAAGTCTTCGGCAAACCATTTGAAGATCGAGCTGACCTGCAGCTTGCCCGCGGCCATGCGGTTGCGCGTGCGATCGGCCAGAAAGCGCTGCATGCCGTCGTCCAGCTGGGCGTCCAGGCGCGCAGCCACAAAGGCTTCGGGCCGCAGCGCCGGACAGCCGATGCTGGCGCAGTTGATCGCGGTGTGCACGCGCGGGTCGGCGTACAGCGGGCGCAACTGCTCGTGCTCGATCCAGTCCAGGTGCCGGCGTTGCCCGAGCAAGGTGAAAAAACGCTTTTTCCACGGGCTTTGCAAGGGGCTGCCCAGCTCGCGGATCGAGGCCAGCTTGGGGTAGCGCGTGAGGATCAAGGCCACCGTGAACCCGTTGTAGGCGTTGACCAGAAACGCCATCTGCTGTGCGCGGCTGAAGGCGGCGAACGCCGCAGGGGTAACGGCCGACCAGCCGTCGAGGACCTGCTGAAGCGTCGTGGCGTCGTCGGCGAAGCCCGTGTAGTCGACCTGCGACTGGCGCGCGTCGGGCAGCCAGTGCACATGCTTCTGGAGCAGCGTGTTCCAGGCCGTGTAGCCGTGGTCAAAATCGCCAGATTTCTGGATATTTTGAGCCTGAGCCCCCGTCAAATATAAATAGTTTGCTCCTATAAATAGAGCAAAATGGCGTCGATCAAGGCGCATCACAATGGCTCAGCTCCGCTTCCAGTCGTGGTAGCGGCGCACCCATTCGAGCAGCTTGAGCGGCTGGTGGGCGCGCTTCCAGTCGCCTGCGGCGTACTTGTTGGCCTCGGACAGCGTGGGGTAGGTGTGGATGGTGCCCATGATCTTCTCGAGCCCCAGCCCCTGCTTCATGGCCAGCACGTATTCGGCCAGCAGGTCGCCCGCGTGGGTGCCCACGATGGTCACGCCCAGAATGCGGTCCTTGCCCGGCACGGTGAGCACCTTGACGAAGCCTTCGGTTTCGCTGTCGGCAATGGCACGGTCGAGGTCGTCCATGGGGTATTTGACGACCTCGTAGGCGATGCCTTTTTCCTTGGCTTCCTGCTCGTTCAGGCCGACGCGCGCCACCTCGGGGTCGATGAAGGTGGCCCAGGGGATCACCGAGTAATCGACCTTGAACTTCTTCACGTCGCCAAACAGCGCATTGACCGAGGCGTACCAGGCCTGGTGCGACGCGGTGTGGGTGAACTGGAACGGCCCGGCCACGTCACCCGCAGCGTAAATGTTGGGGTAAATGGTTTGCAGGTATTCGTTGGTGTCCACCGTGCGCTGCGTGGGCACGCCGATGTCTTCCAGCCCGTAACCCTTGAGGCGCGCCACCCGGCCCACCGCGCAGAGCAGGGCGTCGAATTCGATGCGCTTTTCAGCGCCTTCGTGCTCGACGATCAGGGTTTTGACGTCGCCCGTCTTCTCGGCCCGCAAGGCCTTGTGTCCGGTGAGCACCTGCACGCCGTCGGCGGTGAGCGCCGCGCGCGCCAGCGCCGACACCTCTTCGTCCTCGCGGATCATGATGCGCGGCGCCATCTCGACCTGCGTGACCTGCGAGCCCAGGCGCGCAAAGCTTTGCGCCAGTTCGCAGCCGATTGGCCCGCCGCCCAGCACCACCAGCCGCGGCGGGATGGCGTCGAGCTGGGCGAAGGTGTCCCACAGCGTGTCGCTGGTGACATAGCCCACATCGTCCAGGCCAGGCAGCGGCGGCACAAAGGGGCGGGCGCCGGCAGCGATCACGATGCTGCGGGTGGTCAGCACCTGCTTGCCGCCATCGTTGAGCGCGATCTCCACCGTCCAGGGGTTGACGATCTTGGCGTAGCCTTGCAGCACCTCCACGCCCAGTCCGGTGTAGCGCTCGACACTGTCGTGCGGCGCGATGGCGGCAATCACGTCGTGGATGCGCTGCATCACCGCCTTGAAGCTGAAGGTGGGCACCGTGTCGCTCAGGCCGTACTTGTGGCCGTGCTTCATCTGGTGCGCGAGCTTGGCGCTTTTGATGAGCGCCTTGCTGGGCACGCAACCGTAGTTCAGGCAGTCGCCGCCCATCTTGTGCGCCTCGACCAGCGTCACCTTGGCCTTGACCGCGGCCGCAATGTAGGCCGACACCAGCCCACCCGCGCCGCCACCGATCACCACCAGGTTGCGGTCAAAGGTTT
Organism: Betaproteobacteria bacterium HGW-Betaproteobacteria-3; assembly: GCA_002842205.1. Lineage (GTDB taxonomy): Bacteria > Pseudomonadota > Gammaproteobacteria > Burkholderiales > Burkholderiaceae_C > PHCI01. Next base: position 37,712 of record PHCI01000004.1, on the reverse strand, counting down.
TCGGGCGCACGGCGGCCCAGCGCGCGTACACCTTGCGCCGCTGCACGGCCTCGACAACCTTGCGCGCGATCAGCGGGAACACGCCCAAGAGCACAAACGAGCCGATCAGCGCCGGGCTCAAGATTCCCTGCAGTGACTCGATGCGTGCCAGCTGCGTGCCCGCGTTCACGTACACCGCGGTGCCCGCCAGCATGCCCAGCTGGCTGACCCAGTAGAACGTGATGGCGCGCATCTGCGTCAGGCCCATCACCAGATTGATCACAAAAAACGGCACCAGCGGCACCAGCCGCAATGTGAACAGATAGAACGCGCCGTCTTTTTTGATGCCGTTGTTGATCTCGGCCAGGCGCTGGCCAAACTGCGCCTCGATGCTGTCCCGCAGCACAAACCGCGCCGCCAGAAACGCCAGCGTGGCCCCCAGGCTGGAGGCAAACGACACGATCAGCGTGCCCCAGCCCAAGCCGAAAATCGCGCCCCCGGCCAGTGTGAGGATCGCCGCCCCGGGCACCGACAGCGCCGTCACCGCGACGTAAATCACGAAATACACCGCGGCCACCGCCAGCGGCTGGCGTTCATACAGCCCGGCGAACGTGGCCTGGCTCTGCTTGAGGTACCCCAGGCTCAGGTACTGACCCAGATCCAACGCAAAAAAAGCCGCAACCGCGGCCGCAATCAGGGCAAGAATGACGATTTTTCGGAGCTTCATGTACGGGGTTCCATCGGGGTTCAGGTTTTGGGGGCGACGCAGCCGGTTGACCGTAGTGTGCCGCAAGCGGGCAGATGTTCCGTTGGGTGCCGCACCGAGCGGCACCCAACGGGCGTGCCCAGGGTGAATCTGACGGTCAGTCGGGGGGGAGGGGCGAAAGCTTACAGGCGACGGTGGTCGCAAGCTTGCTAAAGTATCAATAGCAAAAAAAGACCATTTGACAAGGGTCGATGGTCTTTTTGATTCAAAGCCGCGGGCGTTTGGCTCCCGCCCGTGACACAGTGTGTTCGAGCACCGTGGTGGTGCAAGCGGTAACCGCCCTCAAGCCTCCAGTCGCTGCGCCAGCGCATCAAACCCCGCGACGATGATGTCGTGCGCGGGATTGGGCACCGGGTCGGGCGGTCCTTCGGGGCCCCATTCGAGGGGGCGGGCGACGAAGGCGGTGCGGTAGCCCGCGGCGCGGGCGGCGTCCAGGTCGAAGTTGTGGCAGGCCACCATGAGGATGGAGGCCGGGGCCAGGTTGAGCCATTGGGCGGTGGTGAGGTAGGCGTCGCGGTGGGGCTTGTAGGTGCCGCCCATTTCGCAGGAGATGACGGCGTCCCACACAAAGCCGTTGCGGCGCGACACGTCGATCACCAGCGCAGTGGGCAACATGGTGAAGGACACCACCGGGTAGCGCTGGCGCAGCCGGGTGAGGGCGGCGGCAAAGTCGGGCCAGGCGTCGAGCTGGTGCCAGGCATTGAAGATGTCTGCACGGTCTTCGGCGGTCAAGGCCTGCAGGCCTGCGGCTTCGAGCGCCGGGCCCAGGGCTTCGCGGTGCACGTCGTCCATGTTGAACGCGGGCCGGATCTGCCCGACGATGCCTTTCATGGCGCGGCGCCGGTAGTCGTTGGTGACGGCATGCCAGTCGGCCTTCAGGCCCCGGCGTTCGCCTGCGGCCTGCAGTGCGCGGCAGATGCCCGAATGCCAGTCGAGCACCGTGCCGCCGGTGTCGAAGGCGATGGCCTTGATGTCGGTGAGGTTCATGCGGCGCCTTTGGCTTCAAAGATTTTCAGAAGTGGCGCGTAGCCGTCGTCGTGCAACGCCTGGCCGCGCGTGGCAAAAATCTCGGCACTGCCCTTGACGCCATGGCCTTCGAGCAGGCGGTTCATGAAGTTGAAAAGGCAGATGGTGAGCACGGCGTCGTGCAGCTCGGCCTCGCCCCAGCCTGCGGCAAACACGGCGTCAGCGTCGCGCTGGGTCATCTTGGCGGGGTCGAGCGTGAGCTTGCGGGCATAGGCCAGCACGGGCCGCAGGCGCGGCTCGACCGGGGCAGCGTCGAAATCGCCGAGGAGTTGCTCGAGCAGCGCTTCGTCAATGCCGAACGCCTTGGCGGTTTCCGAGTGAACGCCATAGCAGTACTGGCAGGCGTTCAGGCCGGAGACGTAGGCGGCGATGAGCTCCTTGTCGCGCGGGGTGAGTGCCGAGGCATTGCGCAGCGCCGCGCTGTGAAACTCCACCAGCGCCCGGCCGGCGGCCGGGTTCAGGGTGACGATATGGCGCACGCCCGCATCGTCGGGCAATGAGGGGAAGTACGCCATGGCGGCTCAGACCTCGCCGGTGTATTCGCCGCGCGCTGGGTAGTTCTTGCCCACGGCGTAGTCGATGGCGCCGACCAGGTCCTGGAACTGGGGCCGTGCGAAGGGCATGGTCTGGGTTGAGCCGTAGTACAGCGTGCCGTCGGGGCGCACCAGGAACACACCGGGCTCGGCGAACAGGGCGGGCTCTTCGAGGCCGGTGGAGGTCTTGCCGATCGAGGGGCTGATGTACAGGCCCCACTGGCGGGCGACCTTCAGGTTCAGGCCGTAGCCGAACTTCACGCCGCTGGCCTTGATCTTCTCGGCCATCTGGCGGCCGCGGTCGGCGTCGTCGGAGCTGATGGCCACGACCTGCACGCCGCGCTGGCGGAACTCGGGCTCCAGGCGCTCGAGTTCCATCAGGTACTTGGCGCAGATCGGGCAGTGCAGGCCGCGGTAGAAGACGATCAGGTCGAAGTTCTGGCCGGGCGTGGCGCCCAGCACGTAGCGGCCGCCCGTGGTCAGGGCCACGTCGAGGGCGGGAACAGCCTGGCGAGGGACAAGTGCGGTATGGGTCATGGTGGTTTCTCCAAAGGGGATCAAGGGACAAAGTAGCGGCTTGGGTGCCGCTGCAATGGTGCATCATAGGTGCGCAGCACGTGCCGCTCCATACTGGTTGTCCCCATTTCGACACCGGGCGTCTGCCTGGGTAGCGGGTAGTCTTTTGGTTGTAGTGCCCGAGGGCGGCCATGGGGTCATGAGCGACGAACGTGCTTGAACTCGGAACTTTGCGTACCATTTGAGGGCTGAAACCGATCTGCAGTCGGGTTGCACGGGCGGGGCGTTGCATCGCTGCGCCGGATTCAAACGCAAAGGAAACCACATGGTCAAAGTCACGATGTACAGCACGCCCTGGTGCGGGTTTTGTCAAAGCGCCGAGCGGCTGTTGCAGCGCAAGGGGGTTACCGATCTGGAGAAGATCAATGTCGATGACGACCCCGGGCTGCGCCAGACCATGATGCAGCGCAGCGGCCGTCGCACCGTGCCGCAAATCTTCATTGGCGAGCGCCACCTGGGCGGTTTCGACGACATCGCCGCGCTCGACCGCGCTGGCCAGCTCGACGCGCTGCTGCAGGGCTGACGCGCCAGTTGCCTGCGCAAACCCCTTGCGGGTGCCCTCACGTGCGCCTGCGCATCGTCATGCCCGTGCTCAACGAGGGCGATGCGCTCGCACGCCGCCTGCAGGCGCTGGCGCCACTGCGGGCGCGCGGCGCCGAGCTGGTGGTGGTCGACGGTGGCAGCACCGATGCCACCTGGGCCATCGCGTGTGCGCACGCAGACCAGGTGCGACTCGCTCCGCGCGGGCGGGCACGGCAGATGAACGCTGGCGCACAGGGCTGCACGGCCGACGCGCTGCTGTTCCTGCACGCCGACACCCGGTTGCCTGACGCCGCCGGCCGGCTGATCGCACGGGCGCTGGCCGCCGCGGCGCCCCATCCCCATGATTGGGGCCGCTTTGACGTGCGGATCGACAGCGCGCTGCCGATGCTGCGCGTGGTGGAGGGCATGATGAACCTGCGCTCACGCCTGAGCGGCATCGCCACCGGCGACCAGGCGATGTTTGTGCGGCGTGAGGTGTTCGAGGCGCTGGGCGGCTTTGCGCCGATTGCACTGATGGAAGACCTGGAACTGTCGGCGCGCCTGCGTCGGCGCAGCCCCCCCGCCTGCCTGCGCGAGCGCGTTGTCACGTCCGGGCGGCGCTGGGAAAAGCACGGCGTGTGGCGCACCATTTTGCTGATGTGGCGCTTGCGCGCCGCGTATTTTTTCGGCGCACGGCCCGATGCGCTGGCGCGCCAGTACGGCTATGTGCCGACACCGGCGTCGGCTCCCACGGGAGGGCCGACCGCGGCCGTGGCGATTCTGGCCAAGGCCCCGGTGGCCGGACTGGCCAAAACCCGCTTGATTCCCCTGCTGGGCGCGGCCGGGGCCGCGCGCGCGCAGCGCCGGTTTGCGCGCCGCACACTGGTCACCGCTTTGGCCGCGGCGCCGGGCGCGGTGACGCTGTGGTGCGCGCCCGACCCCGCACACCGGTTCTTCCGTGCAGTGCAGCGCAGTACGGGGGTGGCCTGCCTGCCCCAGCCCGACGGCGACCTCGGGCTGCGCATGGGCCGGGTGTTTGATCACCACTTTGCGCAGCAGCCCCACGCACCGCTGTTGCTGGTGGGCACCGACTGCCCGGTGCTGACCCCCGCCCATCTGCAGCAGGCGGCGCAGGCGCTGGCCACGCACGATGTGGTGTTGATCCCGGCCGAAGACGGCGGCTACGTGCTGATCGGCATGCGGCGCAGCGTGCCGCCGGTGTTCGAGGGCGTGGCGTGGAGCACGCCGCAGGTGCTGGCGCAGACACGCGCGCAATTGCGTCTGGCCGGTGCCAGCTGGCTCGAACTTGCGCCGCTGTGGGACGTGGACGAACCCCCCGACTGGCAGCGCTTGCAGGCGCTGCTGCATCCGCCAGACTGACCCTGCCGACGGTTGCTGGCCCCCGTTGACCCTGCCCCCGTCATGGGCTGTAAGAATAAATAGCGCGCCGCGACTGACCCGCACGGCAGGTTGCCACCGTGCATTTCCACGGCCAACGCTGAGTGCCTCGGGCGCCGTGCCTGCAATGTCAAGGAGCTTATCCATGCGTCGTCGTCAATCCCTGCAGTGGCTGGCCGCCACGATGTGGGTCGCTGCACCCGTGGGTGCGGCGTGGGCCAAGGAGCGTTCCATCTATCTGGGGCGTTTCAGCAGCGTGGCCGTGGGCGGGTATGACCCCGTGGCCTATTTCACCGACGGCAAACCCGTCAAGGGCGACAAGAAGTTCGAGATAACCCACGAAGGCGTGAAGTGGCACTTTGCTTCGGCCACCAACCGCGACAAGTTTGTGGCCGACCCCAAGCGCTACGCCCCGCAATACGGGGGCTACTGCGCCTGGCTGGTGGCCGAGGGCGACACTGCCGCGGGCGACCCGCAGTTCTGGAAGATCGTGGACGGCAAGCTCTACCTGAACAATAACGCCGAGGTGCAGGCCACGTGGCAGACCGACATCCCCGGCTTCATCCGAAAGGCCGACAAGAACTGGCCGGCTGTGTTGGGGAAATGAGCGGGAGGTCCGGCGCGTTTCAATGCACGGGCAGCCGCAGCAGCGCCGCCGCCGTGCCGACAAACAGCGCATAGCCGAGGATTGGCAAGGGCAACCCGATCAGCGTGCCCAGCAGGTAATGCCGAAACCGCACGCCCGACAGGGCCAGGGTGTAGTTCAAGGCCGGCAGGGTTCCCATCACCAGCCGCAGCAAGGCCACGCTGCGTATCGGGTGGGCGTCCAGCTGGCCAAACAGCCGGGCCGCGTGGCGCCCCGGAATGGCGCGCAGGGCGTCCGCCCCCAGCAGTCGTATGGCCCCGAAGGTGATGCCGCAAGAGGTGATCGACGCCAAAAATGTGAGCAGGCTACCCGTCCAGGGCCCCAATGCCAGCACCGCTGCCGACAAAAAAACCACCCCGGGTACGTGCGCGAGGTTGCCCAGCACGAACAACGCCACAAACACCAGCGTGCCCTGCACCAGGTGCGTGGTGAATTGGTCGTGCAGATACTGCAGGCTGAAATGGCGCCGCAGGCCGGTCAGCTCCAGCAGTGCCAGCACGGCGATGGCAAATGCCGCCACGGCCAGCAGGCGGCGCAGGCGCGGCGTCACGGCGTCGGCCTGAAAGCGCGCCAGCCCCAGCCGATGCGCATCACGATGGTGATGCCGCACAGCCCTGCAAACAGCCACGCCAGCATGGCAAAGTGCTGTGGCCACAGGCCCATGGCGGCAAAGCAGGCGAGGGTTTCGGTGGCCTCGGTCAGCCCGCCCAGAAAGTAGAACGACTTGTCGGGGTAAGCCGTGCTGGCCATGCCGCGTTTGGCGGCGATCACGGCAAACGCCAGAAAACTCGCTGCCGTGCCCATGAAAGCCGCCAGCAACACTGCGGCGGCCAGCGCGTTGCGCGCCGGGTCGGCCCACGCAAAGGCCAGGGGGACGCTGGCGTAAAAGATGAAATCCAGTGCGATGTCCAGGAAACCACCGAAATCCGTGGCCGCGGTGCGCCGCGCCACCGCGCCATCCAGCGCATCAAAGATTCTTGAGAGAAAAATGACGATTGTCCCCGTCAAATAAAGCTCATTAGCTATTAAAAATGATGCAAACAGGCCGATGCCAAAACCGGCAAACGTGAGCTGGTTGGCGCTGATGCCTGCGCGCACCGCCGCCCGGGCCGCCGCCTGCACGGCGGGCTGGATCAGGGCGGTGGCGTAACGGTCGAGCATGGGTTTGCTGGGGGCAAGCAGCCGGGCAGGGGATCGATGGCGGGGCGGCGCGACTGCGGTTGCGGTTGCGGTTGCGGTTGCGGTTGCACGCTCAAGCCAGCAAGGCCTGTGCGAACTCGCGCGCGTTGAAGGTTTCGAGGTCTTCAAGCTTTTCGCCCACGCCAATGAAATACACCGGAATCGGCTTTTCGCGTGCAATGGCGGCCAGCACGCCGCCCTTGGCCGTGCCGTCGAGCTTAGTGATGATCAGGCCGGTCAGGCCCAGCGCCTCGTCAAACGCGCGAACCTGCGCCAGCGCGTTCTGGCCGGTGTTGCCGTCGATCACCAGGAGGATCTCATGCGGTGCTGATGCGGCCCCCACGCTTGCCACTGCGTGTGCGGCACTGCCCCCCGAGGGAGCTGTGTCGCCTTGGGGCGGCCCGGCGGCGGCACCCGCATCGGCCTTGGCGATGATGCGCTTGATCTTGCGCAGCTCTTCCATCAGGTGCAACTGCGTGGGCAGGCGGCCGGCCGTGTCCACGAGCACCACGTCCTTGCCGCGGGCGCGGCCGGCGGTCACGGCGTCAAAGGTCACGGCGGCCGGGTCGCCACCTGCCTGGCTGACGATCTCGACGGTGTTGCGGTCGGCCCAGACGCTCAGCTGCTCGCGCGCGGCGGCGCGGAAGGTGTCGGCCGCGGCCAGCAGCACCGAGGTGCCGCTGTCGGCCAGGTGCCGCGTGAGCTTGCCGATCGATGTCGTCTTGCCGGCACCGTTGACACCCGCCACCATGATCACTGTGGGATGGTGCACGCCAATGACCAGCGGCTTTTCCAGCGGCGCCAGCAGCGCAGCCACGGCGTCGGCCAGCAGCCCCTTGACAGCGGCCGGGTCGGCGGCCTTGGCCTCCTTGACGCGGCGCTTGAGGTCGGTCAGCAGGTATTCGGTGGCCTTGACGCCCGCATCGGCCATGAGCAGGGCCGATTCCAGCTCTTCGTACAGCGCGTCGTCAATCTGCGTGCCGGTGAACACCGTGGCAATGCTCGAGCCGGTTTTGCGCAGGCCCGATTTGAGCTTGTCCAGCCAGCCCTTGCGGGCGTCAAGGTGTGCCGGCGCAGGACTGGCGGCAGCCGCGGGCGATGCCGCCGTGGTGACCAGGGGGGTAGCGGGGGTGGAGACCGGCTCCGCCGCTTGGACTTTGGGGCTGTCGGGGGATTTTTTCTTGAAAAAGCTGAACATGGGGGAGGTTCATAGAATCACCCCATTCTATGAAACACCTCCCCACCCACGCCGTGCGTCTTTCATTCCCCCGGGCAGTGCGCCATTTGCTGGGCCTGTGCGGGCTTGTGCTGGGCTCCTTGGCGCTGGCGCAGGCGCCGCTCAAGGCCCCGGTGACGCAGTTCACGCTGGCCAATGGCATGACGGTGATCGTCAAGTCCGACCGGCGAGCCCCCACGGCGGTGCAGATGCTGTGGGTACGGGTGGGCTCGGTGGACGAGGTGGATGGCACCTCGGGGGTGGCGCATGTGCTGGAGCACATGCTGTTCAAGGGCACGCCCGATCTGAAGGCCGGTGAATTTTCACGCCGCGTGGCGGCGCTGGGCGGGCGCGAGAACGCCTTCACCAGCCGCGATTTCACCGGGTACTACCAGCAGATTCCGGCCGCTCGCCTCGAGGACGTGATGCGGCTGGAGGCCGACCGCTTTGCCCACAACCAGTGGGCCGACGAAGAATTCGTCAAGGAGCTGGAGGTGGTCAAGGAAGAGCGGCGCCTGCGCACCGAAGACAACCCGCGCGCCCAGCTGTTTGAAACCCTCAACGCCACGGCGTTCACCGCGTCGCCCTACCGGCGCCCGGTGGTCGGCTGGATGAGCGATCTGGACGCCATGACGCCCGACGATGCCCGCGCGTTCTACCGCCACTGGTACACGCCCGCCAACGCCGCTGTGGTGGTGGCCGGCGATGTGGACGCAGCCGAAGTGCGGCGGCTGGCTGAAAAATACTATGGCCGCATCGCCGCGCGCCCGGTGCCGCCGCGCAAACCGCGGCTGGAGCCAGTGCAAAGCGGCGTGCGCCGCATTGATTTCAAGGCGCCGGCCGAGCAGGCCCTGGTGGCGCTGGCGTTCAAGGTGCCCAAGCTCACCACGCTGGACGGCGGTGACGCCGACAGCGACGACGCGCTGGCCCTGACGGTGCTGGCCGCCGTGCTGGACGGCTACAGCGGCGCCCGGCTGGAACGGGCCCTGACGCAGGGCGACAGCCCCCTGGCCGACAGCGCGGGTGCCAGCAACGGGCTGTGGGGCCGAGGGCCGCAGTTGTTCACCCTCAGTGGCGTCCCTGCTGCGGGCAAGACCGCCGAGCAGGTGGAAGCGGCGCTGCGCGCTGAAGTGGCCCGCGTCGCCCGCGAAGGCGTGCGCGAGGCCGAACTCACCCGCGTCAAAACCCAATGGGTGGCCAGCGAGGTGTACAAGCTCGATTCGGTCATGAACCAGGCGCGCGAGCTGGGCAGCTACTGGGTGCAGGGCCTGCCGCTGGACGCGGGCGAGCGCCTGATTGCGCGGCTGCGCACGGTGACGGCGGCGCAGGTGCAGGCTGTGGCGGCCCGGTATTTTGGCGACGACCAGCTCACGGTGGCGCTGCTGCGGCCGCAACCGCTGGACCCCCAGCGCAAGCCACGCACACCGCCTGCGGGCGCGCGGCATTGACGCCGGGCCCTACTTTGCGCACCACGGAAGCAGCCATGAAAAGTACCAAATACATAGCTAACTATCGCCATCTGGCGGGGGCTACGGTCATATTTCTATCAAATTTTGCGTGGGCAGGCATTCCGGTTCAGCAGTGGACGCAGGCCAGCGGCGCGCGGGTGTCGCTGGTGGAAAGTCCGGCCATTCCCATGGTGGACGTGCAAATCGACTTTGACGCCGGGGGGCGGCGCGACCCTGCCGGGCAGGTCGGGTTGGCCGCCATGACGGCGGGACAGATCTCCAACGGTGTGCTGGCCGTTCCCGGGGCGCCCGCACGGGACGAGAACGCCCTGAGCGAGGCGTGGGCCGATCTCGGGGCGTCGTTTGGCGCCAGTGCGGGCACCGACCGCATGAGCTTTACCCTGCGCTCGCTGACCTATCCCGATCTGCTGGGCAGGGCGGTGGCGCTGGCGGCGCAGCAGATCGGTGCGCCCGCCTTTGCGCAAGCCGAGTGGCTGCGTGACCGCGAGCGTGTCAAGGCCGCGCTGAAGGAGGCAAATACCCGCCCTGCCACGCAGGCGCAGCGTGCGTTTGACAAGGCGGTGTTCGGCGATCATCCCTATGGCCGGGAAACCACCGAGGCCTCATTGATGCGCATCGGCACCGATGACATGCGCACCCTGTACGCGCGCCTGATCGCGCCTTGCCGGGCGGTGGTGAGCATCGTGGGTGCCGTCACGCGGGCGCAGGCCGATGCGATGGCCGCGCAATTGCTGTCGCGGCTTCCCACGGGGGCGACCTCACCCGCGGCGGCTGCCAGTACGTCGGCGCCCACGCCTGCCGCGTGCGCGCCACTGCCGACCGTGCCCGAGGTCGCGCCCCTGGCGGCACCGCAGGAGCTGCGCCTGCCCTTCAATTCGGCCCAGGCGCATGTGCTGATCGGTCAACCCGGCTACAAGCGCGACGACCCGGACTACTTTGCACTGACCGTGGGCAACTACATCCTGGGTGGGGGCGGGTTCGTGTCGCGCCTGACCGCCGAGGTTCGTGAAAAGCGGGGGCTGAGCTACAGCGTCTACAGCTACTTTGCGCCGGGTCTGCACGCCGGGGCCTTCGCCGTGGGCCTGCAGACCCGGCCCGACCAAGCCACGCAGGCAGTCCAGGTGGCCCGCGACGTGCTGCAAAAGTTTGTGTCCGAAGGCCCGACGCCCGCCGAACTGAAGGCGGCCAAGGACTATTTTTCGGGCAGCTTTGCACTGCGCATCGACACCAACCAGAAGCTGCTGGGCAACATCTCCAACATGGCCTGGAACCACCTGCCCATCGACTACCTGGACACCTGGACGCAGCAGGTCGAAAAAGTCACCGTGGCCGACATCCGGGCCGCGTTTTCACGCAAGCTGCAGCCCGGCAAGATGGTGACGGTGGTGGTGGGAGGAGAGTGAGCCGCCCCGGGGGCTCAACGCGGGAAATCGTCAACCTGAATGACGCGGTCAGCGGCGCGAAGGTACGCCAGTGCAGCGGATGGGTCACGGGCTTGCTGCGCGGCCTCTTCGAGGGAATGGGTCCGGCGGAGGGACTGGTTCAGCATCGGCAACTCGTCGCGAACGGCTTCGGCCAGGCGAAGTGCTTCCATCAAGTCGCAGAGGCCGCCTGATTTCGGCGTTCCAACGTCGGGGCAAAGATTCGTGAGTTGCCGGGTTCGGTTGCGTAAATCGTCTGCGATTTCGACCAGGTGGTGGTCGCGCAGCGGGGCCAGTCGCCGGGTGCCACGCAGCAATGCCGGGGCACTCCAACGCAGTGCTGCCGAGGGAAGGTTGGCATAAATGCCGCGAAGTGTCCGGGCGCCCTGGGCGAGCTGGACGCGAATTGCCGCACGCGCCAACGGCAACATCTGTTCGTCGGCCTCCACGTGATAGCGCCAGACGCTGGCGGACGCCTGGTAAAGGGCCGACAAAACGTCGCCAAGGCGTTCTGACAGAAGCTCCATGCGCTTGAGCTTTCCACCCAGCAACCCCATCGCCAGATCGGCCGTCAGCGCGTATTTGGCTGACATGTTGGCGATCAGTTGCGCTTCTTTTTCGAGGCCCGCGGGGGGCTTTCCTCGCAGCGGCGCGCCGACCAGACTCGCCCAGAGGTTGCGCAGGACATGGCCAGCGTGCGCGCGCAATGCGAGACCGAGCGCCTGAGGATCTTGCGCCTGGACGGCCGCCATCTCGTCGAGTACATGGGGATGGCAGCGAACGGCGCCCTGGCCAAAAATAATGAGCGCGCGCGTCAGGATGTTCGCTCCTTCCACCGTGATCGCAATCGGCGCATGACGATACGCCACACCCAACAGGTTGCTCGGTCCCCGGATGATGGCCTTGCCACCGAGCATGTCCATGCCATCGGTGACCGCACGACGCCCCGCTTCTGTGAGATGTACTTTCAGGATGGCGCTGGCCACGCTCGGGCGCTCGCCCGCGTCAAGCGCTGCAGCGGTGTAACGACGCGCGGCGTCGGTGGCATAAAGGTCAACCGCTGTGCGCGCCAGCAGGGCCGAGATGGCGTGGAATTTTCCGATGGGCAGGCCAAACTGCTCCCGGATCTGGCCATAGCCGTTCATGACGAACAGCGCCGTCTGCTGCATCGCGGCGCCCAGCGCAGGCAGCGAAATCGCCCGGCCTGCGGCCAGGGTTTCCATGAGCATGCGCCACCCCTGCCCCACGTTCGCCTCACCGCCGATGACCCAGTCCATCGGCACAAAGACGTTGTCGCCGCGGATGGGGCCGTTCATGAACGCCGAGTTCATGGGCAGGTGGCGCCGTCCGATGTCCATGCCCGCGGTGGGCACCGGGATGAGCGCGCAGGTGATGCCCAGACTCTGTGAGCCTTCCGGCCGACCCGGGTCAACGGCCTGAAACGCCAGGCCCACCACGGTGGCGACAGGCGCAAGCGTGATGTACCGCTTGTTGAAGGTGACATTGAAGCCGCGCACCATGCGACCGTCGATATCGCGTTCGGTCAAGATGCCCACATCCGGGATGGACGCAGCGTCGGACCCGGCGTAGGGTGAAGTCAATCCAAAACAGGGCAACTCACGTCCATCGGCGAGCTTCGCGAGGTATTGGTCTTTTTGCGCATCGGTCCCGTAATGCAATAGCAGTTCAGCGGGGCCCAGCGAGTTGGGCACCATCACGGTGACCGCCGCCGCAATATTGACGGTGGCGATGCGCGTCACCACCATTGCATGGGCGTAGTGGCTGAAACCAAGTCCGCCATGCTGCTCCGGAATGATCATGCCGAAGAATTTGTGTTCGCGCAGGTACTGCCAGACTTCAGGCGGCAGATCATGGGCCTCGTCGATGGCGAAGTCGTCCAGCATCGCGTTGAGTTGTCGCACTTCATGCGCAATGAAGGACTGTTCCCGCTCGGTCAGGCGATTGGGTGCCATCGACAACAGGCGTCCGAAATCGGGGCGCCCCGCGAACAAGGCGCCTTCAAACCCGACGGTACCTGCCTGCAGCGCGGCACGCTCGGTCTCGCCCATGGTGGGGAGTGCCTTTCCAAACACCGGGAGGGCATATTTGCCGAATGCCGTTGTCAAGTTCATGTGCATTTCCTTTTCAAGAAAAGCCGGACCTCGTGGATGCCGACAGCGGGCTCAGGCGCTGAGCCGACAAGGGCCGTGTAACCCTCGCTTGCCACCGCGCGGGGCCGCTATTGACCGGAAGGGGTTCTGGGAGACGGGTGGGCCGCCCCGCATCGGGCGTTCGGGCATCGTGGCACACTCCACCTCCTTTGGACAGGAGATTTTTCATGGTCATTGCTGCGAATGTGGTTGTCGGCGTGATCGCCTTGCTGCACGTGTACTTTCTTGTGCTAGAGATGTTCCTGTGGGACAAGCCTGCCGGTTTGCGCGCTTTCGGGCAAACGCTGGAGGCCGCCCAGGCGTCCAAGGTGCTGGCGGCCAACCAAGGGCTGTACAACGGCTTTCTGGCGGCCGGGCTGGTATGGGGGCTGACGCTGGGCGCCGCGGGCACCCCCGTGAAAGCCTTTTTCCTGGGCTGCGTGCTGGTGGCCGGCCTGTACGGTGCCGCCACGGCCAGCCGCAAGATTCTCTATGTGCAGGCCCTGCCGGCTGCGCTGGGTCTGGCGCTGGTGTTTTTGGCATGAGGCCGGGTTCGCATCCCTGATGCGGTCTTCAATCTGGATCACCGATGCCCTCCCATCACTCTGTTCCGCCGCGCGAAGTCCGCATCATCGGCGGGCTCTGGAAGCGAACCAAACTGCCCGTGGCCGACAAGCCCGGCCTGCGACCCACACCCGACCGCGTGCGCGAAACGCTGTTCAACTGGCTGGGCCATGACCTGAGCGGCTGGCACTGCGTGGACGCTTTTGCGGGCACGGGTGCGCTGGGGTTCGAAGCCGCCTCGCGCGGGGCCGCGCAGGTGCTGCTGGTCGAGCAGGATGCGGGCCTGCTGGCGCAATTGCAGAAGACCAAGACGCGGCTGGATGCCCATGCGATCCAGATCCAGCGTGGCGACGGCGTGATGGCGCTGCGGCGCCTGGCGCCTGGTGGCATGCACCTGGTGCTGCTCGACCCACCGTTTGATTCGGGCTTGTACGAGTCGGCACTGTCGGCGGCCGCAACCGCCGTGGCGCCCGACGGCTGGGTGTACCTGGAGGCGCCTGTGGCCTGGACCGACGCCACGCTGCAGCCGTTTGGGCTGGTGGTGCACCGCCAGCTCAAGGCCGGCGCCGTCCACGCCCACTTGCTGCGGCGCGCTGCATAATGCGGCCGTCATTCAGGCCCAAGCCAGAGGCCTCCCGCCCGACCTTCGAGGAAGACTGCCCATGACCCGTGCGATCGCCGTGTACCCCGGCACCTTTGACCCGATCACCCTGGGTCATGAAGACATGCTGCAGCGCGCCGCGCGGTTGTTTGACCACGTGATCGTGGCCGTGGCCGCGGCGCATCACAAGAAAACCATGTTCACCCTGGACGAGCGCATGGCGATGGTGCGCGAGGCGGTCAAACCCTATCCGCAGGTCACGGTTGAGAGTTTTTCGGGGTTGCTGCGCGATTTTGTGGTGGCGAGCGGTGGCAAGGCGGTGGTGCGGGGTTTGCGTGGCGTGACCGACTTTGACTACGAGGTGCAGCTTGCCGGCATGAACCGCAGCCTCATGCCCGATGTGGAAACCGTGTTTCTCACACCCAACGCCAAATACCAGTCCATCAGCAGCACCCTGGTGCGCGAGATCGCCACGCTCGGCGGCGAGGTGGACAAGTTCGTCTCGCCCTCGGTGCATCAGGGGCTGATGGACAAGGTGCGCCGTCTGGGGCGGGCTTAGCGGCCGCCCGTCAGTCGTTCAGCAACTTTGCCTGGCGCAGCCGCAGGGCGTTGGTGATCACCGAAACCGAACTCAGGCTCATCGCCAGCGCCGCGATCATGGGGGACAACAGCCAGCCGGTGAACGGGAACAGCACCCCGGCCGCCAACGGCACGCCGAGCGAGTTGTAGACGAAGGCGAAACCGAGGTTCTGCTTCATGTTGGCCACGGTGGCCACGGAGAGTGCCCGCGCCACCGCAATGCCGCGCAGGTCGCCCTTGACCAGCGTGAGCTGGGCGCTGTTCATGGCCACATCGGTGCCCGTGCCCATGGCAATGCCGACGTTGGCTCGCGCCAGCGCCGGCGCGTCGTTGATGCCATCGCCTGCCATGGCGACGATCCGCCCCTCGGCCTGCAACTGTTCCACCAGTTTGAGTTTGTCGGCGGGCTTGACCTCGCCGTGCACTTCATCGATACCCAGGCGCTTGCCCACGGCACGTGCCGTGGTGATGCCATCGCCGGTGGCCATCACGATGCGCAAACCCGCCTTGCGCAACGCAGCCAATGCATCGGGCGTGGTGGCCTTGATCGGGTCCGACACCGCCAGCAGGCCGGCCAGCTGGCCGTCGACCGCGAGATGCATCACACTGGCGCCTTCGCCGCGCAGCGCCTCGGCTTTGGCGCCGAGTGCCGCCACGTCCACGCCAAGCTGCTCCATCAGGGCCGTGTTGCCCAGGGCGAGCGACTTGCCGTCCACGGTGCCGCGCACACCGATCCCGGATTCCGAGTCGAACGCCTCGGGCTTGGACAGGGGCAGATCCTGCGCGCGGGCGGCGGCGACGATGGCCGCGGCAAGGGGGTGTTCGCTGCCCTGGTCCAGGCTGGCGGCCAGGCGCAACACCTCCACGTCGCTGAAGCCTGTGGCAGCCACCGCCTGCTCAAAGGTCGGGCGTCCTTCGGTGAGGGTGCCGGTCTTGTCGACGATCAGCGTATCGATCTTGCGCAGGTTCTCGATGGCCGCCGCATCGCGGAACAGCACGCCATTCGTGGCCCCTTTGCCGGTGGCGACCATGATGGACATCGGCGTGGCCAGGCCGAGCGCGCAGGGGCAGGCGATGATCAGCACGGCCACCGCGTTGATCAATCCGTAAACCCAGCTGGGTTGTGGCCCGAACAGGCCCCACGCGAAAAACGTGAGCAACGCGACACTGACCACGCTCACCACGAAATACCCGGCCACGAGATCGGCCATGCGCTGCATCGGCGCCCTGGAGCGCTGGGCCTGCGCGACCATCTGCACGATTTGCGCCAACACGGTGGCCGAACCGACATGCTCTGATCGCATGACCAGCGCGCCGCTGGTGTTCATGGTGGCGCCGATCAGCTTGTCGCCCGCGCGTTTGCTCACGGGCAGGGGTTCGCCGGTCAGCATCGACTCGTCGAGCGAACTGCTGCCCTCGACGACCACACCGTCCACCGGCACTTTCTCGCCCGGACGAACGCGCAACAGGTCGCCCACGTGCACATGGGTCAGTGGCACGTCTTCCTCGGTGCCATCGGCGGCGATGCGGCGCGCGGTTTTCGGCGCCAGGCCAAGCAGCGACTTGATGGCGGCCGAGGTTTGCGAACGCGCCTTCAATTCCAGGATTTGCCCGAACAACGTCAGCGAGATGATCACCGCGGCGGCTTCGAAATACACACCAACCCGGCCCATCGAGACGAACGACGCCGGAAACACCCCGGGTGCGACCGTGGCCACAACGCTGTAGAGGAAAGCCGCCGAAGTGCCCAGGCCGATCAACGTCCACATGTTCGGGCTGCGGTTGACGATCGACTGCGCGCCGCGCACAAAAAACGGCCAGCCGGCCCACAGGGCGACCGGCAGCGTGAGAACAAGCTCAATCCAGCTTTGTGTGCCGGCCTCAAACCACTGCAACCGGTGACCGGCCATGGCCAGGAACGTCACCACCGCGGTCAGCGGCAAGGTCCACCAGAAGCGACGCTTGAAATCGGCGAGTTCCGGGTTTTCGCCGTCGTCGAGCGTGGGCTGTTCCGGCTCCAGTGCCATGCCGCACTTGGGGCAGGCGCCGGGATGGTCCTGCCGGATCTCCGGGTGCATCGGGCAGGTGTAGACGGTGTCGGCGGCCTGAGGCTGGACGTCAGCAGGCGTTGGCGATCGCGTCGGGTTGGCATAGCGCGCGGGCTCGGCAACAAACCTGGCCTGGCACTTTGCACTGCAGAAGTAATAGGGGCGACCTTCGTGCTCGGCGTGATGCTCGGATTGCTCCGTCACGGTCATGCCGCACACGGGATCCTTGAGGGCTTCAAGCGCGGGCGTCATGGGCGGGCTGAGCTGCGTTGTGTTCATTTTGGATCGTCCTTTTTGATCACCGGCCGGTGCTGGCAGTACCTGTCGATGAATTCAGCATAAACCTTGACATGATGGGAATGTCAAGAGGCCGTGGGCGGCGCGATACCGAGGCTACGGCGTTTTGCCGTCGGGTGTCGCCGCAACGAAAGTCAGCACGCTCGCTGTGGCCCACGCCATGGTGAGTGAAGTTTTCACAGCGTGATGACTCAAGGCTTGCCGCCCGAGTCGCGGTCGAGCAGCGCCTTGCGCTCTTCGTATTGATCGGGCGTGATCTCCCCGCTGGCCAGTCTCCGCCGCAGTGCTTCGTGGGGCGTCTCGCGGGGCTGTCGGCGCCGTTCGCTGGGGCGGCCCCAGCCGTAAACAATGATCACGCCGATCAATGCCAGCCAAAAGAGCCACCACAAGGCGTGCATGCCGCCCATGAAATATCCTGTGTCGTAAAACATGTGCATCTCGTTCAGGCTCTCGAATCGGTGGGGGCACCGCTGACCAGGGCAGACTTCACCCGTTCGAGCCGCACCCGCACCTCATGGGCGACGCTTGCAACCTCGGGATGGGTGGTCATCTGCAGGACGGCCACCGGGTCCATGAAAGCGACGACGAGACGGCCATCGTCTTTCTCGCGGACCACTACATTGCAGGGGAGCAACAGGCCGATCTCCGGCTCGGCCACCAAGGCGCGGTGGGCCAGTGGCGGGTTACAGGCGCCGAGAATGTAATACGGGCGCCCATCGATGCCGAGCTTGGCCTTCATCGTGGCCTGGATGTCGATCACGGTCAGGACTCCGAAGCCTTCCGTTTTAAGGGCCTCGGTGACGCGTGCGACGGCCTGGGCAAAGTCCTTGTCGTCGATCTCGCACTGGAATCCATAAGCCGGTGCGGGCTGAGGTGGCATCGCCTGGGGTGTCGGGTTCATGGCCTGCGCCCTCATTGGGTCGCCGGGATGGACTGCATGCGGTCCATCATCATCTGCATCATGGACTGCATCATTTCCATGCGCTGCTCCATCATGCCCTGGCGCGCGGCCATGTCGCCCGGCTTGCCCTTCATCGCCCCGGGGCCCATGCCGCCCATCATGCCCATGCTGTTTTGCATGATTTTCATTTGCTCTGTCATCAGTGCATTGCGTTCCTCGGGTGTCTTGGCGGCCAGCATCTTGTCGTGCATTTCGCGCATGGTCTGCATCTGGGCGTCCATGCCGGCCATGCCGGGCATACCGCCCATGCCACCCATGCCACCCATGCCACCCATGCCACCCATGCCACCCATGCCGGTTCCGGGCTTCGCCTGCGCGAGCTGGACGGAGGGGTTTGCCGTGGGGTGGTGGCTGTCGTGCTGGGCGTCCGTGGCGGCCCAGGCGGGTGAGGCCATCGTGAACGCAGCGATGGCGGTGAATGTGGAGAGTGATTGAACGAATGTCATGAAGGACTCCTGGTCAAACAAGTTGGATCGTGGTTGAGGTGAATCGCCCCGTCTGTGCTGTGACGCACGTTCATGGGCGCGATTTCCGGGGGTGTGCTCCGTACCCGCGTAAAAAGCACAGTCGGAGGGGTGCACGGCGCTCGCTGCGGGGCGCAAGCCCCGCGCAGACGCCGCAGATGGCTACAACGCCAGTCGTGTGTAGCGGATTCGCAGGGGCAGCCCCGGGAGGCGCGGCGGCAACTCACGTGTTGAGCCGGTCACCGGGGGCGCTGTTGCGTGCGCGGTCCAGATGATCGCGACTGGGGGCGCCATGCCATGATCGACCGGATCAACGGCTGTTGGCGCCTTCAGCATGCTCAGTGCGCTGTCGTTGCAGACCTTGAGGCATGGAGCATTCAGTGAGCCCGAAGTGTCGTCGTGAGCCGACGGAGCCCCCACATGCCCGGCCGAGATGACGGGCGCCTGGATGTTCCGGGCAACGTCGAACGAAACGCCATCGACATGCGTGCTGCGGTCTTGCAGCACGCAAGCGTTGGCCCAACCGGCGCTGACCGCAAACAGCCATGCCAACAGCACCGTGAAAACGGTACGGCGCCGGGTGCGGGTGTTGGAGAAAAAAATCATGTCAAGTTCATGCGGGCACCGTTCATGGTACATCGGCATCATGGTCGATGTTTGATTTGAACCAAGAGAATGCAGGGCCACGGGACAGGATCGGGGGCGAGTTCGGCGGGGCGGCGCGCAAGATGACCGACGCGATCATGGACGCCGCTCATCCGGCAGCGAAGCAGATGGTTAGCGGGGCCTAAGGCAGGTTTTTCTCTGTGGTCATTTGTATCAAAAACATAGCAAACTATTAAATATGCACGGGTGATAAGGCCTTATTTGTTCAAAAATAGTTCAAGCCAACCGTCTGCCGGATAATTGCAGGATGACCGATCTGCTGCTCATCCGCCACGGCGAGACCGACTGGAATCGCGAGTTGCGGTTTCAGGGGCAGGTGGATGTACCGCTGAACGCGACAGGCCATGAACAGGCGCGCCGTGTGGCCGAACGATTGGCCGGTGAGACGGTGCACCACCTTTATGCGAGCGATTTGCTGCGCACCCGCCAAACCGCCGAACCCGTCCGGCAGCAATTGGTGCTGACTGGCGCGAACGATGTCGCCCTGCGCGAGCGCAATTTCGGCCGGGTCGACGGCATGCGGGTGGACGACATCAAGGGACAGTACCCGGACGCCTGGGCGCAATGGGTCCGGTTTCATGAAGACTTCTCATTTGACGGTGGCGAGAGCACGCGGCAGTTTCATGCCCGCGTGATGGACGCGATTCGCCGCTTGGTGGCCGCGCACCCGCAGCAGACGCTGCTGGTGGTCACGCACGGGGGCGTGCTCGACATGATCTACCGTTCGGCGCGGGCGCTGCCGCTGTCGGGCCCACGCACCTGCAGCATTCCCAATGGGGGTTTGAGCCACCTGCGGTTCAGCGGCGATGTGATGGACATCATCGACTGGGCCGACACGCGGCATCTGGCCGGCCTGCCACCGCAGCCTGTTTACGATCAGACCCGCGTTGCCGTTGCGGCGCCGGCGAGTATCGGTCCGGTCTGATTCGGTCGACGGTGGCACGCGGGGCGCGTGCCTCCCGGCTTTCATGCTGGACTTGAGGCGGGTGGTTCGGGCCAGGCCCGCTGCGGGCCGCGAAGCAACTCGAACGCGCGCGAGACGCGCAACACCCCCAGGTCGTCAAATCGCCGCCCGGCGATTTGCAGGCCGATGGGCAGCCCGGTGGCCGTGTAACCGCAGTGGATGCTGGCGGCCGGCTGCTCGCTCATGTTGAATGGCACGGTGAAGGCGATGTGTTCCAGCGGGCGCCGCGGGTCGTTGGTGGGCGAGGGCAGTTCGGCATCAAACGCAGGCACGGGTGAGGTGGGCGAGATCACGTAATCGAACGCGTTGCAGGCTTGCACGGTGGCCACCCGTGTGGCGTGGAACTGGCTGGCGGCGGTGAACAGTTGCGTGCCACTCAGCGTGGCGGCGCTGTCGCCCCACTGCTGGATGAAGGGCAGGACCTTGCCCTGTTTCTCGGGGCGCAATGCGGCCAGGTCCATGTGGGTTCGCATGCGCCAAAAATGGTCCATGCCATCGAGCATGGTGCGGGTGAAAAACGGTTTCATGCGCTCGACGATCGCGCCCGCCTGCTCGAAAGCGTGGGCTGCCGCCTCGACGGCGTCGCGTATCTCTGGCTCCAGCGGCAAGCCGCAGCCCGCATCGATCCACAGACCGATGCGCAGGCCGCGCAGTACCTCGGTGCCGTGGTCGAAATCATGCCAATCGATGCGTTGGGACGGCAGGCTCATGCTGTCGCGCGCGTCGGCTTGCGACAAGGTGGCCATCATCAGTGCCGCGTCGGCCACGCGACGCGTCATGGGGCCGGCGGCGCGGCCAGTGTAAGGCGGGTCGATGGGCACGCGGCCCAGGCTGGGCTTGAGGCTGAAGACGCCGCACCAACCCGCGGGCAGGCGCAACGAGCCCCCGATGTCGGTGCCCAGATGCAGCGGTCCGTAGCCCGCTGCAGCGGCAGCACCCGCGCCGGCGCTGGAGCCGCCCGGGGTCTTGCGCAGATCCCAGGGGTTGCGCGCCAGCGCGTGAAAGGTGGACAGGCCGGAAGACAGCATGCCGTAGTCGGGCATGGTGGTTTTGGCGATGACGACGGCGCCCGCTTCGCGCAGGCGGGCGGCAGGGGGAGCGTCGGCTGCGGCGGGCATGAGGTCGGTGGCCGCTGTGCCCAGTGGCAGTGGATCGCCGCGGGTGGCGATGTTGTCCTTGAGGGTCACGGGCACACCGTCCAGTGGCCCGCAGGGTGCGCCTCGCTGCCAGCGGGCTTGCGAATCGCGCGCCTGCGCCAGCGCCAATTCCGGGCGCAACAGCCAGGTGGCGTGCAGATGCGGTTCCCAGCGGTCCATGTGCGCCAGAACCGCCTGGGTCACGTCCACGGGGGAGAGCGTGCGTTGACGGAACGCCAGAACCATCTCGGCGGCGGACATGGTGTGCAATTCAGACATTCGGCTTTGCCTTCAGGTGGATGGGGCAATCATGGCTGTCGACAGGGGTAACAGGGCACGGAATGCAAAAAGGCGGGGTGACCGGCCGATAATGCCAGAACTGAACCTGTGAGGACTTCCAGAATGGCACTGATGATCACCGACGAATGCATCAACTGCGATGTGTGCGAGCCGGAGTGCCCGAACGAGGCAATTTACCTGGGCCAGGAGATCTACGAGATTGATCCGAACAAGTGCACCGAATGCGTGGGGCACTTTGACGAGCCTCAATGCGTGCAGGTGTGTCCGGTGGCCTGCATTCCGGTGAACCCGGAGCGGGTGGAGTCGCAAGAGACTCTGTGGCAGAAATTCCGGCGCTTGCAGGAAGCGGCGCCGTCGCCAGCGGGCGCCATCGAACCGCGCACCTGAGGGTGCTCAGGCCGGGTTGTGATCCGGCGCCGGGGGGGGTTCTTCGGGCCGGGGAGGCTTGGGGCGTGGCGGCTTGTGCGTGTGGGCGATCTGCATGGCTTTTTCCATTTCGCCATCAATGAGGTGCGGCACGGCCTTGAGGGTGCGTTGCACGCAGTCTTCAATGGCGTTGCGGTCGTCGGGCGACGGTTTTTTCAGCACCCAGTTCACCACCTCCGACTTGACGCCCGGATGCCCGATCCCCAGGCGCAGCCGCCAGTAATCTGCGCTACCCAATTGCGCGTGAATGTCACGCAGCCCGTTGTGGCCGGCATGACTGCCGCCGAACTTGAGCTTGGCTTGCCCGGGGGGAATGTCAAGTTCGTCGTGCACGACGAGGATTTCCTCGGGCTGGATCTTGAAGAACCGCGCCAGCGCAGCCACCGACTTGCCCGAGAGGTTCATGAAGGTCTGGGGTTCGAGCAGCCAGAGGGTGTCGCCTTGCACCGTGGCGCGTGCCACCCGCCCTTGGTAGTTCTTGTCGGGCTGCAGCGTGACGTTGAGCGCGCTTGCGAGCGCTTCCAGCCACCAGAAGCCGGCGTTGTGACGGGTTGACGCGTAATCGGGGCCGGGATTGCCCAGGCCGACGAACAGTTTGATCATGAGGGTGAATTATGGCGGGCGCAGCCTTGGGCTTTGACAAGGAGGATCTGCGTGCACCAAAGAAAACGGCCCGCTGGAGCGGGCCGTTGATGCCGACGATGGATCGCCAGAGTTACTTCTTGGCCGCAGGGGCTTTGGCGGCAGGTGCGGCCTTGCCTGAAGCCGCCTTGCCTGCGGCGGGTGCAGCAGCAGCGGGGGCCGCTGCTGCGGTGGCCGGATCCGGCGCTTCCTCAACCGTGGCCACCACCGACACGAGCACCGGGTTGTTCACGCCGCGGGTGACGGCCTTCACGCCCTTGGGCAGGGTGATGTCGGACAGGTGCAGCGAGACGCCTTTCTTCAGGCCGCTGAGGTCCACGTTGATGGATTCCGGCAGATCGACCGGCAGGCAGGACACCTGCAGTTCGTTGACGACGTGGTTGACCAGGCAGTGCTCGAGCTTCACGGCCTGGGAGTTTTCCTCACCGGTGTAGTGCATGGGCACTTTCATGGTGAGGCGGGTGTTTGCATCCACGCGCTGGAAGTCGATGTGCTGCACCAGTTGCTTGTACGGGTGCATGTTCACGTCGCGCAACAGGACCTTGGTGATCTTGCCGTCGAGTTCCATCTCGAGCACGGTGGAGTGGAAGGCTTCCTTCTTGATGGCATGCCACAGTGCATTGTGGTCAAGCTCGATCAATTGCGGGGCGGCGTCGCCACCATAGACGATGCCTGGCGTCTTGCCGGTAATGCGGAGACGGCGGCTCGCACCCGTGCCCTGCTTGGTACGCTCAAAAGCGACAAATTTCATGACTTACTCCAAAAAGAACCCACCGCGACCAGTGTGGCTCCGGGTTGAAAAGGGCCGAATCAACAGCCCGCAAAAAAACGGCAGGCTTGCGGCCTGTCGCTGGTGCTCCAGGATCAGAAAAGTGCTTCCTGATCCGAGAACAGACTCATGACCGATTCGCCCGTCGCGATGCGCTGGATTGTCTCGGCAATCAGCGGCGCCACCGACAGCTGGCGGATCTTGCGGCATTGCTGGGCCTCGGGGCTGAGGGGAATGGTGTTGGTGATGACCACCTCGTCCAGCGCCGCACCCTGGCTGATGCGCTCGATCGCCGGACCCGAAAAAATGGGGTGCGTGCAATACGCGTAAACCTTTTTCGCACCGCGTTCCTTGAGCACTTCTGCGGCCTTCACCAGGGTGCCGGCGGTGTCAATCATGTCGTCCATGATGACGCAGTTGCGACCGTCGATCTCGCCGATGACGTGCATCACTTCGGAAACGTTGGCCTTGGGGCGGCGTTTGTCGATGATGGCGAGGTCGCAGTCGAGCTGCTTGGCCAGCGCACGGGCCCGCACCACGCCACCCACGTCGGGGGACACCACGATGAGGTCTTCGTATTGCTTCTGGCGCAGATCGCCCAGCAGCACCGGCGACGCATAAATATTGTCCACCGGAATGTCAAAGAACCCCTGGATCTGGTCGGCGTGCAGGTCCATGGTCAGCACGCGGGCCACGCCCACGGTCTGCAGCAGGTTGGCCACCACCTTGGCAGAGATCGGCACGCGACTGGAGCGCGGGCGGCGGTCCTGGCGGGCGTAGCCAAAATACGGGATCACGGCGCTGATGCGTTCGGCCGAAGCGCGTTTGAGCGCGTCGACCATGATCAGCAGTTCCATCAGGTTTTCGTTGGTGGGTGCGCAGGTGGACTGCACGACAAACACGTCGCGTGCCCGGACGTTCTGCTTGATCTCGACGGTGACTTCGCCGTCGGAGAAACGGCCAACATCAGCCGCCCCGAGCGAGATGCCAAGGTGGTTGGCAATCTCGGCGGCCATGCCAGGATTGGCATTGCCCGTGAAGACCATGAAATCGGGATGATGACCTTGCATGAGCAACCCAGCGATCTAAATTGTTTGCCTGTACGCCGAACGTATTTGGCAGGGGAGGAAGGACTCGAACCCTCGCATGCTGGAATCAAAATCCAGTGCCTTTACCAACTTGGCGACTCCCCTACACGGGTTGGCGGCCAATGCCGCCCACCTATAAATCGTCGCTGGGCGCCCATCCCGCCAAAGGATGAACCCCCAAATTGTTGCATACCCGCACCTGCCAGGACACCGGGGCCCCCTGCAGTTGCACGCCATGCAACGATTGCGCAAACACGGCACTTCCCGAGCCGGTCATCCGGCCATTCAACCCTTGTGCAGCCAGCCATTCGAGGGCTTGCGATACACCGGGGCAGAGCTGACGGGCAACCGGCTGCAAGTCGTTATGGCCAAAACCATACGGGTTTGCAGCAAAGCCAGAAATTATAGCAGTTTCGGTATCGCGTTTCAGCCCCGGATCGCCAAAGATTCGCGCGGTTTCAAGCCCTTCTGCGGGTTTGACCACCACAAATCGGGCTGGCGGCAGCGTGATTGGGGTGATCTGCTCACCCACACCTTCAACCCAGGCGTTGTGACCCTTGATGAAAAACGGCACGTCAGCACCCAGGGTCAGTCCGATCCGGCACAGTTCTGCGGCGGACAGCCCCAGCCGCCACAGCCGGTTCAGCGCCAGCAGGCATGTCGCCGCGTCGGACGAGCCGCCACCCATGCCGGCCTGGGCCGGGATGCGCTTTTGCACCACGATGTGTGCGCCCAGTGGCGTGCCGCTGGCCGTCTGGAGCGCGCGGGCAGCGCGAACCGTCAGGTCGTCGGCGGGCAGGGCCGGGCCCTGGTCCTCCCGGGTGATCTGCCCCCCGGAGCGGGTTTCAAAGTGCAAGGTATCGCACCAGTCCACCAGCATGAAGACCGATTGAAGCCGGTGATAGCCGTCCGGCCGCCGCCCCGTGACATGCAGGAACAGATTGAGTTTGGCCGGTGCCGGGACGTCGTACAGCGCGTTCATGGGGATGCGGCTGGGCGCGGGGTTCAGCGGTCCAGGACGACCCGCAGATCGGCGGCCGGCTCGGGTGACAGGCGGCGGGCGTTCAGGCGGCCGGCCGCCATCTGCGACAGATCGGCCTGCCAGCCGGGGGCGGTGGTCGCGATGCCGGCGAGCCAGTCGAACAGGGCCGACACCGGAATGTCCGTGCCGGTCGCGTTGCGGACCAGTTCGTCCACCGATTCGAATTCCCACATGCCCCCGCGTGCTTTCAGGGTGGCGCTGCCCGGCGACCATGCCAGCAGGGCCAAGGTGCTGCCAATGGGCGTGAAGAAGGACAGTTCACCGGTCACGGCATTGCCGCTGAGCTCGAAACCCGCAACAAAGGACTGGGGGGGAGTCTGTTCAAGCTGAAGCGACAGGCGTCCGCTCCAGAATGAGTTTTTTGATGAATTTTGGCCACTAGCCCTCGTGGTGTGGGCGCATCCTGCTATATAAAGAGAAGCAAAAAGGGTGCTTGCCAGGAACCCGCGTCGGCTGTTCACAGTCTTACACGCAGCCGCTTGAGGGTTTCCCGCAGCGTCTCGTTCTCGGCGTTCTGCACCTGCCCTTCCTTCCAGATGGCACGGGCGCGGTCGCGCTGGCCACTGCTCCAGAGCACTTCGCCCAGATGCGCTGCGATTTCCGGGTCGGGCCGCGACTTGTAGGCTGCTTCCAGAATTTCCAGGGCCGTCGCGGTATTGCCCATGCGAAACTCGACCCAGCCAAGGCTGTCGCGGATGAATGGATCGCCCGGCGACAGTTCCAGTGCTTTCTCGATCAGTTGCCGCGCCTCGGGCAAACGGACATTGCGGTCGGCCAGTGAATATCCCAGCGCGTTGTAGGCATGGTGATGGTCAGGCCGGGTTGCAATCACGGTGCGCAGCAGCTTCTCCATGTCGTCGGTGTTGCCCAGCTTTTCCGCCACCATGGCCTGGTCGTACAGCAGGTCGGTGTCTTTCGGGTCGCGGTCGGTTGCCGCCTTGAGCAGATCGTAGGCCGCCTGAAACTTTTGCTGGTCACGCAGCAGTTGCACTTCGGCCATCAGCTTGACGCGCGCGTCGCCCGGCTTGCGCTCGGGCAATTGCCGGATCAACTGGCGCGCCTCTTCAATTTTGCCTTGTCGCGCCAGCAGCGAGGCGCGCCGGGTCTGTGCGCTGACCAGGTCTTCCGGATTTTCGATGCGGTCCAGCCAGCCCTCTGCCGCCTTGAAATCCTTGCGCTGCTCGGCCACCCGCGACAGCACCACGTAAGCCTGGGCCATGGCGCGGCTGCGCGCCTCGCTCGGCGCCTGTGGCCGGGCCAGCTCCAGAAAACGGTAGAGGGATTTCTCGGCTTCGGCAAGCTTGTTGTCCTGCGCCTGCAGGCTGCCCTGAACCAGCCAGGCGTCCGCGAATTGCGGCCATTCGGTGGTGACCCGCCGAAGCTGCTCGGATGCTTCGGCGTAGCGCTGCGCATCGAGCAGTGCGCGCGCGTAATCCATGCGGATTTCCGGCGCGGGTTTGCCTTCCAGGTAGGCGAGAACCAGCGCTTCAGCCTTCGGCAGCTTCGGGCTCATGAGGTCGAGCGCAAGCCGGACCGGGGCCTCGGCAGCCGGGTTGATTTCCTGTGCGCGTCGCGCGGCCTCGACGGCACCTTCGGCGTTGCCGGCGTTCTGGCGCATCTGGCCGATGGTCGTCCAGGCGGCTGCGCCTGTGCCCAGGCGCATGAGGTCTTCGGCGAGCACCTGCTCAACCACCCGGGTGGCGAGCTGCTTGTCGGTCGTCCGGGCATAAATGCGCGGGATGGCCGCGATGGCATCGGGGCGGTCGCGCGGGCCAGCGAGCGACAGCGCTGACTTCAAGGGCTCTGCCGTTTCGGCGATGCGGTTCATCGCGATCAGGATCTGGAGCACATACCGGTTGGCGTCCCGCGACTCGGGCCGGGCTTCGCGCCATGCGCTCGCGGCCTGCAACGCGGCGTCCCCCGAACGGGCCTGCAGGGCGATGTTGACGGCGCGCTGATAAAGTCTTTCGTCGTCGGTCTTTCGTGCGGCATCCAGGATGAGCGAGTAACCTGCACCAGGGTCGGTGCCGCCGGCGTTCAGTTCACCCAGCAGCACCTCGTAAAAAAGTTCGCTGTCCATGGCCGAACTGAGCAGGGGGGGGGCGGCCGCGGGCGGCGTGCCGTCCTGGGCGTGAGCAAACAGGGGAATGGCCGCAAACGCGATGACGGCGCACCGTAGGGATAGCAACATCGGACCATAATAATCCAAGCGTCTTAACCGCGTTTCCGTACCCTGATTCCATGCCCGAACTCCCCGAAGTCGAAGTCACCCGTCTGAGCTTTGTGGACCGCATTGCCGGAGCGCGGGTGATGGCCATGCGGCTGGGCAAGCCGCTTCGGTGGCCCCTGGGTTGTGCGCCGCAAACCCTGGTCGGCGCGACCGTCCAGGGCGTGCGTCGCCGCGGAAAATACCTGCTGGTCGATCTTGACCGGGGCGTCCTGCTGCTGCATCTGGGCATGTCGGGCAGTCTGCTCTTCAGCTTGAGCACGCCCGCGCCCGGGCGACACGATCACTTTGACCTGCTGACCGACCGTGGCCTGCTGCGCCTGAATGACCCGCGCCGGTTTGGCGCCGTCGTTTTTGCCGGGAGCGACGACGCGCCTGCGGCGCACAAGCTGCTTGGCCGGCTGGGGATGGAGCCGCTCTCCGCGGATTTTGATGCCACGGCATTTCATGCCGGACTGAAGCGCCGTCATGCGGCGATCAAGCAGGTGTTGCTTGCAGGCGACGTGGTGGTGGGCGTTGGTAACATTTATGCGTCGGAAGCCTTGTTCCTGGCGGGCATCCGTCCGACAGTCAGGGCATCGCAGATTTCGCGGCCGCGGGCGGACCGCTTGCGTGAGGCGATTCGCGAGGTGCTGGCCCGTGCCGTGCAAAAGGGCGGCAGCACCCTGCGGGATTTCTCCAATGCCGAAGGTGCCAGTGGTTATTTCCAGCTGGAGGCCATGGTTTACGGGCGATCGGGCGAGGGCTGTCGGCTGTGCGGAACGGCCGTCAAGCTGATGCGGCAGGGGCAGCGTGCGACGTATTACTGCCCGCAGTGTCAAAAACGGTAACAGTCGCCGACTCGCACGCCGGGGCTTTCCAATGCTATATTGATTTCCCAACTTGGAGACGCATGAGCACTTCGTTCACGGAGCATTTTGACCAGCACGGTGCATGGCGGCGCGCTTTTGCGTTGCGGCTGAAGCTGCTGTCCGAGTGGCTGCGCGACCATGAGTTGCTGGATGCGGCGGTCGAAGAGCGTCTGCGGCGCCTCGAGCATCAGATCCGGTCTGACCGCGTGATGGTGGCCTTCGTGGCCGAGTTTTCACGTGGAAAATCCGAGCTGATCAACGCGATTTTCTTTGCCGAATACGGCAGACGGATCATGCCGGCCAGTGCGGGCCGCACCACCATGTGTCCGACCGAACTGGGCTACGACGCGGCGGTCGCGCCCTGTCTGCGGCTGCTGCCGGTTGAAACCCGACTTGATTCCATGTCCTTGGCGGACTGGCGCATGGCGCCTGAGAAATGGACCCGCATCAATCTCGACGTGGACGACCCCGAACAGCTTTCGCAGGCCATGGAGAAAGTTGCGGAAGTCCGCAGAGTGACGCGTGACGAAGCCCGCGCACTGGGTTTCTGGGACGACGACATCCCCGAGAACAACCCCCCGGTGGACAGCCGGGGCATGGTGGAGGTGCCCCGCTGGCGGCACGCACTGATCAATATCCCGCACCCGCTGCTCAAGCAGGGGCTGGTGATTCTGGACACGCCGGGCCTGAATGCCATCGGCGCCGAACCGGAGTTGACGGTCAATCTCATCCCGCAGGCGCATGCGGTCGTGTTCATCCTGGCGGCAGACACCGGTGTGACCCGCTCGGACCTGGCCATCTGGCGCGAACATCTAATCACCGAGAGCGACAGCAACGACACCCGTGTGGTCGTTCTCAACAAGATTGACACCCTTTGGGATGGGATCAACACGCCCGAGCAGGTGCAGGCGCAGATTGAACGGCAATGCCGGACTTCGGCCGAGATCCTTGGCGTCGAAGAAGATCAGGTGATCCCGGTATCGGCTCAAAAAGGGCTGCTTGCCAAGGTGACTGACGATGCTGCGCTGCTTCGGGCAAGCTGCCTTCAGGATCTTGAGGACAAACTCGGACTCGACATGCTCGGTCGGCGCCAGCAGATCTTGCGCGCGGCCGTTGCCGGGAGCATCGCCGACCTCCAGGCAGAAGCCATCCGGATCATCAGCATACGGCGGCGGGATTTCTCCGAGCAAAAGATGGAGCTCAAGGGGTTGAGCGGGAAAAACGCCTCGGTGATCCGCCACATGCATTCACGCATCGAGATTGAGCAACAGGAGTTCAATACAAGCGGTGCCAAGATCCAGGCCATTCGTTCGGTTCATCTCAAGCTGCTGCGCGACGTGTTTGACCTGCTGGGCTCCAAAGCCCTGAAGGCTGAACTCAACGGGTTGAACCAGTTGCTCCGCCAGCCGGGACTCAAGCTGGGCGTACGCAAGGCATATGCCGAAACGTTTGCGAAGCTTCACGAAAACCTGGAGAAAGCCAGCCGACTCAGTGGCGAAATCCAGACGATGCTGCAAGGCGCGTTCCGCCAGCTGAACACGGAGCACGGTTTTTCGCTCCAGGCGCCGCGAGAGCCTGACATGAAGCGTTACCGCAAGGACCTGAAGCTGGTGGAGCGCAGCCACAGCCAGTATCTGGGTATTGGCAACACGTTGAAGCTCGCGCAGCCGGAGTTTGCCGACCGGCTCGTCCGCGCGCTTTCGACCCGGTTGCGGGTCGTGTACGAGTCCGCGTTGGGCGAGGTGGAGTTGTGGAACAAATCGGCTGCGGCGCAGCTCGACGTGCAGTTGCGTGAACGTCGGCGCAATTTCGGGCGGCGGATCGAAGCCATCGAACGCATCCAGGCGGCCGCCAGCGGTCTTGCGGAGCGAATCTCCGAGATCGAGGCGCAGGAAGTCTCATTGCAGAACATCGACACCAAATTGCTCGATCTGACGCGCCCCATGCTGGCAGTGGCCATGGAGTCACCCGACGATCACCGGGCGGTCCTGCAAACTGCATGACCGCAGTGCTTTCGGGGTTTGCTGCACGGGTGCTGCGGTGGCAGTCAAGTGAGGGCCGCAATGACCTGCCCTGGAACCAGGGGCGCGACCCCTACCGGGTCTGGCTGTCGGAGATCATGCTCCAGCAAACCCAGGTCGTGACGGTCATTGCCTATTTCGAGCGCTTTATCGCACGATTCCCGGACGTTCAGGCACTCGCCCAGGCGCCACTGGACGACGTGATGGCGTTGTGGGCCGGCCTTGGCTATTACAGCCGCGCGCGCAATCTGCACCGATGTGCGGGTCAGGTGGTCCAGCAGCACGGGGGCCGGTTTCCAGACAACGCCAAAGCCTTGCAGGCCTTGCCTGGCATCGGGCGCTCGACCGCCGCGGCGATCGCGGCGTTCTGCTTTGGTGAACGCGTGGCCATTCTGGACGGAAACGTCAAACGCGTGCTGACCCGCGTTCTGGGCTTTGAGCGGGACCTTTCGGTTGCGGCGCACGAAAAGGAGTTGTGGTCATTGGCCGAGTCGCTGCTCCCGGGCGCCGATTTGCAGGCCACGATGCCGCGCTACACGCAGGGCCTCATGGATCTGGGGGCCACCGTCTGCACCCCAAGGGCGCCCGTGTGCGATGCATGCCCGGTGCGGACGGTCTGCGTGGCGCGGCGTGACGGTACGCCGCTGAAGTTTCCGGTGCGCAGCCGCAAGCTCCGGCGATCATCCGAATCCTTATGGCTCCTTCAGGCCCAGAGTGGCAATGGCGAGATATGGCTTCACCGACGGGCCCAAACCGGCATCTGGGCGGGGCTGCATTGCCTGCCGGTGTTCAGCAGCCGCGAGGCACTTGCACAAGCGGTGCCACC
The DNA here is from genome assembly GCA_002842205.1 of Betaproteobacteria bacterium HGW-Betaproteobacteria-3. Lineage (GTDB taxonomy): Bacteria > Pseudomonadota > Gammaproteobacteria > Burkholderiales > Burkholderiaceae_C > PHCI01. Next base: position 6,359 of record PHCI01000004.1, on the reverse strand, counting down.
GCAGCATCGCGCGGCGCTCGAAGACGCCCCGACCGTGACCCATGTGCTAACGCACAAAGACCTGTTTTTACACCCCGTGGAGGTGATCCTGCCGGGCATGCCGCCCTTGGGAGACGGGTCGTGGTGTTCCTCGGACCAGCAGGAAAAACTGGGCTTGCCGGCACCGGTCCGCAAACTCATTGATCGGGCTTGTTCGCGTCCAGTTCCCGGTGGCGAATCAATGTGACCCATTGGGTCCGGAAGGACTTTGCCAGCGCTTCCGCCAGATAGACGGAACGGTGCTGACCCCCGGTGCAACCGATGGCAACGGTCACGTAGCTCCGGTGGTCCTTGGCCAGATCATGGATCCAGCGGGACAGAAATCCCTCGATGTCATCGAACATCCGCCGGACGTCCTTTTGGTTGCGGAGAAATTCGATCACGGCCGTGTCGCGACCCGTCTGATGGCGTAAATCATCCTCATAGTGGGGGTTGGGCAGCATGCGGACGTCAAACATGAAGTCCGCATCGACGGGAATTCCCCGCTTGAACGCAAAGGACTCGAATACCAGCGTCAACTGGCTGTGCGGCAGCGATATCAGGGCCTTGACGCTGTCCTGCAGCTGCGACGGCCGCATCACGCTGGTGTCGACGACCATGGAGGTCGTGCGCAGGTCGGAAAGCAGCTCACGCTCCAGATGGATGGCCTCCACCAGCGCGTGCCGCTGGTCTGTGGTGACGCTGGTGGACAACGGATGTCGCCGCCGGGTTTCCGAATACCGGCGGACCAGCGTGTCGGTGGCGGCGTCCAGAAACAGCAGCCGGACTGAAATACCCGCCCGTTTCAGGGTTTCAAGTTGCCCCGGCACCAGCGGCAAGGCTGCTGCGCTGCGGACATCCATGGCAATCGCAACGCGCTCGGCCTGGTGCTTCTGTTGCAGCGAAATGAAGCTCATCAACAGCTCGGGCGGGAGGTTGTCGACGCAGTAATAGCCCGAATCTTCCAGGGCGCGCAACGCAACGGATTTACCCGACCCTGACACACCGGTGATGAGCACCATTTCCATACGACTGCGTTACCCTTCCAAGCCGAGCATTTCCCGGGCATGGGCGACCGTCGCACCCGACAGCCGCTCACCCGCAAGCATGCGTGCAATCTCTTCCACGCGGCCCTGGCCGTCGACGGCCGACACCGTGCTGGCCGTGCTGCTCTGCGTGCTGGATTTGGTCACCACCAGGTGGTGGTCGGCGCACGCGGCCACCTGGGGCAAATGCGTGACCGCCAGCACCTGCCGGTCGCGGCCAAGCTGTTTCATCAGTTGACCGACGCGGTCGGCCACGGCACCGCCCACGCCGGAATCCACTTCGTCAAAAATCAGGGTCTGCGCGGTGCCCAACTGGCTGGTGGTGACGGCGATGGCCAGGGCGATGCGGGACAACTCACCGCCAGAAGCGACCTTGCCCACCGGCCGTGGCGGGCTTCCCGGATGCCCGGCCACCAGAAAGCTGATGTCGTCCAGGCCGCAAGAGGTCGGTTGCGGCGCGGCCTTGACCTGGACTTCAAAACGCCCCCCCGGCATGCCCAGGCCCTGAAGGGCTTGCGTGATGGCGGCCGCAAGCTTCGGCGCGGCCTTGTTTCGGGCCTTTGACAGCACGCGAGCCGCGTCTTGGTAGCGCGATGCAGCGGCTTTCTCGGCAGCGTCCAGGCTGGCCAGATCGGCCGCCGTGTCGAGTCGGGCCAGCTCGGCCTTCCAGGACTGGTACAGCGCCGGGAGATCGGCCGGCGTGCGTTTGTAGCGCCGCGCCAAGGTCATCCAGAGACTGATCCGCTCGTCCAGGGCGGCCAGTGCGGCGGGGTCCGGGTCAACCCGTCGCAGATAGCCTTGCAGTGAGTGCGCAGCGTCTTCGGCCTGCACCAGGCTTGACGCCAGGATTTCGGACACGGCGTTGAACTCCGGGTCCAGGTGGCGTTGATGGTCGAGCAGGCGGCAGGCTTCGGCCAGCTGCGTGGTGGCGCTGCCGTCGTCACCCACCAGTGCCTGCAGGGCCGAGCGCGCCGTGTCCAGCAGGGACTGGGCGTTGGCCAGCCGGGCATGTCGGGTGTTCAGGGGCTCCCATTCGTCGTCGCCCGGGGCGAGCTTGTCGACTTCGCCGATCTGCCACGCCAGGCGCTCACGTTCGCGTTGCAGCGAATCCTGCTCGCCCCTGGCTTGCGTCAACGTGTTTTCGGCGTCGCGCCAGGCGCTCCAGAGGGCTGCAATCGGTTGCGTCTCCACGCCGGCATAGGCGTCGAGCAGTGCTCGCACCGAGGGCGGCAGCATCAGGCTTTGCCACGCATGCTGGCCGTGGATGTCCACCAGCCGGGCCCCGATCTCGCGCAACTGCGTGGCGGTGGCGGGGCTGCCGTTGATCCAGGCCCGGCTCTTGCCCTGGGCGTCCACCACCCGGCGCAACAGCAGGGTCTCGGCCACGTCGAAGCCAGCCTGGCCCAACCACTGTTGCACGCTCGCGGGGGAGTCGAATTCCACGCTGACCTCAGAACGGTGGGTGCCGGTCCTGACGACGGCGGGGTCGGCACGGTTTCCGAGCGCCAGCTGCAGTGCGTCGATCAGGATGGACTTGCCCGCGCCGGTCTCGCCCGTCAACACGGTGAAGCCGTCGTCGAGGTTGAGCTCCAGCTCGTGGACGATGACAAAATCCCGCAGGACAATGCGTCTGAGCGCCATGGTCACGAACCCCCTTCGTTCCAGTGGAGTTTCTTGCGCAGCGTGTCAAAGTAGCTCCAGCCCTTGGGGTGGAGAAACCGCACATGGTGCTGCGAGCGCCGGACGGTGATGCGGTCGCCGTGCAGCAACGAGGCCATCGACTGCATGTCAAAGTTGGCGCTGGCCCCCCGCCCGGCCACGACCTCGATCGTGATTTCTGCCGCGTTGGCGACGACGATGGGGCGGTTGGACAGCGTGTGCGGCGCAATCGGCACCAGCACCCAGCCCGGAATGCTCGGGTGCAGCAACGGGCCGCCGGCCGACAAGGCGTACGCGGTGGACCCTGTCGGCGTGGCGACGATCAACCCGTCGGCACGCTGGTTGGACACGAAATGACCATCAATCTCAACGCGCAGTTCCACCATGCCCGCGGTGGTGCCGCGGTTGACCACCACATCGTTCATGGCCAGGGCATCGAACACGCACTCGCCGTCGCGCATCACGCGACCCTGGATCAGGCTGCGGTGATCTTCCTCGTAGGCGCCCTCCAGCATGGGTGCCAGCGTGGCGGCATAGGCGTCCAGGGGGATGTCGGTCACAAAACCCAGGCGGCCCTGATTGATGCCAATCAACGGGACGCCATCGCTGGCCAACTGCCGCCCGATACCCAGCATGGTGCCGTCGCCCCCGACCACCAGCCCAAGGTCGCAGTGCCGCCCGATTTCGGGCACGGTCAGGGTGGGGTACTGCGTGAGGTCGGTGTGAGTGGCCGAATCGCGCTCCAGCGTCACGCGGCAACCGCGCGCGGTCAAAAACTGTGCGATCTCGTCCAGCGTCTGCCGCGCGGCCAAGGCGTCAGCGCTGCCGGCCGGGGCCTGGTATTTGCCGAACAGCGCGACGTGTCGAAATTTGGAGGGCATTGCGAAATTACATCACTAAAATGCGCAGATGCTGGATGACCGTGCGAAGTTGTTGCTCAAAGCCCTTGTCGAGCGCTATATCGCCGACGGCCAACCCGTTGGCTCGCGCACCCTGTCCAGGGCCTCGGGACTGGAATTGTCGCCCGCGACCATCCGCAACGTGATGTCCGACCTGGAAGAACTGGGGCTCATCGCCAGCCCCCACACCTCGGCCGGGCGAATTCCCACCGCGCGCGGCTACCGGCTGTTTGTGGACACCATGCTCACCGCCCAGCGCGAACACCTGGAGGCGCCCAGCCTGGCGGCCGACCTGCCGCAAAAGGTGATTTCCAACGCCGCGCACCTGCTGTCGAGCCTGTCGCAGTTTGTGGGCGTCGTCATGGCACCGCGGCGCACGTCGGTGTTTCGCCACATGGAGTTCCTGCGCCTGTCCGAGCGCCGCCTGCTCGTGATCATCGTCGCCCCGGATGGTGACGTGCAAAATCGCGTGATCTTCACCGACGTCGACTACACCCAGTCGCAACTGATCGAGGCCGCCAATTTCCTCAACGCCCATTATTCCGGGCTGTCCATCGAGCAGGTGCGGCTCAAGCTCCAGACCGAAGTCGAGTCCTTGCGTGGGGAAATTGCGGCGCTGATGCAGGCGGCCGTGGCGGCCAGCTCCGATGCGCTGGCCCAGAACCAGGGCGAGGTGGTCATCTCGGGCGAGCGCAACCTGCTGGCGGTCAGCGACTTTTCCAGCGACATGAGCCACCTGCGCCGCGCGTTTGAGCTGTTCGAGCAGAAAACGCAGCTGATGCGCCTTCTCGACAGTTCAAGCCAGGCCGAGGGCGTGCGGATCTTCATCGGCGGCGAAAGCACGATCGTGCCCATTGAAGAACTGTCGATCGTCAGCGCGCCGTATGAAGTGGACGGCCTGGTGGTGGGCACGCTGGGCGTGATTGGCCCCACCCGCATGCCCTACGACCGGATGATCCAGATCGTGGACATCACCTCCAAACTCGTCAGCAACGCCCTCAGCCACCAAAAATAGCCCCAACCCCGCCCCGTACAATCGGCGCGGCGGGCCGTTAGCTCAGTTGGTTAGAGCAGAGGACTCATAATCCTTTGGTCGTTGGTTCAAGTCCAACACGGCCTACCAGTCATGCATGGTCTGGATTGAAAAGCCTGCTATCTTTTTTGATGGCGGGCTTTTTCATTTCTTCGCCTGTACCAGTTTGATACCAGTTCTCCAAAAATTGCTGGTGGTGTTGGCTTTTCGCATCGGATCAGATACGGCCTTGCCTTCGAGAGGCTCAACCGCCGACTTTGATCAGGTCTCCCTTTTCGAAATTGAGGCGTCTTCTTCACCTGTGCGCGTCCCGGCGTACCGCCGTCGGGCTCTGCGGGCTGCGCCCCGCGCCCCGTGCCGGGTCGCGGCCATTCGGCTTCGATCCCTGACGCCTTCGGCCGAGGGCATGCCCCCGGCCTGCGCGCTGCGCTTGCCATCCTCACGCCTGTAGGTGTGGTGGGGCTGGCTTGCTGTTCCCTTCATCCTTGCACACCGTTCTCGCCGTCAAGGTCTGCGCGCCCTGTGGGCACTGGCGGCCGTTCGGCCGTCTTCGAACCTGTGACTGCTGCGCTGCGGCGTGCCGGTTCCGGTCTCGGGCAATCCCGCCCGTTCACCGGAGTTGGTCATGCAACACGATCTGTTCTCTTCCCTCGATTCCTTCCAGGCACTCTCGGTTGCCGCTTCCGCTTTGCTGGTGCGCGATGTCGCGGGCCAGTACCGTCCGGCCGAGGCCGACGAGGTGCTGCTGGCGGCGCAGCGGCTGCTGGCCGCCCAGGTTCGTGGCAGCGACTTGATGGACTCACCCGCTGTGGTCAAGGACTTCCTGCGCGCCCGGCTGGGCAACCTGCCGCATGAGGTCTTTGCCGTGGTGCATCTGGATGCGCAGAACCGCGTGCTGGACTACGTCGAGATGTTCCGGGGCACGGTGAGCCAGACATCGGTCTACCCGCGTGAGGTGGTGCGCGATGCGCTTCTGCGCAACAGTTGCGCCCTGGTCCTGGTGCACAACCACCCCAGCGGGGCAGCGCGTCCCTCGCGGGCCGACGAGGTCCTGACGCAGACGCTCAAGGCTGCAGCGGCACTGGTCGATGTGCGGGTGCTGGACCACTTCATCGTGGTGGGCGACTCAGTGAATTCGATGGCCGAGCTGGGGCTTGTGTGACCTCTGGGGCCTTCGGCCCCAATTTTTTGTTGTTGATCAGCGCGCTGCGCGCGGGCACGGGGCATGGCCGGTGTTCACCGGCAGCACTTGGGGCAGCGGCCCTGTCCCGTGCCCGGGGATCGCGGTCTGGTTTCCTTCCCGCTGCGCGGGAACGAGCTCGCTGGACGAACTGACGCTCGGTCCACTCCCGCCGCTGCGCTGCGCTGCGCTGTGGTCCCGTCCCGCCCGCCAGATCGTCCCCCCGGTCACCCGCCAAACCCGAAGCCGGGCCGCTGGGAATTCCGGAGACAGCGAACCCCTGAAGTGATCGCAGCGGCTCGAACGCCGCGCCAGTCGCTGCGCTTGGTGTCACGCCGTCCGCAGAGACTCCGCTGCTCAAGTAGTGCGGTCGCCTGCGCTTCGCTGGGCGCCCGAAGAGGCTCGGGCAGCGCGTGCGCCATTGGGCCCACCGCACTCCCCCCACGGCGCCCCCATCCACAGGTGAGGGGGACTTGTGGGGGGATCTTTCAGCGGTGGGCCAGGTGACTGGCTCACTGTTTCGT
>PHCI01000030.1 GCA_002842205.1 Betaproteobacteria bacterium HGW-Betaproteobacteria-3 | reverse complement strand
CGTCCGTTCCCGGCAGCACCGCAGCAACCCCGACGGCTGCGCCCGTCGCGCCAGCAGCCCCGGCCGTGGTGGCCGCCGCAGCGCCCGCGGCCCCAGCGGGTGCCGGTGAAGCGCTCTACAAAAAGACCTGCCAGGCCTGCCACGCCACCGGCCTGATCAACGCCCCCAAGTTCGGCGACAAGGCCGCCTGGGCGCCGCGCATTGCCACCGGTCTCGACACACTGCACGCCAACGCCATCAAGGGCAAAAACGCCATGCCCCCCAAGGGCGGCGCGAATGCCTCCGACGCCGAAGTGCAGGCGGCGGTGGACTACATGGTGAACGCGGCCAAATAAGCCGTGCGCTGAACCGGCACACGAGCCCGCCGCACTTGGCGGCCTCCCGTGGCCCCACCCCCAAAGCCGGTCACTGACCGGCTTTTTTCATGGGTGCCTGAAAACAGGTGTTTTTTCTGAAATTTCAAGAAAAATCAGCCTTTAGCCCCTGTCAAATGGTCATAGTTTGCTATTTATTTAATAGTATTTGAGGCGGCCAACGGGCTGCGCACAAAGCCAAACCGTGTCGGCAACTCGTCGGCCTGCACCGGCTGGGGCGTCCACCGGCCCAGCTCGATGGCGTCGGCCGCGCAGGCCACGTCCTGCGTGTGCACCAGGCCCAGCCCAAGGTCGGTGTCGAGGTACACCCGGCCGTGCTCGTCCACCAAACAGTTGCGGGCCTGCGCCGGGCGCCCGGTGTGGGTGGTGACAGAAAAATCAGCGCCCACCCGCATCACCCAGGGCGTGACTTCCAGTTCCACATACACGCGCTGCGGCCCGTTCTGGAAAAACCACTGCCCGTCGGGCGTGGCTTCGTAATTGCGGCCGATGAACTCGACCAGCTTGTCGTGCCGCAGCACCGAGCCCTTGGCGCCCGGCACGCCGCTGGCAAAGCCGCCCAGCGCCTGCACCCGGTCGTCGCGCATGGACCACGCGCCCCGCGCGTCCAGCCCCAGCCAGCCGTAACAGGCGGGCACGTTGGGCCATTTGGCGAGCGCTTGCCTGACGATGTCGTCCATGCGGGGATTATTCGCCCAATTGACGAACCCCCGGGAGAAACCCGGCCGAAAACCGCCCATGTCGCGCCGCCTGCATGGATCGTGAGCTTATTTATTGCCTAAAATCATACGTTTAACGTTAAAATAACGGCAATGAAAACTCCATTCATCGCCCGCCCCGTCGAAGCCGTTGTGCGCGGCAAGCTGGCCACCGCCGCTGCCGTGGTGTTGCTCGGCCCGCGCCAGGTGGGCAAGACAACGCTGGCCCGCAAGATCGCCGCCGACTGGCCCGGGGGCGCGGTGTACCTCGACATGGAGCGCCCGGCCGACCGGCGTCGGCTCGACGACGCCGACGATTACCTGCGGCGTCAAAGGGGCCAGTTGGTCATCATCGATGAAATTCACCGTGTTCCCAACCTGTTTGAAGTACTGCGCGGCGTGATCGACGACGCCCGGGCGGCAGGCCAGCGCACCGGCCACTTTCTGCTGCTGGGTTCCGCCGCCATCGAGCTGATGCGCCAGGCGTCTGAAACCCTGGCGGGGCGTGTCGCATACCTCGACGTGGCACCGCTGAACGCGCTGGAAACCGGCGCCGAACCCCACCACATTGCGCTGGACGCCTTGTGGCTGCGGGGCGGATTCCCGGACAGTCTGCTGGCCCCGTCCGACGCGGCCAGCCTGGACTGGCGGCGAGATTTTGTGCGTTCGTATCTGGAGCGCGACGTGCCCATGTTTGCCCCCCGCCTGCCGGCCGAATCCGTGGGGCGCCTGTGGACCATGCTCGCGCACAGCCAGGGCAGCCTGCTCAACCAGTCGCGTCTGGCCCAGGCGCTGGGCGTGTCGGCCCCCGCGGTGGCGCGCTATCTGGACTTGCTCGTGGATCTGCAACTGGTGCGCCGCCTCGCGCCGTGGAGCGGCAACCTGGGCAAACGTCTCGTGAAAACGCCCAAAACCTATGTGCGCGACAGCGGGCTGGTGCATGCGCTGCTGGAACTGGAGACCGTGGACGCGCTGCTCGGCCACCCCGTGGCCGGCCACAGCTACGAGGGCATGGTGATCGAAAACCTGATTGAGGCCGCGGGAGAACGCCGAACGCCGTATTTCTTCCGCTCGCAGGACGGTGCCGAGGTCGACCTGCTGCTGGAGCGCGGCGGCCAGCCCGAGGTGGCGATTGAAATCAAGCGCTCGTCGGCGCCCCGCCTGGACCGAGGGTTTTCGGTGGCCTGCGAAGACCTGGGCGTGAGGCACCGGTTTGTCGTCTACCCCGGCGCCGAGCAGTTTGGCCTGCGTTACGGCGCGCAGGCGATGGGGTTGCCGGACATGGCGGCATGGCTGAGCGATTGAGCGACTCAGGGTGCGGCGTCAGGGGCGAAACCAGCCGCTGCGGCCGCCAACCACCCGCCCACCGCGTCCGGCATGGCCCGCACATGGCCGGGCACCCGCCCCGTCGGAAAACCCACATGCCCGCCGTGGGCCGGTTGCCACAGCGTCACGTGGGCGCCCACCTCGTTCTGGTGCGGCAGGCACCAGGCGGGCACGAAGGGGTCGTTGCGCGCGTTGACCACCAGCGCCGGGATGCCGATCTGCGCCAGCCGCGGCTTGGCACTGGCACGGGCCCAGTAGTCTTCGGTGCTGCGAAAGCCATGCAGGGGCGCGGTGAAGAGGTTGTCAAACTCGTAGAGATCGCGCGCCGCCTGCAGTGCCGCACCGTCAAACAGGCCCGGGTGCTGCGCCAGTTTTTGCAGGGCCTTGGGCTTCATGGTCTGCAGGAACATGCGGGTGTACACCAGCCGGTTGAAGCCGCGGCCAATGGCGTAGCCACCCGCGGCCAGGTCGATGGGCGAGCACACCGCCGCCACGGCACTGGCGAACGCGCGGGCCGACGCCCCCATTTCGGCCGCCCAGCACATCAGCGCGTTGCCCCCGAGCGAAATGCCCACGGCCACCAGGGGCGCGGCCACGCGGCCCGGGCCCGCCTGCGCCTGGCGCCGGGCCTGAAAGCGCGCGAGGATCCAGCCCACCTCTTCAAAGTCGCCCGAGTGGTAGGCCCGGGGCGCGCGGTTGATCTCGCCGCTGCAGCCGCGAAAGTGCGGCACGGCAAACGCCAGGCCGTGCTCGCGGGCGAAGTCGGCAAAGGCCTCGGCGTAATGGCTGCGCGACGAGCCTTCGAGGCCGTGGAACAGCACCAGCAACGGTTTTTCAACCCCCACGCTCGTCGCTGCGCGTACTTCGTTGCGACCTGGCGCTAAAGCCGCCCCCGCACCCGGCGTTGCGGCTTCGTCCAGGAAGTCCACGTCGATGAAGTCGCCGTCGGGCGTGTCCCAGCGTTCGCGACGGTACTGCGGGTGCGGGCCGAACACGCGGCGGGCGTACAGCGCGGGCCAGATGGTTTGCAACTGGCCGCCGGGCAGCCACGCAGGAGCTACGTAATTCATAGCAAATTATGACGATTTGACGGGGGCTAAAGGCCAAAAAACCTTGAAAAATCTTGAAAGCCTCAACCCGGGCGGCGGCCCATTCAATGCAGCACCTGTGGCGTGTCGCTGGCTTCCTGGATTTCGCTGGCGGTGCCGGGGCTGGCGTGGTGGGCCACCATGCGCCAGCCCTGCGCGGTCTTGTGATAGACGTTGGTGGCGATGACCCAGGCGTGCTGCGGGCCTTCGGGGGTCATGACTTCAATGCGCTCGAGCACGTTGTGCACCGCGCTGGAGAGCGATTCGACCTTGCGCAGGCGCTCGGGCCAGGCGCGGATGCTGCCGTTGGCAAACATCGCGTCAAAGGCCGCGCGGATCGCCGCCGCGCCCACCACGCGCGGCCCCCCCGGGTGCACGCAGACGATGTCGTCCTCGTCGGCCCAGCAGGCCATGAGCTTGTCGACGTCGCCGTTTTGCAGGGCCTCATAAAACAGGGCTTCCACATCGTCGGCGCTGCCGCCGGGCGGGTTGGCGCGGAGTCTGCCTTTGGCCATGGTTCAGGGGTTTCGCAAAATGCAGTTCATGGGGACGATTGTGCCGTGGATTGAACGGGTTCCCGCCGCTCGACCGGCGCCCCGGCCCCGTGCAGCCAGCGCGCCACCACGCCGGGCAGGTCACCCTGCGCGGCCTGCCACACCACCTCGGGCGCGGCGATGTGAATGCCGGGCGGCGCCAGCGCCAGCGCGTACTGCACCAGCTCGGCCACCTTGTCGGCGCGCACGGGTTGCTCGGCGCTGGGCACCATGTACTTGAAAACCCCCAGCATGAATTGCGCCACGCGCGGCAGCCAGGGGCCGCCCGCGGGCGCGGTGGCGGGCTTTTGCGCCGAGCGCACGAGGATCAGCCGCTCCAGCCCCAGCGCGGCCACGGCCTGCTCGTCCAGGTTGGCCAGCCCGCGCTTGAGCGCCTCGGGCAACTGGCCCTGTGCGTGCGGCAGCACCAGCGCCAGCGTGCGCACGCCGCCGCGCTGCATCCAGCGCGCCAGCGGCACCAGTTGCGCAGGCTGCGGCGTCCACAGGGCGCGCTCGCGTTCGTAAAAGTCGCGCGGGGCCTCGAACATCACGATGCCGATGTCAGCCGCCACGCAGGGCCAGGCGGCAAACGGGTCGTCTGGCGGGCCGGCCTTCGGACCGACCTTCGCGGCCGCCTGCGCATCGCCCCCGCCCAGCGCGGGCGGCGGCACCACGGTCAGCGCCACGCCGCGCAGCCCGGCCGTGATGGCCTCGCGCGCCAGCACATGCACCACGGCGTGGCTCTGGCGCCCAATCAGCCGCCGCAGCACGGCGCTGCCCAGCGCGCCCGTGGCGCCCGCCACGACAATGGACTGGCGCGCCGCACCCGGCCTGTGCGATGGCGGGCGTTGGGCAGCCTGCAGGGCTTGAAGAGGGTCAATCGACACCCAGCTATGCTAGCGCTTGGCGGCACGGCGCCGCACACACTCCGTGAACACCGCTTGAAAGGGACTGACATGAAACGATGGTTTTGGATTCTGGCCACCACGCTCGGCCTGGCCGCCAGCCTGAGCGGCTGCGGCTACAACGATTTCCAGCGGCTGGACGAGGCCACGAAAAGCGCCTGGAGCGAGGTGCTCAACCAGTACCAGCGCCGCGCCGACCTCGTGCCCAACATCGTCGCCACCGTCAAGGGCGAGGCCGCTTTCGAGCAGGACACCCTCACCAAAGTGATCGAGGCCCGCGCCAGGGCCACCAGCATCCAGGTCACGCCCGAAACGCTGAACAACCCCGAGGCGTTCAAGAAATTCCAGGCCGCCCAGGGCGAACTCGGCAGCGCGCTGAGCCGCCTGATGGCCGTCAGCGAGGCTTACCCCAACCTCAAGGCCAACCAGGGCTTCAGCGACCTGCGGGTGCAGCTCGAAGGCACCGAAAACCGCATCACCGTGGCGCGCAACCGCTACATCCAGGCGGTGCAGGCGTACAACGTGCTGGCGCGCAGCTTCCCCAGCAACCTGACGGCCATGGTGTTCAGCTACAAGCCCAAGGAAAACTTCGCGGTGCAGAACGAGGCCCAGATTTCGGTGCCCCCGACCGTCAACTTCGAGAAGAAGTGAAGACACGGTCTTTTCTGCATTTTTAGAGAAAAAAGTGCCATTAGCCCCCGTCAAATGGTTGAAGTTAGCTATCTTTAGCATAGCTTTCGGATGCCTGATGGCCGTCTTTGGCGCCGCGCAGGCGCAGGGGCTGCTGCCGGTGCCCGCGCTCACGGCGCGCGTGATCGACCAGACCGGCACGCTGAACGCGGCGCAAGTGCAGGACCTTGAAGCCCGGCTCGCGGCGCTGGAGCAGGCCAAGGGCTCGCAGGTGGTGGTGCTGATGGTGCCCAGCACCGCGCCCGAAGACATTGCCAGCTACGCCAACCGGGTGGGCAACGCCTGGAAGATCGGCCGCAAGGACGTGGGCGACGGCGTGCTGCTGATCGTGGCCAAGGACGACCGCAAGGTGCGCATCGAGGTGGCCAAGACGCTCGAAGGCGCCATCCCCGACCTGATGGCCCGGCGCATCATCGACGGCGCCCTCACCCCCGCCTTCCGCCAGGGGGACTTTGCGGGCGGAGTCGGCGCCGCGGTGGACCAGATCGCGGCGCTGGTGCGCGGCGAGGCGCTGCCCGCGCCGGTGCAGCGCTCGCAGGGCGGCGCTGGCGTGGCCGGATTCCAGTGGTTTGACCTGGCCGTGTTCCTGTTCTTTCTGGTGCCCATTGGCGGCGGCATGGCGCGCCGACTCTTCGGGCGCAAACTCGGCTCGTTGGTCACGGGTGGCGGCGTGGGCGTCATTGCGGGGTGGGTCACGGCGAGCCTGGCCATTGGCGGCGTGGCGGCGGTGGTGGCGCTGCTGGTGAGTTTTCTGTCATCGCTCAACGTCGGTGCGCTGCCCCGCTCCGGCCGCAGCGGCCGCGGGGGGCCGTGGAACAGCGGGGGCTGGGGCGGCGGCAGTGGCGGCGGCAGTTGGGGTGGTGGTGGCGGCGGGGGCGGCGGCTTCAGCTCGGGCGGCGGCGGCGATTTCGGTGGCGGCGGCGCCAGCGGCAGCTGGTAGGGGCCTTTCATGTTGCAACACCTCCAACGTCTTTTCAAACACCGCTGGTTCGACGAGTCGGCCACCCGGCGCGCGCTGCCGCCCGACTTGCTGGACCGACTGACGCAGCGCGTGGCCGCCAGCGAACGGCGCCACAGCGGTGAGATCCGCCTCTGCGTCGAAGCCGGCCTGCCCTGGAGCTACCTGCGCCGCAACGCGCCGATGCCACAGATCGTGCGCGCCCGCGCCGTCATGATGTTCAGCAAGCTGCGGGTGTGGGACACCGCGCAGAACAACGGCGTGCTGATCTACCTGCTGTTGGCCGAGCACGCCATCGAGCTGGTGGCCGACCGCGGGCTCAACGACAAGGTGCCACCCGCACAGTGGCAGGCCATGGTGGACCGCATGCGCGAGGCGTTTCGCGCCGGGCGCTTTGAAGACGGCCTGACGCAGGCGCTGGAAGAGGTGTCGGCCCTGCTGGTGCAGCATTTCCCGCTGGCACCGGGCGCGCCCGACACCAATGAACTGCCCGATGCGCCCCACGTGATGTAAGCGCCGACGGCCTCCCGGGGCTGCACTGGCGGGTCTGCTGGCCGGTCGTGGTGGCCTGGCCTGGATTGACCACGGGTGGCGCTGATTCTGCCGGCGCCGTCCGGTCGGGTGCGGGCTGTCGCCGCGCCAGGATCCCTTGGCCTGATCACTCGGCGTCGAGCAGCTTGCGGTTGACCGAATGCGTCGCGTCCAGTTCCTGCTGCAACGCACGGCTCAACTGGGCAAACGACTTGAGCTTGCGGTTGGTTTCACGCAGCCGCTCCGACATGCGCTTGGACACCGCCAGCAGCAGCCGCGACGACACTTCGGGTTCTTCCTTGATGAGCTTGCGCAGGCCGTCGCGTGGCAGTTCGGCCACGGCGAGGTCGGTGGCGGCGATGCAGGTGGCCGATCGTGGCTCGCCATCGAGTATGGCCATCTCGCCCAGCAGACTGCCCGGGCCAATGACAGACACGATCAGGCTGTCGTCGGCACCCATGCCTTCTTGCTCGACGGTGGCCTCGCCTTCCAGGATGAGCAGCATGGCGTCGTCGACATCGCCTTCACCCTGGCGGATGAACACGGCACCTGCGGGAATGCGGCGCGGCCGCATGTAGCGGACCACGGTGCGGGCGTCGGACAGGCTCAATTCGACCAGCGCGCCCTGCGTCACCAGCAAGGTCGCTGCCTTGTCCTGGACCGCTTCCGAACGTACCGATTTACCAAAGAACATGCCGCCGATTGTATGCGGCGATGTTTCAGCGGTGTTGTGATTTCAGACCCGTCTGCGGGCGCGTTGGCCGTGGGCGGGCCTTATCCGCCGCGCCCGGCCAGCATGGCGCCCAATACAAACACCACCACCAGTGCGATGGCGGCGCGGCGCAGCCACTCAAAACGTTCGCGTCGCGCCTGTCGGCTGGCCGACAGCGATTCCATCCAAAACAAGCTGTCCATTGCAGTCCCCCAACAACTGACCCCACCTTAACCCCACTCGGTCGATGTGGCTGTGAGCAAAGGTGACGACTTGTTAAAAGACCAAAGCCCCGACCGGAACCGGGCGGGGCTTGGTGGCAGGGAGAATGCGGGCCGGGACGCCGAAGCCGGTTACTTCTTCTGCCGGAATTTGCGCAGCGCCGCAATCTGGGCCGCCAGCACCATGAGCTCGGACTGGGCCTTGGCCAGGTCGATCTCACTCTTGGCATTTTTCAGGGCTTCTTCGGCGGCGGCCTTGGCCTGATTGGCCTTCTCCTCGTCGAGGTCCTTGCCGCGGATCGCCGTGTCAGACAGCACCGTCACGCAGTTCGGCTGCACTTCCAGGATGCCCCCAGCGACGAACACGAATTCTTCGGTGCCGTCGGCCTTTTCGATGCGCACCGAACCCGGCTTGATGCGGGTGATCAGCGGGGTGTGGCGCGGGTAAATGCCCAGTTCGCCCGCCTCACCGGGCAGGGCCACAAACCGGGCCTCACCCGAGAAGATGGACTCCTCGGCACTGACAACGTCAACATGGATGGTGTTCATGATTTTCCTGCTCAGTTGGGGACAGCGCCAAAGCCCTGTCCCGCAAGGTCATCAGACTTTCTTGGCTTTTTCGAACGCTTCGTCGATGGTGCCAACCATGTAGAACGCCTGCTCGGGCAGGTGGTCACACTCGCCCGCCACGATCATCTTGAAGCCGCGGATGGTTTCCGACAGCGGCACGTATTTGCCTGGCGATCCGGTGAACACCTCGGCCACGTGGAAAGGCTGCGACAGGAAGCGCTGGATCTTGCGCGCCCGGGCCACGGCCAGCTTGTCTTCAGGGGCCAGCTCGTCCATGCCCAGAATGGCGATGATGTCGCGCAGCTCCTTGTAGCGCTGCAGCGTGCCCTGCACGGCGCGAGCGGTCTCGTAATGGTCGGCCCCCACGACCAGCGGGTCCAGCTGGCGGCTGGTGGAGTCAAGCGGGTCCACCGCGGGGTAGATACCCAAAGCGGCGATGTCGCGCGACAGCACCACGGTGGAGTCCAGGTGGGCGAAGGTGGTGGCGGGCGACGGGTCGGTCAAGTCGTCAGCGGGCACGTAAACGGCCTGGATCGAGGTGATCGAGCCGACCTTGGTGGAGGTGATGCGCTCTTGCAGGCGGCCCATTTCCTCGGCCAGCGTCGGCTGGTAACCCACGGCCGAAGGCATGCGGCCCAGCAGCGCGGACACTTCGGTGCCGGCCAGCGTGTAGCGGTAGATGTTGTCCACGAAGAACAGCACGTCCTTGCCTTCATCGCGGAACGACTCGGCGATGGTCAGGCCGGTCAGGGCCACGCGCAGACGGTTGCCCGGGGGCTCGTTCATCTGGCCGTAAACCATGGCCACTTTGGATTCGCCCAGGTTCTCGAGGTTCACCACGCCGGAGTCGGCCATCTCGTGATAGAAGTCGTTGCCCTCACGGGTGCGCTCGCCCACGCCGGCAAACACGGACAGGCCCGAGTGCGCCTTGGCGATGTTGTTGATGAGTTCCATCATGTTCACGGTCTTGCCCACGCCAGCGCCACCGAACAGGCCCACCTTGCCGCCCTTGGCGAACGGGCACACGAGGTCGATCACCTTGATGCCGGTCTCCAGCAGCTCCTGCGACGGCGACAGTTCGTCATAGGCCGGGGCCTTGCGGTGGATGGAGGCCGAAAGTTCGGCGGCCACCGGACCGCGCTCGTCGATGGGGTTGCCCAGCACGTCCATGATGCGGCCCAGCGTGGCCTTGCCCACCGGCACCATGATCGGGGCCGCGGTGTTCTTCACCACCATGCCACGGCGCAGGCCATCAGAGGAGCCGAGCGCAATAGTGCGCACGATGCCGTCACCGAGCTGCTGCTGGACTTCCAGCGTCAGTGCGGAGCCGTCCATCTTGAGCGCGTCGTAGATCCCGGGCATGCGGTCGCGCGGGAATTCCACGTCCACCACGGCACCGATACATTGCACGATCTTGCCCTCAACGCCTGCGTTCACTGGGATGTTTGCTTGAGCCATCTGTTTTGCTCCAATTAATTAAACCGCTGCGGCACCAGCCACGATTTCCGAAAGTTCTTTCGTGATCGCCGCCTGTCGCGTTTTGTTGTAAACCAGTTTGAGTTCGCCGATCACGCTGCCAGCGTTGTCGGTCGCCGCCTTCATGGCCACCATGCGCGCCGACTGTTCGGACGCCATGTTTTCGGCCACGGCCTGGTACACCAGGGCCTCGGCGTAGCGCACCAGCAGGTCGTCGATCACAGCCTGGGCATCGGGTTCATAGATGTAGTCCCAGCCGTGCTTGCTGCCGCTGGCCGATTCGCTGGCACGGGTTTCGGCCTGCATCTTGTCCACCGACAAAGGCAACAGTTGCTCGACCATCGGCTCCTGTTTCATGGTGTTGATGAAGCGCGTGTAGCACAGGTACACCGCACTCACCTCGCCACGGGCATACGCGTCCATCAGCACCTTGACCGGCCCGATGAGCTTGTCCAGGTGCGGGGTGTCGCCCAGTTGCGTCACGTGCGACACCACCTTGGCGCCAATCCGGTTCAGGAAACCGAAGCCCTTGTTGCCAATGGCCACGGCCTGGGCCGACATGCCGTCGGTCTGCGCGTCGCGCAGCTTGGTGGTCACTGCGCGCAGCACGTTGGTGTTCATGCCGCCGCACAGCCCCTTGTCGGTGGTCACCACGATGAAGCCCACGGCCTTGGCCTCGTTGGTCTGCATGAAGGCGTGGGTGTACTCGGGGTTGGCCTGGCCGAGATTGGCCGCAATGTTGCGGATCTTGTCGGCATAGGGCCGCGCCGAGCGCATGCGCTCCTGCGCCTTTCGCATCTTGGAGGCGGCCACCATTTCCATGGCTTTGGTGATCTTCTTGGTGTTTTCCACCGATTTGATCTTGCCGCGAATCTCTTTTCCTGCTGCCATGGCTCAGCTCCTGGAGGTTTCCGCGCGGCAGCCGCGGAACCGGCTTTGCCGGGCCGCCGGGTGCGCCCCCTTGAGGGGGAGGCGGCCAACGGCCGCTTCGGGGGTGGGCTTCATATCAGGCGAACGTTTTCTTGAAGGCACCGATGGCGGCGGTCAGCTCGGCTTCGGCATCCTTGTCCATGGCCTTGTCGCTTTCCAGCTTGGCCAGCAATGCGGCGTGCTTGTCCTTGAGCCAGCCGTGCAGGCCGTGTTCGAAGGCCAAGACTTTCTTGACGTCCACGTCGTCCAGGAAGCCCTTGTTCACGGCATACAGCGATGCAGCCATCAGGGCGATGGACAGCGGGCTGTACTGGGCCTGCTTGAGAAGTTCGGTCACGCGGGCACCGCGGTCGAGCTGCTTGCGGGTGGCTTCGTCCAGGTCAGAGGCAAACTGCGCAAACGCCGCCAGCTCGCGGTACTGGGCCAGATCGGTACGGATACCGCCCGACAGGCTCTTGATGAGCTTGGTCTGGGCAGCGCCACCCACGCGCGACACCGAGATACCGGCGTTGATGGCGGGACGGATACCGGCGTTGAACAGGCTGGTCTCCAGGAAGATCTGGCCGTCGGTGATGGAAATCACGTTGGTTGGCACGAAGGCGGACACGTCGCCAGCCTGCGTTTCGATGATCGGCAGCGCCGTCAGCGAGCCGGTCTTGCCCTTGACGGCACCCTTGGTGAAGTCTTCGACGTATTTTTCGTTCACCCGCGCGGCGCGCTCGAGCAGACGGCTGTGCAGATAGAACACGTCGCCGGGGTAGGCTTCGCGGCCTGGCGGGCGGCGCAGCAGCAGCGACACCTGGCGGTAGGCGACGGCCTGCTTGGACAGGTCGTCATAGACGATCAGGGCGTCCTGACCGCGGTCGCGGAAGTACTCGCCCATGGTGCAGCCCGAGTAGGCCGACACATACTGCATGGCCGCCGATTCGGAGGCCGATGCGGCCACGACGATGGTGTAATCCATCGCGCCAACCTTCTCCAGCGAACGCACCACGTTCTTGATCGACGAGGCCTTCTGTCCGATGGCCACGTACACGCAGGTCATGTTCTGACCCTTCTGGTTGATGATCGCGTCGATCGCCACGGCGGTCTTGCCGGTCTGGCGGTCGCCGATGATCAGCTCGCGCTGGCCACGGCCCACGGGCACCATGGCGTCGATCGACTTCAGGCCGGTCTGCACCGGCTGGTCCACCGACTTGCGGGCGATCACACCCGGGGCGACCTTTTCGATCACGTCGGTCATCTTGGCATTGATCGGCCCCTTGCCGTCGATCGGCTGGCCCAGCGCGTTGACGACGCGGCCAATCAGCTCGGGGCCCACCGGCACTTCCAGAATGCGGCCCGTGCACTTGACGGTGTCGCCTTCGGACAGGTGCTCGTATTCACCCAGAATCACCGAGCCCACGGAGTCACGCTCAAGGTTGAGCGCCAGACCGTAGGTGGGTGTGCCGTCCGCCGTGGGCGGGAATTCGAGCATTTCGCCCTGCATCACATCGGACAGGCCGTGGATGCGGACGATGCCGTCGGTCACCGAGACCACGGTACCCTGATTGCGGATGTCTGCACCGGCCGACAGGCCTTCAATGCGGCTCTTGATCAGTTCAGAAATTTCTGCGGGATTGAGTTGCATGACTCTTTCCTTCTTTCCTTAAATTGCCAACAGGCCAAAGCGGCGCTCCAGCCCAAAAATACAGACCACAGCCTACGCCGTCAGGGCCGCTCTCATTTGCTCCAGGCGGGCCTTGACCGAGGTGTCAAGCACCTCGTCGCCCACCACCACGCGGATGCCACCGATCAGCTCGGGGGCGTGCGCTACGCTCACGTTGAGCTTGCGGCCAAAACGCTTTTCCAGTGTGGCTGACAGCTCGGCCAGCGCCGCTCCGTCCAGCGCAAACGCGGAATACACCACGGCGTCCGACGCGCCGGCTTGCGCATTTTTCAACGCACGGAACTGGGCGGCGATTTCAGGCAGCACGCTGAGACGGCCGTTCTGGATCACGGTGCGCAGAAAATTGGCCGCATGCGCCGGCAGCGCCCCGCCGGCGACACCACTGACCAGGTCAAACACCTGCGCGTCGGTGACGTTCGGGTTGCCCGCCAGCTGCTGCAACTGGGCGTTGCCTGCGATGGCGGCCAGCGAATCCACCCAGGCCGCCGTGCCGGCCAGGTCAGCCTTGGCCGACTGGAACAGGGCTTCGGCGTACGGGCGCGCGATGGTAGCGAGTTCAGCCATGGTGGGACCTCACAGCTCGGTTTTCAGCCGACCCAGCAGATCGGCATGGACGCTGGCATTGACTTCCTTGCGGAGAATCTGCTCGGCCCCCTTGACGGCCAACGCGGCAACCTGCTCGCGCAGGGCCTCGCGGGCCTTGACGGTCTGCTGATCGGCCTCGACCTTGGCGGCCGCCACGATCTTGGCGGCTTCCTCGGTGGCACGGGCCTTGGCTTCCTCAACGAGAGCCTGACCACGGCGTTCGGCATCGGCCAGACGCGCTGCGGATTCGGTGCGCGACTTGGCCAGCTCGTCTTCGACACGCCGGTTGGCGAGCGAGAGTTCGGACTTGGCCTTGTCGGCGGCGGCCAGGCCGTCGGCGATTTTCTTGGCACGTTCGTCCAGCGCATTGGCGATCGGTGGCCACACGAACTTCATCGTGAACCAGACCAGGATCGCAAAAACGATGGCCTGAACGAACAGGGTTGCGTTAATGCTCACGGCAACACCTTTCTGTGGGTTGTTGCAACGATTACTTCAGCACAAACGGGTTGGCAAACGCGAACATCATCGCGATACCCACGCCGATCAGGAAAGCCGCGTCGATCAGGCCGGCCAGCAGGAACATCTTGGTTTGCAGTTCGTTCATGAGTTCAGGCTGGCGGGCGGCGGCCTCCAGGTATTTGCTGCCCATGATGCCGATACCGATACAGGCACCGATGGCGCCCAGGCCGATGATCAGGCCAGCGGCCAAAGCGACAAAACCGAGAACGTGTTCCATTTAGAGCTCCTATGGATTTAAATTGACTAACAGACAGGGAAAAACAAAAGGGAAAGGGAAATCAGTGGTGGTCGTGGGCCTGGCCGACGTACACCAGCGTCAGCATCATGAAGATGAACGCCTGCAGCGTGATGATCAGGATGTGGAAGATGGCCCAGATGGTGCCCGCCAGCACATGGCCGATCGGCAGCAGGATGCCCGACAGCGACAGCGCGGCCGTGCCGCCCATGAGCGCAATCAGCATGAACACCAGCTCGCCCGCGTACATGTTGCCAAACAGCCGCATGCCATGCGACACCGTCTTGGCGGCGAATTCGATCATCTGCATCAGGAAGTTGATGGGCCACAGCACCGGATGACTGCCAAACGGCGCAGTGAACAGCTCGTGCACCCAGCCCCCCAGGCCCTTGATCTTGATGTTGTAGGCGATGGTGACCAGCAGCACCGACACCGACAGGCCCAGCGTGGTGGACAGGTCGGCCGTGGGCACGACGCGCAGGTAGGCGTGATGCGGGTCGTGGCCGGCAGCGCCATAAATCCATTCCCAGACCTTGGGCAGGAAATCCACGGGCAGCAAGTCCATGGCGTTCATGAGGAAGATCCAGATGAACACGGTGAGCGCCAGCGGGGCCACCAGCTTGCGGCTGTTGGCGTTGTGGATGATGCCCTTGGCCTGGCTGTCCACCATCTCGACCAGGATTTCCACCGCCGCCTGAAAGCGGCCCGGCACGCCGGAGGTGGCCGATTTGGCCGCCCGCCACAGCACGAAGCTGCCAAGGACGCCCAGCAGCACGGCCCAGAAAATCGAATCCAGGTTGTAGACCGAAAAATCGATCACGCCCTGCATCGGCTTGTTCTGCAGATGCGTCAGGTGGTGACCAATGTATTCACCGGCGGTAGGTCCGTGTTCAGCAGCCATCTGTTTTGATCCGTCGTTACTCGTCAGTTGTCAGCGTTTGGGGCGCAGCAAAAGCGCCACCCAGTAAACCTTCATCGTCACCACCAGACCCACCAGCATTGCCGGCCAGCTCAGTGGCACCACCAGCCTGGGCGCGGCAAACAGCATGGCCAGCGTCAAGGCGATCTTGACCATCTCCCACAGGAAGAATGCAAACACCGCAGCGCCCGCATTCATCGAAGACACCCGGCTGGTCAGGCCCCGTGCAAACAGGGCCGCCGGGATCACCACCGCCAGTGCGCCGTATCCGGCAGACCAGCCCAGGTGCGACTGACCCGTCAGACCCCAGGCGGCCAAAGCCACCAGCACACCCACCAGCACCTGCCCCGCGATCACCCGCCACGGGGACAGCGGCGGGTTTTTTTCGCGCAACCGGCGCGCCTCGTCGGCGGTCAGTGGCTTGAATTCGGGGTCGCTTCCCTCATCTGGTGCAACTTGCGTCATTGTTGTCATTGGAGATTACGCGCAAGTTACATCCGGAGAATTCTGCAAAGCCATTGATTATAAGTAAAAACCCGTGCGCCTCCAAAGCGGGCCCCGCGACCCGCCGCAAAAACACTGCCCGGCAGGTGGCCGGACGCAAATCGGCACAATGCCCTTGCCGCTCCACCCATGCCCTGAAAGCCCGCCATGTTTGCCGTCTCCAAACTGCTCCACCTCGTTGCCGCCATCGTCTGGCTGGGCGGCATGACGTTCATGCTGCAGGCACTGCGGCCCGTGGCCATCGCCCAGCTCAAGCCCCCGGTGCGGCTGCCGCTGCTGACCTCGGTGCTCACGCGTTTTTTTGCGGCGGTGTGGCTCAGCATTGCGGTGCTGCTGGCCACCGGCCTGGCCATGTTGCTGGCCGTGGGCATGGCCCGTGCACCGTGGGGCCAGCACCTGATGCTGGCCATCGGCACGGTGATGTTCCTGATTTTTGCGCACCTGTTTTTCGGACCCTTTCGCCGCCTCAAACAGGCCGTGGCGGCGGGCGACTGGCCCGCGGGCGGCGCCCAGCTTGGCAAGTTGCACCAGGGGGTGGTCGCCAACTTTGTACTGGGCTGGCTGGCCGTGGCCGCCGTGATGCTGCTGCGCTGACGCGCCCCCAGGCAATTTTTTCGCCTGGCGCGCGCCCCTTTTTCTTTTCTGATTTGTCTTTTTTTGCCACAAAATCCTGCCATGACCCCTCCAGACCTCTCCTTTCTGCCCGAAACCCCGTGCTTCCTGAACGGCGACTACACCGTGCTGCGCGACGCCAAAGTCAGTGTCATGGACCGCGGCTTCATCTTTGGCGACGGTGTCTATGAAGTGGTGCCGGTGTACGCCGGGCACCCTTTCCGGTTTGCGCAGCACATGGCCCGGCTCGACCGCAGCCTGGCCGAGCTGCGCATGGCCAACCCGTTCACCCACGCCCAGTGGCTGGAGATAGTGTCTAAATTAATAGCAGACTATTGCCAATCGGCGGGGGCTGATGGCCAAAATATTGACCAACTGGTGTACATCCAGGTCACGCGTGGCGTGGCGCTGCGCGACCACGTCATGCCCACCGACATCGCCCCTACGGTGTTCGTGATGACCAGCCGCATGAAGACCCTGACGGCCGAACAGCGCGAACAAGGCGTGGCCTGCGTCACCGCCGACGACTTCCGCTGGGAAAAGGCGCACATCAAAACCGTGAGCCTGTTGGCGGCGGTGTTTGCGCGCCAGATCAGTTTTGACGCGGACGCCGTCGAAACCGTGATGTTCCGCGACGGCTACCTGAGCGAAGCCGCCGCCAGCAACGTCTGGGTGGTGCGCGGCGGCCGGGTGCTGGGCCCGCTCAAGAACCATCTGGTGCTCGAAGGCATCCGCTACGGGCTGATCGAAGAAATGTGCGCCGAAGCCGGCATCCCGTTCAAGCTCACCAGCATCACGCGCGGCGAGGTGCTGGGCGCCGACGAGTTGATTCTTTCATCCGCCACCAAAGAGGTGCTGGCCGTCACCACGCTGGACGGCGCCCCCGTGGGCCGCGGTCAGCCCGGCCCGGTCTACGAAAAACTGTACGCCGGTTACCAGCGCGCCAAGGCGCGGACGGCCGCCGGCGCATGAGCGCCTCCATCCACCCCCCGGCCAGCGCGGACGATCCGCGCCGGGATTCGCTCATCGAATACCCCTCGCGCTTTCCCATCAAGGTCATGGGCGCCAGGGCCGACGGCTTTGTGCACGCGCTGACCACCATCGCCCGCCAGTTCGACCCCGGCTTTGACCCCGCCACCAGCGTGGAGCTGCGCGAAAGCAAGGCCGGCAACTACCTGGGCGTCACCCTCACCGTCACCGCCACCAGCCGCGAGCAGCTCGACGACCTGTACCGCGCGCTGTCGGGGCACCCGATGGTGAAGGTGGTGCTGTAGATCGAATGGCCGATCGCCTCCCGCCGACACTTCTGGGCCGCGCCGACTACGCGCAGACCTACGCGGCCATGCAGGCCTTCACCGCCGCGCGGGCCGCCGACACACCCGACGAGCTATGGATATGCGAGCATGAAAGCACCTACACACAGGGGCTGGCAGGCAAATCAGATCATATTCTGGCGCCGGGCGACATCCCGGTGGTGCAGACCAACCGCGGCGGGCAGGTCACCTACCACGGGCCGGGCCAGGTGGTGGCGTACCCGCTGATCGACCTGCAGCGCGCGGGCTATTACGTCAAGGAATACGTGTTCCGCATCGAAGAGGCCGTGATCCGCACGCTGGCGCACTTTGGCGTGACGGGGCACCGCGTGCGCGGCGCGCCGGGCATTTACGTGCGGCTGTCCGACCCGGCCAGCCATGCGCGGCTGCCGGCCGGTTTCACGTCGGAACAATTGGAATCTGACCCCCATTTGGATCTGGGCAAGATCGCCGCGCTGGGCATCAAGGTCAGTCGCCACTGCACTTACCACGGCGTGGCGTTCAATGTGGCAATGGACCTCGAACCCTTCTCGCGCATCAACCCCTGCGGCTACGCGGGCCTGAAAACCGTGGACCTTTCTACAATCGGGGTTCACACCCACTGGAGCGAGGCCGCCGGGGTCCTGGGCCACAAGCTGGCCGCGCACCTCGCCCCCTGAAAGGCAGCATGTCGTCGTCCGAAACCGTGCGCGAAGCGCAGTCCGTTGAAAACTACAACCCGTCGGCCAAGCAAAAAGCCGGCGCCAAGCTCTCGCGCATCCCGGTCAAGGTCGAGGCCGGCCCGGTGCTCAAGAAACCCGAGTGGATCCGCGTGAAGGCCGGTTCGCCCACCACGCGCTTCTACGAGATCAAGGACGTGCTGCGCGCCAACAAGCTGGTCACGGTGTGCGAGGAAGCCTCGTGCCCCAACATCGGCGAATGCTTCGGCAAGGGCACGGCCACCTTCATGATCATGGGCGACAAGTGCACGCGGCGCTGCCCGTTTTGCGACGTGGGCCACGGCCGCCCCGACCCGCTGGACGCCGCCGAGCCCGACAACCTGGCCAGGACCATTGCGCAGCTCCGGCTCCAATACGTGGTGATCACCAGCGTGGACCGGGACGACCTGCGCGACGGCGGCGCCGGCCACTTTGTTGAGTGCATTCAAAAGACCCGCGCGCTGTCGCCCCAGACGCGGATCGAGGTGCTGGTGCCCGACTTTCGCGGCCGCGACGACCGGGCGCTCGAGATCCTCAGGGCCGCGCCGCCCGACGTGATGAACCACAACCTGGAAACCGTGCCGCGCCTGTACAAAGAGGCCCGCCCCGGCTCCGACTACCAGTTTTCACTGAGCCTGCTCAAAAAGTTCAAGGCGCTGTTCCCCCACGTGCCCACCAAGAGCGGCCTGATGGTCGGCCTGGGCGAAACCGACGACGAAATCCTCGACGTGATGCGCGACATGCGCGCCCACGGCATCGAGATGCTGACGATCGGCCAATACCTCGCGCCCTCCACCAGCCACCTGCCGGTGCGCCGCTACGTGCACCCCGACACCTTCAAGATGTTCGAGGAAAAGGCCTACGAAATGGGCTTTTCCCACGCTGCCGTGGGCGCCATGGTGCGCAGCAGCTACCACGCGGACCAGCAGGCGCACGGGGTGCTGAATCCGGGCTGATGGCGCGCCTCAGGGCTTGGGTGCCATCGCGTCCCAGGCGGCCAGGGCTTCGGCGGTGTACATCAGCGCCGGGCCGCCACCCATGTAGACGCAAACCGCCAGAATTTCCTCCAGCTCGGCGCGGGTGGCGCCCAGCCGAACCAATGCCTTCACATGAAAACCAATACAGCCCGAACAGTTTTGCGTGACGCCGATGGCCAGCGCCGTCAGTTCCTTGTGGCGCGCGCTCACAGCGCCTTCGGCCATGGCGGCCTTGGCGAGCTGGCCGAAGGCGGCCATGGCGTCGGGCTGGGCCTTGCGAAAGGGCACGATGTTTTCGTTGATGTCGTGAATCAGTCCGCCGTGGTCAAAGGTGCTCATGGGGTCTCCTGGAGTGGGGCGCCGAGCCGGGCGGCGTGCCAATGAGCGCCAACGCTTTCGCGCTGGGCGCCATTGCACTGTGGGCCACGCTGGCAGCGCTGGGGGTGTCGCTGTCGCACGTGCCGCCGTTTTTGCTGACCGGTCTGGCGCTGGTGGTGGGCAGTGTGCTGGCGCTGCCGCTTTCGCGCTTTGACCTGCGTCAGTGGCGCGTGCCGCCGGCCACCCTGGCGATGGGGGTGTACGGCTTGTTCGGCTTTCACTTTTTGCTATTCATTGCGCTGCGGCACGCGCCGCCGGTGCAGGCCAATCTGGTCAATTACCTGTGGCCGCTGGGCATCGTGGTGATGGCACCGCTGTTTTTGCCCGGCGTGCGGCTGAGCGGTGTGCATTGGCTGGCCGCGATCACGGGCTTTGCGGGTGCGGCGGTGGCGATCACCGGCGGGCACATGCCCACGGGCGGGTTCGCCTGGGGCTATATCCCGGCGCTGGGTTCGGCCTTCATCTGGGCCAGCTATTCGCTCATGACGCGGCGGGTGCCGGCCTTTCCCACGTCGGCCATCGGCGGCTTTGCGCTGGTGTCGGGCCTGCTGTCGCTGGGCTGCCACGCGCTGCTGGAGCCGTCGGTGAGCCTGTCGCTGCGCGACTGGGCGTTGATCGCCGTGATGGGGCTGGGGCCACTCGGGGCGGCCTTCTTTTTGTGGGACGCCGCGCTCAAGCGGGGCGACGCCCGCCACATTGGCCTGCTGTCGTTTCTGACGCCGCTGTTGTCCACCGTGCTGTTGCTGGTGGTGCGGGGCGAGCGCCCCGGGCTGGCCGTGGCGGTGGCGGCCGCGCTAATTGTGGGTGCTGCGGTGCTGGGCACCCGCGCGCGCGCCGACGTGGCACACTGAAGCCGCCCCCCCACTCACTGCTGGAGACGCCTGCGTGTACATCGGCCTGTTTGACATGTTCAAGATCGGCATCGGGCCGTCCAGTTCGCACACCGTGGGGCCGATGCGGGCGGCGCGGCGCTTCCTGATGGAGCTGCCCGGCGCCACTTTCGACGCGATCGGGCGCCTGGAGGTGCAGTTGTACGGCTCGCTGGCCCACACCGGCCACGGCCACGGGACCGATGTGGCCATTTTGCTGGGCCTGTGCGGCGAGTTGCCCGACCAGGTGGACATTGACGGCGTGCCCGCGCAGGTGCAGGCCATTCGCGACACGCAGCGCCTGCCGCTGCTGGGGCGCAAGACGATCCCTTTTGACGTGAGCCGCGCGCTGGTGTTCAACCGCAGCGAGCTGCTGCCCGTGCATTCGAACGGCATGCGCTTTCAGGCGCTGGACGCCGACGGCGCCGTGCTGGCCGAGCGCGACCTGTATTCGATCGGCGGCGGCTTTGTGGTGGACACCGACGAGGCCTTTGTGGGCAGCCCGCGCGGCGTTGAAGAGCCCGTGCCGCATGCCTTCGAGACCATGCAGTCGCTGCTGGACCAGGCCCGCGCCGCAGGGCAGCCGCTGCATGCGCTGCTGCTGGCCAACGAGGCGGCGCTGCGCCCGCTGGCCGAGGTGCGCGGCTTTATCGGCCAGGTGACGGCGGCGATGTTCCGCTGCATCGACCGCGGCCTGGCCACCGAAGGCATGCTGCCCGGCGGCCTGAAGGTCCACCGCCGCGCGCGCGGCATGGCCGAGCGCATGCGCCACACGCCGCAGCACGCCAGCGAGGGCGCGATGAACTGGGTCAGCGCCTACGCAATTGCCGTGAACGAGGAAAACGCCGCCGGCGGCCGCGTGGTGACCGCCCCCACCAATGGCGCAGCCGGCGTGGTGCCCGCGGTGCTGCGCTTTTATTGCGAGTTTCGCGCGGGCGACGAGGCCGGCATCGAGCGCTTCATGCTGGCGGCCGCGGCCGTGGGCGGGCTGTGCAAGCGCAATGCGTCGATCTCGGGCGCCGAAGTGGGCTGCCAGGGCGAGGTGGGTTCGGCCGCTGCCATGGCCGCCGCCGGGCTGGCCGCGGCGCTGGGCGCGAGCAACGAGCAGATCGAGAACGCCGCCGAAATTGCCCTGGAGCACCACCTGGGCATGACCTGCGACCCGATCGGCGGGCTGGTGCAGGTGCCCTGCATCGAGCGCAACGCCATGGGCGCCATCAAGGCCATCAACGCCTGCTCGCTGGCCATGCTGGGCAACGGCGCGCACCTGGTGAGCCTGGACCAGGCCATCGACACCATGCGCCGCACCGGCTCGGACATGCAGAGCAAGTACAAAGAGACTTCGCTGGGCGGGCTGGCGCTGACGGTGTCGGTACGGCTGGTGGAGTGCTGAAAACCGGTATTTTCTACAAATTTGTAGAGAAATACGGCTTTAGCCCCCGTCAAATGGTGATAGTTTGCTACATTTAAAGTAGCATCCAATGCGGCATTTGAATCAACCCGCCAGCACCTTGGCGGGTTCGTCGGCGTCCAGCACCTGGTGGGCCCAGGGCGTCAGGCGCCCGGCGTCGGCGCGCAGCACCTCCTGCTTGACAGCCAGGATCTGCGCCGGGTGCATGGAGAAACTGCGCAGCCCCATGCCCAGCAGCAGCCGCGTGAAGCTCACGTCGCCGGCCATCTCGCCGCACACGCTCACGCCCTTGCCCTGTGCGTTGCATTCGGCAATGGTGTCGGCCACCAGGCGCAGCACGGCCGGGTGCAGCGGGTCATAGAGGTGGGCCACGGATTCGTCGGCACGGTCGATCGCCAGCGTGTACTGGATCAGGTCGTTGGTGCCGATGGACAGGAAGTCAAAGTACTTCAAAAACAGCTTGAGCGTGAGTGCCGCGGCCGGGATCTCGATCATCGCGCCCAGCGACACCGGCCCGTAGGGCACGCCACGGTTGTCGAGTTCGGCGCGGGCAAAGTCGATCAGCGACAGGGTTTGCCGGATTTCGCTGACATGCGCCAGCATCGGGATCAGCAGCTTGACCTTGCCGTGGGCCGCCGCGCGCAGGATGGCGCGCAACTGCGTGAGGAACATCGCCGGGTCGGCCAGGCTCCAGCGGATGGCGCGCAGGCCCAGCGCCGGGTTGAGGTGGCCGTCGTCGCGGGCCTTTTCGTGGCGCGCGTCGAGCTGCTTGTCGGCGCCAATGTCGACCGTGCGGATGGTGACGGGCAGCCCGTGCATGCCTTCGACGGCGCGGCGGTAGGCCTGGTACTGCTCATCCTCGCTGGGCAGCGTGGTCTGGCGCCCCAGAAACAGGAACTCGCTGCGAAACAGCCCCACGCCCACCGCACCCGCATGGACGGCGGCGGCGGCGTCTTCGGGCATTTCGATGTTGGCCAACAGCTCGATTTTTTGCCCGTCCAGCGTGACCGCCGGGGTGTGGCGCAGGCGCGCCAGACGGCCGCGTTCGAGCTCGCCCTGGCGCTGGCGAAAACCGTATTCGGCCAGGATGATGGCCGACGGATCGACGATCACCACGCCAGCGTCGCCATCGATGATGACCCAGTCGTCCTGGCGCACCAGCTGGCTGGCCGAGCGTGCGCCCACCACGGCGGGGATGTCCATGCTGCGCGCCACGATGGCGGTGTGCGAGGTCTTGCCGCCCACGTCGGTGACAAAACCAACGAACACGCTTTGCTTGAATTGCAGCATGTCGGCAGGCGACAGATCGTGCGCGATCAGCACCAGCGGCACGTCCTGGGTGTCGTCCAGCAGCAGTTCGTGCTGGCGCAGCAGCCCGGTGGAGCGGCGCGGGACGTGCGGCGGCGCCACGGGCGAGCCCACGCCTTTCATGTAGCGCAGGATGCGCTCGACCACCTGCTCCAGATCGGCCTTGCGCTCGCGCAGGTATTCGTCCTCCATCTCGTCGAACTGGCGGGCGATCACTTCAAGCTGGGTGGTGAGCGCCCACTCGGCGTTGTAGAGCCGGTCGGTGATCCAGTGCTTGACGCCGGTGGTCAGCGCGTCGTCCTGCAGCAGCATCAGGTGCACGTCCAGCAGCGCGTGCAGCTCATGCGGCGCCTCTTTCGGGCCCATCTCGTCCAGGGTTTGCTGCAGGCGGTGAATCTCGTCGACCACCGCATCGCGCCCGGCCCGCACGCGCTCGATCTCGGCCTGCACCTGACCGGGCTCGATGAAGTAGTGCGCCACATCGGCCCGGCTCGACGCGATCAACACCGCCCGCCCGATGGCGATGCCGCGCGCGACCGCAAGGCCGTGGATGGAAAACGTCATGGCGCCCCCGGCCGCCACGCCGGGCCGCCCCAAGCCAGCTCAGCCCCCTCGGGGGGCAGCGCAGCACACGCAGTGGCAAGCGTGGGGGCCAACATCCCCTACTCCCCTTCCCCAAACTTGTCAGCAATCAGCGCCAGCAGGGCGTCCATCGCCTCCTGCTCGCGATCGCCGTCGGTTTCCAGCGTGATCTCGGTGCCGATGCCCGCCGCCAGCATCATCACGCCCATGATGCTTTTGGCGTTGACGCGGCGCTCGCCCCGGCTGATCCAGACTTCGCACGGGAAGCTGCCCGTCAGCTTGGTGAGCTTGGCCGACGCCCGCGCATGCAGGCCCAGCTTATTGCTGATGGTCGTGGTGGTTTTGATCATTCGGTTTTTTCGACTGGTTTTGCGGCGCGGTAATGGCCACTTGCATGACGCCCTGCGTGCCCCCCACCATGGCCCGGGCCACCAGGGCGTCCAGCGATTCGTGGCGGTAGCTCACGGTGCGCAGCAGCATGGGCAGGTTCACCCCCGTGATCAGGCGCGCGTTCACGCCATCCACCAGCTTTTGCGCGATGTTGCAGGGCGTGGCGCCAAAAATATCGGTGAGCACCAGCGTCTGGGGCGTGCCGAGCTGGGCCAGCGCAATGCGCGCGGCCCCCATCGTTTCCTCAGGCGGCATGTTGGGCTGCACGTCCAGCGCGGCCACGCCCGGCCCGCAGTCGGGAAAGACATGGAGCGCGCATTGCCGCAGGGCACTGGCCAGGGGCGCGTGGGCGATGATGAAAATGCTGTTCATGGCGTGGTCTGCGCCAGATTATCGCGCCCCGCCCACACAAACACGCCGTACGACGCCACGCAACACATCAGGTAAACCCCAAACGCCGCCTGGAACGCCGCCAGCTCGGCCAGGCCGACAGCGCGAAAGCCGTCGATCATGAGGCCAATGCCCCACTGCACCACGAACACGCCCGAGAAGATCACGAGGTTGTAAGCCGTGAGCGCGCGCCCGGCCAGCACCGGCGAGAACGCCATGCCCACCGCCGGCTGTGCCAGCGAAACAAAGCTGCAACCCATGCAATACAAGGAAAAAACGGCAATAGTCCACGTCCCAAGGTCTTTGTTAGCTATTATTAAGATAGCCATCAGCAAAAAACTGGAGGGCAATCCCCAGGCGATCAGACGGTCGGTCCCCAGCCCGCGCCGCGCCAGCATGGGGTTGACCAGGCCCCAGGTCCAGAAGGTGCCCAGCATCGACAGGTTGATCCAGAACAAGCCCGTGGCCGCCTGCAGTGGCGTGAAGCCCGCCACCCGCACCATCCACGGTCCGGCCCACAGGGTTTGCATGGCCACCAGGCCGCCATAGACGAAAAACCCAAGGGGCGTCATGCGGCGAAAGTAAGGGTGGCGCCACACCGAGGCGTAGGAGGCCGGCCCGCCCAGCCCTGACGCCAGCGGCCTCGACCACGGCGGCACCTGCCACGCGATCACGGCCATCGACACGGCCACCAGCACCGCCAGCGCCCAGAACAGCGGCCGCCAGCCGACCATTGGCACCAGCCATTGCACCGGCAGGGTCGACGCCACCATGCCCAGCGAGCCGGTCATGAGCATCCAGGAGTTGGCGCGCAGCAGGGCGGTCGGCTCCAGCCAGCGGCGAAACCCGGTCAGCGGCGCCATGAGGCAGGCGCTCACGCCCACCCCGCACAACACGCGGGCGATCAGCAGGCCGGCAAAACTGTCTGCGAGGGCAAAGGCCACGCAGCCCGCCACCGCAATGGCCAGAAACCACAGGATGACCGTCTTGGGGCCGTGCCGGTCCAGCAAGGTGCCCAAGGGCAGCTGGATCGCGGCAAAGCCCAGGAAATAGCCCCCGGCCAGCAGCCCGAGGTCGCGCGCCTGCAGCGCAAACTCCTGCGTCAGCGTGGGCGCCAGGGTGGCGGTGATGGCCCGCACCAGGGCCGAGAAGAAGTAGGCCAGCGCGAAAGCGAGAAAGACCGCGATGGCGGTCCGGCGTGACAGCAGGCTCATGGGAACTTCAACCCGGCAAAAAACGCGTCGGCCACGCCTTCGGGCAAGGCTTTGGCGCCTTCGACATAAATGACCGCCTGAAACACCTGCACCCCAGCTGGCGTGCCGCGGGCAAACCACGCGGCATGGACTTGCAGCGCCGCGCCACCGTCGGGGCGCCGCCCCGCGGCCGATGCGCGCACCGACCCCGGCAACGGCATGGCGCCAGCGGGCAAGAACGGCGCCAGCGCCGCCGCATCGGCCGCCTGCACATTGCCCAGCGTGACGGCACGCCATTGCGCCAGGGTGGCCGCGGCCTGCTCGCCTGGCACGTCGGCACGCGCCACGGCAAAGGTGGCGCCGCCGCTCGCGCAGCCCGTCATCTGCAACTCGACGGAACGCCCGGCCAGCGGCACCACACGGGCGCCCCGGTCGGGTTGGCAGGGCAACAACGCCACCAGGTCGGTCCCGTCGGTGCGGATTTCACGCCAGTTGTACACAGGATTGCAGGCCGCCAGCCCGGCCAAGCCGAACCAGGCGGCCACGAGAATGGGGCAACGCATGCTGCCGATTATCCGTTTGCCCGAAAATGCAGCCCATGAACTCACTGCAAGGCATTCGCGTCCTCGACCTGTCCCGCGTGCTGGCCGGGCCCTGGTGCACCCAGACCCTGGCCGACCTCGGCGCCGACGTCATCAAGATCGAGCGCCCCGGCAGCGGCGACGACACCCGCACCTGGGGCCCGCCCTTTTTGAAGGACGCCGACGGCCGCGACACCGCCGAGGCGGCCTACTACCTGGGCACCAACCGCAACAAGCGCTCGGTCGCCTGTGACATCGCGCAACCCGCCGGTCAGGCGCTGATCCGCGAACTGGTGATGCACTGCCAGGTGTTTGTCGAGAACTTCAAGGTCGGCGACATGGCCCGCTATGGGCTGGATTACGCCTGCCTCAAGGCCCTCAACCCGGCGCTGGTGTACTGCAGCGTCACCGGCTTCGGCCAGACCGGCCCCTACCGTGAACGTGCGGGTTACGACTACGCCATCCAGGGCATGGGCGGCCTGATGAGCGTGACCGGCGAGCGCGACGGCCTGACCGACGCCCAGGGCCATGCCGTGGCGGGCGGACCGCAAAAAGTGGGCGTGGCCGTGGCCGATTTGTTCACCGGCATGTACGCCACGGTGGGCATCCTCGCTGCGCTGCGCCACGCCGAACGCACCGGCGAAGGCCAGCATGTGGACATGGCCTTGCTCGACACCCAGGTGGCCATGCTGGCCAATCTGGGCGCCAATTACCTGGTGAGTGGCAAGGTGCCGGGCCGCTCGGGCAACGCGCACCAGAACATCGTGCCCTACCAGGTGTTCGAGGTGGCGGACGGCCACCTGATCCTGGCCGTGGGCAACGACGGCCAGTTTGCCAAGTTCTGTGCGGTGGCAGGGCGGCCGGACCTGGCCGCCGACCCGCGCTACGCCACAAA
This sequence comes from Betaproteobacteria bacterium HGW-Betaproteobacteria-3, assembly GCA_002842205.1. Lineage (GTDB taxonomy): Bacteria > Pseudomonadota > Gammaproteobacteria > Burkholderiales > Burkholderiaceae_C > PHCI01. Next base: position 11,702 of record PHCI01000030.1, on the reverse strand, counting down.
CAGCGGCCGGGTCCGCAACCGCAGTGAGCTGGTACCGGTGCTGGAAGCCCTCATGCGAACCCGCCCCAGGGCCGACTGGCTGGCCGCACTGGAGGCCGCCAAGGTGCCGTGCGGCGCCATCAACAACCTGGCCGAGGTGTTTGACGACCCGCAGGTCCAGGCACGCGGCATGGTGACGCACTGGGCCCATCCACTGCACGCCGATCTGCCGCTGGTGGCCTCGCCCCTGAAACTCAGCGCCACGCCCGTGCGCACCGACCTCCCGCCACCGCTGCTGGGCCAGCACACGGCCGAAGTATTGCGCGAAGTGCTGGGCTGGGACGACGCGCGCCTGGCCGCGCTGACCGACAGCCGGGGCGAAGCCGGCTGATCCCAAAGCCCCAATCCGGGAATATTTGTGTTTTTTGAATTCAATACATGTCTTTTTGTAACAAAAATGTAGGCTAAAGGTTGCATAAATCGAGCGCAGGGCCAATTCCAGAGACAATCCGTACCCGTGATCAGGAATTGGACACGCCCACCGAACCAGGCGCCTTCACAAACCATGCAGCTCATCGCCAAAACCCCGACAAACCCCTCAGAACAACGAACGGATCGGCCACCCAAAGCAGGCTCCGCCGCCACGACAGAACCCTCCGCACCGCCCAACTGGGGCGCCGGTTTTGCCTTGGTCGGCCAGGTCGGCGGTGAACTGTCCGGGCATGTGGCGGTCATGCAGCAGTTTGTGCAGGAGTTCAACGCCACGCGCCGAATTTCGCGCGCCCAGTTGCAGTTGCTGGCGCAGGCCATTGAGGCGTCGGCCAAGATCGCGCGGGAAAGCCAGCAGATTGCCCGGCTGGCCGAAGGGCGCGTGCGCCAATCGCACGAACGGCTTAAATTGCACGAAATCGTCAACCAGGCACTGGACGAGCGGGCGCCAGGGCTGCATCGCCAGGGGACCGAAATCTACCGCAACATCAAACCGGTGGAAATCATCGTCGACCCGGGGCTGCTGTCCATGCTGATCGAATCCGCACTGGATTGGGCCACCGCAGCCGGGCAGCAGATTTCCGTGTCACTGGGCATCAAGAACTGGCCAGAATACGGCGTGCTGGCCATCCGGTGCAGCCAGACGGTGGTGGACAGCCGGTTCGTCCAGGAGCCGACCGCCCCCGACAACGTGCACTGGCACTTGCTCGCGCAGGTGGCCTCGGCCATGGGCGTGACCGTGGTGCGCGACGTTGCGGGCGGCGAGACCCGACTCACCGCAGAGTTTGCCCGCACTGTCAAATCGCTGGAGGGGCTGACGGCTGTGGAGCTGGACGTGGGCGGCGACTCTTCGCAGCACGGCACCACCAAGGCGCTGGCCGGGCTGCGGATTTTGCTGGTCACCACCGACCCGCTGGTGCGCGGGGAAGTCCACAACGTGTGCTCAATGCTGGGGCTGCTGGTGGACACCGTGCCCACAGCGGACAAGGCCGTGCGTTACGTGGAAACAGACCAGCCGCACCTGATCATCATTGACGAGAAAATCCGCGATGCGCGGTTTGACGGACTGATCGAGGATTTGCGGCGGCACAACCCCAATTTCGGCCTGCTCGAAATTGCTGAAGGGCACAACACCTTCGAGGTTTCCAGCTGGATGAGCGACAGCATGACCCGCATCAGCCGCGACGTGCTGCGCGACCAACTGGCGTCGGTGCTGACGCTGGAGCTGGCCAAGGCGTTTTAGCCGCGCATACCCGGCCCCGAACACCGAGGCCATCGCAGGTGCCGGGCCAGTCGGTCCGGCCAGCCAGCCATTCGTCTTGTCCGCCTTATTTCAGGGCCCCGAACACCTTTTTGAGGACCGCGCTGCCGGTGCCCACCGGGTCCTGGCGGATCTTTTTTTCCTCTTCGCCAATCATCAGGTACAGGCCGTCCAGCGACTTGCCGGTGACGTACTGCTGGATGTTGGCGTCTTCCTTTTTGACCAGCCCCATGCCGGCGGCTTTGCCTGCCACCCGGTTGTATTTGTCCGCCAACCCCACCTTCTCGGTGGCCTTGGTCACGATGGGCAGGAACTGGACGCCCAGAGGCTCACGGGTTTTCTCGGCGAAGAACGTGGTGACCGAGTTCTCCCCCCCGCTCAGGATGTTCTTGGCGTCGGTGACTGACATCGCCTTGACGGTGCTGACCAGCAGGTCCTTGGCCATCGGCACGGCGGCCTCCGCCGCCCGGTTCATGGAGGTCACCAGCTCGTCCACGCGCTTGCCCTGGCCCAGGGTTTTGAGAAGTTTGGCGGCGTCATTCAAATAACCTGGCAACGGAATGCGAACTTTCGGATTGCCCAGGAATCCATCCGGTTTGCCCAGGAGCTGGATGGCGGCGGTCGCCCCTTTTTCGAGCGCGGTTTTGAGTCCGGTGGTGGCTTCGGTATTGGTGAGGTCCGACAGCGTCAAGGCCCAGGCCTGACGATAGGTGGCCAGCACCAGGCCGGCGGCGGTGGTGGCGGTGAAGGCATTAAACTGGCGCCGCTGCATGGAAGATCCCCCTGAGAATGTCCCGAATGGGTTGTGAATGAAACGAACACTGTATGTTGCCGTAGTTGCCGCCGCCTTGACAATCGGGGGCGGTGCCTACCTGCGCGCCGGCGACACGCTTGCGCCGCATTCCACATTTGTGTTGCTGGACGGCAGCAGCAAGACCACCGCCGATCTCCAGGGCAAGGTGACCCTGGTCAATTTCTGGGCCACCAGTTGCGCCAGTTGCCTGGACGAAATGCCCAAGCTGGTTGCCACCCATAACAAATACCACGCCCAGGGCTTTGAAACCCTGGCCGTGGCCATGTCCTACGACCCGCCGAGTTCCGTCGTCCATTACGCGCAAACGCGCAAGCTGCCATTTGACGTGGCCATCGACAACACGGGTGCCGTGGCGCAGGCCTGGGGTCCGGTGGAATTCACCCCCAGCACCTTTGTGGTGGACCGGCGCGGCCGCGTGGTCAAACAGTTTGTCGGCGAACCCGATTTCGCTGAGCTGAACGGGCTGATCGAGTCGCTGCTGGCCCAGACATCGTGACAATTTGTCACGCAATGGGGGCCCTGCAGGCACTTTGAAAATCAAGCATCATTCCACTTCCCATGCCAGTCTCACACGCTTCCGTTGCCGCCGCGCCTTTGTCCCATGCCCACTATGGTCGGGTGGCCATCGCCTTGCACTGGCTGCTGGCGTTGCTGATCATCGGCACCTTTTTCTTTGGCCTGTACATGACGGATTTGCCGTTTTCTCCGGCCCGCCTCAAGCAGTTCAACTGGCACAAGTGGGCCGGCATCACGATCCTGGCGCTGTCCGCGCTGCGACTTCTGTGGCGCCTGACGCACCGCCCGCCCGCATTGCCGCCGATGGCCGCGTGGCAGGCTCGTGCCTCGCATGCCCTGCATGGCCTGCTGTACGTGCTGTTTTTTGCCACGCCCCTGGTGGGTTGGGCCTACAGTTCGGCCACTGGTTTTCCGGTCGTTTACTTTGGCGTGCTGCAACTGCCCGACTGGGTCGGGAAAAACGCGGAGCTGGCCGATCAGCTCAAGCTGGTACACCGAACGCTGGCGTATGGGCTGGGCACCCTGGTGGTGCTGCATGTGGCAGCGGCACTGAAGCACGAATGGATCGACAAAGACCGGCTGCTGGACCGTATGAACCCGTTTGCCCGCAAGGCGTGAGGGTTGAAGTCCACCCCACCGCCTACCGCCCACCGCCTACCATTGATATGGCTCCTCCCCATTGACCCACCTGTTTTTGCAAAGTCTTTCATGCACCCATCCTTGCTTCGCCCCACTTTGATCGCCCTGTCGCTGCTGGCCGCTGGCACTGCGTTCGCGCAACAAAAACTCGTCCCCGCGCAAAGTGAGATCAACTTTGTGGCCAAACAGATGGGCGTGCCCCTGGACGGCAAGTTCACCCAATTCGACGCCCAGATTGCCTTCGACCCCAAGAAGCCGGAAGCAGGCAAGATTGCCTTCACGATCGATCTGGGCAGCGTCGTGATCGGCGACGCCGACACCGTCAAGGAGCTGCGCAAGCCCGAATGGTTCAACGTACCCAAGTTTCCCAACGCTTCGTTTGCCTCCACCGCGATCAAGGCTGCGGGCCCCGGCAAGTTTGAAGTGACGGGCACGCTCACCATCAAGGGCTCGGTCAAACCGGTGGTGATTCCCGTGACCTTGACGCCGTCTGGCGCCACGTCCACCGCAGTGGGCAGCTTTTCCATCCGGCGCGTCGACTTCAAGGTGGGCGAGGGCGACTGGAGCGATTTCAGTATCGTGGCCAACGACGTGCTGATCAAGTTCAAGTTGAGTTTGTCGGGTGTGTGAGTGCCTGGCTCCGGCTGGCGGCGCTTGTGCTGCTGTCCGAAGTTCAGGTTGTTTTATTTGTTGTTCAACCGTTACAGGAGAATCCATGAAAAAGTCCGTTTTTGCTCTGGCGATTTTTGCGCTGGCTACCGGCGCTGTGCAGGCCCAGTCCGCGCAGTACAAGATCGACCCCAACCACACCCGCGCCATTTTTGAGGCGAAGCATTTTGGGACTTCGACGAACCGCGGGCAATGGGAAAAAAGTGAAGGCGAGATCACTCTGGACAAAACCGCCAAGACAGGCAAGGTTGACATCACCTTGGACATGAACTCCATCAGCACCGGGGTTGCGGCCTTCAACAACCACCTCAAGAGCGCCGACTTTTTTGACGTGGCCAATCACCCCACCGCCAAGTTCTCCGGTGACAAGTTCAAGTTCGACGGCGACAAGCTCGTCGAGGTGGCCGGCAACCTGACCTTGCGCGGCAAAACGAACCCCATCGTGATCAAAGCCGTGCATTTCGGGTGCTATAACCACCCTACTCTCAAGCGTGAGGTCTGCGGCGGCGACTTCGAAACCGTCATCACCCGCAGCGCTTACGACGTGAACTGGGGCCTGGCCAACCGCGCCACCTCGGACGACATCAAAGTGACCATCCAGGTTGAAGCCGTCAAGCAATAAACATCTCGAAAGACCGTCGGTCGAACTGGTTTCGCCGACTTCCCCGACCTTGCTGGAGGCGACCCGCGAGATATTTCGCGAATACGCTGACGGGTTGGGGATCGACTTGTGCTTCCAGTCTTTCGACGAAGAACTTGCCAATCTGCCTGGCGAGTATGCCGGCCCCCGTGGCAGTCTCCTGCTCGCGATGGTGGACGGTGAACTGGCCGGCTGTTGCGCGCTGCGCCCACTCGACACGGCCGACTATCCCAACGCCAGCGAAATGAAACGCCTTTATGTACGTCGGGCGTTCAGGGGCTTTGGTCTGGGGCGGCTGCTTGCCGAAGCCACCCTCGATGCGGCCCGGCTTGCGGGTTATTCGAGCGTACTGCTCGACACCCTGGACGACATGGAAACCGCCCGCGCGCTGTACGAGGAAGTCGGCTTTGCGAGCATTCCCCCGTATTACTTCAACCCCATTCCCGGCGCCCATTATCTGAAAGCCGATCTTTGAGATTTTCTCAAAGATTTGGCCCTCTATCCCCCGTCAAACAAAGATAGTGCGCTCTTTATTCAGGATCTATCAGGCGCGCGCCTGGGCCAGCAAGGTGGCCGCATCGCTGACCTCGAACTTGCCGGGGCCTTCCACATTGAGCGACGCAACTTTGCCGTCCTTGACCAGCATCGAGTAACGGTTGCTGCGCAGCCCCATTCCGCGCGATGTCAGGTCCAGCGTCAGTCCGGTGGCTTTGGTGAAGTCGGCGCTGCCATCGGCCAGCATGCGCACCTTGCCCCCGGTTTTCTGGTCACGTGCCCAGGCACCCATGACAAACGCGTCATTGACGCTGACGCACCAGATTTCGTCCACGCCGGCGGCTTTCAGTTCGCTGAACTTTTCAACGTAGCCAGGCACATGCTTGGCCGAGCAGGTCGGGGTGAATGCGCCAGGCAGCGCAAACAGCGCAATGGTTTTGCCTGCCACCGCCTTGCTCAGGTCGACCGGGTTGGGGCCGATGCTGCAGCCCTCGCCTTCGACTTCCGAAAACTCCATCAGGGTGGCCGCGGGAAGGGTGTCGCCGATTTTGATCATGGTGTGTACCTCGGAGAAATTGAAAAACGGTGGATGGGCAATGCAACGCCCAAAAAAGAAAACGACCCACATTGTGGGCCGTTTTTGATCTGCGTGCAGTCCGTCGCCTGCTTGGGCTTAGACGATTTCCGCTTTTGTCACCAGACGGGTGGCCACCCAGTTCTTGGTTTTGGAGATGGGGCGCGATTCGGTGATCTCGATCATGTCGCCCAACTGGTACTCGCCCTTTTCGTCGTGCGCGTGGTATTTGCTCGACTTGCCGACAATCTTGCCGTAGAGCTCGTGCTTGACGCGGCGTTCGATCAGCACCGTGACTGTTTTGGCGCGCTTGGCGCTGACCACCTTGCCGACCAAGGTGCGCTTGAGGGATGTTTTGGCTTCCGTCATAGGGGCTCCTTACTTGCCGACACGCTTTTCAGCGAGGATGGTTTTCGCACGTGCGATGTCGCGGCGGGTGCTGCGCAACGTGGTGGTGTTGTTCAGTTGTTGCGTGGCTTTTTGCATGCGCAGGCCAAAATGGGCCCTCTGCAATGCCTTGACCTCGGCTTCAATGCCAGCAACGTCTTTTTGACGCAATTCAGCAGCTTTCATTTCTTCATTCTCCTGAATTTAGGCGCCGATCATGCGGCTGACGAACGTGGTGCGCAACGGCAGCTTGGCAGCCGCCAGACGGAACGCTTCACGGGCGAGCTCTTCGGGCACGCCGACGATCTCGAACACGACCTTGCCCGGCTGGATTTCGGCCACGTAGTACTCGGGGTTGCCCTTGCCGTTGCCCATGCGGACCTCAGCAGGCTTGTGGGAAATCGGCTTGTCCGGAAACACGCGAATCCAGATCCGGCCGCCACGCTTGACGTGACGGGAAATGGCGCGGCGGGCGGCCTCGATCTGACGGGCCGTCAGACGGCCCCGGTCGGTGCACTTCAGGCCGAAGTCACCAAAAGCCACGGTATTGCCACGGGTGGCGATACCGGTGTTACGGCCCTTTTGTTCCTTGCGGAATTTTCTGCGAGCGGGTTGCAGCATCTTTACTCTCCTTTGGCACCGTCAGCTGCTGCAGCTGGCGCGGCGACTTTGCGTACGCGCTTAACGGCGGGTTTCGTGGCATCGGCACTGGTGGCTTCTGCCGGCTTGTCGCTTCCGTCGGCCGGTGCAGCGTTGCCACCGGCAGGGCGGCGTGGGCCGCGTGCGGGCGGGCGGTCGCCCGGACGGGCGTCACGACGCGGACCGCGGGGGCGGCGCTCTTCTTCTGTGCGCGGCTCGATGGCGGCGGGCGCATCGTTGCGGCCCAGTGTGTCGCCCTTGTAGACCCAGACCTTCACGCCGATGACGCCATAGGTCGTCTTGGCTTCGGAGGTGCCGTAGTCGATGTCGGCGCGCAGTGTGTGAAGCGGCACGCGACCTTCGCGGTACCACTCGCAACGGGCGATTTCAATGCCGTTCAGGCGACCCGACGACATGATCTTGATGCCCTGGGCACCCAGACGCATGGCGTTTTGCATGGCACGCTTCATGGCGCGGCGGAACATGATCCGCTTTTCCAGCTGCTGGGTGATCGAGTCAGCGATCAGCTTGGCGTCGATTTCAGGCTTGCGCACTTCTTCGATGTTCACGGCGACCGGCACACCCAGGCGCTTGGCCAGTTCGCGCTTGAGCGCTTCGATGTCTTCACCTTTCTTGCCGATCACCACACCCGGGCGGGCCGAGAAAATGGTGATGCGCGCGTTCTTGGCAGGACGCTCGATCAGGATGCGCGACACCGCTGCGTTCTTGAGCTTGGCCTTCAGGTACTCACGCACCTTGATGTCTTCGGCCAGCATGCCCGCGAAATCACGGTTGTTGGCGTACCAGCGAGACGCCCAGTTGCGGCTCACGGAAAGGCGGAAGCCTGTCGGGTTGATTTTTTGTCCCATAGTTCTTCCAGGCCTTTCAGTTGCCAACCGTCACGTACACATGGCACGTGGGCTTGCTGATACGGTTGCCGCGGCCTTTTGCACGCGCGGTGAAGCGCTTGAGCGTGGTGCCTTGTTCGACGTAAATGGTCTTGACCTTCAGTTCGTCAATGTCGGCGCCGTCGTTATGCTCGGCGTTGGCAATGGCGGACTCAAGGACTTTCTTGACGATTCCAGCGGCCTTTTTCTGGGTGAACGTCAGGATGTTGAGCGCCTGATCCACCTTTTTGCCGCGAATCAGGTCGGCCACCAGGCGGCCCTTGTCGACCGACAGACGAACGCCCCGTAGGACTGCACGTGTTTCCATGGTCTTTCCTTATTTCTTCTGGACTTTTTTGTCCGCCGGGTGACCCTTGAAGGTGCGGGTCAGGGCGAACTCGCCCAGCTTGTGCCCGACCATCTGGTCCGTGATGTAAACAGGCACATGCTGCTTGCCGTTGTGCACCGCGATGGTCAGACCGATGAACTCGGGCAGGACCATGGAACGGCGCGACCAGGTCTTGATCGGTTTTTTGTCTTTCGTCGTCACGGCCTTGTCGGCCTTGGCAACGAGGTGGTGGTCAACAAACGGACCCTTTTTGAGAGAGCGAGTCATTTGTTACCCCTTACTTCTTGCGACGCGACACGACCATGACCTGGGTGCGCTTGTTGTTACGGGTGCGGTAGCCCTTGGTCAGGTTACCCCACGGATCGACAGGATGACGGCCTTCACCGGTCTTGCCTTCACCACCGCCATGCGGGTGGTCAACCGGGTTCATCACGACGCCGCGAACGGTCGGGCGAATACCCATCCAGCGCTTCACACCGGCCTTGCCGAGCTGGCGCAGGCTGTGTTCTTCGTTGGCGACTTCACCGATGGTGGCGCGGCATTCGATGTGGATCTTGCGAACCTCACCGGAGCGCATGCGAACCTGCGCGTAGGTGCCTTCGCGGGCCAACAGCGTGGCTGACGTGCCGGCCGATCGTGCAATCTGCGCACCCTTGCCAGGCTGCAGCTCGATGCAATGCACCGTGGAGCCCACCGGGATATTGCGGATTGGCAGCGTGTTGCCGGCACGGATCGGGGCTTCCGAACCGCTGACCAGCGACGCGCCGACCTCGAGGCCGCGCGGCGCGATGATGTAGCGACGCTCGCCGTCGGCGTACACGATCAGGGCGATGTGGGCCGTGCGGTTCGGGTCGTATTCGATGCGCTCGACCTTGGCCGGAATGCCGTCCTTGTTGCGCACGAAGTCCACCACGCGGTAGTGGTGCTTGTGCCCACCGCCCTTGTGACGAACGGTGATGTGACCGTTGTTGTTACGGCCTGACTTCTGGAACTGCGGCTCCAGCAGCGGCGCGTAGCCTTCACCCTTGTGCAGGTGGTCACGCGAAATCTTCACCACGCCACGACGGCCTGGTGAGGTGGGTTTCATCTTGATGACAGCCATGATTACGCAGCCTCCCCGCCAAGATTCAGTTCCTGCCCGGGCATCAGACGCACATAGGCTTTGCGCACGTTGTCACGGCGGCCATTGGACTTGCCGAAACGCTTGGCCTTGCCCTTGGTGTTGAGCACAGAAACGCCCTTGACCTCAACTTTGAACATCAACTCCACTGCGGCCTTGATTTCCGGCTTGGTGGCGTCCTGCAGCACCTTGAACGTGACGGCGTTGGATTTGTCAGCCACCATCGTGGCTTTTTCCGACACGATCGGCGCCACCAGCACCTGCATCAGACGGCCTTCGTCAAACTTGAGCGTGCTCATGCGAACATCTCCTTGAGCTTGTCGATTGCGCCCTTGGTGACGAGCACTTTCTTGTAATGCACCAGCGACACCGGGTCGGCGTAACGCGGCTCAACGATGAGCACGTTGACCAGATTGCGCGATGCGAGATACAGGTTTTCGTCAACTTCGTCGGAAATCACCATCACCGACTCCAGATTCATCGCCTTGAGACGGGCGGCCAGCGGCTTGGTCTTGGGGGACTCGACCTTGAGTGAGTCCACCACGGCCAGGCGGCCTTCACGCGCCAGCTGGGAGAAGATGGACGCCATGCCAGCGCGGTACATCTTCTTGTTGATTTTCTGGGCGAAGTTTTCGTCAGGCATGTTCGGGAAAATCCGACCGCCCCCACGCCACAGCGGAGAGGACGTCATACCGGCGCGGGCGCGACCGGTTCCCTTTTGCTTGAACGGCTTCTTGGTCGAGTGGTGAACCTGCTGGCGGTCCTTCTGGGCCCGCGTCCCCTGACGCGCATTGGCCTGGAAGGCGACCACCACCTGGTGCACCAGGTCTTCGTTGTAGTCACGACCGAAGACGGTCTCGGGGGCGTCAAACTTGGACGCGGCCTGACCCTGGTCGTTAAGGAGTTCGAGCTGCATCAGTTCGCTCCCTTCACAGTCGCTTTGGCCTTGACGGCCGGACGGACGGTCACAAAACCGCCCTTGGAGCCCGGAATGGCACCCCGAATCAACAGCAGCTGACGCGCTTCGTCGATCCGGATCACGTCGAGGTTCTGGGTGGTGACCGTGTCAACACCGAGATGCCCCGTCATGCGCTTGCCAGGAAACACACGCCCCGGGTCCTGCGCCATGCCGATGGAGCCCGGCACATTGTGCGAACGGCTGTTGCCGTGGGACGCGCGCTGCGAGCTCATGTGATGACGCTTGATGGTGCCGGCATAGCCCTTGCCGATGGTCGTGCCCTGCACGTCGACCTTCTGGCCCACGGCAAACACCGACGTGACCGGCACGGCAGCACCGGCCTTGTATTGCGAGGCCGTATCGGCCGTCACACGGAATTCCTGGATGATCTCACCGGCTTCGACACCCGCCTTGGCAAGGTGACCGGCCTGCGGCTTGGTCACGCGCGATGCCTTGCGCGAGCCGAATGTGACCTGCAGGGCCACGTAGCCGTCCGTCTCTGGGGACTTGATCTGGGTCACACGGTTGTTGGACACATCCACCACCGTGACAGGCACTGCGTCCCCGTCATCGGTAAACAGACGCATCATGCCCACCTTGCGACCCAGCAACCCAAGGGAGTTGCTCAGACTCATTTGTTTCTCCGTAACTTCCACCGTTGCCACTTCAATTGGCGGCAACGTTTTGGCGTGAAAGACTGTTGATAAAACTCCACCCGTCCAAAGCAGCCTTTCGGCCACCCTAAATGTGCAGAGCCTTAAAGTATAACGCGAACTCACCGTTCTGGCAAGTTCGCGTCACGAAAGATAAAACAGGACCGCCCGCATGGAGCGGGGGCCTGTTGCGGGTTACTGCAACTTGATTTCCACGTCGACGCCAGCCGGCAGGTCGAGCTTCATCAGGGCGTCCACGGTCTTGTCCGTCGGGTCCACGATGTCCATCAGACGCTGGTGCGTGCGGATCTCAAACTGGTCGCGGCTGGTCTTGTTGACGTGCGGTGAGCGCAGGATGTCGAAACGCTTCATGCGCGTCGGCAGGGGCACGGGGCCCTTGACGATGGCGCCGGTGCGCTTGGCGGTGTCCACGATCTCGGCAGCCGACTGGTCAATCAGCTTGTAATCAAACGCCTTCAGGCGGATGCGGATTTTTTGCTTGGTGGCCATGGTAATTCCTTTGGTTTTCCAGGATTACTCGATGATCTTTGCCACGACCCCGGCGCCCACGGTCTTGCCGCCTTCGCGGATGGCAAAGCGCAGGCCTTCTTCCATGGCGATCGGGGCAATCAG
>PHCI01000038.1 GCA_002842205.1 Betaproteobacteria bacterium HGW-Betaproteobacteria-3 | reverse complement strand
ACCGACCTGGAAGTTGGCAGCCGTGAACGAACCGTCCAGCAGTTTTGTGCCGTTAAATGAGGTGGAGCTCGCGACACGGCCAATTTCATTGCGCAACTGGCTAACTTCAGCCTGTAATGCCTCACGGTCGGTCTGGCTGTTGGTGGCGTTGGCCGACTGCACGGCGAGTTCACGCATGCGTTGCAGCATGTCGCCGACCTTGCCCAGCGAGCCTTCAGCGGTTTGCGCCAGGGAGATACCGTCGTTGGCGTTGCGGGCGGCCACGTTGAGGCCACGCACCTGGGTGCTCATGCGCTCGGCAATGGCCAGGCCGGCGGCGTCGTCCTTGGCGCTGTTGACGCGCAGGCCGGTAGACAGGCGCTGGATGGACGTGGCCAGGGCGGCCTGAGACGAGTTGAGGTTGCGCTGCGTGTTCAGCGACGGAATGTTCGTATTGATGACAGATGGCATGGCAGCTCCAATCGAAAACAGGTTTTCAACCGGACTGCCTCTGAGACCACGCCGCTTGCATTGCGCAAGGCGGGCGGTGTGCCAGGTCCATCCGGACTACCCATCACGACCCGCTAACTTGGGGGCTGTGGTGGTTAGGCCAGACTGTGCCGCGACGGGCGCGTGTTCAAGGCGTGGATAAGCAGGCAAGAGCCCGGCCAATTCTGACCGAGCTCTTGTTTCAGCGCCCGGCCGAGGTGGCCGGACCAGGGGTTTAACGCAGCAGGGCCAGCACTTGCTGTGGCTGCTGATTGGCCTGCGACAGCATGGCGTTGCCGGCCTGTTGCAGGATCTGCGAGCGCGTGAGGTTGGCGGTTTCCGAGGCAAAGTCGGTGTCCACGATCCGGCTGCGGGCGGCCGACAGGTTCTCGGAAGTCACCTGGATGTTGGAGATCGCGTTCTCGAATCGGCTTTGCAAGGCGCCCAAATTGGCCCGAGAGCTGTTGACCTGATTCAGGGCGCTGTCGATCTGCTTCAAGGCGAGCGAAGCGCCCGCAAACGAGGAAATATCAAGCGTGTCG
>PHCI01000035.1 GCA_002842205.1 Betaproteobacteria bacterium HGW-Betaproteobacteria-3 | reverse complement strand
CCGCGCGCGCACTGGAGCCGGTGGTTCCGCCGGCGGCACAGCGAGCCTTTGACGATGCCCGCCGGGCATTGCGTGCGGGGCGGATGGAAGAAGCGCAACGCGGATTTGAAGCGCTGGCCCAGGCGCATCCGGAACTCGGCGGCGTGCACGCCAATCTGGGCTTGATTCACCGTCAGGCAGGGCGGTTGGCGCAGGCCGTCGCTGCGCTTGAGCAGGCGGTGAAAGCCAGCCCTGCGCAACCACCGTACTGGAACCAGCTGGGCATTGCCCGTCGCATGCACGGGCAGTTTTTGCCCGCTCGCGAGGCCTATGAAAAGGCCATCGCGCTGGATCCGGGTTACGCGGCGCCGGTGCTCAATCTGGGGATTCTCAGTGATCTCTATCTCGGTGATGGCCGCCGTGCGCTTGAACTGTACGGGCGCTACCTCGCGCTGTCCCCCGGTGGTGACGCCACCGTCGACAAATGGGTGATGGATCTGAAAAACCGCAAGGTCGATGGCATTGTGCTCGGCCGCAAGGAGCGACCATGAAATTTACCGCAGGGGCATTGATTGCCGGCCTTGCTGCCATTGCATGGCCTGCGCTGGCGCAAGACCGCGCCGAGATCGACCGCACCCAGATCATTGGCAACCGGGAGTTGCCCAAGGTGCTGTACATCGTGCCCTGGAAGAAGCCGTTGCCCGGCGACCTGGCATCACGTCCGCTGGTCAGTGTGCTGGACGAGGTACTGGCGCCGGTGGACCGTGATGTGTTCCGCCGCCAGGTGAATTACGACGCGCAAACCCGACCCGCCGTGGCGCAAACAGCGCCACCGCCGCGCTGATCGGGCGCCAGTTCCGGTTCCATCCCCCCATTCATTCAATCCGAATCTGTTTTCGTTCAAGGAGAAGTCCATGTCAATTCTCGATTTTGCCGTCAAGTTCTTTCAGGACAGTGGCGTCGCCATCTATTTCAGCATTGCGATCATGGCGGTGGGCCTGTCGATCGCCATTGAGCGCTATGTGTTCCTCCATCGAGCCCGCAGCCAGAACCGCCTGCTTTGGGAGAAGGTGCTTCCCATGTTGCAAAGCGGGCGGTTCAAGGAGGTGATGGGTCTGGTTTCCAAATCCGATGCGGCCATTGGCAAGATCGTGACGCACGGGCTGGAGCGCATGCAAAGCCCGAGCCGTCGCGAAGACATCGATGCAGCCATGGAAGAAGGCATGATGGAGATCGTCCCCCGGCTTGAAAAGCGCACGCACTACATTGCAACCTTTGCCAATGTGATCACGCTGGTGGGCCTGCTGGGCACCATCATCGGCCTCATCAAGGGCTTCACGGCGGTTGCGGCGGTCAATCCGGCGGAAAAAGCCGAGCTACTTTCGGCGTCGATCTCGATTGCGATGAACAACACGGCGTTCGCACTCTCGGTGGCGATCCCGTTCCTGCTGATCCACGCCTTTCTCCAGGCGCGCACCAGTGAAATCGTGGACGGTCTCGAGGCCGCCAAGATCAGTTTCCTGAACCTGGTGCAGCGCCTCAAGTCCGAGTCGGCCGGAACCACGAGGTAATTTGCCATGCGAACGCGACGTTTGCGCAAGCCGGTGGCCCATCTGGAGGTCACGGCGTTCATCAATGTGATCGTTGTGCTGGTGCCTTTTCTGCTTTCCACGGCGGTCTTCACGCGGTTGTCGGTGATGGATCTGACGCTGCCAACGCAGTCGTCGGGGGTGGAGCAGCTCAAAGTGGAGGATCTCAAGCTAGAAGTCGTGATCCGGCCGGATTCGCTCGAAGTCGGCGACCGCATCGGCGGGCTGATCCAGCGCATTGCACAGGTCGACAAGCACCATGATCTGACAGCCTTGTCCAACCTGATGCAGCAGATCAAGCTCAAGTTTCCCGAGGCCACCGCGGTCACGGTACTGGCACAACCCGACACGCCCTACGACCTGTTGATCCAGGTGATGGACGGCGTGCGCGAAGTGGCACCGCTCCCGCATTCCGGGTCATCCTCAAAAATCGAACGCGTCAAGCTTTTTCCTGACGTGTCGATCGGCGACGCGCCAGTCCGCGCCATCAAGAAATAAGGACCGGCCATGACGACCAACCTGACGCCGATTCAAAAGCGTGCCGAACGAAAGGCGCGCAACAACACGGGGTTGGACATGAACCTCGTGGCGTTGATCGACATCTTCACCATCCTGATCTTCTTTCTCATGTCGAGCACGGGCATCGAGGTGCTGACGGCCAGCAAGGCTGTCAAGCTGCCGGAATCCACCGCCGAGCAACTTCCGCGCGAGATGCTGGTCGTCACCGTCAGCGGCACCGATATCCTGGTTGACGGTCGTCGCGTCGCATCGGTCGACGAGGCCTTGGGAACGCAGGGCGACTTGATCGCCCCGCTCAAGGCGGAGCTTGATTTGCAAGCCAGTCGCCAGGTGATCCGCAAGGAAAATGAGGCGTCGAGCAAGGCTTTGACGATCATGGGCGACAAGGACATTCCCTACCGGCTGCTGCGCAAGGTGATGTACACCGCTGCGCGAGCCAACTTCAGCGACGTGTCGTTCGCAGTGACACAAAAGGTGAAAACGTGAGCGCCGCCGCGTCGATCTCGTTTCGGGCCTCGGTGCTGCCGTGGGCCATCGCGCCGGCCGACGAAGCACGTTTCAGACGGATCCTGCGTCGCGTCCTGGTCACCAGTGGCCTGATCTGCCTGGTGCTATTGTGGATGCCACGGCCGGTCGAGGACCGTACCGTGCCTGTGGAACTGCCGCCGCGTCTGGCCAAGCTGGTGCTGGAGCGCGAGCCGCTGCCGCCGCCGGTCAAGGCCGCACCGCTGGCGCCGGCAGCCCCAACCGCCAAACCCGAGGTGGCACAACCCAGGCCCAATGCCACGCCGCTGCCCAAGGCCGTGGCGCCAGAGGCGCGTCGGCCGGTGCCGGGCAAACCACCTGGCGAAGTGGATGCCGCGCGCCGCAAAGCTGCGGGGGTTGGTCTGCTCGCCATGGCCAACGAACTTGCCGAACTGCGCGGTGCGCCGGTCGCAGTGCAACTGAAGCAGGACATCAAGCCCGGCCGCGGTGTGGGAACCGGCGTCGGCGTGGGGGTGGGGGCCGGGACCGACCCCGGCCTGCCCGCGCGCAACCTGATCACCTCCAACGCCACGGGCGGCAGCGGGGGCATCAACACAGCGGCCTATAGCCGCGATACTGGCGGCGGAGGCCTTGCCGGACGAGCGACCACGCTGGTCGAAGGTGTGGCGGGTGGCGGGGGAGGTGGTGGCCCTGGTGGTGGGGGCAGCTCGGCGGGCAAGGGTGGCAATGGCACCGGTGTGGGGGGCAACACGGGCGGCTCGCTGTCCAAGGGCGGCAGCGGCAAGGCTTCACGGTCGATTGAGGAAATCAAGCTCGTGTTCGAACGCAACAAGGGCGCCATTTACGCCATTTACAACCGGGCACTGCGGGAAGATCCGGCATTGCAGGGCAAGGTGGTCTTGTCGCTGACCATTGCACCTTCGGGGCAAGTGGTGGATCTGAAAATTGCATCGAGTGAGTTGCGCGCTCCCGAGCTTGAGGCCAAGCTGCTGGCGCGAATCCGGCAGTTCGATTTTGGCGCCAAGGACGTGGCGCAAATGGTGGTGACCTGGCCGGTGGATTTTCTGCCTTCGTGAGTGCGAGGCGCGCTGCCCGCTGCAAAATTGCTCCTTGTGTGGAACGCGTTGTTGAATGATGATGCGTGCCGGACGCCCTGTAGGGCGACCGCTTTTTACAACAAGGAGACATTTCCATGGAACGTCGATCACTCATCCAACATGCCGGCCTGGCCGGTGTCCTGGCGGCCGGTATGGCCCCGGCGGTGCACGCGCAGGCTGCGCTGCGATGGCGTTTGACTTCCAGTTTTCCCAAATCGCTGGACACGCTGTTTGGCGCGGCGGAAACCTTTGCAAAAAAAGTTCACGATCTGAGTGGCGGCAAATTCGTGATCTCGACCCATGCAGCGGGTGAGTTGATGCCGGCCTTGGGCGTGCTCGACGGCGTGCAAAGCGGCACTGTCGAAATTGCCCACACGGCCAATTACTACTTTTTTGGCAAGGATGAAACTTTTGCGCTGGGTTGTGCCGTACCGTTCGGCCTGAACAGCCGCCAGATGACCGCCTGGATGTACGCCGGCAATGGCCTCAGCCTCATGCGCGAGTTTTACGCCAAGTACAACATCATCAGCTTTCCCGGCGGCAACACCGGCGCCCAGATGGGTGGCTGGTACCGCAAGGAGATCAAGTCCATCAAGGACATCGAAGGCATGAAGCTGCGCATCGGCGGCTTTGCCGGGCGCGTGATCGAACGCATGGGCGGTGTGCCCCAGAACATCGCCGGCGGCGGGGTCTACCAGGCGCTGGAAAAAGGCACGATTGACGCGGTCGAGTGGGTTGGCCCCTACGACGACCAGAAGCTGGGGTTCAACAAGGTCGCACCTTACTACTACTACCCTGGCTGGTGGGAGGGCGGCGCGCAGCTCGACCTCATGATCAACCTGAAAGCCTATGACGGCCTGTCCGCCGAGTACAAGTCCATCATCGAGGCCGCGGCGGCGTTCGCCCACGTGGAGATGCAGGCCAAATACGACGTCAAGAATCCGGGTGCGCTGCGCCAGCTGGTGGCCAGTGGCACCAAGGTGCTGCCGTTCCCCAAGGATGTGATGGACCTCGCCTACAAGGAGTCGATGGCGCTGTACGCCGAAATCGGCGCCCGCAACCCGAACTGGAAGAAGGTGTACGACGACTACGCGGCTTTTCTCAAGGAAGAAAACATGTGGTTCCGTTTTACCGAAATGCGGTTCGACAGCTTCATGCAGGCGCAAAAGTAGGCCACAAGGCACGGCCTGTGAAATCCGATGACCCGCTGCATGCCGGACCGTGCGGGCGCCTGCGTCGCGCAGGGCCGTTATGGTGAGCGGTGCAGGCGTGGTGCCAAGAGCAGGGCGAGGTTGTCGGTCACGGCGGCGTCCACGTCGCGCCAGCGCCCGGTCAGTTGCGCTGCGGTCAAGGCGGTTTGCAGCGCCTTCAGGTCTTTCACGCTGGGGGCGACCTTGATCTGGGCGATGGCCGCTGCGGTGTTGCCGCTGCGGATCAACGCCAGCACCTTGCCGGCCCATTCGGCTGTTCGTGCCATCGGAGTGTCTTTCTGGAGGTAGGGGCCCTACTGTACCGGGGGTCGGTGGGCCAGGGTCTGTTTCCTGAAAATATCAATGAAATATGCCTTTATCCCCCGTCAAATGGTAATAGTTTGCTATTTATAATGTAGTATTGTGGTTCACATGAACCATTCGGCAACCAAGGCAGCTCATGGCAATTCCCATCAATAGCGAGATCGTGACGCATGGCATCCAGTTGGCGATCGCGCCGGTGTTCCTGCTCACGGCCGTGTCGGGCATGATTGGCGCGGTGGCCGGGCGCCTGGCGCGCATCATCGACCGCGCGCGCCAGCTGGAGGAGCGCGCCCGTGAATCGACCGACGAAATCTGGCTGGGGCATGCCATGGTGGAACTGGGCGAGTTGCGCACCCGCGGGCGTCTGGCCAACGGCTGCATTGCACTGCTCACCACCTGCGCCTTCATGATCGGCCTGACCATCATTGTGCTGTTTGTCGGTGAAACCACGGCCTTCCAGACCAGCCGGTTGGCCGTGGGCAGCTTCCTGACCGGCGTGGGCTGTTTTCTGCTGGCGCTGCTCAGTTTTCTGACCGAAACGGTCATTGCGTCGCGCCTGTTGAATTTCCGCCTGCTGAACCGCCAACCCTGAGCGCTGCCGCGGTAGTGGACCCGCTCAGCGCGGTGAGCCGGCGGGGTGCAGACTCTGGCGCACGCCGGCCACGAGTTCGTACGAACGCCTCCGCGCACCGTGATCGAAAATCTGGCAGGCAATCATGAGTTCGTCGGCGCCGGTGCGGTCGATGAACGCCTGCAGGCTGTCGCGCACCGCTTCCGGCGCACCAATGGCGGCGCACGACAAAACGTTGTCCAGCATCGCGCGCTCGGCGGGGCCGATCTGGTCCAGATAATTTTCACGAGGGGGTGGCAGCGGCGCGGGACGGCCGCTGCGCAGGTTGACAAAGGCCTGCTGCGCCGAAGTGGCCAGCACCTGTGCTTGCGCGTCGCTGTCGGCGGCGAACACATTGAAGCCCAGCATCACATACGGCTTGTCCAACTGCGCCGACGGCTGGAAGCGGGCACGGTAAACCGCGATCGCGTCCATGAGCTGAGCGGGCGCAAAGTGCGACGCGAAGGCGTAGGGCAAACCCAGCGCAGCGGCAAGCTGGGCGCCGTACAGGCTGGAGCCCAGAATCCAGACTGGCACCTTCAGCCCCCGGCCGGGCACCGCGCGCACGCTCTGGCGCGGCGCGTCCGACATGAAGTCCATCAGTTCCACCACGTCTTGCGGGAAGTCGTCGGCTTCCGAAGCGAGGTTGCGGCGCAGTGCGCGCGCCGTGGCCTGGTCGGAGCCCGGCGCGCGGCCCAGCCCCAGATCAATGCGCCCGGGATGGAGCGAGGCCAGCGTGCCAAACTGCTCTGCAATGACCAGTGGCGAATGGTTGGGCAGCATGATGCCGCCCGCGCCCACGCGGATGGTCCGGGTGCCTGCGGCCACATGGCCGATCAGCACCGCCGTGGCCGCGCTGGCAATGCCCGGCATGCCGTGGTGTTCGGCCAGCCAGTAGCGCTGGAAGCCCCAGGTTTCTGCGTGCTGTGCCAGGTCCAGCGTGTTGCGGAAAGACTGGGCCGCGTCGCTGCCTTCGGTGATGGGGGAGAGATCGAGGACGGAGAATGGAATCATGTTTTAACCGGGTAGACCGGGTAGAGGCGGACCATCAAACCATAAAGCAGTGCCCCTGCGCAAAGCAGGGTGGCTGCGATTTCAAGGGACGTGGCAAAGCCTTCAGCGGGCGTGCGGCTGCGCGCCAGAAACGCCGCGGCCAGTGGCGGGCCTGCGATCTGACCCAGACTCCATAACGCGGTGGCCAGCCCCATGTAACCGGCCGGCTGGGCTGGGCAGAGACGACGTATTTCCTGCATCGCGAAGAAGGTGATGGCGGTGAACGGAAAGCCCAGCAGCAGGCTGCCCAGGATGAAGCCGCCCAAGGTGGGACTGACGAGGCTGCTGGCGATGCCCAGTGCCTGAATGGCATAGCAGGCCGCCAGCATCACACGCAGGTCACCCGCCTTGCGAAGCCGTGACGCGATCAACGCACCGAGCATCACGCCGAGGCCGAAGACGGGCCAGAACAAGTCCAGCCAGGGCGAGTCCGGCAGCGATTGCCGCGCGATCACGGGCAGAAAGGTCGCGGTGATGATGTAGCCAAAACCGGCCAGGCCATAGGCAAAGCACAGCAGGGCAATCTCGGAATTCTTCACCCGCGTGGGCAACGGCGTTGCGGCCAAGCCGCCGCAAGCACTGTCGGCGGGGGTGCCTTCGGGCCGGAAGGTGTTCCACACCAGCGCGGTCAGCGCCAGGGCCAGCAATCCAAACACCACCCAGCCGACGGCCGCGGTCCAGTGCACGGCCACCATGCCACCCGCCGCCACGCCGCTGAGCACAATGCCAGCACCGGGGCCGACGTAAATCAATGCCCCCATTTGCGGCACCTGGAGCCGCGCCAGATGGGCCAGGCACCAGCCCGAGGTATAGACAAAAACGAACGCGCTGGCCACGCCGGCCGCGAAGCGCAGCAGCGGCCACAGCGGCGGCAGGTGCAGTGCCATGCCCAGTGTCAACAGCACGGTGGCCACCAGACCGCCGCGCACCAGCGTCGGGCCCGGGACCGGCGAGGTCTTGCGCAGCCGGCGCCATGCCCAGGGTTGCAGGGTGCACAGCAATGCGCCCACCAGGTAGCCAAAGTAATTGGCACTGGCCAGCCAGCTGGCCGACGCCAGCGTGACCACGCCATCGGCCAGCATCATGGGCAACAGCGGCGTGAACGCAAAGCGCCCGATGCCCATGGCCACGGCCAGCGCCACCATGCCTGCCAGCGCCACACGCCCGGGGAGTATGGCCCCCACGCTCCCCACTGCGTGTGGTTCGCTGCCCCCCGAGGGGGCTGGCCTTGCTTGGGGCGGCCCGGCGCGGCGGCCGGTGGCCCCCACGCTCC
>PHCI01000003.1:227607-258408 GCA_002842205.1 Betaproteobacteria bacterium HGW-Betaproteobacteria-3 | reverse complement strand
GCTGGATGCGCTGATCGCGGCTGGCGCCCGACAGGCGGATTGCAGATCGCTCCGCCTGGGCGAAAACATGGGCCTGGCCCGGGCGCTCAATGAAGGCTGCCGGCTCGCACTGGCATCGGGCGCGGAGTTCATTCTGTTGAGCGACCAGGACAGCCTGCCGGACGGAAACATGGTGCGCGAGCTGTGCCGCGCCTACCAGGCGCTGACCAACGCCGGCCTCAAGGTCGGCGCGGTCGGCCCGCACCTCGATGCCCAGTGCGCCCTGCCCGGCAGCGGGCAGCATGTCGGCCGGCTCGAAGGTGGCGCGGATGCGCTCAGTCAGGCCCAGGCGCTTGAGGCCGGCCGCGGCCAGCACGATGGCGTCGTACTGGCCTTCGTCAAGCTTGCGCAGGCGGGTGTCAAGGTTGCCGCGCAGCGGTTCGATGCGCAGGTCGGGCCGCTGCGCCTGCAGCAGCACCACGCGGCGCAGGCTCGATGTGCCCACCACCGCGCCCTGGGGCAGGTCAGCCAGCGCGGCGTAGCGCGGCGACACCAGCGCGTCGCGCGGGTCTCAGCGCGTCGCGCGGGTCTTCGCGCGCCATGACGCAGGCCAGCGCAAAGCCCTCGGGCAGTTCCATCGGCACGTCCTTGAGGGAGTGCACGGCGATGTCGGCGCGGCCTTCTTCGAGCGCGGTTTCGAGTTCTTTCACGAACAGTCCCTTGCCGCCCACCTTGCTGAGCGAGCGGTCCAGAATCTGGTCGCCGCGGGTGGTCATGCCCAGCAGGGTGACGGTGTGGCCGCGCGCTCGCAGCAGCGCCTGCACGTGTTCGGCCTGCCACAGGGCCAGCCGGCTTTCGCGCGTGGCGATCACGATGGAAAGGGGAGTAGTGCTCAAGCGCAACCTGTCTGAAATCTGTGAGGGGGGAAGTAACGGGAATGCTAGCATGGCCCTTGCTTGCCACCGGGCACCGCAAGCCGCTGGCATCCCGCCTGCCGCACTGCCCACCCAGACCGCATGAAAACCACCGACCGCGCCCCTGTGCCAGCTGCCACCCCCCGCCCCCGCAAATCCGACAAGGACCGCCCGCTGGTCGAAGACATCCGGCTGCTCGGCCGCATGCTGGGCGACGTGATCCGCGAGCAGGAAGGCGCGGCCGCGTTCGAGCTGGTCGAGACCATCCGCAAGCTCTCGGTGGCGTTCCGCCGCGACGCCGACCCCGAGGCCGACAAGGCGCTCAAAAAGCTGCTCAAAAGCCTCAGCGGCGACCAGACCGTGAGCGTGATCCGCGCCTTCACCTACTTCAGCCACCTGGCCAATCTGGCCGAAGACCGCCACCACATCCGCCGCCGCGACGTGCACGAGCGCGCGGGCAACACGCAAGAGGGCAGCATCGACGTCGCGCTGGCCCGCCTGCGCTGGGCCGGCATCACGCCCAAGGCCATTTCGCAGATGCTGGCGGCCGCCTACGTGTCGCCCGTGCTCACCGCGCACCCGACCGAAGTGCAGCGCAAGAGCATCCTGGACGCCGAGCGCGACATCGCCCAGCTGCTGACCCAGCGCGACGCCCTGCGCGCCCGAGCGCTGCCCAAGGACGCGCTGGCCCCGCGCGAGCTGGCCGCCAACGAAACGCAGTTGCGCGCCCGCGTGCTGCAGCTGTGGCAGACGCGGCTGCTGCGCTTCACCAAACTCACGGTGGCCGACGAGATTGAAAACGCGCTGAGCTACTACGAAGCCACCTTCCTGCGCGAAATCCCCAAGCTCTACGCCGAACTCGAAACCCACCTGGGCCAGCACCCGGTGGCGAGCTTTCTGCGCATGGGCCAGTGGATCGGTGGCGACCGCGACGGCAACCCCAACGTCAGCGCCCAGACGCTCGAATACGCGCTGTGCCGCCAGGCCGAGGTGGCGCTGCGCTTTTACCTGACCGAGGTGCACCTGCTGGGCGGCGAGCTGTCGCTGTCGGCCATGCTGGTGGGCGTCACGCCCGCCATGCAGACGCTGGCCGAGCACTCGCCCGACACCAACGCCCACCGCCAGGACGAACCCTACCGGCGCGCCCTGACCGGCGTGTACGCACGGCTGGCCGCCACGCTCAAGGCCCTCACCGGGGGCGACGCCGCGCGCCATGCGGTGGCCCCGCAAAACCCCTACCTGCAGGCCGAAGACTTTCTGGCCGACCTGCAGGTGATCCGCGAATCGCTGCTGGCGCACCACGCCCAGGCACTGGTGGCGCAGCGGCTGCACCCGCTGATCCGCGCGGTCGAAGTGTTCGGCTTTCACCTGGCCACGGTGGATTTGCGGCAAAGCTCCGACCAGCACGAGGCCGTGGTGGCCGAACTGCTGGCGGTGGCGCGCATCGAGCCCGCCTATGCCTCGCTGGACGAAGCGGCCCGACGCGTGCTGTTGCTCCAGCTGCTGAACGACGCGCGGCCCCTGCGCGTGGTGGACGCGCAGTACTCCCCCCACGCCCTGGGCGAAATCGCGATTTTTGAAGCCGCCAGAACCCTGCGCCAGCGTTTTGGCGCGCAGGCCATCCGCCACTACATCATCAGCCACACCGAAACCGTGAGCGACCTGCTCGAGGTGCTGCTGCTGCAAAAAGAAGTGGGGCTGATGCACGGCGTTCTGGACGGCGCCGACGCGTCAACCCATGACCTGATCGTCGTGCCGCTGTTCGAAACCATCGAAGACCTGCGCAACGCCGCGCCCATCATGCGCGAGTTCTACGCCTTGCCCGGCATCACCGGGCTGGTCCGCCGCAGCGGCGCCGAGCAGGACATCATGCTCGGCTACTCCGACAGCAACAAGGACGGCGGCATCTTCACCAGCAACTGGGAGCTGTACCGCGCCGAGATTGCGCTGGTCGATCTGTTCGATGAAATGGCCACCCAGGGCCTGCGCGCCGCCGGGCCGCGACAGGGCGAAGCGGCCCCCGTCGGCAAGCCACGCCCCGCGCCAGCCGCGCAGCGCGGGGCGCCCATCCGGCTGCGCATGTTCCACGGCCGCGGCGGCACCGTGGGGCGCGGCGGCGGCCCGAGCTACCAGGCCATCCTGGCGCAGCCCCCGGGCACGGTGCGCGGGCAGATCCGCCTGACCGAGCAGGGCGAGGTCATCGGCTCCAAATACGCCAACCCCGAGATCGGCCGACGCAACCTGGAAACCCTGGTGGCCGCCACGCTGGAGGCCACCCTGCTGCAGCCCACCCAACCGGCCACGCCGGTGTTTCTGGACGCCGCGGCCACGCTGTCGCGGGACAGCATGGCCGCCTACCGCGCCCTGGTGTACGAAACGCCCGGCTTCACCGAGTATTTTTTCAACGCCACGCCGATCCGCGAGATCGCCGAGCTCAACATCGGCTCGCGCCCCGCATCGCGCAAGGCGAACCAACGCATCGAAGACCTGCGCGCCATTCCCTGGGGTTTCAGCTGGGGCCAATGCCGCCTGACGCTGCCGGGCTGGTTCGGCTTTGGCACCGCGGTGGCGCAGTTCACCGACCCCGCGCAGCCCGGCGCCAGGGAACGGCTGGCGCTGCTGCAGAAGATGTACCGCCAGTGGCCGTTTTTCCGGGCGCTGCTGTCCAACATGGACATGGTGCTGGCCAAGAGCGACCTGGCCCTGGCCTCGCGCTATGCCGAACTGGTGGGCGACGCGCGCCTGCGCAAGAAAATCTTCACCGCCATTGAGGCCGAATGGCACGCCACCACCGACGCGCTGGCGCGCATCACCGGCGAGAAGCAGCGGCTGGCCGGCAATGCCTCGCTGGAGCGCTCGATCCGCCACCGCTTTCCCTACATCGACCCGCTGCACCACCTGCAGGTGGAGCTGGTGCGCCGCTACCGCCTGGGCCAGGCCGACGAGCGCGTGCAGCGCGGCATCCACATCTCGATCAACGGCATCGCCGCGGGCCTGCGCAACACGGGTTAGCGCCATATTTTGGCTGATTTGCCTGTAAGCCCCCGTCAAATGGTCATAGTTTGCTCCTGAAAAAATAAATCGCCGTGACCGATGCAGCTTTCGGTCAGCGTCCCAGTGCAGAAGAACGAGGCTACTGTGACGCCCAGAGCGGTCTGCCCAAAGGCGAGCAGAGCACGACAAAGCCCACAACATTGAGCACCACCGTCGCCCAGAACACAGCCCGAAACTCGGCTTTGACGGACTTGTGGCGCAACCATTGCTGTGCCAGCAAGGCGCCAGGCCAGCCCCCCGCCAATGCCAGCAGGTGCAAGGTGCTTTCGGGGGTGCGCCAGGCGTTCGCCCGGGCTGCGGACTTGTCCAGCGCGTAGGCCATGAACGTGAGCAGGCTCAAGCCGGCATATGTCGCCGCAAAAACAAGGGGCACTCTCCAGAGCAGGCTGACCCCGAAGTAAATCACCACAAAACCGGGGACGGCAAAAAGCGATGCCCCTCCCCACTTCACGGGTGACGCGGCGCGTGATCTGCCTCGGTTCGCAGGCTGACGGATGAAATCGACATTTTTGGCGCGCTTTTTCCCCTGCGGACCGATTTCGATCTCAAAGGAAACGCGCTGGTGCAACTGGGGGCGCACACTTTGTGCGCGAAACGCCTTGACGTGGACAAAGATCTCTTGCCCACCCCGGCTGGGCTCAATAAAGCCGAACCCCCGGTCGTCGTGCCAAGTCTTGAGCGTGCCTTCGAAGCGCATCCGTCAAGGTCTCGTGCCGTTTCGGGGCGCCCCGCCGTCAATCCTTGACGTACCTGGGCGAACGCGGGCCGTACAGCAGGCCGTTGGGCGTGCCGGGCGACAGCAGCCGGGCGGCGGCCACGCCGGCGACCTTGTGGTTCTGGTCCAGGGCCGAGGCCAGCACCTGCTTGACGAGCGCGGTGACCAGCAGGCCGACCAGCCCGCCGCTGCCCTGGTTCTGGCCTTCGTCGCTGGACGCCGTGGCAGACCCGGCCCAGAGCTGCTGGCCGGTTTTCAAGTCCACCAGCCGGGCCTGGGCCGACACCACCGTGGCGCTCTGGACCACCCGGTAGGCGGTGCCGTAGCGGTCAATGGTGATGTAGAGCACCGCATCGGCGCCAAAGATTTCACGCAGCTTGTCGATCGGCGTGGCGTGCATGTCCGGCGGCAGCGGCATGCCGTTTTCCTTGAAGGTTTCGGCCACCAGGGTCACGGGCAGCACGTAGTAACCCCCTTCGGCCAGCGGGAAGGTGGCCTGCGCCAGCACGCTGGACGAGGCCTGGACTTCAGGCGAGTTGTTCAGCGGCGGCAACACCAGCAGCGAGCGCGGGCGGCTTTGCTTGTAGGCGGTGTAGTCAAACGGCGCTTGGGTCGCGCACCCGGCCAGGACGATGAAGACGGCCGCTGCAGCAAAGGTTTTGAAAAGAGGGATCAGGCGCATGGCGGGCTTTTATTTCTTGAAGTTGCGCAACAAAAAGTCCATGAAGGGTGCGGACTCGGGGTATTGCTTTTTCTCGGCCTGGATCTGCGCGGCAAACTGGTCCAGCCGGCCCTGATGGGCGTACAGAAGGCCCAGGTGCGCGTGATAGCCCGGCGGGGCGACGCCGCCTTCGGTCTGGATCTTCTGCAGGCCTTCTTCCATTTTCTGGGTCTGCACGTCGGGGCTGAGCTGGTCGGCGCGGAAGTAGGCGTCCACCAGGTTGGGGTAGCCCTCCCACTGGTAGAGCAGGGTGGGTTTGGTGGCGCAGCCACCCAGGGCGGCGCAGGCGATCAGGATCGCCGCGATACTCGATCGGGGATGGGTCATGGGATTCGAAAAAAACGGGGGAGGGAAACGAATCAGGGCGCCGGGCGCCATGCGCCGCTGTCGATGCCGGCCACAAGGTGGTTGACCGCGTCGCGGATGGCCAGGTCGAGCACCTTGCCGTTGAGCGTGGCGTCGTAGCTGGCGGTGCCACCAAAGCCGATGATTTCGCGCTCGGACAGGCTGAACTCACCCGCCCCCTGCGACGAATACACCACTTCGGAGGTCAGCGTGTTGACGATGTTCAGGTTGACCTTGGCGTAGGCCACCTGCGTCTTGCCGCGGCCCAGGATGCCGAAGAACTGCTTGTCGCCCACCTCTTTGCGCCCGAACTCGGTCACGTCGCCGGTCACCACGAACGCCGCGCCCTTGAGCGCCTGCGCCTTGTTCTGGATCGCGGCCTCCTGCCTGATTTCAGCCATGTTCACGCGGTCGAGCACGCTGAAGCGGCCCGTCTGCTGCAAATGCGTGACCAGGATGGTCTGCGCCTGACCGCCCAGGCGATCGACGTTGTCGGAGAACACGCCGCGCATGTACGCCGAGCGGTTGTCAAACTTGCCCACGGCCACGGCGGTGCGCGGGCCGTTGTAGGGCTGCGCCGCCGACGCCACCTTGGCGATCGGCAGGGTGCGGGATTCTTCCTGGTGGGCGCAGGCGCCCAGCAACAGGGTGGCGGCGACGAGGCACGGGTAAAAGATCGATTTTTTCATGTTGGAAGGCTTCCCTGGCAGCGCGTTGAAGTTACGCGGCAATTATCGCCCGAACCGCTGCCAGCTGGCGGCGCGACACGGCCAGCAGCTCGTCGATGCCATGGAGGCGCACGGCCCAGCCTTCGCCCTCTTCGGGGTCGTAGTTTTTTTCGAGCGCGCGCACCGCCCGGCGGGCGACGAGCGCGTTGCGGTGAACGCGCATGAAGGGGTCGGGGTACTTTTCTTCGAGTTCGCTGAGCGAGGTGTCGAGGATGTAGCTGCGTTCGGCGGTGCGCACGGTCACGTATTTCAGCTCGGCCTTGAGGTACAGCACTTCGGACACGGGCACGCGCTCGGTGCGGCCGCGATCCTGGATGACCAGCATTTCTTCAGGCTTTTCGGGCTCAATCCCCCGTCGAATGGCGATACTTCGCTCTACTTTTTGCAGTGCCGCCTGCAGGCGCTCCAGCCGCACGGGTTTGGTGAGGTAGTCCACCGCCTCCAGTTCGAAGGCCTGCACGGCGTGTTCGGCATGGGCCGTCACGAACACCACGGCGGGCGCATCGGCCATGGCACGCAGGGTTTTGGCCAGCGTCAGGCCGTCGGCACCGGGCATGTGGATGTCGAGCAGCACGGCATCCACCGGCCCGCGCCCGAGCAACGCCACGGCCTGCGCGGCGTTGGCCGCCTCGCCCGCCACGCGCGCCGCCGGTGCGGTGCAGTCCCCCAGCAGGGTGCGCAGGCGCGAGCGCGCCAGCGTCTCGTCGTCCACCACCAACACATTGAGCGTCATGCGGGCACCTCCAGCCGGACCTGGTACACACCGTCTTTCAGCGCCGTCTGGAAACGGCACTGCACATCATGCAGCAGATGCAGGCGGTCGCGCACATTGGCCAGCGCCAGCCCGTTGCCACCCGCGCCCTGCCCGCCCGGCACGGTGTTGGTCACCTTGATGACGACGGTGCTGCCCCGCCGTTCGGTGCTGACGCGCACGTCGGCGCCGCGGGCGCTGGGCTCGACCCCGTGCTTGACGGCGTTTTCCACCAGCGGCTGCAGCAGCAGCGGGGGCAGCCTGGCGCCGTTGGCCTGGGGGTCGATCGCCCATTCGATCCGCAGCCGCTCGCCAAAGCGCACCTGCTCGATGGCCAGGTAGCGCTCGGCCAGCGCAATTTCTTCGGCCAGCGTCACCGATTCACCCAGGTCGATCAGCGCGTGGCGGAACAGGTCGCTCAGGTCTTCGAGCAGGGCTTCGGCCTTGGCGGGCTCTTCACGCACCAGCGCAATGGCACTGTTGAGGGTGTTGAACAGGAAATGCGGCCGGATGCGCGCCTGCAATTCCGACAGGCGGGCCGCCGTGGCCGCCGGCGCCTGCGCCTTGGCCCGCATCGCGAGCCCCACGACCAGCAGGGCCGAAAACAGCGCGCCAGCGAACACCGATGCCGTCCACGGCACAAACTCCAGAAACCCCGCCAGCGCCAGCACGCCGCAGCCGTACAGGCCTGCCAGCGCCCCCAGGCTCACGCCCGCCGCGTACTGGCCCTGAATGGGCAGGCGCGACAGATGCGTCTTGAGGCTGCAGGTGACGATCAGCCAGGCCAGCACCGCGGGCAAGGCTCCCCCGGTGAGCAGCGACAGGCGGGTGAGCCAGTCGAGCGCCGAGGTGGCACCAAACATGACGCCCACCGCGACAAAGGCCTCGACAAAGAGCACGGCGCGCAGCACCACGCCGACCGAACAGGCGTCAAAAATCAGCACCCCGGCCGGGCGGTCGGCCGTGGCGGTGGGGGACAGTTCAGCGAAGGCCGATAAAATTTGGGAATCTTTCATCCGGTGCGTGTGCGTTCCAGGCCAGACTTGCGGCCACGTTCACATCGCCACATTATTGCCGCCCCATGTCACAAAACCAACTCGACAAAAAATCCGTGGCCTGGTCGGCCCTGTTCTCGGAGCCCATGAGCGAGCTGGTCAAGCGTTACACCGCCAGTGTGTTTTTCGACAAGCGGCTGTGGCAGGCCGACATCACCGGTTCGCTGGCGCACGCCGAAATGCTGGCCGCGCAGGGCATCATCTCGGCGCCGGACCACGCCGCGATCCAGAACGGCATGGCGCAGATCACCGCCGAGATCGAGGCCGGCCGCTTCGACTGGAAGCTTGACCTGGAGGACGTGCACCTCAACATCGAAGCCCGCCTGACGCAACTGGTGGGCGACGCCGGCAAGCGCCTGCACACCGGCCGCAGCCGCAACGACCAAGTGGCCACCGACGTGCGGCTGTGGCTGCGCGGCGAAATCGATCTCATTGACGGGCTGCTGGCGGACCTGCAAAAGTCCCTGGTGGACGTGGCCGAACAGAACGTCGAAGTCATCCTGCCGGGCTTTACCCACCTGCAGGTGGCGCAGCCGGTGAGCTTTGGCCACCACATGCTGGCCTACGTGGAAATGTTCGCGCGCGACGCCGAGCGCATGGCCGACGTGCGCCGCCGCCTGAACCGCCTGCCGCTGGGCGCGGCGGCACTGGCGGGCACCAGCTACCCGCTGGACCGCGAACGCGTGGCCCGCACCCTGGGCATGGTGGACGACGCAGGCCAGCCCTGCGTGTGCCAGAACAGCCTGGACGCCGTGAGCGACCGCGATTTCGCCATCGAGTTCACCGCCGCGGCGAGCTTGGTGCTGGTGCACATCAGCCGTCTCAGCGAGGAGCTGATCCTGTGGATGAGCCAGAACTTCGGCTTCATCCGTATCGCCGACCGCTTCACCACCGGCAGCTCCATCATGCCGCAGAAGAAAAACCCCGACGTGCCCGAGCTGGCGCGTGGCAAGACCGGCCGCGTGGTCGGCCACCTGATGGGCCTGATCACCCTGATGAAAGGCCAGCCGCTGGCCTACAACAAGGACAACCAGGAAGACAAGGAGCCGTTGTTCGACACCGTGGACACCCTCAAGGACACGCTGCGCATCTTCAGCGAGATGGTGGGCGGTCAATTGAATCCCGCTACCGGCCAGAAAGAAGGCGGCATCACCGTCAACGCCGCAGCCATGGAACAGGCGGCGCTGCGCGGTTACGCCACGGCCACCGATCTGGCCGACTACCTGGTCAAGAAAGGCCTGCCGTTCCGCGACGCCCACGAGGCCGTGGCCCATGCCGTGAAAGCCGCGGTGTCGCACAACGTGGACTTGTCCGAACTCCCGCTGGCGGTGCTCCAGCAGTTCAACCCCGGCATCGAAAAAGACGTGTTCGATGCCCTGAGCCTGCGCGGCTCGCTGAACGCCCGGGACATCCTGGGTGGCACCGCCCCGAACCAGGTGCGCGCGCAGATTGCGCGGCATCGGGTGCGGCTGGCCTGAACGGCGCGGCCGGGGCCAGACCGCGCATGGACGCCCGCCGGCCCCCGCTGATCACCGCGCTGCTGGACCCGGCGCGCTACCCCCACCCCGTGGCGCAGGTGTCGTGCATCGAAACGCATGGCGCCTGGGTGCTGCTGGCCGGCGACCACGCCTACAAGATCAAGAAGCCCGTGCGGCTGCCCTTCATGGACTTCAGCACGCTGGCACTGCGCCGCGCGGCCTGTCTGGCCGAGATCCGCGTCAACCGGCGGTTTGAATCGGCCAACCCGGCCACGCACCTCTATCTGGCAGCCTTGCCGCTGGTGGGCACGCCCGAAGCACCGCGCTGGGGCCAACCGGGCACGGACGACGGCGAAGCCATCGAGTTCGCCGTGCACATGCGCCGCTTTGACGAAGCCGGCCGGCTGGACCATGTTGGCCAGCGCGGCGCGTTGACACCCGCACACCTGCACGCGCTGGCGCGGCGCATGGCCGACTTTCAGGCCCACGCGGCCGTGGCGCCGGCCGACGGCCCCTGGGGTCACCCGGCCGACAACCTGGCCCTGGCCCGCGACAACCTGACCACCCTGCACAGCCACTTCACCCACGCGCCCGACCTGGCCCGTCTGGGGGCATTGGCCCGCTGGACCGAAACCTGCGCCGCACGGCTCGCGCCGCTGATGCAGCAGCGCCTGCACGACGGCCGGGTGCGCGAGGGCCATGGCGACCTGCACCTGGCCAACCTCACACTTCTCGACGGCGAGGTGGTGCCGTTCGACGCCATCGAGTTCAACGACGCCCTGCGCTGGATCGACGTGGCCAGCGACATGGCCTTCCCCTGGATGGACCTGCTCGACCACGGCCAGCCCGGGCTGGCCAACGGGCTGTTGTGCGAATGGCTGGACGCCAGCGGCGATGCCTCGGCGCTGGCCGTCCTGCCGTTTTACGCCACCTACCGCGCGCTGGTGCGGGCCAAGGTGGCCGCCATCCGGTGGCAGCAACTCGCGCAGGGCGCCAACGCAGCACCCGCAACCCCGCCATCCGCCGAAGCCCGCGGCGCCCACCTGCAGGCGCAGGCCTATGTCGAACTGGCGCTGCGCATCGCCCAGCCGCCGGCGCCCCAGCTCGTCATCACCCACGGCCTGTCGGGCAGCGGCAAGACCCATGCCTCCAGCCGCTGGCTGCAGGCCGAGCCCACCGGACGCGCCGTGCGCCTGCGCTCGGACGTGGAGCGCAAGCGCCTGCACGGGCTGGCCGCGCACGAGGCCAGCGGCTCGGGCCTCGGCACCGGCCTGTACAGCCCGCAATCGCACACCGACACCTACCAGCACCTGCTGGCGCGCACGCGTGCGTTGCTGCAGGACGGCTGGACGGTGCTGGTGGACGCGGCGTTTTTGCGCCGCGCCGAGCGCACGGCCTTTGCCGAGATCGCACGCGCCCAGGGCTGCCCGTTTCACATCCTCGCGCCTGAGGCGCCGCTGGCGGTGCTGCGCGAGCGCATCCGCCAGCGCCAGGCGCGGGGTGGCGACGCCTCCGAAGCCACGCTGGCCGTGCTGGAGCAGCAGATCGGCTGGCTGGAGCCGCTGGACGCCACCGAGCGCGCGTGGTGCTTGCCGACACCCGGCTGAGCCGCCGCGGACGAAATTTCAAACCGCCGCAAGCGGCTTTCACAAGCCATCGCGAAGGGCGCCCGCTAACATCCGGGTTGCTGACCTGCCGGGCTTGTGTCGGCGCGTCGTCCCCCAACAACACCACCGAGAGACCCACGCCATGACCGTGATCACCACCATCGAAGACCTGCGCGTGCTGGCCCAGAAGCGCGTGCCGCGCATGTTCTACGACTACGCCGATTCCGGCAGCTGGACCGAAAGCACCTACCGCGCCAACGAGGCCGATTTCCAGAAGATCAAGCTGCGCCAGCGCGTGGCGGTCAACATGGAAAACCGCAGCACCGCCACCAAAATGGTCGGCCAGGACGTCAAGATGCCCGTGTGCATCGCCCCCGTGGGCCTGACCGGCATGCAAAGCGCCGACGGCGAGATCAAGGCCGCCAAGGCGGCCGAGAAGTTCGGCATCCCGTTCACGCTGTCCACCATGAGCATCTGCTCCATCGAGGACATTGCGCAAAACACCCAGGCCCCGTTCTGGTTCCAGCTCTACATGATGCGCGACCGCGAGGCCATGGCCGCCATGATCGAACGTGCCCGCCAGGCCCGCTGCAGCGCGCTGGTGCTCACGCTGGACCTGCAGGTGATCGGCCAGCGCCACAAAGATTTGAAAAATGGTCTGACCGCACCGCCGCGGCCGACCGTGGCCAACCTCATCAACCTCATGACCAAGCCCCGCTGGTGCCTGGGCATGGCCGGCACGCGGCGCCACAGCTTTGGCAACCTCGTCGGGCACGTGAAGGCCGTGACCGACATGAAGTCGCTGGCCTCGTGGACCAACGAGCAGTTCGACCCGCGCCTGTCGTGGCCCGACGTAGCCTGGGTCAAGGAGCGCTGGGGCGGCAAGCTGATTCTCAAGGGCATCCAGGACGTGGAAGACGCCCGGCTGGCCGTGCAGAGCGGCGCCGACGCCATCGTCGTCAGCAACCATGGCGGGCGCCAGCTCGACGGCGCGCAGTCCAGCATCGAGGCGCTGCCTGCCATCGTGGCGGCGGTCGGCGACCAGATCGAGGTCTGGATGGACGGCGGCATCCGCTCGGGCCAGGACGTGCTCAAGGCCTGGGCGCTGGGCGCCCGCGGCACCATGATCGGCCGTGCCATGGTCTACGGCCTGGGCGCCATGGGCGAGGCGGGCGTGACCAAGGCGCTGCAGATCATCCACAAGGAACTCGACATCACGATGGCGTTTTGCGGCCGCACCCACATCGCCGACGTGGACCGCAGCATTTTGCTGCCCGGCACTTTCCCGACCTGAGGCGCACGGCGACGCCCCACCCGCCTGGCCGCCAACCGCCAGCGCGGCGCTATGCTTGACCGCGTGACGCCTGCAACACCCTCCGCGACCCCCCTTGCACCCCCACCGGGCAAGGCGCCTGAGGCCACGCCGCCGCGCCGCATTGCGCACCTGGACATGGACGCGTTTTTTGCGTCGGTGGAGTTGCTGCGTTACCCGCAACTCAAGGGCCTGCCGGTGGTGATTGGCGGTGGGCGCCGCAGGGAAGACGACGTGCTGGCCCGCCTGCGCGAGACCTACCCCGATCGCGCGTGGAGCGAAGCCACGCTCGACCGCGTGCCCGTGGACTTTTTCCCGCGCCTGTCGGGCTACACCGGCCGTGGCGTGGCCACCACCGCCACCTACGCCGCGCGGCAGTTTGGCGTCGGTTCGGCCATGGGGCTCATGAAGGCGGCCAGGCTCTGCCCGCAGGCCATTCTGTTGCCGGTCGACTTCGACGAAGTGCGCCGCATCTCACGCCTCTTCAAGAGCACCATCACGGAAATTGCGCCGCAAATGGAGGACCGGGGCGTGGACGAGGTCTACATCGACTTCACGCACGTGCCCGGCGGCCAGCGCGAAGGCGGGCGCGTGCTGGCCCGGTTGATCCAGAAAAGCATTCTGGACGCCACCGGCCTGACCTGCTCCATTGGCGTGGCGCCCAACAAGCTGATCGCCAAGATGGCCAGCGAGTTCGACAAGCCCAACGGCATCTCGGTGCTGACCGAGGCCGACGTGCAAACCCGGATCTGGCCGCTGTCGGTGCGCAAGATCAACGGCATCGGCCCCAAGGCCGAGGCCAGGCTGGCCGGTTTTGACATCCGCACCGTGGGCGAACTGGCGGCGCGCGAGCGCGACTGGCTGGTCGACCACTTTGGCAAAAGCTACGGCGCCTGGCTGAACGACGCCGCCTGGGGCCGCGACGAGCGCCCCGTGGTCACCGAGAGCGAGCCCGTGAGCATGAGCCGAGAAACCACCTTCGAGCGCGACCTGCACGCCGTGCGCGACAAGGCCGAACTGGGCACCGTCTTCACCCGCCTGTGCGAGCAGGTGGCGGCCGACCTGCAGCGCAAGGGTTACGTGGGCAAAACCATCGGCATCAAGCTGCGTTACGACGACTTCAAGACCGCCACGCGCGACCAGACGATCGGGCACTTCACCGCCGACGCCAAAGCCATCCGGCAGACCGCCGGCCAGTGCCTCAAGCGCGTGCCGCTGACCCGGCGCCTGCGCCTGCTGGGAGTGCGCGTGGGCAACCTGGTGAAGGCAGATTCTGAAGAAAATCGCCTTTCACCCCCCGTCAGTTGGTCACAGTCAGCTACAACATCAGGAGCAGGCAGGCGTCCGGACGAATCCGAACCCGAGCTGTTCTGACGGTCCGGTGGGCCCCTTGGGGAAGACGGGTCAGGGCCGCGCCACGGACGCTGCGCGCGCCCAGCGCCATGCAAAAAGCCTGCTGGCGTGGCGCGCAGCAGGCTTTTGGCGGGAAACCCGGCGGGATCAGCGGGCCGGTTTGGGCGTGCGCTTCTTGGCGTCGCGGGGCACAAACACCTTGCCACCATTGCCGGGCTTGGCAAACGCGGGACGCGCTGGCGGCTTGGCACGGGCAAAGTCACCGGTGCCGCGCGGCGCCATGGCAAAGCCTTCGTTGAAGCCACCGGCACGGCGGCCGTCGGGCTGGGCGTCGCGGCGCTCGAAATGGTTGTCCGGACGCGGCGCGAAACTGCGCTCGCCGTCGTTGCGGAAACCAGGGCCAGCCGCCGGACGGGGGCCACGGGCAAAGCGGTCATTGAAACCACCACCCGAACCGCTGCGCTCGCCGCCGCGCGGGGCGCTGAACTTGCGGTCGCGCGAATAGTTGTCACGCGGGGCACGGTCGGCAAAGCCACGCGGGCGGGCATCGGGGGCGCGCTGCTGCGGCTCCATGCCCGGGATCACTTCGGCCTTGAACGGCTGGCGTGTGTAGGCTTCGATGTCGAAGATCTTGCGGCGGTCGCGCATCTCGGCAAAGGTCACGGCCAGGCCATCACGCCCGGCCCGGCCGGTGCGGCCGATGCGGTGGGTGTAGTCCTCGGCCTTCATGGGCAGGCCGAAGTTGAACACGTGGGTGATGGTGGGCACGTCAATGCCGCGCGCGGCCACGTCGGTGGCCACCAGGATTTGCACCTGGCCCTGGCGCAGCGCCATCAGGCGGCGGTTGCGCAGCCCCTGGCTCAGCGCGCCGTGCAATGCCACGGCGTCAAAACCGTCTTGCTGCAAGTCGTTGGCCAGGCCGTCGCATTCGATCTGGGTGCTGGCAAACACGATGGCCTGGTTGATGGTGTTGTCGCGCAGCCAGTGGTCGAGCAGCTTGCGCTTGTGGCTCGCGTTGTCGGCCCAGAACAGCACCTGCTTGATGTTGGCGTGCTTTTCCTGGGGCGAGTCGATCTGGATCTTCTTGACCGAGGCGCCGTTGTCGTGCATCACGCGCATGGCGAGTTGCTGGATGCGCGGCGCGAAAGTGGCGCTGAACATCATGGTTTGCTGGCGCTGCAGGGTGAGCTGGTTGATTTCGGCCAGGTCGTCGGCAAAGCCGAGGTCGAGCATGCGGTCGGCCTCGTCCACCACCAGGAAGCGCACCTTGTCGAGCTTGATCTGCATCGAGCGCTGCAGGTCGAGCAGACGGCCCGGCGTGGCGACCACGAGGTTGGCGTTTTGCAGTTTGGCGATCTGCAGCTGGTAGGGCATGCCGCCCACGATGTTGGCCACGCGCAGGCCGCGGCAATGCGCCACCAGTTCGATGGCGTCGTGCGCCACCTGCTGGGCCAGTTCACGCGTGGGGCAGACGATCAGGGCGCCAGGCGTGGCGGCCTTGAAGTTGCGTGGGCTGGTCGGGTCCTTGCGTTTGGCGCGCTTCGGGGGGGCTTCGCCCCGGGCGGCGGCTTCGGTCACGGCGCGCTCATAGGCCGCGCGTTCCTCGGCTTCCTCGTCGGCCTGCTGGCGCAGCAGGGTGTGCAGCACGGGCAGCAGGAAAGCGGCGGTCTTGCCGCTGCCGGTCTGGCTGGAGACCAGCAGGTCAATGAAACGCGCCGCGCTGTCACCGGTCTGCTCGCTGGGCAGCGCCATGGGAATGACTTTTTCCTGCACGGCGGTGGGCTGGTTGAAACCCAGGTCTTCCACCGCGCGCAGCAGTTCCGGCGCAAGGCCGAGTTTGATGAACCCGCTGGGCGGCAGCGCCACGGGCTCGGCGTCCGCCGCGGCCGGCGCGGCAAACGTCGCGTCGTCCATCGGGGCGAAAAAGGATTCTTCAGGCGAAAACTCGCCCTTGCTTTCAAAAGCATCGGTCATGGGGTACTCACACGCAAACGCCGCAGGGACTGCGGTCGCTTCGTCAATGGTTAAAAAACATCAACCATCAAACGAAGCCAGGGCCGGTGAAACCGGCGCGGTGGGCCCAAATTGGCGAGCCCGATGTGTGAGGGGAGATGTACAAATGCGCTGGAATTCCAGTGCAGCCTTTGATTATGCCATGAATTCGGGTTTACACCAAGCCCTCGCCTCAGCGGCCAACCATCCCCGCGGGTTTGCATTCAAGCGTAGGACAAGGCGGGAGCCGCAGACAGTGCTGTAGCACGGCAAGGCGAACCAACGCCGTGATACGTTTGAAGGCGAAACCGTATCAGGCGGTCATTCGCAGGAAGTGCGTGCGGTAGTGCACCAGCTCGTCGATGGACTCGTGCACATCGGCCAGCGCCGTGTGCTTTTGCTGCTTCTTGAAACTGTCGTACACCTCGGGGCGCCAGCGCTTGGCCAGCTCCTTCAGGGTGCTCACATCCAGATTGCGGTAGTGAAAGTACGCCTCCAGCCGGGGCATGTACCGGACGAGAAAGCGGCGGTCCTGGCCGATGGTGTTGCCACACATCGGTGTGCCGTTGCGGGGCACGTAGCGGCCAATGAAGTCGAGCAACTGCTGCTCGGCCTCGGCCTCGGTCACCGTGGAGGCCTTGACTTTGTCGATCAGGCCGCTGCGCCCGTGTGTGCCCTTGTTCCAGGCGTCCATCTTGTCCAGCAGCGCGTCGCTCTGGTGGATGACGAGCACCGGGCCTACCACGCGGGGCTCCAGCTGCGGGCCGGTCACCACAACGGCGATTTCGATCAGGCGCTCGGCCTCGGGGTCGAGGCCGGTCATTTCACAGTCGATCCAGACCAGGTTCTGGTCGGATTTGGCGATAAGCGTGGGCACTGGGGGATTGACAGAGGACATGGGGTCGATTGTCGCCGATGGCCTAAACTCCCCGGCTGTATGCCCGAATCCATGCTTCTCACTTACGCCTTTGCCGCCGCGCTCACGGGCGGCTTGCTGCTCAAGCTGTGGCTTGCCACGCGGCAGATCCGCCATGTGGCGCAGCACCGCCACGAAGTCCCCGCAGCGTTTCGCCAGACCATCCCGCTCGCCGCCCACCAGAAGGCCGCCGACTACACCCTCACCAAGTCACGCCTGGGCCTGCTGGAGCTGGCCGTTGGCGCGGCCGTATTGCTGGGCTGGACGCTGCTGGGCGGCCTGAACGCCCTGAACCAGGGCCTGCTGGCAGTGCTGGGCGGTGGCATGGTCCAGCAGCTGGCGTTGCTGGCGGCGTTCGTGGTGATCGGCGCAGTGATCGACCTGCCCTTCACGCTCTACCAGACCTTCGTGGTCGAAGAGCGCTTCGGCTTCAACAAGATCACCTGGCGGTTGTGGCTGACCGACCTGGCCAAATCCGCCGTGATGGGCACGCTGATCGGGCTGCCCATCGCGGCGCTGATCCTCTGGCTCATGGGCGCCGCGGGTCGCTACTGGTGGATGTGGGCCTGGGGGGTGTGGATGGGCTTCAACCTGTTGCTGCTGTTGATCTACCCCACCTTCATTGCGCCGTGGTTCAACAAATTCAAGCCACTGGAAGACGAGACACTCAAGGCGCGCGTCACGGCACTCATGCAGCGCTGTGGTTTTGCCGCCAAGGGCTTGTTCGTCATGGACGGCAGCCGCCGCAGCGCGCATGCCAACGCCTATTTCACCGGCTTTGGCGCGGCCAAGCGCGTGGTGTTCTACGACACCCTGCTGGCACGGCTGTCGCCCGGCGAGGTCGATGCGGTACTGGCCCACGAGCTGGGGCATTTCAAGCACAAGCACATCGTCCAGCGCATCGTGATGCTGTTTGGCCTGAGCCTGGCCGGGTTTGCGCTGCTGGGTTGGCTGTCCGGGCAGGCCTGGTTCTACGCGGGCCTGGGCGTGCAACCCAACCTGGGCGCCCCCAATGATGCGCTGGCCCTGTTGCTGTTCCTGCTGGCCGTGCCGGTGTTCAGCTTCTTCGTGTCGCCACTTTTTGCGCAGCTGTCGCGTCGCCATGAGTTTCAGGCTGACGCCTACGCCATGTCGCAAACCAGTGGCCGCGATCTGGCCACGGCCCTGCTCAAGCTGTACGAAGACAATGCCTCCACACTGACGCCTGACCCGGTGTACGTGAAGTTCTATTACTCCCACCCCCCGGCATCCGAGCGGCTGGCCCGCATGCCGGTCCCGGCCCTGACCTGACGAGCCCCTGCCCATGAGTGATCTCCCCCAGAAAGACTGGTCGGCCACGCCGCGGCGCGCGCTGAACGCCACCGAAATTGTGGCGGCCCTGGCGCGGGTGGACGGCTGGACGCTGAGCGGCGACGGGGCCGGCGTGGCGATCGAAAAAACCTTCCGCTTCGCCAACTACTACGAGACGATTTCCTTCGTCAACGCCGTGGCCTTCATTGCCAACGCGCAGGACCACCATCCCGACCTGTCGGTGCACTACAACCGCTGCGTGGTGCGCTTGAACACGCACGACGTGGGGGGGCTGTCCATCACCGACTTCGACTGCGCCGCGCGGATCGATGCCCTGCTTGCATAGCCGCCACCGCTGGAAGCCGGATTGACCGCCACCCCCGAACTCGACAGCGCGCTGGTGGTGGCCGGCCACGGTCGGCATGTGCTGGTGGAAACGCCCGACGGGCAACGGCTGATCTGCCACCCCCGAGGCAAAAAGAGTCAGGCCGTGGTGGGCGACCGCGTGCTGTGGCAGAAATCCCAGGACGAAGGCACGATCGAAAAGATCGAGCCGCGCCGCAATCTGTTTTACCGGCAGGATGAAATCCGCACCAAATCGTTTGCGGCCAACCTCGACCAGGTGCTGATCCTGCTGGCCGCCGACCCCGAGTTCTCGGACATGCAGCTGACGCGTGCCCTGGTGGCGGCCGAGGCGGCCGGCATTCCGGCCTTGATTGCCCTGAACAAGAGCGACCTCGCCGAACCTTTCGCCCGCGCCTGGACACGGCTCGCACCCTACCGGCGCATGGACTACACGGTGCTGCCGCTGCAACTCAAGGAAAAGCCGCCTGCGGCGGCGGCGGACGCCGCACCGGCAGCAGCCCTCGCCGCCCTGCAGGCGCAACTGCATCACAAAACCACGCTGGTGCTCGGCCCTTCCGGCGCAGGCAAGAGCACGCTGATCAACCTGTTGGTGCCGGGGGCGCTGGTGCAAACGGGGGAAGTGTCGCGCGCCCTCAACTCCGGCAAGCACACCACCACGAGCACCTCGCTGTACTGGGTGGACGCCGCACGGCAAACGGCGCTGATCGACTCCCCGGGGTTTCAGGAGTTCGGCCTGCACCACATTGCGCCCACGCAACTGGCCGCCTGCATGCCCGACATCGCGCGCCACACCGGGAATTGCAGGTTCTACAACTGCACGCACCTCCATGAACCGGGGTGCGGCGTGATTTCTGCCATCGATTCGGGCGACAGCCCCGATGGACTGGACCCAAGACGCTACAAACTGTATAGCGACCTGTTTGCCGAACTGTCGCAGTCCCGCTACTGAATACGGCCCGGCGGGCCGAGGCATCAACCCAGCAGCCGCGCGATCGTGAGCAGCGACAGCAGCACCAGCCACATCACCACGGTGCGCCAGACCAGGCCGACGATCGCGCCGAAGTGGGCTATTTCCGGGGCTCGTCCGGGCGTGGACTCGCTGTCTTGCACCGGCGTGCCGTCGGGCAACACGATCTGCCCCTGCGGCGTCAATTCAGCGGCATTCGGCTTCAACGCCTCACCACCCAGGCGCACGCC
Organism: Betaproteobacteria bacterium HGW-Betaproteobacteria-3; assembly: GCA_002842205.1. Taxonomy (GTDB): domain Bacteria; phylum Pseudomonadota; class Gammaproteobacteria; order Burkholderiales; family Burkholderiaceae_C; genus PHCI01. The sequence continues at coordinate 238,635 of PHCI01000003.1, read as the reverse complement.
CACCGCACCCGCCGTCGCGGCCAGGATCACGCCGTCGTTGTCGTTGGGAAAGCGCTGTGCATGGTTGCGCCAACCGTCGATGGCGTCTTCAAAACTGCCCACCACCGCAAAGCTCAGTGCCGTGATGCGCGCCGGCAGCCAGTCGATCACCGTCCAGGCGGCGGCAGCGGCACCCTGCAGCGCGGCGCTGGCCGGCAGTTGCCGGGTGTTGCTCTTGTATTTCCAGTAGCGGGCCACGAATTCACTCATGCGATAGACCACCGCACCGCTGGGCCCCAGCCCCAGCGCCGCCAGCACGGAAAACCACACCAGCACACCAAACACATGCCGGTGTGCCGCCAGCACCGAATGCTCGATGACGTGCCGCACGATTTCACGCCTTGGCAACTGGCTGGCATCGACCTGTTGCCAGCGCGCCAGCGCCTCACGCGCCTGGGGCTCGTCCCCCGCCTCCAGCGCGTCACGGATTTCGGTGAAATGGTGGCTGAACTGCCGAAAACCCAGGGTGATGTACAGCACCACGACGCTCCAGAGCACCCCGAACGGCCATCCAAGCCCCCAGACCAGCAGCCAGTAAATGACAAACGCCACCAGACCGGGCACCATCACCGCCAGCGTCCACGCCACCCAGCCATGGTGCTCCTTGCCCGCATCGAAATTGCGGCTCACGGCCCGCGCCCAGGCCCGAAAGCCTGCATGCACGGGGTTGCCGGTGGTCAGCGGACGTGCCTGCTCAATCAGCAACGCGAACAGGACGGCAAACAGGCTCATGCAGGAATGATAGCGGCCTGACGCGGCCTCATGTTCACGCCGACAGAAAACGGTAGAAATTTCGCAACATGCCGGCCGTCGCACCCCAGATGAACCGGTCTTCGTCGCCGTTGCGGTACGGCATGGAGAACCACTCGCGCCGCAGGCCTTCCCATTCGACTGCATGCCGGTGGTGATTGGCCGGGTTCATGAGAAAGTCCAGCGGCACTTCAAAGGCATCGTCCACCTCATGGGGGTTGATCTGCAACTCGTAGTCGGGCTGCACCAGGGCCACCACCGGTGTGACGATGAAAGCCGTGCCGGTCACGTAAACCGGGAGCGTCCCGATCACGTCCACATACCTGGCCGCCAGGCCGACCTCTTCCTGGGCTTCGCGCAAGGCCGTGGCCCGGGCGTCGGCGTCGGTGGCGTCCACCTTGCCACCGGGAAACGCGATTTGCCCGGAATGGGTGGAAAGATGCGCCGTACGCTGGGTCAACAGCACGCGGGGTTGATCCCGTGCCGCACCGCGCATGACGATGGGGATCAGCACCGAGGCTTCGGTCGGCTCGCGGTTGGCAAAACGCCGCTCACGGGCAATTTCAGGCACCCAGACCGGCGGCGCATCGAATCGCCGCTGCAACGCCGCAGCACTCAGCTGCTCGCGCGGCACGGGGGGCAAGTGGCGATCAATGCCGATCACCGGGCTGCGCCGCGGATCAAAGTTGGGCAGGCTGGTCAGGGAGGGGAATGCTTTGGAGCTCATGGGCGAAACAAAAAAGCCGCTGTCAGCGGGCGCTGCAGCGGCTTTTTTTGCGGGCCGAAGTTCTGGGCTTGCGGCAGACCGGCCGCTCAGGCGGCGGTCACGGCTGCAGCCGCAGCCGCAGCCTTGGCGCGGTTGGGCAGTTTTTCCTTGATGCGGGCCGACTTGCCGCTGCGGTCGCGCAGGTAGTAGAGCTTGGCGCGTCGCACGTCACCGCGGCGCTTGACCTCAATGCCGGCGATCAGCGGGCTGTAGGTCTGGAACGTGCGCTCCACACCTTCGCCGCTGGAGATCTTGCGCACGGTAAAGCCGCTGTTGAGGCCGCGATTGCGTTTGGCAATCACCACGCCTTCATAGGCCTGGACCCGCTTGCGCGCGCCTTCGACCACGTTGACGCTGACGATCACGGTGTCGCCCGGTGCAAATTCGGGAAGCTTCTTGCCCAGACGGGCAATTTCTTCTTTTTCAAGGGTTTCGATCAGGTTCATTTTGTCCTCTGTCGATCTTGCCCACGCTGCACAAAAGGCTTCAGGTGCCAGACAGGGTCCGGGCGATGAAGCGGCTGGGTAGAGGATCGGAAAAGCCTTTGATTATAACCTTGTCGGGCTGCTTTTGCCCAGTCCGGTCAAAACCGCCTCGTCGGCACCCGACAGCGCACCGGCGGCGCGGGCGGCGGCAATGAGGTCAGGGCGGCGTTGCGCCGTGATCGCCAGCCGCCGGTCGCGGCGCCAGCGCTCGATCTGCGCGTGGTGGCCCGAGAGCAACACATCGGGCACCGGCTGGCCGTCCCAGACCTCTGGCCGCGTGTAGTGGGGGCAATCGAGCAGGCCGTCCAGCGCCGGGTTGAAACTGTCCAACTGGTGGCTGCCTTCGTCGTTCAGGACACCGGGTTGCAGGCGCGCCACCGCGTCCAGCAAGGCCATTGCCGCGATTTCCCCGCCCGACAGGACGAAATCACCGAGGCTGATCTGCAGGTCCACATGGGTGTCGACAAACCGCTGGTCCAGACCCTCGTAGCGCCCGCACACCAGCACAGCGCCGGCACTCGAAGCCCAGCGCTGGACACCGGTGTGGCCGAGCGTCTCGCCGACGGGCGAGAAAAGCACCACAGGCGCTGGCGGATTTTCAGGACCACGCGCCGCACGAATGGCCGCCAGGCACTGGCGCAGTGGTTCGGCCAGCATGACCATGCCGGGGCCGCCCCCAAACGGCCGGTCGTCGACGCGGCGGTAGTTGCCTTCGGCAAAATCACGTGGGTTCCACAACTGCACCTGGACTGGCCCGCCTTCAAACGCGCGCCGCGTCACGCCGCTGGCCAGCATGGGCGCAAACATCTCGGGGAACAGGGTCATGACGTCAAAACGCATGGCGTGGCATCCAGGGGCTCAGAGCGTGGGGGCCATCGAGCGCCGCGCCGGGCCGCCCCAAGCAAGCTCAGCCCCCTCGGGGGGCAACGCAGTACGCGAAGCGACCAGCGTGGGGGTCATCGGCCCCAGCGCCGGGCCGCCCCAAGCAAGCTCAGCCCCCTCGGGGGGCAGCGCAGTACGCGAAGCGACCAGCGTGGGGGTCATCGGCCCCAGCGCCGGGCCGCCCCAAGCAAGCTCAGCCCCCTCGGGGGGCAGCGCAGTACACGCAGTGACCAGCGTGGGGGCCATGGATTCAGTAATCGGGTTGCCAGTCGACCGTGATGCGGCGGCCCGGCAAATCCACCGTATCGACAAACGCGGAGACAAAGGGAATCATGCGCTCGGCGGGTTTACCGTCGGCACCGGTCTCCTGGAGCACCAATACGGTCTGGGGCCCGGTGGACAGCAGCTCCTGCACCTGCCCGAGGGCCACACCCTCGCGGTTGACCACGTCCAGGCCGATCAGATCGACCCAGTAATACTCGTCCGGGTCGGCGGTCGGAAAGCTCGAACGTGGCACAAAAATGCGCGCACCCCGCAGCGCTTCGGCGGCCGTGCGGTCGGGCACCTCGTGGGCGCTGGCCACCACCGTACCGGAATGGTCTTTGGCTTCCTTGATGGACAGCCGCACCGTGCCGGCAAACGGCGACGCGCCGGTTCCCGCCGGCATGCGCGAGCGGTCGGGCGGCTGCAGGTACCAGCGTTTGGAAGAAAAAAGCGCCTCGGGCGAGGCGCTGTGGGACAGGACGCGGAACCAGCCCTTGATGCCCCAGGCCTCCGAGATGCGACCCACTTCGACGGCGTCCGCTGGCAATTCAGCGGATTCGAGCCCGGGCAACAGAACGTCGGCCACGGTTCAGGTGCTGCCGGGCCGCCCCAGGGGGACGGCGTCCCCAAAGAGGGGCAGCGCCGCACACGAAGTGGCCAGCGTGGGGGTCATCCACCGCCGCGCCGGGCCGCCCCAAGCAAGGCGAGCCCCCTTGGGGTGCAGCGCCGCACACGAAGTGGCCAGCGTGGGGGTCATCAAACAGCCTTGGCGGCCGCCTGCTTGATCAGGCGTTCCACGGTCGGGGAAGCTTGCGCGCCCACGCCTTGCCAGTAGGTCAGGCGGTCTTGCGCGATGCGGATGCTTTCCTCGTGGTCCTTGGCGATCGGGTTGTAAAAACCGATGCGCTCGATAAAGCGGCCGTCGCGGCGTGTGCGCTTGTCGGCCACCACGATGTTGAAGAACGGGCGAGCCTTGGCGCCGCCGCGGGAAAGTCGAATCACAACCATGATTTATCCTGTGGGTGGGAGAAGTGTTTTCTTCCAGCGTTTGAGACACGCGACATGGCCACCCGGCCAGCGACACACTGAAAAGCCTTTGATTATAACGTTTCCGAGTTTTATGCCTACCATCCGAGCCAGCCGCGACACCGATTTGCCGGCCATCACCGCCATTTACGCCCACCATGTGCTGCAGGGCACGGGCACCTTCGAGATCGATCCCCCTGCCCAATCCGACATGATGGCCCGGCGCGCCGACGTGCTGTCCAAAGGCCTGCCCTGGCTCGTCCTGGAGGAAAACGGCCATGTGCTGGGCTACGCCTACTGCAACTGGTTCAAGCCGCGTCCGGCCTACCGCTTTTCGGCCGAGGACTCCATTTACCTCGCCCCCGAGGCCAACGGCCGCGGTCTGGGCCGCGCGCTGCTGGCCGAACTTGCGGCCCAGGCCCAGCGTGCCGGCGTGCGCAAACTGATCGCGGTGATCGGCGATTCGGCCAACACCGGCTCCGTTGGCGTGCACCGCTCGGTGGGTTTTTCCCCGGTCGGCGTGCTCAAGGCCTGCGGCTGGAAGTTTGACCGCTGGCTCGATGTGGTGCTGATGGAAATGCCGCTGGGGGCGGCCGATACCACCCCGCCGTGCTGAGATCTTCGCCCGATGGCGAATAATCGGCCGATGAAAAACAAAACACTGGCAGCCTGGCTGTCGTTTCTGGGCGGTCCGCTGGGACTGCACCGCTTTTACCTGTACGGCCTGGGCGACCTGACGGGCTGGCTGCTGCCGATCCCGACCGCGCTGGGCCTGTACGGCCTGGAGCGGGTGCAGCAAATCGGCATCGAGGACCCCTGGAGCTGGGTGCTGGTGCCGGTGCTTGGCTTCACCATCGCCGGCTGCGCGCTGACGGCCATCGTCTATGGCCTGATGCCGCCAGAAAAATGGAATACCCGTTTCAACCCCGGGGCCGCCAGCGATGCAGCGCCCGGCCGCACGCATTGGGGCACCATCGGCGCCATTGTGATTTCGCTGCTGCTGGGCACCACGGTGTTGATGTCCAGCATCGTCTACGGCTTCCAGCGCTACTTTGAATACCAGATCACTGAAGGGCGCAAGATTTCACAATGAATTTTTAACAAAATATGCCATTAGCCCCCGCCAAATGGTCATAGTTTGCTATTAAAACAAGGAATCAAAACAACTGCAGACTGAGCCAGTAGGCCACTGCAGCCACCAAGGCGCTGGCCGGGATGGTCAAGATCCAGGCCCAGACGATGTTGCCGGCCACACCCCAACGCACGGCGCTGGCGCGCTGCGTGGAACCCACTCCCACGATGGCGCCAGTGATGGTGTGCGTGGTCGACACCGGAATGCCCAGGCCGGTGGCCAGAAACAGCGTGAGCGCCCCGCCGGTTTCGGCGCAAAAACCGCCCACCGGCTTGAGTTTGGTGATGCGCTGGCCCATGGTCTTGACAATGCGCCAGCCGCCGAACATCGTGCCCAGGCCAATCGCCAGGTAGCAGCTCACGATGGTCCAGGTGGGCGGCGATTTGTCGGCAGCGGCCGTGTAGCCTGTAGCGATCAACAGCATCCAGATGATGCCGATGGTTTTCTGGGCGTCGTTGCCCCCGTGGCCCAGGCTGTAGGCCCCGGCCGACACCAATTGCATCCGGCGAAACCACTTGTCCACCCGGCTCGGTCCGGCATGACGAAACGTCCACGCCACGCCCACCATCATCAGCGAGCCCAGCAGAAAGCCGAGCACCGGCGACACCAGAATGAACGCCACCGTCTTGAGAATGCCCGCGGCCACCAGCGAGCCCGCGCCCGACTTGGCCATCACCGCGCCCACGATGCCCCCGATCAGCGCATGCGAAGAGCTGCTGGGGATACCGTAATACCAGGTGACGAGGTTCCAGGTGATGGCGCCGATCAGCGCGCCAAACACCACGTGCACGTCCACCACGCCCGGTTGCACGATGCCCTTGCCCACGGTGGCCGCCACGCTCAGGTGAAAGACGAACAGCGCAGCCACGTTGAAAAACGCGGCAAACACCACCGCTTGCCCCGGCTTGAGCACGCCGGTGGACACCACGGTGGCAATGGAGTTGGCCGCGTCGTGAAAACCGTTCATGAAGTCAAACACCAGCGCGATCAGCACCAGCATCACCACCACCCACACCGCCACTTGAACTGTCGCCATGCGCCGCCCCGGCTCAGGAATTCTCGAGGATGATGCCCTCGATGTGATTGGCCACGTCTTCGCACTTGTCGGTGATGGTTTCGAGCAGTTCGTAGATGGCCTTGAGCTTGATCACCTCGCGCACATCGGGCTCTTCGCGGAACAGCTTGCTCATGGCGCTGCGCATCACGCGGTCGGCGTCCGACTCGAGCTGATCGATTTCCTCGCAGGTCTTGAGGGCCGCCTCGGCGGTTTCGGGCTCGGCAATCTTGCCCAGCAGCTTGACGGCATCGCGCACCCGCTCACAGCATTTGACGCTGATATCGGTCAGTCGGGTGATCTCTTCGGTCATGTGGCGCACGTCGTACAGCGCCATGGTTTCGGCCGAGTCCTGGATCAGGTCGGCCACGTCGTCCATGGTGTTGATCAGGCCGTGAATCTGCTCGCGGTCGATCGGCGTGATGAAGGTCTTGTGCAGGGCCTTGTTGACCTCGTAGGTCACGCGATCGGCGGCACGCTCGGCGTTGTCCACGTCCTGGTTGTATTTCTCACGCAGGTGCAGGTCGCTGTAGTTGGCCACCAGCAGGGAAAACGCGCGGGCCGCCTCGACGATGCGGTCGGCATGCTGGTTGAACATTTCAAAAAAATTGCCTTCCCGCGGAAGCAATTTGGCAAACAGCATGGTGAACTCCTGGGCCCGGATGTGACAACAATGTGACAACGATGTGACCGCGCGAGTGTAACCGTGCCGATTTTCGCGCCACCACCACCACCACAACCACAACCACAACCGCCACCGCCGCCATCGGCAAGGCCAAGGCTATCTGGCGGCAACCTCGATCGTGCCCTTCATGCCCGGGTGCAAACCGCACACATAGGCGATGTTGCCCGCTTCGTCAAACTGCAGCGTTGCCGTCTGGCCCTTGAGGAGGAGGTCGCTGCGCCGCGGTGCGGGACCTGTCAACGAGATCTGGTGCGGGGAGTCGTCCGCATTGGTCCACGTCACGCGCTGCCCCGCAGTGACTTTCAGGGCGCCCGGGCCGAAGGCGAAACCGCGAATCACCACGTCGGTCGGCCCGCCGGGTGCAGGTGTGTCTGCGCTGCTGGGGAACTTCCCGGCCAGCTTGGCCAAATTGGTCAGATAGTCGTCCCTGGCAAACGGCAGGTGGCACTGGTAGCAACCCGCCAGATTCGCCTTCTCGTTGACCTTGCCATCGGGCGTGAACGACTGGTAGATCCAGTCGCCATTGCGGATGGCGGCGGGAATGTCTTCGCCCCAGCCCGCCTTCTTTTGCATGGCGTTGACGGCGACCAGCTTGTCCTTGATGAAGCGTCCATTGGCGTCCTTGAGCGGTTTTCCGTCGGCGTCCAGCCGGGCCGCGTAGGCCGCCAGCGTGAGGACGGTGCCGTCGGGGATCGGCTTGCCCTCGCGCGCCGCCTTCACGGCCTCGGCCGGGCCATAGAACTCGCGGTACTGCTTGGTGTCGTAGCGGTCCACAGTACCGTACAGCACGCCCTTGTCCCAGTCTTGCGGGAACAACACCCGGTTCGGCCCGGACGGCACCAACGTCTGACTGATCACGCCCGCCGCGGCCAACACGCCACCCATGGCCGTGGCAAGGGCCCCCGCACGAAACAACGATTGACGCATGACGAACCCCTACCGCGTGGAACAAGCAGGCAGTTTTGGGCCGCTGGCCTGCACCTGTCAAGCGGATTCACCCGCGGCCGGGGCTGTTCAGATTCGGGCGATCGCCTGATCGCCAACCGCGGCCAGGTCGGCCGGGGCCACAAGGCGCGGGGCAATTTCGGCCAGCGGCACCAGCACAAAGGCGCGTTCGTTCATGCGCGGGTGCGGCACGGTCAGGCGGGGGGAGTCGATCCGGCCGTCGCCGTACCGCAGCAAGTCCAGATCGAGCGTGCGCGGCGCGTTGCGCCAGGGGCGTTCGCGCCCGGCCGCCCGTTCCAAGGCCTGCAATGCGTCCAGCAGCATGGGGGCCGGCAGCGCCGTCTGCAATTCGATCACCGCGTTGAGGTAGTCGGGCCCGGTGGCATCGACGGGCGCGCTGCGGTAGAGCGAGGACCGCCGCGTCACCCGCGTGGCGGGAAAATCGTGGATGGCGTCCATGGCCTCCAGCACCGCCCGGCGGGCGTCGCCCAGATTGGCCCCCAGCGCGACATAGGCGGTGATGCCCGGATTTTTCAAACAAACCCCCCCTTACCCCCCCGCCGTTGGGTCATTGTTTGCTTCATTTTTAGAAGCGCCCGAGCGCCGGCGCCGACGTCGGCGTTTGGGGGCACCGCCGGGTGCACCGTCACCGGGCGCGCCATCGGTGGCTTCGTCGGGATCCTGCGGGTCTTCGCGTTGGGCTTCGGCCGCACTGCGCGGTGCTCGGGGCGCATCGCCTTCAGGCGGCTGGGCGGCGGGCGTGCCCGCCGTTGCCGCCGGGTTGCGCACGCGCCGGCGCGTGGACGGGCGCGGCGCTTCCTGGCGCACCTGGTCGATCAGGTCTTCGCGCACAGCGTCGCTGGCCAGGCTGAATTCCTGCCACCAGTCGGCCAGGGTTTCCTCGACCTCGCCCACATCGGCGCGCAGGCGCATGAAGTCAAAGCCAGCCCGGAACCGCGGTTGCTCGACCAGGCCAAATGGCGTGCTGCCCGTGCGCTTTTCAAAGCGCGGCTGCATCATCCAGATTTCGCGCATGTCGGCCGCCAGTTTGCCGCGGCCCGACACATCGCCAATGCGGGCATCGAACACGTCGTCCACCGCGTCCTGCAGCGCCGGGAACACCGGTTGGCCCTGCTTCTGGCGCTGCGCCCAGCCTTCGCGCACGTCGGCCCACAGCACGCAGGCCAGCAGGAAGCTGGGCGCCACGGGCTTGCCTTCGCCCACGCGGCGGTCGGTGTCTTGCAGCGCGGCCTGCACAAAGGGCTGGGCGGCCCGTTCCACCACCACATCGAGCAGCGGGTAGATGCCGCGGTCCAGCCCCAGCGTCTTGAGCTGCGCAATGGTGGCGATGGCGTGGCCGGTCTGCAGCAGCTTGAGCATTTCGTCGAACAGCCGGCTTTGCGGCACGTCGGCGAGCAGGGACTTCATCTCGACCAGCGGCGCGGCCGTTTTCTTCTCGAAAGTGAAGCCCAGCGGGCTGAGTTTGGCGGCAAATCGCACGGCGCGGATGATGCGCACCGGGTCTTCGCGGTAGCGCGTGGCCGGGTCGCCGATCATGCGCAGCGTGAGTTTCTTGGCGTCGCGGATGCCGTGGTGGTAGTCCACGACGATCTGGGTCTCGGGGTCGTAGTACATGGCGTTGACGGTGAAGTCGCGCCGGGTGGCGTCTTCGTCCTGCGGGCCCCAGACGTTGTCGCGCAGCACCCGCCCCGACGCGTCCACCGCGTGCTTGAGGTGGGCCAGCTCGCCCTTGCTGGTTTTCTCGTTGCCTGCCACCTGCTCGGCCGCCGCGTTGTCCATGTAGGCGCGGAAGGTCGAGACCTCAATCACCTCATGCTCGCGCCCGCGCCCGTACACCACGTGCACGATACGAAAGCGCCGCCCGATGATGAAGGCCCGGCGGAACAGGCCCTTGACCTGCTCGGGCGTGGCGTTGGTGGCCACGTCAAAGTCCTTGGGACGCAGGCCCACCAGCAGGTCGCGCACCGCGCCACCCACCACGTAGGCCTCGAAACCCGCGCTTTTCAGCGTGCGAACCACATGAATGGCCCGCTCGTCCACCCGTGTGGGGTCGATGCCATGCACCTCGTGGGAGACTTCCTCGCGCTTGCCGAATTTCGGTGTCTTGCCGCCGTTGCCGCTCTTGCCAAGCAGTTTGTCGATGAATTTCTTGATCATGAATCCCGGTGCCGCGCCGGTGGCCACTTGCGGTGACCACCGTTGCTCAGCCAATTTTGTCAAACAGGTCCAGTATGCGCCATCCCCGGGCCCTCGCCATCTCGCGCAATTGGGCGTCCGGGTTGGTCGCCACCGGGTGATTCACCTTTTCCAGCAAGGGCAGGTCATTGACCGAATCGCTGTAAAAAGTGCTTTCCACGTCGTCCCAGCCCCACTGCCGCTGCGCCAGCCACTGCGCCACCCGCGTGACCTTGCCCGCGCGCGCCGAGGGCACGCCGCGGATTTCACCGGTGATCCAGCCGTCGGCGCCGCGCTCCAGTTCGACGGCAATCAGCTCGCTGACGCCGAACGCCTTGGCAATGGGCCGCGTCACGAATTCGTTGGTGGCCGTCACGATGACCACCTCGTCCCCCGCCGCCTGGTGCTGCCGAACCAGGGCCAGCGCCGCCGAATTCAGATGTTTTTGGATCACAGCCCACATGAAATGGTCGTGGGCAGCTATGGATTTTACAGCACCCTGATGCCGCACGGCGTCGGTGGCAAAACGCACGTAATCGTGGATGTCGAGCGTGCCGGCCTTGTAATGGGCGTAGAACTCGTCGTTTTTCCGCTGAAAATGTACCGGGTCGGTCCAGCCAATTTCGGTGGTGAACACGCCCCAGGCGTAGTCGGAATCGATCGGCAAAAGCGTGTGGTCAAGATCGAACAGCGCCAGGCGGAATTTGGCCCCCACGCTCGCCACTGCGTGTGCTTCGCTGCCCCCCAAGGGGGTTGAGCTTGCTTGGGAGCGGCCCGGCGCGGCGCTCGTGGCCCCCACGCTCG
>PHCI01000003.1:0-227596 GCA_002842205.1 Betaproteobacteria bacterium HGW-Betaproteobacteria-3 | reverse complement strand
CGCCACTGCGTGTGCTTCGCTGCCCCCCAAGGGGGTTGAGCTTGCTTGGGAGCGGCCCGGCGCGGCGCTCGTGGCCCCCACGCTCGCCACTGCGTGTGCATCGCTGCCCCCCGGGGGGGCCTTGCTTGCAGTCACAGGTTCTCCAGCATGGATTTGACCAGCGGAACGGTGATGGCACGCTGGGTTTGCAGCGCGTAGCCGTCGAGCTGGTTGAGCAATTGCATCAGGGTGCCCAGGTCGCGTGAAAAGCGGGTGAGCATGAAATCCATGACCTCATCCCCCAGGAAGACGCCGCGCGCATCGGCTTCCTGGCGCAGCACGGCGCGGCGCTCGGGTTCGGTCAGCACCTGCAGGCCGAACACATGACCCCAGCCCAGACGGGTGCGCAAGTCCTCCCGCAGCTGCAGTTGTGCGGGCGGCAGTTCGCCCGCGGCCAATACCCAGCGCTGGTGCGTCTGGGCGTTGACGAACCAGTTGAACGCCGCATGTTGTTGCGTGGCGGTGTACAGGTGCACTTCGTCCAGCATCACGGCGGCCCATTGCTCGCTGAAGGGGGGGGGCTCGTGCACCGAGGCGTCCAGCCAGCCGACGTGGGCGCCTTGCCCACGCAAAGCTTCGCGCACGCCTTTGAGCAGGTGGGTCTTGCCGCTGCCGGGCGAGCCCCACAAATAGGTGGGCACCGGCGAGCGGGTCGGGTTGCCGGACCACAGCACCAGATGCTCCAGCGCCGCCAGGTTGGGCCCGGCCAGATAACTGGCCAGTGTGGGGCCGGTGGCGAGTCCGATGTCGAGCGCGAGTTGTTGCATGGGGTCTCAGCTCGCCGGGGTCAGCCCGTGTACAGCTTGCTGGCCATGTAGCCCGCGCGCACGCGGCGGATGGCCACCAGCAGCACGGCACTGGCGGGCAGCGCCACCAGCACGCCGACAAAGCCGAACAGCTGCCCGAACGCCAGCAGCGCAAAGATCACTGCCAGTGGGTGCAGGCCGATGCGCTCGCCCACCAGCCGGGGCGTGAGCACATAGCTTTCGATGACCTGGCCGGCGCCATAGACCACGGCCACCATCACCACGGCCTTGATCGAGGCAAACTGCAGCAGCCCCGACAGCGTGGCCAGGACCAGACCCAGGCCAAAACCCAGAAACGGCACAAATGCCACCAGCCCGGTGAACACGCCAATGGGCAACGCCAGATCGAGCCCGAACAGCGACAGCCCCACGCTGTAGAACACGGCCAGGATGATCATGACCAGCAACTGCCCTCGCAGGTACTGGCCGAGCACGCCGTCGGCCTCACCCATGAAGGCGTCGTACTCGGCGCGCAAATGCACCGGCACCAACTCCACCACCCGGGCCACAAAGCGCTCCCAGTCCAGCAGCAGGTAAAACAGCGCCACGGGAATCAGCACCGCATTGCCCACCAGGGCCAGCGCCACACTGCCGCCCAGCTTGATGGACGCCAGCGTGGAACCCAAAACGTCTTCGCCATTGGCGTCCAGGTACTTGAGCACAAAGCCGCGGATGCTGGCGGTGTCCAGCGACAGGTTCAACCCCATCTGCGCCGCCAGCGGCTGGAGCCAGACGTTGAGGCGGTCAAACAATAGAGGCACCTGTTCGCGCAGCAACGGCAGCTCCCGCGCCAGGATGGGGACGATCAGCAGGATCACCCCGAGCAGCATCAGGATGAACAGCAGCTCCACGATCAGCACCGCCGCCACGCGCGGCAATCGCCCGCGACCCAGATGGTCGAGCCGGTTCACCAGCGGCGTCAGCGCATACGCCAGCACCGCCGCGACGATGAACGGCGTGAGCACGGGCGCCAGCAGCGTCAGCAGCAGTGCCGCAATGATGGCGATGAGCAACCAGGCGGCGGTGCGCTTTTGGGTGGTGGAAAACTGCATGAAGTGGTGGATCGGTAAACCGGCGTGGACGAACCCTTAAAATCTGGGCAAATTCTATCGGGCTGTTGCGCAGCCACTTTTCATGACCGCATCATCCCCCAATCCACTCTCCTACAAAGACGCTGGCGTCGACATCGACGCGGGCGACGCCCTGGTCGAACGCATCAAGCCGCTGGCCCGCAAGACCCTGCGTGAAGGCGTGCTGGCCGGCATCGGCGGCTTTGGCGCCCTGTTTGAGGTGCCCAAGCGCTACAAGGAGCCGGTGCTGGTCAGCGGCACTGATGGCGTGGGCACCAAGCTCAAGCTGGCGTTTGAATGGGCCATGCACGACACCGTGGGCATCGACCTGGTGGCCATGAGCGTCAACGATGTGCTGGTGCAAGGCGCCGAGCCATTGTTCTTTTTGGACTATTTTGCCTGCGGCAAGCTCGACGTGGACACCGCCGCCGCCGTGGTGGGGGGCATTGCCCGGGGTTGCGAGCTGAGCGGCTGCGCGCTGATCGGCGGCGAAACCGCTGAAATGCCCGGCATGTATCCCCGTGGTGAATACGATCTGGCCGGTTTTGCGGTCGGTGTCGTCGAAAAATCCAGAATCCTGACGGGCAAGAACGTGACCCCGGGCGACGTGGTGCTGGGCTTGACCAGCAGCGGCGTGCACTCCAACGGTTTCAGCCTGGTGCGCAAGTGCATCGAGCGCGCTGGCGCCAGCCTGCCCGCCACGCTGGACGGCAAGCCCTTGCGCGAGGCGTTCATGGCGCCGACCCGGCTGTATGTGAAGAACGTGCTGGCCGCGCTGGCGGCGCACCCGGTATCGGCTGACGGCACTGGCGGCATCAAGGCGCTGGCGCACATCACGGGCGGCGGCCTGCTGGAGAACATCCCGCGCGTGCTGCCCGAGGGCATGGCGGCCCACCTGCGCAAGGGCAGTTGGCCCCGGACCGAGCTGTTTGCCTGGCTGCAGGCCACGGCGGGCATTGACGACCATGAGATGAACCGCACCTTCAACAACGGCATCGGCATGGTGGTGGTGGTGGCCGCGGCCAGCGCAGCGGCGGTGGCCACCCTGCTCAGCGCCGCGGGCGAGACGGTCTGCACCATCGGCACCATTGCGCCACGCGGCTCCGGTGACGCCGTGGTGGTGGCCTGATGCGGCCCTGATGCCCAGCTGCAGCGGTCCGGGCACCGCTTCGGTGCCCGGACGCTCGCCATCCACCGGCGTTGCTTTGCTCCAAACTTCCTAGCGCCGAAGGCAAACTCCGTCTGGACTTTGGCCCGTTTTTGCACCAAACTGTTTCCTCCGTACCGTTTGGAGGCTTCAATGCCGGTCATCGCAATCGTCAACCGCAAGGGCGGCAGTGGCAAAAGCACGCTGGCAGCCCACATTGCCGCGTGGAGCGCGCGACAGGGCAGCGCCGTGATGTTGGGCGACGTGGATCGCCAGCAGTCCAGCCGGGCCTGGCTCAAGCGCCGCGACCCCGCCCTGCCCGCCATCGCACCGTGGGCGCTCGACCAAAAGAACACCTTGCGCGTCCCCTCGGGCATCACCCATGTGGTGCTCGATACGCCCGGTGGCCTGCACGGCTTTGAGCTGGCGCGCGTGGTGATGTTTGCCGACGCGATCATCATGCCGGTGTGCCAGTCGGTGTTCGACCGTGAGTCTGCCGCCGCCTGCCACGCCGAGCTCATGACGCTGCCGCGCGTGGCCAGCGGCCGCTGCCGTCTGGCCACGGTGGGCATGCGCATTGACGGCCGCACCCACGCCGCCGAAACGCTGCGCCAGTGGTCGGAAAGCCTGAACCTGCCCTTTCTGGGCGCGCTGCGCGAAACCCAGATGTATGTGCGCTGCCTCGAGCGCGGGCTGACGATCTTTGACCTTTCACCGAGCCAGGCCGCAACCGATCTTGCGCAATGGCAGCCCCTGATTGACTGGATGACCCCGTTGCTGCATCCGGTGCAAGCCGCCAATGACCCGTCCCCCGCCGCGCGATCGGGGGTCCGGCCCACCCGCCTGGGCAGTTACCGGCCCGAGAGCCTGATGCCGGCGCAGGAATCGCTGATCCAAGGGGGGCGCCTGTCGGCCCATGCCGCCACGTCGCGACCCGCCGCCGTGCCGGTGCCGCCGACCAGCGCGCCTTCGCTGCCACACGCCGTCCATCCGGGCGAAATCACGCACATTCCCCAGTTTCTCAGGCGCGGCGTCTGATGCCGGGGCGGGCGCTCAGCGGCGTTCGCGCCGCAACAGGGCCACGCGCTCGGCCAGTTCGTCCAGGTCCAGGCCTTCGTGGGCATGGGCCAGGTAGGTTTCCAGATCTGCCAGCGCGCGCTCGGGGTCGCCCTGCTCCGCGTGCGCCAGGCCTCGGTCGCGGTATTCGCCCCAGGCCTTGGGCAGCAGGGCAATCAGCCGGTCCTGCACGGCCACCAGGCGAGCCCAGTCCTGTTGGGCACGATGGATTTCCTTCAAATTGCGCAACATGCGGCTGATAATGTCGCGCGGAGGACTGGCCTGCAGGTACAGCCCGATCGGCACGTCAAAATCGTCCACCAGACCGCTGCGCCGCTTGTAGGGCTCCAGCCGCTCGGCCAGCACTTCGCGACTCAGCGACTGGCCGTTCATGGGGTCGATCACCACCTGCCCCTTGGGCAGGCTGACCTTCAGCATGAAATGACCGGGGAAGTTCACACCGCACGCGTTCAGTCCCAAGCCCTGGGCCAGTTCCATCCACAGCACGGCCAATGAGATCGGGATCCCGCGACGGGTGCGCAGCAACGCGTTCAGGTAGCTGTTGTCAGGGTCGTAGTAATTGTTGACGTTGCCGCCAAACCCCAGTTCATGAAAGAAAAACTGGTTGAGCACCCGCAGCCGCTGCAGCGGCGCCGCGTCGGGTGACAGACGGCGCTTGAGGCGCGCGAGCAACTGGTCCACGTCGCCCAACACCTGCTGCACGTCCAGCTCGGGGTAGTCGTCCTGCGCCAGCGCCACCGCCGATTCAAAAAGCGGGAAGGCCTCATCACTGCCCACCAGTGCAGAAAAATACTCCAGCGGGGTCGGAACGGCAAAGTGAATCTGCATGAGGCTTTGTAAGGGAGCTGGTCGGCCGCGTCAAGCGTACGCCGCGCAACGGCACATCAGCGTCGCATCAATTGCCGCAGCTTGAGCCCGGCGGCCCACAGCGCGCCAAAATACACGATGCCCGACGCCGCCAGCGCCAGCGCCAACAGGCCGATCCGCCGCCACCCGTTTGCGCGCAGGGCCAGCCAGTCGAAATGCCCCGCCATCCACATCAGGAGCACGGCCAGCAAGGCGCTGGCCGCCACCACCTGCAACCCAAACCGCGCCCAGCCGGGCGCCGGCCGGTAGCTGCCGCGACGCAACAGCCCGCCCAGCAGCCACAGCGCATTGATCAGCGCGCCAAGACCGATGGCCAGCGCCAGCCCGGCATGCTGCAGCAACGGCACCAGCACGAGGTTGAGCAATTGCGTGATCACCAGCACCACGATGGCGATCTTCACCGGCGTGCGGATGTCCTGGCTGGCGTAGTAACCGGGCGCCAGCACCTTGATGGCCACCAGCCCCAGCAAACCGACGCCGTAGCCCATCAGCGCCACGGTGGTCTGCTGCACATCGCGGTCGCTGAACGCGCCGTAGTGGTAAAGCACCGACACCAGCGGCGTGGAAAACGTGAGCAGCGCCACCGCACAAGGCACCGTCAGAAGCACCACCAGCCGCAGGCCCCAGTCAAGCATGGCGGAATACTGGTCGGCATCGTCCGCCGCCCTGGCCGCGGCAAGCAGCGGCATCAGCACCACGCCCAGGGCCACGCCCAGCAATGCCGTCGGGAATTCCATCAACCGGTCGGCATAGGTGAGCCAGCTGACGCTGCCGATCGTCAGGTGCGAGGCGATCTGCGTGTTGATCAGCAATGAGATTTGCGCCACGCTGACCCCCAGCATGGCGGGAAGCATCAGTTTCAATATATTTTTTGTAGCAACATCAGACCATGCGGCGCGGACCAGGGCCCAATTCAGGCCAAATCTTGGCAACATGCCCAGCCGCGCCAGCGCCGGCACCTGCACCGCCAGTTGCAGCAGCCCGCCCGCCATGACCCCCGCCGCCATGGCGTAGATCGGCTCAATGCCGCGGGCAGCAAACCACGGCGCGCCCCACCCGGCGGCAGCGATCATCGCCACGTTGAGCAGCACCGGCGTGGCGGCGGGCACGGCGTAGCGCTTCCAGGTGTTGAGCACGCCCGAAGACAACGCCACCAGCGACATGAAGGCGATGTAGGGGAACATCCAGCGCGTCATGAACACCGCGGCTTCAAACCCGCCCGGCGCCTGCCTCAGCCCACCCGCCATGGCCCAGACCAACACCGGGGCGGCCGCGACACCCAGCACGCATGTGGCCACCAGCGCCCAGGCCAGCAGCGTGGCCACCCGGTCCACCAGCAGCCGGGTTTCAGCTTCGCCGTGCCGGGCCTTCGTGGCGGCCAGAACCGGCACGAAAGCCTGGCTGAACGCGCCTTCGGCGAACAGGCGGCGAAACAGGTTGGGGATGCGGAACGCGACATTGAACGCGTCGGTCAGCGCGCTGGCGCCAAAGGTGGACGCCATCAGAAGCTCCCGCGCCAGGCCGGTGATGCGCGACACCAGCGTCAGCAGCGAAACAGTGGAAGCGGCTTTGAACAGACTCACCGGCGCAGTGTAGCCGTCCTGCCCCTGCGGCCTGCGGCGCCCACCTTGGCAGGCAGCGCGGTGCTACAATTGAAGGCTTTGCTGACAACATCCACAGACACAAGGAACCTACATCATGGCATCAGCCAAACCCAAAAAGAAGAACCCGCGCCTGGCGTCGGGCCGCAAACGCGTCCGCCAGGACGTGAAAATCAACGCCGCGAACTCGTCGCTGCGCTCCAAATACCGCACCGCTGTCAAGAACGTTGAAAAAGCCGTCGCAGCCGGTGACAAGACCAAAGCCGCCGAAGCCTTTGCCAAGGCCCAAAGCGTGGTGGACATCGTCGCTGACAAGCGCATCTTCCACAAGAACAAGGCCGCTCGCGACAAGAGCCGTCTGGCCGCCAAGGTGAAAGCCCTGGCACAGGCAACCGCCTGAAAATCCGCCGCCTGACCCCGGTCAGGCACAGCCCGGGGCGATTCAGTGGATGAATCAACCCGCCGTTTGTAACGGGTGCGCTGTCAGCCAAGCAAAAAAACCGCCTCCGGGCGGTTTTTTTGTGGGCGTTCAGTTTTTTGTTTCAGGCCCGTCAGGCACCCGGCACGCCTCGGCCACCTGCAGGTGGTTGTCCTTGGCGAAGTTCATGCAGAAATCCCAGGCCATGGGTTCGGCGTCGCGCAGGTCGCGGTGGACGATCACGCATTTCACACCGTTGATGGTGGTCGGAATGCACCACGGTGAATAGCTCAGATGGCTCCCTGGCTGCGCGCCGCCGGGACGGAACGGGCTCATGACCCCGGCCAGCCGCTCAGCCCAGTCGCTGGGCCGGAAGGTCTTGCCTTCGAGCGTGACGCCCTGAATGAAGACTTCCGGGGAGTTGATCGAGGCCATCGGGTAGAAGGTTTTGGGTGTACCGCAGGCCACCCGGGATCGCCGGTTGCTGCGCCGCACAATTATATCTTATATAAGACTTGGGTCCTGATTGGGGCGGGAGGCGGCATCGCTGTGATGCGGAATTGTCAAAAACCCAAGCAATGTCTGCGCCTAAAATCCCCCTTCAACGGCCCACCCGACGTTGTGTCCGACAGACGCCATACGTTCGCAGGGCCGGTTTCTTTTCTGGAGCCCCCATGTCCGCAGCCATCGCCCCCGCCACCGACGTCGCTTCACCCCACGTGATGAACACGTACGCGCGCCTGCCCATCGCCCTGAGTCATGGCAAGGGTTGCCGCCTGTGGGACACCCAGGGCAAGTCTTACCTGGATGGCCTGGGCGGCATCGCCGTCAACACGCTCGGCCATGCGCACCCCAAACTGGTGCCTGCGCTGCAGGACCAGATTGCCAAGATCATCCACAGCTCCAACTACTACCATGTGCCCAACCAGGAAAAGCTCGCCGCCAAGCTGGTGGAACTGTCGGGCCTGACCAACGTCTTTTTCTGCAGCACCGGGCTGGAAGCCAACGAAGCCGCGCTCAAGCTCGCGCGCAAGTTCGGCCACGACAAGGGTATCGAGCGACCCGAGATCGTGGTCTATGAAAAAGCCTTTCATGGCCGCAGCATTGCCACCCTCAGCGCCACCGGCAACCCGAAAATCCAGGCGGGGTTTGGCCCACTGGTCGAAGGCTTCATCCGGGTTCCGCTCAACGACATCGAGGCACTGAAACAAGCCACCGAAGACAACCCCAACGTCGTGGCCGTGTTTTTCGAGACCATCCAGGGCGAAGGCGGCATCCACCCCATGCGCGTGGACTACCTGCAACAGGTGCGCCAGCTGTGCGACGCGCGCGACTGGCTCATGATGATCGACGAAGTGCAATGCGGCATGGGCCGCACCGGCAAATGGTTCGCTCACCAGTGGGCCGGCATCCAGCCGGACGTGATGCCGCTGGCCAAGGGGCTGGGCTCGGGCGTGCCGATTGGCGCGGTGGTGGCCGGCCCGAAAGCCGCCCACATCTTCCAGCCCGGCAACCACGGCACCACGTTCGGCGGCAATCCGCTGGCGATGCGGGCCGGCGTGGAGACCATCCGCATCATGGAAGAAGACGGTCTGCTGGACAACGCCGCCAGGGTGGGGGCCCATCTGAAAGCCGCGCTGACACGCGAATTGGGCGCACTGCCGGGGCTGCGGGAGATCCGTGGCCAGGGCCTGATGATCGGCGTCGAACTCGACCGCCCCTGCGGCGTACTGGTTCAGCGCTGCATGGAAAACGGCCTGCTCATCAGCGTGACGGCCGACAGCGTGATCCGCCTGGTTCCGCCGCTCATCATGAGCACGGCCGAAGCCGACGAACTGGTAGGCATCCTGTGCCCGCTGGTCCAGCAATTCCTGAGCGAAACCGCCAAGCCCTGACCATGAAGCATTACCTGCAATTCAGCGACTTTTCGGCCGACGAATACGCGCACCTGTTCGAGCGCGCGGCCGTCATCAAGAAAAAGTTCAAGTCCTACGAAAAATACCACCCGCTGGCCGACCGCACGCTGGCCATGATCTTCGAGAAAGCCAGCACCCGCACCCGCGTCAGCTTCGAGGCCGGCATGTACCAGCTGGGCGGCAGCGTGCTGAACCTCACCACGGGCGACAGCCAGCTGGGCCGGGCCGAGCCGATCGAGGACAGCGCCAAGGTCATCAGCCGCATGGTGGACATCGTGATGATCCGCACCTTTGGCCAGGAACGCATCGACAAGTTCGCCGCGTCCTCCCGCGTGCCGGTGATCAACGGCCTGACGAATGAATTCCATCCGTGCCAGATCCTGGCGGACCTCTTCACCTTTCTCGAGCACCGCGGCCTGGACAAGGAAGGTCGGCCAGACCCGGCTTTCCTGCAGGGCAAGGTCGTGGCCTGGGTGGGCGATGGCAACAACATGGCCAACACCTGGCTGCAGGCCGCCGAGCTGCTGGGCTTTACCGTGCACCTGAGCACGCCCAGTGGCTACGAGGTAGACCAGGCAGTGGCCGGCCTGCGCAGCAACGCCAGCTACAAGGTCTTCAAGGACCCGATGGACGCCTGCCGCGGGGCCGACCTCGTCACCACCGACGTCTGGACCAGCATGGGCTACGAGGCCGAAAACGAAGCGCGCCGACTGGCCTTTGCCGACTGGTGCGTGGACACCGACATGATGAAGGCCGCCAAGCCCGACGCCCTGTTCATGCACTGCCTGCCCGCCCACCGCGGCGAAGAAGTCCAGGCCGACGTGATCGACGGCCCGCAGTCGGTGGTGTGGGACGAAGCCGAAAACCGCATGCATGCGCAAAAGGCGCTCATGGAATACCTGCTGCTCGGCCGCGTCGCCTGAGAAGGCTCTTGCTTCGCGTCCAGCGGCGCCACCTGCCGCCGCTGGACGTGCCGCCCCATCGAACAGATGCTTTAAGCTTCAAGTATTTTTGCTGATTGTTGGAAATAACCGACACCACGGTTTTTTGAGGCGATGCAAACTCATCGCCCATGCAACGCCTTTGGGACATTTCCCCTCCTGTCCAGCCCGGTGCACCGGTGTTCCCGGGTGACACGCCGTACCAGCAACAATGGTCGGCCCGGATCGGGCCGGGCTGCCCGGTGAATGTGAGCGCCATCACCCTGTCGCCGCATGTGGGCGCGCACGCCGACGCGCCCTTGCACTACGACCCTGCCGGACTGGCCGTGGGCGCCCTGGACCTCATGCCCTACCTCGGCCACTGCCGCGTGATCCATGCCATCGGCTGCGGCCCGCTCGTCGAGTGGCGTCACCTCGCGCACGCCGCGCAGGGCCTGCCGCCGCGGCTGCTGGTGCGCACCTGTACGCGCATGCCGGTCGACCGCTGGGACCCGGCGCTGAGCGCCTACGCGCCCGCCACCGTGGCGCACCTGGCCGACCTGGGCGTGCGGCTGATCGGCATCGACACCGCCAGCATCGACCCGGCCGACAGCAAGACGCTGGACAGCCACCAGGTGATCCGCCAGCGCGGCCTGCGCGTGCTTGAAAACCTGGTGCTCGACGACGTGCCCGAGGGCGACTACGAACTCATCGCCCTGCCCCTGAAACTGATGACGGCCGACGCTTCGCCGGTGCGCGCCGTGCTGAGAGAACTGCCATGACCACCCTGCAAGACTGCCGCGCACTCGACGCGCAAGACCCGTTGCGCAAGCTGCGCGATCTCTTCACGATCCCGCCGGGCGTGATTTACCTGGACGGCAACTCCCTGGGCGTGATGCCCGCCGCGGCCCCGGCCCGCGTGGCGGCCGCGGTCACGCAGGAATGGGGCGAAGGCCTGATCCGCAGCTGGAACAGCGCGGGCTGGTTCGGGCTGCCGCAAAAGCTCGGCAACAAGATTGCATCGCTCATTGGGGCCCGCCCCGGCGAGGTGGTGGCCACCGACAGCACTTCGGTGAATCTTTACAAGGTGCTCAGCGCGGCGCTCAACATCGCCGCGCAGGATGCCCCGCAACGCCGCGTGATCGTGAGCGAACGCAGCAATTTCCCGACCGACCTCTACATCGCCCAGGCCCTGTGCCGCGAGCGCGGCTACCAGCTCCAATTGATCGAACCCGAAGAAATCAACACCGCGCTCACCCCGGACGTGGCGGTGTTGATGCTCACGCACGTGAACTACCGCACCGGCGCCATGCACGACATGGGCGCCGTCACGGCCGCTGCGCACGCCGCGGGCGCACTCATGGTGTGGGACCTGGCCCACAGCGCAGGCGCCGTGCCCGTGGACCTGCACGGTGCGGGCGCCGATTTCGCGGTGGGCTGCGGCTACAAATACCTGAACGGCGGCCCCGGTGCACCGGCCTTCGTCTGGGTTCACCCCCGGCATGCCGAGCGTTTCTGGCAACCGCTGGCCGGCTGGTGGGGTCACGCGGCCCCGTTCGAGTTCACGCCCGAATACCGGCCTGCGCCGGGTGTGGCGCGCTACCTCTGCGGCACGCAACCCATCCTGAGCCTGACCGCGCTCGAGTGCGGCCTCGACACCCTGCTGGCCGCGCAGCCACTGGGTGGCATGGCCGCGCTGCGCCAAAAATCGCTGGCGCTGACCGACCTGTTCATCGCCCTGGTGGAAGAACGCTGCGCAGGTCACGGCCTCACGCTGGTCACGCCGCGCCCGCACGCGCAACGCGGCTCGCAAGCAAGTTTGAGTTGCCAGAGTGGGGCCTACGCCATCGTGCAGGCCCTGATTGCACGCAACGTGATCGGCGACTTTCGCGCCGGTGATCCTTCGACAAGCTCGGGACGTGCGGGCAGCCCGGACATCCTGCGTTTCGGCTTCACGCCGCTGTACATCGGCTTCGAAGAGGTGTGGCGGGCGGTCGAACATTTGAAGCAGGTGCTCGAATCCGCCGAATGGCAGCGCCCGGAATTCAACCAGAAACAGGCGGTGACCTGATGGAACATTCCAAGCCCGAAGACATCGTCCACGACGAAAAAGCCAAGCTCGACTTCAGCCAGGACATGAGCTATGGCGACTACCTGCAGCTCGACGCCATCCTGGGCGCGCAAAAGCCGCGCTCGCCCGACCACAACGAGATGCTGTTCATCGTGCAGCACCAGACCAGCGAGCTGTGGATGAAGCTCATGCTGCACGAGCTGCAGGCCGCCATCGACCACGTGGCGCGCGACGAACTGGGCACCGCCTTCAAGATGCTGGCCCGCGTGAGCCGCATCATGGAGCAGCTGGTGCACGCCTGGGACGTGCTGGCCACCATGACGCCGCCCGAGTACAGCGCCATCCGGCCCTACCTGGCCAATTCCAGCGGGTTCCAGAGCGCGCAATACCGCCGCATCGAATTTGCGCTGGGCAACAAGAACGCCGCCATGCTCAAGCCCCATGCCCACCGCCCCGATGTGCTGGCGCAGGTTCAGGTGGCTTACGAAGCACCCTCGCTGTACGACGAGGCGCTGCGCCTGCTGGCGGGGCGCGGCCTGCCCATGCCCACGAGCCACACCGCGCGCGACTGGACCCAACCCTACGTGGCCAGCGACGCGGTCGAGCAGGCCTGGCTGCAGGTTTACCGCGACCCTAAAAAGTACTGGGACTTGTACCAGCTCGGCGAGGAACTCACCGATCTGGAAGACGCCTTCCGCCTGTGGCGCTTTCGCCATGTGACCACGGTGGAGCGCGTGATCGGCTTCAAGCGCGGCACCGGCGGCACCTCCGGCGTGGGCTACCTGCGCAAGATGCTGGACGTGGTGCTGTTCCCCGAGATCTGGAAACTGCGCACTGACCTATGAGCCCGCTGCCGCTCAGTTCAGCGCATTCGCCAGATTGCCCATGTTGGCGCGCACGCCGGGCAATGGCTCCAGGCCAAAGCGCTGGGTGATGAATTTGAGAATCGACGTGGTGTCGTAGGGGGTCGAGTCCACATACCCCTTGCGCACGTTTGGCCCGATCAGCAGGGCCGGGATGCGCGAACCCGGCCCAAAGCGGTCGCCCCAGCCCGGACCGCTGGGCGGCGGCACGTGATCCCAATACCCACCGTTCTCGTCATAGGTCACGATCACCAGCAGGTCTTTCCATTGCGGACTGGCCTTGAGTTTTTCCAGCACCCCCGCGATGTGGGCGTCACCGGTCATGACGTCGGTGTAGGACGGGTGCTGCGTGTCCACGCCCGCGGGTTTGTAGAAGCTCACGGCCGGCAGCGCCCCGGCTTCCACGGCCTTGATGAAGTCATCGCCATCGCGCAGATGTTTTGCGCGGTCGGCGGTGCCGGGTGCAAAGCGGGCGTAGTAATTGAAGGGCTGGTGGTGCGGCTGGAAGTTCGGCGAGCCTGCAGCCCGGTGGTAGATCACCTGGCGCGGCGCATCGGGCGCCTGCATGCCATCGGCCAGCGCCTTGGTATAGCCCCCGGCGTACCAGGCCCAGCTCACGCCTTGGGCTGACAGGGTGTCGCCGATGGTCCTGGCGGTCTGGGGCGGAACCGGCTCGCCCAGATCGGTATTGCCAAGCTTGCCTCCCCTGGGGTTGACCAGTTCACGCGCGCCATCGACGGCGGGGGTGATTCCGCTGGGCTGGTAGGGCGGCTGTGAGGTGTTCACGGAATCGCCGTCCGGCGTGACCTGGCCACCGATCCCGCTGCTGAACACCTGCACCGCGCCCACAGCGGCTGACGGCGAGCCCGGCCGCTTTTCGAGCTTGCCAGCCGCGTCCAGCCGCGCGCGCATGGACGCGGGCGCCGTGTCATGGCGCGGCGCACAGGCACACACGAGGTATTGATGGTTCAGGTACGAGCCGCCAAACGCGCCCATGAAAAAGTTGTCGGCCAGCGTGTAGTCCCGGGCCCATTGCCACAGGCGAAACTGGCTGCCGTCGTAGTAACCCATGGTCCAGCCGCCCACGTTGGACATGGCGGCGAACCGGTTGTTCTTGCCGCCGTTGATCTGCTCCTGGTTGTGAAAGAACGCGTGGATCGGGCTGGGCACCATCTGCGTCGGCGGCTTGTTGACCGGTGGCGCGTCGATGCGGAACGGCCGGTTGGGCAGGCGCGGGTAGTTCGGGTCGGGCTTGCCGTCGCGGCCGAACACCAGCAGCTCGGGCAGGGGCTTGCCATCGTGGTCCAGCTGCGTGACTTGTTCGGGCGTGGCGCGGTCGATGCCGTTGGCGCCGGGGAACAGCCCGTACAGGTTGTCAAAGCTGTGGTTTTCAGCGTAGATGACCACCACGTTCTGGATGCGCGCCATCCGGGCGTCGGGCGTGGCAGGGGCGGTGGCACACCCGGCCACGGCCAGAAAAGACGCGCAAGACACGGCCAGCGCGAGACGGCTGGACGACCGGGCTGAAATCATGGGCTTGTCTCCTCGTTGTGCGCCCATGATAGCCACGGCGTCACTGCCCGTACAGCCACGGCAGGTCCAGCAACCGGGCGCCGCCCAGCGCCATCGCGGCGTTGCGCCCCGCGCGCAGCAGGCCGCTGCCGTGAAAGATGTCACCGTTGCGCGCCGAGCGTGCCTGCACCCGCGCGTTGCGCTCCCAGCGGTTGAGGGCGTAGCGGCGCAGGCGCAGCGGCACCTCGAGGGCGTCCATGGCCAGCACGCGCTCCAGCTCCGCCGCGTCTTCGATGGCCATGCCCGCGCCCTGCGCCAGATAGGGCCGCATGGGATGGGCGGCGTCGCCCAGCAGCGCCACGCGCCCCTGCGCGTGCTCGTCGGGGCCGCGCATGGGCGGGCGGTCGCACAACACCCACAGGCGCCAGCCTGGAATGGCCTGCACGCGCGCCTGCAACGCCGGGCACACCGGCGCCAGCGCCGCGCGCAGCCCGCTGGCGTGGGCCGCGTGGTCCCACTCGCCGGGTGCGTGGTCGGCGCGGCCATGGACGATCACCACGATGTTCAGGGTTTCGCCCCGCTGCACCGGGTAGTGCACCACGTGCAGCTTCGGGCCGAGCCAGACGGTGACCTGGTCGCTGCGCAGCGATTCGGGCAGCGCCGACTGCGGCACCATCGCCCGATAGGCCAGGTGGCCGGTGGGTTGCGGCATGCCGTCGGCCAGCAGCTGCGCGCGCACGCGGCTCCACAGGCCGTCGGCGCCGATCAGCAGGTCGCCCTCGACCGCCAGCCCGTCGGTGGTGCGCAGCGTCAGGGCATCGCTGGACTCCACCCAGCTTTGCACGATGTGCCCGGTGTTCAGGTGCACGCCCTCGCGGTGGCGCACGGCCGAAAGCAGCAACTGCTGCAGGTCGGCCCGCCGGATGCTGAGGTAGGGGGCGCCGTAGCGCTGCAGTGCGCGGTCGGCCAGCGGCAGCGCGGCCAGTTCGCGGCCCGAGAGTGCGTCGCGCACCTGCAGGCGCTGCGGCCGCGCGGCCACCGCGTCGAGCGCGTCGCCCAGGCCCCAGGCCTGCAGGATGCGCGTGACGTTGGGGCCCATCTGGATGCCCGCCCCCACCTCGCTGAACGCGTCCACCCGCTCAAACAACCGGACGTCGCAACCCGCCCGCGAACAGGCCAGCGCCGCCGCCAGCCCGCCAATGCCGCCCCCGGCGATCAGTGCCTGCAATTTCATAGCGTGCCATTGTGCACCGTTGCCGGGTGCGCCTCGGCAGGAATGGAGTGGTCAAAAAAACGGGCTTCAAACGGTTTTGCATTCAAGCGCAGGACAAGGCGGGAGCCGCAGACAGTGCTGTAGCACGGCAAGGCGAACCAACGCAGTCATGCGGTTGAATGCAAAGCCGTTTCAGGGCGCCAGCAACTGGCGCAGCACGTAGGGCAGGATGCCGCCGTGGCGGTAGTAATCGACCTCGATCGGGGTGTCGATGCGCAGGGTCACGCTCACCCGCTGCTGCGTGCCGTTGGCGCGCGTGACCACGAGCGTGGCGTCGCTCTGCGGCAAGAGTTGGGGGTGCGGGATGACGTCAATGATCTCGTCACCCGCCAGCCCCAGCGTCTGCCAGGAGTCGCCGCCCTTGAACTGCAGCGGCAGCACGCCCATGCCCACGAGGTTGCTGCGGTGAATGCGCTCAAAACTGCGCGCCACCACGGCCTGGATGCCCAGCAGTTGCGTGCCCTTGGCCGCCCAGTCGCGGCTGGAGCCGGTGCCGTACTCTTCGCCCGCGAAGACCACCGTGGCCACGCCCTGCGCGAGGTATTGCATGGCCGCGTCGTAGATGAACATCTTGCGCCCGCCGGGCTGGAACAGCGTGAGCCCGCCCTCCTCGCGCGAGCCCTGGGCGTCGGGCGGCAGCATGAGGTTCTTGACGCGCACGTTGGCAAAGGTGCCGCGCATCATCACGTCGTGGTTGCCGCGGCGCGCGCCATAGCTGTTGAAATCGGCCTTCTGCACGCCATGCGCCCGCAGCCACTGCCCGGCGGGCGATGCCTCCTGGATGGAGCCGGCGGGCGAAATATGGTCGGTGGTGATGGAGTCGCCAAACAGCGCCATGATCCGTGCACCGGTCACAGAATATGAACGTTTTTGGCCATCAGCCCCCGCCAAATGGTCATAGTTTGCTTCGTTTGATATAGCAAAATTGCGAAAGAACGGTGGCTCGGCAATGTAGGTGCTGGCCGGCCAGGTGTAGGTCTCGCCCGTCACGCCGTGGATGTCGCCCCACAACTTGCCCGGTTCGCTCCTGACCTTGGCGTAGTTCTCCCGGAAGGCCTTGCCGTTCATGGCGAACCGCAGCAACTGGTCGATCTCGTCGCTGGTGGGCCAGATGTCGCCCAGGTAAACATCCTTGCCGCCCGTGCCCTGGCCCACGGGTTCGGTCATGAGGTCGCGCATCACGTTGCCGGCAATGGCATAGGCCACCACCAGCGGCGGGCTGGCCAGGAAGTTGGCCTTGAGGTTGGGATGGATGCGCGCCTCGAAATTGCGGTTGCCCGACAGCACGGCCGCGCACACCAGGTCGTTGTGCGTGATGGCCTCGTTGAGCTCGGGCGTCAGGTCGCCCGCGTTGCCGATGCAGGTGGTGCAGCCGTAGCCCGCCAGCGCAAAGCCCAGTTGCTCCAGGTAGGGCAGCAGCCCGGTTTGCGTGAGGTACTGCGTGACGATGCGCGAGCCGGGTGCCAGCGAGGTCTTGATGTGCGGCTGCACCCGCAGGCCCGCTTGCACCGCTTTTTTGGCCAGCAGCCCGGCCGCCAGCAGCACGCTGGGGTTGGAGGTGTTGGTGCAACTGGTGATGGCGGCGATCAGCACGTCGCCGTGGCCCACGGTCACCGCCCCGGGCGTGTGCGTGGTGGTCTGGCCGGCCTCGAGCGTGGGGCGGTTGATCACCATTTCGGCCACGTCGCGCGTTTGGCCATCGGGCAGCGCCTCGGCCAACGGCGCCGCGCCCTCCGATGGCGACCCGCACACCTGCACCGGGTAGCGGTGGTGCAGCCGGTCGGACGGCTGGTTGTAGCCGTTCTCTGCGTTCGGCTTGCTGAACAGCGACGCAAACTGCCCCGCCACCCTGCCCAGCTCGATGCGGTCCTGCGGGCGCTTGGGGCCGGCCAGGCTGGGCGTGACGGTGCCCAGATCGAGCCGCACCACCTGCGAGTAATCGATGTCGCCCGCCCGGGGCACACCAAACAGCCCCTGGGCCTTGAAGTAGGCCTCGAACAACGCGATCTCCGCAGCCGTGCGGCCGGTGCCGCGAAAGTAGTCGATGGTTTTCCCGTCCACCGGGAAGAAGCCCATGGTCGCGCCGTATTCGGGCGCCATGTTGGCGATGGTGGCGCGGTCGGGCAAGGCCAGCGAGGCGGTGCCTTCGCCAAAGAATTCGACGAACTTGCCCACCACCTTGTGCCGGCGCAGGATTTCGGTCACGGTGAGCACGAGGTCGGTGGCGGTCACGCCCTCGCGCACGCGCCCGGTCAGCTCGAAGCCCACCACATCGGGCGTGAGCAGGTACACCGGCTGGCCCAGCATGGCCGCCTCGGCCTCGATGCCGCCCACGCCCCAGCCCACCACGCCAATGCCGTTGATCATGGTGGTGTGGCTGTCGGTGCCCACCAACGTGTCCGGGTAGACCACACCATCGGCGCCGCGGTGCACGCCGCGCGCCAGGTACTCCAGATTGACCTGGTGCACGATGCCAAAACCCGGCGGCACCACGCCAAAGGTGTCAAACGCCTGCATGCCCCACTTCATGAACTCGTAGCGCTCGCGGTTGCGCTGGAATTCGAGCTTCATGTTGAGGTCGAGCGAATCCTTGCGGCCGTAATGGTCCACGGTGACCGAGTGGTCCACCACCAGATCCACCGGCACCAGCGGCTCGATCTTCTTCGGGTCGATGCCGAGTTTGCGGGCCGCGCTGCGCATGGCGGCCAGGTCGGCCAGCAGCGGCACGCCGGTGAAATCCTGCAACACCACGCGCGCCACCTGAAACGGGATCTCGTCGGTGCGCGCCGCCACCGCCTGCCAGTGGGCGAGCTGTGCCACGTGCGCCGCGGTGATTTTCTTGCCGTCGCAGTTGCGCAGCACGCTCTCGAGCATGATGCGGATCGACACCGGCAGCCGCGCGACGCCCGGGTATTGGCGCGCCAGCGCCGGCAACGAAAAATACGCCGCCGACGGGCCTGCCCCAGTCTGGAAGGTCTTGCGCAAGGCGGCAAAAGCGTGGGGTTCGTGGTGTGGCATGGCCTGCTCCAGAAGAAGATATCCAACCGCCCATTCTGAACCGCACCACGATGCCGCCACGCCCGCAGGGGTTATGCGGTGCGGCCGCCCCATGACCTGCCGGGTCATGGCGGCACCGCCACGCCCGCCGTACCATCCGGCCATGAACACCGTCGCCGCCCCTGCTGCTGCCCGCCCTCTGTCCGCGCTGCCGTTCGGCCAGCATCTGCGCCGCTGGCGCGAGCACCGGCGCCTGAGCCAGCTCGACCTGGCCGACGAAGCCGGGGTGTCCACGCGGCACCTGAGTTACATGGAAACCGGCCGCGCCGCACCCAGCCGCGAAATGGTGTTGCGGCTGGCCGGGCGGCTCGACATTCCGCTGCGCGAACGCAACGCGCTGCTGGTGGCGGCCGGCTATGCGCCGATGTACCGTGAGCGCCCACTGACCGATCCCGCCCTGGCCGCTGCGCGGGCGGCGGTGGATCTCATCCTCCAAAGCCACGAACCCTGGCCCGCACTGGCCGTGGACCGACACTGGAACCTGGTGGCCGCCAACCGCATGGTGTCACCCTTGCTGGCCGGGGCGGACGCCGCGCTGCTGCAGCCGCCCATGAACGTGCTGCGCCTGAGCCTGCATCCGCAGGGGATCGCCCCCAACATCGTGAATCTGGCGCAATGGCGTGGCCACATTTTCGAGCGATTGCGCCAGCAGATTCATGCCACGGGCGACGCCGGTCTGGCCGCCCTGCTGGACGAATTGCGCGCCTACCCGATGCCCGACGGTGCCGGGGCCGTGACGCTGGCGGGCGAGCACCTGGGCGTGGCCATGCCCTTGCAGTTTCGCAGCCCGGCCGGGGTGCTGAGCTTCATCAGCACCACCACCGTCTTCGGTACGCCGTTGGACGTGACGCTGCAGGAACTGGCGCTGGAGACCTTCTTCCCGTCCGACGCGTTCACAGCCGACGTCTTGCGCGCACTGCACGCCCAGGCGGTCGATCCGTGATTTTTCAAGAAAAAATGACCATTAGCCCCCGCCAATGGGTCATAGTTTGCTATCTAAACAGTAGTACTTGATATGGATTTACCGACGGTCGTCGTCTTTGCGACCCCGATTGTCACGGCCGCCGCGCTCGTCCTGGCGCCCCCGGTTGTCCCGGCCGGATTCTGCGGCACCGTCCGCAGCGCCTTGTCGGCCCGGTGGCGCCACTTGCGGCTCACCCTGGCGCTGCGGCCGGGCGTTGTGCGGCTGCACCTGCACCGGTTGCGCCGCCTGGGGCGGGCGATGCGGTTGCGGCGCCTGCACCGGCTGCGGGCCGATCGGCACCGCGCGCTGCACCGGCGGCTGCGGGCCTGCCCCACCGCGCCGGTCGTCCGAGCGGCCGGGTTGCCCCAGGATGTCGCGGTTGACCCGCTCACGGGGCTCGTAACGGTCGTGCTCGTTGCGGATGGCCCGCTGCTGGTCCCGAGAATCCGGATAACGGTCGCCAGGATATTTTTGCTGATAGCGGGGTAGCGGTGCCGGACGGGGAACGTTGTGCGAATCCCAGCGGTCCCAACCAGGGCGACGACGTTCCCAGTCACGCCCCCAATGGTCACCCCAGCGCGGCGGCGCATCGGCCCGCCAGCCATAAAAATACGGTGGCGGCACGCGGTAATAGCGCACTGGCACGCGCAGCACAAACAGCGGCACCGCGTCGCGATGCGTCATCTGCCACGGCCCGTTGTACCAGCTGCTGGCGTACCAGTTGTCGTTGGAATACACCCAGTACAGACCGTCGTAAAAGAAGTAGTTGGACTGGGCCTGCGGGTCGTAATACACCGGGTAGCCCGGCACCTGGACCAGCGCGGGGTACGACGGCATGTTGATGCCGATGCTCACGCCCGGCACCGCCACGCTGAGGCCAAAACTCACCTGGGCGTGCACGGCGGCCACCGGCAGTGCCGACAAGGCTGTCACAAGACAGAGGGTTCTCAGATTCAGCTTCATGGCGCTTTCCTTTTCAGTGGCAACTACGGTCTGGTCATTCAACGCCCCCAAGGTGTCGAACGATGACGCGTTGTGCAAAGGCTAAACCCCATGCCGGTAACAGTCTGTGCGGCAGGCGACACTCCAACCGGAGTGTTGACCGACCGTCGAAACGGCCCGGACAAAGAAAAACGGGCTGCGGCATTTCTGCTGCAACCCGTTGATTTTATTGGCGGAGTGGACGGGACTCGAACCCGCGACCCCCGGCGTGACAGGCGCCTCTTGGCGGATTTTTCCGGATGTCCCCGGACTGAAAATACCCTTATAAAACATCGACTTACGACATTTATTTGCCCAGATCCGTCCGGCTGAATACACTGAAATCCACCGATTTTTAGGACACGGCTAGGACATGGAATGGCAAAGCTCACTGTACGACGCATCGAGGCGCTGAAGCCGAGAGCTGGCTTCAGCGATGCCACCCGAGCGTGCCCGGGGCGACTGCGGCAACAGCACCCGCAGAAGCTCAGCCGCCTTCGCGTAGCCCAGGCGGGCGACGTCGTCGGCGATGCGATCGGTGTGGTCGTAGTGGGTCTTGACGGTTGCGCCCAGTTGCGAGAGGACCTTGACGCGACCGCCCTTTTTTTCAGAGTAGCTGCGGAGCGTCTTCTTCTTGGTTTTCTTCTCGGTGCCGGTGCACCAGTTCTTGTACAGGGTCATGCGCGCGCTCCTTTTCTCACTTCTGCGCCGGCAGCTCGATGCCATAGGCTTGGGCAATCCGGCCGACCAATTCGCCGACGGTGACGGCGCCGAGCTGCAGCGCTTTCGGGTCGATGCTGGTGTCAGCGGCAGCCGCGATCAGGAACCGAGCCAGGTCTTCGCCGATCTTCCGGTCCATCTCGATGCGGGTCGTTGGCGCCAGCAGCTGCGAGAGGCGCAGCGCGTCGTTAAGGTGCTTGCGCACGTCCTTCGCGTCCACCTTCTCGCCTTTGTCCTTGCGGGCGCTCAGTTCCAGCCAGGCAATGGCCTTGAGCGGGATCAGGCGGTCCTCGCCAACCCATGGCAGGCCGTCGGTTTCCCGGCGTCCCGCCATGATGAAGGCGTAGTAGGCCTCGTCCAGCAGGATCGCGGAAAGGCTTGCGACGGCTTCGTCGAGCGGGATCGGGGTCAGATGGCTGCCTTCGGCCGGCTTCAATCCATCGGGCGCGCGGGCGAAGAGTTCCACCATCGCCGGGAAGCGCTCGTCGCCGGGCTTGATGAAGCGATAGAAGTTGGGCTTACCGGTCTCGCTGGCCTGGCGGATCTCGTACTTGCCGGCATCGACGAATTTCCAGAAGGCCTCACCGAAAGTCGGCGTCAGCGCTTCTACATGCAGGACGATGTCGAGGTCCTTGGTGGCTCGGAATTCGAGTCCGGCGTCCTCCATGGTCAAGGTGGCGGCCGTGCCACCGATCAGGACGTACTGGTCGATGTAGGCCGCAAACCATTCCCGGAATATGTCCAGTCCCCTCACCATGGGAATTGCTCCCGGAGTTCATCTAGCGCGAGCTGGATTCGGTCGTCGGCGTTGCCCTGGAGGCTAAGACTCAACGAGAGCAGGTCGACCGTGGTCGCATCTGGTCCGAGCGCTGGGCTGTAGCTCCACAATTGCCATTCTTGTGCGCCCGCTTCGCGCTCAGGCAACTCGCGAACGCCAGCATCTGTGGCACTCTTCCAGTCAGCGGGGGTCAGCGCATACACCGGCCATTTCGGCTCGGTCAGCATGGAATAGCGCGCTAGGGCGCTCAGACCCGCGAGACGGCCGGGTCGGTGTACGGCAGGCCCATGGGGTGCGACCCAGACCGTCCGCCTGACTGGCGTTCGCAGTGCAGGTTTCGCACGCTCCCAGACCTGCTCCGGTGGAAGTTCCATGCGCAACCACCGTGAACGGCCGACCGTGTGCGCGGTAGCCAGCCCGGCCGCAGTTAGCTCCTTGACCGCGCGCGACAATGTCATGGGCGTGTAGCCCAGCGCGGCTGCGACCTTTGAAGGCTGCCAGTCGGGCTGCCACGGCTGGCGCAGCAAGGCGGTGATCAGCATCGCTTGTGCGGATGGGCTCAGCGCCGCGTCTGTGGCGGGAGCGCGCTGCCGAAAATATTCACGCAGGTCCAAACCAAGGTCCGGCAGATAGAGTTGGTTGCCCGGCACGATAAACGGGACTTTTTGTTCGATTAAGCGTCGGCGGTCATAGGAGGCCAGTGCATCCGTGACGTAGACCGCCGACTGGCCAGCCAAGGACTTGACCTTGTCCAGCCAAGTCCTGACTTCGCTGAGGGACTGTTTGGCCTCGGCCCTTCCTATGGCGAGAACAACGGGCTGCCCCAGCAGCTCCAGCTCGCTGAAATCGAAGGCATCGCGCAGGAAGTACGGCAGTTCGTTTGAACGCGCCCACGGCTGTACGCCTGACGTATTAATACCCAGGACCTCTTGGAGATAGCTCACAACGGCATTCGCTAGGGTCGGCAAGGTTCATCCAAATTAACTTCTATTTCGCACGATAACATACATATTGTTATCGTGCAAACTGGCGTTATCACGCTGTGTTCCACGGTTCCGGGCATATGCCGGCCATCCCGCAAAAGGAAAACAGACATGATCGGAACGAGAACTCATCACTCACTTGCACAGTTCCTGGAGCTTCAGGAAACCGCGGTTTGCGCTGTGCTGCTCAGCAAGTACGGTGTGCAATGCAACACCTGTCGTTGTCGCAAAGTCAGTTGCTGTTCGGGCTCTTGAACACGCTGCGCGAACTTGACGATCGCCTTCTGATGCTCGTCTCGGCTGAAATCGTGGGCACTCAGCGCGACTTGCGGGCACGGGTCAGTCCGAAGAACTGGTCGGGCTCCTTGCCGAGAGGAAACGCAACGATGTACAGGACGCTGACCCGCATGGGTGCCCACTGCTCAAATATGAAAGTTGAAGTTGGTCCTCGGCGAGTAGGTTTTGGAGCGGCTACTTGTTGAGTGGTCCGGCGATGGAGCGCATGTTTTGCGAAGCAGCTGGTTCTAGTGCGGTACGCAGGCTGGCATGCGTAGTCTCACGGCGCACTGCGCAGCGCGACCAAACTGATTGTTGGGGCCTTCCGATCGAAGCTCTAACGTCGGGCTGTTCGACACCACATAGCCGAGCGGCTGGTCAAACGAAAACGGAAAGAGCGCTGAGGCGGATTGCATCGAGGCAAGTGCGATCCCGGGCAAACCGGGTCACTACAGGGACAAAACTGCAAAACAAGAAAAATCAAAGCAGATCAAACCATGTCATTCAGGGACACTAAAGGGACAGTGAATTTGGTCTAGACAACAAAAAAGCCCAGTCTTGTAGACTGGGCTTAATCTGTAAGCTGTTGATTTAACAGCATTTTATTGGCGGAGTGGACGGGACTCGAACCCGCGACCCCCGGCGTGACAGGCCGGTATTCTAACCAACTGAACTACCACTCCAGTCCTGCGTTCGCTCTTGCGAGCCAAGTGCAGGCACTTGTACCAAATTGGCAAAATCTGGCGACCCTACGGGGATTCGAACCCCGGTACTTACCGTGAAAGGGTAATGTCCTAGGCCTCTAGACGATAGGGTCAAAACCTTGGAACTTCCGTCCCGGAAATCAGTGGTGGAGGTAAACGGGATCGAACCGATGACCTCTTGCATGCCATGCAAGCGCTCTCCCAGCTGAGCTATACCCCCGCGATTTCCTGAGCCTTGAATTATAGCCTGAAATTTCAAACTTCCCGCAAGCGTGCGAGCACCATGTCACGGGAAGACAACGCCAGCACCGCGTCGAGCGACGGCGTTTGCGCGGTGCCCATGACCAGCACGCGCACCGGCATGGCCAGTTGCGGCATTTTGAGGCTGTGCGCGGCCAGCACTTCCTTGAGGGCCGCGGCGATGGCCGCCTTGTCCCAGCTCACAGACGCCAGCTTGTCGGCCAGCGCGGCCAGTGCGGGTTTGATGGCCTCGGTCACGTGCTGCGCTTTTTCGGCCTGCGCCGGAGTCACGTCGACGTAAAAAGCCGCGGCCCCATCGGCCAGCGCCACCAGCGTATCGCAACGGTCCTTGAAGAGGCCGCAGATCGGGGCCAGCCGCGCGTCAGGCGTGATGCCGCGACGCTGCAGAAACGGCGCCACCTGCGACGCCAGCGCGTCATCGGCCATGGCCTTCAGGTGCTGGGCATTGACCCAGCGCAGCTTGGCCTCGTCAAACTGCGCTGCGCTGCGGCCCAGGTGGTCGAGGTTGAACCATTCGACAAACTGCGCGCGGCTGAAGATTTCGTCGTCGCCGTGGCTCCAGCCCAGGCGCGCCAGGTAGTTGACCATGGCGTCGGGCAGATAGCCTTCGGCGCGGTACTGCGTCACGGGTTTGGCGCCGTTGCGCTTGCTCATCTTCTCGCCCTGCTCGTTGAGCACGGTGGGCAGGTGGGCGTAGACCGGCGGCGCCTTGCCGAGTGCCTTGAAGATGTTGATCTGGCGAGGTGTGTTGTTGACATGGTCGTCGCCACGGATCACATGGGTGATGGCCATGTCGATGTCGTCCACCACCACGCAGAAGTTGTAGGTGGGGGTGCCGTCAGGGCGGGCGATGACCAGGTCGTCGAGTTCGTCGTTGGCAATCTCGATGCGGCCCTTGACCTTGTCGTCCCAAGCCACCACGCCACCCATCGGGTTGCGAAAACGCAGCACGGGCTTCACGCCTTCGGGCACCAGCGGTAGCGCCTTGCCGCGCTCGGGACGCCAGGTGCCGTCGTAACGCGGCTTTTCTTTTGCGGCCATCTGCCGCTCGCGCAGGGCGTCGAGTTCGGCCACACTCATGTAGCAGGGGTACACCTGCCCGGCCGCCACCAGATCGGCCAGCACCGCCTTGTAGCGGTCCATGCGCTGCATCTGGTAGAACGGGCCTTCGTCGTGGTCGAGCCCCAGCCAGGCCATGCCCTCCAGGATGACATCGACCGCGGCCTGGGACGAGCGCTCAAGGTCGGTGTCTTCAATGCGCAGGATGAAGTCGCCGCCGGTGGCCCGCGCAAACGCCCACGGGTACAGCGCCGAGCGGATGTTGCCCAGATGAATGAAGCCGGTGGGCGACGGTGCAAAACGGGTTCGGGTTTTCGTCATGGTTTACAGGGTGTCCAGGCCGCGCAGCAGGTCGGCCTTGATGTCATCAAGGTGCTCAAGCCCCACCGCCAGGCGGACCAGCCCCTGGCCAATGCCGGCGGCCTGGCGCTGTGCCTCGGACAGGCGCCCGTGGGAGGTCGTGGCGGGGTGCGTGATGATGGACTTGGTGTCGCCCAGGTTAGTGGCGATGCTGATCACCTGGGTGTTGTTGATGACGTGAAACGCGTTGGCGCGCAGCGCGGCGGCATCGGCGCCGCGCACGTCAAACGACAGCACCGCGCCGCCCAGGCCCGATTGCTGGCGCATGGCCAGGGCATGCTGCCCGTGCGACGCCAGGCCCGGGTAGTACACGCGTGAAACGGCCGGGTGCGTCTCCAGCCATTGCGCCACCGCCAGCGCACTAGCGCTTTGCGCCTGCATGCGGATGCCCAGTGTCTCCATGCCCTTGGTGACCACCCATGCATTGAACGGCGCCAGCACCATGCCGGCGGTGCGCACGATGGGGGCGAACACGTCGACGATGAGCTTCGATGGCCCGCAGATGGCGCCGGCCATCACCCGGCCCTGCCCGTCCAGGTATTTGGTGCCGGAATGGATGATGAGGTCGGCGCCCAGTTCCACCGGTCGCTGCAGGGCAGGTGAGCAAAAGCAGTTGTCCACGGCCAGCAGGGCGCCCGCGTTGTGCGCCAGGTCGGCCAGTGCCTGGATGTCGCACACGTCGGTCAGCGGGTTGGTGGGCGTTTCGGCAAACAGCAGCTTTGTCGACGGTCGCACCGCCGACCGCCATTCGGTCACGTCGGTCTGCGAGACAAAGGTGGT
The DNA here is from genome assembly GCA_002842205.1 of Betaproteobacteria bacterium HGW-Betaproteobacteria-3. Lineage (GTDB taxonomy): Bacteria > Pseudomonadota > Gammaproteobacteria > Burkholderiales > Burkholderiaceae_C > PHCI01. Next base: position 201,093 of record PHCI01000003.1, on the reverse strand, counting down.
CTCCACGCCGAACTTGGCAAACTCCTTGCCAAACAGGTTGAGCGTCGAGCCGAACATCGAGCGCGAACAGATCACGTGGTCACCGGCCTTCAGCAAGCCCATGCCCATCAGCAGGATTGCGCCCATGCCGCTGGACGCACCGATGGCCGCTTGCGTGCCTTCCAGCGCGGCCAGGCGCTGCTCGAAACTGGTGACAGTCGGATTGGACGTGCGTGCGTAGGTGAACCCGTCTTCACTGTGGGCAAAGCGGTGCGCCGAGGTCTCGGCGTCGGGTTGCACGAAGCCGCTGGTCAGATACAGGGCCTCGGAGTGCTCGCCATACTGGCTGCGCTCCAGGGCGGTGTGCAGCGCCAGCGTTTCGCGGTGCAGGCCGGGGGGCAAGGGTCGGGGTTTCACGGACATCTCGTTGGGTTTCGGGGCGCGATGGGCGCCGGGTCAGGCGTCCTGCGCGTTCGGCAGGGCCAGGCGCGAAGTGTCTTCTTCGTTTTCTTCGGTGCCGACGCGGTTTTCATTGAGCCGGGCGATGCTGTCGGACGTGACATCCCCGGTGACGTACACGCCGTCGAAGCACGATGCGTCGAAGCCTGCCAGCTTGGTGTTGAGCGAGCCGATGGCGCGCTTCATGCCCTCGATGTCCTGGTAGATCAACGCGTCACAGCCGATGATTTCACGAATCTCTTCCACCGTGCGGCTGTGCGCCACCAGTTCGTCGGCCGTGGGCATGTCGATGCCGTAGACGTTGGGGTAGCGCACTGGCGGTGCGGCGCTGGCCAGGTAGACCTTGCGGGCGCCCGCGTCGCGCGCCATCTGCACGATCTCGCGGCTGGTGGTGCCGCGCACGATGGAGTCGTCCACCAGCAGCACATTGCGGCCCTTGAACTCGCTGGCGATCACGTTGAGCTTCTGCCGTACCGATTTCTTGCGCACGCCCTGCCCCGGCATGATGAAGGTGCGCCCCACATAGCGGTTCTTGACGAAGCCCTCACGGTACGGAATGCCCAGCAGGTGCGCGAGCTGCGTGGCGCTGGGTCGGCTGGACTCGGGAATCGGGATGATCACGTCGATCTCGTTGGGGGGCACCGTGGACACGACCCGCTTGGCCAGCGTCTCGCCCAGGTTCAGGCGCGCCTGGTACACCGAAATGCCGTCGAGCACCGAATCGGGCCGCGCCAGGTACACAAATTCAAAGATGCAGGGCGACAGCTGCGGGTTTTCGGCGCATTGCCGCGAATGCATCTGGCCCTGCAGATCGACGAACACGGCTTCGCCGGGATCAAGGTTGCGGTCGAACACATGGCCGGTGCCTTCCAGCGCGACCGATTCGCTCGCGACCATGAGCGTGCCGTCCTTGCTGCGCCCCATGCCGAGCGGCCGGATGCCATACGGATCACGAAACGCCAGCAGGCCATGCCCTGCAATCAGCGCCACAACCGCATACGAACCCTTGATGCGGCGGTGCACGTGGGCCACGGCGGTGAACACGTCTTCCGGCTTGAGCGGCAGGCCGCGTGTGGCTTTTTCAATCTCGTGCGCCAGCACGTTGAGCAGGACTTCGGAGTCGCTCTCAGTGTTGATGTGGCGGTGGTCTTCTGAGAACAGTTCGTTCTTCAGTACCCTGGCGTTGGTCAGGTTGCCGTTGTGCACCAGCACGATGCCGAACGGCGCGTTCACGTAAAAAGGCTGGGCCTCTTCCTCGCTGTAGGCGTTGCCGGCCGTCGGGTAACGCACCTGCCCCAGCCCACAATGGCCCGGCAGCGCCCGCATGTTGCGGGTGCGAAACACGTCCTTGACCATGCCCTTGGCCTTGTGCATGAAGAACTTGCGTTCCTGCTGCGTGACGATGCCCGCAGCGTCCTGCCCGCGATGCTGCAGCAGCAGCAAGGCGTCATAGATCAGCTGATTGACCGGGGCGTTGCTGACAACACCAACAATTCCGCACATTCTGGTTTCTGCTCCTGCCGCATTTCGCGGCCATTCATCCGAGATTGTCAGACCCCTGACGCCGCCCGCCGGACCGCGCTCAGGGCAAATATCTTGCCAAAGCCAGCGGCAGCACGGGCTTGAGCCCCTGCAGGGTTGCCGTCGCCACACCCGCACCGATGCCATCTTGCCACCAGACGCTGGTTCGCAGCGCGGTGAGGTTGACCACCACCGCCACGGCCAGCAGCAAAATCACCCCCCGCAGGGCGCCAAACAACGCGCCCAGCGTGCGGTCCACCGGCCGCAGACCGATGGATTCGATCAGCTTGCGCGCAAGCCAGGCCACCAGCCCCCCCGCAAACACGGCCGCAATGAAGACGAGCACAAAACCAGCGGCGTAGCGAACCGACTCCGAGGCATTGCCCATGGGCAGCCGGTTGCCCGCGTCCAATGCCAGCCACTGCGCCACCACAAACGCAGCCAGCCACGCCATCACCGACAACACCTCGTACACCAAGCCCCGCCACGCCCCGACGAGCAGCGACGCCAGCAAGACCCCCGCGAATATCCAGTCGAGCGCGGCCACGCAGCGTCTCCGTGTTCACAAGGTGAGGACCGCAGCAGGCAGATCAAGCGCCTTGACGCGCCCGGCCGCCTTGTCGGCCTCGGCCCGGGTCGCAAACGGCCCGACCCGGACCCGCGTTCGCTTGCCGTCCTTGGTGTCCACCACTTGCGCATAAGTTTTGATGCCAGCCTTCTCCAGCTTGCGCCGGGCGTCCTGCGCCTTGGCGCTGTCGGCAAAAGCGCCGACCTGGACCACGAAGCGGGCGTCGTCGGACGCGGCTGGCGCTGGGCGGGCCGCCGCTGTAACCGCCACCTCGGCAGGCCGCGCCTCCAGCAGCGCACGCGCCTTTTCAGCGTCGGCGGCCGGTGACGGCGCTTTCACGACCGCCGGAGCAGGGCTGGAAACTTCTTTTTTAGGAGCTTCAGAGGCAGATTTAACGGGGGCTGACGGCGCTTTTTTGTCTGAATCCGGCAACACAAGCTCTTCTTTGGGATCGAGCCCGGCAACGGCGCCTGGTGCAGCAGCGGGTGCCGACGCCAGCGCCGAGGTCGCCGGTTTGGCCACGGCCAAGGGTGCAGGCAACGGCTTGACCTTGTTGCGGTCCGGAATCTCGATGGGGATGTCCACCGCCACGGGCCGCGGCTGGGTGTCGAACACCAGGGGAAAGCCGATCACGCCCACCAGCACCAGCACGAAGGCGCCAATCAGGCGGTGCCTGGCGCGCCTGCGCATCACCTCGACACTGTCGGTCGGGGCGGCGGCTGAAACGGGCGCATCACTGCCCTTGCGAAACTTGAAAAAAGCCATGAAACGTGGATTTCAGCGCGATCAGGGCGCAAGGTGCTTCGCATGGAGCCGGGGAATTCCGTCCTGCAGCACCCCACCCACTGTGTAGAACGACCCAAAGACCACAATTCTATCAGCCGGGTCTGCGGCGGCGATGGCCGCCTGCAGGGCCTGCATGGGCGTTGCAAAGGTGGCGGCCTGCACCTCGGTCCGGGTTTCCACGCGGCGCCAGATCGCCTCCAGTTGCGCGGCCAGTTCGGCGCGCGGCGTGGGCAGATCGGTGAAATACCAGCGGTCGATCAGCGGTCCGATGCGGGCCAGCATGGGCACCAGGTCCTTGTCGCCCATGGCGCCAAACACCGCGTGTGTATTCGGAAAAAAGCCCATCGCGTCGAGGTTGGCCGTCAGCGCTGCGACGGCATGCGGGTTGTGGGCCACGTCCAGCACCAGCGTCGGCTGGCCGGGAATGATCTGAAACCGCCCTGGCAGCGACACCATGGCCAGGCCGTTGCGAACCGCCTGCGCCGTCACCGGGATGCGCGCGCGCAGCGACTCCAGAGCGGCCAGCACGCCCCCCGCGTTCACCAGTTGGTTGGCGCCCCGCAGCGCCGGGTAGGCCATGCCGCTGTAGCGCCGCCCACGGCCCGCCCAAGCCCATTGCTGCGCGTCGCCCGAGACGTTGAAGTCGGTGCCCACACGCCACAGATCCGCGCCGATTTCGACCGCGCGGTCGATCACGCTGTGCGGTGGCAGCGGGTCGCTCACCACAGCCGGCTTGCCGGTGCGCAGAATCCCGGCCTTTTCGCGGCCGATGCTCTCGCGGTCGTTGCCGAGAAACTCCATGTGGTCCAGGTCAATGCTGGTGATCACGGCGCAATCGGTGTCGACAAGGTTCACGGCATCGAGCCGCCCGCCCAGACCGACCTCCAGGATGACCACGTCCAGCGCAGCAGCGGCCATCAGGCTCAGGATGGCCAGCGTCGTGAATTCAAAGTACGTCAGGGTGACCTCCCGCCGTGCGGCCTCCACTTGCGCAAAATGGGCCGCCAGCGCGGTCGCCTCGGCCGGCTCGCCGCGCAACCGGCAGCGCTCTTCGAATTGCACCAGATGGGGCGACGTATAGACCCCCGTGCGGTACCCGGCCTGCAGCAGGATGGCTTCGAGCATGGCGCAGGTCGAACCCTTGCCATTGGTACCCGCCACGGTGATCACGGGGCAGGCAAAGTGCAGCCCGGCCCCATCGTTCAGCCGCGCTGCGACCTCCCGCACGCGCTCCAAGCCGAGGTCAATGGTTTTGGGGTGCAGTTGCTCGCAGTGGGCGAGCCAGTCAGAGAGGGTGCGCATGGATGTCCGAATTATCCGGGCAAACCCTGAGCGGCTCTGGCCCCCTTCAGCCGCCGAGGCCCGCTCGATGCGCCCTGGAATCTTTGTTACGAATTTTCCTTTTAAATGTGCGTTTTGCACATTTATAATCGAACCCACGAGACCTTGACCCCATGAACGCCACCGCATCACCCACCCCGAACGTGCCCATCACGGGCGACCAGGAAGCGCTCATGCGGGCGCTGGAGCAGGTGCTGGCCCCGCTCGCGCAGTTGTGCGTGGCCAAAGGGGTCCTGATTCAGGTGGTCGAGGAAAGACTGCGGCGTGCATTTGTGAATGCTGCGGTGAACGCCCACGCCCATCTTCCCGCAGCCAGGCTCACCAGCCGCATCAGCGCCACCACGGGTCTGACCCGCCGGGAGGTTGCCCGCCTGCGCAACGCGCAGACGCTGCCGCCTGCCGCGCCGCGCCATTCGCCCATCACCGAACTCTTTACCCGCTGGATATCGGACCCGTCGTTGAAATCCGGCGACAGCGCCACCGACTGGCTGCCCCGGCAAGGGTCCGCACCCAGCTTTGAGGCCCTGGCCCAGTCGGTGACACGCGACGTCCACCCGCGCACGCTGCTGGACGAGCTGTGCCGCCTCAAACTGGCCGAACTGGATGCCAGCGGCGACCACGTGCGCCTGCTGCGTGAGGCCTTCGTGCCCCGCGGCGACTGGGCCAACATGGTTGCATTTCTGGGCGAAAACGTGGGCGACCACCTGCGCGCCGCCACCGCCAACGTGCTGGCCGACGGAACGCAACACATTGAACAGGCCGTGTTCGCCGATGAACTTTCCGTCGAATCCCTGGCGCAGGCCCGCGAACTCATGGCCCGGCAATGGCGCACGCTGCTGCAGACCGTGACGCCCGAGCTGGAGCAACTCATGAAAGACGATGCCCAGGCCCGACGCCCCCAGACGCAAAGCATCCGCATCGGGCTGTTCACCTGGACCCAGCCGATGCCCGCTCCAATTCCGCCATCTCATGTTTCCGTGAAGGAAGATTCCCAATGACGCCCGCATCCACACCGCTCCAGAACACCGGACTGAACCGGCGCGACTGCATTTTTGCGCTGACTGCCGTTGCGGCAAGTCTTGCGGGCTGCGGCGGTGGCGGCGGCTCGTTCGCCGGCATCAGCAGCGGTGGCACCGGGTTTGTTTCCGTCGGCACCGTGCGTGGCTTCGGCTCGGTCATCGTCAACACCATCCGGTTTGACGACAGCGGCGCTACCTTCACCGACGACGATGGCAGCGTGCGAAGCCGTGACGACCTCCGGCTTGGCATGGTGGCGGCGGTGGACGGGGCCAATGTGTCGACAACCACGGGAACCGCGCGGAACGTTTCTTTTGGCGCGCAGATGGTCGGGCGCGTCACGTCGATTGACGTCAGCAAACGTCGTTTTGTGGTGCTGGAACAGCGCGTCGAAGTCACGGGAAGCACCATCTTTGAAGCGGACACGGTCGGCGGCGTGACCGGCTTACCGCTCGGTCTGACATCACTCGTTGTGGGCGACGTGGTCGAAATCCACGGCTTTTCCAAATCAGAAGGCCTGACCGCGACGCGCGTCCAGCGCCAGTCGCCTGGTACGCCAATCTTCCGTGTGCAGGGCGAGGTCGGCAATCACAATGCCGCCAGCCGAACTTTCCGCATCGGGGCGTTGAGTATCGAATACAGCAGCACACCGACTGCCGACATACGCTTCACGCCCGTCAACGGTGCGCAGGTTCGGGTTCGCCTGGTTGCGGCCAATCCGGCACCCACGGTGTGGTCGGCCACCCGGATCGCACGCGCCGAAAGCAGTGGCGCCGAAGGCAGCAAGTCGGAAATCGAAGGCAACATCACCGCATTCACCAGTGCCAGCACCTTCAGCGTCAACGGCATTGCGGTGGACGCGTCTGCCGTTGCCACGCCCCCCGGTCTCGCCCTTGGTGTGCGGGTCGAGGTCAAGGGCAGCTTCCTGGGCGGGGTGCTGGTGGCCACCGAGGTCGAACTGGAAGACGGCGCCCGCGTGGACAGTCTCGAGTTCGAATTCGAGGGACCCATCGGACCCGTCGTTGGCAACACCTTTGTGATCCGGGGCGTCACCGTCAATTTTGTCGCGCTGTCGCCCACCTACATCAATGGCAACGCTGCCAAGCTCATCGGCTACACCGGTGTGCTCGATGTCAAGGGCACGGCCGGCCCCAGCGGCACCGACATCAACGCCACGCGGATCGAGTTCAAGTCTTGAGCGCCATGCACATTTCTTTCAACCCGCAAACCGCCTGCGCTGCCTGGCTCGATCCGGTTTGCCCCAACAACCCGCCAGACCTGCATCAAGGAGAGAAATCATGAAAAAACCTAGCCCTTCCTCACCCAACGCGCTGCGACGCTGGACCGGCGTTCTGTCGGCCGTGCTGGCGGCAGGCATCGTCATCGCGTGCGGTGGTGGTGGCGGCGGCAGTGGCGCGACCGCCGGCAGCGCGCTGTCGGCTGGCCCCATCACCGGCTTTGGCTCCGTGATCGTCAATGGCGTGCGGTTCAATGACGACAATGCCAGCGTGACCGACGACGATGGTGCCGACCTGCGTGGCAAACTCAAACTGGGCATGTTCGCCACGGTCAAGGGCTCGCAGGACGACGGCATCAGCGGCACTGCCAGTTCCGTGGTCGTGGGTGGCGAACTCCAGGGCCCGATCGAAGGCACGCCGGATCTCGGCGCGAAGACTTTCGTGGTGCTCGGCCAGACCGTTGAAGTCACGGGCAGCACCATTTTTGACGCCTCGTTGACGAATGGCTTTGCCTCGTTGACCACCGCCACAGTGGTCGAAGTCCACGGCGTCCTCAATCCCGCTTCAAACCGCCTTCAGGCCACCTTCATCGAGAAGAAAACCAATCCGTCATCGTTCAAGATCCAGGGTCTGGTCAAAACCCTCAATGCGGGGAGCAAGACCTTCAGCATCGGCGGCATCCGCATCAACTACAGCAGCACCCAGGATGTGCGCGTCACTCTGGCCAACGACGTGCTGGTCCGTGTGCGCCTGCAGCCGCAAACGCCCGCACCGTCCGAATGGGTCGCCACGCGTATTCGCGCACCCGAAAGCAATACCGAGGATCGCGATGAGGCAGAAGTTGAAGGCACGATCACCTCCTTCACCAACACCGCCACGTTCTCGGTGAATGGCATCGCCGTGGATGCTTCGGGCGCGAGCTTCCCCAAGGGATCGACCGGCATTGCGGTCGGCACCCGCGTCGAGGTCAAGGGCAGCATCCGCAGCAGTGTTCTGGTGGCCACCCGCGTCAAGCTCGAAGACGACAATGACGTGAACAAGATGGAGTTCGAACTGCACGGGACCGTCTCCGGGCTGACCGCCACCTCCTTCGTTGTTCGTGGCGTCACGGTGAACTTCACCCCGGGCGTCATCGTCGGCAGCCCGGCCAGTTTGATCAATGGCGCGCGGGTCGAGGTCAAAGGGCAAGCCGCCGACTCGTCGGGTAGCAGCACCACGATCACCGCCGTGAGCATCAAGTTCGAATCGTAAACAAGAGACCGTGAACGGCCAAGGCAGGACTGCAACCGCAACGCAGTCCTGTCCTGTGCAACCGTTCCCGTCTTCCGGAGTTCCGAGAAATGCGCTGGATCAAACCCAATCTCCGCAGCAGTCTTTTCGCCCTGCTGGGCGGTGTTGCACCGCCCACAGACGCCGTCCAGTCCACCCGTGTGGTCCGTATCCGGCAGTCCATGCGGGATTGCCTGGGCGATGCGGGCGCGATCCGTTTTCCCCAATTGACCCGGAAAATCAGCTTTGCTGACGACCCGCTGGCGCTTTGGTATGCGCGCAGCGACCTGATGGGGGCCCTGTGCGCCCTGCACGGCGAAGCGGTGGCCCGAGCCCATCTGGGCCATCTGACCCTCTTGTTTGAAGGCCTGGTCCCCAAAAGCATGACGGCACGCATCCCCGAACCCAAAGGCTGCGCCCCGTCCCAACCCGCCGAATTGGCCGAGGACTGACATGTCTGCCGTCTGCCCGCCACCAGGAACTTTCGAAGCCCGTCGTCCGGCCCGGGTTGGACGGCGCCCGGCGTCCATATTTTTGTGGAAAATCACGTCCATGCCCACGATGTATGGAATCCCAAACTGCGACACGGTCAGGACGGCGCGCGACTGGCTCCAAAACCACGATGTCGCCTTTGAATTCCATGACTTCAAGAAGAGCGACGTTCCGCGCGATGCACTCGCCCAATGGACCGTGGCGATCGGTTGGGAAAAGCTGGTCAATCGGCGAGGCCTGACGTGGCGCAAATTGGCTGCCGAACAACAGCTTTCCGTTTGCGACGCAAAAAGCGCCTGCGCCCTGATGCTGTCGCATCCGAGCGTCATCAAGCGCCCGGTCATGGACTGGGGCGAGACCGCCACGCCGCGCTTCACCGTCGGGTTTGACCCGGAACTGTGGAATCTCATGTGCACCAACCCGCTTCAGGCACGTTAAGTAGACAGAACGCAGGACGGGGCGAATTCACGCTTTGCGGGCCATTTACGCGGGCTTTACCGAACGAACCGCACGGTTTTCGCTCCAACGTCTAAACTGACACGGCAGACAAGGGGTTTCCCATGAAAAATATCGTTGTTTTCACCACACTGGCCATCACCGCGACGGTGGGCTTGACCCAGGAGATGGGTCGTGTGCTGTCCAGCACGCCGGTCATCCAGCAAGTGGGGGTTCCGCGACAGGTGTGCTCCACCGAACAGGTTGTCGGCCCGCCGCCTTCGACGGGCGCCGGTGCAACCGTCGGCGCCATCGCCGGTGGCGTTCTTGGCAACACCGTGGGACATGGCGGTGGACGGGCGGTCGCCACCGTGATTGGCGCCCTGGGTGGCGCCATTGTCGGCAACCGGATCGAAAGCGGCGGTGCACCGCAGGTGCAACAGGTCCAGCAATGCGGCACCCAGACGTTCTATGAGAACCGCACCGTGGCCTACCAGGTGATCTATGAGTACGCGGGCAAGCAATATTCAGTGCAGATGCCCCAGGACCCGGGGCCGTTCGTGAAGCTCCAGATCACCCCGGTCGGCAGCAGCACACCGCCACCCCCTGCAGCAGGCCAGTACCGGCAGATTGCGCCGGCACCTCAGGTGTATGTCGAGCCGACCTATGTCGAGTCGCCGCAAGTCGTCTACACCAGCGGCTACTATGCGCGGCCCTACTACGCACAACCCTATTACGCACCGATTGGCCTGTCGCTTAACTTCGGTTTTGGCAGGGGTTACGGCGGCGGACGTGGGTATTACGGGGGGGGTTACGGTTATGGCGGCGGGCATGGCGGTGGAGGACATCGCTGAGAGGTCACAAGCACACGGGCGCATGCCATTGCGCCAACGCCATCTTGTTCAAACGGCCCGCACCCACGCGGGCCGCGTCGTTTGCGGCGCCCTGGCCTAAAATTGCGGGTTTTCCCAAACCCCTCCCATTGCGGCGCCCTACCATGACCCCAGAAACCCTAGACGGCGCGTCCGTCACCACCCGCGCCAACGTTTATTTCGACGGCAAGTGCGTGAGCCACAATCTTGTTTTGCCCGACGGCAGCAAAAAATCGGTGGGCGTGGTTCTGCCCGCCACGCTGACCTTCCGTACCGCCGCGTCCGAAGTGATGGAATGTGTGGCCGGAAGCTGCGAATACCGCCTCGCGGGCACCGACGTCTGGCTCGAATCTGAGGCGGGCCACCGGTTCAGCGTGCCGGCGCACTCCAGCTTCGACGTCCGTGTGACCGAGGCTTACCACTACATCTGCCATTTCGGCTGAGATTCACCCACCGCTTGCACCATGGCCACCATCCTCCAGCACCTTCCCCTTCAACAAAAAGTCGGCATCGCATTCTCGGGCGGCCTGGACACCAGCGCCGCGCTTCACTGGATGCGCCAAAAAGGCGCGATCCCCTACGCCTACACGGCCAACCTCGGCCAGCCCGACGAGCCGGACTATGACGAGATCCCGCGCAAGGCCATGCAATACGGTGCCGAGCTCGCCCGGCTGGTGGACTGCCGCCTGCAGCTTGCACACGAGGGCATTGCCGCGCTGCAGTGTGGTGCGTTCCACATCTCCACCGCTGGCGTCACCTATTTCAACACCACGCCGCTCGGTCGCGCGGTCACCGGCACCATGCTGGTGTCGGCCATGAAAGAGGACGACGTCAACATCTGGGGCGACGGCAGCACCTTCAAGGGCAACGACATCGAGCGCTTTTACCGCTATGGCCTGCTGACCAACCCCAGTTTGAAAATTTACAAACCCTGGCTCGACCAGGCCTTCATCGACGAGTTGGGTGGCCGCGCCGAAATGTCGGCTTTCATGACGAAGGCCGGTTTTGGCTACAAGATGTCGGCTGAAAAAGCCTACTCAACCGACTCCAACATGCTGGGCGCCACGCATGAGGCCAAGGACCTGGAGCACCTGAACAGCGGCGTCCAGATCGTCAACCCCATCATGGGCGTGGCGTTCTGGAAAGACGAGGTTGAAGTGAAGCGCGAAACCGTGACCGTGCGCTTTGACGAAGGCCAGCCGGTCGCCCTGAACGGCAAGACCTTTGACAGCCCTGTGGAGCTGATCCTGGAGGCCAATCGCATCGGCGGCCGGCACGGCCTGGGCATGAGCGACCAGATCGAAAACCGCATCATCGAGGCCAAGAGCCGAGGCATCTACGAAGCCCCCGGTCTGGCGCTGCTGTTCATTGCCTATGAACGCCTGGTGACCGGCATCCATAACGAAGACACCATCGAGCAGTACCGCATGAATGGCCTGCGCCTGGGTCGTCTGCTCTACCAGGGCCGCTGGTTTGACCCCCAGGCCATCATGCTGCGCGAAACCGCGCAACGCTGGGTGGCACGCGCCATCACGGGGGAAGTCACGGTGGAACTGCGCCGCGGCAATGACTATTCGATTCTCAACACCGAATCGCCCAATCTGACCTACCACCCCGAACGCCTGACCATGGAAAAAGGCGAGTCGATGTTCTCACCACAAGATCGCATCGGGCAGTTGACCATGCGCAACCTGGACATCGTGGACACGCGGGCAAAGCTGGGGCTTTACGCCAGCGTCGGCCTGCTGACGCTGGGAGACGGTGCGGCACTGCCCAAATTGGGACGCAACCGCCACGACTGAACGCCATCGCGTGCCGTGGCGGGGGCCGCTGCCAACTTTGTCACGCATCGAGGCCCGGCACCGCGGCCATGCGTCCAAAGGCGCATGAAACACCGGAACGTTGCCCATTTGTTCCTTTGCGCTTCGCGGGGCGGGCGTTAGCATGGCAGTCACTTCCGTTCATCTCCATCGGTTCCGCTGCCGTCATCGTGCGGGGCCGGCACCCGGTTGTCCTGCCATCATGAAACTGTTGCGTTGCGCCCTGTCCGGGCTGATTTTTCTGGCTTCCGTGCTTGCGGTCACGGCAGTCCATGCGCTCCCGCCCGCGCAAGGGCGCGTGGTCCTGACGATCACCGGCCCGTTGGACCTGGCGAACGACGTCGGCAAGGCAACGTTTGACATGCGCATGCTGGAGGCCCTGCCACAACACAGCTTCACCACGTCGTCACCCTGGTACAAGACACCGGTCAAGTTCACGGGTCCATTGCTCGCCGATGTACTCAAGGCGGCGGGCGCGCGGGGCGTGACCTTGAACGCCGTGGCGCTCAATGGCTACAAGGTCCGGATCCCCACGTCGGACGCCAGCCTGGGCGTGGTGCTGGCACGCCTGATCGACGATCAGCCCCTGTCGGTACGCGACCGCGGTCCACTGTTCATCGTCTACCCTTTTGACAGCGCCGCCGCACTCAGAACCTCCACCTACTACGGCCGATCGATCTGGCAGCTCAGCGCCATCGAGGTCGAATGACGCCGCTACGCTCGCCAGCACGGCGTTCGCGCCGCTTCGTGCTGTGGATGGCAGCGCTTGGGTTCGGCCTGATTTTTGTGATCGCGCCGCTGGCCTATGTGCAGTATTTGCAGACCGATCTGCTGAACCGGACGCAGCAATACCAGAACGACTCGGTCATCGGTTTCTGTTACGAGCTCGAACGCGAGTACGACCGTTTTCGCAACGCCCTGCGCGACGCCAGACTGGACCCGGGACCGGAATCGCTGGACGCACTGTCCCTGCGCTATGACATCCTGGTCAGCCGCATTGGCCTGTTGCAGAACAACCCGACGGTGTCGGTGCTCGAGCCCCTCGCACCTTATCGGGAAGCGATCCTGCAGTTGAGCGACTTCGTCCGGCAGACCGACCGCGTGCTGCCCACTGGCGTGCGGCCCCATCTGCAAGACGACACACTGACCACCCTGTGGCAGCAGTCGGCGCCACTGGGCAACACGCTGGTGCAGTTGACGCGAACGGCCAATGTGGCGGTGCAGGCCGACACCGACCAGCGCAACGAGGCCATTCGCCTGCAGAGTCGTGTGGTCGTGGGGTTGGCCGCAGTGATGTGCCTGATTTTCCTGGCCGGCGTCACCGCCCTGGCCTCCAGCCTGCGCGAAAAAAACCGTCGCCAGCGTGACCTGGAGGCGCTGACCGTCCAGTTGCGCGAGGCCCGGGTTCATGCGGATTCTGCCAACCGCAGCAAAAGCGTGTTTCTGGCCAACATGAGCCACGAGATCCGTACGCCGTTCAACGGACTGCTGGGCATGATCACCCTGTTGGCCGACACACCGTTGACTCCCGCCCAACGCAGCTACCTGCAGACCGCGCAGGATTCCGCCACCCACCTGCTGACGATTCTCAACGACATCCTGGACATCTCGTCGATGGAGTCGGGCAAGTTCAAGCTGGCGCCGCAGCCGGTCTCGCTGCCCGCGCTGCTGTCGGAAGTGCAGACGCTCATGGAAGTGCCGGCCCGCAGCAAGGGGCTGACCCTCGATTTCAAGCTGGCGCCCGATCTGCCGGACTGGATTCACACCGACCCGACGCGGCTGCGCCAGATCCTGTTCAATCTCATCAGCAACAGCGTGAAGTTCACCGAACGGGGCGGCGTGAGCCTGGCGGTCAACGTGACCGGGCCGGGGGACGCACCCGATGCCCTGGTCTTCACGGTGCGCGACACCGGCATTGGCATGGACGCCACCACGCGCGACAACCTCTTTGCCCGGTTTTACCAGGCCGACGGCAACGCGACGCGCAAGGCGGGCGGCACCGGACTCGGACTGGAAATCTCCCGCAATCTGGCCCGCCTGATGGGCGGGGAGATCACCTTCGAGAGCAAGGTGGGCCACGGCACCACCTTTGTGATCACCCTGCCGATGCTGGCGTCCGAGCCACCCGCCGCCGCGCCGGCCGCGGCGCCCGCGGCGGCAGGCAAGGCCACGGTGGCGTTGCACGTGCTGGTCGCCGAAGACCAGCCCATCAACCAGAAATACCTGACGATCCTGCTGGAGAAACTGGGGCATCGCGTGAGCCTGTGCGACGATGGCGCGCAGGCGCTCGCCCTGCTGGGGCGCGAACCCGTGGACCTGGTGCTGATGGATGTGCACATGCCCGTCATGGACGGCCTGGCCGCCACCCGTGCGATCCGCGCCATGCCCGGCGACGCCGCCCACACACCGATCGTGGCGCTGACGGCCGATGCCATGTCGGAAGCCCGGGAGCAGGCCCTGAGCGCCGGGATGGATGCGGTATTGACCAAGCCCCTGCAACCGGTCGACCTGGAGCGGTTGCTGCGGGAGTTCGGACAATGGCATCATGAGAGCACCGAGGCGGGTCGACCTGTCCCGCGGTCAGACTTCGTCGCCAGCAATCTGAACACCATGCCCCCGGAACTGATCGTGCCCGACGCCGCCGACGTGATCCATGCCGAAACCTTTCGCGGCGTGACCGAACTGCTGGGTGCCGACCGGCTCAACAGCCTGCTGCGCGCCCTGTTCGAGACCGGCGACGGGCAGATTCACAAACTCGGCCAGGCCCTGAGTGACGGCAACGTGTACACCTCCGGCCAGGAGGCGCACAAGCTCAAAGGCACGTCCATGCTGCTTGGCTTCACCGCACTCACCAAAACCACCGCCACCATCGAGCAGGCGGCCCTGCACGACGCCAGCGGGATCAAGCCCCAGACCCGCAAGCAACTCGACCGCGACATCACGGCCACCGTCAAGGCCCTGCGGGCGCTGGGCTGCCCGGTTGACTGACGCGGGCGACAGCGGGCCCGCGCCTCAAACCACGACCGGCTCGGGCTCCAGCCGGATGCCAAAGCGCTCGTACACGCTGGTCTGGATGGCTTTGGCCAGCGTCACCACCTCGCCGCCCGTGGCCCCGCCGCGGTTGACCAGCACCAGCGCCTGCTTTTCGTACACCCCGGCGTTGCCCACCGACTTGCCGCGCCAGCCGCAGGCGTCAATCAGCCAGCCAGCCGCCAGCTTCACGCTGCCATCGGGCATGGGGTAGTGCACAACCCTGGGGTCGCGCGCGATGATGTCGGCGCACTGGTCGGGCGTGACGGTGGGGTTCTTGAAAAAACTGCCGGCGTTGCCAATGACCCGGGGGTCGGGCAGCTTGGCACTGCGGATGGCGCAAATCCAGTCAAAGATTTGCCGGGCCGAGGGCGTGTGGACGCCCGTTTCGGCGATTTTCTTTTCCAGATCCAGGTAACCCAGCACCGGCTTCCAGGGCTTGGGCAGGTGAAACCGCACCCGGGTGATCAGCGCACGCCCTGCCAGACCGAAATGGCGGGCATCCGACGCCACGTGCTTGAACACCGAATCGCGGTAGCCGAACGCGCATTGCGCGGCGTCCAGCGTGAAGCTTTTCCCCGTCTCGAGGTCGATCGCGTCCAGCGACGCAAAGCGGTCCTGCAGTTCCACGCCATAGGCCCCGATGTTCTGTACGGGCGCGGCGCCCACGGTACCGGGGATCAGCGCCAGGTTCTCCAGCCCCGGGTAACCCTGCGCCAGCGTCCAGTCCACCAGGCCATGCCAGTTCTCGCCCGCCCCGGCTTCCACAATCCAGGCGCGGGGGGTCTCCTCGACCCGCCGCCGCCCCATGATTTCCACCTTGAGCACCAGCGGCTTGACGTCGCCCGTGAGCACGATGTTGCTGCCACCGCCCAGCACAAACTTGGGCTGGCGGGCCAGGGTGGCGTCGGCCAGCACCTGCTGCACGTCAGCCTCCGTGGCGATTTGCACCAGAGTGTGTGCCTTGGCGACGATGCCAAAGGTGTTGTAGGGCTGCAAGGCCACATTTTGCCGGGCGTTCATGGGAGAATTGTCGCATCCAGCCACTCCTGCACTGCACCTGACCATGCCTTCATTCGACACTGTTTGCGAACCCAACCTGGTCGAAGTCAAAAACGCGGTCGACAACACGGCCAAGGAAATCGCCACGCGCTTTGACTTCAAGGGCACGGCCGCCGCCATCGAGATCAAGGACAAGGAAATCACCATCACCGGCGACGCCGAATTCCAGCTCGGCCAGGTGGACGACATCCTGCGCAACAAGCTGACCAAGCGCAACGTCGATGTGCGCTACCTCGACGTGGGCGAGGTGCAGAAGATGGGCGGCGACAAGGTCAAGCGCGTCATCAAGGTGCGCAACGGCATTGAGTCGGAACAGTCCAAGAAAATCCAGCGCCTGATCAAGGACAGCAAGCTCAAGGTGCAGGCCGCCATCCAGGGCGACGCGGTGCGCGTGACCGGCGCCAAGCGCGACGACCTGCAGGCCGCCATGGCGCTGATCAAGAAAGACATCCCCGACATGCCGCTGTCGTTCAACAACTTCCGCGATTGATCATGAATTTCAGGGTCGCACTCGCCGCAGGCGTCCTCGTCCTCGGGTCTGTCGGCGCCTGGGCCCAATCCGTCGCGCTGGCCGGCATGATGGGAGCCAAGGCGCTGCTGATCGTGGACGGCGGCACACCGCGCTCGGTCGCGCCGGGCGAGTCGCACAAGGGCGTGAAGGTCGTCTCCACCGCGGGCGACCAGGCCGTGGTGGAAATCGGTGGCAAGCGGCACACGCTGCGCATCGGCGACGCACCGGCCAGCGTGGGCGGCAGTGGCAACGCGGGCAGCGGCAACCGCGTGGTGCTGACGGCCGGCAGCGGCGGACACTTCATGTCGAGCGGCAGCATCAACGGCCGCGCCGTGCAGTTCATGGTGGACACCGGCGCCACCAGCGTGGCGCTGAGCGTGGGCGACGCCGAACGCATCGGCCTCAATTACCGCGGCGGTCAGCCGGTGCGGGTCAGCACCGCCAATGGCGTCAGCCAGGGCTGGCGCATGAAACTCAACTCGGTGCGGCTGGGCGACGTGGAGGTGTACGAGGTCGACGCCGTCATCACACCGCAATCCATGCCCTTTGTGCTGCTGGGCAACAGCTTTCTCACGCGCTTTCAGATGAAGCGCGAAAACGAGCAGATGACGCTGGAGCGCCGTTACTGACGCCCGCGCGGCGCCCCTGTCGCATGTGCAGGCGGCCCACCACGACGGCGGCACGGTTTTATGAACGAAATACGGCCTGAGCCCCCGTCAAACAATATTAGTTTGCTATTTTTAATATAGTAAATTCAGGGCAGCGCCGCCGTCACCACGATCTCGATCTTCCAGCCCGGATGGGTCAGGCGGGCCTGCACGGTGGCCCGCGGGGGGCTGTTGCCGGGCGCCACCCAGGCGTCCCACACGGTGTTCATTCCGGCAAAGTCGGTCAGGTCGGCCAGAAAGATCTGCACATTGAGAATGCGCGACTTGTCGCTGCCCGCTTCGGCCAGCAGGCGGTCGACCATGCCCAGCACTTCGGCGGTCTGGCCGCGGATGTCCTTGCTGTCGTCATCGGGCACCTGCCCTGCCAGATAGACCACGCCGTTGTGGATGGCCGCCTCGCTCAACCGCCCGCCCACATGCAAACGCTTGAGCTCGCTCATTTCTTGGCCCCCAGCTTTGATTCCCTGCCCTGCAGCAGCCGGTTGATGTTCTCGCGGTGCCGCCAGGCCAGCAGCATGGCCATCACGAACAACGCCATCACGATGGCGCGGTCGGCGTACCAGACCACCCGGTCGCCCAACAGGTAATAAGCCGGTGCGAACACCGCCGCCACCAGCGACGCCAGTGACGAATACCGGAAGAACGACGCCACGATCAGCCACGTGGCTGCCGTGCCCAGCCCCAGCAGCCAGTCCACCCCGAAGATGACGCCCAGCGCCGTAGCCACGCCCTTGCCACCTTCAAAACCGAAGAACACCGGCCACAAATGGCCCAGAAACGCGGCCAGCCCCACCAGCGCCACGGTCCCTTCGCCCAGTCCGTAAGGCGGCCCGTAAAGGCGCACCAACACCACGGGCACAAAACCCTTGAGGGCGTCGAGTGCCAGCGTGACCACGGCGGCCAGCTTGCTGCCAGAGCGCAGCACGTTGGTGGCGCCGGGGTTTTTGCTGCCAAAGGTGCGCGGGTCCTTGAGGCCCATGGCGCGGCTCACGATCACGGCAAAGCTGAGCGAGCCCAACAGGTACGCCGCCACCGCGGCCGCAAAGGGGTAAAACGATTCCAAATGCGATCTCCAGACTTTGGCGGACGACGCCGCTGCGCAAATCCGCCGCGTGGCGGCCGGACGTCTATTCTGCCAGCGCGCACTGTACCGGAGTAGCTTTCAGCAATTGCACGCAAACCTGCGGGTCCAGGCCCACCAGATAGCCGCGGCGCCCGCCATTGATGGCCATCCACGGCAAATCGAGGATCGACGCCTCGATGTACACCGGCATGTCGCGGCGCGTGCCAAACGGCGAGGTGCCACCCACCAGGTAGCCGCTGTGGCGCTGCGCCACCTCGGGCTGGCAGGGCTCGACCGACCGGGCGCCGATCTGCCGCGCGAGGTTCCTGGTGGAGACGGTGCGGTTGCCGTGCATCAGCACGATCAGCGGCCGCTCCTTGTCGTCCTGCATCACCAGCGTCTTCACCACCACGCCCGGGTCCAGCCCCAGCACCGCCGCGCTGTGCTGCGCGCCGCCGTGCGCGAGGTAGTCGTAAGGGTGCTCAGTGAACGTGATGTTGTGCGCCCGCAGCAGCGCCGTGGCGGGGGTTTCGGAGACGTGCTCTTTCTTGCCCATGCTCGATCAACGCCGCTGCCCAACCGCCCCGCTCACAGCGCCGGGTCGCGCACTTCCCAGCGGATCTGGTCGATTTCGGCCCGTAGCTCGGCCGACAGCGTGGTGCCCCAGGCGGCCACGTCTTCGTCGAGCTGCGCCACCGAGGTCACGCCGATGATGGTGCTGGCCACGCGCCAGTTGGTGTACACCCAGGCCAGTGCCATCTGGGTGGGCGTGAGGCCGTGCGCACGCGCCAGCGCGTTGTAGCGCCGCGCGGCCACCAGCGCCTCGGGGCGGCCCCAGCGCTGTTTGCGCACCGATTCGAACTTGCCGATGCGGGCGTCACGCGGTGTCCCGGGGCCATCAATGCCCACCTCGTCGTACTTGCCGGTCAGCAACCCAAAGCCCAGCGGCGAGTACGGAATGAGCGACACGCCCAGCCGGTGCAGGGTTTCGTCCAGCCCGTTGTCCAGCGTGCGGTTGACCAGGCAGTACGGGTTTTGCACCGTGGCCACGCGCGGCAGGCCGTGCTGTTCGGCCAGCCGCACGAACTCGTGCACGCCGTACGGCGTCTCGTTGGACAGGCCGATGGCGCGCACCTTGCCCGCCTTGACCAGGCCGCCCAGCGCCTCCAGTTGCGCGTGGATCGACGTTTGCGGCTTGTCCTTGGCCGGATCAAAGTACACGATGCCAAAGGCTGGCACATGCCGCTCGGGCCAGTGGATCTGGTAGAGGTCGATCACGTCGGTCTGCAGGCGCTGGAGGCTGGCGTTGCACGACGCGACGATGTCTTCGGGCGTCATGCCCGAGCCCGCGCGCACCCACGGCATACCGCGCGAGGGGCCCGCCACCTTGGTCGCCAGCACCATCTTCTGGCGCGCGCCGGGGTTTTTGGCAAACCAGTTGCCGAGGATGGTTTCGGTGGCGCCGAAAGTCTCGGCGCGCGCCGGCACCGAATACATCTCGGCCGTATCGAGGAAGTTGATGCCAAGCGCCAGCGCCCGGTCGAGGATGGCGTGGGAGTCAGGCTCACTCACCTGCTCACCAAAGGTCATGGTGCCCAGGCAGATGGGGGTGACGTGGAGATCGCTTTGGCCGAGGCGCAGAGTATTCATGTCAGGCAAACCGGATGGCGGCAAAGCTGACAAGTTTACGGCGATCTGCCAGCCCGCGCCAAACTCAACGACGGCCTCAATGGGCTGCCAAGCCCCAGACCCCACGCAACACCGAAAGCGTCGCCACGATGGCCGGATCGTGCTCGGCGGTCCGTGGATAAATGAAGCACAACAGCGCCGCGACGCGTGTGTGCGGCCAGATCACCACCTCGCCACGCTCTGCGGCCGGAATCGCCACGTCTTCGCGCAGCAACGACAGGCCCAGGCCCGATCGCACGAGGCTGAGTGCCGCCGCAATGACATCCGACTCCAGCGTCATGTTTGGCAACAGGCCCTGCCGGGCGAACAAGTCGCGCACCAGCGATTGCACATGACTGGCCGGTGGCGCACCAATCCAGGGCATGTCGGCGATTTCGCGCCAGCCCGCATGCAACACCCGCTCGCGCAATGAGAAAGGCGCCACAACACGGTACTGGAGTGTCTGCAATGGCAGTCCCAGCACATCTCGCGGAACGTGGGGGCCGATATAGAAAGACGCCTGCAACGTGCCGGTCGCCACGGCCTCCCGCAGAGTCTCGGCATCACCCGAGCGCGTCTTGATCTCCAGCAGTGGCAGGGCATCCACCACGCCACCCAGCAATGACCCGAGGCGCAGCGAGTCAGGGTCACCCACGGTGCCCAGCACCAGCGTGCCTGAGATTTCCCCCTGCAGCTCGCGTGCCCTACCGATCAACGTGCCGGTGGCCTCCAGCACTTTCTCGGCCTCGGGCAACAGGCGTTCGCCCGCTCGCGTGAGGGCGATGCGCCCGGGTTTACGGTCAAACAGCGCGATGCCGAGTTCTTCTTCCAGCGCCTTGATCTGGCCCGTCACCGCAGGTTGGGTCACATGGAGCGCCTCGGCTGCCCGCGTCAGGTGCCCGGTCTTGGCGACCGTGACAAACGCGCGCAACTGGTAGATCTCCACGGCAAGCCCGGTCGCTTCAGTGGGTCAGAAACCGGACTTGGGTCGACTCGATGCCCAGCCGGACTGCGGCACCGGGTTGAAAAAGTGACAGCCCCGCAAAATGCGACTGGTTGGCCACGACAACAGCCTCGCCGACGCGCACACGGTAACGCGAGGTTTCCCCAAGAAACTCCGAACTTTCGACACGTCCGTCGAGCCAGGTGCGCGAGGCGTCCACATGCTCATCACGCACCCGGATGTTCACCGTGTGCGGCCGGAAAGCCAGCGTGGCCGGGCCCGGACCGGGCATCTCCGGCGTCCGGGGCAGCACCATCTGGCCCACGCCATCGGCCTGAAAGGTCACGGTCTCGCCATTGGCGTGGGTGATTTTCCCATCCACCAGATTCGCGGTACCCACAAAACCCGCCACAAACCGGTTGGCCGGGTAGTCAAACAAGGCGGCGGCCGTGCCCACCTGCTGCAGCACACCTTTGTCCAGCACGGCCATGCGGTCGGCGGTCGTCATGGCTTCTTCCTGATCGTGGGTGACGAAAATGGTGGTCAGTCCCAACGTACGCTGCAGGTTTTTCAGTTCTTCACGCATTTGGACCCGAAGATTCTTGTCAAGATTGGAAAGTGGCTCGTCAAGCAGCAGGAGCTTGGGCTCGATCACCACCGTACGCGCCAAGGCCACCCGCTGCTGCTGTCCGCCGGAAAGCTGGCTGGGGCGGCGCTGCGCAAACTGCGACAGCCCCACCAGATCGAGCGCTGCACCCACCTTGCGACGGATGGCGTCCCCGGTTTCCTTGCGCTCGACCAGACCGAACGCCACGTTGTCCCAAACCGTCATGTGCGGCCACAACGCATAATTCTGGAACACCATGCCCACATTGCGAAGATGCGGCGGCGTTCCGGTGATGTCCTTGCCGTCAATCAGGAGTTCGCCGCGCTGGTGCTGGTTGAAGCCGGCAATCAGCCGCAGCAATGTGGATTTGCCAGAGCCTGAAGGCCCAAGCAGTGCAAAGAATTCTCCTGGCTCGATGCGGATGTTCACATCCCTGAGGACTTCAGTCGCGCCGTAACTCAGGCTGATGTGGCGGGCCTCGAGTGATACTTTGTTGAGACTCATGATCGACGTTCCTTCATTCATGGGCCGCACGCGTGGGCTCCCGTGATTTCTCAATCACGCGGTGCGACAGATAGGTTCCCAGCGCCACCACCACCACGGCGATCACGCCAAGGGCCGCGCCCGGTCCGCGACCCGCAATGCTTTGCATGTAGAGGTAAATGCCGTAACTCATCGGCGCCTGGCTTTGCGACGACGTCAGCAGGATGGTGGCCGACAGTTCCACCGCCGCTGTGATGAAGCTCGTGACAAACCCGGCAAGGATGCCGCCCATCATCAATGGAACCATCACACGCCGCACGGTGCTGATCTTGCCCGCGCCCAGGCTGTTGGCGGCCTCTTCCAGCGAGATATGGACTTGTTGCAGTGCTGCCATGCATGAGCGCAGTGCATAAGGCAGACGGCGCACCGCGTAAGCGATCATGATCAGGAACCAGGTGGTCACCATGGGCGTGTCGGTAAACGGCACGTTGACACCCTTGAACATCCGCAGATACCCGATGGCAAGCACCAGGCCGGGGATCGCCAGCGCGATCGAGGCCAGGTAATCGAGCCACTGCCGCGCGGGCAACCGGGTGCGGTAAATCAGGTAGGCGATGGCCGTGCCCAGGACGACGTCCAGTCCCGCCGCCAGCAGGCAGTATTTGAGGGTGTTGTAGATCATCAACCGCGAGTCGGTGAACACCGTGCCGTAGTGCGCCAGGGTGTAGCTGTCCGGGAGCACGGAAAAACTCCAGACCTTGGAGAACGACATGAGCAAAATGCCGATATGCGGCGCCAGCGTGACCAGCAGCACCAGCACGATCCATGCGTGGGCCAGCATGGACTCCCACCCGCGCAAGTGACGTCGCTGGAGCGAATTTCCGCCTTTTTGCAGCGTCGAATAGTCTTTACCCTTCATGACGCGGGCGGCCATCCACAGTGCCAGAATGGACAACGCGATCATGATCACGCTGATGACATAGCCCAACGGGTCCTCAATGCCCACTGAGGTGATCCGCAAGTAGGCTTGCGGCGCCAGCATGTTGGTCACCCCCATGACCAGCGGCGTGCCGAGGTCGTCAAACACCTTGACAAATACCAGCGCCGCACCAGCCAGGTAACCCGGCAGCGAGAGCGGAAAGATGATGCGCCAGAAAAGCCGCCAGCCCCTGGCGCCCAGATTCATCGCCGACTCCTCCATGGCACCATCAATGTTGCGCATGGCCGCCACCAGGTTCAGCAGGATGAACGGGAAGTAGTGGATGCTTTCAACAAACGTCACACCCACCAGCCCGTCCATGATGGGGATACTGAAGCCTAGGTATTCATTGAGCAGCAGGTTGACCGAACCGCTGCGGCCAAAGATCAGTTGCAGCGCCACTGCCCCCACAAACGGCGGCATGATCAGCGGCAGCACGCCCAGTGTCTGGATCAGCAAGGCACCACGGAACTCGAAGCGAACCGTGAGATACGCCAGCGGAATCGCAATCACCGAAGCAAAAAACACGGAGGCGAGAGCCACCGTGAGGCTGTTGACAAAGGACTCCCGCAACAGCGACTGCCCAAAGAAGTTGCTGAAGTGCCCCAATGTTGGCGCACCGGTTTCAGTCACAAACGCCGTATAGATCACCATGCCCACGGGGATCAGCAAAAACACACACAGAAACGCGAGGACCGCAAAGGCGAGCGCCCATGGCCCCCACGACGTGCGAAGACGACGTGCGGCAGCGCCGGGTGCCCTGGGCACGACGGGATCTGTCAGGACATCAGACATGGAAATGCTTTCACCAGGGGAGAAGAGGCCTGCGCGCGGCGCACGAGGCCTGGCACGGGCTTACTTGATCAACGCCACTGCCTGATTGGCCAGATCGCGGGCCTTTTCATAGTTGGCTTTGGACCTGGAACTCCAGAGGTCTTCCAGGCCCGTCAGCTGCTTGGCCACCGCCACGTCCTTCTTGTTCTTGCGGAACAGCTCAAGAAACTGCGGGTCCTTGATCATCGAGTCAGCGACCAGCGGCGAATAAGCGAAGCTGCGAGCCTGTTTGACGAGTTCAGCCGCCTGCGCATTGGGTTTGCCCTTGAGCTTGCGCTCGGCTTCGTGAATGGCCTTTGTCGCGGCCTGCAGGTCCTTGAGGCGGAAAGTCACCATCTGGTCGAACATGCTGACCACCACCTGGTAGCGGTCGCTGGAGAGATGAGTGTCAAACTGCACCTTGGCCCGTTTGGCGATCTCGAAAGCATCGGGATAGTTGGCTGGCACCTTGGCGCCGAAACTGGCGTTGGGCAAAATGGGCAGGCGGCTGATCTTCGGGTCGAACAGCAGTTCCTGACCTTCGCGCGAGAGGGTGAAGCTGATGAATTTCTTCGCTTCGTCCGCATTTTTACTGCCCGCCACAAGGGCAATGTTGGCAGGCACCACCGATGTGACCGACGGGTAATGGAATTCCACCGGGTAACCCGAGTACTTGCCCGCCAGACCAAAAAAGTCGATCACCAGGCCCACGCCATATTGGCCGTTGTTGACGCCATCGGGTACGGCGAAGCTGCGGTCGGTGATGGCGGCACAGTTGCCGGCAATCTGCAGCAACTGCCTCCAGCCCTTCTCCCAGCCTTCACCCTGCAGGATGGTTTCCACCGTGAGGTGCGTGGTGCCCGAACGGGAGGGCGACGACATCGCAACATGGTTGAAATATTCGGGCCTGACAAGGTCTGCCCATTCTTTCGGTGCGGGCACCTTGTTGGCCTGCATGTAACGCGTGTTCCACATCAACCCATAGCCGGCCAGGGCCTGACCGTAATACATGTTCTCCGGGTCGTTGAGCGGGAAGGCGCCCACCTTGGCGGGCGCCTCGGGGTTCTTGACTTCGGGCGCTGCCTGAAGCAGCTTGTCACGCGCCAGCACCTCGAAGGCGTCGGGCGCCGAAGCCCACATCACATCAGGGCGCTGGCCCGCAGCGAGCTCCTTGATGTAGGCAATGCTGGCGGTCGTGTTCTTGTTGAGAATTTCGATCTTGATCCCGGGGTTGCGCGCCTCAAACGCTTTTTTGTAGGCCTCCGTGAGCTCCTTGGGAAAGGACGTCACCACGGCCACTGTGCCCGCCTGGGCGCCGGCAAATGCGGTCATGAGCGTCAGGGTCAGGGCCCGGAATGCGTTTCGGTGCGACATGCTTGTCTCCTTTAACCTCGGGTTGCAGATGCTTGCAATGTACAGGCCGGTCCGGGGCGGCGCCAATCATGGTTTCTGATGGGCAGCATCACGGGATGAACGTCTCGGGTTAACCCTTTGCCCGGTCGTTCCCAGCCACTTTTGCGCGCGCTTCCTCCTGCAGCCGCAGCACGCGCCGCTGCACCTTGCCGGTGGTGGTCATGGGCAGGGTGTCGATGAATTCGATCTCCTTGGGGTATTCGTACGGCGCGAGCTTGCCGCGCACGTGGGCTTGCAGCTCTGCCACCAGGTTTTCATGAAATTTTGAATCAAATTGGCCATCAGCCCCCGTCAAATGGCGATTGTTTGCTATGTATTCAGGAGATATCACCACGTAGGCCTTGACCAGCGCACCGCGCGCCGCGTCGGGCTTGGGCACCACGGCGGCGTTGGCCACGGCCGGGTGCTTGACCAGGCAGTTCTCGATTTCGCCGGGCCCGATGCGATAGCCCGCGGCCTTGAACACGTCGTCGGCGCGGCCCTGGTACCAGAGGTAACCGTCGGCGTCGCGCACGGCCAGGTCGCCGGTGCGGCACCAGTCGCCGGTGTATTTGGCCTGCGTGGCGGCCGCGTTCTTCCAGTAGCCCAGAAAGAACACCGGGTCGGGGTGGCCGTGGACGTCGAGGCGGTTCACCGCCACGTCGCCCGGCACGCCCACCGGCACCTCGTGGCCGTCGTCGTCGATCACCGCCACACGGTGCCCCGGGTAGCCCTTGCCCATGCTGCCGGGGCGGGCCGGCCAACCCGCGAAGGCCCCCACACTGGTCGCTTCGCGTACTGCGCTGCCCCCCGAGGGGGCCGTGCCTTGCTTGGGGCGGCCCGGCGCGGCGGCGTCCGCCTTTTGGTTCATTGAACAATTGCCGACCACGTAATTGATCTCGGTCTGGCCGAACATCTCGTTGACCGTCACGCCCAGCTGCTCCTGGCAATAGGCAAACACCGCGTCGCCCACGGCCTCGCCCGCGCTCATGATGGCCTGCAGTTGCAGCGTGAACTGGGTGCGTGGCGTGGGGTAGGCCTTCATCATGGCCTTGAGCGCGGTGGGGAACAGAAAGCTGTGCGTCACGCCGTGCTGCTGCATCAGCGTGAAGGCCAGTTCGGGGCTGAAGCGGCCGTTCCAGGCCACGATGGGGCGGCCGAAGTACAGCGTGGGCAGCAGTGCGTCCATCAGGCCGCCGGTCCAGGCCCAGTCCGCCGGGGACCAGAACACGGCCGTGCTCTGGCCCCCGGCAGACTGGGCGTTGCCCGTTTGGTGCCCGCCCCCACCCCCCGCCCTCGCCCGCGCGGGGGAGGGAGCTTCCCCGGGTGTTTTGGAGGGAAACGGGTCAAACCCGAACCAGTTCTGGCTGCAGACAAAGCCGGTGAGGTTGCCGATCAGGGCGCGGTGCGGGATCAGCGCGCCCTTGGGCTGGCCGGTGGTGCCGCTGGTATAGATGAGGATGGCGGCTTCGTCGGCCAGCGTGGGCACGGGTGTGTATTGCGCGGGGTGCTGGGCCAGGGCGCGCTCATAATCGAGGTCGGCGCGGGCGCCAGCGTCGCCCACGCCGATCACCTCTTGCAGCAGTGGGCAGTTCTCGCGCACGGCCAGCAGGCTGTCGATGGCGGCGCTGTCGCACAGGGCCACCACCGCCTCGCTGTCGTGCAGCCGGTATTCGAGCGCTTCGGGGCCAAACAAGGTGGACAAGGGCATGGCCACCGCGCCCATTTGCAGCACCGCCATGTAGGCCACCGCGGTTTCGATGCGCTGGGGCAGCACGATGGCCACGCGGTCGCCGCGCTGCACGCCCAGGGTGTGCAGCACGCCCGACAGGCGGTTGGCCGCCTGCTGCAGCTCAAAATAGGTCAAAAAAGCGGCTTCTCCCCCCGCCAAATGGACCTGGATAGCTATTCTTTTGGAAGCATCGGCTTGCCCCGCCCAGCGCCCGCAGCAGACCTGTGCGATGTTGAAATGCTCCGGCACATGCCAGTGAAAGCCGGCGTGCAGCGCGGCATAGTTGTCGTTGACTTGACTGACAGGCATGCGCGGGCTCCTCAATAATGCTTCGAATGTATCAAGTCAAACGCCCCTCGCGCAGCGAGTTTGTCCCGATCCGCCATCTGCAGTATCACGTGCGCCTGTGGGGCACCCCCACGGCAGACCGG
The DNA here is from genome assembly GCA_002842205.1 of Betaproteobacteria bacterium HGW-Betaproteobacteria-3. Taxonomy (GTDB): domain Bacteria; phylum Pseudomonadota; class Gammaproteobacteria; order Burkholderiales; family Burkholderiaceae_C; genus PHCI01. Next base: position 173,914 of record PHCI01000003.1, on the reverse strand, counting down.
CCGCCACTGGTCATGGTGCACGGCTGGATGGACGTGGGCGCGTCCTATCAATTTGTGGTGGACGCCATGGCGCAAGACCGCTGGGTGATCGCCCCCGACTGGCGCGGCTACGGCCTGACGGGCAAGCCCGGCGGCGTGGCGGGCCCTTACGTACCGGCCACCGACCACTACGGGTTCGCCGACTACCTGGCCGACCTGGACTTCCTGCTCGACCACTACAGCCCCGGCGCGCCGGTCGATCTGGTGGGCCACAGCATGGGTGGCAACGTGGTCATGCTCTATGCAGGCGTGCGCCCGGCGCGGATTCGCCGGCTCGTCAACCTCGAAGGCTTTGGCATGCCGGCCACGCGCCCGGCGCAGGCGCCCGGCCGCTTTGCCAAGTGGATGGACGAAATCAAGGCGCTGCACCGCGGCGACATGGCGCTCAAGACCTACGCTGACGCGGCCGGCGTGGCGCAGCGCCTCATGAAAACCAACCCACGGCTGGGGGCCGACAAGGCCACCTGGCTGGCGCAGCACTGGGCGGCGCCCGACGCCACCGGCCGCTGGGCGATTCTGGGCGACGCCGCGCACAAGGTCATCAACCCCCATCTGTACCGGGTGGACGAGGTGCACGAGATCTACCAGCGCATCACCGCGCCCACACTGGCCGTGGAGGCCAGCGACAACGAGCTCGAAAAGTGGTGGCAGGGCAAATACACGCTGGACCAATACCACCAACGCCTGCAGGCCGTGCCCGATGTGCGCACCGCCCACGTCGGCGACGCCGGCCACATGCTGCACCACGACCAGCCCGCGCAACTGGCCGCCCTGATCGAGGCCTTCATCGCGTGAGCGCACACTGTGCCCCGGGAAGACCGGCTGGCCGACCGCCCATCACGGCGCCACTAAAATAGCCGATTGGCCCCGACGCCCGCGCCCACCCGGTGCGCCCGCGAAGCCCCACCCATTGCAGGACACATCCCATGGAAGCAGAACAAATCAACCAGATCGGCAACCGCCTGACCGACCTCACCGCCCGGACCCAGGAATTACGGGGGTATCTTTGACTACGATGCCAAAGCCGAACGCCTGAGAACCGTCAACGCCTCGCTGGAAGACCCCGGCGTCTGGAACGACCCCAAGCGCGCCCAGGAACTGGGCCGAGAGAAAAAAGCCCTCGACGGCGTGGTGGTCTCCATCGACCACCTGACGCGCGAACTGGCCGACAACGCCGAGCTCTATGAAATGAGCAAGGAAGACGGCGACGAAGCCGGCCTGCACACCATCGAGGCCGAAGCCGCCAAACTGGCCGCCGAGATCGAGCAACTCGAATTCCGTCGCATGTTCAGCCAGGAGGCCGACCCGCTCAACGCCTTTGTGGACATCCAGGCCGGCGCCGGAGGCACCGAAGCCTGCGACTGGGCCAGCATGCTGCTGCGCCAGTACCTGCGCTACGCCGAACGCAAGGGCTTCAAGGCCACGGTCGAGGAAGAATCCCCCGGCGACACCGCGGGCATCAAGGGCGCCACCATCAAGGTCGAGGGCGAATACGCGTTCGGCCTGCTGCGCACCGAAACCGGCGTGCACCGGCTGGTGCGCAAGAGCCCGTTCGACTCGTCCGGCGGGCGCCACACCAGCTTTGCCAGCGTGTTCGTCTATCCCGAGATCGACGACTCGATCGAGATAGACATCAACCCGTCCGACGTGCGCACCGACACCTTCCGCGCCAGCGGCGCCGGTGGCCAGCACATCAACAAGACCGACTCGGCCGTGCGCCTCACGCACATCCCCTCGGGCATCGTGGTGCAGTGCCAGGACGGCCGCAGCCAGCACGGCAACCGCGACATTGCCTGGCAGCGGCTGCGCTCCAAGCTCTACGACTTTGAGCTGCGCAAGCGCCAGGAAGCGGCGCAAAAGCTCGAAGACACCAAGACCGACGTGGGCTGGGGCCACCAGATCCGCAGCTACGTGCTCGACAACAGCCGCATCAAGGACCTGCGCACCGGGGTGGAAATCTCGGCCACGCAAAAGGTGCTCGATGGCGACCTCGACCCCTTCATCGAAGCCTCGCTCAAGCAGGGCGTCTGAACATGAAACACCCCCAGGCTGCGCGCACCGCGTGTCACTTTGCCTCCCCCCGCCACATTGGAGACACCCATGCGTGAAGGACAAGCCGCGGTCATCCGGCGCGAAGACTACACGGCCCCGGCCTACTGGATCGACACGGTGGACCTCACCTTCGACCTGGACCCGGCCAAAACCCGCGTCCTGAACAAGATGACGCTGCGGCGCAACCCCGACGCGCCCGCGCAGCCGCTGCGGCTGGACGGCGAAGGGCTGAACCTGTCGCGCGTGCTGGTCAACGGCCAGGGCACCTCGTTCAAGCTTGAAGGCGGCCAGCTGGTGCTGGAAAACCTGCCCGACACCGAGGCCTTCGCGCTCGAGATCTTCACCACCTGCTGCCCTGAAAAGAACACCCGGCTGACGGGCCTGTACGTCAGCAACGACTCGTTCTTCACCCAGTGCGAGGCCGAGGGCTTTCGCCACATCACCTACTTTCTGGACCGCCCCGACGTGATGGCCAGCTTCAGCGTGACCCTGCGCGCCGACCAGGCCCGCTACCCGGTGCTGCTGTCCAACGGCAACCGGGTGGCCCACGGCCCGCTGGAAGGCGCGGGCAACGAAGGCCGCCACTTCGCTCGCTGGGTGGACCCGCACCGCAAACCCTGCTACCTGTTTGCGCTGGTGGCCGGCCCGCTGGTGGCGCGCGAGCAGCGCATCCGCTCGCGCAGCGGCGCCGAGCACCTGCTGCAGGTGTACGTGCGCCCCGGCGACCTCGACAAAACCGGCCACGCCATGGCATCCCTCATGGCCAGCGTGGCCTGGGACGAAGCCCGCTTCAGCCTGCCGCTCGATCTGGAACGCTTCATGATCGTCGCCACCAGCGACTTCAACATGGGCGCCATGGAGAACAAGGGCCTGAACATCTTCAACACCAAGTACGTGCTGGCCAGCCAGGCCACCGCCACCGACACCGACTACGCCAACATTGAAAGCGTGGTCGGCCACGAGTACTTCCACAACTGGACGGGCAACCGCGTCACCTGCCGCGACTGGTTCCAGCTGAGCCTCAAGGAAGGCCTGACGGTGTTCCGCGACCAGGAATTCAGCCGCGACCTGGCCGGCGGGCCGTCGGCCCGCGCCGTCAAGCGCATCGAAGACGTGCGCGTGCTGCGCACCGCGCAGTTCCCTGAAGACGCCGGCCCCATGGCCCACCCGGTGCGGCCCGACAGCTACATCGAGATCAACAACTTCTACACCGTCACCATCTACGAAAAAGGCGCCGAAGTTGTCCGCATGATGCAAACGCTGGTGGCCAACCCGGACGACCCGCAGGGCCGCGAAGGCTTTGCCCGCGGCATGACGCTGTACTTTGCCCGCCACGACGGCCAGGCCGTGACCTGCGACGACTTTGCCCAGGCCATCGCCGACGCCAACCCCGCCTCTGAACTGGCCCGCCGCCTGGTGCCGTTCAAACGCTGGTACAGCCAGGCCGGCACACCGCGCGTGGCCGCCCGCGGCGTGTACGACGCAGCCCAACACACCTACACCCTCACGCTGTCGCAAAGCTGCGACCCCACGCCCGGGCAGCCCGCCAAGGCGCCCTTCGTCATCCCGGTGGCCCTGGCCCTCATCGGGCCCGACGGCACCGAGACCCCGCTGCAACTGGCGCACTGGCAACACGCCGAGGGCGGCGCCCGCACCTTTGTGCTGGCCGAGGCCACCGAAACCCTGGTGTTCATCAACGTGCCGGCCGAGCCCGTGCCCTCGATCCTGCGCGACTTCAGCGCCCCGGTGGTGCTCGACCATGCCTACACCGCCGAGCAACTCCTGCACCTGCTGGCCCATGACACCGACCCCTTCAACCGCTGGGAGGCCGGGCAACGTCTGGCCGTCCGGTCAGCAATTGAATCAATAGCAAACAATCAAGTATTGGCGGGGGGAAAGCCCCTGAATGATGCTTATATTGCAGCCATGCGCGCGGTCCTGCGCAACCCTGCACTCGACCCCGCCTTCAAGGAGCTGGTGCTCACGCTGCCGGCCGAAACCTACATGGCCGAGCAACTGGCCGAGGTCGACCCGCAGCGCGTGCACGCCGTGCGCGAGGCCATGCGCCTGCAACTGGCGGTGGCGCTGGCCGACGACTGGCAGTGGGCCTTTGAGACCCACCGCGAGAACGGCGCCTACCGGCCCGACACCCGGTCGTCCGGTCGCCGCGCGCTGGCAGGGCTGGCGCTGGTGCACCTGTGCCTGGCCGCGGGCGTGGCCGGTGGTGCAGACCTCTGGCCCGGCAAGGCGTACCAGGCGTTCAAGGACGCCGGCAACATGACCGACCGCTTCAACGCCCTCAACGCCCTGGTCAGCAGTGGGCACGCGCTGGCCGCCCCGGCGCTGCAGCGTTTTCACGCGCTGTTCAAGGACGAAGCCCTGGTGCTGGACAAATGGTTTGCACTGCAGGCCGGCGCGCCCGACCGCGGCGGCCAGGTGCTGCCCGCCGTGCGCCAGCTCATGAAGCACCCCGACTTCAACCTGCGCAATCCCAACCGCGCCCGCAGCGTGATCTTCAGCTACTGCAGCGCCAACCCCGGCGCCTTCCACCGCGCCGACGCCGCCGGTTATGTGTTCTGGAGCGAACGCGTGATCGAACTCGACGCCATCAACCCCCAGGTGGCGGCCCGGCTGGCGCGCGCGCTGGACCGCTGGCGCAAACTGGCCGAACCCTACCGCAGCGCCGCCCGCGAAGCCATCGCCCGCGTCGCCGCCAAGCCCGACCTGAGCAACGACGTGCGCGAAGTGGTTTCGCGCGCGCTGGCGGATTGATATGGCCCCCACGCTCCCTCACTGCGTGTGGTCGCTGCCCCCCGGGGGGGCTGAGCTTGCTTGGGAGCGGCCCGGCGCGGCGCTCGTGGCCCCCACGCTTCCTCACAGCGTGTGGTCGCAGCCCCCTCGGAGGCTGAGCTTGCTTGGGGCGGCCCGGCGCGGCGGCCGATGGCCCCCACGCTCCCTCACTGCGTGTGGTCGCTGCCCCCCGGGGGGGCTGGGCTTGCTTGGGAGCGGCCCGGCGCGGCGGCCTCTGCGGCCCCCACGCTCCCCACTTCGTGTGGTTCGCTGCCCCCCGAGGGGGCTGGCCTGGCTTGGGGCGGCCCGGCGCGGCGGCCTTGTTGACTGAAGGATGAATATGTCGCAAAAAATCTCCCTGACCCGTTATCTGGTCGAAAAGCAGCGCGTCGAAGGCCACATTCCCGCGCAGCTGCGTCTGCTGCTGGAAGTGGTGGCCCGTGCCTGCAAGAGCATCAGCCAGGCCGTCAACAAGGGCGCGCTGGGCGGCGTTCTGGGCACCGCCGAAACCGAGAACGTGCAGGGCGAAATGCAGAAGAAGCTCGACATCATCGCCAACGAGGTGCTGATCGAAGCCAACGAATGGGGTGGGCACCTGGCCGGCATGGCGTCCGAAGAAATGGACGGCATCTACGTGGTGCCCAACCGCTACCCGCAGGGCGAGTACCTGCTGCTGTTTGATCCGCTGGACGGCTCCAGCAACATCGACGTGAACGTCAGCATCGGCACCATCTTCAGCGTGCTGCGCATGCCCGAAGACGACCGCGGTGTGGACGAGGCCGACTTCCTGCAACCGGGCAATCGGCAAGTGGCCGCGGGCTACTGCATTTACGGCCCCCAGACCACGCTGGTGCTGACCGTGGGCGACGGCGTGGCCATGTTCACGCTGGACCGCGAGCAGGGCTCCTTCGTGCTGGTGCAGGAAAACGTCCGCATTCCGGCCGACACGCAGGAATTCGCCATCAACATGAGCAACATGCGCCACTGGGACGCCCCCGTGCGCCGCTACATCGACGAATGCCTGGCCGGCAAGGACGGCCCGCGCGGCAAGGATTTCAACATGCGCTGGATCGCCAGCATGGTGGCCGACGTGCACCGCATCCTCACGCGTGGCGGCATCTTCATGTACCCCTGGGACAAACGTGAGCCCAACAAACCCGGCAAGCTGCGCCTGATGTACGAGGCCAACCCCATGGGCTGGCTGGTCGAACAGGCCGGCGGCGCCGCCACCAACGGCCGCCAGCGCATCCTGGACATCCAGCCCGAAAAACTGCACGAGCGCGTCAGCGTCATCCTCGGCTCGAAAAACGAGGTCGAGCGCGTCACCAGCTACCACCCGCTATAATCGAAGGCTTAGCCGGTGTAGCTCAGTCGGTAGAGCAGCTCATTCGTAATGAGAAGGTCGGGTGTTCGATTCATCTCTCCGGCACCAAATGAAATCAAGGAAAGTCCGTTACCTAAACCGTAGCGGATTTTTTTGACTAGCACCGGGCTAGTACCAGACGCAAAACGCGACGCCATCGACTGGCGGGCACTGAGGCCAATTCGGCGTTGTGTAAAAGCGAACCGAGTGGCCCTAGCGGGCGTGCTCCGCAATTGCCACACACGGCATGACCACGCGGGTGCAGCGCGCAATACTCATCCATCGGAGCGTTCACTTTGCCCCCAAGCCTGCGCTGTGAGCGGCAACTCATTCAATTCCGCCCGCGCTTCCCGCCAAGTCGGATAGTGCTGCGCCAACAACGCCACAAAGCGCTCGCTGTGCGTGGGCTCGATCAAATGCACCATTTCGTGCAGCACAACATACTCAAGCAAATCCTTGGGTTTCTTCGCCAACTCAGTATTGAGGCGAATGTTTCCGGCGCGATGGTTGCAGCCACCCCATTTGGTTTTCATGCGCTGGAGGAAGTAGCCGGAGACCTTCACGCCCAGCCTGCTCTCCCATTTCTCGATCAAGGCAGGCACGGTTTGATGCAGCAGGGCACGGTGCCATTCATCCATCACTTCTTCGCGCTTCGCCACCGTGCTGCCGGAGCGCACGGTGAGGGTGATGCGTCGGTGGTCGCGCGTCACAGTGGGCTTGGCTTCCTTTTCAACCACGGACAGCAAATAGCGCCGCCCCCAAAGCATGTGTGTCTCCCGCTCCACAAACTGGCGCGGTGTCTCGCGCGACTGGGTCAGCAGTTTGGTTTGCTGATCACGGATCCATCCCAGCTTGGAGATAGCGTAGGCGCGGGCCACTTCCAACCGGGTTGCGGTAGGTGCCACCAGGGTCACATGGCCCAGCGGCGGATGAACAGACAGATGCACATTTTTCACCGCCTTGCGCGTAACGGCGATGCAGATTTCACCAAGCTGAATCGTCTCCACCATCAGTAGCCCGGCTGGTTCTTGACGAGTTCAAACACGGCCAACGTAGCCGCGCGGTTCCTCTTCAACAGCGGGAACAAGAAGTTTTGCACCACCCGCTCCTTGGTTTCGTCACCCTTCCAGTCGGCGGGCGCTCGCGTACGCATGGCGTGGTCAATTTCCAACGCCAGCAGTGCGCGCACATTGCCATATCCAGCCTGGCCTTCCTGTAGCACGTCCGCAGCGGGTGGCCCGGCAAGAATGGTTTCCAGGTTGTTGTAAATCACCGTCGCCTCACGCCTGCCATGCAACTCCGCCGGAATACCGTCTTCGGGCTGCTTGGCCGCCAGCCGCTTCACCAACTCCTCGGCTTTGCGCAGAAATTCCTCATACGCTGCCGTGTCGGTGCGGCTCTGCGCGATCAGGTCATCCAGCAGCTTGGACATCTGGGCGTAGAACCTCGGGTCGGTCAATTGATCCCGGATGATGGTCTTGCGCACGTTGTTGATGATGCCCTCGGCGATGGCGTTCTTGGAAAGCTGACCCTTCTCGTTGAGCTTTTTGGCAATCGCATCGTGTATGCCGGTCTTGATGATCAGCTCGGTCAGCGACATTTCACCTAAAGCACCCAGCTCGGTCGCCGCGTCGGCCTGGATGTAGGTGTTGATCAGGTGGCGCATGTCGGCCTCAAAGGGCTTGATGTCCAGCTCTTCACCTGAATGCTTCTTGACGGCAGAGCGAATCTCGGCGTACCACTCCACCTCTTTTTTGATCGCAGCCGCCTCGGCATCGCTGTACCCTGCCTTGGCCATGTCCTGAGCAATGTCCGCGTAGCTACGGGCAAAGATGGCCACCGCTTTGTAAAACGACACCCGCAGCGCCTCGGTCTCGGTCAAAGCGTTGGGGTTGGCGGCATCACCACAGAAGTAATGCAGGTACTGCTCCACCTCACGCGGCTGTGGCACCGGTTCACACAGATAGCCGATGGCCTGGCGCGCGCCGTCCAGTTGCTTCTTGCCCTCGGTGAGCCAGTCTTTCAGGTGCACGTTGTTCTCGCCACCGTTGCCCTCATCAATGTCGAGCTCGTCAGAGCTGTACACGGCAATGGCCTGCTGCACGTCGCCAAACAGTTCCTTGAAGTCAACAATGTGGCCATAGTCCTTGTCGTCACCGTCCAGCCGATTGGTGCGGCAAATCGCCTGAAACAGGTTGTGGTCGCGCAGTTGGTTGTCCAGGTAGATGTAGGTGCAGCTTGGCGCGTCAAAGCCGGTCAGCAGCTTGCTCACCACGATCAGCAGCTTCAGGTTGGCCGGCTCTTCAATGAAGCGGCGCTTCATCTCGGTTTCGTACTTCTCGGTGGTGGCAAAACCCTTAAGCACAAACTGCGTATAGGTGTCGAACTTGTATCGTTCGTCACTGTCCGGCGGCTCCAGCACAATCGCGCCGGGGCTGGGCTCAAACGAAGTGATGATCCCGCAATATTGGCCAAACGTCTTGGCCTGAAACAGCCGAAAGTAATGGCAGGCGTCATAAATGCTGGCCGCCACCAAAATCGCCGTGCCACGGTTGTTGTTCAGCCGTGGCAGCACGCCAAAATCGTGAATGATGCTGGCCGCAATACGGGCCTTTCGCTCCTCAGAGCTCATCAGCTCTTCCATCGTCGCCCAGCGCTTGCGCACCAGGGCTTTCTGGAAGTTGTTCAGGCCCTTGGTGCGGGTTTCAAACCACTGGTCCACGGCGGTTTGAGAGGTAAGGCGTTGCGGCACGTCACGCGCCTCGTATTTCAAGTCCAGCACTACTTTGTCGGCCACCGCCTGGTGAAACTTGTAGGTGTGGATGTAGGTGCCAAACACATCGCGTGTCATCTTCTTGTCTTTGCGCAGCAGCGGCGTGCCGGTAAAGCCGATGAAGAGGGCCCCTTCCAGCCAGCGTTTCATCTGCCTGTTCATGTCGCCGCCCTGGCTACGGTGGCATTCGTCCACAAACACAACCATACGGCCGTGCACCTTGGGCGGCGGGCCGTTCAGGTCAGAGGGGTCAATCTTGTGCAGCAGCGCGCACATCAGCCGCGTGGTGGTGGAACCCAGCTTTTCCACAAACTCTGCCCGCGAGGTAATGCGCGGAGAAGACGAACCCGCACCAATCACACCCGCATTGCGCATCACCCCCGTAATTTGCTTGTCCAGCTCGTCGCGGTCGGTCACCACCAAGATGCGCGCCTCAGGGTCGTGCTCCAGCAGCCACTTGGCAAGCAGCACCATCAAAATGCTCTTGCCACTGCCCTGGGTGTGCCAGATCACACCGCCCTCACGCTTGGCAATGCGCTCTTGCGCTGCCTTCACCCCTGCATACTGGTGCGGGCGTGGCACCTTCTTTTGCCCACCGTCGAAGATGATGAAGTTGCGCACCAAGTCCAGCAACCGGGCTTTGTCGCAGAGCAGCGCCAGTGGCCGGTCCAGCAGCGCCCCGGCGGCGGGGGTTGTGCCAGCCGCAAGCGGCATTTCGTCCTTCCACTCCACAAAAAACTGCTCGGGCGTGCCAGTGGTGCCCATGCGCAAGCCCTGCGAGTCGTTACCCGCCAGAACCAACTGGACGGTGCTGAAAAAGCCCTTGTTAAAAATCTCTTCCTGGTTGGTGATGAGCTGGCGCACGCCGTCTGCCAGCTCCACCGAGCTGCGTTTGAGCTCCATCACCACCATGGCGATGCCATTGATGTAGAGCACAACGTCCGGGCGGCGCTCGTAGCCACCTTTGAGCGTGACCTCTTCGGCCAGGGCAAAGTCGTTCCTTTGCGGGTTTTCCCAGTCAATCAGGTGCACCTTGTCATGCGCCTGGCCCGCAGCGACTTGCACGTCCACACCGTAGCGCAGGCATTGGTAGGTGCGCAGGTTGGCTTGGTACAGCGTGATGCCGGTGGTGTCGGCGGCAGCCTCCAGCTTGTGCAGCGCAGCCGATATGTGGGTGAGGGAATAGCCACGGGCGGTAAGGTTGTCGCGCAGCAGAGCGGCCTCGATGGGGCGGTTGCTTATGGTGGCGTCCGGGCGCTTGCTCCAGTCGCCCAGGTAACGATAGCCCAGGCCGTCGGGCCGCGTCTGACTGGTGAACAGGTCGATAACGCGGTTTTGCGTCTTGCGCTCAGAGCGGGCTTGTTCGGTCATAAAATTTCTTCCATCACATCCCAGGTGCCGCCTTTGGCCGGGCCTACACGGCGGATGCATCCGGCTTCGCGCAGGGCTTTTAAGTGCTTTTCTACACCGCTGGTCGATGCCATGCCCACTTCAGCCGCCAGTGCCACGGTGCTGATTTGCGGGTTGCGGCGCATCGCTTGCATGAGTGCCAGTCGGGTGGCGGTGGCTTTTTCACCCCACTTTTCACCCCACTTTTCACCCCACTTTTCACCCCACTTTTCACCCCACTTTTCACCCCTCCCCAGGGGTTTGGCGGGCGCAAACGCAAACGTCACCCACACCCCTCCGTCCTGCAGTTGCAAAACCGGCGCCTGCAATCCCGCATCCAGGCAGGCTTGCACCATGCGCTCAATGCCGCGCCCCCAAGACTCAATCTGCCCACCCCGGAAAAATGCATTCGCCACGTCCGGGTTAAACGGCGCCGACGCATGCTTGCCCAGCAAACGCTCCACCGTCCATTCGGGGGACAAACGGCCCGAGTTCCAGATCATCAGCTTGTCGGCATACACGCTGATCTGGATCGGCGCGCCACTGGTGTAGTCCTTGTGCACCACGGCATTGAGCACCGCCTCGCGCAGTGCGGGCAGGGGCACGGGCCAGGTTTCCACACGCTGCAAACCGTCGTAGCTGATCAAAGCCTTCATGTATTTGGCTTGCAGCACCTCGACGGTCTTGTTCACCTGCACCAGCAGCGGCCCGTTCACCTCATCCTGGTGGAGCAAATCGGCATCGGTCTCAAAAAAGCCAATCTTCACAAACGCGCCGGTAAACCAGCGCCCGGGATCAGCATGAAACAGCAGCGCCGTGGCACGTTTGCACACACCATCTTCCAACAAGTGCAGGCGCTCCAGCAGCGCGGCATCAGGCTCTTGCAGAGTTACCTCTGGCAGCCGCTGGCTGCGCACGGCCTGCTGGCGAAACAAGGCCAAGGCACCCGCGTCCAGGTCGGCCACCTTCAGGCCGGGCAGCGCCACACCGTCCCAGTGCAGCCCCTGCTTTTTCAGTAAAAAGTGCGACAGTGCCGCACCTTTCAGCTCTTGCTTGGTGCTGCCACTGCGAAAGTGGTATTCGCCCTTGTAGCTGATGGGGTTGGGGTAGGGCTCCACCCGAATCTCCAGCAGTTCTTTGCCGCCCTCTACCAGCAAATTCACGTCCACCATGATGCCCAGCACATCGCGCACCTTGTTGGGTATTTCTTCCAGCAGCCGGGCCGCGTTGGCCACACCCACGGCCTGGCCCTGGTCGTTGCGTCCGATCACCAACGTGCCGCCCTCGGCATTGGCAAAGCCGCACACCCAGCGCAGGTAGTCGTCGCGCCAGGACTCTTTCCACTCGGTGTTTTGGTTTTCTTTCATGGAGTAAGGTCCTGCGCGCATGTGGTTCGCATTCACAGCACCCATGACGGAATCTTCGGTTTACGGCTCCGCCGAGCGCTAACATCATTGATGACTTCCGTGTAGACAACTTTGAAGCCTTGTTGGCTAAGCAAGTTTCTTGCGTGAAGGTGTAGGTCCGTTGTGATTTGAAAGTCATTTGATTCAATCAGTGTCACTAACTCGCAGATGTACCAATAAATGTCTTGGCAAGCTTGGGCAGGATTGCAATCAATCTCGTAGAAATCTGCACCGCCATGTACGAGTCGGTTGCGTATTTCGTATAGCTCGTCATAACGCATCAGTTTGGATTTGAAGGCTGATTTGCTTCCGCTAGACAAAAGAGCTGCAATGTAGGTGCGGTGCTCCCACCCCGTCCATTTTCCAGGAGCAACTAGACCATCTAACGCGAACACAAGGTTGAGAAATTTGGATTCATCCCCCAGCGCATAAAAAGACTGTCGAGATGCTCTGAGCGCAGATTTGACTCCTAAAGCAAGCTGATCGCTTCGCCCCTTGAGAATCTCCACCAAATAACCAATTCCGCGATTCACCGGCTCTTCAATTTCTGGTCCAAGCCAGTTGTTTGATACCGAAATAGGTTTGCTTATTCCACTCAATGAAATAGGCTTGATATGTGTCCGCTCTTCAGGAATTATCTCAATCGCATAAAAGCCGTCAACAAGCTGCCCAGCGGGATTGGGGGTGAAATGCGGCTTTAAGAAAGAAGAGAACTGATACCGAACCAAATCCATCGCACTTTCGGCCATCGCAAGACATTTATTGATGACGTAGTTGTTGTGATCTAAAGATGAGTTGGCCCGAAGAAGGTCCTTATAAAGCATTTGAGTTTTAAACTCTACGTACTCACAATCGAAATCGCCAAGACGTTCATGCGGTTCGGAGTCGAATTCCTTATTGCAAACGAACCGAAAATCACCGATTGAGAATGTCTCTTCAATCTTAAGCTTTGACAAAGGAACGATGACCGTGCACTGCATTTCTGCATCGCCCTCTAAGTCAGCAAGTTCAAAATTTGCGTTCTTAGTCTGCCCAACCGCAATGTCAAGCCACTGAAAGCAGTTAGTGAAGTCCTTCAGTACGTCGGCATCACTGCGCTTATTTTCATCGGTGAAGGTTACGCCATCACCTTCTGGGTATGCACTTGCCCAATAGTTCTTTAACCGAATCAGGGACAATGAATCTGCAATGGCGGTCTCCCTCTCTAGCGCTTCTGTCTTATTCCACAAAAGGTTGCCCGGGTAGTGCCCATTGGGGAAAATTATTCGAGCGTCCATGTTTTTTTCAACTTGAAGTGGGTACCAGCCGGATTCTGCCGGTCAGCAGCTCCTGCATCATGGCCTGCTTGAGGGCCTGGGTTTTGCTGCGGCGCGCTTGCAGGGCGGCGAGTTCGGTGTCCATGTCGGAGAGGACTGCGGCGGTGGCGGTTTGTTCGGAGTGCGCGGGCAACCGGAGCGATGAATTTAGCAGCGCAACCTTGGACAGGTTGTAGCGCGTCGAACCTTGTGCAAGGGACTTCATCAATTCGCGGCCTTCCTTGCTTCTCAAATAGTAGGCAAAGAAAACACCGTCCGCTGCTACGTCTTCTCGGAACCGGAAGCCAAAACAGAAACTGTTCAAGTAAACGTCCTGCACATCTTCGAGTAGGACTGCACACATCGCGACTTCTTCAGGCGTCTCTGATGAACCATTGAAGAATAGGTCGCCTTTCTTTGCGCGATTCTGGGTCTCGGCGGGAGACACCCTTACGCGATCAAATATTTCGCAGTCAATCACCACGTTCGACATGACGTTCATGAAAGTGATGTATTGCGCCGCGCCTTCGCCAAAGTCAGCCTTTGTCTTGCCGGTCAATCCGCCATAAATCGAGCCCAAATCCCCCAACCGCTTCACCTCCCACTCCCCACTGAATCCGGGGAGGCGGGTTTGGCCGGTGAGGAGTTGCTGCATGGCGGCTACTTTGAGGCCCTGCTTCTTGGCGATGAGCCTATCCAGTCCGCCCAGCAGCGCATCCACATCACTCAAGGCTGCGGCGATGGCGCGTTGTTCGGACTCGGTAGGCGGCAGCGGAATCTGAAAGGAGTTGATGCTCCCGTTTGTTATTTGGTTGATCGTGGCACCGAGGTGCTCATTGATCTGCCGTTTCAGAATGTCGGACTGAAAGAGGTAATTGATGAACCTCCCGACTGGACTGCGAAAGACAGCCATGAAAGCACCAAACGTCATGCCAACGGTGCGTTCGTCCAGCAACGCGGTCTTACCAATGAGGTTTCGGCTGCCGTTTCGGACGCAAATCAAAATGTCGCCTGGGCGCACCATGATCCGTTCGTTGATTTCTTTTTCAACGAACACGTTGTCATCAAAGCACAGTACGCCTTCCTGAATATTCGACGACCTGAGTACAAGCGTTCCATATCTGCGGACATCCTCAGGCTTGTATGTCAGGCCAATCAACGCTTCGCCTACCTCCCCAAGCGTTTTTGTTTCCCAATCCTCCGGAATCACCCCCACCTCCGTCTGTTTGTACCCAGCCCGCAATCCCGCGCTCATACCGAACTCACCCGCAACGCAGCCGCCAAAGACCGATCAAATGACCATTGCCAGCCAAAATTTATGCCAAATCGGTCTCTAGCCCTCGTAGAACGTGCCAAAGCAGCTATCAAAATAGTAGCGCCATCAAGTCGCGCTGAACCTTGGAGCAAGGTTCTATTTGTCTGCATACTCTGCGGCAAACTCGACCAGCAATTTTTCGATTCCAGGCAATGCGTTTTGAACCGTGTTCCAGACGATCAGCGGATCCACCCGAAAATACTCGTGCGTTAGCACAATTCTCATATCGTAGGCATCACGCAATTGCTGCCAAAGATGGGGGTGGCTTTGCGCGATGGTGGGGTCTATTCCCATGATCTTGTTGGCGGCCTCACCAATGACAACAATGCTTTCAATGACGGCGCGTTGTGTTTTGCCATCGGTCAAAAACTGTTCTTTGCCAAGCTCACCAATGTCTGCTCTTGCGTTTTGGGCGGCTTCCAGCATGTGCTCCACACGGCCAGACACCTTTTGGTGAACTTTGTTCATACCGGGATTGCCTCACGCAATATGGTCGCCCGAAATCGCTCATGAAGCGACATGGGTGTTTGTATGTCGGCCTTGATGCCGAGAATTTGTTCGATCTCACGCTTGATTCTGACCAAGCTGACAAGGGATGTCCGATCATCAATGGGATCGACCAGGAGATCGAGATCACTATTTTCCGTATCGTCGCCATGCAGGACGGACCCAAACACGCGCGGGTTGCAGGCGTCATTCCTTTCGACGACTGATCGAATTGCAGAACGGTGCAATGCCAGTGCTTCAGAGGGTTTCATCAATTTCTATCCAAGGGTGAAAAGTTGTTTCAGTTTACAAGCTCGGTACACACAGGGTGACGCGGTATTGCCGCCCCACCTGCCAATAGGTTTGCGTGATGTGGCTGTTGACCGCCTGCACCGCCCTGATACGGCCCTGGGTGTCGGTGTCGGATATGTTTTGGAGCAGGTCGAGGTAACCCTTGTCGGTGCTCAGTTCCATACCGCCCCCATGCGTTTGAGGTGTTCGTCCACCCGGGCGGCGAGTGTGGCCACCTCGTCGGTGAGCTTTGGCAGCGGGGTGGCGTAGCGTTCGGCCAGCTCGCGGATGCGTCCGGTGAGGGTTTGCGACACGCGGTCCAGCTCGCCCTGCACGGCGCTGGACAGGTGCGCCATCCACTTGTCGTCCACCACCAGGGTTTTGATGTCTGCCTCGGTGAGCTTGGGGTATTTGGCGTCGATCTTTGCGTCCAGCGCCTCTTGTGCAGCTTTGAGCTTGGTTTTGGCGGCGGCTTGCTGGTCCAGCACAGCGGCATAGGCGGTGAGCACTTTGCGCTCGTCGGCGTAGTCTGCGTCTTTGGCTACATCTTTGAGCCGGGCCTTGACGGCTTTGGCGCTGATCTTCTGTTTGTCGCCTTCGCCCTCAATCACCTCGGCCAGCAGGCCGTCCTCACCGCTGTGTTCTTCCAGCATTTCGTCGAGTTGCTGCTCCAGCGTGGCCAGCAGGTTGTCCAGCGCGTCAATGGCGGCGCGCTCGGGGGCGAAGTATTTGGCAACCAAGATGCTGGCGGGCACCAGGTCGGACTTGAAGCGGCGTTTGCCCTTCAGGTAGTCGTGCGGCTCGGGCCAGACGAGTTTGTTGTTTTTGTCTTTGACCTGTTTCACTTCACGCGGTTGCGCGCCTTGCACCCAGCCGTCAGCGGCGATCAGGTAGGTGTCGTCTTGCAGCACGCTGGCCCAGTAGTCCATCAGGTGCTGGTAGATGTCGTAGGCGTCGTGCAGTTTGGCAGGCTTGAAGGTGGTGAGCAGGGCCTCGGCCGTGGCCTCAATCAGCGCCTTGGGGTGGCCGCCCTTGCCGAAGGCGGTGAACTGCTGGGTGGCGGCAGTGCGCCACTGTGCAAAGCGTTGGGTGGCGGCCTGGTTGAAGGCGGTGAATTCGGCATGGCCAAAGATGGCTGGCTTGACTTCGGCGATGGGCAGGCGCAGATAAGTGTAGCCGGGTCGTTCCCTCACCCCCAGCCCCTCTCCCAGAGGGCGAGGGGAGAAAAGGGCGGCGCGCACACCGGGCAGCACCTGCCAGTAGGCGGCCAGGGCGTTGTCGGGGGCGTCCAGGTCGCGCGTGGGGATGCCACCGCGCAGGTGGCCGTCAATGTCTTGCAGGTCTTCGGGGGCGGTGCTGTCGATGTAGCGCGGCAGGTTGAGGTTGTAGTCGTTCTTGGGGTCGGCAATCTCGCTGCGCGGCACCATGCGGGCGTACTTCGGGTCGGCCTCCATCTGGCGGGTGAAGGTGTCCACAATTTTGTGGATGTCTTGCTCGCGCAGGCGGTTTTTGTTGCCGTCTTTGATGAAAGCTTTGGACGCATCGACCATGAAGATGCCAGCGCGGGCGTTGGCGTTTTCTTTGTCCAGCACCAGGATGCAGGCCGGAATGCCCGTGCCATAAAACAGGTTGGCAGGCAGGCCGATGATGCCTTTGAGAATGCCCGAGCGCACCAGTTGCTCACGAATCACTGCCTCGGCATTGCCGCGAAACAGCACGCCGTGGGGCAAGATGCAGGCGGCCTTGCCGCTGCCGCTTTTCATGCTGCGGATGATGTGCAGCAGGTAGGCGTAGTCGCCCTGTTTGGTGGGTGGCACGCCCCAGGCGAAGCGCTGGTAGGGGTCTGCGGCGGGCGTCAGGCCGGTGCTCCAGCTTTTGTCAGAAAACGGTGGATTGGCGACCACATAGTCATAGGTGCGCAGTTGTTCGCCGTCTTTAAACTTGGGCGAGTCCAGCGTATTGCCCGACAGTATGTTGGCGGTGGGGAAGTCGTGCAAGATCATGTTCATGCGCGCCAAGCCCGCCGTGGTCACGTCTTTCTCTTGCCCTTCCAGCGTAATGTGTTTGCCTGCCTCGGCTGCCACCTTCAGTAAGAGCGAGCCGGAGCCGCAGGTGGGGTCGTAGGCGGTGGTGGATGCCACGGTGTTGCCCGGCGCAATGCCAATCACTTTGGCAATGATGCGGCTGACCTCCGACGGGGTGTAGAACTGGCCCTTGCTCTTGCCGCTCTCGCTGGCAAAGTGGCGCATCAAGAACTCGTAGGCATCGCCCAGAATATCGTCATGCTCCGCACGGTTTTGCGAAAAGTCGAGCACCGGGTTTTGAAAGATGCCAATCAGGTTGCTCAGCCGCTCCACCAGCGCCGGGCCTTCGCCCAGCTTTTCGGGGTCGTTGAAGTTGGGAAAGTCGCTGCGGGCCAGGCGGGTGTTAGCGTCAATCAGGGCTTGGATGATCTGGGTGTTGATCTTGTCGCCAATGTCGCTCTTGCCCTTGAGGGCGATCATGTCCGTGAAGCTGGCCCCCGGGGGGATGGTGACCGGCGGGGCAAAGTCGTCGCTGTTGCCGTATTTGTCGCTGATGTATTTGATGAACAGCAGAAACAGCACATAGTCTTTGTACTGGCTGGCATCCATGCCGCCGCGCAACTCGTTGCAAGAGGCCCAGAGGGAGGAATAGAGGTCTGATTTCTTGATAGCCATGGAATTCTTGTGGTTTGCCCTGGTGCCGTGCGGCACAAGCGGAGAAGCTTAACCCAAGGAAAATGGCGGTTTTGCGAAACAGATTTACCGATCCAACAACTTGTGCAGGAAACCCAGGCACCAAAATCCGTACAAAAACCAGCCCTGGTGGCTGGTTTTTTTTGCCCGAAATTTTCGGATGTCCCCGATCCGCCTGCGCCGGATTCTTACGCCCCCATCGGGACCCTCATGGATTTCCGCGCAAAGGGAATTTCGGGCCGCGATGCCCTAACCTAGCCCTTGGCGGGCATTGGCGCCGGCAAAAACGCGGCTTGGTCCGGCGAGCCCGGCACTTGGTGCAGTGCATCGAGCCAGGGCATGGCCGACTGCTGCCAGATCTGCACTGAGGGGGCCAGTTCGGCCCGTTGTGTCACGCAGCCCAGCCGGATGACGACCTGGGTCGCGTTCTCGGGGGCCGTGGCAAACAGTGGTGTGGCGCAATCGGGGCAAAACACCTGCGCGCGCGGGTTGCCGCTCTGGGCCACCTTGACGTAGCGCCTGGGGTCCCCGCGCAGCACCAGCGTGTCCATGGCGGCGGCCACCACCGCGCGAAACGGCGCCCCCGAAAGCACCTGGCAATCGACGCAGTGGCACACCATGACCCGCGCCGGGTCGATCACCGCCGTGAAGCTGATTTTTCCGCAATGGCAGGCGCCGTCGATGTGCATCGTTCAACTCCGGTAAAAGCTGGAATTCCCACTGCGCGTTATTGTGCGCGACACCGCGCCCAACCGGAACCCGTTTACAGTGCCCCCATGAACCCCCTGACCCACCCCCTCACCTGCTTCACCCTCACCGTTTCCGACCACATTGCCCACCTGGTGCTGAACCGCCCCGAGGCGATGAACACCCTGCACCCGACGTTCTGGCGTGAGCTGGACGCGGTGCTGGCGCAGCTGCACCGCAGCGGCGAGGCGCGGGTGCTGGTGATGTCGTCCACGGGCAAGCATTTCAGCGCGGGCATGGCGCTCGAGGTGTTTGGTGGCGCCATCGCCATGGACGATCAAAGCCCCGAGGGCCGGGCCGCGATTTTTGACACGCTGGGCAACCTGCAGGCCACGTTCACGCGGCTGGAGACGCTGCGCATTCCGGTGGTCGTGGCCATCCAGGGCGGCTGCATTGGCGGCGCGGTGGACATGGTCACGGCGTGCTGCATCCGCTACGCCACGGCCGACGCGTTCTTCTGCATCCAGGAGATCAACATCGGCATGGTGGCCGACGTGGGCACGCTGCAGCGTCTGCCCAAACTGATCCCCGAGGCGGTGGTCAAGGAATACGCCTACACCGGGCGCCGCATGAGCGCGCAAAAGGCGCTGGCCTATGGGCTGGTCAACGAGGTGCTGGACACGCCCGAAGCCGCGCTGGCCGCCGCGATGCAGTGCGCCCGCGAGATCGCCGCCAAGCCGCCGGTGGCGATCTGGGGCACCAAGCAGGTGATCCACTACACGCGCGACCACACGGTGGAAGACGGTCTGCGGCAGATGGGCTGGGTGCAGGGCGCGATCTGGAGCAACGCAAACGTGCGCGAGGCGGTGGCCGCGATGAAGGAAAAGCGCGCTGGCGCGTTCACATCACTGTCTGATCTGCATTTTTTCAATGAAATCGACCGTTAGCCCCCTTCATATGGCAATACTTTGCTACTTTTAAAGTAGCATTGAATGACCCGGAATCACTGCCGCGCCATGCGCACATTGGGCGGCAGGGTCTGCGGGTGGCTGGTGCGGAACGGGTTGATATCGAGCCCGCCGCGCCGCGTGTAGCGCGCGTACACCGTGAGCTTGACGGGTCGGCAGCGCGTCCACAGGTCCATGAAGATGCGCTCCACGCACTGCTCGTGAAACTCGTTGTGGTTGCGAAAGCTCACCAGATATTGCAGCAGCCCTTCCTGGTCGATCGGCGCGCCGCTGTAGGCAATCTGCACGCTGCCCCAGTCGGGCTGGCCGGTGACCAGGCAGTTGCTCTTGAGCAGGCGGCTGACCAGCACCTCGCTCACCGGGGGCTCGCCCATCGCCGTGCGCAGCAGTTCGGGCGCGGGGGTGTAGCGGCTGCATTCGATGTCGAGCCGGTCGAGGTTCAGGCCATCGAGTTCGTGCACCGGTTCGCGGTCAAACAGTTCGGGGCCCAGCAGCTTGACGCCCACCGCGCTCTGAACCGGGCCGCCCTGCCACACCGCGGCGCTGAGGTCGGCACGCAGGGTGTCGCGCACCGCGTCGGCCGTGGCGAATGGCGTGTTGTTGAAGCTGTTGAGGTAGAGCTTGAACGATTTGCTCTCAATGATGTGCGTGCTCTCGCAGGGCACGGTGATGTGTGCGATGGCCAGCTGCGGTTTGCCGCGCAAATTGAGCCACGAGAGCTCGAACGCCGTCCACAGGTCGGCCCCGAAGAACGGCGGGGCGCCGGGCACACCGATCTCCAGCCGCTTGGCCGAGCGCGGGATCGGGAACAGCAGCGCGGCGTCGTACTGGTCGGCATAGGGCGCGGGTTTGCCCAGCGGCGACTGCGCGGGCGTGTTCGCTGGAGTACCTTCGCCCTGCGGGCTTCGGTGCGAGCTTGCCTGGGAACGGCCCGGCGCGGCGCTCATGCCTGGTCCGCCGCCTGCGCCTGCAAGTGGGCCAGCAGGTGGACCATGATGTGCGCCACCACGCCGGGCGGCAGGTCGTGGCCCATGCCGTCGATGCCGACCATTTTGGCGCCGGGGATGCGCCGCGCCGTGTCTTCGCCGCAGGCGTAGGGCACCAGCGGGTCAGACCGGCCGTGCAGCACCAGCGTGGGGCAGGTGATGCGGGGCAACTCGTCGGCGCGCCCGGTGTCGGCCACCACCGCCAGCATTTGCCGCAGCGTGCCCACCGGCCGGAAGCTGCGCTCCACCCCGGCCAGGATGCGCTCGCGCATGTCGGCTTCGGGCACGGTGAAGTCGGGGCTGCCAATGGCGGTGAACAGGCGCACGTAATGGTCCACCACGTCGGCCGGGGCGCTGCTGGCCGGGCGGCTGAGCAGCGCCTTGATGACGCTCGGCTCGGGGTTGGGCAGGCCGCGCGCGCCGCTGGAGCTCATGATGCTGGTCAGGCTTTGCACCCGCCCGGGCGCGGCCAGCGCCACGCGCTGCGCGATCATGCCGCCCATGCTCACGCCCACCACGTGCGCGCGCGCAATGCCCAGCGCATCGAGCACGCCAATGGCGTCCAGTGCCATGTCGCTCAGGCTGTAGGGTGCGCGGGGCGTGAAGCCCAGCTTGTGCTGCAGCCCGGCCCAGATCAGGTTGGGCACGCCCAGGTGGTCCAGGTGCGAGGACAGGCCCACGTCGCGGTTGTCATGGCGCACCACGCGGTAACCCGCGTCCAGCAGCGACTGCACCATGGCGGGCGGCCAGGCCACCAGCTGCATGCCCAGGCCCATGATGAGCAGCACCACCGGCCGCCCGGCCTGGCTGCCGTCGGCACCGCTGTCCTCGACTTCGATGTCCATGCCGTTTGACTTGATTTTCATAGCAAACTTTTTATATTTGACGGGGGCTAGATGCCAATTTCATGTAAATTCCCGCTCGCGGAGCCATTTGGTCGCAATCCATTTTTCACCGGCCAGCACGGGCGCGCCGCCGTGCAGCGTGCGGGTGGACGGGTGAGGCCGCTCGTAGCTGAAGAACACCGCGTGACCGCGCTTGGGCGCCACCTCCAGCGGCACGTCGGGGAAGACCGTGCCGCCGCCCTGTGCCGGCTCGCTCAGGTACATCACCACCGTGGCCACGCGTTGGCCGCCGCGCTGCAGGATGGTGGGCGTGCCGGGTTCGGCGGGGTCAAAATAATCGTAATGCGGCTTGTACTCGGCGCCGGGCGGGTAGTGCAGCACCTGCAGGCCTTCGCCATTTTGCACGGGCCAGTGCACGAGCCGGGCAATGCGCGCCTCGATCCGCGCCACCAGTTCGCTTTCGCCCTGCGTGAAGAACATGCCGCGGCTGGTGCGGTCGTCGTTGATCTCCTCGCCACCGGTGCGCGTCTCGACCGTGAGCGAGCGCGACAGGCGGGGGCGCGCGGCGTCGATCAGCGCGTCGCATTCGTCGTCCGACAGCAGGTTGCCCAACACCACGATGCGCGGGCGGGTCACGGCGGCCACCACATGCACCTGGCGGTCGCCGGCGTCAAGGTACAGCGCCGATTCCTGCTGCAGTGGCTCGGGCACCGGCACCGCGGGCGGCAGGCCCAACGCCCCGGCGTGTTGCGCCAGATGCGCCTCCAGCGTGCTCTCCAGCGCCTGGACGGCCACTTCTTCGTCCCAGCCTGCGTCCAGCATCGACTGCAGCACGGCCTCGGCCCGATGGCCGGCCTGCGCCTGCTCGACGATCCACTGCCGCAACTGCGGCGTGATGGTTTGGGGCGTGCCAGACGTTGTCATGCGAGAGCCTCCGTGGGCGTCTTTCAGGCGGCTGCGCGGCGGAACACCAGCCGATCGGGCCGGGACGCTGCGGCGTCATAAGCATACCCTTCCAGGTTGAAGGCCTGCAGCTTGCCCGGCGTGGCAATGCGGTGCGTGACCACAAAGCGCGCCATCAGCCCGCGCGCACGCTTGGCCATGAAGCTGATGACCTTGTATTGGCCATGGCGCAATTCCTCGAACACACAATCGATCACGCGCGCCTTGAGCACTTTGCGGTCCACCGCCTTGAAGTACTCCTGAGAGGCCAGGTTGATGACCACCGGCGTGGTGTCGGCCGCAAGGCGCGTGTTGAGGTATTCAGAGATTTGTGCGCCCCAGAACTGGTAGAGGTTCTTGCCGCGCGGCGTGGCCAGCGCCGTGCCCATCTCGAGCCGGTAGGGTTGCAGGCGGTCGAGCGGGCGCAGCACACCGTACAGGCCGCTCAGGATGCACAGGTGGTCCTGGGCCCAGGCCAGGTCTTGGGTGGCGAGGGTTTTGGCGTTCAGGCCTTCGTACACGTCGCCATTAAAGGCCAGCACCGCCTGCTTTGAATTGCGCACCGTGAAACGCGACGACCAGGCCTGGTAGCGCGCCACGTTGAGCGCGGCCAGCGCATCGCTCAGGTGCATGAGTTCGGCAATCTTCTGCGGCGACTTTTGGCGCAGCACCCCGATCAGCGCCGCCGATTGTTCAACAAACTGCGGCCGGGTGGCCGGCACGTCGCCCACCGGGGTTTCGTAGTCGAGCGATTTGGCAGGGGACAGCAAAAACAACATGGCAGACACTCATGAAAAAAGGCTTCCGGGGGAAGCCTTGATTATCGTGCGAGGCGCGATGCCGTCTCTTTCGAAAGGCTGCGCGCAGCGGCGGACGGGCCTGCTCGCGCGCAGCGGCGCAGCGTGGGGGCCAAGCGCGCCGCGCCGGGCCGCCCCAAGCCAGGCCAGCCCCCGAGGGGCTGAGGGCTGCGGCTCTGGCCCTGCCTGCGCAGGGCCGGACAGCCCGAAGGGACGTCGCCTCTGGCAGCGTCTCGTCCAGCGACCCGCGCAGCGGCGGAGCGTGGGGGCCATACGCCTACTTCAGGTCACCCGCCAGGCTGGCCAGTGCCTCCGGCGCAATGGCCACGTGCGCCGGGTAATGGGTGTGGTCGCAGCCGAGCTTCACACCGGCACCGGCCTTGACCGCGGCCCGCATGGGGTCGGTCAGCTCAAAACGGATGAAGTGCACGGCCGAGGTTTTTTCCTCGTTCTCGCGGTCCATGTCTTCGTCGGCAATGGCGTACACGCGGGCGTGGCCTTCGACCTCGACGAACATGCGGTCTTCCACACCGATGAGCCGGGCCAGTTCGCGCTTGCGCTCGTGGACGTCGGTGTACTCGATCATCATCGTGGCCTTCCAGTTGCTGCCGTCGGGCACCAGCGGCGCGTAGGCCTCGATCTCCTGCAGGATGCCTTCTTCCTCGAAGATTTTCTCGACCCGCAGCATCTCCTGGATCTGGTAGCGGATCGACAGCTCGCTCTCGAACTGCACGTTGATGTTCTCGCCCAGCATGACGCTGCGCAGCCGACGGTGCGCGAAAATTTCGGCCTTGTGGGCCTTGCGGTATTTGCTGTAGGCCTCCAGCGTCATGAGGCTGTCGGGGGTGATGTGACCGGTAACTTGCATTTCAATTTCCTCATTTCAATCCATACGCCATGCGCACCAGCGTCAGCGGGTGCTGCAACTCGGGCGCGCCCAGGCCGTTCACTTCAAAACCCTGCGCAATGTGGTGCCCGCCCAGCGGGCAGTCAGAGCTGATGAAATCGGGCTTGGCGCCGTCCTTCATGGTCGCCATGGCCTTGAACACCGGCTTGCCGATCTTCATGGCCTGCTGGTGGTAGGCCTTTTTCACACCGAAGGTGCCCGCATGGCCCGAGCAGCGCTCGATGGTGTTGATCGTGGTGTCGGGGATCATCTTGAGCATTTCTTCGGTCTTCTTGCCGATGTTCTGCACCCGGCCATGGCAGGGGATCTGGTAGCTGATGTTGCCGAGCTTTTGCGGAAATTCGGTCTTGAGCAGGCCGTCGCGCTTGCGGGCCATGAAGTACTCGAACGGGTCCCACATGTGTTCCTTGACGAGTTGCACGTCGGCGTCGTCGGGGTACATCAACGGAATTTCCTGCTTGAACATCAGCGTGCAGCTGGGCACCGCAGCGAGGATGGCATAGCCCTCTTTGGCGTACTTCGCCAGCACCGGGATGTTGGCTTCCTTGGCGGCGTCGACCGAATCGAGGTCGCCCAGTTCGAGCTTGGGCATGCCGCAGCATTTTTCCTTGCTCACCAGCACGTAGGGAATGTCGTTGTGGTCCAGCACCTTGAGCAGGTCGTGGCCGATGCCGGGCTCGTTGTAGTTGACGTAGCAGGTGGCGTAGATGGCGACCTTGCCGGGCGTCTTCTCGCCGTCCACCACGGTCGTGGCCCTGGCCTTGGGCGTGCCGGAGCGAAACTTCTTCGTGGCCAGGTCGGGCAGCCAGGCGTCCTTGTCCACGCCGGCCACGCTCTCCATCACGCTGCGCGCCGCCTTGGTGTGCGTCACCGCGTTGGCCACCTGCACCACGATCGGGATGCCGGCAAACTGGCCGTGCACGTCGGTGGACGCCAGAAACTTCTCGGCCGCGGTGACCTCGCCCTTCCTGAACTTGATGGCCTTGGCGCGCAGCATGGTGTGGGGGAAGTCCAGGTTCCACTCGTGCGGCGGCGTGTACGGACACTTGGTCATGTAGCACAGGTCGCACATGTAGCACTGGTCGACCACCTTCCAGTAGTCGGCCTTGGCCACGCCATCGACTTCGCCGGTCTTGCTTTCGTCGACCAGGTCGAACAGCGTGGGGAACGCGCCGCACAGGCTCACGCAACGGCGGCAGCCGTGGCAGATGTCGAAGATGCGCTCAAGTTCGTGGAAGGTTTTGCCTTCGTCGTAAAAGTCAGGGTTCTTCCAGTCCAGCGGGTGCCGCGTGGGCGCTTGCAGATTGCCTTCTGTGGCCATGGGGAAAGTCTCTTTTTCGGGGAGTTGGATTTGCGAAACGGTTCAATGCAAGCCGTTTCGAAAATCGCCACGCCGTGTACAACGGGTGCACGCGGCGTAGCGAGCGGCTGTCAGCCTAGGCGCGGGTGGCCGGACACCGGAGCGACCTTCATGGTCGTGAGGATGTCCGGCCGGGCCCCGCAACGACGGATCACAGCCGCGCAGTAGCCGCGTCAGTCGACGAGCTCGTTCAGGGCCTTGGTGTAGCGATTCGCGTGCGAACGCTCGGCCTTGGCCAGGGTTTCGAACCAGTCGGCGATTTCGTCGAAGCCTTCCGCGCGGGCCGTCTTGGCCATGCCGGGGTACATGTCGGTGTACTCGTGGGTTTCGCCAGCCACGGCCGATTTCAGGTTGTCGCGGGTCGGGCCAATGGGCAGGCCGGTGGCGGGGTCGCCCGACTGCTCAAGGAATTCCAGGTGCCCGTGGGCATGGCCGGTTTCGCCTTCGGCGGTGGAGCGGAACAGCGCTGCCACGTCGTTCTGGCCTTCCACGTCGGCCTTGTTTGCGAAATACAGATAGCGGCGGTTGGCCTGCGATTCGCCTGCGAAGGCGTCTTTCAGGCACTGTTCCGTCTTGGAGCCTTTGAGTGCTGCCATGGAATATCTCCTAGTGGGTTGAACAAAAGTACTTTCGCCTTGAACAAGGATGATCAAAGACCCTTGGAGGGTAGCCCCGTTGGGGGCGTCCGTCTAATTGCATACGTCAATGTCCTTTATTGCGAAACACTATGCCTAACTTGATCTTGATAACAGTTCTCAATTAACCCGCCTTCACCCGTCGCGCTCCGTTTGGCAAGCCTCTAAAATTACGATATAGTAAATCGATTACGAATAGGTAAACGCCAATTTTCTGGAGACTGCCATGCCCGCCGTATTGAAACCCGCCGAAGGCGCCCCTGCGTTGCTGCCCGCCCCTGCCCCGATCCAGCAACTGCACCACTACGCCTACCGCGCCAGGGACGCCGAGGAAACCCGGCATTTCTACGAAGACATCCTGGGCCTGCCGCTCTATCACATCATCCAGAGCGACGTGGTGCCCAGCACGGGCGAATACTGCCCGTACACGCATTTCTTTTTCAGGCTGCAGGACGGTTCGTTCATCGCGTTCTTTGACCTGGGCGACGACGAAGCCGCGCTGCCTTCGCCCAACACGCCGATCTGGGTCAACCACATCTCTTTCCGCGTGGATTCGATGCAGGCGCTCAAGGACATGAAGGCGCGGCTGGAGGCGCACGGCATCGAGGTGCTGGGCATCACCGACCACCACATCTTCCACAGCATCTATTTCTTTGACCCGAACGGCGTGCGGCTGGAGCTCACCTCGCAACTGGCCGACGAGTTCCAGATGCTGCAAGAGAGCAAGACCGCCCATGCCCGCCTGAACGACTGGACAGCGCGCAAGGCGCAGTGGCGTGCCGACCGCGCCGCAGGCAAGGCCGCAGGCGCGCTCAAGCCGCAGCAGAACGACCGGCCCGAGTTTGTGGCCAAAAAATAATCCGCCCCCCCCAGGAGACCCGCGCGATGACGCACACCGAACCGCCCCGCGCCACCCCGGCCGCTGCCGCACCCGCCTATACCGACGTGGCCTACACCAATGGCTACGAGTTCACCCAGGGCAGCGGCTACGCCCTGCCCGAATACCCGTTTGTGACGCCGCCAGAGATTGCCACCGGCCAAGTCCGGCGCTACCCGGTGGTCATCGTCGGCGGCGGCATCACCGGCCTCACGATGGCGTGCGCGCTGGCGCACCATGGCGTCGAGGCGGTGCTGCTTGACGAAGACAACACCGTGGGCGTCAAGGGCGCGTCGTCCCGCGGCATCTGCTACACGCAGAAGTCACTGGAAATCTTCGACCGGTTCGGCGTTTACGACCGCATTGCCGCCAAGGGCATCCAGTGGAGCGTGGGCCGCACCTTTGCGGGTGAAGACGAGGTGTACTCGTTTGACTTGCGCCAGCAGAGCAACTTCAACCTCTCGACCCAGCCGCCGTTCATCAACATCCAGCAGTTCTACATCGAGGGCTACCTGGCCGAGCGGATTTACGAGCTGGGCCATGTGGACCTGCGCTGGAGCTCACGGGTCACCGGGTTCGAGCAAAACGACGACTTTGCCACCTTGACGGTCGAAACCCCCGCCGGCCCCTACCGGCTGCAGGCCGACCACGTGATCGACGCCACCGGCTCGCACACCCCGTTCCACGCCTGGTGCGGCGCCACGATGCAATCGCGGCGCGGCGACGACCGCTGGTGCATTGCCGACGTGCGCTTCAGTCGGCGACCGCCGGTAGAGCGGCACACCTGGATCGAGGCCCCCTTCAACGACAACCGTGCCGTCTGGCAGCACCTGATGGCCGACGACGTCTGGCGCATCGACTACCAGATGGCCCCCAACGCCGACCCCGAATACGTGAGCAGCGAAGCCCAGGTGCGCCAGCGCCTGGCGCGCCAGTTCGGGCCCGACACCGAGGTCGAGATCGTGTGGGTCGGCCCCTACGCCTACCGCAGCCAGTGCCTGGACCGCCTGCGCATGGGCCGGGTGTTCTTCATGGGCGACACGGCCAAGATCGTCAGCCCGTTTGGCGCGCGCGGCGGCAACACCGGCGTGGCCGACGCCGACAACCTGGCCTGGAAGCTGGCCGCCGTGCTGCAGGGCCGGGCCGCACCCAAGCTGCTGGACAGCTACCACGCCGAGCGCCACGAAGCCGCCGCGCAAAACGTGATGGTCACCAACCGGACGGCGCGCTTTCTGCGCGCCCCCGAAGGCATGGAACGCACCTTCCGAAACGCCGCCATCGGACTGGCCAAGAAGTACCCGTTTGCCCGCCAGCTCGTCAATACCGGGCGCATGGCCGTGGCCAACACCTACACGCATTCGCCCATCTGCGAGGGCACGGGCGGCCAGTCGGTGCAGAACGTGGGCTTTGAATGGGCCGACCACCGCCGCGGCACCGTCAACGATCTGCTGCAGTGGGCCGCCGCCAACCTGCTGGTGCTGGTGTTTGGCGACCTCAGCCCGGCGGCGCGCCAGCGCCTGCAGCAGCTCTCCAAAACCGCCCCGGTGCGCTGCGTGCAGGTGCTGGGCGCCGAGGGCCGCGCGCAGGCCCGCGAACACGTGCGCGACCCCAAAGGCCACCTGCAGGGCGCCTGCCACGTGTTCGGCCACGCCTGGGCGCTGGTGCGGCCCGACGGCTACCTCGCGGCCACCGGCGAATCGGTGGACGCCGACCTGGTGCGGGCGATTGAAAAATCCCTCGGCCTGCACTGAACCCGGAGCCTGACCATGAAAACCATTCTTCACCTGGCCGACGCCGACACGTTTTACGAACAACTGCTTGACGCCCACGTCGGCCTGACCGCACCCGAATCCGAGCTGCTCAACGCCCGCCTGATCCTGCTGCTGGCCAACCAGATTGGCGACGCCCGGGTGCTGGCCGAATGCATCGCGGCCGCCAAAGGCAGCGACAAGTAAAATCGGCGTTCCCAACCCGGTCATCCAGCGGCACCCACGGGTGCCGCTTGTCATTTACACCTGCCACGCCATGAGCGACACCCTTCAGCAACCCGGCCTCAACAGCCTGTCCAAATCGTTCGAGCCCGCCGCCATCGAGGCGCACTGGGGCCCCGAGTGGGAACGGCGCGGCTACGGCACCGCCGGTTTTCGCGGCACCGGCGCGCCAGATGCGAGCGCACCGTCGTTCGCCATCCAGCTGCCGCCGCCCAACGTGACCGGCACCCTGCACATGGGCCACGCGTTCAACCAGACCATCATGGACAGCCTCACGCGCTACCACCGCATGAAGGGGTTCAACACCGTCTGGGTGCCCGGCACCGACCACGCCGGCATTGCCACGCAGATCGTGGTGGAGCGCCAGCTGCAGGCGCAGGGCATCAGCCGCCACGCCATGGGCCCCACCCCGGCCGAAGCGCGCAAGAACTTTGTGGCCAAAGTCTGGGAATGGAAGGAACAAAGCGGCAACACCATCACCACGCAGATGCGCCGCATGGGCGACAGCGTGGACTGGTCGCGTGAATACTTCACCATGGACGACAAGCTGTCGCAAACGGTCACCGAGACCTTTGTGCAGCTCTACGAGCAAGGCCTGATCTACCGCGGCAAGCGACTGGTGAACTGGGACCCGATCCTGATGAGCGCGGTGTCGGATCTGGAAGTGGACAGCGAAGAGGAAGACGGCTCGCTGTGGCACATCCGCTACCCGCTGGCCGATGGCTCCGGTGACATCACCGTCGCCACCACCCGCCCTGAGACCATGCTGGGCGACGTGGCCGTGATGGTGCATCCCGAAGACGAGCGCTACGCCGCCCTGATCGGCAAGATGGTAACGCTGCCCCTGTGCGACCGCGAGATTCCGGTGATTGCCGACGACTATGTGGACAAGGCCTTTGGTACCGGCGTGGTGAAGGTCACGCCGGCGCACGACCAGAACGACTATGCCGTGGGCCAGCGCCACAAGCTGCCCATGATCTGCGTGCTCACGCTGGACGCCAGGATCAACGACAACGCCCCCGCGCCCTACCAGGGTCTGGACCGTTTTGTGGCGCGCAAGAAGGTGGTGGCTGACCTGGACGCCGGCGGCTTCCTCGTCGAGGTGAAGAAACACAAGCTCATGGTGCCGCGCTGCGCCCGCACCGGCCAGGTGATCGAGCCCATGTTGACCGACCAGTGGTTTGTCGCCATGAACAAGGCCCCCACGCTGCCTGCCGAGGGGGCCGTCCCCGGCTTGGGGCGGCCCGGCGCCGGGACCGACGGCTTCGATCACCGCAGCATCGCCCAGAAAGCCATTGACGCTGTGCAGTCCGGCCAGGTGAAGTTTGTGCCCGAGAACTGGGTCAACACCTACAACCAGTGGATGAACAACATCCAGGACTGGTGCATCAGCCGCCAGCTCTGGTGGGGGCATCAGATTCCGGCCTGGTACGCCGAAGACGGTACCGTTTTTGTAGCAAGAAACGAAGAAGATGCGCGGGCCAGTGCCGAAAAATCAGGTTACACCGGGGCGCTCAGGCGTGACGAGGACGTGCTCGACACCTGGTACTCCAGCGCGCTGGTTCCTTTCAGTACCATGGGTTGGGGTCAAGACGAAAACGCAGCTGCCGGGCGTGCCGGAACTGGACGCAGCGATTTTGCGAGCGCAGCGAGTATGAGCAAGGCCGGTTCCGGTGCGGTCGGCAGCGGGGCACTGAGTGACATCGACCTGTATCTGCCGAGCAGCGTGCTGGTCACCGGCTACGACATCATCTTCTTCTGGGTCGCCCGGATGATCATGATGACCACGCACTTCACCGGCCGCGTGCCGTTCAGGCACGTCTACATCCACGGTCTGGTGCGCGACGCGCAGGGCCACAAGATGAGCAAGAGTGAAGGCAACGTGCTCGACCCGGTGGACCTGATCGACGGCATCGCACTGCCGCCGCTGCTGGCCAAACGCACCACCGGCCTGCGCAAGCCCGAAACGGCACCGCAGGTGCGCAAGAACACCGAAAAAGAGTTTCCCGAAGGCATTCCGGCCTATGGCGCCGACGCGCTGCGCTTCACCTTCGCCGCGCTGGCCAGCCTGGGCCGCAGCATCAACTTTGACAGCAAGCGCTGCGAGGGCTACCGCAACTTCTGCAACAAGCTGTGGAACGCCACGCGCTTTGTGCTGATGAACTGCGAAGGCCAGGACTGCGGCCTGAAAGAGCACACCAAGGCCGAATGCAGCGCGCCGGAGTTTGACGCCAACGGCCGCGTCGTCAAAGAGGCCGGCCCGTTCCACGGCTACCTGCGCTTCAGCGCAGCCGACCGCTGGATCAGCTCGGTGCTGCAAAAGGCAGAGGCCGACGTGGCCCGGGGCTTTGAAGAATACCGCCTGGACAACGTGGCCAACACGATCTATGACTTTGTGTGGAACGAGTTCTGCGACTGGTACCTTGAAATCGCCAAGGTGCAGATCCAGACCGGCAGCGAATCGGAACAACGCGCCACCCGCCGCACCCTGATCCGCACCCTGGAGGCGATCCTGCGCCTGGCGCACCCGGTCATCCCGTTCATCACCGAAGAACTGTGGCAGAAGGTCGCGCCCGTGGCCGGCCTGCCAGGCCATTCCGTCAGCATCGCCCGCTACCCCGAAAGCCAGCCGGGCAAGATCGACGAGGCCGCCATCGCGCACGTGGTCAAGCTCAAGTCGCTGGTGGACGCCTGCCGCAACCTGCGTGGCGAGATGAGCGTCTCACCCGCCACGCGGCTGCCGCTGTACGTGACCGGCGACGCGGTCTTCATGCACCAATCCGCGCCGGTGCTGCAGGCGCTGGCCAAGCTCAGCGAAGTGAAGGTGTATGACTATGAGCTTGATTGGGCAGCCGCAATCACTGCGCAAACGGGTGCCGCACCAATTGCTGAGGTCGAGAACATCCGAATTTGTCTCTATGTCGAGGTCGACGTGGCCGCCGAGAAAGCCCGCCTGGGCAAGGAGGCCGCGCGGCTGGAAGGCGAGATCGCCAAAGCCACAGCCAAGCTCGGCAACCAGGCCTTTGTGGCCAAGGCGCCACCGGCGGTCATCGATCAGGAGAAAAAACGCGTGGCCGATTTCACCGCCACGCTGGCCCGTCTGCGCGAGCAACTGGCCCGGCTCGGCTGAAGCCCGTTTTCAGGTGCCAGGTGCCAGGTGCCAGTTGTCAGGTCGCCGCGGTCTGCCCTGCGCCCCAGACGACGGGTTCCTTGAAGGGCTGCTCCAGGTCCATCGGGGCGCTTTGCGCCACCTCGATGCCGGCGCCTTGGGGCGCGGCAATGGTCTCGTGCATGCGATCGGCCACATACCAGTGCGAGCGCAGACGCGATTCGCGTGTGAACGACGCCAGCCGCTGCGTGACCATCAGCGTCTCCAGGCCCTTGAGCGGTGAGCCTTCGCCGACAAACGCGGGGTCGGAGGTGTCGATCACAGCGGCCTCGATCCGGCCGTCCTGCAGCGCGGCGGCCAGCGCGGTGGTGTCATACAGCGAGGTGCGCCCCACCGACACCCAGCCCTGGCCGCGTTTGCAATGGGCCAGCAGCTTGTCGTTGACAAAGCCGCGGTAGCGCGACGCATACATCACCTGCACGGACATCAGGTCGGCGTTCTCCATCAGCTCGAACATGGACACCGGTTTGATGTTCAGGCGCGACCAGATGGGAGAGCTGTGGTGCACGGCCGGGTCATACCCGATGAGCTTGACGCCCATGGGCGCGAGCATCATGCCCAGCGCGTGAGCGGCCGGCGCCAGCCCCAGCAGGCCGACCACGCTGCCATGGAGTTCGCGGCCCATGCGCATTTCGCCACGCTTGCCACCCAGCAACGGGGCGCCCAGCCCGCGGCGGCACAGCAGCAGCAGCCCGGCCAGCAGGTATTCGGCGTTGGCGCGCACATTGGCGGTGGTGGGCTGGATCACTCGGATGCGGCGCTCGCGGCACAGCTCCAGGTCGATGTTGTCGGTGGTGTCGATCATGCGCGCCACGGCGCTCAGCCGCGGGGCAAAGTCCAGAAATTCGCGGTTGACCACCACCCGCGGCGACACCAGCACCGCGTCGGTGTTGTAGATCGCCTTGCGCAGTGCGCTGGGGTCGTCGGCCAGGCCCGGCTGCAGCGTGACGCTGTGCCGCGCCTCCAGCCATTCACGTGCTTCCGGGATCAAGGCCTCAAGCAACAGGATGTTCAACGTGTACGCCCAATCTTTCGAGTTATTCGGGGACCTGGTCTGCGCGTTGGCGCGTCGGTCTTTCTCTCTCCATCCGGCAATACTTTAGCGCTCAACGGTTCGGGTGTCGATGGTCGGGCGCCGACCGATGCGGGGCGCCCGCTGCGGTCAGCGGCGGCGCAGCACGTGGATGAAGTCGGTGCCCACGGTTTGCTGCGCCACCAGCTCGTTGCCGGTCTGCTTGGCAAAGGCCTGGAAATCGCGGATCGAGCCGGCGTCGGTCGAGATCACGCGCAGCAACTGGCCGCTGTTGAGCCCCGTCAGGGCCTTTTTGGCCTTGAGGATGGGAAGCGGGCAATTGAGCCCGCGGGTATCGATTTCCTGGGCGACTTGCATGGTGCGGTCCTGAAGCTGCGGGTTGATTTTAAGCGGGGTGCCGGGCGACTGGCGTTGCCCCGGGCAACCCCAGAATACTAATGAATAAATAGCAAACTATGACCATTTGACGGGGGCTAAGCGTCATTTTTACTTGAATTATGCGGGAAACACCCCGGTCGACAGGTAGCGGTCACCCCGGTCGCACACGATGAAGACGATGGTGGCGTTTTCAACGGTTTTGGCAATTTCCTGCGCCACCCAGCACGCCCCGGCGGCCGAAATGCCGGCAAAGATGCCCTCCTCGCGCGCCATGCGCCGGGCCATTTCCTCGGCTGCTTCCTGGCTCACGTAAACCATCTCGTCCACGCAGCGGGCGTCGTAAATCTTGGGCAGGTATTCCTCGGGCCACTTGCGGATGCCGGGAATGCGCGAACCCTCGCTGGGCTGCGCGCCCACGATGCGCACCGCCGGGTTTTTCTCCTTGAGAAAGCGCGACACGCCGGTGATGGTGCCCGTGGTGCCCATGGCGCTCACAAAATGGGTGACGCGCCCGCCCGTGTCGGCCCAGATCTCGGGGCCGGTGGTCTCGTAATGGATGCGCGGGTTGTCGTCGTTGGCAAACTGGTCGAGCACGCGGCCCTTGCCGTCTTTTTGCATGATCTCGGCCAGATCGCGCGCGTATTCCATGCCGCCGCTCTTGGGCGTGAGGATCAGTTCGGCGCCAAACGCCTTCATGGTCTGGGCGCGCTCGATCGACAGGTCTTCCGGCATGATCAGCACCATGCGGTAGCCCCGCACGGCCGCCGCCATGGCCAGCGCAATGCCGGTGTTGCCCGAGGTGGCCTCGATCAGCGTGTCGCCGGGCTTGATCTCGCCGCGCTCCTCGGCACGCCGGATCATCGACAACGCGGGCCGGTCTTTCACCGAACCGGCCGGGTTGTTGCCTTCGAGTTTGCCCAGCACCACGTTGTGGCGGCGGGCATTGTCGGCGGCGCCAATGCGCTGCAGGGCCACCAGCGGCGTTTTGCCGATGGCGTCTTCAAGGGTGGGGTATTGCACAGGCTTTGTCATCCCTGCACTGTGCCATAATTTCCGTCTTCCCAGACCCTTGCCCGGGTGGTGAAATTGGTAGACGCAGGGGACTCAAAATCCCCCGCCGCAAGGCGTGCCGGTTCGATTCCGGCCCCGGGCACCACACTGAAGCCCGCACAGTTCCACGAACGTGCGGGCTTTTTCTTTTTCCTCTATGCGGGCAGCCCTTTTGAAATGGGTCAAGCGGTCTGCTGTGGCCGCGCGACAGACAGTTGCAGGCCAGCAGCCCCCAGCACGGCCAGCAATGTTTTGATGGTGGGGTTGCTATTGGGGGACAGCGCCCGGTAAAGACTCTCACGGGGTATTCCGGCACGCTGAGCCACGGCGGCCATGCCTTGCGCTTCCGCCACGTGACGCAGCGCAGCCAACAGGGCTTGCTGTCCGCCAGGCTCGCCGGATTCCTCAAGGGCTGCGGCCAGGTACACGCTGGCGAATTCGGGGTCTTCCTTGAGTAGCGCCACGGCCGCCGCATCGTGCGGGCGGGAGGCTGGGGAGGTTGCGGTTTTCATGTTGCCTTCCTTCGGTGTTGCCAGTCGTTCCAGTGTTCAATCGCGGTCGCGATGTCCGCCCGTTGCCTGCGTTTGTCACCACCGGCCAGCAACAGAATCAGCCGTTTGCCCGCTTGCCCGCTTGCGTGTAATACACGCGGTAGCCCGGTCCGTGGTCAATCCGAAGCTCCCAAACGCCCTCTTGCAACGGCTTGCAATCGCCAAAATTGCCAGCGGCCATGCGCAATACCCGCACCAACACACGGGCTCGGGCTTGCCGATCTGCCATACCCGAAAGCCATTGCGCGTAGGGGTCGAACCCCTCAGGGCTCAAATAGCTCTGAACATCAAACATCGGGTTTGTGGATTATATGTTACGAACTTGAGCGCCACCACAACAACTCTTTTCCCGCCGTGTTAGGCGTCTGCACACCCCACCCCCTACACCGCCTCGCGCAACCCCGCATCCACCTCCGGGTAATGCAGCCGCAGCCGCAGTTCGTTTTTCAGGCGGGTGTTGTCGAGCCGGCGCGATTCGCTCATGAAGCTCAGCAGCATCAGCGGGAGTTCGTCGCGTGCGGTGTGGCGGGCCACGCGGGGCGGACGGGGCAGGCCGAACAGGTCGGCGGCGAGGTCAAAGTAGTCGCCCATCTTGAGCTGGCTGTTGTCGCAGGCGTTGTAGATGCGCTGCGGCTTGCCGTGCCACAGCACGGCCAGGCAGGCGCGGGCCAGGTCGTTGGCGTGGATGTGGCTGGTGTAGACGTCGTCTTCGGCGCGCAACACCGGCGTGCCCTTGCGCAGGCGCGCGCGCGGGGTGCCGCCTTCGCGGTCGGCGGCGTAGATGCCGGGGATGCGCAGGATGCCGGTGCGCACACCGGCCGCGCGGCCCAGGTGGCGCACCAGGTTTTCGGCGTCCACGCGGCGGTGGGCGCGCGGGGTGTGCGGGGCGGTGGCGCGGGTTTCAGGCACCTGGGCGCCGCCGCAGTCGCCATAGACGCCGCTGGTCGATCCATACACCAATGCCAGGGGCGCACTGCGCCGCCGCAGCACGCGTGCCAGGGCCTGGGTGCGCGGGTCGCGCCACCAGTCGGCGGCGCATTCGGACGGCGGGGGCGCGAGGTGCACCACGCGGGTGGCCAGGCCGGCCAGGCGCTGCAGGCTGGCGGGATGGTCGAGGTTGCCCACCAGCGGCGTGATGCCCTGGGCGCGCAGTGCGGGCGCGCGCGCGGGTGTCGAGGTGAGTGCCAGCACGCGGGTGTGCCGGGGCAGCGCCCGCGCCACGCGCAGGCCCACGTCGCCACAGCCGACGATGAGCACGCGCTCGCGGCGAAAGCGCGCGGGCAGTGCGCCGAGGGGGGATTGGTTTGAAGGCAAAATCGGGGGCTCAGAGTCCAGAGCGTCCAAGGATACCGAAAACATGTCTTTCAACATCACGGTGCAGCCCAGCGGCCGCGCGTTCACCACCGAACCCGGCGAGGCCATGCTGGCCGCGGGCATCCGCCAGGGCGTCGGCCTGCCCTATGGCTGCAAGGACGGCGCCTGCGGTTCGTGCAAGTGCAAAAAGATCGAAGGCACCGTGGTGCACGGCGCACACCAGAGCAAGGCGCTGTCGCCCGAGGAAGAAGCCGCGGGCTATGTCCTCACCTGCTGCGGCGTGCCGCACAGCGACGTGGTGCTCGAATCGCGCCAGGTGACGGAAGAAGGCGCGTTCCCGGTCAAGCGCATGCCGGCGCGCGTGGCGTCGCTGCAGAAAAAGTCGCACGACGTGATGGTCATCACGCTGCAGCTGCCGGCCAACGACACGCTGCAATACCATCCCGGCCAGTATGTGGAGTTCATCCTGCGCGATGGCGCACGGCGCAGTTACTCGATGGCCAATGCGCCGCACAACCGCGTGCTGCCCGAGACCACACCACCCAGTGGCCCGGGGCTGGAACTGCACGTGCGCCACATGCCGGGCGGCAAGTTCACCGACCACGCCTTTGGCGCGATGAAAGAAAAAGAAATCCTGCGCGTCGAAGGCCCCTATGGCAGCTTCTTCCTGCGCGAAGACTCCGACAAGCCCATGGTGCTGCTGGCGTCGGGCACGGGGTTCGCGCCGATCAAGGCACTGATCGAGCACATGCAGTTCAAGGGCATCCAGCGCCCGGCCACGCTGTATTGGGGTGGCCGCCGCCCGGCCGACCTGTACCTGGACGACTGGGTGCGCGCCCAGCTCCCCACCCTGCCCAACCTGCGTTATGTGCCGGTGATCTCCAACGCCGAACCCGAAGACGGCTGGCAGGGCCGCACGGGCTTTGTGCACAAGGCGGTGCTGCAAGACTGGCCCGATCTGTCCGGTTTTCAGGTGTACGCCTGCGGCGCGCCCATCGTGGTGGATTCGGCCCGGGCCGACTACACCGCGCTGGCGGGCCTGCCGCCCGAAGAGTTCTACGCCGACGCCTTCACCACCGAAGCCGACAAGCATGGCGGTGAGGTTCCGGCCGGGTAACTCATTGATCAATAGCAAACTATTGCCATTTGACGGGGGCTAAGCCCGTTTTTTATTGGATATTCCATGCAACGCAGAACCTTGCTGATCTCGGGCGTCGCCAGCGCCGCCACCCTCGCCGCCCCGTGGAGCCATGCGCAGGGTCGGCCGATCCGCCTGGTGGTGCCCTATGCCCCGGGCGGCCCGATTGACGTGACCGCGAGGTTGCTGGCCGAGCGCGTGAAAGATTCGCTGGGCACCGTGATCATCGAGAACCGGCCCGGTGGCGGCGGCAACATTGGCGCCGACGTGGTGGCCAAGGCCGCGCCCGACGGTCTGACCGTCGGCATCGCCGCCGTGGCCACCCACGCGATCAACCCCTGGCTCTACAGCAAGATGCCATACAACGCCGCCACCGACTTTGCGCCCATCACCCAGATGGTGCGGGTGCCCAACGTGCTGGTCATGAACGCCGAGGCCGCCACCCGCCTGAACATCCGCAGTGTGGCCGACCTGGTGCAGTACGCCCGGGCCAACCCCGGCAAGCTCAACTACGGCAGCGGCGGCAACGGCAGTGCCGGGCATCTCGCGGGTGAGATGTTCAAGCGCGACGCCGGCATTTTTGCGGTGCACATCCCCTACAACGGCGGCAACCCGGCACAGCTGGCGCTGCTGTCGGGTCAGGTGGATTTCAACTTTGACAACCTGGCCACGGCCGCCCCCAACATCCGGTCGGGCAAGCTCCGGGCGCTGGCCGTGACCGCGGCCCGGCGCAGTGCCGCATTGCCCGACGTGCCGTCGCTGGCCGACACCCTGCCCGGTTTTGCCATCGACACCTGGTGGGGCCTGGTGGCCCCGGCGGCCACGCCGCCCGACATGGTGGCGCGGCTGCACCAGGCCTTTGCCGCCGCGCTCAACTCTCCCGAGGCGAAAACCCGCTTTGGCGCCCTGCTGGCCGAGCCGGTGGCCAGCACGCCGGCCGAGTTCGGCGCCTTCATGGCCGCCGAGCGCACCAAATACGAAAAGATCGTCAAGGCCTCGGGCGCGCGGGTCGATTGACCTGCATCAGCACGGCACCAGGCCGGGCGTGCTGAAATCGGGCTGAGGCGGCGCTGCGATCGAGCGCAGCCCGACACTGGAGAATGGAGAACGCATGGACTGGTTGCGCCGGGTTCCCGGCTCCCGACGTGAGCCTCCCGGGCTCGAATGGAAGCTCTGGCGCAAGCTGCCGGTCATCCTGCTGCTGGGCACGGTCCTGCCCGTGCTGGTGGCGGTGGCGGTGCACCTGTGGGTCGACACCGACGCCACGCCCGCGCTGGCGCGCCAAGTGCTGCTGACCGACTACATCGTGGCGGCCGTGGTGGTGCTGCACTGGACCACGGTGCTGACCGTCGCCATCGGCTGTGTCGTGGTGATGATCATGAAAGGGCCAGCCTACGAGGCCGACCCTTATCCGGTGCCTGGGCCCGAACGTTAAGCCCCGGAACTTGCGGGCTCGCCGGGGCGTAGCCCGGCGGCGGCTTATTCGCCGAGATAGGCCGCCCGCACCTTCGGGT
Organism: Betaproteobacteria bacterium HGW-Betaproteobacteria-3; assembly: GCA_002842205.1. GTDB lineage: Bacteria > Pseudomonadota > Gammaproteobacteria > Burkholderiales > Burkholderiaceae_C > PHCI01. The sequence continues at coordinate 134,856 of PHCI01000003.1, read as the reverse complement.
CGTTCAGGAGTTCCTTGCCCGGGCCGCTCATGGTGATCAGGCCGGATTCCATCACGTAACCGCGGTTCGCAATGGCCAGCGCACGGCTGGCGTTCTGCTCGACCAGCAGCACCGTCACACCCTGGGCGTACACGTCGCGCACCACCTCGAAGATCTTGTCGACCATGATGGGCGACAGGCCCATGGACGGCTCGTCCATCAGCAGCACCTTGGGGCGGCTCATGAGCCCGCGGCCCATGGCCAGCATCTGCTGCTCACCGCCCGACATGGTGCCGGCCAGCTGGTCCTTGCGTTCGCGCAGGCGCGGGAAGATGGTGAACACCTTTTCCATGTCGTCGGCAATGGCGGCCTTGTCGCGGCGCACGTAGGCGCCCATCTGCAGGTTCTCGATGATGGTCATGCGGGTGAACACGCCGCGGCCTTCGGGCACCATGGCCAGGCCCTGCTTGACCAGGTCCCAAGGGCCCTGCCCGCGGATGGTTTTGCCCAGGTATTCGATGTCGCCATCGACAAACGGCAGCGAGCCGGTGATGGCTTTCATGGTCGTCGTCTTGCCCGCGCCGTTGGAGCCGATCAGCGAAACCAGTTCGCCCTCGTTCACTTCGAAATCGACGCCCTTGACCGCCTGGATGCCGCCGTAACCAACCTTCAGGCCCTTGACTTTGAGTAGTGTGCTTGCCATGTCAGTGCCCTCCGGTGCCCAGATAGGCCTCAATCACTTTTTCGTTCTTCTGCACGTCAGCCGGGGTGCCTTCGGCAATCTGCTTGCCGTAGTCGAGCACGGTGACGCGGTCGCACAGGCCCATCACCAGCTTGACGTCGTGCTCGATGAGCAGAATGGTGCGGTTGTCCTTGCGGATCTGGTCGATGAGTTCGCGCAGCAGCACTTTCTCGGTGGCGTTCATGCCGGCGGCCGGCTCGTCCAGCGCAATCAGTTGTGGGTCGGTGGCCAACGCCCGCGCGATCTCCAGGCGCCGCTGGTCGCCATAGCTCAGGGTGCGGGCCTTGTAGTCGGCAAACTTGCCAATGCCCACGTAGTCGAGCAGTTCCTGGGAACGCTTGGCGATGGCGGCCTCTTCGGCCTTGAAGCCGCTGGTGCGGAAGATCGCGCCCAGCAGGCCCGAGCCGGTGCGCACGTGGCGGCCCACCATGACGTTCTCCAGCGCCGTCATTTCGGCGAACAGCCGGATGTTCTGGAAAGTGCGCGCGATGCCGGCCTTGGCCACCTCATGCACGGCGGTCGGCTGGTAGGGCTTGCCGGCCAGCTCAAAGGTGCCGCTGTCGGCCGTGTACAGGCCGGTGATGACGTTGAAAAATGTGGTCTTGCCGGCGCCGTTGGGTCCGATCAGGCCGTAAACCTGGCCACGTTCGATGGTGATGCCGACGTCGGACAGGGCTTGCAGCCCCCCGAAACGCTTGGAAATACCGGCGACTTTGAGTACGGGTTCTGACATGTCGCCTCCTTAGTTCTGCTGCAGTGATTTGCCGTGGTCCGGTGCGGGCCACAGGCCGCGCGGGCGCAGCAACATCACGATGATCATGGCCAGCGCGATCAGCAACTGGCGCAGGATGGCGGCGTCAAGCCGCCCGCCCGTCATGGCCTGCAACGGCCCTGCGACGTAACGCAACACCTCTGGCAAGGCCGACAGCAACACGGCCCCCAGAATCACGCCCGGCAGGTGGCCGATGCCCCCCAACACCACCATGGCCACGATCATCACGGACTCCATGAGGCTGAACGACTCGGGGGACACAAAGCCCTGGAACGCGCCGAACATCGAACCCGCCACACCGCCAAAGGTGGCCCCCATGCCGAACGCCAGCAGCTTGAGGTTGCGGGTGTTGATGCCCATGGCCTTGGCGGCGATTTCATCCTCGCGAATGGCCATCCAGGCCCGGCCGATGCGGGAGAGTTCGAGGCGATGGGAAATCACGATGCTGAAGATGACCAGCACCAGAAACAGATAGTAATAAAGCGTGACCGAGGCAATCTCGAATCCCCCCACCATCAACGGCTTGCCGAGATTCAACCCGAAGAAATGGATCGAATCGATCTGGTTCAACCCCTTGGGGCCGTTGGTGATGTTGACCGGGTGGTCCAGGTTGTTGAGGAAGATGCGGATGATCTCGCCAAAGCCGAGCGTCACGATCGCCAGGTAGTCGCCACGCAGCTTCAGGGTTGGCGCGCCCAGCAGCACGCCAAACCCTGCCGCCAGCAGCGCCCCCGCCGGGATGACCACCCACAGCGGCATGTGCAGCCCCTCCGGAAACATCGCCTTGACCGCCTCAAACGTGTCCGACAGGTGGGGCGATGCCAGCAGGCCAAACATGTAGGCCCCAATGGCATAGAACGCCACAAAGCCAAGGTCCAGCAGGCCGGCGTAGCCCACCACGATGTTCAGTCCCAACGCCAGCATGACGTAGAGCAGCGAGGTGTCAAGAATGCGCACCCAGGCGTTGCCGAAACCCTGCAGGATGATCGGCAGCACCAGCAAGGCGATGGCCGAAACCCCGTAAACAAGCCATTTGTTTTGTTTCATGGTGGTACTCCGGGGGTCAGGCACGGTCGGCCACACGCTCACCCAGCAGACCCGAGGGCCGCAGCGTGAGCACGATGATCAGGACGATGAAGGCAAAAATGTCGGTGTAGTGGCTGCCCAGCAGGCCGCCCGTCAGCGGGCCGATGTAGCCAGCGCCGATGGCCTCGACCAGACCGAGCAGGATGCCCCCCACGACAGCGCCCGCAAGGTTGCCAATGCCGCCAAGCACGGCCGCCGTGAACGCCTTCAGGCCGGGCAGGAAACCCATGGTGTGCTGCACCGTGCCGTAATTGGACGCATACATGATGCCGGCGATGGTGGCCAGGACCGCGCCAATGATGAAGGTGGCCGAGATCACCATGTCGGGCTTGACGCCCATCAGGGCCGCCACGCGCGGGTTCTCGGCGGTGGCACGCATCGCTCGGCCCAGGCTGGTGCGGTTGACCAGCCAGGACAGCACCGCGAGTGAAACCGCCGTCACGCCCAGGATCATGATCTGCGTGGCGGTGATCACCGCGCCCGCCACTTCAAACGGCACCGGCGGCAGCAGGGTCGGATAGGGTTTGTAGTTGGCCTTCCAGATGATCATGGCCAGCGTTTGCAGCAGGATCGACATGCCCAGGGCGGTGATCAGGGGCGCCAGCCGTGGGCTGTTGCGCAGCGGTTTGTAGGCCAGCTTTTCAATCGAGTAGTTGAGCACGGCAGCCACTGTGGCCGCGATGATCATGGCCAGGATCAGGATGATCCAGCCCGGCGCACCGGGCATGGCCTCCTTCATGGTGACGATGCAGGTCCAGCTGGTCAGCGCACCAATCATGAGCACGTCGCCGTGCGCAAAATTGATGAGGTTGATGATGCCGTACACCATGGTGTAACCCAAGGCGATCAAGGCATACATGCTGCCCAGGACCAGACCATTGATGATCTGTTGCAGCAGGATTTCCATATGCGTTCTCCGTTTTTTTTCGCCGGTCCGGCGCCAGTCGGTGCCAACCGGGCATCAGGCGTTGTGTTGCGGTCCACCCACGCACCATGCGCGTGCTTTCTCTCAACTTCAACTAGCAAAAAACCCGCCACTCTGAGTCACCGGCGGGTTTGTGGACGCGATTGTAGCCAAGGGTTACGGTAGCCTTACGGCGTGTTTTCCCGGGTTTGCCCGGGTTTACCCTCAAGAAAAACGCCGAATCAGCGGCTTTCGGACTCAATTAGTTTTTCTGATTGTTGAGTTTTCGAAGTTCCCTCAACTTATCAGCAATCCGAACTTCAAGCCCCCGCTCGACCGGCCGGTAGAAGTCGGGCGCCGCCATGCCATCGGGCAGGTAGCGCTCGCCGGCCGCAAAGCCATCGGCCTCGTCGTGGGCATAGCGGTAGTTTTTGCCGTAGTCCAGGTCTTTCATGAGCTGGGTCGGGGCGTTGCGCAGGTGCAGGGGCACCGGGCGGGTGCCGTCGCTCTTGACCCACGCTTTGGCCGCGTTGAACGCCTTGTACACGGCATTGGACTTGGGTGCGACCGCCAGATACACCACGCATTGCGCCAGCGCCAGCTCTCCTTCGGGCGAGCCCAGCCGCTCATAAACCTCGGCCGCGTCCAGCGCCAGTCGCAGGGCGCGCGGGTCGGCCAGGCCGATGTCTTCGCTGGCCATGCGGATCAGGCGGCGTGCCATGTAGCGCGGCTCGGCGCCGCCATCGAGCATGCGCACAAACCAGTACAGGGACGCGTCGGGGTCGCTGCCGCGCACGCTTTTGTGCAGTGCGCTGATGGTGTCGTAGAACTGCTCGCCACCCTTGTCATAGCGGCGCAGCCGTTCGCCCAGCACCTTGAGCAACCAGGCGTCGGTGACTTGCGCCAGTGTTTCCCGCCGCGCCGACACCGCCAGCGTCTCCAGCGTGTTGAGCAGGCGCCGGGCATCGCCATCGGCGTAGGCCACGAGGCGATTCAATGCTACATCTTCTATAGCTGGCAAGACCCCATCGGCGAGGGCTCGGGCTACAATTTGCTTCAAATCCTGGTCCCCCAGCGGCTGCAGCACATACACCGCCGCCCGCGACAGCAGAGCCGAATTCACCTCGAACGACGGGTTCTCGGTGGTGGCACCGATGAAGGTGAACAGACCGCTTTCGACATGCGGCAAAAAGGCGTCCTGCTGGCTTTTGTTGAAGCGGTGCACCTCGTCCACAAACACAATGGTGCGGCGCTGCTCGATGCCGTCGCGCACCAATGTGGCCTGCTCGACGGCCTCGCGGATGTCCTTGACGCCCCCCAGCACCGCGCTGATGGTGATGAACTGGGCGTCAAAGGCGTCGGCCATGAGCCGTGCAATCGTGGTCTTGCCCACACCGGGCGGGCCCCAGAGGATGCAACTGTGCGGCTGGCCCGATTCGAAGGCGATGCGCAGCGGCATGCCCTCACCCAGCAGGTGCTGCTGGCCAATGACCTCGCCCAACGTGCGGGGTCGCAGCCGTTCGGCCAGTGGCACTGCCGACGCGTGCGCACGGGGGCCGGTGGCGGTGCTCATCCCAAGGCCCCCACGCTTGCCACTTCGTGTGCTGCGCTGCCCCCCAAGGGGGCGCGAGCTTGCTTGAAGCGGTTCGGCGCGGCGCTCATTGCCGGAGCACGTCGGCACCCGCAGGCGGCTTGAACTGGAAATCGGCTGCGCGCAATGGTTTGGACACGTCCAGCGGACCGAACACCAGCACCGACTTCTGGCCAAAGCTGTCAAGGATCTCCAGCACAGCCAGATCGTTGCCCCGGAAACCGACGCGCACGCTCTGCAGTTGCCCCTCTTTGGCCTTGGGCATGGCCAGCACCCATTGCATGCCGTCTTTTTCGGGCGCCGCCTGCAGGGAGTATTCGCCCTGCAGCGCCTTGAGATCGGGCGCCGCGGCGATCAACGCCGCCGGTGTCGAACCCAGCACCTGGGCCTGGGAGCGCGCGGTGACCTGGTTCAGGTCCACATCGTGCAGCCACAGGGTCTGGCCGTCGGCCACGATGGTTTGCTCAAAGGGTTTTTTGTAGACAAACCGGAAGCGGTTGGGCCGCAAAAACTCGAACGTGCCGGACGACGTTTTGCTGCGTGCAACCTGCCCGCTCTTGGCCGGCGCGGTCACGGTCTGGGTGAAGTCGGCGCGCCCGGTATTCACCCCACGAACGAAATTCTCAAGGCTTTCCAGGCCATCAGCCCTTGCCATATGGACCGATGTTGCTATAAACAAAATAGCAATCTTGAGCCCGGGAAAGCGGCGCTGCCGGAAATGGTTCATGCGATTCAGACCTTGGCGGGGCAAACAGGTTCAGTCGGCACGCGCGGGCACGAGGATTTCGCGCTGCCCGCTGCTGCTCATGGCGCCCACCAGGCCGGCTTTTTCCATGTCCTCCACCAGCCGGGCTGCGCGGTTGTAACCGATCTTCAAATGCCTTTGCACCAGCGAAATGCTGGCTTTGCGATTCTTGAGCACGACCTCGACCGCCTGGTCGTACAGCGGGTCTTTTTCACCCCCGCCCTCGGCGTCACCCAGCTCGCCATCGCCGTCGACGGTGCCGCCTTCCAGCACGCCTTCGATGTAATTGGGTTCGCCCTGGGTTTTGAGGTAGTTCACCACGCGATGGACTTCTTCGTCGCTCACAAAAGCCCCGTGCACCCGGATCGGAAAGCCCGTGCCCGACGGCATGTAGAGCATGTCGCCCATGCCCAGCAGTGCCTCGGCGCCCATCTGGTCAAGGATGGTACGGCTGTCGATCTTGCTGGACACCTGGAACGCGATGCGCGTGGGAATGTTGGCCTTGATCAGCCCCGTGATCACGTCCACGCTGGGGCGCTGCGTGGCCAGAATCAGATGAATGCCGGCGGCGCGCGCCTTTTGGGCCAGCCGGGCGATCAGCTCCTCGATCTTCTTGCCGACGACCATCATCAGGTCGGCCAGCTCGTCGATCACCACCACGATGTGCGGCACGCGCTCCAGCGGTTCGGGCGCCTCGGGCGTCAACGAAAAGGGGTTGGAAATGTGTTCGCCGCGCGCCTTGGCTTCGTCGATCTTCGCGTTGTAGCCGGCCAGGTTGCGCACGCCCAGCTTGCTCATCAACTTGTAGCGGCGCTCCATCTCGGCCACGCACCAGTTCAGCCCGTGCGCGGCCTGCCGCATGTCGGTGACGACGGGTGCCAGCAGGTGCGGAATGCCCTCGTAAACCGACATTTCGAGCATCTTCGGGTCGATCATGAGCAGGCGCACGTCACGCGCCTCGGCCTTGTAGAGCAGGCTCAGGATCATCGCGTTGATGCCCACCGACTTGCCCGATCCGGTGGTGCCGGCCACCAGCACGTGCGGCATTTTGGCCAGGTCGGCCACCACCGGGGCGCCCGAAATGTCCTTGCCCAGGCCGATGGTCAACATGGACTTGGCGTCGTTGTAGGTTTGCGAGCCCAGAATCTCGCTCAGGCGGATCGACTGGCGCTTGGCGTTGGGCAGCTCCAACGCCATGTAGTTCTTGCCAGGAATGGTCTCGATCACGCGGATCGACACCAGGCTCAGCGAGCGCGCCAGATCACGCGCCAGCCCCACCACCTGCGCGCCCTTGACGCCGGTTGCCGGCTCAATCTCATAGCGCGTGATCACCGGGCCGGGCGCTGCGGCCACCACCCGCACATCGACGCCAAAATCCTTGAGCTTCTTCTCGATGAGGCGACTGGTCATCTCGAGCGTCTCGGCGGCCACGGTTTCCTGGCGCACGAGTGCGCCGTCGAGCAAATCGACCTGCGGCAGCTTGCTGTCGGGCAACTCCTGGAACAGCGGTTTTTGCCGCTCCTTGGCCACGCGCTCGCTCTTGGGCACCTCGACCATGACCGGCTCAATCAGGACCGGCGGCAGGTGGTGCTCTTCAATCTCGGTGCGTTCGCCAATGACCACTTCTTCGCGTTCGCGGGCCGCCCGGCGGCCCAGCGCCAGGTCTTGCGCAATTTCAATCTTCTCGCGGCGCGACACCACCAGCGCGTCCAGCCAGCCGCCCAGGCGTTCGGCCAGATGCCCCCATGAAAAGCGGAACGCCAGCGAAGCGCCCACCACCACCAGCGCGATGCCCATCAGGCCCGAGCCGGTAAAACCGAGCCACTTGACGCTGGCGGGGCCCACCAGGTACCCCAGCACGCCACCGCCGTGGCCCGGCAGTCGTGGTTCGAAGCGGTACAGGCGCGACCATTCCAGCGCCGTGCTGGCGCACAGCAGCAACGCGAGACCGACCCAGAACGCCGTGCGGCTGCGCGCCCAGCGACCCAGCCGTGTGGGCGCATGCGGCACCGGTTCCTCGCCACGCATCCAGTGGGCCAGCGTGGCCAGCCAGGCGCAGACCGCGGCAGCAAAGCACCACCACACCGAAAAACCCAACAGGTAAAAACTGGCATCGGCCAGCCAGGCACCCAACCGGCCAGCCCAGTTGAGCACCGCTGCGCTGCCCGTGCCGGAGGTGGACCACGCGGCGTCCTGCGCCGAGTAGCTGACCAGCGCCAGGAGCCAGAACACCAGCCCGACAAGGCCAAAAAACAGCACGACTTCGTGGGCGAAACGGGGCGCTCCCGCCCGCCCTCGGTCCTGCGAGGGCGACGGATTGCGCAAGGTATTGAGTGAGTAGGTCATGGGCGTCTGTGGCGCCGACAAGCTTAACCGATGCGCTCGCGGCACCGGACGCGAAAACTCAGGTCAACGTGCCGAGTTCCTTGATGACCATGGCGCCGCTGTCCAGGGTCTCGATGAAGCCGCGCTCTTCGAGATCCTTCATCACGCGGCTGACCATTTCGCGCGAGGCCCCCACCATTTTGGCGATGTCCTGGCGGGAAATCTTGTCGCGGATCGTCAGGATGCCGTTGGCGTCGGGTTTGGCGAATTCCAGCAGCGCGCGGGCCACGCGACCGTACACGTCCATCAGGGCCAAAGATTCAATCTTGCTGTCGGCATGGCGCAGGCGCTGCACCAAACCCTTCATGATGGCGTAGGCCATCGAGGTGTTCTCGGGCAGGCAGCGCGCGAATTCCAGGCGCCCCAACATCAGCACGTCGGTCTGCACTTCGGCACGCACCGTGGCCGAATGCGGCTCGTTGTCGATCAGGCTCATCTCGCCGATGTAGTCGCCCGGGTTGAGCGTGGCCAGAATCACCTCGCGCCCGCGGGCATCGGCCGTGATCACGCGGGCCCGGCCGGTGAGCACGATGAACAGCGCGTTGGATTTTTTTCCCTGCTCCACAATCTTTTCGCCGCGCTTGAAGCGTCGCTTGACAATGGCTTCGGCCACCGCCTCCGCCTGACCGGCGGTCAGCATCGCGAACAGCGGCACGCGACGCAACAACTCGAGATTGGACAGCATGGACATCTTCATAACCTCCAGAAGCAAAAAGGCAATGGGTTCTTACAATGGCGGCGGTTGATGAAATTCGCGGCGCACACTGCAGGTCAAGCTTGATACTCCCCGCTTAACCCCCAAAATGTACACCGTGCAGCCGCACCCTCTCCATCAGGCTTTTCCACCATGTCCGACACCAAACACGCCAAAGTCCTCATTCTCGGTTCCGGCCCGGCCGGCTACTCTGCAGCGGTGTACGCCGCCCGCGCCAACCTGAATCCGGTGTTGATCACCGGCATCGCCCAGGGCGGCCAGCTCATGACCACCACCGAGGTGGACAACTGGCCTGCCGACGTGCAGGGCGTGCAGGGCCCCGAACTGATGCAGCGGTTTCTGGAGCACGCCCAGCGCTTCAACACCGAAATCATCTTCGATCACATCAACGCCGTCGATTTCAGCAAGCGCCCGTTCACGCTGACCGGCGACAGCGGCAGCTACTCCTGCGACGCCCTGATCATTGCCACGGGCGCGTCGGCCAAATACCTCGGTTTGCCGTCCGAATCCGCCTTCATGGGGCGCGGCGTGTCAGGCTGCGCCACCTGCGACGGCTTTTTCTACCGCGACCAGGTGTGCTGCGTGGTGGGTGGCGGCAACACGGCGGTTGAAGAGGCGCTGTACCTCTCCAACATCGCCAGCAAGGTCTACCTTGTGCATCGGCGCGACAAGTTCAAGGCGGAAGCCATTCTGATCGACAAGATGATGGACAAGGTCAAGGCCGGAAAGATCGAACTCAAGCTGTTCTCGACACTCGACGAGGTGTTGGGCGACGCCAGCGGCGTGACCGGCGTGCGCTTGAAGAGCACCAAGGACGGCAACACCGAGGACCTGACGCTCAAGGGCTGCTTCATCGCCATCGGCCATGCGCCCAACACCGAGATCTTCCAGGGCCAACTCAACATGGACAACGGCTACATCGTCACGCAAAGCGGCCTCAAGGGCTTCGCCACCATGACCAGCGTGCCGGGCGTGTTTGCCGCGGGCGATGTGCAAGACCACGTCTACCGCCAGGCCATCACCAGCGCAGGCACCGGCTGCATGGCGGCGCTGGACGCGCAGCGGTTCCTGGAGCAGTAAGCCAGTTCCACCCCCCGTTGCGGCCCGGCGAAGCCGGTTCCGCAAAGTCCTGGCTCAAGCGCACGGCTCGCCGATCAAATCACGTTATAATCAAAGGCTTTCCTTGGTGAGCGCCTGTGAAGGCGAGCGCACCGAACGGGTTACCGCCACCCTTTCTGGCGAGGTGAGGCGAGAGCAAGGATGGGGCGCCAGCGTCCCGGCCGTCAGTGATCGCCGTTTGAAAAGTATCGGAGTGTCCTCATGGCACGCGTATGTGAAGTCACGGGCAAAGGCCCGATGGTGGGCAACAATGTCTCCCACGCCAACAACAAGACCAAGCGCCGGTTCCTTCCGAACCTGCAATACCGCCGTTTCTGGGTCGAGACCGAAAACCGCTGGGTGCGCCTGCGCATCTCCAACGCCGGTCTGCGCCTGATCGACAAGAACGGCATTGACGCCGTGCTCGCAGACCTGCGCGCACGTGGTCAAGCCTGAACCTCACTGACACTGGAGCACGATCATGGCAAGCAAAGGCGGACGCGAAAAAATCAAGCTGGAAAGCACGGCCGGTACCGGTCACTTCTACACCACCAGCAAGAACAAGAAAACCATGCCCGAAAAAATGGCGATCATGAAGTTTGATCCCAAGGCGCGCAAGCATGTGGAATACAAGGAAGTCAAGCTGAAGTAATTCGGCTCTGCTCCCAAAAAAGCCCCGCGATGCGGGGCTTTTTTTTCGGCATTTGCTTCATTCAATGGTTGAGAGTTTATACATATTTAATAGCAAACTATGACCATTTCACGGGGGAAAGTGGCATTTTTTGCGCTGTAAAAATTCAGGACTGCCATTGACTGAAAACCATCTGGTCACTCGTGCGGCCATTGGCCCGGCCTGCCGGGCCCGATGGCACGGCAAGCGGTTACTTCTTGGCGGCACTCGCGGCAACCGCAGCCGGCTTGGCTTCGGCCTTCTTGTCTTCCTTCTTGGCCGCAGGTGCCGCGGCAGCGCCCTTGAACGCGGCGCCATTGACGGTCATACCCTCCGCCGAGAACTTGGCGGCATTGGTGTCGCCCACACCCTTCACGCGATCGATGAAATCATTCCAGTCCTTGAACGAGCCTTTTTTGCGCTCGTCAAGGATCTTGGACGAAATACCCGGGCCGATGCCCTTGACGGCGTCCAGTTCGGCGGCCGTGGCCTTGTTCACATCCACAGCGGCAAAGGACGCAGCGGCATACAGCATGGCCACGATGGCCAGAATTTTCTTCAACATGAGCACTCCTCGGGGTGGTTGAGCCCGCCCGCCGGTCGGCTTGCGGGGCATGCCCATAACGGTCCGTCACTGAATCGCGTTGACGTCAGGATGCAACCGCTTGTGCAACGCGCCCCTGAAAACGGGAATCAGCCCTCTTCGACCCGGCGCGCCGGGTAGCTGTCCCACGCCTGGCAGCCCGGGCATTGCCAGAAATGCTGACGCGCCTCGAACCCGCAGGCCGCGCAACGGTAACGGGTCAGCGGTTTGATGGCGTGGTCGAGCGCACGCTGGAATTGAACATTTTCAGTCGAGTCAACCCGCTTTTCGCCCGCAATCCATTTGGCGGCAGCCACCAGCGAGGGTTCGTGGTCAAGGTGACGGGCGTACCATTCGCGCGCCTTGTCGGGCGCGCCGGTGACCATCGGCTCCAGCGCCACAATGGCGTCCAGCACGTCCAGCGACGGGCTGGCTGCGTAGTGGGCCTGCAACCGGCGCAGTGCGTCTTCGTGGCGATCCGTGGCCAGGGCGGCTTCACGCAAGCGTGGCGCCACTAACGGCATGGCGACCGGGGCTGCGTCGGCCAGTGCGGCGAGCGTGTCATAGGCGGCGGCGGCCTGGCCGTTGCGCATTTGCAGCGCGGCCAGTTCGAGGCGTGGCCGCGGTGCCTGCGGCGCATTCGCGATGGCCTGGTCCAGCAGCAAGCGCGCGCCCTCCGCGTCCCCGTCCGCCGTCAGGGCGGCAGCCTGTTCGCACAGGTAGTGCGAAAGGCGGTTGCTGAAACTGCCCTCACCGGAGGCTTCCAGCTTGCGGGCAATTCCAGCGGCCAGTGGCCAGTCCCGCGACCTTTCGTAGATGGCCAGTCGGGCGAGCCGGGCCTGGCCTTCAAACCGCGTGCCTTCGAGTTTGGCCAGAGCGGCTTCCGCACGATCCAGCAGTCCCGCTTTCAGAAAATCGAGCGCCAGCGCATGCTGGGCACGGTCACGGTCTGCGCGCGTGAGGTCGCCGCGCGAGATCAGGTGTTCGTGCACGCGAACGGCTCGCTCATATTCACCACGGCGCCGGAACAGGTTGCCCAAGGCAAAGTGCAGTTCAGAGGTGTCGGGGTCGTTCTGGACGGCTTCGATGAAGGCGTCGATGGCCTGGTCCTGCTGCTCGTTGAGCAGGAAGTTCAGACCCTTGAAATACGCCTTGGGCGCCTGTCGGTTTTCCACCCGAAGCTGGCGCAGGTCAAACCGCGACGCCACCCATCCCAGCACGAACGCCGTGGGCAGACCCAGCAGGATCCAGACGATGTCAAGTTCCATGATGGAACATCGAGGTGGCCGGGCCGTTTTCTTCCGGCACCGCCGGGGTCGAATCGGCACGACGCGCCGCGGCACGATGACGCCACCAGCGCGGCACCATGGCCAACACGCCGAGCGTGAGGCCCGCGGCAAACGCCACCAGCACCAGCAGCACCATCGGGGTGCGCCATTGCGTACCAAAGAAGAAGTGAACCGTCACGTCCTGCTGATTGTTCAGGGCGAACGCGAACAAGGTAAAGAAAATGGCTGCCTTGACCATCCATTTGAGCAACCACGCCAAGTGCTTCATCGGTGTCCCCCAAAGACTGGGGCATTGTAGGCGGACCGGATGGACGGATACGCCAGCCGCAACGTGAACGGTGCTCAGCGCGACGCCTGGCTTTCGAGTTCGGCGGTGCGTTTGTCCACCGCTTCACGCAGCGCCTTGCCGGGCTTGAAGTGCGGCACCCGTTTTTCAGGGATGGCAACGCTCTCGCCGCTGCGCGGATTGCGGCCCATGCGGGGCGGACGACGGTTGATGGAAAAGCTGCCAAAGCCACGGATCTCGATCCGGTGCCCGCGGACCAGCGCTTCACCCATGGCATCCAGAATGGTCTTGACCGCGTACTCGGCGTCGCGATGGGTCAACTGGCTGAAACGGGCAGCCAGTGCTTCAACAAGATCGGAGCGGGTCATGGTGCCGGGCAGGAAAATGTTTGGGGAGCAAAACTGGGCGACGCCATGAAAAAGGGACAGAACATCCGGGCAGCAAGGCTGCGTCGTCTGGTCTGCCCCTTGATCAGGTTGGCTTAGCTGTTGCTGTTGTTGTCCAGCTTGGCACGCAGCAAGGCGCCCAGGCTGGTGGTACCGGCGTTCTCACGCGCCGACTGTTGCGACAGGCTGGACATCTGCTCTTGCTGGTCCGCCATGTCCTTGGCCTTGATCGACAGCTGGATGTTGCGGGTCTTGCGATCCACATTCACCACCACGGCCGTGACTTCGTCGCCTTCCTTGAGGACGTTGCGGGCGTCTTCGACGCGATCGCGCGAGATTTCGCTGGCGCGCAGGTAGCCAATGATGTCTTCGCCGAGATCGATTTCAGCGCCACGGGCGTCCACCGTCTTGACCTTGCCAGTGACCGTCTGGCCCTTGTCGTTGACGCTCACAAAGGTGGTGAACGGATCGCCGTCGAGCTGCTTGATGCCCAGCGAGATGCGCTCGCGGTCCACGTCCACGGCCAGCACGATGGCTTCGACTTCCTGGCCCTTCTTGTAGTTGCGCACGGCGGCTTCGCCGGTTTCGTTCCAGGACAGGTCGGACAGGTGCACCAGACCGTCGATGCCGGCCGCCAGACCCACAAACACGCCGAAGTCGGTGATGGATTTGATCGGGCCCTTGACGCGGTCGCCGCGCTTGGTTTCCTGGGCGAATTCCTGCCACGGGTTGGCCTTGCACTGCTTCATGCCCAGGCTGATGCGGCGCTTGTCTTCGTCGATCTCGAGGACCATGACTTCGACTTCGTCGCCCAGGGCCACGATCTTGCTCGGGGCCACGTTCTTGTTGGTCCAGTCCATTTCAGAGACGTGCACCAGGCCTTCAATGCCGGGCTCGAGTTCCACGAACGCGCCGTAGTCGGCAATGTTGGTGATCTTGCCGAACATGCGGGTGCCTTGCGGGTAGCGGCGGTTCACGCCCATCCACGGATCGTCGCCCATCTGCTTGAGACCCAGCGACACACGGTTCTTCTCGGTGTCGAACTTCAGGATCTTGGCCGTGATTTCCTGACCCGCCGTCACGACTTCGCTCGGATGACGGACCCGGCGCCAGGCCATGTCGGTGATGTGCAGCAGACCGTCGATGCCGCCCAGATCCACGAACGCACCGTACTCGGTGATGTTCTTGACGACACCGTGCACCACGGCGCCTTCTTTCAGCGTGTCCATCAGCTTGGCACGCTCTTCGCCCATGGAGGCTTCCACCACGGCGCGGCGGCTCAGCACCACGTTGTTGCGCTTGCGGTCGAGCTTGATGACCTTGAATTCGAGGGTCTTGTTCTCGTAGGGCGACAAGTCCTTGATGGGACGGGTGTCGATCAACGAACCCGGCAGGAACGCGCGGATGCCATTGACCAGCACGGTGAGGCCGCCCTTGACCTTGCCGCTGGTGGTGCCGGTGACGAATTCGCCGGATTCCAGGGCTTTTTCGAGCGACATCCAGGACGCCAGGCGCTTGGCCTTGTCGCGCGACAGGATGGTGTCGCCGTAACCGTTTTCGAGGGCGTCGATGGCCACCGAGACGAAGTCGCCAACCTGGACTTCGAGTTCGCCCTTGTCGCTTTTGAACTCTTCAATGGGCACATAGGCCTCGGACTTGAGTCCGGCATTCACGACAACGAAGCCGTGCTCAATGCGCACGACTTCGGCGGTGATCACCTCGCCGGCACGCATTTCAGAGCGTTGCAGCGATTCTTCAAACAGGGCGGCAAAAGATTCAGACATGTGTTTTCCTTGCGCGTCAAAAGTGTTCCAGCAGCACAATTACTACTGTTTTTATAGCTAGAGACGGCGATTTTTTGCGGGCTACCCGCGGTTATAGTTACAAAACCAGCGGGCCGGTGCGTTTGACAACGCGGCGGGGGCCCACTGGACCTGACAGCCGCTCAGGAGGCCTGAAACGGCTGCTTGCCTTGCCACCACGCCAACACTTGGTTGACCGATGCGTCGATGGTCAGTTCGGAGTTGTCCAGCAGCAGGGCATCCGGGGCCGGTTTGAGCGGCGAGACACTGCGGGAAGAGTCCCTTGCGTCGCGCGCCTCCAGATCGGCCCGAAGACTGTCAAGTGTAGTTGAAATTCCCTTTGAAATCAACTGCTTATGGCGGCGTTCGGCACGACGGGCCGCGCTGGCCGTCAAAAACACCTTGAGCGGGGCGTCAGGGAAGATCACCGTGCCCATGTCGCGCCCGTCGGCCACCAGGCCGGGCAACTGCCGAAAGCTGTGCTGCAGGGCCACCAGCGCCTCGCGCACCGCGGGCAGCGCCGACACGCGCGAGGCATTCATGCCGGCCTCTTCGGTCCGGATGGCCTCGGTGACGTCGCTGCCGTCCAGCAGGATTTTTCCCTCTGCAAACCGGACGGGCAGCGTTTGCGCCAGCGCGGCGATCCGCGCCTCATGGGCCGCGTCGATGGACAGGCCCGCCTGCAGTGCCGCCAGCGCCGTGACGCGGTACATCGCGCCGGAATCCAGAAAGTGATACCCCAGCCGCGCCGCCAGCGCCGCAGCCACGGTGCCCTTGCCCGACGCCGTGGGCCCATCCACGCAAACCACCGGGATGTGCGAGGACGGCGCCGCCGACACGGAAAACAGCGCTTCAAAGTAGTCCGGGAAGGTTTTGGCCACGCATTGGGGGTCTTCGATGCGCACCGGCAAACCGGCCGGGTTGAATGCGGCCAGCGAAAAGCACATGGCCACACGGTGGTCATCGTAGGTGTGGACCGTGGCCGCCTTCCAGCCAGGCCTGACGCCCGCGTCTGCGCTTGTCGCCGTGGCGGCCATGTCCGGCGGCGTCACGCGGATGAAATCGGCGCCCTCTTCCACTGCCGCGCCGAGTTTGCGAAGTTCAATGGACATGGCGGCGATGCGGTCGGTTTCCTTGACCCGCCAGCTTGCAATGTTGCGCAGCGTGGTCACGCCGTCAGCGTACAACGCCATGATGGCCAGCGTCATGGCGGCGTCGGGAATGTGGTTGCAGTCGAGGTCGATTGCCCTCAGCGGCCAGCTCCCGCGCGACACTTCCAGCCAGTTGTCCCCGCTGCGGACTTTCGCGCCCATCTGCTGCGCCGCCTCGACGAAGCGGATGTCGCCCTGGATCGAACCCGCCCCCACGCCTTCGATGCGGATGCCGTCGGTACCGGGCGTTGGCGCGGCCAGTGCCCCCAGCGCGATGAAGTAGCTGGCCGACGAGGCGTCGGCCTCGACATGGATCGCACCGGGCGACCGGTAGCGGCTGGCCGCCGGGATCGTGAAGCGCTGCCAACCATCGCGCTGAACGGTGATGCCAAATCGCGCCAGCAAGTTGAGCGTGATTTCAATATAAGGGCGCGAGATCAACTCCCCCACCACTTCGATCACCACGTCCTGCGTGTCGGCAGCCAGTGGCAGCGCCATCAAAAGCGCTGTGAGGAATTGGCTGGACACGTCGCCCCTGACCCGGACGGGTGCGGCCAGATTCCATGCCGGTGCCGCACCGCCCGACCCGAGTCGCAGTGGCGGGAAGCCCTCGTTGCCGAGATAGTCCACCGTGCAGCCCAATTGCCGCAACGCGTCCACCAGGTCGCCAATGGGGCGCTCGTGCATGCGCGGCACACCATGGAGTTCATATTCGCCACCCAACAAGGCCAGCGCAGCCGTCAGCGGTCGCATCGCCGTGCCGGCATTGCCCATGAAGAGGCGCGCCTTGCGCACCCGTGCGACCCCACCCAGGCCTTCGATCGTGGCCGAGTGGCCGCTGACCTGCACTGGGCACCCGAGCTGGCGCAGGGCGTCCAGCATCACGCGGGTGTCGTCCGAATCGAGCAGATCGTGCACCACGGTCGTGCCGCGGCTCAGGGCAGCCAGCAGCAACACGCGATTGGAGATGCTCTTGGAGCCGGGCAGGACAACGCTGCCCCCGGCACTGGCCAGTGCCGGGATGTCCAGAAACGCGGTCGAATACATCCGGCGCCAACTCAACGATTGGCCCGGGTGCCCATGCGCCAGTGCGACCGGGTATGGCTGGCCTGGTCAATGAGGTCTTCCAGCGCCTCGATGTTGCCGCTCGAGATCATCACTTCCAGGGCCTGCAGGTTGCGCTGGAACAGCTTGGACTGCGCGAGCAGCTGCTCGCGATTGGCCAGCAGGATGTCGCGCCAGATCTGGGGGTCGCTGGCCGCAATGCGCGTGAAATCACGAAAACCCGGGCCCGCGAGGCCAAGATATTCCTTGCCCTGGGGCTGGCCACTGATCGCGTTCATCAGGGCAAAAGCGATCAGGTGGGGTAAATGGCTGACGGCCGCAAACGCCGCGTCATGCGCTTCAGGCGCCATGTTGACCACATGGCAGCCCAGCGCCGTCCAGGTTTCCGTCGCCTTTTGGAGCTGTGCCGTCAGGGTGCGCTCGATCGGCGTGAGGATGACCTGCTTGCCCGCGTAGAGCTCGGCGTCGGCGTGCTCCACGCCCGACACTTCGCGCCCGGTGATCGGATGCGCTGGCACAAAACTGCCCACCTGGTCGCGCAGCACACGCCGTGCTGCGTCCACCACGTCGCGCTTGGTCGAACCCACGTCCATCACCAGCATGGTCGGGGTGATCAGGTGGCGAATCGCCTTGAGGGTGGTCTCGGTGGCCGCCACGGGCACCGCCAGCAAAACCAGGTCGGCCCCCGACACGGCCAGCAGCGCCGAGGGCGCCTCGACGTCGATCACGCCCATCTGGCGCGCCCGTTCGGTGGTGGAGGGTGATTTGCTGTAGCCCACCACGCGCTTGACCAGCCCCGCGCGCTTGAGCGCAAGCGCAAACGATCCGCCCATGAGGCCGCATCCGATCAGGCCAAGTTGTTCAAACATCATTCACCGATCGGATAGGTGCCAAGCACTTTGTAAAACGCACACAGGCCACGCAAATCCTGCAGCGCCGCGGCCACGTTGGGCTGCGACGGATGCCCCTGAATGTCGATGTAGAAAAAATACTCCCACTGCCCGGATCGCGCCGGACGGGATTCGAAGCGGGTCATGGAAACCCCGTGCTGCTTCAGGGGTACCAGCAGGTCGTGCACCGCGCCCGGTTTGTTGGGCACCGAGACGATCAGGCTCACGCAATCGCGGCCTGATGCCTCGGGCGCCGCCAGGGTTTGCGGCAGGCACACCACGGCAAAGCGCGTGCGATTGAAGGCATCGTCCTGGATCGCATGCTGCACCACGTGCAGGCCAAATTCGGATGCAGCGCGCTCGCTGGCAATCGCCGCCCAGGCCGCATTGCCGGCCGCCTGACGGGCGCCCTCGGCGTTGCTGGCGGCGGCGCGGCGCTCGGCCTTGGGCAGATGCACGTTCAGCCAACCCTGGCACTGCGCCAGCGCCTGCGGGTGAGCGATCACGACCTCGATGCCGTCGGGCGAATCGCCCAGGCGCAGCAGGTTGTGGCGCACCAGCAGGCTGGTCTCGCCGATCACATGCAGCGGCGAGTTCAGGAACAGATCGAGCGAACGCGTGACCACGCCTTCGGTGTTGTTCTCGACCGGTACCACGCCAAACTGCGCGGTGCCAGCGGTGGTGGCATGGAACACCTCGTCGATGCTCACACACGGCACGTGCTCGATGCTGGAGCCGAAAAACTGCACGGCCGCCTGCTCACTGAACGTGCCCGCCGGGCCCAGGTAGGCCACGCGTTGCGGCGCCTCCAGGGCGCGGCAGGTGGACATGATTTCACGCCAGATGGTCGCCACGTTGGCGCCCTTGAGCGGCCCGGGGTTGACCGCCTGCAGGGCGTTGATGACCTGCGCCTCGCGCTCGGGCCGGAACACCGGCGAGCCTTCGGCGCGTTTGAGCTCACCGACCTCATTGGCCAGGGCCGCGCGCTGGTTCAACAGCGCAAGCAGTTGCTGGTCAACGGCGTCGATGCAGGTGCGAAGCTCGGAAAGCGGTCGGGTCATGTCTCAGGCCTGGGATTTCTCAAATTCTCGCATGTAGTCCACCAGCGCCTGCACGCCCGCCAGCGGCATGGCGTTGTAGATGCTGGCACGCATGCCGCCCACCGACTTGTGCCCCCTGAGCTGAAGCAGTCCGCGCGCCGCGGCGCCCGTCAGAAATGCGTCGTTGCGGGCAGCGTCCTTCAGGAAGAACGGAATGTTCATGCGGGAGCGGCAGTCCCGTTCTACCTTGTTGACATAAAAATCCGACGCGTCGATAAAGTCATAAAGCAGCGCGGCCTTGGCAACATTGCGCTGCTCGATGGCCGCCATGCCACCCTGCTCCAGAAGCCACTGGAACGTCAGGCCGGCCACATAAATCGACCAGGTCGGCGGCGTGTTGTACATCGACCGGTTGTCGGCCACCGTCTGGTAGTCAAAGGCACTGGGGCAAACGGCCAGCGCATGGCCGATCAGGTCTTCGCGCACCACCACCAATGTGAGCCCGGCCGGCCCCAGGTTTTTCTGCGCTCCGCCAAAGGCCAGCCCCACGCGCGACCAGTCCACGGGGCGCGATGCCACGTGCGATGAAAAGTCAATCACCAGCGGTGCGTCGCAGCCCAGGGTTTTCAGGTCGGGCAGTTCGTGGAATTCCACGCCGTGGATGGTTTCGTTGGTGCAGACGTGGACGTAGGCGGCACCCGGGTTCAGCGCCCACGTCTCGGGCCGCGGCAGCCGCGTGTGGTGGTCCGCTTCGTTGCTGGCCGCCACATGGGCCGTGCAATAGCGGCGCGCTTCTTTCAGCGATTTCTGGCTCCAGCTCCCGGTCACCACGAAATCAACGTGCCCGCCACGCGACAGATTCAGCGGCACGATCGCGTTTTCGGCCAGGCCACCGCCCTGCATGAACAAGATACGGAAGTTTTCGGGAACCGCCAGCAGCTTGCGCAGATCGCGCTCCGCGGCCTCGCAGATCAACACGAATTCCTTGCCGCGATGGCTCATTTCCATGACGCCCATGCCGCTGCCGTGCCAGTCGAGCATTTCGGCAGCCGCCTGCTGCAACACCTCGACCGGGATGGCCGCCGGGCCGGCGGAGAAGTTGAAAGGGCGATTCACTGAAAATTAAATGAAAAATACAGCGATAGTCCCCGCCGAATGGTCATAGTTTGCTATTTAAACAGAAGCAATCAAGCGGCCGGTGAAGTGTCGTCGTCGCCTGCCCCGGCCTCCGGCTCGAGCTCGGAAGGGTTGGCGTCGTTTTCGACGATGCGCTGCAGCCCGCTGAGTTGCGAGCCTTCGTCCAGCGCGATCAGCGTGACGCCCTGCGTGGCGCGACCCAGCTCGCGGATCTCGCTGACCCGCGTGCGCACCAGCACACCCTTGTCGGTGATCAGCATGATCTCGTCGTCCACATGCACCAGCGTGGCCGCGACCACCTTGCCGTTGCGCTCGCTTTGCTGGATGGCGATCATGCCCTTGGTGCCACGGCCGTGGCGCGTGTATTCGGTGATGGAGGTGCGTTTGCCATAGCCGTTTTGCGTGGCCGTGAGCACGCTTTGCTGCTCGTCCTCGGCCACCAGCATGGCGATCACACTTTGCCCCTCGTCGAGCATCATGCCGCGCACACCGCGGGTATTGCGGCCGGTCGGGCGCACGTCGTTCTCGTCAAAGCGCACGGCCTTGCCGCCGTCGCTGAACAGCATCACATCGTGCGTGCCATCGGTCAGCGCAGCGCCGACCAGGTAGTCGCCCTCGTCCAGGTCCACCGCGATGATGCCGAGCTTGCGCGGGTTGGAAAACTCGTCCAGCGTGGTCTTCTTGACCGTGCCCATGGAGGTGCCCATGAACACAAACTGATCGGCCGGGAAGCTGCGCTTTTCACCCGTCAGCGGCAGCACCACGTTGATCTTTTCGCCGTCCTGCAGCGGGAACATGTTGACGATGGGCCGACCACGCGAACCGCGCGAACCCGCGGGCACCTCCCATACCTTGAGCCAGTACAGCCGACCCCGGTTGGAGAAGCACAGGATGTAGTCGTGGGTGTTGGCGATGAAGAGCTGGTCGATCCAGTCGTCTTCCTTGGTGGCGGTGGCCTGCTTGCCACGGCCACCTCGTTTTTGCGCCCGGTACTCGCTGAGCGGCTGGCTCTTGATGTAACCGCTGTGGCTGAGCGTGACCACCATGTCGGTGGGCGTGATCAGGTCTTCAGTGGCGAGGTCTTGCGCGTTGTGCTCGATTTCGCTGCGGCGCGCACCCAGCTTGGTCTGACCGAATTCCTGGCGCAGCGTGGTCAGCTCCTCGCTGATGATGACGGAGACGCGTTCGGGCCGCGCCAGGATGTCGAGCAGGTCATCGATCTCGGCCATCACCTCTTTGTACTCGGCGACGATCTTGTCCTGCTCCAGCCCGGTCAGGCGCTGCAGGCGCATCTGCAGGATTTCCTGGGCCTGCGTATCACTCAGGCGATACAGGCCGTCGTTGCCCATGCCGAAGGTTTTCTCCAGACCATCGGGGCGATAGTCGTCGGCGTTGACCACGCCGCCATCGGCCCGGCTGCGGGTGAGCATCTCGCGCACCAGCTTGCTGTCCCAGGGGCGCGCCATCAGCTCGGCCTTGGCCACCGGCGGCGTCGGGGCGTTGCGGATGATGGCAATGAACTCGTCGATGTTGGCCAGCGCCACGGCCAGGCCTTCGAGCACGTGGCCACGCTCGCGCGCCTTGCGCAAGGTGAACACGGTGCGCCGCGTCACCACCTCGCGGCGATGCCCCAGGAAGACCTCGATCAGGTCTTTCAGGTTGCACAGCTTGGGCTGGCCGTTGATCAGGGCCACCATGTTCATGCCAAAGGTGTCCTGCAGCTGCGTCTGCTTGTACAGGTTGTTCAGCACCACTTCGGGCACTTCGCCGCGCTTGAGCTCGATCACCAGGCGCATGCCCGATTTGTCGGACTCATCCTGGATGTGGCTGATGCCTTCGATCTTCTTCTCGTGCACCAGCTCGGCCATGCGCTCCTGCAGGGTCTTCTTGTTGACCTGATAAGGCAGCTCGTCCACGATGATCGCCTGGCGCTGGCCACGGTCGATGTCCTCAAAGTGGCACTTGGCGCGCATGACCACGCGGCCGCGGCCGGTACGGTAGCCGTCCTTGACGCCGTTGATGCCGTAGATGATGCCGGCCGTGGGGAAGTCGGGCGCGGGGATGATCTCCATCAGCTCATCGACCGTGGCCCCCGGGTTGCGCAGCAGGTGCAGGCAGGCGTCCACCACCTCGTTGAGGTTGTGCGGCGGGATGTTGGTGGCCATGCCCACCGCAATGCCGCCCGAGCCGTTGACCAGCAGGTTGGGCAGCTTGCTGGGCAAAACCAGCGGCTCCTTTTCGCTGCCGTCGTAGTTGGGGCCGAAATCGACGGTTTCCTTGTCGATGTCGCCCAGCATTTCGTGGGCGATTTTGGCCAGGCGGATTTCCGTATACCGCATCGCCGCGGCGTTGTCACCATCGACCGATCCGAAGTTGCCTTGCCCGTCCACCAGCAGGTGCCGCATGGAGAAGTCCTGCGCCATGCGCACGATGGTGTCGTAGACCGACTGGTCACCGTGTGGGTGGTATTTGCCGATGACGTCACCGACGATGCGCGCCGACTTTTTGTATGGTCGGTTCCAGTCGTTGTTGAGCTCGTGCATCGCGAAAAGTACACGCCGGTGCACCGGCTTGAGGCCGTCGCGCGCGTCGGGCAAAGCACGACCGACGATCACGCTCATCGCGTAATCGAGGTAGCTGCGCCGCATTTCCTCTTCAAGACTGATGGGCAGGGTTTCTTTGGCGAACTGGGTCATGAGGGGAGGAGATACGGCGAAAGAGGTCGATTTTACGGGCTTTCATGCTCATCAAGATTTGTAGCCCTGGCGCAACAGATCGCCTCAAATGCCGTTTTGACCCGCGCTTGAGGCAAGAACGTGATCGTTCTGTGGTTGATCCGTGTGGCACAATTGCTTCACGTTTGGGTGATGGTCATTCATAACGTCTCGTTTTCGCAGTTCTGCTGCGGCCCCTTTTTCCCCAAGAGGAGAACCATGAAGAAATTGAATAAAGTGGCGATGCTGTTCGCTTCCGCTGCGCTCGTGACAGCCGCTGGTGCCCAGACTGTGGACAACTGGCGCAATGGCACCAACGAACTCGTCTGGAAGAACGGCACCAATGAACTGTGCTGGCGTGATGCCAACTGGACGCCTGCAACGGCCGCCGCGACCTGCGACGGCGCACTGAAGCCTGTTGCTGCCCCGGCGCCCGCACCTGCTCCGGCACCTGCACCTGCGCCTGCAGCGGCTCCGGCACCCGCTCCGGCAGCGGCACCGGTTGTGGTACCCCCGCCGCCCCCGGCCGCCACCAAGGTGACCTACGCTGCCGATGCCTTCTTCGACTTCGACAAGTCCGTTCTCAAGCCTGAAGGCAAGGCCAAGCTGGACGACCTGACCGGCAAGATCAAGGACATCAACCTGGAAGTCATCATCGCCGTGGGTCACACCGACTCGGTCGGCAACGATGCCTACAACCAGAAGCTGTCGGTGGCCCGTTCGGAAGCCGTCAAGGCCTATCTCGTGTCCAAGGGCATCGAAAAGAACCGTGTCTACACCGAAGGCAAGGGCGAGAAGCAGCCTGTGGCCGACAACAAGACCGCCGAAGGCCGCGCCAAGAACCGTCGCGTGGAAATCGAAGTGGTCGGTACCCGCGCCAACAAGTAAACCTCCGGGTTTGCTGCGGTTGCCCACCCGTCAGGCTATTTGATCAGCCTGACGGGTCACAACCCCCAATGCCTGCCAGGCAATTGCCTGGCAGGCATTTTTCTTGGAGAGGGCGTCTTGCGCACGCAAGCGACGCGCAGAAAACTTCCCCAGAGCGGTAGTGAGATGACTGTCGCGGCGTTTGCATGGCCCGCGGCACGGCGCAAGGCTGCCGTCGCGTAGGCCAAACACGGGTAAAGCGCATTTGAACGGCTGCGCCGCCACCTGCGATGGGTGCAGGCCGCCCGCTTGGGAGGCACGGCCACAACGCACGCCACGCCACGCCACGCCACGCCACGCCACGCCACGGCCTGCCTGCCTGCCTGCCTGCCTGCAGGTCCAGACGTCGATCGTGTGCCGCAAGTGTGCACACCGTTCGCCCAAAATAAAACGCCCCGGTTGCGAGACACGGGGCGTTGGACGGAAGGCTTTTCAGCCGATTTTGCGGTGGCCGACTTGACGAATCCGGCGCAATGCCGGATGGAGTCCGGGATCGATCAGACGCGCGCCGCGCGAAGATTCATGGAGAATTCGCGCAATGCGGCAATCCCGCTGTCTTCGGCCCGGCGGCACCAGGCCTGCAGATCGGCAGCGAGCTGCTCGCGTGAATGCGAACGGCTGAGCCACATCTGGCGCAACTCTTCGCGCATGACGACCATCTTGTCGAGCACCGGGTGGGCCGCACGGGCCTGTGCCAACTTGGGCTGGGCCGACGCCGGCACGCGGTCGGCATCACGATGCAACCAGCGCTTGGCCGACTGAAGCACCGACAGATCAGCCCGTCGCGCCTTCAGGGCAGCGATCTCGTCGCGGCAAGCCTGGCGCACGTGCTGCGCATACCCGGCCATGACTTCGTAGCGGTGGGCGATCAAGGCCTCAAGCGTTTTCTCGTCGGCCACCGGTTGAATGCTGCCCAACTGCAATCGGGGTGGTGTTTTCTTGACCTTGGCCAACCCCACCGCCTGCATCGCCTGGATGTACAGCCAGCCAATGTCGAACTCATAAGGCTTGACGGAAAACTTGGCCGAGGTCGGGTAGGTATGGTGGTTGTTGTGCAGCTCTTCGCCACCGATGATGATGCCCCAGGGCGACACATTGGTGCTGGCGTCCGGCGCCTCGAAGTTGCGGTAGCCCCAGTAGTGGCCGATACCGTTGATGATGCCGGCGGCGGTGACGGGGATCCAGACCATCTGCACGGCCCAGACGGCCAGGCCAGCAGCGCCAAACAGGGCCACGTTCAGGATCAGCATCAGGCCCACGCCCTGCCAGCTGAAGCGGGTGTACAGGTTGCGCTCGATCCAGTCGTCCGGCGTGTTGTGGCCGTATTTGTCGCAGGTGTCCTTGCGCCGTGCTTCCGTGCGGTACAACTCGGCGCCCTTCCAGAACACCGTTTCGATGCCACGCGTCTGCGGGCTGTGCGGATCTTCGGCAGTTTCGCATTTGGCGTGGTGCTTGCGGTGCACGGCGACCCATTCCTTGGTCACCTGCCCGGTGCCGATCCAGAGCCAGAAGCGGAAGAAGTGCGACGGAATGGCGTGCAGGTCCAGGGCACGGTGCGCCTGGTGGCGGTGCAGGAAAATCGTCACGCTGGCAATGGTGATGTGCGTGGTCACGAGCGTGTACAGCACCATCTGCCACCACGTGAGGTTCCACAGGCCGTTGGCCAGCCAGTCCACCGCCGCGTTCAAAATGCCCCAATCGGGTAACAACATCATTTCAAAGTCCTTGATCGATAGGAAGCCAGTGCGGTTGCCCAGCGCTGCTTCGGGTAACCCGGCATTTTACGTTTCGCAAAGCTTTTAGGGATGATTTTCGGAGAATTGCTCCGAAAAGTAGTTATTTAAAATTACTTTTTCTCCCAAACGGCCGCAAAAAAACCGTCAGTGGCATGTCGATGCGGCCAGAGGCGCAGGTATTCACGCCCCGAAACCGGCCCGCTGACCAGCGCATCCGCCTCCGTCACCTTCAGTTGGGTGAGCAGCGTACCGATTTCAAGGGGAACGAAATCCTTGTGCGCCTCCGTGAAGGCAAGGGCGATGTCTTCGTTTTCGGCGGGCAACAGACTGCAGGTGGCGTACACCAGGCGCCCGCCGGACTTGAGCAGGCGCGAGGCGCTGGCCAGGATGGCCGTTTGCTTCACCGTGTAGTCGGCCACGGTGGCCGGGGTCTGGCGCCATTTGAGGTCGGGGTTACGGCGCAGCGTGCCCAGTCCCGAGCACGGCGCGTCCACCAGCACCCGGTCGATCTTGCCGGCCAGGCGCTTGACGCGGTCGTCACGTTCGTGCGCAATGGCCGCGGGGTGGACGTTGGAGAGCTTGCTGCGCGCCAGCCGCGGCTTGAGCGCGTCCAGCCGGTGGGCTGAGGTGTCAAACGCATACAACCGTCCGGTGTTGCGCATGGTCGCGCCGATGGCCAGTGTCTTGCCGCCCGCGCCGGCACAAAAATCGACCACCATCTCGCCGCGCTTGGCGTCGAGCAGCAGGGCCAGCAGTTGCGAGCCTTCGTCCTGCACCTCGACGGCGCCACGGGCAAAGGCGTCAAGCCTGGCAAGATCGGGCTTGGTCTGAAGCCGCAGGCCCCAGGGCGAGTACGGTGTTGGTCGGGCCGGCATGCCCGCGAGCTTCAATTCTTTTTGCACGTCGTCGCGTTTGTCGGTGAGTGCATTGACGCGCAAGTCCAGCGGCGCGGTCTGGGCCAGGGCATCGACCAGTGGCCAGAAACCGTCGCCCAACTGGTCCTTGAGCGGCTGCACCATCCATTCGGGCAGATTGTGGCGATGGCGCTCCAGCAAGTCGGCTGTCTGGACGCGGTCGCACGCGTCGAGCCAGGCGATTTCGGAGTCGTTCAAAGCACTTTTCAGGAAATCCCGCGGCCCGTGCCCGGCGTTTTGGGGGTCTGTGCCCGCTTTGCCGCCTTTGCCCGCAATGCGCTGCGCTTGCGCGTCCTGGCTGTGTGCGAAACCGAGGATGGCCAGGCGCCGCTCCTTGGGGCCACTGCCCGAGGGAGCGAGGTGGTCAAACAGGAGCTTCTTGCGCAGCACGGTGAAAACCGTCTCGGCCAGCGTGGCCCGTTCGCGCGGGCCAAAGCCGCGGTTCTCGCGGAAAAAGCGGGCGACGACCGCATCGGCAGGGTGCTCAAACCGCAGGGTCAATTTGACGAGTTCAGCGCAGGCGTCGATCAGGGCTTTAGGATGCATGGGCCGGATTGTCCCATTGCGGCCCCATCGCCGGTTGCCAACCACCCCACTGCACCATGTCCGAGCCCCTGCCCACGCTGATGGAAACCCCGCCCGGCCTGTACCGGCACTACAAAGGCGGGCTGTACGAAGTGATCGGCACCGCCCGGCACAGCGAGACGCTGGCGCCGATGACGGTGTACCGCGCGCTGTACGGAGAACGCGGCCTGTGGGTTCGCCCCGCAGTGATGTTCAACGAGGCGGTCTGGGTGGACGGTCGCCAGCAGCCACGGTTCACGCCGGTGCTCGATGAAATTTCGAACAAAAATGGCACTTAGCCCCCGTCAAATGGTCATTCTTAGCTATTGCAACAATAGCAACTGAACCCCTGAAGCCGGGACACATCAGCCAGCATCAGCCAGCATCAGCCAGCGCCTGCCCGCTGCGCCAGCAGTTGCGCCACGGCTTTGGGATAGAGCCGGTGTTCCTGCGCCAGCACCCGCTGCGCCAGCGTGTCGGCGGTATCGCCGGGCAGCACGGGCACCGCAGCCTGCGCGAGGATGGGGCCGTGGTCCAGCTCGGCGGTCACGCGGTGGACCGTGGCGCCGTGCACAGTGCAACCGGCGTCGATGGCGCGCTGGTGGGTGTGCAGGCCCGGAAACGCGGGCAGCAATGACGGGTGGATGTTGACCATGCGTCCTTCATAGCGCTGCACAAACCCCGGTGTGAGGATGCGCATGAAACCCGCCAGCACCAGCAGCGCCGGTTGTCCGTGGGGGTCGTGGCGGTCGATCTCGGTGGCCAGCGCAGCGTCAAACGCCTCGCGCCCGGCAAACGTGGTGTGATCGACCACCGCAGTGGGCACGCCCAGTGCACGGGCGCGCTCCAGCCCGCCCGCGCCGGGCCGATTGCTGATCACGGCGGCCACCCGGGCGCCAAAACGCGCTGGCCAGTCCTGCTGCTGCGCGGCCTCGACGAGGGCCACCATGTTGGAGCCGCCGCCAGAGATCAAAATCACAATATTCTTCATGGTCTGAAATTATCGCCCGCCCTTGTGCGCCACACTCATGTCCCTTCGCCCCCTCTCCCCCCTGGAAGCCCGCGTGCTCGGCACGCTGATGGAAAAGGCACGCACCGTGCCCGACAGCTACCCGCTGACGCTGAACTCGCTGGTCCTGGGTTGCAACCAGAAAACCAGCCGCGACCCGATCATGGAAGTCACCGACGCGCAGGCCCAGGCCGCGCTCGATTCGCTCAAGTTGTTGCATCTGGTGCTGGAGGCCAGCGGCAGCCGCGTCGTGCGGTACGAGCACAACTTCCAGCGCGTGCTGGGTGTGCCCGAGCAGTCGGCCGCGATCCTGGGCCTGCTGATGCTGCGCGGCCCCCAGACCTCGGGCGAGCTGCGCATCAGCACCGAACGCTGGCACCGCTTTGCCGACATCTCCTCGGTCGAGGCGTTCCTGGAAGAGCTGCAGGACCGGTCCACGGACAAAGGCGGCGCGCTGGTCACCCGGCTGCCGCGCGCCCCCGGCGCCCGCGAACAGCGTTGGGCGCATCTTCTGTGTGGCGAGGTCGCGCTGGGCGCGGTGGGCGCGCTTGCGGCACCCGCCCGTAGCGATGTTTCGCTGGGCGAACTCGGCAACCTGCAAAGCCGCGTCAGCACACTGGAAAACGAGCTGGCGCAACTGCGCGAAACAGTGCAAAAGCTATGCTCCGAACTCGGCTTGTCGCCGCCCGGACAGTCAAAATAGAACGACCGTGCATAAACTGCAAGGCTCAGCCACCTGAACCCACGGCCCGGCCGTTGCGGGCGCCAGGGTGCCCTGTACCCCGAATTTTGGAGAGACCGCTATGGATCTGGCTTTCACCCCCGAAGAACAGAAGTTCCGGGAAGACATTCGCGCCTGGGTGGCCGAGAACCTGCCCAAGGACATTTCCCACAAGGTGCACAACGCCCTGCACCTCACGCGTGACGACATGCAGCGCTGGGCCAGAATCCTGGGCAAAAAGGGCTGGCTGGGCCACGGCTGGCCCAAGGAATTTGGCGGCCCGGGCTGGAACGCGGTGCAAAAACACCTGTTTGAAGAAGAATGCGCGCTGGCCGGTGCCCCGCGCGTCGTGCCGTTCGGGCCGGTGATGGTGGCCCCGGTGATCATGGCCTTTGGCTCGCCCGAACAACAAAAGCGCTTTCTGCCCGGCATCGCCAGCGGCGAAGTCTGGTGGAGCCAGGGCTACAGCGAACCGGGCTCGGGCTCGGACCTGGCCAGCCTCAAGACCCGTGCTGTGCGTCAGGGCGACCAGTACATCGTCAACGGCCAGAAAACCTGGACCACACTGGGCCAGTACGGCGAATGGATCTTCTGCCTGGTGCGCACCGGCACCGAGGGCAAGCCGCAGACCGGCATCTCCTTCCTGCTGATCGACATGAAGTCGCCCGGCATCACGGTGCGCCCGATCATCATGCTCGACGGCGGCCACGAGGTGAACGAGGTCTGGTTTGACAACGTCGAAGTACCGGCTGCAAACCTGATCGGCGAAGAGAACAAGGGCTGGACCTACGCCAAGCACTTGCTGAGCCACGAGCGCACCAACATCGCCGACGTGAACCGCGCCAAACGCGAACTCGAGCGCCTCAAACGCATCGCCAAGGCCGAAGGCGTGTATGACCCGGCTGTGGACGGCCCTGCGGCCGGTCGCTTCCGCGACGAAATCGCCCAGCTCGAAGTGGACGTGGTGGCGCTGGAAATGCTGGTGCTGCGCGTGCTGTCGGCCGAGAAGTCGGGCAAGAACTCGCTCGACATCGCCGGCCTGCTCAAGATTCGCGGCAGCGAGATCCAGCAGCGCTACAGCGAACTCATGATGCTGGCCGCCGGCCCCTACAGCCTGCCGTTCATCAAGGAAGCCATGGAAGCCGGCTGGCAGGGCGACTTCCCTGGCGGCGTGCCGGGCAATGCCCCGTTGGCGGCCACTTACTTCAACCTGCGCAAAACCACGATTTACGGTGGCAGCAACGAGGTGCAACGCAACATCGTGGCCCAGACCGTTCTGGGCTGAAGCCCGTCGACAGGCGCTGGGCAAAGGGAACCACCGGAGACTGACATGGATTTTGATTTCACCGACGACCAGGAACAACTGCGCGACGCCGTTCGCAAATGGGTCGACAAGGGCTACGACTTTGAGCGCCGCCGCGGCATTGAAAAGGCCGGAGGCTTCTCGCGCGAGGCCTGGGGCGAGCTGATGGCGCTCGGCCTGGGCGGACTGTACATCCCCGAAGCCAGCGGTGGCCTCGGCATGGGGCCGGTCGAGGGCATGGTGGTCATGGAAGAACTGGGCCGCGGCATCGTGCTCGAGCCGCTGGCGCAAACCCTGATCGCCGGTGCCGTGCTGGCCGGCTATGCCCCGGCCGACGTCCAGGCGGCCTGGTTGCCGCAGCTGGCGTCGGGCGAGGCGCTGGTGGTGCTCGCGCACCAGGAGCGCAAGGCCCGCTACCGGCTCGACGTGTGCGAAACCGTGGCCACGCCGTCGGGCGCCCACTGGAGCGTCACCGGCACCAAGAGCGTCGTGCCCGTGGGCGACCAGGCCGAAGCCTACCTGGTTCCCGCCACGGCGGGCGGCAAGCTGGCCCTGTTCCTGGTCGCGCGCAGCGCTGCGGGCGTGCGCGCCAGCG
Organism: Betaproteobacteria bacterium HGW-Betaproteobacteria-3; assembly: GCA_002842205.1. Lineage (GTDB taxonomy): Bacteria > Pseudomonadota > Gammaproteobacteria > Burkholderiales > Burkholderiaceae_C > PHCI01. The sequence continues at coordinate 104,057 of PHCI01000003.1, read as the reverse complement.
GCTACAACACGATCGATGGCGGACGCGCGGCCGAAGTCCACTTCCAGGACGCTGCGGCCCAGCTCGTCACCCTGGACGGCCAGACCGCCCTGGAACACGCGGTGGACATCGGCGTCGCCGCCACCTGTGCCGAAGCCGTGGGCGTGCTGGACAAAACCCTGGCCATCACCGTCGAATACATGAACACCCGCAAGCAGTTTGGCGTGGCCATTGCCAGCTTCCAGGCGCTGCGCCACCGCGTGGCCGACATGAAGATGCAACTGGAGCTGGCCCGCTCCATGAGCTATTACGCCAGCCTCAAGCTCAACGCCCCGGCCGACGAGCGCCGCCGCGCCCTGGCGCGTGCCAAGGTGCAGTTGGGCCAGGCCATGCGCTACGTGAGTCAGCAGTCGGTGCAGCTGCACGGCGGCATCGCGGTGACCGACGAATACATCGCGAGCCATTACTTCCGCAAGCTCACGCAGCTGGAAATGACCTATGGCGACACCCTGCACCACCTGGGCGAGGTTTCCGCCCGCATGCAGGACACCGCAGGCGTGTTCGCCTGAAGCCTGACTGGACCCTGATTGCTACTTTATATGTAGCTAAGAAAGACCAACCCACGAGGGGTAGCGCCACTTTTTATCAAGGAATTGCCATGTCCCTGCCTCGCTTCACCCGCCGCCTGTGGCTTGGCGCAGCCGCCAGCCTGCTCCTCCTGACGGGCTGCGCCACCCGCCCATCCCTGCAGGAGATGCCCCCGGTGGTCTTCGTGCACGGCAACGGTGACACGGCTGCGCTGTGGCACACCACGATCTGGCGTTTTGAGTCCAATGGCTGGCCGCGCGAACGGCTGCATGCGATTGACGTGCCCTACCCGCTGGCGCGGGCGGACGACAGCAAGCCCGAAGCCGGCCGCACGTCCACGGCAGAACACATGGCTTTTCTCAAGACCGAGGTGGACCAGGTGCTGCAGCGCACCGGCGCCCGCCAGGTGGTGCTGATGGCCAATTCGCGCGGCGGCAACGCGGTGCGCAACTACCTCCAGAACGGCGGCGGGGCCACCAAGGTCAGCCACGCCATCCTGGGCGGCACGCCCAACCATGGCGTCTGGGCCATTCCGGGGTTTCGCGAGGGCAATGAATTCTCCGGTACCGGCCCCTTCCTCACGGGCTTGAACGCCCCCAAAAATGCCGCGGGCGATGAAGTCACCGGCCCGGTCCGATGGATGACGATCCGCTCGGACAACAACGACAAGTTCGCACAACCCGACGGTCGGTGGATTGGCATGAAAGGCTCTCCAACCTTCGTGACGAATGCCGGCCCTGAACTCAGGGGCGCCACCAACGTCGTCATCCCGCGCATTGACCACCGCGAAACCGCGTTTTCGCCGGCCGCCTTCGCCGCCGCCTTCCAATTCATCACCGGCCGGGCGCCCGCCACCACGGCCGTCACGCCCGAAAGCACGATCACGCTCAACGGCAAGATCACCGGCTCGGGCCTGAACCCGACCGACCCGGCCAGCGGCAGTTACCCCAACAACCTGCCCTTGCCCGGTGCGCGCATCACGGTATTTGCCATCGACCCGCAAACGGGCCAGCGCCTGGGCAACGCCGTGCACACCCAAACCGTGAACGCGAACGGCTTGTGGGGGCCGTTTGCCGCCGGCCCCACGACCCCCCACGAGTTCGTGGTGTCGGCCCCTGGCTACGCCACCACCCACATCTACCGCAGCGCCTTTGCGCGCTCCAGTGACATCATCCATCTGCATGCCGAGCGCATCGCCGAAGCCGACCAAAGTGCCAAGGCCCTCGTGACCTTCACGCGGCCACGCGGCTACTTTGATCCGGCACGCGACGCCATGCAGTTCGACGGCCAGACACCGCCCCCAGGCGTGCTGCCCGGTGCCGGCGTGTCCAGCTCAAAAATCAAGCTCCCCCAAGCCACGCAACGGACGGTGGCGGCAGAGTTCAACGGCGAAAAGCTGGTGGGACTGACCTGGCCCGTGTCGGAAAACCACGTGACGGTGCTTGAATTGCACGATTGAACCCACGCTTTCGCACAACGACAGGGCTTGCCCTGTCGTGATTTTTCACACGAATCGGTGGCTTGCCGCGGTTGTCACTTACCGGTCGCGGCGTCGGCGCGCCCTGGGAATGCCTAGAATCGGGAGCAATAGAACTAATGTATTGACGGTCAGGTTGCGCGCTACGGGCGGCAGCCTCAAAACCCAAATGATCCAGTCCCTCCGCAATCTCCTTCTTTGGACCGTCCGGCATGGGCTGGTTCTTTTGTCCGCGTTGCTGGCGGCTGGCGGCGCACAGGCGCAGGTGGCCTATGGGATTTCGCGCACCAACGTCTTCGTCATCAATCAGGCCACGGGTGTGGCCACTGCGCCCGCGGTGCCCGGCAACTTCACGGCACAGGTCGGCTATGAGTCTTCGGCCATGGCCGTCAGTCCGATCAACGGCTTGCTCTATGTGGTCGAGCGCACCACGGGCACCGCGCCGCGACTGGCCACCTGGGATCCCGCGACCGGCGCCGCCGTCACGGTGGCAACTTCCGCGCCGATCACGCCCGACATCCTGCGCGCCACCTTCTGCCCCGACGGGCGGTTTTACGTGGGTGGCAACGGCAGTACTGCGGGCGCGGGTGTTGAGATTTACGAACTGAACCCCCGCACTGGCGCATTGATCCGCACGATTGTTATGCTCAACGTGCCCACTTCGGGGTCCGGCGACATGGCTTGCGTCAACAACGGTGACCTCTACGTGCTGGCCGCCAACGCCACCGCCAACCCGTACCAGTTGTTCCGCGTCAATGCCAACGCGCTGACCACGGGAGGCAGCTTCAACGCCACGTTCATTGGCGCGCTCGGGGTAACCAATGCTGCCGCACCCAATGGCCTGGTGGAGGTCTCCAATGTCGTCCCGGGTTGCGCATCCCCGTGCTTGCTGGCGTCGGGCACCAATACGGCGCAGGTGATGTATGCCATCCATACGACGACGGGAGCAGCCACCGTCCTCACCAATGCCTCCGGCGCGGGACTGGTGGATCTTTCACGTGAATTCCCACGGGACGTTTCAGTCAGCAAAATCGTGACCCCCACGCTTGCGCTACAAGGCCGCACCGTCACCTACACCCTCACCGCCAGCAACTCCGGGCCAGCCGTGGCCGGATCGGTCACCATTGCCGACTCACTCAACGCCGCTGCCATCAACGCGGGCGCAAGCAACTGGACCTGTTCCGTGCTCAGTCCAGGCGCGCCCACGGCCGTGACCACGGGTTGCGGTGCGCTTGCCGGCAGCGGCAGCATCAATTCATATGTAAACCTCTCCGTCAACGCCACGGTTCAATACACCATCGTCGCACCGCTGAACAGCAGCTTCACGGGCACTCTGACCAATAGCGTGGCCGCCACACTCACCGGGACCACCGTGGACGTCACCCCCTCCAATAACACCGTGACCGTCACCAGCACCGTCACCCCCGCCACCCATCTGCAAATCACCAAAACCAACGCCGTCGGCACGGTGACCGCCGGGCAAACGACGAGCTACACCATCACCGTTGCCAACGGTGGCCCGGCCGACGCCCCCAATACGGTGGTTCGCGACCCTGCGGCTCCGGGGCTGATCTGTACGGCGGTGTCGTGCGCGGTCACCGCTGGCACGGCAACCTGCCCGGCCGCGCCCACCATCGCCGCGTTGCAGGGCACGGGGCTGGTGCTGCCGACGTTCAACGCCAATGCCACCGTCACGTTCGGCGTGACCTGTGGGGTCACGGCGACCGGGCAATAGCGGCCTGTGCTGAGCGTGTCGAAGGGTCGAAGCCCCTGCAGCCCTTCGACAGGCTCAGGGCGAACGGTTCTTGTTGAATGAACGCAAACGCCCTTCAGGCGTGCAGCCGAGACGATTTCGGCAAGTGCGACATCAGGAACTCCATCTGGTCGGCCAGGATGCGGCGGTTGCGCAGGATGAAGTCTTCCCACAGGCTGGGCACATACGGGGTGTACAAAAGCGGCATGCCGGCCTGCTCGGGCGTGCGGCTGCTTTTGCGATGATTGCAGGCACGGCAGGCCGTCACCACGTTCATCCAGGTGTCCACGCCATTTTGGGCAAACGGGATGATGTGTTCGCGCGTGAGCTCGTCGTCATGAAAATGCCCGCCGCAATAGGCGCAGATGTCGCGGTCGCGCGCAAACAGCTTGCTGTTGGTCAAGGCGGGCCGCAGGTCAAACGGGTTGATGTCCGGCACGCCCTTGGTGCCGATGATGCTGTTGACCGTGACGATGGACTGTTCGCCCGTGATCGCGTTGTGGCCGCCGCGAAACACGGCCACCTCCCTGCCCATTTCCCAGCGCACCTCTTCGGCGGCGTAGTGCAGGACGGCCTGTTCCAGCGAAATCCACGATTGGGGTAACCCCTGGGCCGACAGCTTCAAGACCTTCAAAACACGCCTCCTTCAGACAGCTCAACACACTGGCACGAAAACGGTGATGGTTGCAGCAAACCCGCCGCGGGTGGTGAAAACCGCGGCACGCACTGCCCGGTCACAATATACCCTGTTTTCAATGACATTTTGACGTCTTCCCCCCAAGGTACAGGCGCAGTCCGCTATCAAAAATATACTGACCCGATGAAGATCTTTCGCGGCTTTCACCATCCGGGCGTGGCCCGGGCCTGCGCCCTCACGATCGGCAATTTCGACGGCGTGCACCGCGGGCACCAGGCCATGCTGGCGCTGCTCATCAACGAGGCCCGGCACCGCGGCCTGCCCAGTTGCGTGATGACCTTCGAGCCGCACCCGCGCGACTATTTCGCCGCCGTGGCGCGCAAGCCCGAACTGGCCCCTGCGCGCATTGGCACGCTGCGCGACAAGCTCACCGAGCTGGCGCGCTGCGGTGTCGACCAGACCGTGGTGCTGCCTTTTGACGCGCGCTTTGCCGCGCAAACCCCGGCGGCTTTCGTCCAGGATGTGCTGCTGGGTGGCCTGGGCGCGCGCTACGTGCTGGTCGGGGACGATTTCCGCTTCGGCGCCCGCCGCGCGGGCGACTACGCCATGCTGGACGCCGCAGGACGCCACCAGGGCTTTGACGTGGCGCGCATGAACAGCTACGAGGTGCACGGTCAGCGGGTGTCCAGTTCGGCCGTGCGCGAGGCGCTGCGCGACGGGAAGATGGACGCAGTCGCCAGCCTGCTCGGGCGACCGTTCAGCATCTCGGGCCATGTGGTGCACGGGCGCAAGCTGGGCCGGGCGCTGGGGCAGAGCGCCACCGGCCGCGACGACGGGTTTCGCACCCTGAATCTGCGCTTTTCACACTGGAAGCCCGCCGCCAGCGGCATCTTTGCGGTGGCGGTGCACGGCCTCGCGGCCGACCCGCTGCCGGGCGTGGCCAACCTGGGCATCCGCCCTTCGCTGGACGCCAACGACGTCAACGGCGGGCGCGTGCTGCTGGAGACCCACTGTCTTGAATGGCCCGCACCGTTGGGCGCCGAGGGGGCGTACGGTAAAATCATCCGCGTGGAACTGCTGCACAAATTGCACGACGAACTGAAATACGACGGTCTGGACGCCCTGACGGCAGGGATCCGCAAGGACTGCGACGACGCACGCGCCTATTTCACCGCCACCCGTCGCCAGACCACGCGCGACCGAATTTGACGCCAAGCTCGCCGGTCGCCGCCCTTCGACAGGCTCAGGGTGAACGGTTCCTGCCTTCCCTTTTGCACACCCCTGTTCGGGCTGATCCTGAGCCTGTCGAAGGATCGAAGCCCTACCCCACCGCCGCCATGACTGACAAGACCGACTACCGCGCCACCCTGAACCTGCCCGACACACCGTTCCCCATGCGCGGCGACCTGCCCAAGCGCGAACCCGGCTGGGTCAGGGAGTGGCAGGACGAAGGCCTTTACCAGCGCCTGCGCGATGCACGCCACGGCGCGCCCAAATTCATCCTGCACGACGGCCCGCCCTACGCCAACGGCCAGATCCACATGGGCCACGCGGTCAACAAGATCCTGAAAGACATGATCGTCAAGGCCCGCCAGCTCAAGGGCCTGGACGCGCAGTACATCCCGGGCTGGGATTGCCATGGCCTGCCGATCGAAAACGCCATCGAGAAGAAATACGGCCGCAACCTGCCGCGCGACGAGATGCAGGCCAAGAGCCGCGCCTTCGCCACCGAGCAGATCGGCATCCAGATGGCCGACTTCAAGCGCCTGGGCGTGCTGGGCGACTGGGAGCACCCGTACCGAACCATGGATTTCTCCAACGAGGCCGACGAAATCCGCGCCTTCAAACGCGTCATGGAACGCGGCTTCGTGTACCGCGGCCTCAAGCCCGTCTACTGGTGCTTTGACTGCGGCAGCTCGCTGGCCGAGTTCGAGATCGAGTACGCCGACAAGAAGAGCACCACGCTGGACGTGGGCTTCCAGTGCGCCGAGCCCGACAAGCTGGCCGCCGCGTTCGGGCTGCCCGCGCTTGCGCAAGACGCCTTCGCCGTCATCTGGACCACCACCGCCTGGACCATCCCGGCCAACCAGGCGCTCAACCTCAACCCGGAAATCGTCTATGCGCTGGTGGACACCCCGCGCGGGCTGCTGGTGCTGGCCGAGAGCCTGGTCCAGCACTGTCTGGAGCGCTACGGCCTGAGCGGCAGCGTCGTTGCCACCGCCAAAGGCGAAAAGCTTGACCACATCCGCTTCAAGCACCCGCTGTACGACGTTGACCCTGGCTATCAGCGCTTCAGCCCCGTGTACCTGGCCGATTACGCCACCGCCGACGACGGCACGGGCCTGGTGCACTCGTCGCCCGCCTACGGCGTAGACGACTTCAACTCCTGCGTAGCCCACGGCCTGGCCTACGACGACATCCTGAATCCGGTGCAGGGCAACGGCCGCTACGCACCGGACTTCCCGCTGTTCGGCGGCCTCAACATCTGGAAGGCCGTGCCGCAGATCATCGAGACACTGCGCAGCGCCGGACGCCTGTTTGCCACCCACGACATCAGCCACAGCTACCCGCACTGCTGGCGCCACAAGACGCCCGTGATTTACCGCGCCGCCGCGCAGTGGTTCATCCGCATGGACGAAGGCGTTGGCGTCTTCACCACCGACAAGGCACCCAAGACGCTGCGCCAGCTGGCACTCGACGCGATCGAGCACACCAGTTTTTACCCCGAGAACGGCAAGGCCCGCCTGCGCGACATGATCGCCGGGCGCCCGGACTGGTGCATCAGCCGCCAGCGCAGCTGGGGCGTGCCGCTGCCGCTGTTCCTGCACAAGGACTCGGGTGAGCTGCACCCGCGCACGCTGGAGATCCTGGACGTGGCCGCGAGCATTGTGGAAAAGGGCGGCATCGAAGCCTGGAGCACGGCCACCACCGAATCCATCCTCGGCGCGCAGGACGCTCCCCACTACACCAAGAGCAGCGACATCCTTGAGGTGTGGTTCGATTCCGGCACCACCCACACCACGGTGCTCAAGGGCAGCCACCCGGGTAGCGGCCATGAGAGCGGGCCCGAGGCCGACCTCTACCTCGAGGGCCACGACCAGCATCGCGGCTGGTTCCACAGCTCGCTGCTGACCGCCTGCGCCATGTACGGCCGCGCGCCCTACAAGGGCCTGCTGACGCATGGTTTCACCGTGGACAGCCAGGGCCGCAAGATGAGCAAGTCGCTGGGCAACGGCGTGGATCCGCAGGAAACCAGCCAGAAGCTGGGCGCCGAGATCATCCGCCTGTGGGTGGCCGCGTCCGACTATTCCGGCGACATCGCCGGCGACGACAAGATCCTCGCCCGCGTGGTCGACGCCTACCGCCGCATCCGCAACACCCTGCGCTTCCTGCTGGCCAACACCAGCGACTTTGACCCGGCCAAGGACGCGGTGTCGGCCAACCAGATGCTCGAGATCGACCGCTACGCGCTGGCCCGTGCCGCGCAGTTCCAGGCCGAGGTGCTGGCGCACTACGAGGTGTATGAGTTCCACCCTGTGGTGGCCAAGCTGCAGGTGTACTGCTCGGAAGACCTGGGCGCGTTCTACCTCGACATCCTGAAAGACCGGCTCTACACCACGGCACCGAAGTCGCTGGCGCGCCGCAGTGCCCAAACCGCGCTGTACGCCATCACCCAGGCCATGCTGCGCTGGATGGCGCCGTTCCTGAGCTTCACGGCCGAAGAGGCGTGGAAGATCGTGGGCAGTTCTGAATCCATCTTCCTGGAAACCTATGCCCGTCTGGACGCCCCCGACGCGGCGCTGCTGGCCAAATGGGCCCGCATCCGCGAGCTGCGCGATGCCGTCAACAAGGACATCGAGGCCCTGCGTACCGAAGGCAAGGTCGGTTCGTCGCTGCAAACCAACGTCACGTTGACGGTGGCCGCTGACGACCACGCCTTGCTGGCCAGCCTGGGCGACGATCTCAAATTCGTGTTCATCACTTCCGCTATAAACTTGGTAGCTGGAGATGTCATGAAGATCAAGACCACGGCCAGTTCAGCCATCAAATGCGAGCGCTGCTGGCATTACCGCGATGACGTGGGGCACGACCCCGCCCACCCCACGGTCTGTGGCCGCTGCACGACCAACCTGTTCGGCGATGGCGAACCCAGGGTGCACGCCTGATGGCCCGGTCGTCTTCGGGCCGCATGCTGCCGTGGCTGGCACTCGCGCTCGTCATCCTGATCGCCGACCAGCTCACCAAAACGCTGATCCTGGGCCACTACCGGCTGGGCGACAGCACCGTGGTCACCGGTTTTTTCAATATCGTGCGGGCCCACAACCCGGGGGCGGCGTTCTCGTTTCTGGCGGGCGCCAGCGGCTGGCAGCGCTGGTTTTTCACCGCCATTGGCGTGGTGGCCACGCTGGTGATCCTGTGGATGCTCAAGGCGCACGCCGGGCAAAAGCTGTTTTCATTTGCGCTGGCCTGCATTCTGGGCGGCGCGGTGGGCAACGTGGTCGATCGCCTGATGCACGGCTACGTGGTCGATTTTCTGGATTTCCACTGGGCGGGCTGGCATTTTCCGGCCTTCAACATTGCCGACAGCGGGATTACCATTGGTGCGGCCTGCCTGATCCTGGACGAACTGCTGCGCGTGCGGCGCGGGCGCTGACCCCCTCATGAAACACCTGTTGAACCTGCTCGCGGCCATTGCCCTGCTGGTGTGGGGCACGCAACTGGTGCGCACCGGCATCCTGCGGGTGTTCGGCGCCAACCTGCGGCAGGTTCTGGCGCGCAGCGTCAGCAACCGCATCACCGCGGCGCTGTCGGGGATCGGCGTGACGGCGCTGGTGCAGTCCAGCACCGCCACGGCGTTGATCACCTCTTCCTTTGTCGGGCAGGGTTTGATTGCACTGCCCGCGGCGCTGGCGGTCATGCTGGGGGCCGACATCGGCACCAGCCTGATGACAGTGGTGTTTTCATTCGACCTGTCGTGGTTGTCACCCTTGCTGATTTTTGTCGGCGTGGTGCTGTTCATCGCCAACCAGTCGAGCACGGCGGGGCGGATCGGCCGCGTGCTGATCGGCCTGGGGCTGATGCTGCTTGCGCTGCGGCTGGTCAGCGAATCCACGGCCATCCTGATCCAGTCGCCGGCCGTCAAGGCCCTGCTGGCCAGCCTGAGCAGCGACCTGTTGCTGGAAATCACGGCCGGTGCCGTGCTGACCGTGGTGTCGTATTCCAGCCTGGCCATCGTGTTGCTGACCGCCACGCTGGCCGCTTCGCAGGTGATTCCGCTGGACGTGGCGCTGGGCCTGGTGCTGGGTGCCAACCTGGGCAGCGGCCTGCTGGCCATGCTCACCACGGCACGCTCGGCCATCACGGTGCGGCAGGTGCCGGTGGGCAACTTCCTGTTCAAGGTGATGGGTCTGGCCATGGCTGCGCCCTTTGTGGGGCTGTGGGTTCACCAGGTGCTGCCCTTTGTGGGCAGCCCGGCGCTCACCGTGGTGCTCTACCACCTGACGTTCAATCTGGTGGTCGGGGTGGTGTTCATCGGCTTGACCGGTGTGGTGGCGCAATGGGTCGAACGACTGCTGCCCAGCGCACCGCAAAACCAGGGGCGTGAGCGCCCGCGCCACCTGGACCCGTCTGCGCTGGCCACGCCCTCGCTGGCCATCTCGTGCGCGGCGCGCGAGGCGCTGCACCAGGCCGACGTGGTCGAGACCATGCTGCGCGGCACCCTCACCGTGATCCGCAACGACGACCTGCAACTGGCGCTGGACCTGCGCAAGATGGACGACGCCGTGGACGAGCTGTACTCGTCCATCAAGTACTACCTGACCAAGATTTCCCGCGAGGCGCTGGGCGAGGCCGAGAGCCGCCGCTGGACCGACATCATCAGCTTCACCATCAACATGGAGCAGATCGGCGACATCATCGAGCGCGTACTGATCGACATCGAAGACAAGAAAATCCGCAAGGGCCGCAGTTTCTCTGCTGCCGGCATGGCCGAGATTTGCGAACTGCACGCGCGCCTCATCGACAACCTGCGGCTGGGCATGAGCGTGTTTCTGAACGGCAACGTGCGCGACGCGCAGAAGCTGCTCGAAGAAAAAGCACGGTTTCGCGACCTCGAGCACGCCTACGCCGCGGCGCACCTGGACCGCCTGAGCGACAACACGCTGCAAAGCATGGAAACCAGCTCGCTGCACATCGACCTCATCAGCGACCTCAAGCGCATCAACTCGCACATCTGCTCGATTGCCTACCCCATTCTGGATTCGGCCGGGGCCCTGGCGCCCAACCGGCTGCGCGTGTCGCGGCTGGGCAAGCTGGACGACTGAGCCCGGCGCGCGGCTTCTCAGCGGCAGCCCAGCCAGGCCGCCAGAATCAGCGAAGCCTCCAGAGTGAACACGCCCTGTTGCAAGCACCGCACCAGTTCATCACGGTCGAGCAACGCAAACTGCGCCACCTCGCCGTCCTGATTGACCGGCACCTGCGGCACCGGCACGGTGGCGCTGAACCAGTCGATGGCCTCCACCATGTACCCTGCGCCGTCGCCATCGGGACTCGGGCGGCGGATCGTGACGCGCCCCTGGCGCGTCAGCTGCGCCAGCGCATCGATGCGCAAGCCCGCCTCTTCCCAGGTTTCGCGCACCAGGGCGCCGTGCAGGCCATCGGCCGCGCTCACCATGCCGCCCATCAGTGTGTCCCACAGGCCAGGATCGTTGGCTTTGTCCAGCGCGCGCTGCTGTACCCAGACCCGGCCGTCAGGCGCAGCACCCACCAGGTGCACCGCGTGGGTGGCAATGCCCAGCGGGCGCACGGCGGCGCGCTCGACGGTGCCGATGCGCAGGCCCTCAGGCGTGGTCACCGCCAGTGGCTCGTCACGCCACACCCCGGCCAGCCCGGCGCGGCGCATGGCCTGCGCCAGCGTGGCCAGCGCGGTGGTCGGGTCCCCCTGAAGATGCCAGCCGGGCGTTGCCGAATGCTCCTGATAAAGAAGGAAACTATGACCATCTGACGGGGACTCAAGGCCTATTTTATTAATAAAATCAGGCTCCACCGTGCCGATGGCATGCCCGCCCGCCCAGAGCGGCAGGCGTGGCGCGCGCGGCGGCCGGTCGGCCAGCGCGCGTTGGGCCGCCAGCCAGTCGCCCTGCACGGCGGCGCCCATGTCGCGTTGCGGCTTACAGCGTGAAGATCGTGCAGCCCGTGGTCTTGCGGGCTTCGAGGGCGCGGTGTGCCTCCTGCACCTGATCGAGCTTGAAGCGCTGGTCGATGCGGATCTTCACCTTGCCGCTGGTCACCATGGCGAACAGCTCGTCGGCCATCTCCTGCGTGGCCTCGCGCGTGGTGATGTGGCTGAACAGGGTCTGCCGCGTGACGTACAGCGAGCCCTTGGCGCCCAGAATGCCGGGCGCAAACGGTGGCACCGGGCCCGAAGCATTGCCAAAGCTGGCCATCAGGCCCAGCGGGCGCAGGCAGTCGAGCGATTTCTCGAAGGTGTCCTTGCCCACCGAGTCGTACACCACCTTCACCCCCGCGCCGCCGGTGATTTCCTTGACCCGCGCCAGAAAGTCTTCCTTGGCGTAGTTGATGGTGAAGGCCGCACCGTGCTCACGGGCCAGCGCGCATTTTTCGTCGGAACCCGCCGTGCCGATCAGCTGGAGGCCCAGCGCCTTGGCCCATTGGCAGGCGATCAGGCCGACACCCCCGGCCGCCGCGTGAAACAGCACGAAGTCGCCCGCGTGCAGGCCCCCCTGGGGTTGCGTGCGGCGCAGCAGGTATTGCACCGTCAGGCCCTTGAGCATCATGGCTGCGCCGGTTTCGAAGTCGATGGCGTCGGGCAGTTTGCACACGCACTTGGCGGGCATCACGCGGACCTCGCTGTAGCTGCCGGGCGGGTTGCTGGCGTAGGCGGCGCGGTCGCCTGCCTTCAGGTGCGTCACACCCGTGCCCACGGCCTCCACCACGCCCGCGCCTTCCATGCCGAGCTGCAGCGGCATGGGCAGCGCGTACAGGCCGGAACGCTGGTACACGTCGATGAAATTCAGGCCAATCGCCTTGTGGCGGATGCGGATTTCACCCGGACCGGGCTCGCCGACGGTGACGTCCACCAGCTTGAGTTGTTCGGGACCCCCATTCTGGTCGATCTGGACGGCTTTGCTCATGATGGTTCTCCTGTTCTCTGGGGTTACATGCACGCAAAAAATGCGAGGGGACGATGGTGCCACGAAACGCCGCCACGCGCCGGTCCTGCCCGTTGCGCCGTAGGGCCCCGCTTCGCCCCAGGCCCGCGGGGCCGCTGCGGGTTGGGTACATTTACCCGCATGAACCAACGCCTCACGCCCGCCACCGCCCTGCTGCTGCTGGTGCCGCCATTGCTGTGGGCCGGCAACGCGGTGGTCGGGCGCCTGGTCACTGGCCTCGTGCCGCCCATCACGCTGAATTTTCTGCGCTGGGCGCTGGCCTTTGTGATCCTGCTGCCGCTGGCGGGCAGTGTGCTGCGGCGCGGCAGCGTTCTGTGGCCGCACTGGAAGCGCTTTGCCGTGCTGGGCCTGCTGGGCGTGGGTTGCTACAACGCACTGCAGTACCTGGCGCTCAAGACCTCCACCCCCCTCAACGTGACGCTGGTGGCGGCCAGCACCCCGGTCTGGATGCTGGGCATCGGCGCGCTGTTCTTCAGGCAGAAGGTGGCGCGCCGCCAGATGCTGGGCGCGCTGCTGTCCATCGCCGGTGTGCTGCTGGTGCTGTCGCGGGGCGAGTGGGCCGCACTGCTGCAGGTGCGCCTGGTGATCGGCGACGTGTATGTGCTGCTGGCCACCGTGGCCTGGGCGTTTTACAGCTGGCTGTTGGCGCGGCCCGACGATCCGCCGGAGCTTCGCAACCACTGGGCGGCCTTCTTGCTGGCGCAGATCGTGTTCGGGCTGGGTTGGTCCGGCCTGTTTGCCGGTGCCGAATGGACATTGACCGAAGCCCACCTCCAGTGGGGCTGGCCGCTGGCCGCTGCGCTGCTGTATGTGGCCGTGGGTCCGGCGATTCTGGCCTACCGCTGCTGGGGGCTGGGCGTCCAGCGCGTGGGGCCGAACGTGGCGGGGTTTTTCGCCAACCTCACCCCCTTGTTCGCCGCCGTGTTGTCCGCCGCGTTTCTGGGCGAACTGCCACACCTCTACCACGCGCTGGCGTTCGTCCTGATCGTGGGCGGCATCGTGGTGTCGTCGCGCCGGTAGCCCTGTTTTTCAGCCTTTTTTCCGGAGTCCGCCATGCCCGTGTTCACCCAGGTCGTCCTGTACACCGCCGCCGATGGCCGCGCCGCCTTTCGCGACGAGGCGATCGAATTCACCGAAGGCACGCCCGCCTCGATGCTGACCCCACTGCTGGCATCGGGCGGCTACCAGTTGCGCCACAGCCCGGCGGGGTTTCGCAGCACGTTTCACTGCACCGGCACGCCGCAATGGGTGTTCATCCTGTCGGGGCAGATGGAAATCGGTCTGCAGGATGGCAGCACCCGCGTGTTCAAACCCGGCGAGCACTTTTATTCAGCCGACACCCTGCCCGCAGGCGCCACATTTGACGCGGCCGTGCACGGCCACTGGAGCCGGCAGGTCGGCGATGCACCGCTGCAGACGCTGTTTGTGCGCGGCGACGATCGCGCGAAAGCCGCCGCTGGCGCTGGCGGCTGACCGGCGTCGCCTCCCGCCCCGGGGTCATGCTGTCAGCCGCGGTTTTTCTTCCACAGATACCGGACCGCCAGCACCACCACGGTCAGCGCAATCACGACCAGCGCAAAAGACAGGAGACGGCCTTCGCCAAGCTCGCCGCCCGCATAGCTCCAGACGATGGAAAACGGCAAAATGCCCACCAGCGACGCCACCGCGTAGGTCTGAAAGCGCAGGCGCTTGAGCAGGCCCAGGGCAAAGCTCACCACGTCCACCGGCAGGATCATGCGAAGCACCACGATGCCGCCAAAACCGACATCCGCGGGGATCTTCGCTTCCAGCTTGTCAATGGCCTCCAGTGAGGTGAAGCGCTCCAGATACCGGCGTCCCGAGCGGGCGATCTGGAACGCAATCAGGCAGCCCACCCACCAGCCGATGGCGCTGAGCCCGGCCGTCAGCAGCACGCCAAAATTCCGCGCTGCAATCGGCAGCAAGGGCATCGACGACAAGGGCAGCAGCACCACCGAGGCGATCACCAGCACCACATAGATCGCCGCACCCAGCACCGGGTGCTGCTGGATCCAGAATTCGATCCACGACATGTCGTACTCGGCCTGCCACAGCCCCAGGCCTGCCAGCACGAGCAGGACGAGCACGATGATGAGATTGGATTTCAATGAAACACCCGCGCCAGGCGCTGACACCGGTCAGTAGGTGCCCGGATAGGCGCCGCCATCGACCAGCACGTTCTGGCCCGTCATGTAGCCCGCGTGGGTGCTGCACAAAAACGCGCAGACCGTGCCGAACTCGGCTGGCGTGCCAAAGCGCAGCGCGGGAATGGTCTTGCGCCGGGCGTCCAGCACCGCCTCGATCGTCTGGCCTGATTTCTGCGCCGCACCCGCCGCCGTGCCGCGCAGCCGGTCGGTGTCAAACGCGCCCGGCAACAGGTTGTTGATCGTCACGCCCTGGCCCGCCAGCCTGCTGCGCGACACACCCGCCACAAACCCCGTGAGGCCACTGCGCGCGCCATTGGACAGGCCCAGGATGTCGATCGGCGCCTTGACGGCGCTCGAGGTGATGTTGACGACACGGCCAAACCCGCGCGCGGCCATGCCGTCCACCGTGGCCTTGATGAGTTCGATGGGGGTGAGCATGTTGGCGTCCACCGCCTTGATCCAGGCGTCACGGTCCCAGTCACGGAAATCACCCGGCGGCGGCCCGCCGGCGTTGGTGACCACGATGTCAAAGTCCTGGCGCAGCGCAAAAACGGCAGCCCGGCCTTGCGTGGTGGTGATGTCGGCCGCCACGGCATGGATTTGCGGCCCACCGGGCACCCGCAGCGCGGCGGCCGCAGCCTCCAGCACCTCGGCGCCACGCGCCACCATGACCACATGCACCCCTTCGCGCGAGAGCGCCTGCGCGCAGCCCAGTCCCAACCCCTTGCTGGCGCCGCACACCAGCGCCCACTTGCCTGCAATGCCCAGATCCATGATGTGGTGTCTCCGTCGATGTGTTTTGAACTTCGGTCAATGGTAACGGGTTGCGACCGGCGCGCGCACCTCAGCTGGCACGGACACTCGGTGGGCGCGTGAACATGAAGATCCCGGCGATCACCAGCACTGTCCCCGCCGCCACCCAGGCGGTGAACGGCTCGCCCAGAATCAACACGCCCATGAGGATGGTGGCCATCGGACCGACCATGCCGGTCTGCGCCGTGGCGCCGGCCCCCACGCGCTCGATGGCCATCATCACCATCAGCACCGGCACCGCCGTGCACAGGGTGGCGTTGAGCACCGACAGCCAGATCACTTCGGGCGCCACCAGCGCCGCCGCCAGCGGGCGCAACACCACAAATTGGGCGATGCAGCACAGGCAGGCCACCGTGGTGGCCAGCCCGACCAGCCGCAGCGAGCCCAGGCGCTGGACCAGTTCGCCGCTGTACACCAGGTAAATGGCGTAGAACAGCGCGCTGAGGAACACCAGCAACGCCCCCAGGGCCGTCTGCCCGCCCTGCAGGGTGATTTCATGACCGAACACCAGCACCACCCCGCCGTAGCTGATGGCCATGGCCAGCACCTGCCGGCGCGCGACGCGCTTGCGGTACAACAACCAGCCCAGGCCCATGACCAGCGTCGGGTTGAGGTAGAGGATCAGCCGCTCGAGCGAAGCGCTCACGTACTGCAGGCCCGCAAAATCCAGAAAACTGGCCAGGTAATAGCCGCACACCCCCAGCCCGACGACACCACCCCAGTCACGCGCGGTCAGCGCGGGCTTGCGCACCCCGCCCTGCCGGTAGGTGGCCCACCAGGCCATGAGCGCAAAGATCGGCAGCGCAAACAGCATGCGGTACATGATGAGCGTGACCGCATCGACGCCGTAGCGGTAGGCCAGCTTCACGATGATGGCCTTGCCGCTGAAGGCGATCGAGCCCAGCATGGCGAGGACGATCCCGGTTGCTAGCCTTTTTCTAGCTAACAATGATGGATCGACGGGGGCTATCGCCACTTTTTTCTTGAAAATTGGAGGCGGGCAATAACCTCAGAACCCCACGGCCTGGCCGTCCCGCCGCGGGTCGCTGGCCGCCACATAGCCTTCCACCTTGGGGTCGCCCGCGCGCCAGATGAACTGCCCGGCGCCGAAGTCCTGGTAAGAGTCGTTGATGACCTCCATGCGGTGCCCGCGCGCCGCCAGGGCCGCCACGGTGGCCGTCGGCATGCCCGACTCGACGTTGATCTCCAGGCCCTCGTTGAAGCGCCAGCGCGGCGCGTCGCACGCCGCCTGCGGGTTTTGCCCGTAGTCGAGCATGCGCACGAGGGTTTGCAGATGGCCCTGCGGCTGCATGTTGGCGCCCATCACGCCGTAGCTCATGACCGGCTGGCCGTCCTGGGTGAGAAAGGCCGGAATGATGGTGTGGAACGGGCGCTTGCCCGGCGCCACCCGATTGGCCGGGTTGTGGCCGTTGGCGGCCACGCTGAAGGCATGGCCCCGGTTTTGCAGGCTGATGCCGAAGCTGGGTTCGACGACGCCCGAGCCAAAGCCCATGTAGTTGCTCTGGATGAAGCTGACCATCATGCCGTTTTCATCGGCGGCCGTGAGGTAGATCGTGCCACCCTTGACCGGGTTGCCCGCGCCGAAATCCTGGGCTTTCGTCATGTCGATCTGGCGGGCGCGCGAGGCCAGGTAGCCGCGGTCAAGCATCTGTTCGGCCGTGACCGCCATGGCCGAGGGCTCGGCCACGTATTTGTAGACATCGGCAAAGGCCAGCTTCATGGCTTCGATCTGCAGGTGCTGCGAATCGACGCCGTCCACCGGCATGCTGGCCAGATCAAATTGGTCCAGGATGCCCAGGGCGATCAGCGCGGCGATGCCCTGGCCGTTGGGCGGGATTTCGTGCAGGGTGTGGCCACGGTAATCCTGGCCGATCGGTGCCACCCATTCGGGCCGATAGTCTGCAAAGTCTTTCGCGGTGATGCTGCCGCCATGGCTGGCCGAGAACTTCTGGATGGCTTCGGCAATCTCGCCGCCGTAATAGGCCGCGCCCCGGGTTTCGGCAATGGCGCGCAAGCCCCGCGCCGCGGCCTTGAACTGGAACAGCTCGCCCACTTCAGGCGCCCGGCCCCAGGGCAGGAACGATTGGGCAAACCCGGCTTCGCCCCGCAGTTCGGCGGTGGCGGCCGCCCATTTTTGCTGCACCACCGTGGGCACCAGGTAGCCGCGCTCGGCGATGTCGATGGCGGGCTCCATCAGGTCGGCAAACGGCAGCTTGCCAAAGCGTTCGCTGAGCGCCACCCAGCCCGCCACCGCCCCCGGCACGGTCGCCGAATCAAAGCCGCGCTTGGGCGGACTGACCACATCGGCCCCGTATTTTTTTCGAAAGTATTCCGGTGTCCAGGTCTGCGGTGCGCGTCCCGAGGCGTTCAGCCCATGCAGCGCCTTGCCGTCCCACAGGATGCAGAACGCGTCGCTGCCCAGGCCGTTGCTGACCGGCTCGGTGATGGTCAGGGCTGCGGCAGCCGCAATGGCCGCGTCCACCGCATTGCCGCCCTTGAGCAGCATGCGCAACCCGGCCTGCGCGGCCAGCGGGTGCGAGGTGGACACCACATTGCGTGCAAACAGCGGCAGGCGGGTGGACGTGTAGGGGTTCTGGTAATTGAAGTTCATGGCGGGTCTGGCGGTGGGTTGGCGGTTGCGACGGCCCTTCGGGTGCGCGGGTTGACAGGAAAGGGACGGCGAGGTGGGTGGGCGCCGGGCCGGCGCGCCGGTCATTCGAGGGTGATCTTGCGGTCCTGGATGATTTTCTTCCACTTGGCCGTGTCAGCCCTGACCATGGCAGCAAACGCCTGCGGTGTGCCACCCGCCGGCTCGGCGCCCAGCCGGGCAAAGCGTTCTTTCACATCCGCATCGGCCAGCGCAGCATTGGCCGCCTGGTTCACGCGCGTTGTGACGTCGGCGGGAAGGCCGCGCGGTCCGTACAGGCCGAACCAGGTGGTGGACTCATACCCGGGCACCACTTCGGCCACGGCCGGCAGATCGGCCGCCAGCGCGGTGCGCTTGAGGCTGGTGACGCCCAGCGCGCGCAGCTTGCCATCCCTGACGTGTGGCAGCCCGGTGACCAGCGAGTCAAACAGCAGGTCGATCTTGCCGCTCATGAGATCGGGGATGGCCAATGCACTGCCGCGGTAGGGAATGTGCACGATGAACGTACCCGACTCGGTTTTGAAATACTCGGTGGACAGGTGAATGATGGTGCCGTTGCCACTGGACGCATAGTTGAGCTGGCCCGGATGGCGCCGCGCGTGTTCAATGAGCTCGCGCATGGTTCTGGCGGGTGAACTCAGTGGCACCAGCACCACGTTGGGCGAGGTCGCCACCTGGGAGATCGGCGTGAAATCGGTTTCAGCCTGGTAGGGAATCCTGGGATTGAGCGTGGGCCCGATGGCATGCGTGCTGGACGTGGCCAGCAGCAGCGTGTAACCGTCGGGCGCGGCCTTGGCAGCGGCGTCCGAACCGATGGTGCCGCCCGCACCGGGGCGGTTTTCCACCACCACGGTCTGGCCGATTTTTTCGCCCAGCTTTTGCGACAGCGCACGCGCCAGGATGTCGGTCGCACCCCCTGCGGGGAACGGCACCAGGAGCCGGATCGGACGGGATGGGTAACTTTGCGCCCACGCGTTGGGCGCCGCCAGCAGGCCGGTGGCCGCGGCACAGAAAATGAGGTTTCGGCGTTTCATGGTGGCATTGTCTGACAAGTTGGGTTGTGGCGTGCACCACTGAAAGCGGCGCCCAAAGGCGCCGCTGATGCAAAAGCGGCTGAGCAATCAGTCTTCCACGAAGGCCTCTTCCCGCTTGTGCTTCACCGCCGGCATGAGCACGATCACCAGCAGCAGCACCGCAGCGGCGAGCAGACCGGCCGACAGCGGTCGGGTGACGAACACGCTCCAGTCACCTCGCGACAGCAACATGGCCCGGCGCAGGTATTCTTCCATCATGGGCCCGAGGATGAAACCCAACAGCAGTGGTGCGGGCTCCACGCCCAGCTTGATGAACAGGTAACCCACAATGCCGAACGCACCGACCATCCAGATGTCGAAGGTATTGTTGTTGGTGGAATACACGCCAATGGCGCAGAACAGCACGATGGCCGGAAACAGCCAGCGGTAGGGCACGGTCAGCAGCTTGATCCAGATGCCGATCAGCGGCAGGTTCAACACCACCAGCATGGCGTTGCCGATCCACATCGAGGCAATCAGGCCCCAGAACAGTTCGGGGTTGCTGGTCATGACCTGCGGGCCCGGCTGGATGTTGTGGATGGTCATGGCGCCCACCATCAGCGCCATCACGGCATTGGGCGGAATGCCCAGCGTCAGCAGCGGAATGAACGAAGCCTGCGCACCGGCGTTGTTGGCCGACTCGGGCGCCGCCACGCCCCGGATGTTGCCCTTGCCAAAGGGCACCTCACCTGGGCGCAGCTTGGTTTTTTTCTCGATGGTGTAGGCCGCAAAGGCCGACAGCAGCGCGCCGCCGCCCGGCAAAATGCCCAACGCACAGCCCAGCGCCGTGCCGCGCAGCACGGCCGGCACCATGTTTTTGAAATCTTCCTTGGTCGGCATCAGGCCTTGGACCTTGCTGGTGAAAACCTCGCGTTTGTCCTCCGGATGCGACAGGTTGGCAATGATTTCACCGTAGCCGAACACGCCCATGGCAATGGTGATGAAGCCGATGCCGTCGGTCAGTTCGGGGATGTCGAATGAGAACCGCGCCACGCCCGAATTCACGTCGGTGCCCACCAGCCCCATCAGCAGACCCAGCACGATCATGGCCACCGCCTTGAGCAGCGAGCCCGAGGCCAGCACCACGGCGCCGATCAGGCCCAGCACCATCAGCGAGAAGTATTCGGCCGGCCCGAACTTGAAGGCCACCTCGGTCAGCGGCACCGCAAAGGCCGCCAGCATGAGCGTGCCCACGCTGCCTGCAAAAAACGACCCCAGACCCGCGGCCGCCAGCGCCGGCCCGGCCCGGCCCTGACGCGCCATCTGGTAGCCGTCGATCACCGTGACCACCGAGGACGATTCTCCCGGCAAGTTGACCAGGATGGCCGTGGTGGAGCCGCCATATTGGGCGCCATAGTAAATACCGGCCAGCATGATGAGGGCCGACACCGGCGGCAGCGCATAGGTGGCCGGCAGCAGCATGGCAATCGTGGCCACCGGGCCGATGCCGGGGAGCACGCCGATCAGCGTGCCCAGCAGACAGCCGACAAAACAGTAAATCAGGTTCTGGACCGTGAAGGCCACGCCAAAACCGATGGAGAGGTTGTTGATGAGATCCATGGGGTTGTGTTCCTCAGCCCGTGATGAAGGTCGGCCAGACCGGGAATTGCAGTTTGAGCACCCACACGAAAGCCACGTAGCTGCCGGCGGCCAGGATGGTGGCGAGCACCAGTACCTCCTTGAGCCTGAAATGCCCATCGGCCAGGCTGGACACGATGGTCAGACCGTAAATGGCGACGATCATGCCCATGGCCGGAATGCCGATGCTGGGCAGGCCGCCCAGCAGCACACCAAACAGCAGGTTGGCACTGATGATGAAGATCAGCGGCCGCCAGGCCCAGGTGCCGATCCGTTCGCCGTCGGCGGTCTCCACCACCAAGGCCTTGAACATGATGAAGCTGCCCAGCACGGCCAGCAGGATGCCCAGCATGAGCGGGAAGTAGCCGGGTCCCATGCGCGCCCCGGTGCCCACCGAATAGGTGGTGGCGCCCCAGGCAAACGCCACGCCCATGGCGCTGAACATGAGGCCCGAGAAAAAGTCTTTCTGACTCTTGATTTTCACGAACGGTCTCCTCGAAAGCAGGTTCGAAGGCTGGATTCTGGACGGAATACACCCCGGCTCGAATGTGGGTTACACCTACACCATGCACATCCCGTGCCAATGGCAACGCCGCCAGCACCCCCCCCACGCGTGACTCGCCCTTGCAGACCGGGTCAATCGAGGGGTGGCGTGGCGGTCAGGATTTCTTCGAGGGTCGTCAGCCCTTCGGCCACGCGCAAGGCGCCGGCCAGCCGCAGGGGGCGCATGCCGTCGGTCACCGCCTGGCGGCGCAGGGCGTCGATGTTGGGCTCCTGGTTGACCTTTTCCTTGAAGGCCTCGCTGACCGTGAGCAGTTCGTACAGGCCCATGCGGCCCATGAAGCCGGTCATGCGGCAATCGACGCAGCCCACCGGTTTGTAGGGCCGGTAGCTGCCGTTGATCTTCCAGGGCTTGACCACTGCCGCCAGCGCGTCGCGCGACGACGCCTCGTCCTTTTGCCGGCACTGCTTGCACAGCGTGCGCACCAGCCGCTGGGCCAGCACGCCCAGTACCGTGGCGTTGATCAGGTAGGACGGCACCCCCAGCTCCATCAGCCGGGTGATGGCCGACGGCGCGTCGTTGGTGTGCAAGGTGCTGAACACCAGGTGGCCGGTGAGCGCGGCCTGGATCGCCATGTCGGCAGTCTGCAGGTCGCGGATTTCGCCCACCATGATGATGTCCGGGTCCTGGCGCATCAGCGCGCGCAGCCCTTCGGCGAAATTGAAATCGAGCTGGGGCTGCACCTGCGTCTGGTTGAAGCTGGGCTCGATCATTTCGATCGGGTCTTCGATGGTGCTGACGTTGACCTCTTCGGTCGCCACGCGTTTGAGGGTGGAGTACAGCGTGGTGGTCTTGCCCGAACCCGTGGGCCCGGTCACCAGGATGATGCCGTACGGCCGCTTGACCAGCGCCTCCCAGCGCTCGGCGTCGTGCGGCGAAAAACCCAGTGCGTCCAGGTCCTTGACGGCGGTGTCGGGGTCAAAAATCCGCATCACCATCTTCTCGCCAAACGCCGTGGGCAGCGTGGACAGGCGCATTTCGATCTCGTCGCCACGCGGGTTGCGGGTCTTGATGCGGCCGTCCTGCGGTCGGCGTTTTTCCACCACGTCCATGCGGCCCAGCAATTTGATGCGCGCGATCATCGCGTTCATCACGCCCATGGGCATCTGGTACACCGGGTGCAACACGCCGTCAATGCGAAAGCGGATCACGCCCTGCTCGCGGCGTGGCTCCAGGTGGATGTCACTGGCGCGCTGGTCAAAGGCGTACTGCCAGAGCCAGTCCACCACCTGCACCACGCCCTGGTCGTTGGCGTCAAGCTGCTTGTTGCTCTTGCCCAGCTCGACCAGCTGCTCAAAACTGGCCGCCCCGGCATTGCCGCCGGCCTTCAATGCCGCACGGACCGATTTGGCCAGCGCGTAGAACTCGGCCGTGAAGCGATGGATTTCACCCGGGCTGGCCACCACGCGCCGCACCGAACGGCGCGACTGCCGCTCCACTTCGGCCACCCAGTCGGTGATGAACGGCTCGGACGTGGCCACCACCACCTCGGTCGGGGTGACCTGCACCGGCAGCACGCGATGGCGCTCGGCGTAGGCCGCGCTCATGGTGTCGGACACCTTGCCCACCTCCACCTTGAGCGGATCGATGCGCAAATAGTCCAGCCCGGCACGCTGGGCCAGCCATTGCGTCAGCGTTTCGATGTCCAGCGGCTTGCCGTCGCTGGCGCGCTGCATGGCCACGCTGGCCAGGCGCACCAGCGGGTGCTGCACGCTTTCGGCCTGCGAGCAGCGCGCGATGGTGCGGTGC
Organism: Betaproteobacteria bacterium HGW-Betaproteobacteria-3; assembly: GCA_002842205.1. GTDB lineage: Bacteria > Pseudomonadota > Gammaproteobacteria > Burkholderiales > Burkholderiaceae_C > PHCI01. The sequence continues at coordinate 80,823 of PHCI01000003.1, read as the reverse complement.
GCTTCCTCGCCTGAAATGATGCCGTCGGCCTGCAGCCATTCGACCATACGGCGCCAATCGACAGGGCCGACGTGAAGCGTTTTGGCGGGGGACTGCGGTTTGGGAATGGCACTCATGCGGCGGATCGGAGCTTGGGCTCCATCGGTTTGAACACCCGCAGCCACTTGGCTGCCGGCAGCTTCCACTGAGTCTGGATGTTTTCGGCGCGTTCGGCAAGCCGCTCCCGCCCCGGGCGGCTGGGCGTGCGCTGGGCCAGCACCACGGTGTTGCCTTCACGCGTCGGTTTGAAGGCCCACACGGCGTCGGCGCCAAAGGCCTCGGCAATTTTCGCCACGCTTTGCGGGTAGCTCGACGCCCGGCCGAACAGGTTCACCGTCATGCAGCCGTCGTCCGACAGCACGCGGCGGCAGTCGGCGTAGAACGCCGCGCTGTCGAGCACCGGCGCGGCCGCGTCGTCGTCGTACAGGTCCACCTGCAGCGCATCGACATTGCCCGCCCACATGGGGTTGCGGATTTCTTCGGCGGCGTCGGCAATCACCACGCGCAGCTTGGCGTCGTCGGCCGGCAGCTTGAACCAGCCGCGGCAGGCGTGCAGCACCTGCGGGTTCAATTCGATGGCGGTGGTGCAGATCTTCAGCTGCTTGCGGCAGAACTTGGTGAGCGCGCCTGAACCCAGCCCCAACTGCATGGCGTGGCGCTTGGGCAGTGTGGCCGGGTCCATGAACAGCAGCCAGGCCATCATGCGCTGAACGTACTCCAGCTCGATGTCGTAGGGGGCGTCCAGGCGCATCGTGCCCTGAATCCACGGTGTGCCCAGGTGCAGTGACCGCACGTCGCCCCAGTCCGAAAAATTGACTTCAGGCAGGACGCGGGCGGTTTTTTTCAAGGTGCTCAAGATGCGCCGATTATCCCCACGGGCGCTTTGGCGGCAGGTTCAGGCCAATCCGGCCATTTCCACCACGGCCCGCCAAGCTTCGAGCTTGCGCTCAAAACGCCACGACGCGTGGGCCGGGCTGGTGGACGGCAGGCGCACGCTGTGCACGCCGGGCAGCGCCACCTGGCGCGCGTGCCGGAAACTCTCGGCCCCGTTGTGCGCCACCACGCGCAGCTGCGGGCAGCGCAGGTGCAGGCCTGAAAAGTCATTGACTTCAGGCTGGCGAATGGCGCTGTCCAGGCTGCCTTGGCGCTCGCAGGTGGCGTAAACATCCCACACGCCCACGCCTCTTTCCAACAACCATCTGATCCTGTTTTCATAGCTGTTTAAGTCCATTTGACGGGGACCAGAAGGCCAAATGGCTTGAAAAATTCGCCAGAACTGGTTTTGAGGGTGCGCGTAGTACTGTTGTGCCGCCAGCGACGCAGCACCGGGGAAGCTGCCCAGCACGAGCAGCACCGTGGCGTCGGTCACCTGCGGGGCCAGGCCGTGCAGGCGAGGCGGGGCGATGGGTTGCACTGGGAATTTCACGCCAATAATAATTCCATTAAAGATCGCAAAGTATGGCCATTTGACGGGGGGGGGGAATGTGCCAAAAACCCTCAGAAATCCGGGTTTGCAGGCGGCACCAGGCCCCCCAGCCGCGGCAGTGCGTTCAGGGCATTGCGCCAGCAGGCCCGGGCCAGGGCTTCGACCGGGATGCCGCGCAGTTGCGCCACCCCCTGCGCCATGCGCGGCAGCTCGCCCGGGGTGTTGCGCCCCTGCGGCTGGCCGGCCGCGCGCTGCTGCGCCGTGGTGTACAGCCAGTGGGGCGGAATGTCGGGAGCATCGGTTTCGAGCACGAGGGCGTCCAGCGGCAGCTCGGTCGCCAGGCGACGCAGTTGCAACGCGCGCTCAAAGGTCACCGCGCCGCCAAACCCCAGCTTGAAGCCGCGCTTCAAAAATTCCTGCGCCTGCTGCGCGCTGCCGTTGAAGGCGTGGGCAATGCCGCCACGTACCGGCGTTTCGCGCAGTCCCTTGAGCAGGCGATCGGCCGAGCGGCGCACGTGCAGGATCACCGGCAGGTCGTGTTTGCGGGCCAGCCGGAGCTGGGCCTGGTAAAAAACTTCCTGGCGCTCGCGCTGCGGGCTTTGCTGCAGTTGCGGCACAAAATAATCGAGCCCGATCTCCCCCACCGCCACGCAGCGCGGGTCGTCGCGCGCGATGGTGAGCGCAGCGTCAAGCGCCTCCAGGTCCTCTTCATGGGCGCGCGGCACGTACAGCGGATGGAGGCCCAGCGCGTAGCTGTCACCAAACTGGTGCGCGAGATCCCGAACCGTTACGAAATTTGACACTTCCACGGCGGGCAGCACGCAATGCACCACGCCCTGCGCTGCGGCGTGGGCCCGCACCTGGGCCACGTCGCCGACAAATTCGGGGGCGTCCAGGTGGCAATGGGTGTCAATCCAGGAGGGCATGGCGCGATGATGCCCGATGGACGATGCCCACGCCGCACGCGGCCCCACCCCCTGCGGCACGTGCAAGATGGCGCAAACCGTGATACCGTCATTTCCAGCCCGACACAACACGCCGGGCACAGGTGAACGCATGCGCAGGCCCGCCCTCTACAGTCGATCCTCCCGTGCGCCGCAGGCGGCGACCCCGGGTGCGGCCGGGTCCGAGACGACGACTTCGACTGCGCCTTCGGCACCTGCACGCCAACGTTTTGGCTTTCCGTCGGCATGGCGACGGAACCCCTCGGATCCTCGCCTGCTGTGGAGCGTGATCGCATCGCTCGCCCTGCTGCTGGTGCTCAGCTTTTCTCTTGCGCTGCGGCCGGTCGGCCGCAAGCTGACCCAGGACGACATTGACGCCGCCGTGCTCAAGACCCTGGAGACCACGGTCCTGCCATCGGCCGCCACCGCGGCACACGAGAATATCCGGCCCTCGGTGGTCCGGGTCATGGGTTTTGGTCACGCGTCGTCGCACGGCAAGGGCCGCAAGGGCGGCAAGGGCGGCAAGGAGACCGACACCGACGCAGGCGACCTGATCGAACGCGGCATCGGCTCGGGCGTGGTCATTGTTGACAAGGGCATCATCCTCACCAACCTGCATGTGGTGCAGGGCGCAGACACCATCAAGGTGATGTTTGCCGACGGGCTTGAATCCACCGCCAGCGTCATCAACATCCAGCCCGAGAACGACCTGGCCGTGCTGCAGGCCCACAAGATCCCGGACGACCTGATCGCCGCCACCATGCGCTCCACCGCCGACCTGCTGCCCGGCGACCAGGTGATCGCCGTGGGCTTTCCGTTCGGCATCGGGCCCTCGGTGTCGGCCGGCGTGGTGTCGGGCCTCAAACGTGCCTTCCGCTCGCCCGAAGGCCGCAATGAACTCACCAACCTGATCCAGTTTGACGCCGCCGCCAACCCCGGCAATTCCGGTGGTCCGCTGGTCACCATGGACGGTGAGGTGGTGGGCATCGTCACCGCCATCCTCAACCCTTCGCAGCAGCGCACCTTCATCGGCATCGGCTTTGCGGTGCCCATTGAAAACGCGGCCTCGGCCGTGGGCCTGCATCCTTTTTGACGCCGCGACCCCGCGCCACTTTTCAGGAGCCCGTGCATGAGCGCCCCCAACGAAACCACCGACACCGCCCAACTGATGGAGCAGATCCTCTACGAGGTCAAGCGCGTCGTGGTCGGGCAAGACCGCTTTCTGGAGCGCGTGATGGTGGCCATCCTCGCGCAGGGGCATCTGCTGGTGGAAGGCGTGCCGGGGCTGGCCAAGACGCTCACGGTCAAGACGCTGGCCAACACCGTGCGCGGCCAGTTCAAGCGCATTCAGTTCACCCCGGATCTGGTGCCGGCCGACCTGGTGGGCACCCGCATCTACAACCAGAAAACCGGCGACTTCACCACCTCGCTGGGCCCGGTGTTCACCAACCTGCTGCTGGCCGACGAGATCAACCGCGCACCGGCCAAGGTGCAAAGCGCGCTGCTCGAAGTGATGCAGGAGCGCCAGGTGACCATTGCCGGCGTGACCCATATGGTGCCCAACCCCTTCCTGGTGATGGCCACGCAGAACCCGATCGAAACCGAAGGCACCTACCCGCTACCCGAAGCGCAGGTGGACCGCTTCATGATGAAGGTGCTGGTGGACTACCCCACCGAAGAAGAGGAGTTCGTCATCGTCGAGCGCGTCACCGGCCCGGCGGTTGCCGTCACCGCGGTGGCCACCACCGAACAGCTCGCCGCCCTGCAGGCCGAATGCCGCCGCGTGTATTTGGACCCGTCGCTGGTGCAGTACGCGGTCAAGCTGGTGTCGGCCACGCGCACCCCGGAAAAACATGGCCTCAAGGACCTGGGCCGGTTCATCACCTTCGGGGCGAGCCCGCGTGCCACCATCAACCTCGTGGAAGGCGCCCGAGCCCTGGCCATGCTGCGCGGGCGCAGCTACGCGCTGCCCGAAGACATGACCGACCTCGTGCCCGACGTGCTGCGCCACCGGCTGGTGCTGTCGTATGACGCGCTGTCCGAAGGCCTTGCCGCCGACGCCATCATCCGCAAGATCATGGCCAAGGTGCCGGTTCCGGCCAAGCCGCTGGAACATGAAAAACTGGCGGCCTGATCACTATCGCCTCCTCCATCGCGTTCTCTATCGCCTTCTGTCACGCCTGAACTGATTCACCACCGTGTTCCGTCGCCAAGCCACACCCTCTCCACAAGCCCCGGCGCAACCGGCCCCGGCGGCCGGGGCCGAGCACGTGCTGCGCCGCCTTGAATGGACGGTGCTGCGCCGGCTCGACGGGCTGCTGCAGGGTGACTACCGCACGCTGATGCGCGGCGCCGGGCTGGACCTGGCCGATCTGCGCGAATACCAGCACCACGACGACGTGCGCCACATCGACTGGAACGTGACCGCCCGCCTGCAGCAGCCGCATGTGCGCGTGTTCACCGAAGACCGCGAGATGGCCGCCTGGTTTCTGGTGGACCTGAGCCCGTCGGTGGATTTCGGCTCCGGCCAGACTGCCAAGCGCGATGTGTCGACCGAATTTGTCGCGGTGCTGGCGCGGCTGCTCACGCGCCATGGCAACCGGGTGGGTGCGCTGTTGCTGGGGGGCGGCGCCGACCGCGTGGTGCCCGCGCGCGGCGGGCGTGCGCACGTGTTGCATTTGTTGCACGCCATGCGGGCACGCGGCCCCGCCGCCGAGCCAGGTGCCACGCAGCTGGGCGATCTGCTGCAGTCGGCAGCGGGCATCGTGCGCCGACGCTCCACGGTGTTCGTGGTGTCCGACTTCATCAGCACACCGGGCTGGGAGCGCCCGCTGGCACTGCTCGCGCAACGCCACGAGGTGGTGGCGGTGCGGGTGCTCGACCCGCTGGAGCTGGACTTGCCCGACCTGGGCCTGATCCCCCTGCGCGACGCCGAAACCGGCGAACAGTTGCTGGTGGACACGCACGACCATGGCTTTCGCAAGCGTTTCGCACGCATCGCGGCGCAGCGCGAAGCCGAATTGCGCGAATCGCTGGGCCGCGCGGGCGTGGACACGCTGGAGCTGTCCACCGACGACGACCTGGTGGACGCCATTGCCCGCTTCACCGACCTGCGCCGACGCCGCAGCCGTCTGGCCGCCGGCGGGGGCATGCCGGCGCATTTGCAAAAAGCGGCCTGACGACCATGGCCCTCACGCTTGTCACTTCGTGTATTGTGCTGCCCCCCGAGGGGGCTGGCCTTGCCTGGGGCGGTCCGGCGCGGCGGCCGGAGGAACCGTACCCATGACTTTTTTCTGGCCCCAATTCCTCTGGCTGCTGCTGGTCCTGCCGGTGCTGGTGCTGCTGTACCTGTGGCTGATGCGCCGCAAAAAGAAGCTGGCGCTGCGCTTTGCCAGCCTGTCCATCGTCAAGGAGGCGATGGGCACGGGCCAGGGACTGCGCCGGCACATTCCGCCGGTGCTCTTCCTGCTGGCCATTGGCATCATGCTGCTGGCGGCAGCCCGGCCGTTTGCGGTGGTCACACTGCCCCTGCAGCAAGAGACCATCATCCTGGCCATGGACGTCTCGGGCAGCATGCGGGCCACCGACGTGCTGCCCAACCGGCTGGTGGCCTCGCAAAATGCGGCCAAGGCGTTTCTGGGCGACCTGCCGCGCTCGGTGCGCGTGGGCATCGTGGCCTTTGCCGGCACCGCGCAGGTGGTGCAACCCCCCACCCTGAGCCGCGAAGACCTCGTGGCCGCCATCGACCGCTTCCAGCTCCAGCGCGCCACGGCCATCGGCAGCGCCATCGTGGTGTCGCTGGCCGAACTGTTCCCCGACGCGGGCATCGACCTGGCCGCCATGACCTACGGCAGCCCGCGCAACAAGGGCCTGGCCATCGACTCGGAGCGCAAGGAAAAGAAACCCTTCACCCCCGTCGCACCCGGCTCCTATGGCTCGGCGGCCATCATCCTGCTGACCGACGGCCAGCGCACCACGGGCGTGGACACCATGGAAGCGGCCAAGCTCGCGGCCGACCGCGGCGTTCGCATCTATACCGTGGGCGTGGGCACGGTGGACGGCGAAACCATCGGCTTCGAGGGCTGGTCGATGCGCGTGCGGCTGGACGAAGAAACCCTCAAGGCCGTGGCCGACAAGACCCGCGCCGAGTATTTCTATGCGGGCAGCGCGGCCGACCTCAAGAAGGTCTACGAAACCCTGAGTTCACGCCTCACCGTCGAGAAAAAGGAAACCGAAATCTCCGGCCTGCTGGCGCTGGCCGCGGCCGCACTGGCCCTGCTGTCGGCCGGGCTGTCGCTGCTCTGGTTCAACCGGATTCTCTGAAGCGACGGGCGTCAGCGTCAACGGGCCTTGCGGTGCTCCTCGGCCTCGGGGATCACCGTGTCAAAAAAGACCCGGATCATGCGCGTCTCGCGCCGCTCGGCCAGGCACAGCACATGGGCGTGGGTGTGGATCTCGGCATCACTGATGCGTACCATGTGCAGCCCTGGCCCGGGCACATATTCAACCTCTGACACAGCGGCCAGGCCAATACCCTGGGCCACGGCTTCGCGGATCACCTCGCGGCTGCTAATCTCCATGACCACCTTCGGCTTGACCCGGGCACGTTCCAGCGCGGTCTCCAGCGCCTTGCGGGTGGTGGAGCCCTGTTCACGCATGATCATTCGCTCGCCATTGAGCTCGGCCAGGCGGATGCTGCGTCGGCGCGCGAAACGATGCGTCAAGGGCGTAAATATCACCACGGGGTGGCGCGCTGACGGCACCGAGATGAACCGGTCGTCTCGCACCAGCTGGGCCAGCACACCCACATCGGCGCGGTAGTCCAGCAGGCGGTCCAGCACGTTCTGCGAGTTGCCCGTGCTGACCGACATCTTGACGCCCGGAAACTGCTGGTTGAAATTGGCCAGCATCTTGGTCACGTGGTACGGCCCCACAGCCGCCACACGCATGTGGCCAGAGCGCAGCTCACCTGCGTCATCAAGCAGCAGCACGGCTTCGGACTCCAGGCTGAATATCTGCTGCGCGAGTTGCATCAGCTGCTCCCCCAGCACCGTGAGGGTCACGCGCTTGCCACGGCGGTGAAAGAGCTCGACGTTGTAGCGCTCCTCAAGGAACCTGACCTGCGTGGTGATGGTGGGCTGGCTCACATGCAGGTCTTCTGCCGCACGGGTAAAGCTGCCCATGCGGGCCACTGCATAGAAGGAACGAAGCTGTGTCAGGCGCATGACAAAACGCGGCAGGAAGCCGTCAAATCCCTAAGTACTATCCCGGACAGATTATAGTTTTTTTGAATACATATCGATAAGAATTTGAATTGGATAAATGATCGATCAGGTACAAAAATTTGTCTGTGCATGAAGACCACCGGTTGCATGCACCACGGGACTTCAAACTACCAAAGTCGGCCATTAATGACCGGCGCCTACCCAGGAGACAATATGCAAATCAAACGCCGCGCGCTGCTTCAAGCCGCCGCCATCGGCGCCCCGATGGCCTTTCTCGGCCTTGGCGCCAGGGCACAAAGCGTCCTTACCGTGGGACTGATTCCTTCGGAAGACTCCCGCGCCATGATTGCCAACAGCCAGGCCATGATGGACATGTTGTCCAAGGCGCTGGGCATGCCGGTCAAGCCCTTTGTTGCGGCCGACTACAACGGTGTTATCGAGGCGCTGCGCTCCAAGCGGCTGGACGTCGCCTACCTCGGCCCGTTCTCGTATGTGCTGGGCGCCACCGTGGCCGACATCGAAGCCTTTGCCGTGGCCGAGACCAAAAAGGCAGGCCGCACCTACTATCACAGCCAGATCATTGCCCACAAGGACACTGGCATCAAGACTGTTGCCGATCTGAAGGGCAAGACCTTCGCGTTTGTTGATCCCAGTTCCACCTCGGGCCACCTGTTCCCCAAGGCCGGTCTGCTCAAGGCCGGGTTCAACCCGGACAAGGACTTTGGCCGCGTGATCTTCTCGGGATCACACGATTCCAGCGCCATTGCCGTGCAGAACAAGAAGGTGGACGCCGCCGCGGTTGCCGACCGCATCTATGAAGCCGCCATCACCAAGGGCCTCGTCAAGCGCGAAGACATCAACGTGGTCTGGAAGTCAGACCCGATCCCCGAGTCCCCCACTGTATGGCGCAAGGACCTGAGCCCTGACCTCAAGAAGCGCGTGCAAGCCGCCTTTTTGCAGGTCAAAGACATCCCTTGGTCAGACCAGGGCCTGCTCAATGGCTTTCACCCCACCAACGATGCGGCCTATGACGTGATTCGCGACACCGCGAAAGTGCTCAACCTTGACCTGAAGAAAATGAAATGATCAAGATCCGTGGCCTGTCCAAGCGCTACGGCGACTTCGAAGCCCTGCACCACATCGACCTGGATGTGGCGCGGGGGGAGTTCGTCGTGATCCTCGGTGCCTCGGGCGCCGGCAAATCCACGCTGCTGCGTTGCATCAACCACCTGACCGAGCCCACCACCGGCGAGATTCATGTCAACGGCGTGGTCTCGCGTGGCGATCGCGTCGGGCTGCGCCGGGTGCGCCGCGACGTGGCCATGATCTTCCAGCACTACAACGTGGTGCCCCGCCTGTCGGTGCTGAAGAACGTTCTGACAGGCCGCCTGAGCGCCATGCCGGCGGTGCTGTCGTGGTTCCAGTTCTTTCCGTCGCGGGACATCGACATCGCACGCGAATGCCTGCGGCGCGTGGGCCTGGACCACAAGGCCGGACTGCGCACCGACACCCTGTCGGGCGGGCAGAAGCAGCGCGTGGGCATTGCCCGGGCCCTGGCCCAGCAGCCCAAGGTCATCCTGGCCGACGAACCCGTCGCCAGCCTGGACCCCAAGACCTCGCGCAGCGTGCTGAACTACCTGCGCCAGGCCAGCCGCGACACCGGCATTGCTGTCATCTGCAACCTGCACCAGGTGGACTACGCCCGCGAATTCGGCGAGCGGATCATCGGCGTGGCCGACGGGCGCATCGTGTTTGAAGGCGGGCCTGACGATCTGACCGAAGAGACCCTGCAGCGCATCTACCCCAGCGGCATGGAACACGACGAACCTCCGGCTGCAGCCGAAACGGACTCACCAACCCCTGCGCAATCCGCAGTTACCACTGCGCCGGTGCATCAGCTGGCCCTGGAGAAATCATGATTCGCATCGGACGATACGACCTCCTCGTAGGGCAAAGCGGCGGCAACGCCGGTCTGTGGAAATACCTGAGCGCTGCGGTGGCTGGCATCGGTGTGCTCTGGTGGGCCGCCATCGGCAGCCAGGTCAGCTTTGGCGAACTGATGAAGGGCGTGCCCTGGATCTCGGACTTCCTGGGCCGCATGCTGCCGCCCAACTGGGAGTTCATGGCCAAGCTGGTCAACCCCGCCATAGAAACCTTCCAGATCGCGCTGTGGGGAACGCTGCTGGCCATCTTCCTGGCGGTGCCCGTGTGCTTCCTGGCAGCGCGCAACATCTCGCCCAACCTAGTGGTCTTTCACCTGATGCGCCAGGTGCTGAACATCGCCCGCGGTATCAACGAAATCATTCTTGCGCTGATCTTTGTGGCGGCGGTCGGTCTGGGGCCTTTCCCCGGCGTACTCGCGCTCGCGCTGCATGGCGCCGGCATGCTGGGCAAGTTTTTTGCCGAATCCATCGAGGACATTGACCAGGGGCCGATTGAAGCCCTGCGATCCACCGGTGCCGGACCGATCCAGATCATCATCTTTGGCGTGATTCCGCAGGTGGTCACTTCATGGATCGCCGTCATCCTCTACCGCTTCGAGACCAACCTTCGCCAGGCGACCGTGCTGGGCATGGTGGGCGCCGGCGGCATTGGTTTTGAACTGGTGGGCAGCATGAAGCTGTTCCAGTACCAGGACACCGCCACCTGCATCCTCGTGATCGTGGTCATGGTCATGACAGCCGACTATGTCTCCAGCAAGCTGCGTGCATGGATCCAGCAGGGAGCCCGGTAATGGACGCGAATTTCCCCTCCGTTTCAGTCAACGGCAGAACCTACATCACACCGCGTCAACCGGTCGTGGTGGTCTGCGTGGATGGCTGCGAGCCCGACTACATCACCCAGGCCATTCAGGCCGGCGTGGCGCCCTTCATGAAGTGCATGCTGGCAAAGGGAACGGCCCTGACCGGCGACTGCGTGGTGCCCAGCTTCACCAACCCGAACAACCTGTCAATCGTGACCGGCGCACCGCCATCCGTGCATGGCATCTGCGGCAACTATTTCCTGGACACCGCCGCGGGCAAGGAGGTCATGATGAATGACCCGACATACCTGCGGGCCGACACCATCCTGGCAGCATTCTCGGCAGCGGGCGCGTCGGTCGCCGTGGTCACCGCCAAGGACAAGTTGCGCACGCTGCTGGGCCACCAGATGAGCGGCATCTGCTTCTCGGCAGAAAAGGCCGACAAGGCCACACTGGCAGAAGGCGGCATCGACGGCGTGGTGGAACTGGTGGGCAAGCCGGTGCCGTCGGTCTACAGCGCCGACCTGAGTGAGTTTGTGTTTGCCGCCGGCGTGAAACTGCTGCAAACCCGCCGGCCCGATCTGATTTACCTGTCCACCACCGACTACGTTCAGCACAAGTGCGCACCAGGCACCCCCGGTGCCAACGACTTCTACGCCATGATTGATGGCTACCTCGAGCAGATGGACCAGATGGGTGCGGTGATCGCGCTGACCGCCGACCACGGCATGAGCCCCAAGACCGATGCCGCGGGCAGCCCGCGCATCGTCTTCCTGCAGGAAGTCATGGACGGTTTGCTGGGCGCCGGCAACAGCCGCGTGATCCTGCCCATCACCGACCCCTATGTGGTCCATCACGGCGCCCTGGGCTCGTTTGCCACGGTGTACCTTCCCGAAGCAGTGTCGGCGCAAGGCGCTGCAGCCTCGCTGCGCCAGATCGACGGCATTGAAGCCGTTCTGGACCGCACGCAGGCAGCCGAGCGGTTCGAGCTTCCCGCCGACCGCATTGGCGACTTGGTGGTCATTGGCGACCACCTCACCGTGCTGGGGACACGGGCGGCCGAGCACGACCTCAGCGGCCTGACCGTGCCCCTGCGCTCTCACGGCGGCCTGTCGGAGCAAAAGGTGCCCTTGCTTTTCAACCGCCACCTGCAGGGGATCGATCCCGCCCGGCGGCTGCGCAACTTTGACATCTTCGACCTGGCCCTGAACCACGTTGCGGTCACCATTGAATAGGACATCATGACCACTCACTACTACAACCCGGTGCAGATCGTGCAAGGGGCTGGAGCCCTGTTGTCCCTGCCCGGCCTGCTGCGCGGCCGCAAGGCCGCCCTGGTCACATTCCCCGAAGCGCGCGCGCTCGGTATCGTGGCACAGCTGCAGAGCGTGCTGGGCTCCCAGTTGACCCAAGTGATTGATCAGGTGACCCCCAACCCTGACGTGGCAGAACTGGCCGGCACCTGGGAGGCCTTTTGGCGCGAAGAGGCCGACACCGAGGTGGTGATTGCCGTCGGCGGCGGCAGCGCCATCGATACGGCCAAGGCGCTGATCGTCGGCAACGAGCTGAACCGCTTCGACGACCTGCTGGCGGGCCTGTCTGGCCAATCGCAATTCGCGCCCACCCGGTTCAAGACGCTGATCGCTGTGCCCACCACCGCCGGCACCGGCAGCGAGGTCACGCCCTGGGCCACCATCTGGGACCGCGTGCGGCAAAAGAAATACTCGCTTCACTTGCCCCAGACCTGGCCGACACACGCCATCATCGACCCGGAGTTGATGCTGTCACTGCCAGCCTCCGTCACCGTGCAAAGCGGGCTGGACGCGCTGTCGCATGCACTGGAGTCGATCTGGAACGTCAATGCAAACCCGGTGTCGGACACCTTCGCAGTGGCTGCGGTGCGCGACATCCTGGAGGTGCTGCCACGGCTCATGCAGCAGCTCGACTGCTTGGAACTGCGCGGGCGCATGGCACTGGCCGCGCTCAAGGCCGGCATGGCTTTTTCCAACACCAAGACGGCGCTGGCCCATTCGATTTCCTACGAGATGACGCTGCGCTACGGGCTGCCTCATGGTATTGCCTGCTCGTTCCCGTTACCCATGGTGCTGGAACGCGCCATCGGCAAGCGGGCCGACCGCGACCGGGTGCTGGAGCAGGCCATCGGCGTGCCGCTGGCCACCGCCCCGGCCCATCTGGCTGCCTTCATCGAGAGTCTGGGCGTCAAGACCCGCTTCTCTGACTATGGAGTAAGCGAGGACGAGGCCGAGCAAATGGTGCTGCACGCCCAGGACGGCGCGCGCGGCAAGAACTTCATCGGAGCCGCCACTGCGGAAACCACAGCATGACCACCAACCCCCCTTTGAAAGACAGCGCGCTGTTTCGTACTGAAGCCCTTCGCATCGGCGGCGAGCGCGTGTTGCGCGAACGCACCCTGGACGTGCACAACCCTTTCAACGGCGAGCGCGTAGGCACCGTGCCGCTGGCCACTCTGGATGATGTGCGCAACGCCTACCGCATCGCCCACGCCTGCCGGCCCACCCTGTCGCGCTATGAGCGCTCCAGCATCCTGAACCGCGCATCGGCGCTGCTGCGCGCGCGCGCCGATGAGGCTTCCACCCTGATCACGCTCGAGTCGGGCCTTTGCAAAACGGACTCGATGTATGAAATCGGCCGTGTTGCCGACGTACTGGTGTTTGGCGCCAACGAGGCGCTGCGCGACGACGGGCAGGTGTTCTCGTGCGACCTGACGCCACACGGCAAAAAGCGCAAGGTCATCACCACGCGCGAGCCGCTGCTGGGGGTGATCACCGCCATCACGCCGTTCAACCATCCCATGAACCAGGTGGCACACAAGGTGGTGCCCAGCATTGCCACCAACAACCGCATGGTGCTCAAGCCGTCCGAGAAAGTGCCGCTCTCGGCCCTGTTTCTGGCCGACATCCTCTACGAGGCAGGCCTGCCGCCCGCCATGTTCCAGGTCGTCACCGGCGACCCGCGCGAGATTGCGGACGAGATGCTGACCAACGAGCATGTGGACCTCATCACCTTCACCGGCGGCGTGTCCATCGGCAAATACATCGCGGCCAAGGCGGGCTACCGCCGCATCGTGCTGGAGCTGGGCGGCAACGATCCGCTGATCGTCATGGACGACGCTGACCTGGACAAGGCCAGCGACCTGGCAGTGCAGGGCAGCTACAAGAATTCAGGCCAGCGCTGCACCGCCGTCAAGCGCATGCTGGTGCACCAGGCGGCGGCCGCCGACTTCACCGAGCTGGTGTTGCAAAAGACGCAGCGCTGGCACCACGGTGACCCCATGGACCCGGGCAACGACATGGGCACTGTGATCGACGAGGAAGCCGCCCGCCTGTTTGAGTCGCGCGTCAATGAAGCCATGGCCCAGGGCGCGCGGCTTCTCACTGGCAACCAGCGCGACGGCGCGCTGTACGCCCCCACGGTGCTGGACAAGGTGCGCCCTGAGATGACGCTGGTGCGTGAAGAAACTTTCGGCCCGGTATCGCCCATCATCACCTTTGCCAACATTGATGAGGCCATTGCCATTTCCAATGGCACGGCATTTGGCCTGTCGTCGGGCATCTGCACCAACCGCATGGACGACGCCATGCGCTTTGCCACGGAGCTGAAAGTCGGCACGGTCAACATGTGGGAAGTACCCGGCTACCGCATTGAACTCACGCCATTTGGCGGCATCAAGGACTCAGGCCTGGGATACAAGGAAGGCGTGCAGGAGGCCATGAAGTCGTTTTGCAACGGCAAAACCTTCACGATGCCCTGGCCCTGAGGCCACGGGTTCAGGCCTGCGCCAGTCGGCCCGCCGTCAGCACCAGCGCCTTGCCGCAGCGCTGGGCAAGCGTGCTGTCGTGCGTGACCATCACAAACGCCGTGCCGTGGTCGCGGGCCAGCTGCAGCATCAGGTCGAACACGCCGTCGGCCGTGCTGCGGTCGAGGTTGCCGGTGGGTTCGTCGGCCAGCACGCAGGCCGGGCGCGTGACCAGGGCACGGGCGATGGCCACGCGCTGGCGCTCACCGCCCGAGAGTTCGGCCGGGCGGTGGTGCACGCGATCGCCCAGACCCACCGCCGCCAGGATGGCTTGCGCCTGCTGGCGGGCCTTTGAGCGCTCCATGCGCCGGATCAGCAGCGGCATGGCCACATTGTCGAGCGCGCTGAATTCGGGCAACAGGTGGTGAAACTGGTAGACAAAACCCAGATGTTCATTGCGCAATCGCCCCTGCGCCGCCGCATCGAGCTGGTTCAGGGCCTGCCCTTTCAACTGCACGGTTCCGCTGGTGGGCGCATCGAGCCCGCCCAGCAGGTGCAGCAGCGTGCTCTTGCCCGAACCCGAGGCGCCCACGATGGCCAGCGTCTCACCCGCATGCACGTCCAGGTCCACCCCTTGCAGCACGGTGACGTCAAGACGCCCCTCGGCAAAGCGCTTGGTCAGGCCCCTGGCGGCAAGAACCACCTCCGGGCCCCGCCCGGGTGGCAGCGAGGACACGCCGGCGCCGAGCGTGGAGGACGCCTCGCCGCCGGGCCGCCCCAAGGCGGAGGCAGCCCCCTCGGGGCTGAGGGCTGCGGCTCCGGGCCTGCCTGCGCAGGGCCGGACAGCCCGAAGGGACGCTGCCTCTGGCGGCGTCTCGTACAGTGAACCACACGGAGTGGGGAGCGTGGGGGCCGCGAGCGCCGCGCCGGGCCGCTCCCAAGCAAGCTCAGCCCCCTCGGGGGGCAGCGCAGTACGCGAAGCGACAAGCGTGGGGGCAACATCACTCATATCTAAGCGCCTCCGCCGGATTGACGCGGCTGGCGCGCCAGCTCGGATACAGGGTGGCCAGAAACGACAGCACCAGCGAGATGACGGCGATGGGCATGATGTCGGCGCTTTGCGGGTCACTGGGCATGCGGCTGATGAGGTAGATGTCCTTGGGCAGAAAGCTGGCATGGAACAGCCGCTCCAGCGCGGGCACGATCACGTCGATGTTGAACGCCACGCCCAGGCCCAGCAGCAGCCCGGCCAAGGTGCCGATCACGCCCACCATCGCGCCCTGCACCATGAAAACGCCCATGATGCTTTGGGGGCTGGCGCCCAGCGTGCGCAGGATGGCGATGTCGGCGCGCTTGTCGGTCACCGTCATCACCAGCGTGCTCACCAGGTTGAACGCGGCCACCGCCACGATCAGCGTGAGGATGATGAACATCATGCGTTTCTCAAGCTCCACGGCCGAAAACCAGGTCTTGTTCTGGCGCGTCCAGTCGCGGATCAGCAGATCACCCGTGAGTGTTTGCGCCAGTTCGGACGCCACCTTGCGCGCCTGGTGCAAATCCTTGAGCTTGAGGCGAATGCCGGTCGGCCCTTCCAGGCGGAAGATGCGGGCGGCGTCGGCCTCGTGCATGAGCACCAGCGCCGAGTCGTATTCATAGTGCCCGGAATCAAACGTGCCCACCACCGTCATCTGCTTGAGCCGCGGCACCACGCCGGCCGGTGTCACCTGGCCGCTGGGCGCGATCAGCGTCACCACGTCGCCCTCGCGCACGCCCAGCGACTGCGCGAGCTCGCCGCCCAGAATGACGCCAAACTGGCCGGGCACCAGCCGCGCCAGGCCGCTGTTCTTCAATCCCACGACGAGGTCGGTCACCTCGGGCTCCAGCGCGGGCTCAATGCCACGCACGATCGCGCCCTTCATGTCCTCGCCGCGCGCCAGCAGGGCTTGCGAGGCGATGAACGGCGCGGCGCCCACCACCTGCGGATGCGCGCGCACCTCGGCCAGCGTGCGGTTGAGGTCGGGCAGCGCATTGCCGCCGGGCGCAAAGATCTCGATGTGCGAGACCACCCCCAGCATGCGGTCGCGCACCTCTTTCTGAAAACCGTTCATGACCGACAGCACGATGATCAGCGCCGCCACCCCCAGCGCGATGCCCAGCATCGACACGCCCGAGATGAACGAGATGAAGCCGTTGCGGCGGGTGGCGCGGCCAGCGCGGGTGTAGCGCCAGCCCAGCATCAGTTCATAGGGCAGTTGCATGCGGGGTCGGGGAATGAGGCCTGATATGAAAGTGGACGTGATTGTGGCATCCCGGACAATAGCCCCATGACCGGCCCACTGCCTGAACCCGCCACCCTGGTGATTCCGTTTGCCGCCTGCAGCGACGAGCACATGCAGGCGGCGCTGCAGGCGCTGGCGCTGCCCCACCTCGCGCGCCTGCTCGCGCACATGACCCCCACCCGGCGCGACAACGGCGACGCCACCAGCCTGTCACCGCCGCACGAACGGGTGCTGGCGCATTGCCTGGGCATGGCCGCAGACGACGGCAAGATCCCCTGGGCCGCCTGGCAGGTCGCGCAGCACCACGCCGGACTGACGGCGCAGGAGGGCGGCGCGGCCCATCACGCCGCCACCGCCACCGCCACCGCCACCGCCACCCCGCCCGACGACGCCTGGGCCTGGATCACGCCGTGCCACTGGCAGGTGGGCATCGACCGCATGACGCTGGCCGACCCGGCCGGGCTGGCGCTGGACGAGGCCGATTCGCGCACCCTGCTGGCCGCCCTGCAGCCCTGGTTTGCCGAAGACGGCATTGCCCTGCACGACGACACCCCCGGGCGCTGGCTGGCCCGGGGAGCGGTGTTTGCCGGCCTGGCCACCGCCTCGCTGGACCGCGTGGCCGGCCGCGAAGTGGACGCCTGGATGCCGCGCGCGCCGCAGGCCGCCCTGCTGCGCCGCCTGCAAAGCGAGATGCAGATGCTGCTCTACACCCACCCGGTCAACGACGCACGGGCGCAGCGCGGGCTGCCGCCTGTGAATTCGTTCTGGGTCAGCGGCACCGGGGCCCTGGCCGCGTCGCTGCCGGTGCGCCCTTCGTGGCCCGCCCAGGTTCGGGTGGTGCGCGAGCTGGCGCCCGCCGCGCTGCAGCGCGACGGCGCCGCCTGGGCCCACGCCTGGACCGCGCTGGACGCCACCGAGGTCGCGGCCTTGTGGGCCACGCTGCAGCGCACCGGCCGTGCGCGGCTGGTGCTGTGCGGCGAACACTCGGCGCTCACACTGGAAGTGGGCCCACGCAGCATTTTTCAGAAGATTTCAAGCTTTTTTGGCACTAAGCCCCCGTCAGATATATTAAGTTTGCTATGAAACTGGTAGTAAGAGATGTGCCGCCACGCACGGTCTGGGCGCTGGAGCAGGCGGGCGTCCACCCCTTGCTGGCGCGCCTGTACGCGGGGCGCGGCGTGCAGTCCAAAGACGAACTCGACGACGCGCTGGCCCGCCTGCTGCCGCCCGCCACGATGAAAGGTGCGGCCGAGGCCGCCGTGCTGCTGGCCGACGCCATCGCCGCGGGCCAAAAACTGTGCATCGTGGCCGATTACGACTGCGACGGCGCCACCGCCTGCGCGCTGGGTGTGCGCGGCCTGCGCATGCTGGGGGCGCAGCAGGTGGGCTACCTCGTGCCCGACCGCGTGGTCGACGGCTATGGCCTCACGCCGCCCATCGCCCAGCGCGTCAGGGACAGCGGTGCCGACGTGCTGATCACGGTGGACAACGGCATCGCCAGCTTCGAAGGCATCGCCACCGCCCGCGCGCTGGGCCTGCAGACGCTGGTCACCGACCACCACCTGCCCGCCGCCGCGCCTGGCGGGGGCGCGGTTCAGCTTCCCGTGGCGGATGTGATCGTCAACCCCAACCAGCCCGGCTGCCCGTTCGAGAGCAAGCACATCGCCGGCGTGGGTGTGATGTTTTACGTGCTGCTGGCGCTGCGGGCCGAGCTGCGGCGGCGCGGCGCGTTCGATACGCCGAGCGTCGCCGGGCCGCCCCAAGACACGCGCGTCCTCCCGGAGGGTCGCGCCGCCCGCGCAGTAGCCCCTGCCGGGGCCTTGAAACCCCAACCCAAGCTCGACACCCTGCTGCCCCTGGTGGCGCTGGGCACGGTGGCCGACGTGGTCAGACTCGACGCCAACAACCGCCGCCTGGTCGCGCAGGGCCTGAAGCGCGTGCGTGCAGGCGCCTTGCCGCCGGGCATGGCCGCGCTGTTCAACGCCGCCGGGCGCGATGCCCGCGTGGCCACCACCTTCGACTTCGGCTTTGCGCTGGGCCCGCGCATCAACGCGGCTGGGCGGCTGTCGGACATGACGCTGGGCATCGAATGCCTGCTGACCGACGACCCGGCCCGCGCCGATGAGCTGGCGCGCACGCTGGACGGCATCAACCGCGAGCGCCGCGAGATCGAAGGCGAGATGCGCGAGCAGGCGCTGCGGATCGCCGCGTCGCTGTTCGACGAGAGCGAGGCCGCTGCGGGAACCGCGCCCCCGGCCATCTGCGTGTTCGGCCCCGACTTTCACGAGGGCGTGGTCGGCATCGTGGCCTCACGCCTCAAGGACCAATACCACCGCCCCACCTTCGTGTTTGCCGCCAGCGGCGCGCCGGGGCGCGAGCACGAGCTCAAGGGCTCGGGCCGCTCGATCCCCGGCTTTCATCTGCGCGACGCGCTCGACCTCGTCACCAAGCGCCACCCGGGCGTGCTGCTGCGCTTTGGCGGCCACGCCATGGCGGCCGGCTGCACCATCGCCGCAGACGATTTCGAGCGTTTCGAGCAGGCGCTGCACCAGGTCGCGCAGGAATGGCTGGACGCCGCCACCCTGTCGCGGCGGCTCGACACCGACGGCCCGCTCGCGCCCGAATACCGCCGCACCGAGCTGGTCGACACGCTGCACCGCGAGGTCTGGGGCCAGGGCTTTGCGGCCCCCACCTTCAGTGAAGAGGTCGAAGTCATCAGCCAGCGGCTGGTGGGCGAAAAGCACCTGGCGCTCAAGCTGCGGCACCAGGGCCAGCCGGTGGACGGCATCTGGTTTGGCCACACCGAACCCCTGCCCGCCCGCGTCAAGCTGGCCTTCCGGCTGGACGCCGACGAGTGGCAGGGCGTGCGCCGGGTGCGGTTTCTGGTCGACGGCGCAGAAATTGGATGAAATTGGCCTTTAGCCCCCGTCAATAGGTCATACTTTGCTATTTATTCAGTAGTCATGATCCACCCCCCCCATGGCCCACCCGATGGCCCTTGCGCGGGCCTTGGCACCCGCCGCAGGTGGGCGCGGTTTCGGTGGAAACCCTAAAATGGTCCGGTGACCACCTATCTCAATGCCGACCTGCACTGCCACTCCGTCGTCTCCGACGGCACCCTCACCCCGGAGGAACTGGCGTCGCGCGCCAAGGCCAACGGTGTCGAGCTCTGGGCCCTGACCGACCACGACGAAATCGGCGGCCAGCAGCGGGCCGCCGCCGCCGCCCGGGCCCACGACATGCATTACCTCACCGGCACCGAGGTGTCGGTCACGTTCGCGGGCGAAACCGTGCACATCGTCGGGCTGGGATTTGACCCGCTGGACGCGGCCATGGCCCAGGGCTTGGCCAAGACCCGCAGCGGCCGCGACCTGCGCGCCCAGGACATGGCCGCCGACCTGGCCCGCGTGGGCATCCGCGGCGCCTACGAAGGCGCGCTGCGCTACGTGGGCAACCCGGCGTTGATCTCACGCACCCACTTCGCGCGCTTCCTGGTCGAAACCGGGGTCTGCAAGGACACCTCCGAGGTGTTCCGCAAATACCTGACCGAAGGCAAACCCGGCTATGTGCCGCACCGCTGGGCCACGCTGGCCGAGGCGGTGGGCTGGATCACCCGGGCCGGTGGCGTGGCCGTGATCGCCCACCCGGCGCGTTACAAGTTCACCGCCAACGAAGAATTCGCGCTGTTCTCCGAATTCAAGGCGCATGGCGGCCGTGGCGTAGAGGTGGTGACCGGCAGCCATTCCGCCGCCGAAGCCGTCAAATACGGCGAAACCGCCCGCGAGTTCGGCCTGGCGGCCTCGCGCGGCAGCGATTTCCACAGCCCCAACGAGAGCCACACCGATCTGGGCACCCTGCCGCTGTTGCCGGGCGAATTGACGCCGGTGTGGGAGCTGCTGGCGGACCGCATCCGGTGAGCCCCGGGCGTCCGGTCCTGGCCAGCATTGCACTGGCGCTGGCCGCGGTGGCCTGCTTTGCGATTCTGGACACCACCACCAAATACATCAGCGCCAGCGTCCCGGTGCTGATGGCGCTGTGGTTCCGCTACTGCTTTCAGGCGGTGGCCAGCACCGTGGCGGTGCTGCCGCGCGGGCGCAACCTGCTGCGCACGCAGCACCCGCGCTTTCATGCGCTGCGCGGCGTGTTGCTGCTGCTGACCAGCCTGTTCGCGTTTTTCAGCGTCAAGCACATGCCGGTGGGCGAATTCACCGCGATCGTGATGATCACGCCGCTGGCGGTCACGTTGCTGGCCATCACCTCGCTGGGCGAGAAGGTTTCGCCTCTGCGCTGGGCGCTGGTGGCGGGCGGCTTCATCGGCACGCTCGTCATCATCCGCCCGCAACGCGACGACTTCAACTGGGCGATGCTGCTGCCGCTGGGCCTGGTGGCCTGCAACGCGTGGTTTCAGGTGCTCACCAGCAAGCTCGCCCGCACCGAAGACCCGATGACCATGCACTTCTACACCGGCTGGATCGGCACGCTGCTGGCGTCGCTGGCGCTGCCGTTCGTCTGGACGGCGCTGCCCGCCTGGCAGTTGTGGGCCGGGTTGCTGCTCATGGGGCTGATGGGGACCGTGGGGCATTTTTTGCTGATCCTGGCCTACGCCCGGGCACCCGCGTCCACCCTCACGCCGTACCTTTACGCCCAGATCGGCTTTGCCATGCTGGGCGGCTGGGTGGTGTTCTCGCACGTGCCCGACGGCTGGTCGATGGCGGGCATCGCGCTGATCGCCATTTGCGGCGCTGCGGGCGGCTGGCTGACCGCGCGCGAAAATCGCCGTTCCACTTCCAGAACCACGCCGCCCACCGGGGCGCAACGCTGATGGCCCAGTATTTCGAAGTCCACCCCGACAACCCGCAGGCGCGATTGCTCAAGCAGGCCGTGGCGCTGCTCGCGCGCGGCGGCATCCTGGCCGTGCCCACCGACTCCAGCTACGCGCTGGTCTGCCACCTGGACGACAAGGCGGCGGCCGACACGCTGCGCCGCATTCGCGGGGTCGATGACAAGCACCACCTCACCCTGCTGTGCCGCGACCTGGCCGAACTGGCCAACTACGCCCGGGTCGACAACCGCCAGTTCCGCCTGCTCAAGCTCGGCACGCCCGGCCCCTACACCTTCATCCTGGAAGCCACCAAAGAGGTGCCCCGGCGTGTGAGCCACCCGCAGCGCAAGACCATCGGCCTGCGCGTGCCGGCCCACAAGGCGCTGCAGGAACTGCTGGCCCTGCACGGCAGCGCGCTGCTGGCCACCACGCTGATCCCCCCCGGCGAGACCGAGCCACTGCACAGCGCCGAAGAAATCCGCGAGCGCCTGGAGCACCCGCTGGCGGCCATCGTGGACGCGGGCGCCTGCCCGTCCGATCCCACCACCGTGATCGACCTCACGCCCATGGGCACCGGCGGTGACGCAGTGGTCGTGCGGCAGGGCCGTGGCAACCTTGCCGCGCTCGGTCTGCAAGCCGCATGAACACCCCCGCCCACATCGCTGCGGTTGCGCCCCGGGCGAACGGTTTTCAGCCTCTGAGACAATGGCACCCGTGGACATTGCCAACCTGATTCAAACCGTCGCGCTGTACGCCTTGCCCGTGCTGTTCGCCATCACCCTGCACGAGGCCGCGCACGGCTACGTCGCACGGCATTTTGGCGACAACACGGCCTGGATGCTCGGGCGCATCACGCTCAACCCGATCAAGCACATCGACCCGGTGGGCACGATCCTGATGCCGCTGCTGCTGTATTTCGCCACCTCCGGCGCGTTCCTGTTCGGCTATGCCAAGCCGGTGCCGGTGCGCTTTGGCAACCTGCGCAACCCCAAGCGCGACATGGTCTGGGTGGCGCTGGCCGGGCCCGCCTCCAACCTGCTGCAGGCGCTGCTGTGGGGCGCGCTGCTGTATGTGCTGGTGGGTGCCGGGCTGACCGAGCGGTTTTTCATCGAGATGTGCCGCGCCGGCATGCTGGTCAACGTGGTGATGTTTGCCTTCAACCTGTTCCCGCTGCCGCCGCTCGATGGCGGCCGCATCCTGGTGGGGCTGCTGCCCTGGCGGCAGGCCGAGCTGGTGTCGCGCGTGGAGCCCTGGGGCTTTTTCATCGTGATGGCGCTCGTGATTGCCGGCGTGGTCAGCAACCTGTGGCTGCGCCCCGTGATGGGCCTCACCTACGGTCTGCTGGAAATCCTGCTCACCCCGCTGAGTTTCCTCGTGAAGTGACATGACACAGAACAATCTCGCCGTGGCGCCCCGCGACCGCGTGCTCTCCGGCATGCGCCCGACCGGCGCGCTGCACCTGGGCCACTACCACGGCGCCCTCAAGAACTGGGTGCGCCTGCAATCCGAAATGGAGTGCTTCTATTTCGTGGCCGACTGGCATGCGCTGACGACGCACTACGAAAGCCGCGAGATCATCGAGAAAAACGTGTACGAGATGGTGATCGACTGGCTGGCCGCGGGCCTGGACCCGGCCCAGTGCACCATCTTCCTGCAAAGCCGCATTCCCGAACACGCCGAACTGTTCACGCTGCTGGCCATGGGCACGCCCATCAGCTGGCTGGAGCGCGTACCCACTTACAAGGATCAACAGGAAAAGCTCAAGGACAAGGACCTGTCCACCTACGGCTTCCTCGGCTATCCGCTGCTGCAGGCGGCCGACATCCTGATCTACAAGGCCAAATGGGTGCCCGTGGGCGAAGACCAGGCCAGCCATGTGGAACTGACCCGCGAGGCAGCCCGCCGCTTCAACCACCTGTACGGCAAGGAGGCCCACTTCGACGCGCTGGTGCAGCAGACCCTCGCGGTGCTTGAAAAAGACAGCGTGAAACGGCTCGAAAAATCGCGCAAGGCCTGGCAACAGGGCGGCGACGCCAAGGCGCTGGAAGGCGCGGTGGGCTTCATCACCGGTCACGCGGCCCTGAGCACGCCCGAGCGCGAACGCCTCGAAGCCTGGTTTCGCGGCACCGGCAAGGCCGTGCTGACCGAGCCGCAAGTGCTGCTGACCACCGCCAGCAAGCTGCCGGGGCTGGACGGCGCCAAGATGAGCAAAAGTTACAACAACGCCATTGCCATCCGCGAAGACAAGGCCCAGATCGAGCACAAGGTGCGCCGCATGCCCACCGATCCGGCGCGGGTGAAACGCAGCGACCCGGGCGACCCGGAGAAATGCCCGGTCTGGCAGTTCCACCGGGTGTACTCTGACGCGGCCACGCAACAGTGGGTGGTTTCGGGCTGCAAGAGCGCGGGCATCGGTTGCCTTGAATGCAAACAACCCGTGATCGACGGCATTCTGGCTGAACAGCAACCCATGCTGGCGCGCGCCGAACCTTACCTGCGCAACCCGAAGATCGTGCGCGACATCGTGGATGCCGGCACCGAGCGGGCGCGTACCACCGCGCGCGAGACCATGAAAGACGTTCGTGCCGCCATTGGCCTGAACTATTGACCTTCTCGACAATCGCAGTATTGTGAGAACATGTATCCGAATTTCGCCTTACATGTATCATTTGCACAACATATCTGAGAACTACTCCCGCCATGACCATTTACGTCATTGATGACCACCCCCTGATGCGCGAAGCCGTCGTCATGCTGCTGCGGCGCCAGCGCGCAGGCGCCGACATCGTCGAACTGGACCGCCTGAGCGGCCTGGCCGCGGCGGTAAGCCAGCACGGCGAGCCCGAACTGTTTTGCCTCGACCTCAAGCTGCCCGACACGGTGGGCGTCTCGGGCGTGATCGAACTCAAGACGCGCTACCCCAAAACGCCGCTGGCCGTCATTTCGGCCGCCCCCGCCGACGACGTGGAAGAGCAGTGCGTGGACGCGGGCGCCGACATCTACATCGAAAAATCGTCCGGTGCAGCCGAAATCGGCGCCGCATTGCGCGCCCTGCTGGTGGCCGACAGCGGGTTTGAAGAGCTGGCCCCCACCGACAGCAAGCTGTCCAAGCGCCAGAAGCAGTTGATCGTCATGCTCGACCAGGGCCTGAGCAACCGCGACATCGCAGAATCGCTGGGCATCAGCGAGCACACCGTCAAGGTGCATCTGTGGCGGCTGTTCCGCCGCCTGGGTGTCAAGAGCCGCACGCAAACCGTGCACTACGCCCGCACCCACGGGCTGCTTTAGGCGGCCATTTCCATGCCCTGGCCAGGGCCTCCGGACAGGACATTCTCAGGCGCAACCCTCGCGTACCACGATGCGCAGGACCGTCCCCTTGCCCTGGCGCGACGCCAGCGTGACCGAGTGCCCCATCAACGCCAGCAGGCGCGTCACGATCGACAGGCCCAGCCCAAAGCCGTCTTCCGTGCCTGCATGCACCGGCACCTTGTAGAACTCGTCAAACACGGCGCCCTGCTGGTCGACCGCAATGCCCACGCCCGTGTCCCACACCTCGATGCGCATGCCGTTGCCGTCGCGGCGTGACGCGACCAGAATGCCACCGGACGCGGTGTACTTGATGGCGTTGGCGATCAGGTTGCCCAGCACACGCTTGAGCAAAATCTGGTCGGACAGCACACAACCGGGGGCCAGGCGCAGGCGAAACTGCAGCCCACGCGCTTGCGCCATTGGCCGGTATTGCAGCTCAAGATCCTTGAGCAGCCGAACCACGTCGATGCGTTCCACACGGACCTGCACCTGGCCAGAATCCAGCCGCGCCAGGTCAAACAGCGAATCAAACAGGGAGTTCACCGCCTTGGTGGCCTCGACGATCTTGGGCGTGATCTCGCGCGCAAGGTCCGGCTCGTTGCGCAGCCAGTCGGCATAAAGTGCCAACGCGTGCACCGGTTGGCGGATGTCGTGCGCGGCACTGGCCAGAAACCGGTTTTTGACCGTGACAGCCGCCAGTGCGGCGTCGGTCTGCTGGATCAGCGATCCAATCAGCTGGTCATTGCGGTAACGCAATTCGGCATTGCGTCGGCTGGTGCGGTGCAGCTGCTCGCCGGTCTTGAGCAGGATCACGCAATTCAGCACCACCAGCAGCAACAGCCAGTAATGGTAGGCCGGACTCTCGAATTGACGGTCCACCACGGTCCGCCACAGGATTACCGCCGCCATGGTCACGCTGAGCGTCAGAATATAGTTGCGTTGGGTTGGCCGGTGGGCCGCAAAGCTGCCCATGGACGTCGCGCAGACGCCCGCGATCATCAGCAGGCTGGTGAACTGGTTGACCAGCGGCGTCTTGTCAAAAAAAAGCAGAGCCGACAACCCCCACACCATGGCACTGAAAGGCCACCACAAGCCAAACTTGCGCATGAACACGCGCTGGCGGGCCGTGTCACCCTGCGCGTAGTGGCGCTCATAGTGGTGCATGATCCACAGGCGGAACATGGCCACGCTGAGGGCTGTGACGGTCCACAGGGCCAACTGCCAGCCAGGCACAACGCCATACAGCACCAGCACCAGGATGGGCGACAGCGACAGCGCCAGGTACTGCGAGACCTTGGCGGTGGACATCAGCTCCCGGACCAATTGCCCGTCCACCCAGTCGGATTCGGACTCTTTCACGGGTGTGGGCGGGTGGGCTGGAAGCATGTGCACAGTCTATCCCGGACAAAAGAAAACCCCGTCAGCGAGGGCGTCATTCACATCATGGGCTGGAAGGCGCATGAAACCTCAGATTTCTCTGGTCTGAAGTTTGAGGTACCACCAAAAGTACCACCAGGCCTTTCAGCCTTGCTTTTGCAGTTTCTGAAACTCGTCACGCAGCAGGGTGACCACGTCCATCAGATCCAGGGCTTGCAGCCGGTTTTTTTTCAGGAACGCCGCCCACTGTGCCCGTTTCACGGCATCCTGCGCAAATGTATCGGTCAAGCCAGAGGGGATGGCGTATGGAACCGGCAATTGCCGCCGCGCGAACGTCGCTTCGACTGCCCATTGCAGTTCTGGCAATTGCAGAGCTCCCTCGGTGAGCAGCACCCACAGATCAAAGTAGTCCTTCATCCGTGTGTTGGCCATGCCGAGCAGGCACACCGCATGGAACTTCTCGGCCACCACGGTGTATTTCGGGTACGAACGCAGTTGTGGTGCGGACAAGTCATCGAGCAGCACCGGGTAGCTCACTGATTCCGGTGCGGGTGTTACCGCATCGCCGAAACCGATGTCCACCTGCAGCGTGATGCGCGCTCCGTCCAATTTCGCCTGCAGGTCGATCCGGACGCCGCCATAGCCCGCCTCCTTGCGGATCACCGAGCCCTTGACTGATGCGGGATCGAACGCGATGCCGTCTTCCACCACGATCGCGCAGATTTCACGGAATGCCGACACGGCGGTGTCGATGTCGTCCGGACCAAATCCCAGCAGGTCCACATCGCGCGTCGGCCGGTGTGGCTGGTCGTACCACAGAGAAAACAGCAGTGCACCCTTGAGCAGGTAGTTGTCGGCATGCGGTGAGATCGACAAGCGGTACAACAACCGCTCCAGCCCGTAGTGGGTGAGCGTCAAATTGAAGTCCTGCTTCGTGGCATCGGCGCGTTGCTTCAAGCGGGCTCGGATGGAGGCGGCCAGGTTGCGGCTCATGCCGTGACGCTTTCCAGGTAGGGCCGCATGACATTGGCCACGCGGTTGACCGCGGCGTAGTGCCAGAGCGCATCCATCGTCAGCTTGCGCTGAGCCCAGCCATCGCGCAGAGCCTCCAGCGCCACGTCCAGACCGATCTTGTTGCGGTACTTGAAGCAGTCGGCCACCGTCTTGGCCGCGTTGAACACCGGAACTTGCACGCCATCGATTTCGATCAGTTCGATGCCTTCGGTCAGGGCCGGGCCCGACATGCGCACCACACGCAGCGCTGGCTGATCCAGTCGGGGGGTGGGTGTGTGCGGAGGGATCGCCAGCCAGACCTCGAACGGCGCCTGGGTGCCGATGCCATGGACGCGCAGCGCCGACAGCAGGCACACGACACCCCGCGGAGCCCGCAGCGCAACTTCAGCGAGGGATCGGTGCTCGCTGAGTGCACGCCCGGGCAGGCTGTAGACGCCACGGGCCACACGTTCAAGTTTGCCCGCCGTGACCAGCCTGCTGAGCACAACGGTCGGCAGCGCCTGCGCGGTCAGATCCCGTGCGCGCAGAAGAGGTTGGCGCTCGGCGAGTGCGAGCACGGCTTGTTCCAGCGTTGAATTTTGACCATGAAGCATTCTTGCAGTTTGTTGCGAAATCTAGTCACTTGTCAACAATTGACTAGATAACGGAACCCTATTGCTGCGGAGCCATCCCAAAACTGTCAAGCTGCTTGGCTACTCACTGGACTGCCACGACGGCGATTTATCCGGTCGCAGAGCCTCCAGGCGGCGCCACACGTGGCGAGAAGCTTTCTGGGCAGGTCCACTTTGTCTCGGGCTTGCGCCAGGAAAACATCAGGGTAGACGCCCAAGGCCATGAGCCTTTAACAGAACATCTTGGATGGCAAGAACCGTTGCGGGACGTCCAGAAACAAAAAAGCCCCGGAACGCTTGGGTTTTCCGGGGCTTTCAGGGGTGTCTTGCGAGACGTTCTAGAACGCTCTGGGTCTCGTTTTTGGCGGAGAGGGTGGGATTCGAACCCACGGTACCTTGCGGTACGCCTGATTTCGAGTCAGGTACATTCGGCCACTCTGCCACCTCTCCGCGAAGCCTTGGATTCTATCAGGCCCGCAGCACCCCGGTGCCGCCCAGATAAGGCCGCAGCACCTCGGGCACGGTCACCGATCCGTCGGCGTTCTGGCCGTTCTCCAGTACCGCCACCAGCGTGCGGCCCACGGCCAGGCCGGAGCCGTTGAGCGTGTGCACCAGTTCGTTCTTGCCCTGCGCGTTCTTGAAGCGGGCCTGCAGGCGGCGGGCCTGGAAGGCCTCGCAGTTGGAGACCGAGCTGATTTCGCGGTAGGTGTTCTGCGCGGGCAGCCAGACCTCCAGATCGTAGGTCTTGGCGGCGCCAAAGCCCATGTCGCCGGTGCACAGGCTCATCACGCGGTAAGGCAGGCCGAGCTTTTGCAGAATGGCTTCGGCATGGCCGGTCATTTCTTCCAGCGCCTGGTCGCTCTGGTCGGGGTGGGTGATCTGCACCATCTCGACCTTGTCGAACTGGTGCTGGCGGATCATGCCGCGGGTGTCACGGCCCGCGCTGCCGGCCTCGGAGCGGAAGCACGGGGTGTGGGCGGTGAGTTTGATGGGCAGCTCGGACTCGGCCACGATGGCGCCGCGCACGGTGTTGGTCAGCGGCACCTCCGACGTGGGGATCAGGTACAGCGCCTGCGTGTCGGGCACCTCCTCGCCCTCCTGCCCGCCCTTTTTCACGGCAAACAGGTCGGCTTCAAACTTGGGCAGTTGCCCCGTGCCGCGCAAGGTTTCGGCGTTGACCACATAGGGCGTGTAGCACTCGGTGTACCCATGCTCCTGCGTCTGCACGTCCAGCATGAAGGCGGCCAGCGCGCGATGCAGCCGGGCGATGGGGCCGCGCATGAAGGTGAAGCGCGAGCCCGTGAGTTTCACGCCCATGTCAAAGTCCAGCCCCAGCGGCGTGCCAAGGTCCACATGGTCTTTGGCGGCGAAGTCCAGGGCGCGCGGCGTGCCCCAGCGGCGCACCACCACATTGCCGTGTTCGTCGGCGCCCACCGGCACGCTGGCGTGCGGCAGGTTGGGCACGGCCAGCAGCAGCGCCTGCAGTTCAGTCTGGATCACGTCCAGCCGCTCGGCCGAAGCCTCCAGGCCCGTTTTGAGCGAGGCCACTTCGGCCATGACCGCGTCCACGCTCTCGCCTTTGGCCTTGCGCTGGCCAATTTGCTTGCTCAAAGTGTTGCGGCGGGCCTGGAATTCTTCGGTGCGCGTCTGGATGACCTTGCGTTCGGCCTCCAGCGCGGTGAAAGCGGCCACGTCGAGGAAGGGCTGCGGCGATTTGCGCGTTTCAAGGCGGGCGACCACCGAGTCAAGGTCTTTGCGGAGAAGCTGGATATCGAGCATGGGCCAATTTTACCGGCGACCCCGCCACACCCGCGCCACCCGCGCCACACCCGCGCCACACCCCCGCTAGACCCGTGCCGTGGCGGTGCGGGCGGGTTCAGGCGTCGGTGAGCGAGGCCGGGTCCAGGTTGGCGCCACAGACGATGAGGCACACCGTCTCGTCCGCCCGCGGCCGGTAGGCGCCGGTGTGCAATGCAGCCAGCCCCAGTGCCGCCGCGGGCTCCACGGCCAGCTTCATTTCGCGCCACAACCACCGTTGCGCGGCAAGGATGGCGTCGTCGCTCAGCAGCAGGGCGTCGTGCACGTGCCGCTGCGTCACGTCCCAGGCAATCGCGCCGATGCGCCGCGCGCCCAGTGAATCGGCCGCGATGCCGCCCACCGCCACATCCACCGGCTCGCCCGCGGCGCGGGCGGCGTGCAGCGTGGGCGCGCGTTCAGGCTCCAGCGCCACCACGCGCGCGCGGCCCTCAAACCAGGCGGCCACGCCGGCAATCAGCCCGCCACCCCCCACGCTGACGAGCACGCTGTGCGGCACGCCGCCCTGCTGTTCGATCTCGCGCGCCAGGGTGCCCGCGCCGGCCACCACTTCGGGCTGGTCGTAGGCATGGGTGAGCAGCGCACCGGTCTGCTGCTGGCGCGTCAGGCACGCGGCCAGCGCGTCGGCGTAGGCGTCGCCGCCCACCACCACGTTGGCGCCCAGCGCGCGCAGGCGGGCCTGCTTGGCGGCGCTGGAGACCCTGGGCACAAACACCTCGCACGGCACGCCCAGTGCACGCGCTGCGGCGGCCGTGGCAATGCCCGCGTTGCCGCCCGAGGCGACGATCACGCCGCTGGCGGGAATCGGGTTGGCGAGCAGGCGGTTGAGCATGCCGCGCGCCTTGAAGCTGCCGCCCACCTGCAGGTGTTCGAGCTTGAGCCACACTTCGGCGCAGTCCACGCCCAGCGCCGCACCGGGCAGCTTCCACAACGGAGTTTCACGTAAAAAGTGGCTTGGCCCCGCGTCAAATCGACGTGAAGCGCTATGAATTTCAGAGAGGTTCATGAAGGCGGATTTTCTTGGAAAAGCGGGGGCCGTTGAGAACGTCCGGCGTTGGGCGGTCGGGGCTGGATGCTTTTCAGTCAGACCGTTGTGCGTCCGGCTTCAGTTCCTTCGAGTCCAATTTAAGCCCCTTCGTGTCCAACTTCAGCCCCTTCGGTAGCGGGAACTTCACGGTCTCTTCGATCCCGTCCATCTTGCGCACCGACACCACGCCCAGCGACTTGATGCGGTCGATCACCTGGCGGACCAGGATTTCGGGCGCCGACGCCCCGGCCGTCAGCCCCACGCGGCGCTTGCCCGCCAGCCATTGCGGTTGCAGCTCGTCGGGGCTGTCGACCATGAAGCTGGGCACGCCGCGCTTGCGCGCCAGCTCGGCCAGCCGGTTGCTGTTGGAGCTGGTCGGGCTGCCGACCACGATCACCACGTCCACCTGCGGCGTCATGAACTTGATGGCGTCCTGGCGGTTTTGCGTGGCGTAGCAGATGTCTTGCTGCTTGGGTTCGCGCACGCTGGGAAAGCGCGCCTTGACGGCGGCGGCAATCTCGGCCGCGTCGTCGGTGGACAGCGTGGTCTGCGTGACCAGCGCAAGCCGTTGCGTCTGCGCGGGCTGCACCTGCGCCACGTCGGCCACGTCTTCCACCAGGTGGATGCCGTGGTCGAGCTGGCCCATCGTGCCCTCCACCTCGGGGTGGCCCTTGTGGCCGATCATGATGAACTCGTAGCCCTCTTTGGCGAGCTTGGCCACCTCGATGTGCACCTTGGTCACCAGCGGGCAGGTGGCGTCAAACACATGAAAGCCGCGCTGCGCGGCCTCTTGCTGCACCGCCTTGCTCACGCCGTGCGCGCTGAACACCAGCGTGGCGCCGGGCGGCACGTCGGCCAGGTCTTCGATGAAGATCGCGCCCTTGGCCTTGAGGTCGTTGACCACATAGGTGTTGTGCACGATCTCGTGGCGCACGTAGATCGGGCGCCCGAATTTTTGCAGTGCGCGCTCGACGATCTCGATGGCGCGATCGACCCCCGCGCAAAAGCCCCGCGGCTCGGCCAGAATGACCTGCACGCCCCCGCCTGCAGCGTGGTCGGCGTCAGCGCCGTCAACCGGGTTCTTCACACCCTGGGGCAGCCCGTCGGTGTGTGTCCTGGCGTTGTCGATGCGGCCGGTCATTTCAGTGCCCCCACGCTGGCCACTTCGTGTGCGGCGCTGCCCCCCGAGGGGACGCTCGCTTGCTTGGGGCGGCCCGGCGCGGCGCGTACCAGTGCCCCCACGCTGGCCACTTCGTGTGCTGCGTTCATAGCACCCCGATCAAACGCACTTCAAACGTCACCGGCTGGCCGGCCAGCGGGTGGTTGAAGTCAAACAGCACCGCGCCGTCGTCGCGCAGCTGCTGCACGGCACCGGCATAGCTGCCCAGGCCGTCGGGCGTGGGGAACTGCACCACGTCGCCCACCGCATAGGTTTCATGCGGGTCGCCCAGGTCGGCCAGCAGCTTCTTGGCCACCCACTGCACCATCTCGGGGTTGCGCTCGCCAAAGGCGATGCCCGCGGCCAGCGCAAAGGTGCGGTGCGCGCCCTCTTCCATGCCGATCAGCTGCGCCTCGACCGCGGGTGACAGCTCGCCCGCGCCGATCGACAACGTGGCCGGCTTGTCGTTGAAGGTGTTGATGACGTCGCCCTGCGGCCCGGCCAGCCGGTAATGCAGGGTCAGAAACGACCCGGCCTGCACCACCGCGGTGGCGGCGGTCGGCGGGGATGCGGCAGAAAGGCTGGAAGCGGTGGCCATGGAAGTCCCGATAAACTGGCCTCCATTGTAGAAACCCTGGCCTTCGGGCTCCGCCATGCCGCTCAAAGACCTCCCGCCCGATGCCCGCCCCCGCGAAAAGCTGCTGGCCCGCGGCCCCGGCGCCCTGAGCGACGCCGAGCTGCTGGCGCTGCTGCTGCGCACTGGCATCGTCGGCAAAGGCGTGCTCACGCTGGCGCAGGAACTGCTCGACACCTTTGGCGGCATCGCCGGCCTGCTGCACGCCGACCTGGACGACGTCAAAAAAATCAAGGGCCTGGGCGGCCCGGCCAAGCGCGCCGAACTGGTGGCCGTGCTGGAACTGGCGCGCCGCGCGCTGGCCGAGCAGTTGCGCGAGCGCGAGGTGTTCAGCACCCCCGACGCCGTCAAGCACTACCTGCAACTGCACCTGGCCCGACGCGGCCACGAGGTGTTTGCGGTGCTGTTCCTGGACAGCCAGAACCGGCTGCTGGCGCTGGAGGAGCTGTTTCGCGGCACCCTGACCCAGACCAGCGTGTACCCGCGCGAGGTGGTGCTGCACGCGCTGCAGCACAAGGCCGCCGCCGTGGTGCTGGCCCACAACCACCCCAGCGGCACGGTGCAGCCCAGCCGCGCCGACGAGGCGCTCACCCAGACCCTCAAGGCCGCGCTGGCGCTGGTGGACGTGCGCGTGCTCGACCACGTGATCGTCGGCCCGGGGCAGGCGCTGTCGATGGCCGAAAAGGGCCTGTTGTGAGGCGCGCGTGCTGGCGCACGACGAAGGGGCTGCAATGAAGCCGCACGGCAAGGCGCCCCCGCGCGTGCAGTCGCTGGCCGACCTGGGCCGCATCAAGCGCGACCTGGCCGCCGCCCAGGCGCGCGAGGCCGCGGCGCTGGCCGAGCGCCAGCAGGCCGAGCGCCGGGCCCTGGCCGAAAAAAACCTGTTCACCCGCGCGGTCGGCGCCGTCCAGCCGCTGCCCGACCGCGGCCGGGCCGTGTTGCCCGTGGTGCCACCGGCCCCCATCGCGGTGCAGCAGCAGCGCGACGACCAGGCCGTGCTGCGTGAAGCCATCAGCGATGAATTTGACTTCAGCACCCTGCTGGACGTGGACGATGCGCTGAGCTTTCGGCGCCCGGGCATCGGCACCGACGTGACGCGCAAGCTGCGCAAGGGCCACTGGAGCCTCCAGCGCGAGCTCGATTTGCACGGCCTGCGCACCGACGCGGCCCGCGAGGCGCTGGCGGCGTTTGTGCGCGAGGCCCACCGCCACGGCGTGCGCTGCGTGCGGGTGGTGCATGGCAAGGGCCTGGGCTCGCCGGGCAAGACACCGGTGCTCAAGGCCAAGGTGCAGGGCTGGCTGATCCAGAAAAACGAGGTGCTGGCCTTTGTGCAGGCCACGCCGTCCGAAGGCGGCGCCGGTGCGCTGCTGGTGCTGCTCAGGCCGTCGGGCCCGGTTTTATGAAGAAAATACGCCTCTAGCCCCCGTCAAATGGTCAAAGTTTGCTTCTTTTTTGAAAGCAACTCGACGTTCACCAGCGCCCCGCACTGACCTTACACGTGGGTGTTGCGCATCCAGTCGGCAGTCTGGAAAAAGCTCTGGCGCAGTCGCGCGCGCAAGTCGTCGGGCACGCCGGTCTCACCCATGGCCTGGTCCATGCAGGCCAGCCACTGGTCGCGCTCGCGGATGCCAATGGCAAACGGCAGGTGGCGCTGGCGCAGGCGCGGGTGGCCAAAGCGCCCGGTGTAGTGCTGCGGGCCGCCCAGCCAGCCGCACAGAAACCAGAACAGCTTTTGCCGCGCGCTGGCCAGGTCGCTGCCGTGCACGGCGCGCAATTCGGCGTAGGCGGGCTCCAGGTCCATGAGGTCGTAGAAACGCTCGGTCAGGGCGTGCACGCGGTCTTCGCCGCCGATCCAGGCGAACGGGGTGTCGAATGCCGATGGTTCTTCAGGGGTCACGGTTTGCAGTGCGTTGGTGTTTGGGGCGTCGGTCATGGCGTGGCTTGGGGGTGGTTGGCGATGTCCCGCACAGCCCGGGGTGACCCACGCCCCGGGCCCGCGTGGGCGCCATCGTAGCCGTTCGTTCTGTCCGGATTTGGGGAATTTATATTTGTACAAATATATCTCCGCCATAATGACCCGGGCGTTCACCCACCCATTTGTGTCCCGAAAAAGGAGTTATTCATGAACATGACGATCCGATATTCACTGGCGCTGGGCTTTGCGGCCTTGCTGGCCGCCTGCAGCAGCACCCCGCCAGCCGCGCCGGTGGCCGCCACCCCCGCACCCGCTGCGGCCGTCGCGCCCGCAACGACCCCGACGCCACCACCCGCCACCGCATCGGCCGTGGCGCACGTGGCCGTGCCGGCCCATCTCGACCCCTCCAGCGCGATTTTCAAGGAACGTAGCGTCTATTTCGATTTCGACGACTACCAGGTCAAGCCGGCCTACACGCGCGTGCTGGAAGTCCAGGGCAAGTATCTGGCGTCCAACCCCAAGCTGGCCATCCGGGTCGAAGGCAACACCGACGAGCGTGGCGGTACCGAATACAACCTGGCCCTGGGACAAAAACGGGCTGAAAACGTGGTGAAGGCCCTGAAGCTCATCGGCGTCAACGGTGCGCAGCTCGAAGCCGTGAGCTGGGGCAAGGAAAAGCCCAAGGCCCCCGGTCACGACGAAGCCGCCTGGGCCGAAAATCGCCGGGTGGACCTGGTTTATCCCGGCAAGTGAGTGACGGCGGCGCACGACGTGAAAGTCGTGCGCGGCAAGCCCGGCGGGCGCATGGCGTTGGGGCGATGGTTGGTCAAAGCACGCGGCGACGGCGCTTGACGAGCACCACATACGCCAGCCACGCCCCGATCGCCAGTGCCAGCGCGAGGCCGATGGGGCGGGCGTAGGTGTCCAGGCCGCGCACGAGCGGCTCGATCGTGTCGTGAAACGCGCGCCCAACGCCAATGCCCGTGGCGGCAAACAAGGCAGCGGCCACGCCCTGGCTGACCAGAAAAACCCGCAGCGGCATGCCCGCCTTGCCCGCCAAGGCCGGCGCCATGGCCGACAGCCCGGGCATGAAGCGCGCCATGACCAGTGCCAGCGGGCCCACGCGGTCCAGTGCCGCCAGGCCGTGGTCAATGCACGAGGTGGGTGACAGCGAGATGCGGCAAAAAAATCCCAGGATCGAATGGCCGTATTTGCGCCCCGCCGCAAACATCAACGCGCCACCCCCAACCGACGCCCCCACGGTCACCGCCAACGCCGCCAGGCCAAAGCCCGGATCGGTGGCCGCGGCCGCGCCCACCACCAGCAGCAGCGGCAGCGTGGGCAACGGAAAGCCCAACTGCTCCATGAAGACGGCCAGAAAGACCGCCCACAGGCCGTATTGGAGAATCAGGGCAGACAGTTCCATGGGGGAGTGGTCAGGTGCGTGATCGAGCGAGGAAGAACGAGGGGCGCCAACCAACGCACCCGTGGCGTGGACGCACGGCGGTCATGCGGGCGGGGTGGAGGAGCGTCGGGGTCATGCCAGGTTGGAGGGTCATCTTGGCATAAAGTGCCCCGGACACGCGCCAGCCTTTTGCCGGGTGATGCCTTCGCACCCGGGGTGCCGCGACGCAGTTTCTTCAAATTTCAGATCAAATACCGGCTAAGCCCCCGTCATTTGGTAATAGTTTGCTATTTTTTAAATATCACAATCACTCCGCCGCCTGGCGCAGCGTGCTCATCACCGGCCGCTGCAGCACCTCGCGCAGGCCCCACCAACCGGCGGCCAGCGCCAGCAGGGCACCGGCCGCGGCGCCGGCCAGCGGCACCCACCATGACACGGCCCAGTCGAACTCGAAGACATACCGGGCCAGACCCCAGCCCACGATGGCCGCCACCACACTGGCCAGAAAACCGGCCAGCAGCCCCACGCCTGCGAGTTCGGCGCGTTGCACCTGGCGCAACAGCGAGGCACGGGCGCCCACCGCGCGCATGATGGCGAATTCACGGGCGCGCTCCTCGCGGGTGGCGGTGACGGCCGCAAACAGCACCACCAGCCCGGCGGCCAGCGTGAAGCCGAACAGGAATTCCACCGCGCGGATGACCTGGTCGAGCACACGCTGGATCTGCGCGAGGGTGCTGGTCATGTCCACGCTGGTGATGTTGGGAAACTGGCGTACCAGCGCGTTGTCAAACCCGGGGCGGTCTGGCGCCCGGAAGGCACTCAGGTAGGTCATGGGCACGTCGGGCATGGCGGCCACGGGGTAGATCACGTAGAAGTTGGCGTGCATCGACCCCCAGTCCACCTTGCGCAGGCTGGTGATTCGGGCGTCCACTGCCACGCCCGCCATGTCAAAACGCAGCGCGTCGCCCAGCGCCAGCCCCAACTGCCGGGCAATGCCCTCTTCGACACTGATGGCACCGGCCTCGCCGTCGGTCCAGCGGCCGGCCACGATGTCGTTGTGCGGTGGTTTGACGGCGGTGTTGGACAGGTTGAACTCGCGGTCCACCAGCCGCTTGGCGCGCTCGTCGGCAAAGTCGTCCGGCGTGATGGATCGGCCATTGACGGCAATCAGGCGCCCGCGGATCATGGGGTACCAGTCGTAGCGTTCCACCCCGCCGTCGCGCAGGGCCTGCTGGAACACCGTGCTCTGGTCCGGCTGCACGTTGATGACAAAGCGGTTGGGCGCATCGGGCGGCGTGGCGCGGCGCCAGCTGCTGATGAGGTCGGTGCGCAGCAGCACCAGCAGCACCAGGGCCAGCAGGCCCACGGCCAGGGCGCTGACCTGCACCACGGCATAGGCCGGCCGGGCGGCCAGTTGCCGCGTGGCCAGCACCAGCCAGCGCGGCGCCGTGGCCTCGTTCACGCTGACGCGCAGCAGCCGCACGGCCAGCCAGCTCAACACGGCAAACACCACCACCGCCCCGGCAAAGCCCCCCACGGCGATCAGGCCCAGCTTCAGGTCGCTGCTGGCCGCCATCAGCAGGCCGGCAAAACCGAGCACGCCCACGCCCAGCACCAGCAGCGAGGCGGGCCTGAGGCCTCCCACGTCGCGGCGGATCACGCGCAGCGGCGGCACCTGCGCCAGTTGCAGCACGGGCGGCAGGCCAAACGCGAACAGCAGCGTCAGGCCCATGCCCAGCCCGAAGGCCACCGGCCACAGCGTGGCCGCGGGCAGCGCCGCTTCCACCAGGCCGGCCAGCAGCAGCACAAACACAAAGTGCACCGAGAACCCGATCGCCACGCCCAGCAGGCTGGCGGCCAGGCCCACCAGCAGGAATTCCAGCGCATAGCTCCAGGCGATGGTCCGCTGGCTCTGCCCCAGCACGCGCAGCATGGCGCAGTCGTCCAGGTGGCGGGCGGCGAATCCACGCGCCGCCAGGGCCACGGCCACGGCGCTCAGCAGCGCGGCCAGCAGGGCGATGAGGCTCAGGAATTTTTCGGCGCGGTCCAGCGTCTGGCCCATTTCGGGGCGGCCGCTTTCGAACGACTCCAGGCGAACGCCACGGATTTCGGTGCGCTTGAGTTCGGCCGCCACCCATTGGGTAAACGTCTTGACGGCGCGGTCGCTGCCCGCCACGGCAAACCGGTAGGTCAGGCGGCTGGCGGGTTGCACCAGGCCGGTGGCGGCAATGTCGGCCGCGTTGATCATGACGCGCGGTGAAAAATTGACGAAACCGCCGCCGCGATCCGGCTCGACCACGATGATGCGGGTGATGCGCATTTGCGTGTCGCCCAGCAGCAGGTCGGAGCCGATCTGCAGGTTCAGGCTGTCCAGCAGCGACGCGTCGATCCAGACCTCGCCGCGCGCGGGAATGTCGCCGGTGATTTCGGCGGCGGCGCCCGGGGCCGCCGCCACGCGCAGCTTGCCGCGCAGTGGATAGCCGGGCTCGACCGACTTCAACGCCACCAGCTTGCTGGCGCCGCCCTGCGCTTCGCTGGCGCGCCCCATGGTCGGGAAGGTCATGCTCGTGACGCTGTTCAGGCCCAGCGCCCGGGCCTGGGCCATCAAGGCGGGGGGCGTGGGCCGGTCGCTGGAGAGCACGGCGTCGCCGCCGAGCAACTGGCGCGCATCACGTTGCAGCCCACCCTTGAGGCGGTCGGCGAAAAATCCCACGGCCGTGAGCGCCGCCACGGCCAGCGTGACGGCGACGATGAGCAGACGCAGTTCGCCCGCCCGCAAATCCCGCCGCAGCGTGCGCCATCCAAGCCCGATAAATGTGAGGTTCATGCCGGAACCTTAGCGCAAATCGCCCTGAACCTGCGCGGTGGCGGGCTTTTGGCGTGACACGGACCGCCTGGCGCTGCGTCCGGTCAGGCCGGTGCACGCAGCCTGGCGCCGGCCAGTTCAGGCTGCATCCAAAGCCGCTCGGGGGCGGTGTAGCAGACAAAGTGCTTGTTCGTGGCACGGCCAATGGTGCACAGGCCCAGATGCTGCGCGACCTCATGGCCCATCTGGGTGATGCCGCTGCGCGAAACCACAATGGGCACGCCCATCTGCGCCGACTTGATGACCATTTCGCTGGTCAGCCGACCCGTGGTGTAGAACACCTTGTCAGCGCCCGTCATGGCAGTGCCGGGCGCGGCGGCGGTCGCATCATCGCCATGCTGCAGCCACATCCAGCCCGCGATGGTGTCGATGGCGTTGTGGCGGCCCACGTCCTCGATGAAGATGAGCATCTCTTCGCCACGAAACAGCGCACAGCCGTGGACCGATCCGGCCGATTTGTAGGTGCTCTCCTGCTGCCGGATGGCGCCCAGGATGCCGTAAAGCTGGGCCTGCGTGAGGGTGGCGGGTGGCAGGTTCACCGCGTCCAGATCGTCCATCAGCGCCCCGAACACGCTGCCCTGCCCGCAGCCGGTGGTCACCACCCGCCTGGCGGTGCGCTCTTCAATCTGCGCGATGCCGTGGCGCGTCTTGACCGCGGCCGCACCGGCGTCACCCAGCGGGCCTTCGCCCACGTCCCAATCGACGGTGATCGAATCGATGTCGTCCACCGAACGGACGAGCCGCTGGTTGCGCAGGTAGCCCAGCACCAGCAGTTCGGGGTGGCCGCCCAAGGTCATGAGCGTCACCAGCTCTCGCTTGTCCACATAGACCGTGAGCACACGTTCGGCCGGGATGGAGATCGTGTTGCGTTCGCCATGCTGGTTAACGACCTCGATCTCCCGGGTCAGCGGCGCCCGGGCCTGCGTCAGTCTTGGAGGGGCAGGACGTTGCTTCATGAAGGACCCAAGGCTACAGCAAAAGGGCCGCCCTCGTGAGAGGCCGGCCCTTGTTGGCCCTGGCTCAACAGGGCATGCGCGATGGGCGCGGTGTGCGCCTCAGGATTTCTTGGCGGGTGCCGGGGCAGCGGCTGCGGCCGCCGGTGCCTCGACGAACGGGCCTGGGTCCGCACACGCAGGCATTGCCACCGGGGGTTTGACGGTCTTGCCGGCGGCCTTGGCGGTCTTCTGGTAGCGCTCGACGGTGCTGTCCTGGCTTTTGCACAACTTGTATGCCGCAACTTTCCCGCCGTGCGCGGTTTTGGCGGCGGCGGCGGCGGCCTTGGCCTTGGCTTCATCGCTGGGGGCCGGCAACTTGGCCCAAGCTGTAGACAGGCCGATGCATGTGGCAGCGATACCGATCAGGAGTTTGTTCATGGTCGTTGATCCTTGGATTTCTGGGAATACCACTCAGGCCCGTGCGGTCTGGGTGGGCGCTGCGGGCTGGGTGCGCTGGGCCGGGATCTTGCCGGCCTTGACGTCGTCGTACCAGTATTCGTGGTGCTCTTTCGCCCAGGTTTCATCCACGTAACCGGTCCGCATGGCCTGGTAGGCGCCACGCATGCCGATGGTGCCCATGTAGATGTGCCCGATGAACATGGCCATCATGAGCGCGGAGGCCACACCATGAATCATGTTGGCAATCTGCATGGTGGAACGCTCGTAAATCAGGCCAGGAACGAGCTTGTTCAGCACCAGGCCCGAACCGACCACTACAGCACCCAACAGCAGCACACCGGCCCAGAACAGCACCTTCTCACCTGCGTTGAAGCGGTGTGACGGCACTTCCTTGCTGGAGAACATGCCACCCCCGTGCAGCAGCCAGGTCAGGTCGCCCTTGCCTGGCAGGTTGTCCTTGACGAACGTGATGAACACAATCAGCAGGGACACCGCGAACAACGGGCCGGCAAAATTGTGAGCGTTTTTCAGGGCATAGGTCAACCAGCCGAACAGCGTGCTGCCAATCACCGGAAGGATGAAGAACTTGCCAAACGCCATGACGATGCCGGAGATGGCCAGCACGCTGAAGGCAATCGCGTTGGCCCAGTGGGCCGAACGCTCAAACGGCGTGAAGCGTTCGATCGTGCGGCCGGTCTGGGCACCATGCAACTCGATCGTGCCCTTGCGCCAGTAAAACAGGGCCACCGCACCCAGAACGATCAACAGCAGCGAACCACCATAAGGGATGATCCAGTTGTTGCGCGCCTGGCGCCAGGCCTCACCGGCCGTGGTCAGCCGCGAACCCGGATACTGCACAAACGGCTGGATCAGGTTGCCGGCCTCTGGCGCTTCGCTTTTGGGCAGGCTCGAATACCCTGTCGTGCCCTGGCCCACAGCCCGCCACATGGGCGCGTTGTTGCCGGGCTGCACTTTGGCGCGCTCGGCATTCGTCTGCCCGGCATATTTGGGGTCGGCGCTGGCGTCCGGCTTGACCTCAAAGATGTTCTGGCTCTGGATGCCGCCCGTCGCAGGGGCAGCAGGCGCGGCCGGTTGCACCGGTTCCACCTGCAGCTTGTTTTGTGCGAAGGCACCTCCGCACAAACTGAGCGCTACTATTGCTGTAGCAAGAAATGACCGAAGCATAGGGACTCCCGCTCAGTTTGTTTTAGCGTAGTCGTTCTGACCGGCTTGCGTGCGCGTCTTGAGCTGCTGCTCCCAGCTGGCCTTGTCGCCCGCCTTCCAGCCCTGCGCGACAAAGGGCGAACCGGTGCCGGAGTAAGGCGCTGCGTCCTGTTTGGCGCCGCCCAGGTTCTGGGGCTTTTCGCCGCAAGCGGCCAGCGCCAGCACGGCGCCGAGGGTTGCAAGGGTACGCATGATCATGACTTGGCTCCTGCCACTGGCGGTTGACCGGCTTGCTTGGACCCGTAAGCGGTGCCCCAGCCCCAGACTTCGGCACCCTTGCCGCGCTTGAGCACGCGGTTGCGGAAGATGTCGGCCACCACGTCACCGTCACCGGCCAGCAGGGCCTTGGTGGAACACATTTCGGCGCAGGCCGGCAGTTTGCCTTCGGCCAGCCGGTTACGCCCGTATTTCTCGAACTCGGCCTGGCTGCCGTGGGTTTCGGGCCCACCGGCGCAGAAGGTGCACTTGTCCATCTTGCCGCGCACACCAAACGTGCCTTGCGACGGAAACTGCGGTGCGCCGAACGGGCAGGCGTAGCTGCAGTAGCCGCAGCCGATGCACACGTCCTTGTCGTGCAGCACCACGCCTTCGTCGGTGCGGTAGAAGCAGTTGACCGGGCAGACGGCCATGCAGGGCGCGTCGGAGCAGTGCATGCAGGC
Source organism: Betaproteobacteria bacterium HGW-Betaproteobacteria-3 (assembly GCA_002842205.1). Classification (GTDB taxonomy): domain Bacteria; phylum Pseudomonadota; class Gammaproteobacteria; order Burkholderiales; family Burkholderiaceae_C; genus PHCI01. Next base: position 39,158 of record PHCI01000003.1, on the reverse strand, counting down.
CACTGAAATCGACTTCTCACCCGGGACACCGTCATTGAGCGTGACCACCCGTCGGCGGTTCACACCCCAGGGAACTTCGTGCTCGTTCTTGCAAGCCGTAACGCAGCCATTGCATTCAATGCAGCGCTCGGCGTCGCATACAAATTTCATCCGTGCCATTGCGGTCTCCTTAGGCTTTCTCGACGTTGCAGATCGTCGTCTTGGTTTCCTGCATCATGGTCACGGCGTCGTAACCGTAGGTGGTGGCCGTATTGACCGCCTCACCCCGCACCACCGGTGCCGCGCCATTGGGATAGAACGCCAGCATGTCGGCGCCTTGCCAGCGCCCGGAGAAGTGGAACGGCATCCAGCAGGTGCCGGCGTCCACACGCTCGGTCACCAGCGCCTGCACGTTGAGGCGTGCGCCGGTGGGCGACGTGAGCCAGACCTGCTCACCGTTGCGGATGCCGCGGTCGGCCGCTGCCTTGGGATTGATTTCGACAAAGGCCTCCTGCTGCAACTCGGCCAGCCAGGGGTTGGAGCGGGTTTCCTCGCCGCCGCCTTCGTATTCGACCAGACGCCCCGAGCTCAGAATCAGCGGGAACTTCTCGTGGATCTTGTCGGCCACGTTCTTGTCCTGCACGGTCTTGAACAGCGTGGGCAGACGCCAGAACGCGTTCTTGTCGGCGTGCGTGGGGTACTTGGCGGTCAGGTCCGGACGGGTGTTGTACAGCGCCTCGCGGTGTTGCGGCACCGGGTCGGGGAAGTTCCAGACCAGCGCCCGTGCCTTGGCATTGCCAAACGGATGGCAGCCGTGGGCCATGGTCACCCGCTGGATGCCGCCCGACAGGTCGGTCTTCCAGTTCTTGCCTTCGGCAGCGGCTTTCTCAGCGTCGGACAGGTCGTCCCACCAGCCGAGCTTTTTCAGCAGCACGTGGTCAAACTCAGGGTAGCCGGTGGTGATCTCGGACCCCAGGGAATGCGAGCCGTCTTCGGCCAGCAGGTTCTTGCCGTCGCGTTCCACGCCAAAGTTGGCGCGGAAGTTGCCCCCGCCGTCCATCACGTGCTTGGACGTGTCGTACAGGTTGGGCGAGCCCGGGTGCTTGAGCGAGGGGTTGCCAAAGCACGGCCACGGCAGGCCGAAGTAGTCGCCGGTAAAGTCATAGCCGGTTTCCTTGTCCGTACCACCCTTGGCTTTGAGCGTTTTCACGTCAAACAGGTGCATGTTGCGCATGTGGGCCTTGAGCCGCTCCGGGCTTTGCCCGGTGTAGCCAATGGTCCAGACCGATTTGTTGATCTCGCGCAGGATCTCCTCGGGCATGGGCTCGTCCATGCCGTTGACTTTCTGCATCTTGAAGTTCTTGGTGAACTCGGTGCCAAAGCCAAGCTTCTGGGCGAACTGGTGCATGATCATGTGATCGCTGCGGCTTTCCCACAGGGGTTCGATCACTTTCTCGCGCCACTGGATGGAACGGTTGGACGCCGTGACCGAGCCACTGGTCTCGAACTGGGTGGCGGCCGGCAACAGGTACACCGCACGATTCGGATTGAGGTCTTCGGCCTTGCCAGGCATCGCTGCCATGGCCGCGGTGGCTGACGGATACGGGTCCACCACCACCAGCAGGTCCAGCTTGTCCATGGCGCGCTTCATCTCCAGACCGCGCGTCTGCGAGTTGGGCGCATGGCCCCAGAAGAACACGCCGCGCAGGTTGGAATCCTGGTCGATCAGCTCGTTCTTTTCGAGCACGCCGTCGATCCAGCGCGACACCGTGATGCCTGGCTTGCTGAGCATGCCCGGCGCATAGCGGCCCTTGATCCACTCAAAGTCAACGCCCCAGACCTTGGCGAAGTGCTTCCACGAACCTTCGGCCAGGCCGTAATAGCCCGGCAGCGAATCCGGATTGGGGCCGACGTCGGTGGCGCCCTGCACGTTGTCGTGGCCGCGGAAGATGTTGGCGCCACCACCCGACTTGCCCACGTTGCCCAACGCCAGCTGCAAGATGCAGGAGGCACGCACCATGGCGTTGCCGATGGTGTGCTGGGTTTGCCCCATGCACCAGACGATGGTGCCAGGACGGCTTTCGTTCATGATCTTGGCCACGTTGAACACCGTGGCTTCATCCGCACCGCAGGCCTCGAAGACCTTGTCGGGTGTCCATTTGGCAAGCACGTCTTCCTTGACCTTGTCCATGCCGTAGACGCGGTCGTTGATGTACTTCTGGTCTTCCCAGCCGTTCTTGAAGATGTGGTACAGCACGCCGAACAGGAACGGAATGTCGGTCCCCGAGCGGATGCGCACGTAATGGTCGGCCTTGGCGGCGGTGCGCGTGAAGCGCGGATCGACCACGATCATCTTGGTGCCGGTCTCCTTGGCGTGCAGCATGTGCAACAGGGAAACCGGGTGCGCTTCGGCGGCGTTGGAGCCAATGTACAGGGCGACCTTGCTGTTTTGCATGTCGTTGTACGAATTGGTCATGGCGCCGTAGCCCCAGGTGTTGGCCACACCGGCCACCGTGGTGGAGTGGCAAATGCGCGCCTGGTGGTCGCAGTTGTTGGTGCCCCACAGGCTGACCCACTTGCGCATCAGGTACGCCTGCTCGTTGTTGTGCTTGGACGAGCCGACAAAATAGACGCTGTCAGGGCCGCTGGCTTTGCGCAGCTCCAGCATGCGCGCACTGATTTCGTTGAGCGCCACATCCCAGCTGATGCGCTCATATTTTCCGTTGACCAGCTTCATCGGGTAGCGCAGACGGTATTCACCATGGCCGTGCTCGCGCAACGCAGCCCCCTTGGCGCAATGCGCGCCCAGGTTCAGCGGCGAGTCAAACACCGGCTCCTGACGGACCCAGACGCCGTTTTCCACCACGGCGTCCACCGCGCAGCCCACCGAGCAGTGGGAGCAGACGGTGCGCTTGACTTCCACCTTGCCGGCCCCCACGGCCACGCCTTTGTCGCCCGCAGCGTGGGCCTTTTTCACCAGCGTCAATTGCGATGCCGCAATACCGACGCCCACCCCGAGGCCCGAGCGGCGCAAAAACGCGCGGCGGTCCATGGTGGGAAGTGCATTGGACAGGCCGCGGCGCAGGCTGTGCACAAACGGCGAGAGGGCTTTGCCGTCGGCAGCGCCAGATTTTTTGGTCAACAACATGGGACTCTCCAGACAATGAGAGTTAAACGAGGGTGGTCTTGTAGTACTGCTTGACGTGGTCCGTCAGGCTGTATCCACCACCTTTTTCCGGCATCGCCTTGGGCTGCGCAGGCAGCGGGGCGATCTCGCGGACCGATGGCAGCAGGCTGGCTGCGGCTGCAACGGCACCGACGCCGGTGGCTCCGGCGAACAGTGTCCGCCGCGATAGCTTGCTTGGGGGCTGGCTCATGCGTGATCTCCTGGTAGGTTCCACATAGGAACTGAAATGCATAACGGGTTAAATGTATCAATGCGCGCAAGCCTTCACAAGTGGGCCAAACACCCAACCCATCAATCTTCCACGCCCTCTGCGGTCTGTGCAGGGCCATGCTGCAGCGCAGCGTTGACGCGCTCCAATTTCGAGACAGCAGCAATCGTGCCACCTAAGTGATGGCGGGTAATGCCTGAAAAATCAAACACTTGAACGCCATGCATTCGATTCACCGCACCGACAACGCGTCACTCTGTCGCAAGAGGCGCGACAAACTGTCGCGACGGCGCGCGCCTTGCGCGCTGGAGCGCCCGACAGGAGCGACTGAAAATGGGCTGCAATCACCCCACTTAAATGGCTCAACCCAAGGGCATACCCTGACCCGATACCCCCCCAGGTCGATAGAATTTTGCCTTCCGGACACACACCTTGACCCCCAACACCCCACCTTCCCACGCTGAAAAACCCCATGAAGGCTGGCCGTTCTGGTCGATCCTGGTGGTCGACGACGAACAGGGCATGCGCAACTTCCTGGTGAAGACGCTGGTCCCCCGCTGTCAGTTCGTCATGAGCGCGGGCAGCGCCGAGGAAGGCGCCGAGATGCTGCGCGGACACCATGTGGATCTGATCATTCTGGACATTTCGCTGCCCGGGCGCAGCGGCGTGGCCTGGCTCAAGGAGTTGCGCGAACAGGGCTTCTCGGGCGACGTCATCCTGATCACCGCGTTTGCCGACCTGGAGACTGCCATCGAGGCGCTGCGCGCGGGCGCGTCGGACTTCATCCTCAAGCCCTTTCGGGTGCCGCAGATCCTGAACGCGGTGAAGCAGTGCTACGAGCGTTCGCGGCTGGCCCGCGAGAACTACGTGCTGCGCCGCAGCCTGCCCGCGCCAGCGGACGGCGCCGACGGGTTGATCGGCGTGTCGCCCGCCATGACGCAACTGGCGCACGCACTGCGGCGCGTGGCGCCCGTCAACAGCACCGTGCTGCTGCAGGGTGAATCGGGCACCGGCAAGGAACTGGCGGCACGTGCCCTGCACGCCCTGAGCCCGCGCGCCAGCGGGCCGTTCGTGCCGGTCAACTGCGCGTCCATGTCGCCCGAGCTGATCGAGTCCGAGTTGTTTGGCCATGCGCGGGGGGCTTTCTCGGGCGCCGTCAAGGCGCGCGACGGCCTGTTCCACTACGCGCAGGGCGGGACCCTGTTTCTGGACGAGGTGGCCGAGCTGCCGCTGGCGCTGCAAGCCACGCTGCTGCGGGCGCTGGAAGATCTCAAGATCCGGCCCGTGGGCAGCGAGCAGCTGATCCCCGTCAATGTCCGCATCGTGGCGGCCACCAACCGCTCGCTGGCCGAAGCGGTGCGTGCCGGGCGCTTTCGCAAGGACCTGTACTTCAGGCTGCAGGTCGTCGAGCTCACGCTGCCCCCGTTGCGCGAGCACAAGGACGACATTCCGCATCTCGTCGCGCACTTCACGGCCCAGCTCGCGCCGGTTCTGGGCGTCGAGCCCCTGACACTTTCGGCCACCGAGATGGACTACCTCATGCAGTACGACTGGCCCGGCAATGTGCGCGAACTGCGCAACCTGATGGAGCGCTCGCTGATTCTGGGCGCACTCAACGTGTCGGCGCTGTATTCGCTGTCGCGATCCACAGACGACGTGCCGGCCGCGCCCGGAGATGCGCCCCACGCCACCGACCTGCAGACGCGCGAGAAGCAGCACATTCTGTCGGTCCTGGATTCGGTGCAGGGCGACAAGACCCGCGCTGCGCAGTTGCTGGGCATCTCGCGCCGCACATTGGAGCGACGCTGTGCGGACTGGGCCATTTCCTGATCGGCCCTTGACCCGCTGGCTTCGCCAGTCGGTGCGCAACAAACTGCTGGCCATGGCCCTGCTGCCGCTGCTGGTGGTGTTGCCGCTCATGATGCTGGTGTTGCTGCTCTGGAGCAACGCGGCCTACGACCGGCTGCTGATTGCGAAGGTGCGGGCCGACCTGGCGGTGGCCCACGGTTACTTTGAGCAGGTCGTCAGCGAAGTCGGCTCGGGCACCGAGTCGGTGGCGGCGTCGCATGCCCTGCTGCAGGCGCTGGGCACCACCAGCACGGCCACCGGCGCAGCGGGTGCCCCGACGACCAGGCCGCGGACCGCCACGCTGTTGACCGAGGCCCGTGAACGCCTGGGCCTGGACTTCCTGCAGGTGTATGCCCCTGGCGAGGTGCCACTGGTGTACTCGGGCGGCAGGGTGGTCGCCCGACTGGCGGTGCTGCCCAACGCCGAGTTTCTGCCGCTGGCCCCGCATCTGGGCGAGCGCCTGCGCATCCCCCTGGTGCCCACGCGCAACGCGGCCCCCACCGATCGCGCACTGGAAGACCGCGCCATGGTGATCGTGGCCACCGCGCCCGTGCTGGACGACCATGGCCAGGTCATTGCCGTGCTGCGCGGCGGCGTGCTGCTGAACCAGAATCTGCCCTTCATCGACCACATCAACCGCATCGTCTACCCGAACGGCTCGCTGCCCTTTGGAAGCCAGGGTACCGCCACCCTGTTCATGGACGATGTGCGCATCACCACCAACGTGCGGCTGTTCCAGGACCAGCGTGCCATCGGGACCCGAATCTCCCGGCAGGTGGGCGATGCGGTGCTGGGCCGCGGCGAAACCTTCCTGGACAGCGCCTTCGTGGTGAACGACTGGTACGTTTCAGCCTACGAGCCACTGCGCAACGACGTGGGCGAGCGCATCGGCGTGCTGTATGTGGGTTACCTGGAAGAGCCGTTCCGCTGGATCAAGTACGGCATGCTGGGGCTGGTGGGCGCGATCTTTTTGCTGGTGATGGCGCTCTCAGCGGTGTTTTCAGTGCGGTGGGCGCGCAGTATTTTCCGGCCGGTCGAGCAAATGAACCGCACCATGCAGCGGGTGGAAGACGGTGACGCCGGGGCGCGCGTGGGCACGGTTGGCGCGCAGGATGAACTTGGCGCGCTGGCCACCCACCTGGACCAGTTGCTGGACGTGATCGACGACAAGACCCGGGCGCTGCAGCGTTGGGCTGGCGAGCTGGACCAGAAAGTGGCCGAACGCACCGCGGAGCTGGCTGCCAGCAACGCCTCGCTGCAGCAAGCGCAGAACCAGCTGGTCAAATCCGAAAAGCTTGCGGCCATTGGCCAGCTCACCGCCAGCGTGGCGCACGAGATCAACAACCCCATCGCCGTGATTCAGGGCAATCTGGACCTGATGCGCGAAACTCTGGGCGATCACGCGCAACCCGTCGCTGCCGAGTTGCGCCTGATGGACGAACAGGTCAATCGCATGCGGCTGATCGTGACGCAGCTGCTGCAGTACGCGCGCCCGACCGAATACGCAGGCTATGTGGATGCCGTTGACGTCAACCGCACGCTGCAGGACTGCCTGGTGCTGGTCAGCCACCTGCTGGAACACACGGGAATCGCCGTGGCGCAGGACCTGCAGGCCAGCCTGCGGGTCGGCATCAACCGGCAGGAACTGCAGCAGGTGGTGATCAACCTGATGGTCAACGCCATTCAGGTCATGCCCGACGGCGGCACGCTGACCTTGCGCACCCGCGACTGGGCCGACCCGGACGGTGGCCGTGGCGTGTGCATTCATGTGCTGGACACCGGCACGGGCCTGCCCGACCCGGTGCGGGAGAAGTTGTTTCGTCCGTTTTTCACCACCAAGAACGACGGCAACGGGCTCGGGTTGTGGATCAGCCAGGGCCTGGTGGAACGTTACGGCGGCAGCATTGACGCCGCCAACCAGACCGGTCTGCCGCCGGGCGCCACCGGCGCGGTCTTCACCATCCGCCTGTGGACCGAGCCGCGCGTTCCCGACGCTTCGGGTGCCACCACCAACAACGGTCGCCCGCTACCAATTTAGAAGCAAACTAACGCCATCCGACGGGGGCTTGAGGCCAAAAAAGCTTTGAAATTGATCCCGCTGACCCTCAAGGCAGCATGTCAAAGCCCTGCGCCTCGACGCTCAGGAAAGCACGCGTGAAGCCGGCCAGCGCGGCGTAAAACCCGGCCTTGGGATGCGCCGCCAGGGCGTCGCACAGGGTGTTGGCCCAGGGTTGCAGGTGGGCGGCAAAGAATTCGCGTTGATGGGTGAGGTTGGACACCGCCACGTCGTCACCGGCAATCAGGAAGCGCATCACCTCGCACAGGTAGGCGATGTGGTCTTCGGTCTCGGACATGGTTTCATCGCGGTCGAGCCCCAAGCGGGCCAGGTCGCCCCGCAGTTTGGCCAGCGGCTTCTCGTTGAGGAAACCGCTCAGGTAATGCGAGCCAAACACATAGATTTCGGGCTTGCCCACGCCGCCAAACAGGGCGTCAAACTCATCGTGGATTTGCCGGTCGTCGCGCTCACGGGCCGCCCCCACCAGTTCGCGCCAGGGCTCCTCCAGGAAGCCGCCGGGAGCGGGCGCCTCGGTGGCGGCCACGCGCAACTGCGCCAGCACGTCAGGCGACGGCGGCGCGTAATAGAGTTGCGCCAGCAGGCCGTAGATTTCGGCGCGGGCGGTTTCTTCGTCGAGGGCGGATGAAACGGGGATGTTGCGCGTCATAGGTCGGTGATTTTGGATTCGTTCTGCGACGAGTAGATGTCGATCACGCGGCAGTCGCCGCACATCTTGAGGCGCTCCACGGCCGCGCCCTGAAACATGGCGTGGCCCGCCAGCTTGCCCAGCATGGCCTCGATGGCCTTGAGCGTGCCAAACGGCTTGCCGCAGCGCACGCAGGCGTAGGGCTGCGTTTCATTGAGCACCCGCGCCTCCTTGCGTTGCGGCGTCAGCAGCAGGCGGGGCGCCAGCGTGATGGCGTCTTCGGGGCAGGTGCTGACGCACAGCCCGCATTGCACGCAATTCTTCTCCAGAAAGCGCAGTTGCGGCAGTTGCGGGTTGTCCTGCAGCGCGCTGGCCGGGCAGGCGCTCACGCAGCTCAGGCACAGCGTGCAGGTGTCCTTGTTGACGGTCACCGAGCCGAACGGCGCGCCCGCGGCCAGGGCAATGGCTTCTGGCTTGAGCGGCGCGTGTTCCGCCAGATGGTCCAGCGCCATCTCCAGTGTGCTGCGCTTTTCCTGGGCCACGGCAAAACGCCCGGCCGCTGCCGGCAGTTTCTGCTGCGTTTGCCCCAGTGACTGCAATGCAAAGTCGAGCGATTCGGGGTCGGTGGCGTGCAGCAGATGCAGATGCGTGCCGGTGTAGCCCAGACCATTGAGGATGGTTTGCGCCACCGCCATCTGGTCTTTCAGGCCCTGAACATATTGCGGCGCCTCTTCGTCGGTGATGAGCACCGCCACCTGCGACGCGCCAAACGCAATGGCGCTGAGCCACACGTCCAGCCCCAGGCTGGCGGTGTGCCACAGGGGCACGGGGATCACACGCGCCGGCACCCCTTTGGCGCACTTCAGCTGGGCCGCCCGACCCAGCTGCCCGATCAGTGCCTGCCCGCGTTCCTGGCTGTGCAACAGCAGGGCGGCGTCCTTGCCGCCGGCCCGGGCATAGGTGGCCAGCAGCGTCTTGAGCTTGACGCCCTGTTCGCTGGCGCGCGGGTAGGCGTAGGTCAGGGCGCCGGTCGGGCACACGGTGGTGCAGGCACCGCAGCCCACGCACAGGTTGGGGTTGACCTTGATCTGCTGCCTGGATTTTTCGCTGCTGATGGCCTCGGCCGAACACACGTCCACGCAGGCGTTGCAGCCCACGGTTTCGTTGCGGCTGTGGGCGCAGAGCTTTTGCTTGTAGAGGAAGAATTTGGGCTTCTCGAACTCGCCCACCAGTTCACGCAGCCGCAGCACGGTGGCCAATGGCAGCGCCGCCTTGCGCACGTCGTGGTGGAAATAGCCTTGCGGCAGCGCATGGCGGGCCATGGCCGGGGCCGGGCGCAAATCGAGCACCAGGTCGAAGGTGTCGGATTCTTCCTGCGGGTCGCGGGCGAAATCAATGGCCCCCGCCACCTGGCACACCTTGACGCAACTGCGGTGCGATTGGCAGGCGGCCAGATCGATCTGGTAATCGAGCCCGATGGCCTGCTCGGGGCAGGCAGCCACGCAGGCGTTGCATCGGGTGCACAGGTCCAGATCGATCGGATTGTCGCGCAACCACTTGAACTCGAACGCGCCCAGCCAGCCGGTCAGCGCGTTCACCTTGCCACCCAACACGGGGTAGCGCCGCTCTTGCGCCCCACCGGCCGCGCCGGGGCCGGTGGCAAAGAGCGTGACGTCCAGCACGTCGGCCACGGCGTCGGCCACGCGCTCCGCCTCGTCCAGCAACCCGATGACCAGCAGACGGCCTGCGCTTTTGTAGGTGACGGTGGGCACTGGCTCGGGGTCGGGCAGCTGGGCGGCCGCCAGCAGGGCCGCGATTTTCGGGCTGCTGCGCCCGGCGTCTTCACCCCAGCCACCGGTTTCGCGGATGTTCACGAAGCGGATCACCGACGTGGCCCCCTCGGTCTGCTCGGCCAGTTCGGTGAACAGGCGTTTTTCCTGGGTACAGGCCACGACCACGTCGTCCCCGCCCCGGATGGCCTGCTGGAAGGCGCCAGCTTCCCGGCGGCACAGCGTGGTGTGAAGCGTCAGCGTTTCATCCAGCGCCTTGCCGAGGGCTGGGGACTGGAGCGGCATCGTCTGGTTGCAGTCGCAAATCAGTGTGGGCATGGTCGGTGGGGCTGGCTGCCGTGCTGGTAGGCAACGGCGAAGCGGGTAAGCTGGAAGGTTCGGCCGGTAAGGCGGGGGGTGCGGGTTGGCCCGCGTCGGCGTCCGACTGTGCCACGGATTGCGGCGCGGCGGTATCCGCATCATCCCGGGGCATGGGTGTCTCGGTGGCAGCGGTGGGAGGCGCGTGCGTTGCCGCGTCCTTGGAGGGATCGGGAGCTTCGTCGTCTTCGACCAGGCCGAGAAATTTGGCACTCGCCATTTTGGCCAGCGAGGCCGCCGGAAGCGGCGTGAACTGGTTGTAATCGTCGATGTAGATGTCCAGCCCGTCCATCACATTGAAATGGGGGTCGGCAAAGAGCTTTTTCATGGCCGCGTTCTTGACCTCGCTGGTCACGCCGCGGGTCATGAAGGGCTTGAAGTCGGACTCGGGTGTGAGACTTTGTGCGTCTTCCAGCGTCGGGGGCGGCGCTGCAGGCGTTTCGGGCGTGCCCGTGGCGGCCTCATCCCCATCGGCGGGTGTCAAGGAACGCGCATCCTGGACGTTCACGGCTGCAACGGCGGGTGCGGCTGGCACGGGCGATGCAGGCGCCGGAGGCGGCTCTTGCGGCGGCTTGCCCTGCAGCGCGTCGATCTTCCGGCGCGACCAGCGCCCGAGGAAGCCGTCAGCCATCGCTGCCACTCCCACCGTATTTCTTGCCCGTGCTCACCGAGGCCGGGTTGCCAAAGCGGTCCTGCAGCGACTTGAAGCTTTCGGGTCGCTGGCGGCGGCGAGGCTCGGGCTGGTAATGGGTGTCCACAAACGCCTGCACCCACTCGACAATGGCCGGCGAGGCCGGCACCTGTTCGACTTTTTCCTGCGCGTCCAGCAGACGACCGGCGTCGTGATAGCTCAAGGACACCAGTTGCGGCAAGGGCATGGGCTCGTCGGACAACTGGGCTTCTTCCTCCATGCGCCACATCACCCACCAGCAGGGCGCGTCGGTCGTGACGTTGAGGTAGTAGCCTTCGGCGTCGTCACTGAACAGCGTGACCGTGAAGCCCGGATGCAGCCAACGCTCCTCATCGTCGTTGCGGAACAGCATGCGCGGCACGCTGCCAAAGCTCTCCTCGTGCGCGACCACATCGGCCAGACCCCACTGAAACGGCTGCCACCGGCTTGAAGCACCCACGGTGCGTTTGCGGCGCATGATCACCGCAACCTGAATCGAAGGGCGAAGTGTCGTCATGGAGGCAGACCGGTGCGACCCGTCAGGTGTTCTTGGAGATCGTGATCGACGGGAACTTCGACGAGAAATCCTTCGCCTTGGCCGCGATCTTGAGGGCCACCTGGCGCGCCACGGCCTTGTAGATGGCTGCCACGTCACCGTCCGGGTCGCCCACCACGGTGGGTTTGCCGCTGTCGGCCAGCAGGCGGATGCTGATGTCGAGCGGCAGTGCGCCCAGGTAGTCCATGCCGTATTCGGCGGCCATCTTCTTGCCGCCGTCGGCACCGAAGATGTGCTCGGTGTGGCCGCACTGGCTGCATACGTGCACCGCCATGTTCTCGACGATGCCCAGAATCGGCACGCCCACTTTCTCGAACATCTTGATGCCCTTGCGGGCGTCCAGCAGGGCGATGTCCTGCGGTGTGGTGACGATCACCGCGCCGGTCATGGGCACGCGCTGGGACAGCGTGAGCTGAATGTCGCCGGTGCCGGGCGGCATGTCGACGATCAGGTAGTCCAGGTCTTTCCAGTTGGTCTGGCGCAGCAACTGCTCGAGCGCCTGGGTGGCCATGGGGCCGCGCCAGATCATGGCCTCGTCCTGCGCCACCAGGAAACCGATGGACATGACCTGCACACCGTAGTTTTCCAGCGGGTCCATGGTCTTGCCGTCGGAGCTTTCGGGCCGGCCCTCCACGCCCATCATCATGGGCTGGCTGGGGCCGTAGATGTCGGCGTCCAGCAGGCCCACGGAGGCCCCTTCGGCGGCCAGCGCCAGCGCCAGGTTGGCGGCCGTGGTGCTTTTGCCCACGCCGCCCTTGCCCGAGGCCACGGCGATGATGTTCTTCACGTTGGGCAGCAGGGCCACGCCGCGCTGCGCCGAATGGGCCACGATGCGCGAGGTCAGGTTGACCGATACGTTGTCCACGCCGCCGACACCCTTGGCAGCCGCCACCAAAGCCCGCCGCAAACCCGGGAACTGGCTCTTGGCCGGATAGCCCAGTTCCACGTCAAACGACACGTCGTTGCCGTGAATCTGGAGGTTTTTCAGCGCCTTGGTACTGACAAAGTCTTTGCCGGTGTTGGGATCGATGACGGCCTGCAGGGCCTGGAATAACTGGTCTTGGGTAGCCATGGGTACTTGTTCCGTTGTGCCGCGCAGTGTAGCGATAACTCCTAAAATGAGGGGTTTCCCTCAAAAAAAACCCTCATGACAACTCCGCGCAAGCTCTTCGTGACCACCGCCCTGCCGTACGCCAACGGCAAGTTCCACATCGGGCACATCATGGAGTACATCCAGGCCGACATCTGGGTACGTTACCAGCGCATGCAGGGCCATGCGGTCCACTTTGTCTGCGCCGACGACGCGCACGGCGCGCCGATCATGATCGCCGCTGAAAAAGCAGGCAAGACGCCGCAGCAGTTCGTGGCCGACATCGCCGCGGGCCGCAAGCCCTACCTCGACGGGTTCCATATCGCGTTCGACAACTGGCACAGCACCGACGCCCCCGAGAACCACGCCCTGGCGCGGCAGATTTACCTCGATCTCAAGGCCAACGGCCTGATCTCCAGCAAAACCATCGAACAGTTCTTCGACCTCGAAAAGAACATGTTCCTGCCCGACCGGTTCATCAAGGGCGAATGCCCGAACTGCCACGCCGCGGACCAGTACGGCGACAACTGCGAAGTCTGCGGCGCCGTGTACAGCCCGACCGAGCTGATCGACCCGTACTCGGCGCTGTCGGGCGCGAAGCCGGTGCTCAAGACCTCCGAGCATTTCTTCTTCAAGCTGTCCGACCCGCGCTGCCTGGATTTCCTGCGCGGCTGGACGACCGCCGAAGGCCGCCTGCAAACCGAAGTGCTCAACAAGATCCGCGAATGGCTGGAGCCGGGCGACGACGGCAAGACCGCGCTGGGCGACTGGGACATCAGCCGCGACGCGCCCTACTTCGGCATCGAGATTCCGGACGCACCGGGCAAGTATTTTTACGTCTGGCTGGACGCGCCCGTGGGCTACCTGGCGTCGCTCAAGAACCACTTGGGGAAAATTGGCGTGGACTATGACGCCTACATGGCCGACCCGGCGGTGGAGCAGTACCACTTCATCGGCAAGGACATCATCACCTTTCACACGCTGTTCTGGCCGGCCATGCTGCATTTCAGCGGCCGCAAGGTGCCCGACAAGATCTTTGTGCACGGTTTTCTCACCGTGAACAACGGCGAGAAGATGAGCAAGAGCCGCGGCACGGGGCTGGACCCGCTCAAGTACCTGAGCCTGGGCATGAACCCCGAATGGCTGCGCTACTACCTGGCGGCCAAGCTGTCGTCGCGCAACGAAGACATCGACTTCAACCCCGCCGACTTCATGGCGCGGGTCAACAGCGACCTGGTGGGCAAGTACATCAACATCGCGTCACGCGCTGCCGGGTTCATCGCCAGGCGTTTTGACGGCCGATTGGGCGAGATTTCTGCCGATGGCGACGCGCTGCTCGAACACCTGCGCGATGGTGTGCCGTTGATCACCGAGCTTTACGCCGAACGCGAGATGGCCAAGGCGTTGCGCGAAATCATGCTGCTGGCCGATCGTGTGAACGAATACGTCGACCAGAACAAGCCCTGGGAGCTGGCCAAGCAGGCCGGTATGGACGCTCGCCTGCACGACGTGTGCACGGTCTGCATCGAGGCCTTTCGCCTGCTGACGCTCCTGCTCAAGCCGGTATTGCCCGCGCTGGCGACGCAGGTCGAGGCTTTCCTGAACGTCGGCAGCCTCACGTTCAACAACGCAAATACCCCGCTGGGTGTGGGCCATCGCATTGCAGAATACAAACACCTGATGCAGCGGGTGGATGTGAAGCAACTCGACGCACTGTTCGAGCCGCAGGATGTGGCCCCCACGCTCCCGGCCGCATCGGGTTCGCTGCCCCCCGAAGGGGCTGACCTTACCTTGGAGCGACCTGGCGGCGAGGTCGTTGCCCCGACGATCACCATCGACGATTTCGCCAGAATCGACCTGCGGATCGCGCAGATCGTGGCCTGCGCGGCGGTGGAGGGCTCGACCAAGCTGCTGCGCCTGACACTGGACGTGGGCGAAGGCAAGCACCGAAATGTCTTCAGCGGCATCGCCAGCGCCTACAAGCCCGAAGACCTCGTGGGCAAACTCACGGTCATGGTGGCCAATCTGGCGCCGCGCAAGATGAAGTTCGGCGTGAGCGAAGGCATGGTGCTGGCTGCCAGCCACGCCGACGAAAAGGCCCACCCCGGCATCCATGTGCTGAACCCCTGGCCAGGTGCGACGCCCGGCATGCGCGTGCGCTGAGTCGCCGCCTGTGTTTGCCTTCATCCGCGGCTGGGCCGACGTCGATCGCACCACAAAGGCCAACGTGCGCCTGGGCGCAGTGCTGGCCTTCGTGGCGGGTGCCGCCAACGCGGGAGGCTTTCTGGCCGTGGGGCAGTACACCTCGCACATGACGGGCATCGTCTCCCGGGTGGCCGACGACCTGGTGTTGGGCAACGTGGCATTGGCCGTGGCCGGCCTGGGGGCATTGACCGCGTTCATGATGGGTGCAATGACCACCGCGGCCATGGTGAACTGGGGTCTGCGTCGGCATTTGCGCAGTGCCTACAGCCTGCCGCTGGTGGTCGAATCGGCCGCGCTGCTGGTGTTTGGGCTGTTCGGATCGGCCATGGGCCTGCTGACGCCGCTGTTCCTGCCACTCACCATCATCCTGCTGTGCTTCATCATGGGCCTGCAGAACGCGGTCATCACCAAAATCTCGCGGGCCGAAATTCGCACCACACACATCACGGGACTGGTGACCGACCTGGGCATCGAACTGGGCAAACTGCTGTACCTGAACCGCAGCGAGGGCCGTGCGCCCGTGCGCGCCGACCGCAAGCGCCTGCGACTGCAAACGTTGCTGATCTGTTCTTTTTTTGGCGGCGGCCTGCTGGGCGCGCTCGGTTTCAAATACCTGGGTTACGTGACCACCGTGCCGCTGGCGGTGCTGCTCGGGCTGCTCGCGCTGCGTCCGCTGCTGGACGACTGGCGTGCGCGTGCCGCCGCGCATCTCTGAAACACCGCACCGGTTAACCCTGCACCCGCAGCGCCAACACACGCGTGACCGCATCGGCAGCAGCGGCACGCTCAGCCACCCCACGCGCAAACTGCGCGTTCAGATAGAGGTCGCGCACCAGATGCACCAGTTCCACCAGCCCCATGGGGCCCAACACCACCATGGGCCGCGGCGCATGCAGATGGATCGCCGCCTCCGGCCTGGGGCCTTTGTGCAGCACGGTCACTTGCGCATGTCGCGCGTCCTTTCGGATGCGGCTCCACAGTGGCCCCAGCGTGCCCTGCGGACCCTCGATCCACTGCACATAGCGACCTTCACCGTGCATCAGGACCGAACTGACGCCATGGCCTTGATTGAATGCGGCCGCTGAACGAAGCATGTCCCGCCAATGGGCCGGGCGCGGTTTCCACGCCGCCACGCTGCAATACAGAAGACAAGCCATGTGATGTGGGAACCGGGGAAGGGGGAAGGGGGAACCGGACGACGGTGGGCAACCTTCGATTCTTGACGCGCCACGTCGGCGCGGCAGCTTGGCATCGGCTTTGGCGAGGGTCCCCCTGCAACTATTCGGCAACCCTGTCCACCCATTGCGACATGAACGTGATTTACTGCACATTCACCACGTTCGCGGCGGCCCAGGTGTGGACCGCTGCAGCGCTGGCCTGGCGCCATGGGGATTGCACCTGCCGGACCGACCGGTCGGATGATTGACAATACGGCCGACATGTCCTGGACCGATTCCCTCGCTTCCTTTCGCCCGCGCCTGCTCGACACCCTGCAGGGCTACACCCGCGAACGCGCGATCAGGGACATTGCCTCCGGGCTGACCGTGGCCGCCGTTGCGTTGCCACTGGCCATGGCCTTTGCCATCGCGTCGGGCCTCAAGCCTGAAGCCGGCATCTTCACGGCCATCATCGCGGGCTTCCTGATTTCGGCGCTGGGCGGCAGCCAGGTCCAGATTGGCGGCCCGGCGGGGGCGTTCATCGTGATCGTCTACGGCATCGTGGCGCATTACGGGCTGGCCAACCTGATCATTGCCACCGCCATGTCGGGCGTGCTGCTGTTTCTCATGGGCTTGTTCAAGCTGGGCACATTGATCCGGTTCATCCCCATTGCCGTGATCATTGGCTTCACCAACGGCATTGCGGTGCTGGTCGGGTTGTCGCAGATCAAGGATTTTCTGGGGCTGCAGGTGCCTCACATGCCGGCCGATTTTTTCGGCATTCTGAACGCATTGATGGCCGCGCTGCACACCACCAACCCGGTGGCGCTCGGCGTGGCGCTGGGCTCGCTGGCGGTGGTGCTGCTCTGGCAATTTTTCATGCCCAAGATCGGCTCGGGCATCCAGTTCGCCGGCAAACTCACCCCCATTCCCGGCTCGATCGTGGCCCTGGTGCTGGCCACGCTGGTGGTGTGGGCGCTGGACTTGCCGGTGGACACCATCGGCAGCCGTTTTGGCGGCATTCCGTCGTCGCTGCCTGCGTTTGCGTGGCCAGCCTTCAGCTGGGAGAGCGCGCGCTTTTTGCTCACCCCGACCCTGACGCTGGCGCTGCTGGGGGCGATCGAATCGCTGTTGTGCGCCCGCGTGGCCGACGGCATGATCGGCGACCGCCACAACCCCAACCAGGAGCTGATGGCCCAGGGCGTGGCCAATTTCGTCACCCCGTTTTTCGGCGGCATGCCGGCCACCGGCACGATTGCCCGCACCGTCACCAACATCAAGAGCGGCGGCTCCAGCCCCGTGGCCGGCATGGTGCATTCGGCCACCCTCCTCGCCGTGGTGCTGGTGGCCGCGCCGCTGGCGACCCACGTGCCACTGCCCACACTGGCGGCGATCCTGATGTTTGTGGCCTGGAACATGGGTGAATGGCGCGAATTCGTGCACCTGCGGCAATACCGCATGCCGTACCGCATCACCTTGCTGTCGGTGTTCTTCCTGACCGTGGTGTTTGACCTGACGGTGGCCGTCGAAATGGGCTTGGTCGCCGCCTGCCTGACCTTCATCTACCGCATTTCCAGCCTCTCGCGCGCCGAACCGGTGAGCTCGGCCGACCAGCCCACTCTGGCCGGACTCGAGGGTTCGGCGCAAGCCTGGCGCTTTTACGGCGCGCTGTTTTTTGGGGCCGTCAAGCTGGTCGAGGCCATTGAAGACCATTTGCCGGCGCGTGTGCTGGTGATTGACCTGAAGAACGTGATTTACATCGATTCGTCCGGCGCCGACGCGCTGACCGCCCTGACCCGGACCTGCCACAAACGCCAGGTGCGACTGGTGGTGTGCGGCCTGAACAACCAACCGCTGGACATCGCCGGGCGCAGCGGGCTGCTGGCGCTGCTGGGCGCCGACACGGCACCCGATCTGGCCCAGGGGCTGGCACTGGCGCTGGGCCCGGGGCCATCGTCCGGCTGAGAGGCTGAGGTCAGTTGCCGCCGCGCTGCTCGATGGCGTCCGGGTCGGGCACCACGCCGGTCCGCAACACCCGGTCGTCAGGGCTGAAGGTCACGGTGAACACCTTGGGTGTGTTCGGCGTTTCCAGAAAACGCCAGTCGTAGTCCACCTCGTTTTTGAGCACGAACGGCGTGATTTTCATGGGCTTGCCGAGCATGCGACGCACCTGCGCCAGCGCCATGCCGGGCTGGACGCGGGCAAAGTTCCCGGGCGTGAGCACCTGGCGCAATGCCGACATGCGGCCGTCAGGGCCGATGGTGATCATGTAGTTGCGATGCCCTTGCGGCTGGCGGTTGTATTCGAACACGCGGGCCCCACCGCCCTCGTCCCACACTTTCTCGGGCTCGCCGAAGCGGGCGCGCACGTCGGCTTCGGTGGACAAGCCCTCTTCCAGTTCGCTGATGCGTTTGCCGTCACAGCCGATCAGCGAAAGCAGCGCAGAGAGCAGGCCCATGGTCAGAATCCTTGTCCACATGCGGTCACCGGTAAAATGGGTGCAAAGGTTCAAGTCTATGTCCATCTTCCGTCGCCCCCATTACCAGTCCGAAGTCACCCACTTCATTGAGCAGCTCAAGGCCGACAAGCCCGACCTGGAAGCGCAGCAGCGCGCCGGTCGCGCCTTGCTGTGGGACAAGAACGTGGACCGCGCGGCGCAGGCCGAATACCGCGAGGCCAAAGTCCCGCAACAACCCTACGTGTACGCCACCCACGGGTGATTTTTAATAAAATTCGCCTTCAGCCCCCGTCAAATGGTCATAGTTAGCTATTTATTAAATAGCAATCCATGAATCCAGTCACTCCTGACCTGATGCTTCAGGCCGACGCTGCGCCCGACCCCACCGGCATGCCGGTGGTGGTGGACCAGGTGGCGCTGGCGCGCCTGTACGGCGAGCCGCTGTTCGCCATGCCGACCGATCTGTACATTCCGCCAGACGCCCTGGAGGTGTTTCTGGAGGCTTTCGAAGGCCCGCTGGACCTGTTGCTGTACCTGATCCGCAAGCAGAACTTCAACATCCTCGACATCCCGATGGCCGGGTTGACGCGGCAATACCTCGTCTATGTGGACGAAATCCGCAGCCGCAACCTTGAACTGGCCGCCGAATACCTGCTGATGGCGGCCATGCTGATCGAAATCAAGTCGCGCATGCTGCTGCCCCCGCGCAAGGTGGCCGAAGGCCAGGAGCCCGAAGACCCGCGCGCCGAGCTGGTGCGCCGCCTGCTCGAATACGAGCAGATGAAACTGGCCGCGCACAAGCTCAACGAGGTGCCGCAGTTCGGCCGCGACTTCCTCAAGGCGCAGGTCTACATCGAGCAAAGCCTGCAGCCGCGCTTTCCCGACGTCGACATGGCCGATCTGCAGGAAGCCTGGCGTGACATCCTCAAGCGCGCCCGGCTGGTCCAGCACCACAAGATCACCCGCGAAGAGCTCAGCGTGCGCGAGCACATGGGCATGGTCCTCAAGGCGCTGCAGGGCCGCCGCTTCGTGCAGTTTGAAGAACTGTTCGACCCCGCCAAGGGCACCGGTGTGCTGGTGGTCACTTTCATCGCCCTGCTGGAGCTGGCCAAGGAAACGCTGGTCGAAATCACGCAGGCCGAAGCGTTCGCGCCGATCTATGTGCGGCTGGCTTTCACGTCCACCTGAACATCACGACCCGTTCGGCCCGACGATGCGTTGCATCTCCACTGCCTGACCCGCAACCCGCAGAGTGTCTGCGCCGGTTCATTTTGAGGACATCCACCATGAGCACCCCCACCGCCACCCCCGCTTCAGGCCCCGCCTCACCCTACGGCACCTTGCCGCCCGCCTCGCCCCTGCCGCAGCGCCGCCCGGTCAGCCTGCCGCGTCTGCAGCAACTGCGCGAGGCCGGTGAAAAAATCACCATGCTCACCGCTTACGACGCCACCTTTGCCGCCGTGGCCGACGCGGCCGGTGTCGAGTGCCTGCTGGTCGGTGATTCGCTGGGCATGGTGTGCCAGGGTCTGCCCAGCACCGTGGGCGTGACGCTGGACACCATGCGCTACCACACCGAAAGCGTGGCCCGCGGGCTGCATCGCGTGCAGGGCACGGCCTGGCTGGTCGCCGATTTGCCCTACGGCACCTACGCCGAAAACCGCGAGCAGGCGTTGCGCAGTGCCTGCTCACTCATGCAGGCGGGCGCCCACATGGTCAAACTCGAAGGCGGTGGCTGGACCGCCCCGATCGTGGCGTTTCTGGTCGAACGCGGCGTGCCGGTGTGCGCCCACCTGGGCCTGACGCCGCAAACCGTGCACGCGCTGGGCGGCTACCGCGTGCAGGGCAAGACCGACGAGGCGGCCCAAACGCTGCGGCGCCACGCCCTGGAGCTGCAGGACGCCGGGGCCAGCATGCTGGTGCTGGAGATGGTGCCGGCCCGGCTGTCGGCCGAACTCACCGCCGCACTGCCGCACTGCCACACCATCGGCATCGGTGCCGGGGCGGGCACGGCGGGCCAGGTGCTGGTGCTGCACGACATGCTGGGCATCAACCTGGGCAAGATGCCCAGGTTTGTGCACAACTTCATGCAGGACGCGGGCAACGTCAAGGGGGCGATCGAGGCCTATGTGCAGGCGGTCAAGCAAGGCCGCTTCCCCGACGACGCGGTGCACGCCTGGTAACGCCTAGTCGTCGGACACGGCCGCCATGGTGCGGGCGCACCCCGCATCAGACCGTCTCGTCCTTGGGGTCACGCTCCATGAGGGTCGCCACCACATCGGCGGGCTGAAGCCGGCCTTCGAGCAAGGCCACCACGCAGTCGCTGATGGGCATGTCCGCCCCCAGTTGCCGGGCCCGCTGCACCACGGTACGCGCGCAATACACGCCCTCGGCCACATGGCCCAGCGCAGCCACGGCCTGTGGCAAGGTCTGCCCCGCCGCCAGTGCCAGGCCGACGCGCCGGTTGCGCGACAGGTCGCCCGTGGCGGTGAGCACCAGATCACCCAGCCCGCTCAGGCCCATGAAGGTGTCGGCCCGGGCCCCCAGCGCCAGGCCCAGACGCGTCATCTCGGCCAACCCGCGCGTGATCAGCGCGGCGCGCGCGTTCAGGCCCAGCTGCAGGCCATCGCACAGGCCGGTGGCAATGGCCAGCACGTTCTTGACGGCGCCGCCCACCTCCACGCCCACGATGTCGTCGTTGGCATAGACCCGCAGATGGTCGCTGTGGAACGCGGCCACCAGGCGGTCGCGCACGGCAGCGTGGATGCTGGCGGCCACCAGCGCGGTGGGTTGGCCGCGGGCCACTTCCAGTGCAAAGCTGGGCCCGCTGAGCACCCCTGCCTGCAGGCCAGGCGCGACTTCAGCGCAGACCTCGTGCGCCAGCAGGCCGGTGGCGGCATTCAGCGGTCGATCCGAGGGCCCTGCGCCTTGCGCGGGCAGGGCCTCAAAGCCCTTGCACAGCCAGGCCACAGGCACGGCAACCTCCCGCAACAGGGTGAGCAGGCCACGCAGGGCGGCCATGGGGGTGGCCACGACGACCAGATCGGCCGCGGCCACCAGCGGCGCCAGCGGCCCGGTGACCAGCCGCAGGGCAGGCGGCAGTTCAATGCCCGGCAGGTAGCGGGCGTTTTCACGCTGCGCCTGCATCGCAGCGGTTTGCGTGGCGTCGCGCGACCACAGCGCCACCGCATGCCGCCCGCTCGCCCCAATGGCCAGGGCTGTCCCCCATGCCCCC
This sequence comes from Betaproteobacteria bacterium HGW-Betaproteobacteria-3, assembly GCA_002842205.1. Taxonomy (GTDB): domain Bacteria; phylum Pseudomonadota; class Gammaproteobacteria; order Burkholderiales; family Burkholderiaceae_C; genus PHCI01. The sequence goes on along the minus strand of PHCI01000003.1, from coordinate 17,719 downwards.
GCACCGATTACTATGATGTTCATAGCAAACTATTGCCAATTCACGGGGGCAAAGGCCTGATTTTCCTTGAAATTTACTGGAGCGCCGGGCTTTGGGCCTCGGCCTGCTGCTGCTCGTACATGGCCTGGAAGTTGATCTCGGCCAGGTGCACGGCCGGAAAGCCGCCGCGCTGGATCAGATCGGCCACGTTGCCCCGCAGGTAGGGGTAGACGATCTGCGGGCAGGCGATGCCCAGGATCGGGCCCATCTGGTCTTGCGGCAGGTTGCGGATTTCGAAAATGCCGGCCTGGCGCGCTTCCACCAGGAACACCGTGCGTTCACCAATCTTGGTGGTGATGGTGGCCATCACGCTGACTTCAAAAATACCTTCGGCCACGGGCTTGGCGTCCACGCCAAGCTGGATGTCCACGGCCGGCTGCTCCTGCTCCAGAAGGATGGCCGGTGAATTGGGCTGCTCGAGCGACGCCTCCTTGAGGTACACGCGCTGGATCTGGAATACGGGGTCTTGTGCTTCGGCCATGGGAATACATTCATTGGGAGGAAAACATGGCCCGCCGGGGCATCACCACGGCAGGCCGACGAAGAGGCATCGAGGGTGCGATGCCCATTATCTCAGTTGCCTTGCGGGCCCTCGAACCGGGCCGCCGGGGGCGTCGCGCGGATCAGGTTTTTTCAAGGGGCAGACTGGCTTCTTTCCACGCTGTCAACCCGCCGCCCAGCACCTGCGCTTGCTCGTAGCCGAGCTTCTTGGCCACCGCCAGCGCGCGGCTCGACCGGGAGCCGGTGGCGCAGACGATGACCAGCGGCAGCGCCTTGTTCTTGACCGTATTGGGCAATTGCTGCTCAAGCTGCCCCAGGGGAACGTTGCGCGCGCCCACCACGTGCCCGGCGGCAAATTCGGCCGGCTCGTTGATGTCGATCACCACCGCCTTCTCGCGGTTGATCAGCTGCACCGCGCCCGCCGCGCTCAGCTGGCCCATCCGCCCACCTTTGGCCACCATCGGCCAAAACAGCATTGCGCCCGAGGCCAACGCCACGGCCATCAGCATCCAGTTGTCCACAATAAACTTCACATCACGCCTTTCTGCAGGGTGCACCGCGAAGCGGCGCATCGGGTGATTTTAGAATGACGGGTTGCGCGCGTGCAGCCGCAGGCGCCCGCAACCCTTCAAGACCGCCTTCAAAACCCCATTCGACTGTATGCACAAGCTCGTTCTGATCCGACACGGTGAATCCACCTGGAACCTTGAAAACCGCTTCACCGGCTGGACCGATGTGGACCTCACGCCCACGGGGGTCGAGCAGGCCAAGGCCGCGGGCCGTCTGCTCAGGGCCGAAGGCTACGAATTTGACCTGTGCCACACCAGCGTGCTCAAGCGCGCCACCCGCACGCTGTGGCACACGCTGGACGAAATGGACCGCACCTGGCTGCCCGTGGTGCACAGCTGGCGCCTGAACGAGCGCCATTACGGCGCACTGCAGGGCCTGAACAAGGCCGACACCGCCCAAAAATACGGCGACGCGCAAGTGCTGCTCTGGCGCCGCAGCTACGACACCCCACCGCCCGCGCTGGACCCCACCGACCCGCGCTGCGAGCGCGGCGACATCCGCTATGCCCGGCTCAACCCCGATCAGGTGCCGCTGACCGAATGCCTCCAGGACACGGTGGCCCGCGTGATGCCGTTCTGGAACGACGCCATGGCCCCGGCCATCCGGGCGGGCAAGCGAGTGCTGGTGGCCGCGCACGGCAACTCGATCCGGGCGCTGGTCAAATACCTGGACGGCATTTCCGACGACGACATCGTGGGCCTGAACATTCCCAACGGCATCCCGCTGGTGTACGAGCTGGACGCCCAGCTCAAGCCGCTGCGCCATTACTACCTGGGCGACGCCGAGGCCGCCGCGCGTGCTGCGGCGGCCGTCGCGGGCCAGGGCCGGGCCTGAACCGGGGCCTTGGCCGGGCCCTGAACGCAGGCGTGGCCGGGGGCGCGGCAAGACGCGCCGCCTCCCTGGGACCGGTTCGATGGGGGCGGCCTGCTTTTGTCTGGATGTCCTTTTGATGTCCTTGTAAGGGTTTCGCTGACACACAAAGCGCCCTTCCCCTACATCAGCGCCTGCGTCGGCGGTCGAAGTTTCCCTTGAAGCCCCCGATTCAAGGAGTCCACGATGCCCAAGCCCACCGCCAAGATCCTCGCCGCCCCGCTGGCCGCACTGCACGCAAGGCGCCGCATCGTCATCCTGGCCAGCCTGGCCGTGGTCTGGGTGGCGGGCACCCTCGGCACGGCGCGGGCCGAGCCGCTCAAGCTTGAAGACGCGGCGCAGGAGGCGGTCGGCGTGCACGCCATGGCCACGGCCGCCCACCTGTGCGGCTTCATGAACGAGTCGGACCTGAACCGGGTGCGCATCCGCATGGACCGCGTCCACGCCACGCAACTGGACAAGTCCGACCGGGAAACCTACCTGATCCTGCGCACCTCCGACAGCTTTCGCAACCGCGTGTACCGCCGTGCCTTGAGCCAGGCCCATGCCGGATGCACCGCCGACCTGCGCCAGGTGTGGAGCGAGGTTCACGCCTCGCTGGTGTTTGCCGACATTGCCAACCAGGACAAGCACGCCGAACTGGCCCCGCCGTCGGTCGCCAATTAAGGCGCGCCGGCTTCGGGCTCTGGAGCCTCTTTGCCTGAGCTTTGCACGGCTTCATTGAACCCTCACACAACACCGCGTTCCAAGGTGTATATTGCCGTGGAAAGGTGTTGAATATGGGTCACAAACTCAAGGTTGCGGGATGGATTGCGGTCGGCGCGCTGGCCGGGGCATTGACCACGGTGTCACTGCAGACGGTGGCGCGAGGTGCGCTGGCGCCCTTGCCGCTGGAAGAGCTGCAGCAGCTGGCCGCCGTCTTTGGCATGGTCAAGAGCGATTATGTGGAGCCGGTGGACGAGAAAAAACTCATCACCGACGCCATCTCGGGCATGGTGGCCAGCCTCGACCCGCACTCCCAGTATTTCGACAAGAAATCCTTCAAGGAATTCCGCGAAGGCACCAGTGGCCGTTTCGTGGGTGTGGGCATTGAAATCACCCAGGAAGACGGTCTGGTCAAGGTGGTGTCGCCCATCGAGGGCTCTCCGGCGTTTCGCGCCGGCCTCAAGCCCAACGACCTCATCACCAAGATCGACGACACCGCCGTCAAGGGCCTGCCGCTGAACGACGCCGTCAAGAAGATGCGCGGCGAGCCCAACACCAAGGTGGTGCTCACCATCTTCCGCAAGGACGAAAACCGCAGCTTCCCCGTGACCATCACGCGCGAGGAAATCCGCACGCAGTCGGTGCGGGCCAAGGTCATCGAGCCCGGCTACGCCTGGGTGCGGCTGAGCCAGTTCCAGGAGCGCACGGTCGAAGACTTCGCCCGCAAGCTCGAAGAGATTTACAAGCAGGAACCCAACCTCAAGGGCCTGGTGCTGGACCTGCGCAACGACCCGGGCGGCCTGCTGGACGCCGCGGTGGCCGTTTCGGCCGCTTTTTTGCCAGAAAACGTAACGGTTGTATCTACCAACGGCCAGTTGCCTGAAAGCAAGTTCGTCTACAAGGCCAGCCCCGACTATTACCAGCGGCGTGACCGCGGCAACTCGCTCGAGCGGCTGCCTGCGGCGCTCAAGAGCGTGCCCCTGGTGGTGCTGGTCAATGAAGGCTCGGCATCCGCCAGCGAGATCGTGGCCGGTGCGCTGCAAGACCACAAGCGCGCCACCATCATGGGCAGCCAGACCTTCGGCAAGGGCTCGGTGCAGACCGTGCGCCCGCTCGGCCCCGACACCGGCCTCAAGCTCACCACCGCCCGCTACTACACGCCCAGCGGCAAATCGATCCAGGCCAAGGGCATCGTGCCCGACGTGATGATCGACGAAAGCGAAGAAGGCAACATTTTTGCCGCGCTGCGCACCCGTGAGGCCGACCTCGAAAAGCACCTGGGCAGTGGCCAGGGCGCTGAAGTCAAAGACCCCGCCCGCGAGAAAGCCCGCGCCGAGGCGGTCAAGAAACTTGAAGAAGAGGCCAAAAAGCCGCAGGCCGAGCGCAAGATCCCCGAGTTCGGCACCGACAAGGACTTCCAGCTGGTGCAAGCCCTCAACCAGCTCAAAGGCCGGCCGGTGCTGGTCAGCAAGACCCTGACCGAGCGCAAGGACGAGAAAAAGGAAAACTGAACCCGGTGCCGGCCCCCTCAGGCCGGACCCCGCAAAAGGCCAGACACCGCCCCGGCGTGCTGGCCTTTTTTCATGGCCCCACCTGCGCCCCACCTGCACCTCGACGCACCCGATCCGACCTGCCCTGCGCGCGCCGCCGGTTTCCGCAGAAAATCAGCGCCATGAACGACACCATCACCGACACCATCACCGACGACCAGTTGCTCCGTTATTCCCGCCACATCCTGCTCAATGAAGTCGGGGTGGAAGGCCAGGCGCAGATCCTGGCCGGCCGTGCGCTGGTGATCGGCGCCGGTGGGCTGGGCTCGCCGGTGGCGCTGTACCTGGCCTCCGCCGGCGTGGGCCACATCACCCTGGTGGACGACGACGCCGTGGACCTGACCAACCTGCAGCGCCAGATCGCCCACACCCAGGCGCGCGTGGGCCAGCCCAAGGTCGATTCAGCGGCGCAAGCCATGCGGGCCATCAACCCCGACGTTCAGATCACGCCCCTCGCGGCCCGGGCCGACACGGCGCTGCTGGACCGGCTGGTGCGCGACGCCGACGTGGTGCTCGACTGCTGCGACAACTTTGGCACCCGCCACGCCATCAACGCGGCCTGCGTGGCGCACGGCAAGCCGCTGGTGTCGGGGGCGGCGATCCGCTTCGACGGGCAAATCGCGGTCTACGACCCACGCGACGCCGCGTCGCCCTGCTACGCCTGCGTGTTCCCGGCCCACGCCGATTTTGAAGAAACGCGTTGCGCCACGCTGGGCGTGTTCGCGCCGCTGGTGGGCATCGTGGGTGCGATGCAGGCGGCCGAGGCGCTCAAGCTGCTGTGCGGCGCGGGCACGCCGCTGACCGGACGCCTCATGATGCTGGACGGCCGCACCATGGAATGGACCACCATCCGCACACCGCGCCACGCCGGTTGCGCCGTGTGCGGCAGCCGTCATGTTGAGTAATTTTCAAATAGCAAACTATGACCATTTGACGGGGGCTATCGGCACTTTTTGTTCATAAAACCGAGCCAGCCCACCCGCCGCAGGCGGGTCGGGGTCAACGTGGCCGCAGCGTCGGCACGGGGCGCGGGCAGGGGCCGTGGCGCTTGCGAAAATCGCGCGGAGACTCCGCACCGGGTTGTGCAAACAGGCCGCGGCGGGCCTGGCGGGCCTGGGCCTGGGCTGCGGCGTAGGGGCCGTCGTCCAGCCGGTAGCGGTACGACCACGCATGACCCTGCGTGACCATCCACAGCGCCAGGTCATCGCCGCCCAGCGAGACCCGGGCCACCTCCCGGCCGTAGTCGTCATTGGCGCGGGTGGCCACGTTCACGCGGCGGTGCAAAACGCGTCGGGCCAGCGCATCGCGGGCGCTGCGCCCACCGCTCTGGCAGATCTCGGGCGCGTCCATGCCGGCCACACGGATCTTGTGCGGGCGCCCGCCCGTGTCGGGGCGCACGTGCAGGGTGTCGCCGTCCACCACCCGGATCACAATTCCTGAATAAAATCCGGCATCAGCCCTCGCCAGAAGGTGATAGTTTGCTATAAATAGCAGTGCAAGCACGGTGCCCCAATGCCATCGCGGCCGCACCATCCAGCGGTCAGGCCGCGCCGTATTTGGTGTCAAACTGAATGCCTGCCTTTTGCAGGATCGGCGTGGGCAGCAGGCCCCCGGCGCAGACGATCACCGCATGGTTGCGATAGCGGTGCACCGCGCCGTCATGCGACAGCTCGACCGCATCGGCGTGGATCGCCTTGACCGTGGAGTTCAGCATCACCCGCAGCCGCCCGGCCGCCGCCTGCTGCTCCAGCAGCATCCGGTTCTTTTGCTTGACGCGCGAGAAGGCCGCGCTGCGGTACGACAGGATGACATCGGTGCCGGCCTCTTGCGACAAGGCGATGGCGGCTTCCAGTGCACTGTCGCCACCGCCCACCACCAGCACCGCCTGGCCCGCGTACTGCGCCGGGTCCATCAGGCGGTACACCACCTTTTCGGTTTCTTCGCCCGGCACTTCGAGCTTGCGCGGCGTGCCGCGGCGCCCCATCGTCAACAGCACATTGCGCGCGGTGTGGCTGCCTTTGGTGGTGCGCACGACGTAGCCGCCGTCCACCCGTTCGATCGCTTCCATCTGCTCGCGAAACGCGATCTTCAACCCGGTTTTTCGGACCACGTCGTCCCAGAATTTGAGCAGGGTTTCTTTTTGCACCTCGCCAAACTTCACCGTGCCGATGATCGCCAGCTTGACCGGGGCCGTCATGGCGATCTTCTGGCGCGGGTAGTGGTAGACCGCGCCGCCCAGCGAATCCTCCTGCTCGATGAGCTTGTAGCGCAGCTTGTGCTGGATCGCCGACAGCCCCGCGGACAGGCCAGCCGGGCCGCAGCCGACGATGACCACGTCGAAATCGCCCTTGCCAGCCGAGCGCTTTCTGATCGATTCAATGGCTTGCCGCCCCTGTTCGGCCGCCTTGCGGATCAAGCCCATGCCGCCCAACTCGCCGGCCACAAATATGCCCGGCACGTTGGTTTCGAAGTCGGGATTCACGTTCGGGATGTCGATCCCGCGCTTCTCGGTGCCGAACACAAGTTGAATGGCATCGAACGGACAGGCCGCCCTGCAGGCGCCGTGGCCGATGCAGGACGCCGCATTGATGAGCACGGCCTTGCCGTTGACCATGCCCAACGCCTCTTCGGGGCACGATTTCACGCAGGACCCCGACCCGATGCAGCGCACCGGGTCCACCACCGGGTGCAGCGACGGCGGCTCGTTGAGCCCGGCCTCCACGGTCGTCTGCAGTTCGGCCGCGTGCAGGGCGTGAATGCGCCGACGGCGCCGGATGTACAGCACCACAAACGCCACCACCACCGCAATGTAGAGATAGGTGTAGTTCATTTCAGGACCCTCCGCCGCCGCCTCTCGTGGCAACGGTTTTGACAGGCCCGGGCCGATCGGACCGCCCTGCCCGGGCCACCGGTGCCACCGCGGATCATTTCACCTGATCGGAGATTTCAATCCGCACGCCGGTGGCACCCAGGGCCACTGGCGCCGCCTGCCCGGCCAGATCACCGGGCTTGGGCAAGGCCTCGCCCGACTTGCTGATGCGTGCACTGACCACCACCGACGGCGCACCCGAAAGCTTGGCGGCCGGTGACATCGACAGGCTGTCGTCCAGCGTGAACTGGATCGGCAGGTCGCGCACCTGCTTGCGCAGGATGGCCAGCGGCATGCGCCCCCCATTGGCTGCGCGTGCAAAGATGAACACCGTGTCGTCCGGACCGGCCAGCTTGGCCAGCGCCGGGGCCAACACCACCGTGCCGCTGACCGACTGGCCCGCCGCCAGGGCCGACGGCGCAGCCGGTGCGGTGGCTGGCGTCGCAGCGGCGGCCAGCTTGCCAGGCTCAGCGGGCAGCCCGGCCAGTTGCCGCGCCTCGGCCAGTGCCGCCTGGATCTGCTGCACATACCCGCTGTCCGCGGACCCCAGCTGAACCACCTGCTCCCAGTGCTTGACGGCGCCAGCGTAATCCTTCTGGGTGAAGGCGTACGTTCCGGCCAGCGCCAGCGCCTTGACGTTGCGCGGGTCCAGCTTCAGGGCTTTCTCGATGATCTTGATCGGTTCACCCGCAAGCTGGCGGTTGTTCGCGACGGCCAGGGAATCAGCGTAGTCGGCGAGGAGTTGCGCATCGTCGTTCCGGAGCTTGACGGCTTTCTCATACGCCGTGAGCGCTTCGGCATGGCGGCCCAGAACGGTGTAGGAGCGCGCCAGCATGGCCCAGCCCTCGGGATCGTCGGGCTGCTCTTTCATGCGCGCGGCCAGTTTGTCCACCATGGCCGCAATCTGCTCGGCACTGGTGGCGTGCTGCGGGTTGTTGCCGGTGGCGGCCGTGTCGCCCCCGGCAGGCGCGCCCGCGACGTCCGCCCCGAACTGTGCGGGCGATCCGATCCACCAGTACCCGGCCGCCGCCACGACCAGCACGACGCCCGCCAAAAGGGCCAGTAACCGACCGGAAGGCTTGGCGGCATCTCCGTGCGGCGCCTGGGAAATCGCTGCCGACGGCGCGGGAGCCGTCGGGGCCGCAGCACTGGCCGCAACCGATGGCACGGGGGAAGAGGCCGCTGCAACCGGTCCATCGGTCGCGCCGCTCATCACAAGTTCGACGATCCGCTTTTCCAGTCGCATGCGACTTTCATCGAATTGCTGGGCTGACAGTGCCCCGGAGTCGTGCAACTCCTTGAGCTGCACAAGCTGTCGTCGAAGGGCAGAAAGGTCTTGGTCCATGGGGCTTTCGTCAATCAGTGGGGCGTGCGGTCAAGCCGCGCGGGTGGGATGCTGGCCGTCGCCTTCGGCGCCGGGAGCGTCGTCTTCGTCAGGATCGAACATTTCAGGGGCCATGCGGCTGCGCTTGCGCAACACCAGCACCAGCGTGGCCAGCCCGGCCACCAGCAGCAGGCCCGGCCCGAACCACAGGATGGCCGTCGTGGCCTTGACGGGGGGACGGTACAGCACAAAGTCGCCGTAACGGGCCGTCATGTAATCGAGAATCTGACGATCGCTGTCGCCACGCCGCAGCATTTCGCGAACCTGGTTGCGCAAGTCCACGGCCAGATCCGCGTGCGAATCGGCAATCGTCTGGTTCTGGCACACCAGGCAGCGCAGCTCGGCGGTGAGCTTGAGCATCCGGGCCTCCAGCACCGGGTCGTTGGCCACTGGCGCGGCTTCCTTGGCCGACGCAGTGACCAGCGCCAGTGCCATCCAGCATGCAAGCAGCCACTTAGCCATTGAGTTGCCTCACAAGCGGTTCAAGCTGGGTCCGGATGGCCTCAGGCGTCAGGGGGCCGATCTGCTTGAATCGGATCACGCCCTGCTTGTCAATGAGGAAGGTTTCGGGCACGCCATACACCCCCCAGTCGATACCAACGCGGCCGTCCGAATCAAACAACGAAGCGTCATACGGATTGCCAAAGCGTGCCAGCCATTGCTGGCCCGCATTGCGGTCGTCCTTGTAATTCAGGCCGTAGATGGGCACCAGCTTTTGCCTGGCAAATTCCACCAGCAGCGGATGCTCTTCCCGGCAGGCCACACACCATGAGGCCCAGACGTTGAGCACCCAGACCTTGCCCAGCAGGTCGTCGCGCCGGATGGTCTGGGTCGCATCGTCCAGCCGCGTCAACTGGAATTGCGGTGCGGACTTGTTGATCAACGGCGAGGGGACTTCCTTCGGGTCGAGCTTCAGCCCGGCCGCCAGAAACCACACCAGACCCAGAAAGATCGCCAGCGGAATCAGAAAACGCAGTTGCTTCATGCCGCGGCTCCCGTCGGTGACAAGGCCCCAGCCGTTTGCTCGCTGCGCGCCTTGACGCGGTAGCGGCGGTCTGCCACCGCCAGGCCACCGCCCAGCGCCATCAGCAGCGCACCACCCCAGATCCAGTCCACAAAGGGTTTGACGTACACCCGCACGATCCAGGCGCCACTGCCCTCCACCGGCTCGCCCAGGGAGACATAAAGATCGCGCGTCACGCCAGTGGCAATGGCGGCTTCGGTCATCGGATTCTGCTGGACGCGATACACCCGTTTTTCGGGGTGCATGTCACGCAGCCGTTTGCCGCCCTCGCTGACCTCGATCAGCCCGCGCACGGCCGTGTAGTTGGGCCCCGTGATTTCACGCGTGCCGCGGAAGGTGAAGGTGTAGCCGTTGACCGTGGTGGAGTCACCCAGTTCCATCTTCACATCACGTTCGACTTCGTAGGTCTTGACCATGGTGACGCCAAAGCAGAACACCGCCACGCCCAGGTGCGCCAGCATCATGCCCACCAGCGCCCGCGGCAACTGGCGCGCACGCCGCGGCACCTCGCTCAGTGGGGCGCCGTGGGGGCGTACATGCTCCCAGAAATCGGTGGCGACCGACGCCACGATCCAGAACGTCATCAAAAGGCCCAGCGTGGCGACCCAGGAGATCTTGCCTGCGATCAGCCCCGTGGCGAGCGCGCCCACCACCGACACCCCCAGTGCCCAGCGCAGCCGCCGTGCCAGGTCGGGCAACTCGGCCTGTTTCCAGCGCGCGAGCGGACCCACCCCCATGAGGAAGATCGCCGGTGCCATCAGTGGCATGAACACGGTGTCAAAGTACGGCGGCCCGACCGAAATCTTACCCAGGCCCAGTGCGTCCAGCAGCAAGGGGTACAGGGTGCCCAGCAGCACCGCGCCCATGGCCACCACCAGCAACACGTTGTTGGCCAGCAGCGCCGACTCTTTGGACCACAGCGCGAACCGCGCGCCCAGACCAATCTTGGGCGCCCGCCAGGCAAACAGGGTCAGCGAAGCCCCGATCACCACCGTCAAAAACGCCAGAATGAACAGGCCGCGGCGCGGGTCGGTGGCAAACGCATGCACCGACGACAGCACGCCCGAGCGCACCAGGAACGTCCCCAGCAGCGACAGTGAAAACGCCATGATGGCCAGCATGACCGTCCAGGCCTTGAAGCTGCCACGCTTTTCAGTGACGGCCAGCGAGTGGATCAGCGCGGTACCGACAAGCCAGGGCATGAACGACGCGTTCTCGACCGGGTCCCAGAACCACCAGCCGCCCCACCCGAGTTCGTAATAGGCCCACCAGCTGCCCAGCGCAATGCCGATGGTCAGGAACATCCATGCCACCGTGGTCCAGGGGCGGGTCCAGCGGGCCCATTGCGCGTCCAGGTTACCGCCGATCAACGCCGCCGTGGCAAAGGCAAACGCCACCGAGAAGCCCACATAGCCCATGTAGAGCAACGGCGGGTGGAACACCATGCCGGGGTCCTGCAGCAGGGGATTGAGGTCGCGGCCGTCCATGGGAGCGGGAAACAGGCGCTCGAACGGGTTGGACGTCAACAGCATGAACAGCAGGAAGCCCACGCTGATCAAGCCCATGACGGCCAGCGTGCGGGCGATGACCGGCAGGGGCAGGTTGCGGCTGAAACGCGCCACCGCCACAGTCCAGAGGCTGAGCATGAACACCCACAGCAACAACGAACCCTCATGGCTGCCCCAGGACGCGGCAATCCGGTACTGCAGCGGCAGGGCCGAATTGGAATTGGTGGCGACGTTCAACACGGTGAAATCGTTCCGGACGAACGAGGCCACCAGGCAACCGAACGCAATGACGATCAGCACAAACAGGGCCTTGGCGCCAGGCCGCGCCAGCGCCATCCATTCGCGGTCGCCGCGGGCGGCCCCGACCATCGGCAAGGTGCCCAGGATGGCGGCCACGCCCAACGCCAGCCACAACACAAAATGACCAATTTCAGGAATCATGGCTTTTTCTCCATCACCAGTGAGTCGGCCATCTTGCCGTTGGGTTGCGCCGCCTGTTTCAAGGCCTCGGCGGCCTCCGGGGGCATGTAGTTTTCGTCATGCTTGGCGAGAACTTCGCGCGCCTCAAACACACCATCATGCAACTGCCCTTGGGCCACCACGCCCTTGCCCTCCTTGAACAGGTCCGGCAGGATGCCCGAGTAGCGTACCGGCACGGATTTGGCCGTGTCGGTCACCACGAAATTCACCATCACGCCATCGCGCTTGACGCTGCCCGCCTCCACCAGACCACCGAGGCGGAACGTACGCCCCGTGGGCGCCTCCTTGGAGGCAATCTGGGACGGGGAATAAAAGAAAACGAGGTTGCTCTGAAAGGCGTTGAGCACGAGTGCCGCCGCCACGCCAATGACGGCGACCACGCCCCCGGCAATCGCCATGCGTTTGTGTCTGGGTTTCATCGGGAAATCTCCTGTTGGGAAAACGACGCAGCGTCGTCCAGCGCGGCCCGATGCCGCCGTCGGGCGAGTACCGGTTCGATCAGCATGAAAATGGCGGTCACGGCGTATGAGCCCCACACGTACAGGCCGTACCCGCCCATGGCAAAAAACTCACTGGCACTGTTCCAGTTCATCGCGCACCTCCGGTTGACGGGCGGCCCAGCGCGCGAACCCAGTCGGTCTCGCGTTCGCGCTCGAGCACGATGGCACGGGTGCGCATGAAAATCACGGCGAAGGCATAGGCCCAGCAGGCAATGGTCATGAGCAGCATGGCGTTGAGCATGGTGGCAGCCATCTTGGGCGCGGCCGTCATGCTGATGGTGGCGCCCTGGTGCAACGTGTTCCACCAGCGGACCGAAAAGTAGATGATGGGCACGTTGACCGCGCCCACCAGGGCAAGAAGCGCCCCCGCGTGATCGGCCCGGCGCGTGTCGTCAATGGCCTCGACCAGGGCGATGTAACCCAGATAAAGAAACAGCAGAATGAGTTCGGACGTCAGACGCGCGTCCCAGACCCACCAGGTGCCCCAGGTCGGTTTGCCCCACAACGCCCCCGTCCACAGCGCAATGAAGGTGAACATTGCCCCGGTGGGCGCCACGGCACGCGCCACCATCGACGCGAGGCGGGCATTGAACGCCCAGCCAATGACGGCCCAGCCCGCCATGACCAGATAGAGCAGCATCGACATCCAGGCGGCCGGCACGTGGATGAAGATGACGCGGTAGGCATCGCCTTGGGTGGCGTCGGTTGGCGCCACGAAAAACCCCATGTAGAGCCCTGCCACCGCAAATGCGATGGCGACGGCCCAGAACCAGGGCACCAACGCCCCTGCCAGCCCGTAAAACCGTGATGGCGCTGCAAACGTGAACAGCCGTATAGGCACTTTTGTCATAGTTCAAATCACCTTTTCATTCGGCCAGAGGCTTGCTCAAGCGACCGATATCCGCAATGCTGCCGCAGCCGCCAAAGGCGCGCCCAAGGCCGTCAACAACAGCAAGGCGCCCATCAGCGACAGGTAAGCCTGCGCCGACAGCCCGGAATCGACCGCCACGGCCGCCCCCGCACCGAAGATCAGCACCGGGATGCACAGCGGCAACACCAGCAGGAGAATCAGCACGCCACCGCTGCGCAAACCCAGCGTCAGGGCCGAGCCGACACTGCCCAGCAGACTGAGCACCGGGGTCCCCAGCAACAGACTCCACGTGAGTGTCGCAATGGCGTCGCCCGACATGCCGAACAAAAGCCCCAGCAGGGGTGTGGCAATGATCAACGGCACCCCGGTCAACACCCAGTGGGCCAAGGCCTTGCCAGCCGTCAGCATGACGGCCGACCTTGGCGCCAGCAGCATCTGCTCCAGGGAGCCGTCGGCGTAATCTGACGTGTAAAGCGTGCCCAGCGACATCATCGCCGCCAGCAGGGCACACACCCACACCACGCCAGGGGCGATCTGCCGGAGCATTTGCGCCTCCGGCCCCACTCCCAGCGGGAACAGGCTGGCCGCCACCACAAAAAACACCACGGGCAACAGCGCCTCCAGGCGCCTGCGCCCTGCAAGGCGAAGGTCGCGCGCGGCCAGCAGCATGAAACCGTTCGTCGTCATGGCCTGGGACTCCGGACCAGCTCCAGCACATCGGCCCGAGGTGCTTTGGGCCCCAGGGGCAGGTGCGACGTCAGCAAAACACCCCCCCCGCGCGCCAGGTGCCCGACCAGCATGTCGTCCACCACATCAATGCCCGAGGCGTCGAGCGCATCATAGGGTTCGTCCAGCACCCACAGCGTGGGCGCGGTCTCCAGGGCCAGGCGTGCCAGCGCGACACGACGGCGCTGGCCCTGCGACAAGGTCCGGACAAAGGCGTTGCGGCGATGACTCATCCCCAGGCGCTGCAGCGCGCCATCCATGTCAGTCACCGCCGCCGGACGCCCATGCAGGCGGGCCAGAAACTGCAGCGACTCGAAAACCGTCAGGTCGTCCTTGAGCCCATTGGCATGTCCGATGTACACGCAGCTGGCCGCATCAGGCTCGCTTTCGTCGATGGTGCGGCGCAAAAACTGCACCGTTCCACGATCAGGACGTGACAAGCCCGCCACCACGCGCAGCAGGGAGGTCTTGCCCGAGCCATTGTGGCCGCGCAACCAGACGCAGCCCGAGCGTCCCACCGAAAAATCAAGATTCTCGAACAGCCACTCGTTTCCACGGCGACAGGCCAACGCCCGGACGATCATCAGCGCCGTATCGCCCGCTTCAGAAGTCGTAGCGCCCCCCGACGAAGTAGAACACCCGGTCAGCGGTTTCATTGCGGGTGGCAGAGGTCGTTTTGGAACGCTCATAGGACAGTTCGGATTCGAGGGTCACTTGCTGCAGGACGCGATAGGTCAGACGCAGCCCGGGTGCCGTACGCGAGGTGGTGGTGTCGGTATTGTCATTTTGCGTGTAATAACGCAATGAGGGCTCCAGCTGCCATTTGGGGCCAAGGCTCGTCAGGTTATTGTAGGACAGCAGGGTGCCATGGAAAGTTGGCCCCCGGAGATGGGTGACATTGAATACGTGGGTGTCGCGCGCCGAGTAAATGTTGGTGCCGATCAGCTGGGTGCCCAGACTCCATTGGTTGCCGGTACTGGGCTGACCGTTCGGAAGGATGATGGGCACGGGATTGACCTTGCCAACGCTGGTCAGCCGCACATCTCCGCCAACCTGCCAGTTCCGGCTGACCGGCGTGGTCACCCCGATCAACCCCTGCTGCTGGTACGCCGTGATGCCTTTGACCTGGCTGCGAAGCGTGCTCAGCGGGGTGGTGCCCAACAGATCGGACACCTTGCGCGCGGTCGTGGTCAGCGACGGATCCTGGAAAAACAGGATATTGCCCAACGACAGGATCGGCGTGGCGCGGCGGTCGTACAGCAGGTTGAACACGGTGGTGTCCGGCAATTGCCATGTGCCCTGAAGCGAGGCGATGTTGACGGCCTGTGCCTTGGTGTCGTAGTCCAGTTGTCCGAATGCGGACACGCCGCCACTGAAGTACCGCAGCTCGGTGCCAACGGCGCGGCGGTCCACCAGACCGTCAATGATTTGCTGGTTGAAGTAAAGGTTGCCGCTGATCTCCTTGGTCAGTGCCTCGGAATCGATCGAGAATCCATAAAAATGACGATTGGTGTCCAGCAGGTCGTCGGTGGGTTTGCCCCCGACCACATTGATCTTCCATTTGGGCGCAAAGACATACCCGGCCTGCGCGCCGTCAAAACGGTACAACACCCCGGCGCCCGTCGGGGACTGCCGCCCCAGGCGAATGCTGGTGCCGTTCACGAAAGACCGGTGGTCCACATACAGGGAAGTGAGCCGATTCCGGTTCCGACCGTCCGTGCGAAGGTCTTTGGTATAGCCATCGCGGAATACAAACCGCGTATCGCTGTTCGCATCTCGTTTGCGCCAGTTCAGATCAACGTTGGTCAGCACCTGACTTTGATCGGTGCCGGACAGGGTGTTGTCGCTCAGAAGCTCGGGCAGGCCGCTGATGGGTGAGTCCTGAAACTCCTGGTTGCGCACCTTGGACTGCCCGCCAAAATAAAAGCCCGACACAGAACCACTCCAGACGCCCGGCGGCGACTTGGGCGCCTCCACAGGCGCCGCAGCGGTGGCTTTGGGCAGGGTTTCGAGCAATTGCCGCACGCGGGCGCTGTCGTCGCCACTCGGGTACAGCGCGAGAAATTGCTCGAATTCAGCGCGGGCCCGGTTGGTGTCCCCCAGCTTGAGTCGGGCCTGGCCAACCAGCTCCTGCGCTTTGCGGGAGGATTGCGTCGGCGGCAGGTTCAACAACTGGTTCAGGGGTTCCAGCGCCGCTGCGAATTCGCCCCGTTCAAAAGCCGCCTGGGCATTGGACAGCAGCGCGGCGGCAGCGGCTTCGGTTTGCGGCGCTGTCGCACCTTGTGCCAACTTGGGTTGCTGATCCTGGCCGGTCCCCGGTTGGGTTGCGACGACGACCGCTTCCGGGAAGCGTGGCCGCAGTAAGGTCAACGCCTTTTGGGCCTCCCTGGAGGTTGCAAAATATCCAATATTCGTTTCATAGACGGACTTGCCATTCACAATACGGCGCGCCGTAAATGTTTGGTACTCCTGCAACTGCGCCGGCACCGATGCTGCAAGCTGGCGCCCCGGATCCTCTGAACTCTGTAGCGTGATGATGAAACGTCGTTCCGAATCCGCAATCACGCCCGGCTTGATCACGGCCACGGCGCGCACGGCTTCCCCCAGCCCAGTCAGCACGACCTCAATGCTGCGATTCCCTCGCCCCGCACGCACCTTATAGGGTATCGGCTTCGAAAAACGCAGAACCAGCTTGCGGTTGCGGTTTTGCGTGTTCACCGCCTCATCACTGATGGCGATTTCGGGCATGTTGGCGGCACCGCCCACGACACGTCGCTCACCCGGCGCCAGACTGAGCCGGTCGCGCGTTGGCAGAACATCATAGAAAACCTGTACCAGATCGCCCGCCCTGGAGGCGACAGGCCGCCGGTACTGGATCGCCGTGATGAATTTGATCTGAATCACGGCATCCGCGCCCTCCTGCCGCAATTCGATGTCGTCAATCAATTGCGCATTGGCCACCATCGACGCCAGCAGAAACGCCAGCGCCACCCCCACCCGTTGAATGAATTTCGTCATGATTTTTTGATGTTCGAATATCGTGATGCCACCCTTGCGCAGACGGCACCCGCCTCAACAAGGCTGGCGCTGTCGCCAGCTCCGGCGCTCAGCCCACTCCGGCAGCCGCACGCCCTCAATCCCATTTCGTATAAGCAGCGCCCTTGTTCCCCAAAGGTCGGTGACACCCAGAGTTGGAGCAATCCGTTGCGGGCGGATTGGTCGTCTTGTGTGTGGGCGATTTCTTTTCCATGCTGCCCAGAAAGTTCGTTCCGGTTGCATGACACGCCTTGCACCAACCGGCCCCGCCGCCCAGGCTTGCGTTGTGATTCATGCGCATCGAGCCCCAGCTTGTCGTGCTCGTATGACAGGCATTGCAGTCCATGGACGCCCCATTGAGCAACTGGATTTCCGGGATGTGATTGGCGGGCTTTGCCAAGGCCCCCGTGGTCCCCTGCGACACATAGCTCCCGTTGTGGCAGGACTTGCAGGTGGCGGTGGAGACCACTGTGTGGTTCATGGTGACCGCCGTGGCAAAACTCGTTTGCGAGCGGTGGCACGAATCGCACTTGGCCACGCCCGTCGTGACCGGAATGTGCGTGGGCGTCTTGCCTTTCGCGGTGGTCCCGTTGTGGCAGGTGTCACAGGTTCCGGTGCCCACCGCGTTGGCGGGCGAGTGCGCGAACACCACCGTCAACCAACTGGACGTCGAACGGTGACAGCTTTCGCAGGTCGTCACACCCACGTGTGTCGGCGTGTTGGGTTTGGCGACTGCCGGAGGGTAGCTGCCGTTATGGCAGCTCGCGCACTGCGTGCTCACCGACACATTGCTGTGAAAGCGCGCTGGCGTCCACGCTGCAAACCCGCCTTTGTGGCAGCTGTCGCAGTTGGTAATGGCCACCCCAGTCAGGGTCTGGTAGGGAATATGGCTGACCGATCGTCCATCGGCTGGCGGGAACGCGCCGCTGTGACAGGTCGAGCACTGGTTGACCACGGTGACTTGCGTGTGGTTGAAGCGGCTGGGCCTCCAGGTGGTGGTGGTGTGGCAACTGATGCAGTTGGTCGCGCCCACGGGAATATGGGTGCCAGCCTTGCCCGTCGCCGTGGAGCCGTTGTGGCAGCTCG
>PHCI01000029.1 GCA_002842205.1 Betaproteobacteria bacterium HGW-Betaproteobacteria-3 | reverse complement strand
CCCGCCACGCCGTGGGCGCGTGGCCTGATCGTGCGCCTCAAGCCGCAAGAACCCATCGCTGCCACCGCCCCCGCCCAGGCCGGGCCGGACGCCACCCCCGCCGCGCGCCGCGCCCGCGCCGAAACCGCCGCCCGCGAACGGCTGACCCGCGTTGCCCAGGGCGCGGGCGTGGCCATGCGCGACCAGCGGCCTCTGGGCCCGCAATCGCGCCTGATGCGCTTTGCCCAGATGCAGCATGGCGCGACGCTCGACAACGCCTTGCGCCGCATGCGCCTGCACCCCGAGGTGGAGTCGGTCGAACCCGACGTGCTCATGAAGCGCCTGGCCGTGCCGACCGACCCGGATTACCTCACCAAGCAGTGGTACCTGCAGCCGCCGCTGACCGGCGGCGCCGCGGCCATCAATGCCGAGCTGGCCTGGGACCGCACCACCGGCAGCGCCAACCTGACCGTGGCCGTGCTCGACACCGGCGTGCGCGGGCAGCACCCCGAACTGGCCGGGCGGCTGTGGCCGAGCTACGATTTTGTGAGCGAGGTCGAGTTTGCGGGCGATGGCGACGGCCGCGACGCCGATCCGTCCGATCCGGGGGATTGGGTGACGTCCACCGGCAACCCGGCGCCGGTACAGCAGCTGGTGGATGCGGGCCTGTGCGACGTCGGCGTCAGCTCCTGGCACGGCACCTTCATCGCGGGGCAACTCGGGGCGCTCACCGACAACGCCCTGGGCATCGCCGCCATCGGCTGGGTGCCCAAGGTGCTGCCCGTGCGCGTGGCGGGCAAGTGTGGCGCCTTCCTGGGCGACCTGCTGGAGGGCATGCGCTGGGCCGCCGGGCTCGCAGTGGCGGGGGCCCCCGTCAACGCCAACCCGGCCCGCGTGATCAACCTGAGCTTTGGCGGCGACGGGCCCTGCACCCCGGAATACCAGTCGGCCATCAACGACATCACGGCGGCGGGTTCGTTGCTGGTGGTGGCCGCGGGCAACAGTTCGGGCGCCTTGCAGCGCCCGGCCGATTGCCAGAAAGTGCTGGCCGTGGGCGCCGTGGCGCAAAGCGGCGCCAAGGCGTCGTATTCGAGCTGGGGGCCGACCATGGGCCTGATGGCGCCCGGGGGCCCGGGACCCAAGGATCCATTGCCGCTGTCGCCACCCATTTGGGGTCTGAACAATTCTGGCACCCAGGGCCCGGTGACCGACGCCTTCGGCTACAAGGCGGGCACCAGCTTCTCGGCGCCCATGGCGGCGGGGGTGGCGGCACTGATGTTGTCGGTCAACCCGGCGCTCACGCCCTCGCAGCTGGTGGCGCGCCTGCGCGCCGGCGCGCGGCCCCATGTCTTCGATCCGGCGCTGCCTGTGTGCGACGCCACGGCCGCGACCAATCTCGCCTGCAACTGCACCACGGCCACCTGCGGCGCGGGCCTGCTGGACGCGGCGGTCTCTGTGCAGCTGGCCGAGGGCCCCGCGGCGTTGATCGCGCCGGTGGGCACGGCCTTGCCAGGTGGGGTGGTCACGCTCGACGGCCGCGCCAGCGTGGCCGTGCCGGGCGCGAACCTCACCGGCTACCTGTGGAGCCAGGTGTCGGGCGCGGCGGCCAGCCTGCAAAACGCCAATGGCGACGTGGCCACGGTCACGCTGCCCAACGCGGAAGGCAGCTACGTCTTCAAACTGGTGGTGACCGACAGCGCCGGTGCAACCGGCGACGACGTCGTGACCGTGACGGCAGTGGCGCCCGTGGCTAGTGGCGGTGGCGCCACCGGATGGCTGTGGGGCCTGGGGCTGTGGCTGCTGGCGGGGTGGGCCGTGGTGACACGGCGCCCACAAAATATCAATGAAATCGACCGTTAGCCCCCGTCAAATGGTCATAGTTTGCTATTTAAATAGTAGTATTTCAGGCCGGTAGCGGCCACCGATCAAACAGCCGCGCAGCGTGGGGCTGGCCCCAGAGCAGCACCGTGGCGGCGGTGCCCGCATGCGCTTGCGCCGCCGGTGTCCCGCGCACATAGGCCAGGGCCACGCAGGCGCCGGCGCGCGGGCTCCAGCCGGCCGACGACAGCTCGCCCACGGCCGTGCCATCGACCTGCAAGGTCTCGCAGCCCCACAGGTACACGGCCGGGTCGTCCAGCACGACGGTCACCAGCTTCTTGCGCAGCGGCGCCGCGCGGCTGGCCCGCAACGCGGCCTTGCCGATGAAATCGGCGGGTTGGTCCAGCCGCACCGAAAACGCCAACCCGGCCTCCCAGGGGGTTTCGTCCGGGCCCAGTTCGGCCCCCCAGGCGCGGCGGCCCATTTCGATGCGCAGGGCGTCCAGTGCGTAGTAGCCGGCGTCCTTCAGGCCCAGATCGGCCCCGGCAGCGTGCAGCGCCAGGTACACATGGCGCGCCATCTCGATGGGCACATACAGCTCAAAGCCCGGCCCGCCCACGTAGCTCATGCGCGCGGCGCGCACGCGGGCGTGGCCCAGGTCGATCTCGCGGGTCCATGAAAACGGGCAGGCCGCGGCCGACAGGTCGTCGGGGCTGACGCGGGCCAGCAGCGCGCCCGCATTCGGCCCCATGACCGAGAGCACGCTGTACAGGGCCGACACGTCGGTCAGCACCGCGTGCGCGTCGGGCGCGATGTGCCGCGTGATCCAGTGCGCGTCGCGCGCGGCCTGGGCCGAGCCGGTGACGATCAGGAAGCGGTCGGCGGCCTGCCGGATGACGGTCAGGTCGCTCTCGAAACCGCCGCGCGCGTTGAGCATGGCGGTGTACACCATCTTGTCCACCGGCACGTCCATCTCGTTGGCGCACAGGCGTTGCAGCACTGGCAACGCGTCGCGGCCCTGCAGCAGCAGCTTGCTGAACGACGTCTGGTCGTACAGCGCCACGGCTTCGCGGGTGGCCCGCTGCTCTGCGATCACCCAGGGCAGCCAGCCGGGCGTGTCCAGCGTGTCGGCGGGTCGCACCGCACCGTCGGGTTTGAAGTAGTTGGCGCGTTCCCAACCGTTCTTGCTGCCGAACTCGGCGCCTTTGGCCTTCAGCAGGTCGTACAGCGGCGAGGTGCGCAGCGGCCGCCCGGTTTCCAGCTCCTGGCGTGGCCAGCGCATGGCGTAGTGCAGGCCCAGGGTTTCACCGGTGCGTTCGGCCAGCGCCTGGCGGTTGCCGGTGAACCGGCCAAAGCGGCGGATGTCCACGTCCCACAGGTCGGTGCTGGCCTCGCCCTGCACGATCCATTCGGCCATCAGGCGGCCGGCGCCGCCGCTGTTGGCAATGCCCGCAGAATTGAACCCGGCGCAGACAAAGTAGTTGGCGCATTCGGGCGCCTCGCCCAGGATGAAGTTGCCGTCGGGCGTGAAGCTCTCGGGGCCATTGAGCAGCATCTTGATCTCGGCCGTCTCCAGGCACGGCGTGCGGTGCATCGCGTTCGTCATGAGGACTTCGAACTGGTCCCAGTCTTCGTCGAGCAGCTGGAACTGGAAGGTCGACGGGATCGGCTCCAGGCGCCACGGCTTGGCCCTGGGCTCGAAGCCGCCCATGAGCAGGCCGCCCACTTCTTCCTTGTAATAGATGTAGCCGTCGGGGTCGCGCATGACGGGCAGCATGGGGTGCACGCCGTCGATCTTGCCGGTGACGATGTAGAAGTGCTCGGCCGGGTACAGCGGCACGTTCACGCCCGCGAGCAGGCCAAACTGCCGCGCCCACTGGCCCGCGCAGTTGACCACCACCTCGCAGCGCACCTCGCCCTGGGTCGTGCGCACGCCCACCGCGCGGCCGTGCTCGATGATCACGCTGGTGACCTCCACGCCTTCGGCCATCTTCACGCCGCGGTTGCGCGCGCCCTTGGCCAGCGACATGCACAGGTCGGCCGGATTGGCCTTGCCGTCACCGGGCAGCCAGATGGCCCCGGCCAGGTCGTCGGTGCGCATCACCGGGTATTTGTCACCGGCTTCGGAGGGAGAAATCTCGTGGCATTCCACGCCAAAACTGTGCGCCATGGCCCGCTGCTTGCGCAACACCTTGAGGCGTTCGGGCGTGCGCGCCACGTTGACGCTGCCGCAGCGCTTCCAGCCGGTGGCCAGGCCGGTTTCCTGCTCGAGCGTGGCGTACAGCTCGATGCCGTACTTGCTCATGGCGGTCATGGTGCGGTTGGGCCGCATCTGGCCGATCAGCCCGGCCGCGTGCCAGGTGGTGCCGCAGGTGAGCTGGCCCTGCTCGAGCAGCAGCACGTCGGTGCGGCCCAGCTTGGCGAGGTGGTAGGCCGTGGAGCACCCGGCGATGCCGCCGCCCACGATCACGGTCTGCACATGGGTGGGAAGCTGCACGGGATCCATGGCCTTTTCTTTCCTCCATGAGGCGGGGGCGTCATCCGAGCCGCAAGGCCATCACGCCGGCCACGATCGCGCCGGTGCCAATGGCGCGGCGCAGCGTGAAGGCTTCCTTCAAGAACCAGCTGCCCAGCAACACCGCAAACAGCACCGAAGTTTCCCGCAGCGCCGCCACCGTGGCCACGGGTGCACGCGTCATGGCCCACAGCGCAATGCCATACGAGCCGAGCGACGCCAGCGCCGCCCCCGCGGCCACCGGCCAGCGGCGGCGGGCGTAGGGCCACGCCACCGCGCCGCCGCGCCGCATGAACACGATCAACGCGAACGGCCAGCCGTCAAGCACGAACAGGGCCGCCACGTAGCGCAGCGCATCGCCCGAGGTGCGCGCGCCCAGCGCGTCCACCACGGTGTAGATGGCGATCACCACCGCGTTGCTCAGCGCAAAGGCCACGGCCCGCGGCGAGTCGATGGCGTGGCGCGACAGGCCCAGCGCCAACACGCCGCAGCTGATGCCCAGCACCCCGGCCCATGCCAGCGGCGAGAGGTGCTCGCCCACCGTCAGCGTGGCCGACAGGGCCACCAGCAGCGGCGCGGTGCCGCGCATCAGCGGGTAGGTCAGGCCCAGGTCGCCGTGCTTGTAGGCCCCGGTGAGCGCGATGTAATAGGCAATGTGGATGGTGACCGACGCCAGGATGTAGGGCCAGGCCTCGGCCCGCGGCCAGCCCAGCCACAGCACCAGCGGGATGGCAATGAGCGAACCCAGCAGGTGGATCAGGGCGGTGTCGAGCGCCTTGTCGGCGCTCGATTTGACCAGCGCATTCCAGCTCGCGTGCAGCAGGGCGCCGAACAGCACGGCGGCCACGATGGGCCAGGTCAGGCTCATGCGGCAGCGCCGGTGGGTGGCGCGTGGGCGCAGCGCGCCGCCCGCGCCAGAAAGTGGGCCAGCGGCGGCGTGGCCAGCCCCGCGGTCTTGGCCTGATCGTCCCAGATGCGCAGGCGCACGGCGCCGTCGGCACCGGCTTGGGCCATGAACGCTGCCGCTTCGGCCGGTGTGAAAACGCCACCCTGCAGCGCCAGCGAGCGCTTCGAGTCGTCGGACAGCGCGGCCAGGTAGCCGGGCCGCGTCGCGCACAGGTAACGCTTGGCGTCCACGTGCAGGCGGATCGCACCCAGCACCGGTTCGGCGAACAGCCCGCGCAGGAAGGGCAGCGCCCGGTATTGGTGAAGGTCGTCGATGCCGCGCGCCGTGGGGGTGTCGCCGAGCTCGTGCAGCAGGTGGCCCAGGTCGTGCAACAGGGCCGCGGTCACCAGGGCATCGCTGGCGCCTTCGGCCTCGCCCAGTGCGGCGGTCTGCAGCGCGTGCGCCAACTGCGTGACGGGTTCGCCGGTGTATTGCTCGGCGCCGCGCTGGGCGAAAAGCTGTTCGATGTCGGGCAAGGTCAGCGCCATGGTCGCTTCACCCCCAGGGCAGGGAATAGGTCTTGAGGTTGGTGAAGCTTTTCATGGCCTCCTGCACCCCCTCCTTGTAGCCCAGCCCCGAGTCCTTGATGCCGCCAAACGGCGTCAGCTCCAGCCGGTAGCCGGGCACCTCCCGCACATTGACCGAACCCACCTGCAGTTCGCTGATGAAGCGCGTGATGTGGTCGAGCCGGTTGGTGCACACCGAACTGGACAGGCCGTACGCCGTGCCGTTGGCAATGCGGATGGCCTCGTCGATGTCGCGAAACCGGATGACCGGCGACACCGGGCCGAAGGTTTCTTCGCGCACCACGGTCATGCGCGGGTCCACATGGTCCAGCACCGTGGGGGCGTACAAGGCGCCGCTGCGCTGGTTGCCCGCGAGCAGCTTCGCGCCCTGCGCCACCGCTTCGTGGACGCGCGCCTCGAATGACCGGGCCGCGGGCTCGTCGATCACCGTGCCCATGTCGTTGGACGGGTCCATCGGGTCGCCGAACTTCCAGGCGCGGGTTTTCTCGACCAGCTGTTCGACAAACCGGTCGGCCACGGCCTCATGCACCAGCATGCGCTTGACGGCGGTGCAGCGCTGGCCCGAGTTCTTGTAGCTGCCCTGCACCGCGAGCGTGGAGGCTTCGTCCAGGTCGGCGTCTTCCATGACGATGATCGGGTCGTTGCCGCCCAGTTCCAGCACCAGGCGGCGGTACCCGGCGGTGCGCGCGATGTACTTGCCGATGGCCACGCCACCGGTGAACGTCACCAGATCGACCTGCGGGTGGGTGATCAGTTCATCGGCGATTTCCTTCGGGTCGCCGGTGATCACGCTGAGCATCTCGGGCGGCAGGCCGGCCTGGTACAGGATGTCGGCGAACAGGAGGGCCGAGAACGGCACCTTTTCGGAC
This sequence comes from Betaproteobacteria bacterium HGW-Betaproteobacteria-3, assembly GCA_002842205.1. Lineage (GTDB taxonomy): Bacteria > Pseudomonadota > Gammaproteobacteria > Burkholderiales > Burkholderiaceae_C > PHCI01. The sequence continues at coordinate 62,895 of PHCI01000029.1, read as the reverse complement.
GGCTTGAGCACCATGCGGTTGTTGGTGGCAATGGCGGGCACCACCTTGTGCGCCACCTGGTTCACCGGATGGTTGAACGGCGTGATGGCGGTGATCACGCCCAGCAGCGGCGCGCGCTGGGTGTAGACGCGTCTTTTCTTGCCATGGTGGGTGAGGTCGCAGCTGAAAATCTGGCCGTCGTCCTTGAGCACTTCGTTGGCGCCGAACAGCAGCACGTCGCTCACACGCCCGGCCTCGTACACGGCGTCTTTCCAGCACAGCCCGGCCTCGGCCGTGATGAGCGCGGCCACTTCGTCCAGCCGTTGGCGGATGAGTTCGGCCGCGCGCTGCAGGATGGCGGCGCGCTCATAGCGGCTGAGGGTTGGCGTAAAAGCATGCGCGCTGGCATAGGCCTCGCGCACCTCTTCCAGGGTGGCCTTGGGCACCGTGCCGATCACCCGTCCCGAGTAGGGGTTGGTCACGTGGATGACACGGTCGCCACCGCGATCGGCACCGACCTTGCGCCCGGCGATGCGCATCTGGTCGAGCTGATGGTCCCGGATGAATTGTTCGATCATGTCGAGCCCCTTGCGTCACTGCGCATGGTTGAGGGCCAGGTCGAACGCGTCGAAGTTGCGGAACCGACGGTTCAGCGCCAGCCCGGGCAGCTTGCGGTTGACGATCAAGGGCACACGCTGCTCGCTCACGCCGCCGTGCGAGCGCAGCGGCGCGTCCAGGCCCGACAGGTCGTGCTTCGAGGCCGACGTGCCCATGACAGTGGAGCGCTCGGACACCACCACCAGATCGCCAATGCGGTCGGGCGGCAACTCGAAGCGCTCGGCCGCCCCGGCCCGGGTGAGCACCTGTTCGATGCCGCGGACGCCCTGCAGGCGCTGCACCGCGGCCGACACGTCCACGGCGGTCGGCAAATAGACCGTGGCAAACGACCCAAGCGCACCGTGGTGCACCACGTACGGGTCGGTGATGGGCAGGATCACGCGGGCCTGGGCGGCACCCAGCCAGGCGTCGAACCAATCCTGCAGGTAGATCACGTCGGGCGTGCCGTCCATGGCCACCTTGGCGTTCATGCCGTGGTCGGCCGTGAGGGCGATCACGCAACCCATGGCTTCGAGTTGGGCCAGGTAGCCGTCCATCATGCGGTAGAACGCGTTGGCGCCGTCGGTGCCGGGGGCGTGCTTGTGCTGGATGTAGTCGGTGGTGGAGAGGTACATCACATCGGGCCGGCGGGTCTGCATGAGCTTGACGCCCGCCGCGAACACGAACTCCGAAAGGTCGGCGCTGTACACGCTGGGCACCGGCTTGCCGACCAGGGCGAGCACGTCGGTGATGCCGTTTTCTTCCAGCGTGACCTGGTCCGCCTTCTCCGAAGAGAAACAGATGCCCTTCATCTGGTGACCCAGCAACTTGCGCAGCTTGTCCTTGGCCGTGATCACCGCAACGGCCATGCCGGCGTCGGCCAGCGCGGCCAGCAGCGTGGGGGCGCGCAGCCACTTGGGGTCGTTCATCATGACCTCGGTGCCGCTCTCGGTGTCAAACAGGTAGTTGCCGCAGATGCCATGCACGCTGGGCGGCACGCCCGTCACGATCGACAGGTTGTTGGGGTTGGTGAAGCTGGGCACCACGCAGTCGGCGATCAGCCCGGTGCCCGCGGCCAGCGCGGCCTTGAGCCACGGCATGTGGCCGGTGGCCACGGCCTGGCCCAGGTAGTCGGGCTCGCAGCCGTCCACGCAGACCACCACGGTGGGGTGGGTCGGCAGTTTGTAGGTTCGGTGATTGACGTTCAGCACGGTTCGGTTTTCCGGTGGGTGACCGGCTCAGGTTTTGCCCTGTGCCCGGGACTGGCGGCGCAGGTCGTTGGCGATGGTTCGCTCCTTGCTTTCCATCACATGGTCGAACATGGCGCGGCCCGCGGTATCGGCGTCGCCCGAGGCAATCGCCTTGACGATCTGGCGGTGCTCGTTGGCTGAAATCGGCATCAGCCAGCCGTCGGCCAGATTGAGCCGGCGAAACAGCGACAGCTCCTTGATGAGCTTGCGGTAAATGGCCGTGAGTTTGCGGTTGCCCGCCATCTCGACCAGGCGGTCGTGAAACTGCAGGTTGAGCAAGTGGTAGTGGTGTGCGTCTTCGGCCTTGACGGCTTTTTCCATCGAATCCACCAGGCCCTTGATCTCCTTGAGCTGCGGTGGCGTGATGTGCTGTGCCAGCTGGCGACCGACCAGCTCGTCCATGGCGGCGCGCAGGTCGAAGATCTCCACGGCCTCGTCGATCGGGATGTCGCGCACGAACACGCCCCGGTTTTTTTCGGTGCGGACCAGGCCCGCTTCGTCGAGCATGCGAAAGGCTTCCCGGACCGGGCCGCGTGAGACGCCCATCTTTTCAGCCAGGGCGGCCTCGATCAATTTGCTGCCCGGAGGGTATTCGCCCACCAGAATGGCGCGCTCGATCTCCTGCTGCACCACGGTGGTGAGTGAACTGCTTTGAAGCAGTGCAATGGTGGGGTGAAGCGCGGCGCTCATCGCCTCGATTGAAGCACAAACAAAATAATTGTCAACAATCTACAAATAACAATTGACAACAAATGGGGCGCGAAGTTAAATCACCGCGAGGTGTGCGGGGTCGAGGGGGGATGAAGCTGGTCGGCATGTCATTGCACCGTCACCGTTGGGTCGCAGTATTTCCACTTTTGTCCTGAAGGAGCTAGAGATGCGTTTGTCCCTGATCGCCAAAACCCTCGTGTTGGGTGGGTTGTTTTCCTTTGCGGCGGCGGCTACGGCCCAGAAAACCCAACTGCTGGTGTACACCGCGCTGGAGACCGACCAGCTCAAAGCCTACGCCGATGGCTTCGCCAAATCCAACCCGGACATTGAAATCAAATGGGTTCGCGACTCCACCGGCGTGATCACGGCCAAGCTGCTGGCCGAAAAGGCCAACCCGCAGGCCGACGCGGTCATGGGCGTCGCCGCCTCGAGCCTGGCGCTGCTGGACCTGCAGGGCATGCTTGAGCCTTATGCGCCCCTCAATCTGGACGCCATCATGAGCCAGTACCGGGACAAGAAAAAAGTCCCGGCCTGGTTTGGCATGGACGTGTGGGGGGCCACGGTCTGCTTCAACACGGTAGAGGCCCAAAAACGCAATATCCCGAAACCGGAAACCTGGAAAGACCTGACCAAGCCGGTCTACAAGGGCCAGGTGGTGATGCCCAACCCGGCGTCCAGCGGCACCGGTTATTTCGACGTGACGGCCTGGCTCACGCTGTTTGGCGACGACAAGGGCAAAGGCGGTGGCTGGAAGTTCATGGACGGCCTGCACGAGAACATCGCCCAGTACACGCATTCGGGCTCCAAGCCCTGCAACATGGCGGCGTCGGGCGAATTCGTGGTCGGCATTTCGTTTGAATACCGCGGCAACGCCAACAAGGCCAAGGGTGCGCCCATTGATCTGGTGTTCCCGAAAGAAGGGCTGGGCTGGGATCTGGAGGCCTTTGCCATCCACAAGGGCACGAAAAAGCTTGACGCCGCGAAGAAACTCGCCGACTGGGCTTCCAGCAAGGACGCCATGCTGCTGTACGGCAAGAACTTCGCCATCACGGCGCAGCCGGGGGTGGCCGCACCGCTGGCCAACGTGCCCAAGGACTACGAGGCACGCCTCGTCAAAATGGACTTTGGCTGGGCTGCCGAGAACCGCGAGCGCATTCTGGCCGAATGGACCCGGCGCTACAACAGCAAGTCCGAAAAGCGCTGACCCACCGCCACCGTCCCGTTGGTGCGGCGGCAGCGTCGCCCCCTTTTTCAAATGTCCCGCACGGCATGACCCACGATCTTTTTCTCGATTTGCGGCATGTCCACAAGGCGTTTGGCGGCTTCACCGCGTTGCACGACATCAACCTTGGCATCCGCAAGGGTGAGTTCGTCTGCTTCCTCGGGCCGTCGGGCTGCGGCAAGACCACCTTGCTGCGCATCATTGCCGGGCTGGAGGTGCAGACCGCTGGCGAGGTGTTCCAGGCGGGGAGAGACATCTCCCGTCTGCCACCCGCCCAGCGCGACTACGGCATCGTGTTCCAGAGCTATGCGCTGTTTCCCAACCTGAGCGTGGCCGACAACGTGGCCTATGGGCTGGTCAACCGGAAAACGCCCAGAATTGAAATCCGGCGGCGGGTGGAGGAACTGGTCAAGCTTGTCGGTCTGCCCGGCAGCGAGAACAAATACCCGGCCCAGCTTTCGGGCGGGCAACAGCAACGGATTGCGCTGGCGCGTGCACTGGCCACCTCACCCGGTTTGCTGCTGCTGGACGAGCCCCTGTCGGCGCTGGATGCGCTGGAGCGGGTGCGCCTGCGCCAGGAAATCCGCGTCTTGCAGCAGACGCTTGGCGTCACCACCATCATGGTGACGCACGACCAGGAAGAGGCGCTCAGCGTGGCCGACCGCATTGTCGTGATGAACCACGGCGTGATCGAACAGACCGGCACACCCATGGAAATCTACCGTGAGCCCGCGTCGCCATTCGTCGCCGACTTTGTGGGCAAGGTCAACGCATTGCCGGCCCGTATTGCCGACGGCGTGCTGCAGATGGGTGCGCTGAGCATGCCGTTCAGCGGTGGCGACCGGGACGACCGTGGCGATCGGGACGTCCGGGTGTACCTGCGGCCCGAAGACGTACTGGCCCGGCCGATTGCGCCGGGCGACGCCCATGTGTTTGAAGCCTGCATCGAGAAAATCGAATTTCTCGGTTCGTATTGCCATGTGCACGTGACCTCGCCCACGTTCGCGTCCCACCGGCTCACGGTGTACCTCTCGCTGAACTTCCTGGCCGAGCAGTCGCTCGCGGTGGGCTCCACGGTGCGGTTGAAGCTGCTGCCCGAACGCATCAAGGTGTTCGACCTGCCGCCGGGCGTGCAACCGGCATCCGCGCACGCAACGCCGGCGCTGGCCTGAGGCGCCGCACCCGTCATGTCGGCCGTTCTGCCTGTGCCCGCTGCCCCCGCTGTGCGCCAGCGCGCGCACTGGACCGACCGCGTGGCCCAACTGGGGCTGGCGCTGGGCGCCGTGCTGTTGGTGGCGTTTCTGGCCCTGCCCTTGCTGGCGATCCTGCAGCAGGCACTGCAAGGCAAGGCGGGTGAATTTGTCGGGTTTGCCAACTTCGTCGGCTATGCCAAAACACCGGCGCTGCTGGAGAGCCTGTGGAACAGTCTGTGGGTGTCCACGCTGGTGATGTTCATTGCGGTGCCGCTGGCGTTTGTGTTTGCCTACGCGCTGGCCCGTTCGTGCATGCCCCTGAAGGCCCTGTTTCGTGGCATCACGCTGATCCCGCTGCTGGCCCCCTCGCTGCTGTCGGCCATTTCACTGATTTACTGGTTTGGCAACCAGGGGGCGCTCAAGAGCTGGTTGACTGCAATGGGCTATGCAGAGATTTACGGGGCCCCCGGCATCGTGATCGCCGAGTGTTTTGCGGTGTTTCCCCACGCGCTCATGATTCTCGTCACGGCGCTCAGCCTGTCGGACGCGCGTCTGTACGAAGCGGCCGACGCCATGGGAACCACCGCCGTGCGGAAATTCTTCACCATCACCTTGCCCGGCGCGAAATACGGGCTGATTTCGGCGTCGCTGGTGACCTTCACCCTGGTGATCACCGATTTCGGCATTCCCAAGGTGATTGGCGGCAACTTCAATGTGCTGGCCACGGACGTGTTCAAGCTCGTGATCGGCCAGCAGGACTTTGCGCGCGGGGCGGTGGTGGCCATCGTGTTGCTGGCGCCGGCGGTGCTGACGTTTGCGGTGGACAAATACGTGAGTGCGCGCCAGACGGCCATGCTGACGGCACGCGCGGTGCCATACCGCCCCCGACCGGCGCGGGGTCATGACCTGGCCATGACGGCCTATTGCAGCCTCATTGCTTTCGCGGTGTTGGCCATGCTGGGCATGGCGGTGTTTGCCTCGTTCGCGAGTTTCTGGCCCTACAACCTGAGCCCGAGCCTGCGCCACTACACCATGGGGCTGGTGGACGCCGAGGTGGGCGAAGGCTTCGTCAACAGCCTCAAGATGGCGGGCGGCACGGCCCTGTTTGGCACGGCGCTGGTGTTCACGGTGGCATACCTGCTTGAAAAAACGCGGGGCATGAACGGGCTGCGCAGCCTGGTGCGGATGCTCACCATCCTGCCCATGGCGGTGCCAGGCCTGGTGCTCGGGCTGGGCTACATCTTTTTCTTCAACGCGCCCGACAATCCGTTGAATGGCCTCTACCACACCATGACGCTGCTGACGCTGTGCACCATCGTCCATTTCTATACCACCGGGCACCTGACGGCGGTGACGTCGCTCAAGGCTCTGGACGGTGAATTTGAAGCCGTCAGCGCGTCCTTGAAGGTGCCATTTTTCAAGACCTTCTGGCGGGTCACACTGCCCATCTGCACCCCGGCGCTGGTGGACATCGCGCGCTATTTTTTCATCAACGCCATGACCACCATCTCTGCGGTCGTGTTCCTGTATTCGCCCGAGACCAAGGTGGCGTCCATCGCCATCCTGAACCTGGACGAGGCCGGCGAAATCGGCGCGGCTGCGGCCATGGCGGTGCTGATTGGCGTCGTCTCCACGGCGGCCACCCTGCTTTTCATGGCGCTGGCCTGGTGGGCCAACCAGCACACCCAGGCATGGCGCACCACTTCGCGGTAAATTGACCCCCCCACCGAGCTTTCCATGGACAGAGACAAAATCCTGCTGACCCCCGGCCCCCTCACCACCACTCAGCGCACCAAGCTGGCGATGCTGAAAGACTGGGGTTCGTGGGACAGTGATTTCATCGCCGTGACGGCCCGTGTGCGACACGGACTGCTGGACGTGATCCAGGGGCAGGCCTCGCATGTGGTGGTGCCGTTGCAGGGCAGCGGCACTTTCAGTGTGGAGGCGGCGGTGGCCACCCTCGTGCCGCGCGATGGCCATGTGCTGGTGCTCGACAACGGGGCCTACTGCAAGCGCGCGGCGCGCCTGACCACGCTGATGGGCCGGCGCTGCACCGTCCTGGGCTTTGACGAAGCCGCCCAGGTTTCGGCTGCCGCATTGCACGACGCCCTTCAGGCCGATCCGACGATCACCCACGTGGTGCTGGTCCACTGCGAGACGGGCGCCGGCGTGCTGAATCCCCTGCAGCAGGTGGCGGACGTTTGCGCGGCGCATGGCAAGGGGCTGATCGTTGACGCGATGAGCTCGTTCGCGGCGCTTGAAATTGACGCTCGCAAGATCCGTTTTGACGCTCTTGTCGCGGCCAGCGGGAAATGCCTCGAAGGCGTGCCCGGCATGGGTTTTGTGTTCATCCGCAAGGCGATCCTCGACGCCTGCGCTGGCCGCAGCCAGTCGCTCGCGATGGACCTGTACGACCAGCACAGCTACATGGAAAAAACCGGCCAGTGGCGCTTTACGCCGCCCACGCATGTGGTGGTGGCGCTGGCCGAAGCCTTGCTGCAGTTCCAGGAAGAGGGCGGTCAGCCGGCCCGGCTGGCCCGCTACACACGCAACTACCAGACCCTGATCCATGGCATGGCGCAACTGGGCTTCATGCCTTTTCTGGAACCAGCGGTTCAGGCGCCCATCATCGTGACCTTTCACGCACCCGGCGACCCGCGCTATGAATTCAGGGCGTTCTACGAGGCAGTACGGGCGCGCGGTTTTGTGCTGTACCCGGGCAAGCTGACGCAGATCGAAACCTTCCGGGTCGGTTGCATCGGTGCGATCGGGCCCGACGAGATGGAGCAGGCGGTTCACGCGGTGGCGCTCGCCTTGCAGGACCTGGGCATTGAATCCGGCGCACCGGCCGTTTGAAGGACATCACCATGGCTCGAAAACCTGTCACCCCAATGCCTGCCGCCGCCCGCGCGCTTGCCGAACACCCCGCCCTGGCGGCGGTCCGCAAATCGGGTGCCACCAAAGTCAAGGTGGCCGTCAGCGACATCGACGGCATTTTGCGCGGCAAATACCTGCATCTGGGCAAGTTCATGGGAGCAGCCGAGCCCTATCCCGGGGGTGGCTTCGGCTTTTGCGATGTGGTGCTGGGCTGGGATTCCAGCGACACCTGCTATGACAACACCACGGTCACGGGCTGGCAGCATGGGTTTCCCGATGCCCTGGCCCGGCTCGATCTGGACACGGCGCGCCGCGTGCCCTGGGACCACAACGTGCCGTTTTTCCTGGGCGAGTTCGTGAACGCCGACGGCACACCGCACGCGGTGTGCCCGCGCCAGACGCTCAAGCGCGTGCTCAGGCGCGCGGAAAAGCTCGGCGTCATGCCCATGACGGGGATGGAATTCGAGTGGTTCAACTTTCGCGAGACGCCCCAAACCTGGGCCGCCAAGAAAGGCGTGGACCCCGAGCCCATCACGCCGGGCATGTTTGGCTACTCACTCCTGCGCATGGCGGACCACGGCGGATTCTTCAACGCCCTGATGGACGACATGCTGGCTTTCGACGTGCCCATCGAAGGCCTGCACACTGAAACCGGCCCCGGGGTTTATGAGGTGGCCATCGGCTTCAGCGAGGCACTGGCACAGGCCGACCGCGCCATCCTGTTCAAGACCGGTGCGCGCGAGATTGGCAAACGCTTCGGCATCATGCCCAGCTTCATGGCCAAGTGGCACCAGCAACTGCCGGGGTGTTCGGGGCACATCCACCAAAGCCTGTCGGATGGCAAGACCAACCTGTTCTTCGACAACAAAAGCCCGCGCAAGATGAGCAAACTCTTCGAGAGCTATCTGGCCGGGCAGGTGGCCTGCCTGATGGAGTTTGCGCCGATGTTCTGGCCCACCATCAACAGCTACAAGCGTCTGGTGGACGGTTTCTGGGCCCCCGTCAAACCCACCTGGGGCATGGACAACCGCACCGCGAGTTTTCGCGTGATCGCGGGCAGTCCCAAAGCCACGCGGCTCGAGACGCGCTGCCCCGGCGCCGACGTGAACCCATATCTGGCGATGGCGGCGGTCATTGCGGCCGGGCTGGACGGGGTTGAAAAGGGGCTCAAGCTCACCGCACCGCCGATCACCGGCACCAACGGGGGCGCTGAGCATATTCCGCGGGCCCCGCGCACACTGATCGAAACCACCCGAAATTTCAGCAAGTCCGACATCGCCCGGGACTGGCTCGGCGACACGTTTGTGGACCACTTTGCCGCCACCCGCGAATGGGAGTGGCGCCAGTGGCTGGACGGCGTGACCGACTGGGAGCTCAAGCGTTACTTCGAAATCATTTGAAAGAAATGAGCGCCACCCCGGTGGCGGGCGCTCGGCGTGTCGCCGCGATCCACCGGCCATTTTTCTGACCCTATTTCCCCGATCATTTCCCCGACCATCTTCATCATGACCATCACCAGTTTTTCCTTTCCCACCGCCATCCGGTTCGGCGCTGGCGCACGCAAGCTCGTTGCGCAGCACCTGCGGGACCAAGGACTGAAGCGCCCGCTCATCGTCACCGACCGGGCGCTGGGCGCGCTGGCGGTGCTGGCCGAATTCCGGACCCATCTGGCCGGCCTGGACGTGGCCGTGTTCTCGGGCGTGTTTGGCAACCCCACCTGCAGCCAGGTCATGGACGGCGCGGCTGCCTACCAGGCCCATGCGGCGGACTGCGTGATCGGCTTTGGCGGCGGCGCGGCGCTGGACGTGGCCAAGGTGGTCGGTGTCGCGGCCACCCACCCGGGCGACATCCTCGAATACGTGTGGGACCACCCCCAGGTGCGTCCCATCGTCAACCCCCTGCCCTGGTTTGTGGCCCTGCCCACCACCTCGGGCACCGGCTCGGAGGTGGGGCGCTCGTCGGTGGTGAGCGAGAACGACACGCACCTCAAGCGCGTGGTCTTCAGCCCGGCCATTCTGGCCAAAACCGTGTTCGCCGACCCCGAGCTCACTTTGGGTTTGCCCGTCGCCGTGACCGCCGCCACGGGCATGGACGCCCTGACCCACAACATCGAAAGTTATCTCTCGCCTGCCTACCACCCCTTGTGCGATGGCATTGCGCTGGAAGGCACGCGCATTGCCGCTGCGGCCTTGCGCACGGCGGTGCAGGAGCCGGGCAACCTGCAGGCGCGCAGCGACATGATGATGGCGTCCATGATGGGCGCCATCGCGTTCCAGAAAGACCTGGGCGCGGTGCACTCGTGCGCCCATGCGCTCGGGGCCGTGTGCGACCTGCACCACGGCCTGGCCAACGCATTGATGATCGACACCGTCCTGGCCTGGAACTTTGAGGCCGTGCCGGCCAAGTTTGACGAGCTGGCGCACGTCTGCAAGGTGCCGGGTGGCGGAGCGGCTTTCGTGCCGTGGCTGCGGTCGCTCAAGGCCACAGTGGGCATCACCGGCCCGCTCTCGGCGCACGGCGTCAAACCCGAACACCTGCCGCGTCTGGTGGAGATCGCCACGGCCGACATCTGCCACCAGACCAACCCGCGCCCTTGCACCGCCGACGATTTCCGTCGGTTGTTCGAGGCCGCAATGTGAGCCTGCCATGTCGGCCCGTCGCCTGAAAATCGCTCTGTCGGCCTGTTTCAACCACGCCGACCCCGCCCGCTCGCTGTTCACGGGCAAGACGCTTCAATACGTGGAGCAGTCCATCGCCCACTGGGTCATGTCCTCGGGCGCCATGGTGGTCATGGTGCCCTGCCCCACCGGCAGCACCCAGCGCGGAGATGTGACTTACGAACACTACGCCCAGTGGCTGGACGGCCTGGTGCTGCACGGCGGCGCCGATCTCTGGCCTGGCAGCTACGGTGAAACCCCGCTGGACGAGAAATGGGCCGGCGACCGCATCCGCGACGAATACGACATGGCCCTGGTGGCCGCCTTCGAAGCGCAGGGCAAACCCGTGTTCGGCGTCTGCCGTGGCCTGCAACTGCTCAATGTGGCCTTTGGCGGCACCCTGTACCAGGACATTCCGACGCAACTGCCCAAGGCCACACAGCACCGCGACGCATCGACCTACGACCTGAACTACCACAGCGTGGACATCCAGCAGGGCACGCGGCTGTCGGCCCTGTACCCTGGCGTGGAGCGCGTGCGTGTCAACAGCATCCACCACCAGGCGATCAAGGACCTGGCGTCCGAGTTTGCCCCCGAAGCTTGGAGCGCCGACGACGGGCTGATCGAGGCCATCCGGCGCAAGGATCCGGGCAAGAGCTACATGGCGGCAGTGCAATGGCACCCTGAGTTTCACCAACCCGGCTCCGACACCATCGACGACGCGGCCTTGCTGGACGATTTTTTGACGGCGGCCGAAGCTGCCAAAACCCTGAAAAACCGAACATGAACACGCTTGCCATCCATAACCCTGCCGACGGGCAGTTGATCACCACCCTGCCGGCCGACGACGCAGCCTCGGTTGCGGCCAAGGCCAGCCGTGCGCGCGCGGCCCAACCGGCCTGGGCCGCGCAGCCCCTGACCGAGCGCCAGGCCTGCGTGGCGCGGTTTCGGGCTGCCGTGGTGGCCGAACTCGAACCGCTGGCCCTGACCATGACGCGCGAGACCGGCAAACCCATCGCGATGTCGCGCAACGAACTCAACGGCCTGCTCGGGCGCATCGATTTTTTCCTCGAGGAAACCGAAGCCGCACTGACCAGCCGCACCGTGTTCAATGACGGCGGCATGACCGAGCAGATCCAGCACGTTCCGCTGGGCGTGGTGGTCAACATCTCGGCCTGGAACTACCCCTGGTTTGTCGGCTGCAACGTGATCCTGCCCGCGCTGCTGACGGGCAATGCCGTGCTCTACAAGCCGTCGGAATACGCCACGATGACCGGCCTGGAAATCGCGCGCCTGCTGCACGCCGCAGGGGTGCCACCCGACGTCATGGTGTGCCTGGTGGGCGCGGGCGAGGTGGGGGCGGCCCTGCTGGCGCAAAAGGTGGATGGCGTGTTTTTCACCGGCTCCTACGCCACCGGCAAGCGCATCGCCCAGGCCGTGGGCGACCGCTTCATCAAGCTGCAGCTCGAGCTCGGTGGCAAGGACCCGACCTACGTGTGCGACGACGCCGACCCGAAGGCGGCCGCTGCGTCGCTGGCCGACGGCGCCATGTACAACACGGGCCAGAGCTGCTGCTCGGTCGAGCGCATCTATGTGCACGAGAAGATCCACGACGCCTTCGTCGCCGCGTTTGTGGACACGGTCAAAACCTTCCAGACGGGCGACCCCGCGCGCGACGACACCTACATCGGCGCCATCACCCGCGCACCGCAGCTCGACGTGCTGGAGGCCCAGGTGGCCGACGCGCTGGCCAAGGGGGCGACGCTCCACGTCGGCGGGCGGCGCGGCCCGGGCCCGGGCAACTGGTTCGAGCCGACGGTGTTCAGCCACGTCAACCACGGCATGGAGCTGATGCGTGAAGAAAGCTTCGGCCCCATCATCGGCATCCAGAAAGTGGGCGGCGACGACGAAGCGGTGCGCCTCATGAACGACACGCGCTACGGCCTGACGGCGGGCGTGTTCACGCGCGACGAAGCGCGGGCGCGGCGCCTGCTGGCGCAGGTCGACGCTGGCAGCGTGTACTGGAACTGCTGCGACCGTGTCAGCCCCCGCCTGCCCTGGAGCGGCTATGGCGATTCCGGGGTGGGCCTGACGCTGTCCACCGATGGCATTGAAACCTTCACGCGCCCGAAGGCGTGGCACCTGAGACAAGCGTGAACGAGCGCCCCCTCGGGGAGCTTCGGGCCCCGGCCCTGACCCTGTTCGACCTCGACCACACCCTGCTGGCGGGCGACAGCGACGTGCTCTGGTGCGACTTCCTCATGGACCAGGGCGTGCTGGACCGCGCCACCTTTGCGCCGCGCAACGCCGACATGGCGGCACGCTACCAGGCCGCAACCGTGGGCGTGCAGGCGTTTGCAGATTTTTACGTCGGCACCCTGGCGGGCCGCACGGCGTTGCAATGGGAGCCGTTGCGCCAGGCTTTCCTGGCGACCCATATCGTGCCGCGCATCGGCCCGGCGGCACGGGCGCTGGTGCGCCAGCACCTTGAGGCCGGCGATCTGGTCGTGCTGACCACGGCCACCAACCGGTTCATCACCGAGCTGACCGCGCAACACCTGGGCATCGCGCACCTGATCGCCACCGAAGTGGAGGCGGCTGACGGCGTTTTCACCGGGCGGACCCGGGGCACGCTCAACATGCGCGAAGGCAAGGTGGCGCGGCTGCACGAGTGGTTGGCCGAGCGCGGTGCCCAACTGCCGCAGTTCACGAGCACCGCCTACAGCGACTCTGCCAACGACCTGCCCTTGCTGCAGGCGGTCGATTGCGCGGTGGCGGTGAACCCCGACCCGCGGCTGCGAGAGGTGGCGGCGCAACGTGGGTGGGAAAGCATAAATTTATAGTAAAAAAAGCATCTATCCCCCGTCAACTGGCAATAGTTTGCTATCTTTACGGTAGTTCTAAAGGGCTTGCAGATCAACCCAGATGCTTGCCCACAATGCCCGCCAGCTCAAACATCGTGACCTGCGGCTTGCCAAAGACGGGCAGCAATTTGGCATCGGCATTGATCGCGCGCTTGTTGGCGGCGTCCTGCAGGCCGTTGGCCTTGATGTAGTCCCACAGCTTCTTGATGACCGCCGTGCGCGCGACCGGCTCGGCACCGATCACCGCCGCCAGCGCGTCGCTCGGCTTCAGGCCCGTGCCGGGGGTGGTCTTGCGCGGGGCCTTGGGCGCGGCAGCCTTCTTGACGGGGGCGGCTTTTTTGGCCGGAGCTTTCTTCGCGGCCGCCGTTTTTGCGGCGGTCTTCTTGGCTGCGGCGCCGAACGGCGCGGCGGGTGTCTTGCCGGCGGCCGTCTTGCGCGGCGGGAACTTGGAGGTGCGCGGCTCGAACTCGAAGCTCACCTTGCCCTCGTCCTTGTTCCAGGCCAGGAAGGCCTTGAACGGGCGGCGCGTGCGCATGCTCACAAACTTGTCGAGCAGGTCGGTCTTGCCGGTTTCCAGCAGCTTGGTGATCTGCTCGTGCGACACCGGCTGCTGCAGGATGATCTTGCCGCTTTTGAAGTCGCAGCTGGGCGTGGGCTGGGCGTGCGTGGGCACGGATTTTTCGCAGACGTAGTTGCTGCCGTGTTCGCGCACCGGGGCGCCGCATTTGGGGCAGGCGCCCAGCGCGGCGCTGGCGGAGAAGTCGATGATCTCGCCCGACTCTTCGGCCTTGCGGTCGTCGCCAAAGTCGAATTCCAGCTTCCAGTTCTTGTCTTCCTCGTTGAACTTGAGCGCCAGCTCGGCGGTGAACGGCCAGCCCGCCTTGGAGCGGAAACCCTCCAGCGGGCCGATCTTGCGGTCGGCCAGAAACTGCTCGACTTCGGCCGGCTCGAAGGTGCGCCCGGCGGGTGACTTGCCAAACGAAAAGCCGCAGCCTTCGCCCGCGCCGTCCTTGCCCACGCAGCCGTAGCGCCGGTAGTTTTCCCGAACCACGCCGCCGCAGTTGGGGCAGGGCGCCTTGAGGGTGGCGTAGTCGCCGGGGATGGTGTCGCGGTCGTATTCCTTGGCCTTTTTGACCATGCGCTCGGTCATGGCCGCAATCTCGCCCATGAAGGATTCGCGGCTGAGCTTGCCGTGCTCCATCTGCGCGAGCTTGTACTCCCACTCGCCGGTGAGTTCGGCCTTGGAGAGTTCTTCGACCCCGAGCCCGCGCAACAGCGTCATGAGCTGGAACGACTTGGCGGTGGGGATCAGCTCGCGGCCTTCGCGCAGCATGTATTTCTCGGCGATCAGGCCTTCGATGATGGACGAGCGCGTGGCCGGCGTGCCCAGGCCTTTTTCCTGCATGGCTTCGCGGTGCTCGTCGTCTTCGACCGTCTTGCCCGCGCCTTCCATGGCGCCCAGCAGCGTGGCTTCCGAGTAGCGCGCCGGGGGGCGGGTCTTGAGCGCCTTGGGCTCGACGGCGTCGGCGCGCACTTTCTCGCCCGGTTTCACGGCCACCAGGGTCTTGCTGTTTTCGTCGTCCTCGTCGAGCACTTCCTTGCCGTAGATCGCCAGCCAGCCGGGCTTGACCAGCACCTTGCCCTCGGTCTTGAAGCTGTGGTTCACGGCCGTGGTGATGCGGGTGGTGACCAGGTATTCGGCCGACGGGAAAAACACCGCCATGAAGCGGCGCACCACCAGGTCGTAGACCTTTTGCTCGGCCTCGGACAGGCCGCTGGGCGCCTGCAGCGTCGGGATGATGGCAAAGTGGTCGCTGACCTTGGCGTTGTCAAAAATGCGTTTGCTCGGCTTGATGTAGCCGTCCTTGAGCGCCAGCTTCGCATGCGGCGCCAGGTGCTGGAGGCCGCTGTCGGCCAGCATGCCAAAGGTGTCTTTCACCACCGGCAGATAGTCCTCTGGCAGGGCGCGCGAGTCGGTCCGCGGGTAGGTCAGCGCCTTGTGGCGCTCGTACAGGCTTTGGGCGATCGACAGCGTGGTTTTGGCCGAAAAGCCGAAGCGGCCGTTGGCCTCGCGCTGCAGCGAGGTCAGGTCGAACAGCAACGGCGAGGCCTGCGTGGTGGGCCTGGATTCGTCGGTGACGCTGGCGGTCTGGTGGCGCACCGCTTCGGCCACGGCCTGCGCTTCGCGCTCGGTCCAGACGCGGTCGGCCTTGAGTTCAGAGTCGTCGGACTTCTTCCATTTCGGGTCGAACCACTTGCCGGTGTAGGGGCCGGCTTCGGCCTGGAAGGTGGCGTGAATTTCCCAGTAGTTGCGCGAGATGAACTTGCGGATCTGCTCCTCACGCTCCACCACCACCGACAGCGTGGGCGTTTGCACCCGGCCCACGGTGGTCAGGAAAAACCCGCCATCGCGCGAGTTGAAGGCCGTCATGGCGCGGGTGCCGTTGATGCCGACCAGCCAGTCGGCCTCGGAGCGGCAGCGCGCCGCGTCGGCCAGCGGCAGCATCTGCTGGTCGGTGCGCAAGTGCTCGAAGCCGTCGCGGATGGCCTGCGGCGTCATCGACTGCAGCCACAGGCGCCGGACCGGGTGCTTGACCTTGGAATACTGCTGGATCAGCCGGAAGATGAGTTCGCCCTCGCGGCCCGCGTCACAGGCGTTGATCAGGTCGTCCACGTCCTTGCGCTTGGCCAGCCGCACCACCGCGGCCAGCCGCGACTTGGTCTTGTCGATGGGCTTCAGGTCAAAGTGCGGCGGAATCACCGGAAGGTTGGCAAAACTCCATTTGCCGCGCTTGACGTCAAATTCTTCCGGCGCCTGGATCTCGACCAGATGGCCCACCGCGCTGGTGACGATGTACTTTTCGTTTTCGAAATGATCGTCGTGCTTCTCGAACTTGCCCGCCGCGGGCGTGAGTGCGCGGACGATGTCCTGCGCGACCGATGGTTTCTCGGCGATGACCAGTGTTTTGCTCATAAATGCTTTGACTTCAATTTTTGCGTCAAGGGCAGGGCAGTCCGCGCCGGACCCGGCCCCGCCTTGACGCTCCTACAATGGGCACTCCCTCGCGCGTGCGCGTGTGCACGTGCGCGTACACAGTCAACTTACCAGAATTTCGTCCATGCCCAAAAAAGCCCCACAGAAACCCCGATCGGTCGAGCGCCGCATCCAGACCCGCCGCTCCGGCGTGCATGGCAAGGGCGTGTTCGCGGTGCAGGACATCGCCGAGGGCGAGACCATCATCGAATACGTGGGCGAAGTCATCAGCTGGAAAGCCGCCCAGGACCGCCATCCGCACGACCCGAAGGATCCGAACCACACCTTCTATTTCCACGTGGACGAAAAACACGTGATCGACGCCAAATACGGCGGCAACTCGTCCCGTTGGATCAACCACTCGTGCGATCCCAACTGCGAAGCCGACGAGGAAGACGGCCGCGTCTTCATCAAGGCGCTGCGCAACATCCCCGCGGGCGAAGAGCTCAACTACGACTACGGCCTGATCATCGACGAGCGCTACACCCCCAAGCTCAAGGCCGAATACCCGTGCTGGTGTGGCGCCAAAACGTGCCGTGGCACGCTGCTGGCGCCCAAACGCGGACGCCGCTGAAAACGGGGTGCCGATGGCTGACGCGCCCATTCGCTGGCCCGCCGAGGCGATCTGGCAGGCGGTGTATCCGCTGTTGCCCGAATTTTCGGTCGAAATCCTGCCGCAAGTCGACTCGACCAACACCGAACTCATGCGCCGGGCGCGCGCCGGGCGGCTGGAGCCGGTGCTGTTGGTGGCCGAGCGGCAGACGGCCGGGCGGGGCCGACTGGGCCGGTCATGGGAAAGTGAGAGCCCGCCCGCGCCCGCCAGCTCAGTGGCACAGGCGACCCACGGCGCGTCGGCCGTCCTGCCCGCACTGACCTTCTCGCTCGGCCTGCCGCTGGCGCCGACCGACTGGTCCGGCCTGTCGCTGGCGGTGGGGGCGGCCGTGGCCGAGGCGCTGCACCCGGACATCGGCCTCAAATGGCCCAACGACCTGTGGTGGCAGGACCGCAAGCTGGCCGGTATCCTGATCGAGACCGCTTCGTTCGGCGAGCAGCGCTACGCGGTGATCGGCGTGGGCATCAACGTCGGCGCGCGGCCAGCCGACGGGTTGTCGACCGCGCCAGCCTGGCTGGGCCAACTGGTGCCACAGGCCCGTGCGGAGGACGCCCTGGGCCAGGTGGCGTTGCCGCTGGTGCGTGCCGTGAAGGCGTTTGAATCCCTGGGTTTTGAGCCGTTCCAGGCCCGTTTCAATGCCCGCGACGTCCTGCGCGACCGTGCCGTGACCCTCAGCGACGGCACGGCCGGCACGGCCCACGGGGCCGATGAAACCGGCGCCCTGCTGGTGCATACTGCGCGCGGAATGCAAAGAATCACCAGCGCCGAAATCAGTGTCCGGCCCCTTGCCCAAGGGACGCCCTGAGCCCATGCTGCGCGCGTTGATTCTGGTGCTGGTGCTGGCCAATACCGCTTACTTTGCCTGGTCGCAGGGCTTGCTGCGCGCGTGGGGCCTGGCACCTGCGCCCCAGTCCGAGCCGCAGCGCGTGGCCCAGCAGATCCAGCCCGAATCGTTGCGGCTCGTGGCCGCCGCGTCGGCACCCCGCGGGACCGTGCCGACGCCCGCCCCGGCGCCGGTGGCCGTCACCCAATGCGTGGTGGCCGGTCCGTTTGAAGACGCCCCGTCGCTGGCGCCGCTGGAAGAAGCCCTTCGAACATCGCTGCCCACCACCGTCTGGACGCTGGAGCGCCTGGACGAACCTGCACGCTGGATTGTCTACATGGGGCGCTACACCGACCCGGAGACGCTGCGCAAAAAACGCGCCGAGCTCGCGGCACTCAAGCTGCCGGTGGAGGCAGTGCGCAGTGCGGCACTGGCGCCGGGCCTGGTCCTGGGGGCCTTCAATACCGAGGCCGCGGCCGTCAGCGCGCTGGAGCGGCTCGTCAGCAAGGGCGTGCGCACGGCCCGTGTGGTGCGGGAGTATGCGGCCGGCCAGCGGCAGCTGCTGCGCTTGCCGACGCTCGACCCCGCCCTGCGGCCCCAACTGGACACGCTGGCGCCGCTGCTGGCGGGCCAGCCCTTCCGGCCATGCTGAGAGCCTGAGCGGTTGAGCGGCTGAGCGGTTGAGGCCCGGCGCCGCTACGCGTTGGCCGGAGGCCCAGCCCCCCGGGTGTCAAAGCGGACCTTGAAGCGCGTTCCCGGGGGCACCCGGCCGGGATGGGCGTCTTCCAGACTGACCGTGGCCGCGTGGTGCCCCGCGATCTCGCACACGATGGGCAGGCCCAGGCCGGAGCCGTCTGCTTCGGTACCGAGCGCACGGTAAAACGGCTGAAACACCAGCTGACGTTCCGCCTCGGGAATGCCCGGGCCGTTGTCCTCGACCTGCAGGATCGCCACCTGGCCAAACGGATCGGCCAGCACGCTGGCGGTCACGACGCCCGGCGCATCGGGCGTGGACGGCGTGTAATTGATGGCGTTGTCCACCAGATTGCGCACCAGTTCCTTGAGCAGTGTGGGATTCCCCTCGATGTTCAGCCCGGGAGCGCCAGGCTGCGCACCTTCGTAGCCCAGGTCGATATGGCGCTCCATGGCGCGCGGCAGCGAATCCTGCACCACCTCCATGACCAGTTGCGCCAGATCGCAGGGCTGGCGTGTGATGCTGACGCCACTGCTTTCGGCGCGCGCCATCGCCAACAGCTGGTTCACGGTGTGGGTGGCGCGAATGCTGGCGCGGCCGATCTGCTGGAGCGACAGCTTGAGCTCGCCGGTGTCGGCATCTTCGCGCTGCGCCATGTCGGCCTGCATGCGCAGCCCGGCCAGCGGGGTCTTGAGCTGGTGCGCGGCGTCGGCGAGAAAGCGCTTCTGGGTGGCCAGCGACTCCTTGAGCCGGGTCAGCAGGCCGTTGACCGAAGAGACCAGTGGCGCCACCTCCAGTGGTACCGCGGTTTCGTCCAGCGGGCTCATGTCATCGGGCCGGCGTGCGCGGATGCGGGCTTCCAGCTCGCTCAGCGGCTTGAGGCCACGCACCAGCGCGAACCACACCAGCAGCACCGCCAGTGGCAGCGTGACAAACTGCGGCAGCATCACGCCCTTGACGATCTCGGTGGCCAGCAGCGAGCGCTTTTCCCGCGTCTCGGCCACCTGCACCAGCACCGGTTGGGCCCTGGGCATCGGAACGTGCACCCAGGTGTAGGCCACCCGCACCGCCACCCCGCGCATTTCGTCGTCGCGCAGCCGCACCACGCCATTGGCCGCAGGCTCTTCATCGACCGGCAGCGGAACGGCCAACTCGCCGCTCAGGTATTCGCCGCGGGCGCCCAGCACCTGGTAATACACCAGGTCCGAATCGTCGGCACGCAGCAGCTCGCGGGCCGGTTGCGGCAGATTGAACAACACCTTCTCGTGGCGCACCGTCACCAGCTGGGCCAGTGCCTGCACGTTGTATTCGAGCGACCGGTCAAACGGCTTGTTGGCAATCCCCTGCGCCACCAGCCAGGTCAGCGCCAGACTCACCGGCCACAGCAACAGCAGCGGCGTGAGCATCCAGTCCAGAATCTCGCCAAACAGCGAACGCTGCTCATGCTGAAACAGCCCCAGCGACCAGCCCCCCTTCTTCATGGCGAAGCCGCAGTCAGCGCAGCGACCAGCGTGGGGGCCACGGCCGCCGCGCCGGGCCGCCCCAAGCAAGGCCAGCCCCCTCGGGGGGCAGAGAGCCACACGAAGTGGGCGAACGTGGGGGCCACGGCCGCCGCGCCGGGCCGCCCCAAGCAAGGCCAGCCCCCTCGGGGGGCAGAGAGCCACACGAAGTGGGCGAACGTGGGGGCCACACTCACCCCGGAATCTTCTCAAGGCAGTAGCCCAGCCCCCGCACCGTGGCGATGCGGATCGGGCCTTTTTCGATCTTCTTGCGCAGCCGGTGGATGTAGACCTCGATGGCGTTGTTGCTCACCTCCTCACCCCACTCGCACAGCCGCTCGACCAGCTGGTCCTTGCTGACCAGACGCCCGGCGCGCTGCAGCAGCACCTCCAGCAGCCCGAGTTCGCGGGCCGACAGCTCCACCATCTTGCCGTCGATGGTGGCGACCCGGCCCGACTGGTCGTACACCAGCGGGCCGTGCTTGATGGTGGACGTGGCGCCGCCCATGCCGCGGCGCGTGAGCGCACGCACCCGGGCTTCCAGCTCGGTCAGGGCAAAGGGCTTGGCCATGTAGTCGTCGGCGCCCAGGTCCAGCCCCTTGACGCGTTCCTCCACGCTGTCGGCGGCGGTGAGGATCAGCACCGGCAGCGTCGAGCCCCGGCTGCGCAGGCGCTTGAGCACCTCCAGGCCGTGCATCCGCGGCAGCCCGAGGTCCAGGATCAGCAGGTCAAACTCGGTGTTGGTCATCAGCGCGGCATCGGCTTCGGTGCCACTGGCCACATGGTCCACTGCGGCACCGGCGTTGCGCAGCGTGCGCAGCAGGCCGTCGGCCAGCACCTGGTCGTCTTCGGCAATCAGAATCCGCATCGTTGTCTCCTTGTGGCCGCCGTGGTCGTGGGGTTGCCCGGCGTGAGCCAAATTCTAGGCGCGTGGCGCGCAAGTTGGCGAAGCCGACGTTTTGCGCCACAGAGCGCCGCGCCGGGCCGCCCCAAGCCAGCTCAGCCCCCTCGGGGGGCAGCGCAGTACGCGAAGCGACAAGCGCGGGGGCCACAGAGCGCCGCGCCGGGCCGCCCCAAGCCAGCTCAGCCCCCTCGGGGGGCAGCGCAGTACGCGAAGCGACAAGCGTGGGGGCCACAGAGCGACAAGCGTGGGGGCCACAGAGCGCCGCGCCGGGCCGCCCCAAGCCAGCTCAGCCCCCCCGGGGGGCAGCGCAGTACGCGAAGCGACAAGCGTGGGGGCCCTATTCACATTGCATAGGCCTCCAGCCCGATGGCGACCACCGTGGCCACCTCGGCGCCCACGGCGGCGCGGAACTCGGCCTCGGCCTGCGTCACCGCGACGCGGAACGCCTGCAACCAGGCCAGCCCGGTGGGCGTGAAGCGCACCCGGCGCGCGCGCGCGTCCAGCGGGTCGGGCGCGCGCGTGACCAGGCCCCAGGCTTCGCACTGCGTCACCAGGTCGCCCATGGCCTGCTTGCTCATGCCGGCGCTGGCCGCCAGGTCGATCAGGCGCGAGCCCTCGAGCGCGAGGTGGCGCGTGATGTGGATGTGCGCGGCGCTCACCTGTTCGCGGGCGGCCAGGTTGGACAGTGCCAGTGGCACGTCCACATTGGCGGCCATCAGGGCCAGCACGCGGGCGTCAAAGCGGCGCAGGGCCAGGCCCATGAGGCGGCCCAGATGGGTCTGGCGCCAGCCGTCTTCGGGCGGCGGCGGGAGGGGTGAATCGGGCATGTTCAAATAGTAAATCAAACTGACCAAAATTTCTGTTTACTTGTTTTGACTTGCCCCGTTAAACTACTGTTCAAGCATCCAGCCTGTTGAAAATGGCAGCGGATGAAACGGATCAACCCATTGTTTTTCAAGGAGTTTTCATGGACGCACAGGTCAAGGGCACCAGCATCAGCAACCCCAACAGCGAGAAAGCCAAGGCCTTGCAGGCCGCGTTGGCCCAGATCGAAAAGCAGTTCGGCAAGGGCACGATCATGCGGCTCGGAGAGGGCGAGGTCATCGACGACATCCAGGTGGTGTCCACCGGCTCGCTGGGGCTGGACATTGCGCTGGGCGTGGGCGGCCTGCCGCGCGGCCGGGTGGTCGAGATCTATGGCCCGGAAAGCTCGGGCAAGACCACGCTCACGCTGCAGGTGATCGCCGAAATGCAAAAGCAGGGCGGCCAGTGCGCGTTTGTAGACGCCGAACACGCGCTTGACGTGCAATACGCCCAGAAACTCGGCGTCAACCTGTCCGATCTGCTCATCAGCCAGCCCGACACCGGTGAGCAGGCGCTTGAAATCGTCGACAGCCTGGTGCGCTCCGGCGCGGTCGATCTGGTGGTCATCGATTCGGTGGCCGCGCTCACGCCCAAGGCCGAAATCGAAGGCGAAATGGGCGACTCGCTGCCCGGCCTGCAGGCGCGGCTGATGAGCCAGGCGCTGCGCAAGCTGACCGCCACTATCAAGAAGACCAACTGCATGGTCATCTTCATCAACCAGATCCGCATGAAGATCGGCGTGATGTTCGGCAGCCCTGAAACCACCACCGGCGGCAATGCGCTCAAGTTCTACGCCTCGGTGCGGCTCGATATCCGCCGCACCGGCACCATCAAGAAGGGCGAGGAAGCCATCGGCAACGAGACCAAGGTCAAGGTGGTCAAGAACAAGGTGTCGCCCCCGTTCAAGACGGCCGAGTTCGACATTTTGTTCGGCGAGGGCATCAGCCGCGAAGGCGAGATCATCGACATGGGGGTCAACGCCCACATCCTCGACAAATCCGGCGCCTGGTACGCCTACAACGGCGAAAAAATCGGCCAGGGCCGCGACAACGCCCGCGAATTCCTGCGCGAAAACCCCTCGCTGGCCTACGAAATCGAGAACAAGGTGCGCGAATCGCTGGGCATCCCGCTGCTGGCGCCGGCCACCGACGCGCCACCCGTGCCGATGGAAGGCACGGCCCCCGACGTCAAACCCGGCCGCGGCAAGGCGGCCAAATCCGACAGCTGAGGCACTCGGCCCGGCGCGCAGATCGCACTGGGGGCGCAAGGCGGCCGGGGCGTGTGACAGGCCGCCAGCAGCCAATTTATGAACCAAATCGGCCTTTAGCCCCCGTCAACAGGTCATCGTCAGCTATTAATTTAGTTGTAATTCTTGAGAGCCAGAATGATCGGCCCCACCCCTTTGTCCCTCAAGGGCCGCGCCCTGCGGCTGCTCAGCGGGCGCGAGCATTCCCGGGCTGAACTGGAGCGCAAGCTCAAAGGCCATGAAGAAGCGCCGGGCCAGCTGGCCCGCACGCTCGATGACCTGCAGGCCAAGGGCTTCATCAGCGAGGCGCGGGTGGTTGAATCCGTGATCCACCGCCGTGCCGCCAAGCTGGGTGCGGCGCGCATCCGCCAGGAGCTGCAGGCCAAGGGGTTGGCGCCCGAGGCTGTGGCCGACGCCGTGGCCTCGCTCAAGGAAACCGAGCTGGCGCGGGCGCGCGAGGTCTGGCGCCGCAAATTTGGCCGCGACATGGACGAAAGCGAAGGCGCTGCAGCGCCTGACGCGGCCGCCCGGGCCAAACAGGCGCGGTTCCTGCTGACCCGCGGCTTTGGCGCCGAAGTGGTGCGGCGCGTGGTGCGGGGAGTGGACGACGACTGAGGGCGGGTGACCGGGGTTTGTTTTGCAGCATGTGGGCGCTCACTCGCCTCGGGTGGGTTGTTCCTCATCACGCCTGGCCCTCATGTGGCCCCGGCGCGGCGCCTCAAATGCCCAGCATCAGTCGCAGGTTCTGCACCGCGGCGCCGCTGGCGCCCTTGCCCAGGTTGTCGTATTTGGCAATCAGCACCGCTTGCCCTAGCGGGTCGTTGCCGAACACGCTGAGTTCCAGCCGGTTGGTGCCGTTGAGCGCCGTCGGCTCCACCCGGCCGCCCGGGTCGGCGGCCACCACCTGCACCCATTCGCTGCCCGCGTAGTGCGCGCGCAGGGCATCTTCAAGCTGCGCGGCGGTCTTGACGCCGTTGAGCAGGTCAAAATGCAGGCTGATCTGGTCGAGCATGCCGGTGTGAAAGTTGCCCACCGACGGCACAAAGATCGGCCGCCGGCTCAGGCCTGAATACAGGTGCAGCTCGGGCACGTGCTTGTGCGTCAGGCCCAGGCCATAGATTTCCAGCGGCGGCGCGGTGTGGGCCACCTCATAGGCTTCAATCAGCTGGCGCCCGCCGCCCGAATAACCCGAAAACCCTTGCATGACCACCGGGTAGTCGCGCGGCAGCAGCCCCGCGTTGACCAGCGGGCGCAGCAGGGCGATGCCGCCCGTGGGGTAGCAGCCGGGGTTGGACACGAAACGGGCGTCGCGCACGGCTTGTGCCTGTTCGGGCGACAGTTCGGGAAAGCCGTAGACCCAGCCCGGTGCCGTGCGGTGGGCGCTGGAGGCGTCCACAATTTTCAAGTTTTTTTGGCCTTTAACCCCTGTCAAATCTTGATAGTTGGCTACTGAATCAATAGCGTCGGCGTCGTGCAGGCACAGCACCACCAGGTCGGCCTGGGCGGCCAGTTCGCGCTTGGCGGCGCGGTCCTTGCGCAGCGCGGGGGCAATGCTCAGCAGCTCCACCTCGGGCAGTTGCTGCAGCCGCTCGCGGATTTGCAGACCGGTGGTGCCGGCCTCGCCGTCGATAAAAACCTTGGCCATGTCAGTTGATCGCAATCAAGTGGGTGGAAAATGCGCGGACTGCAGGCTCACGGGCGAACCGACAGGCGCACCTTATTTGTGCGTTGCACCATGATACAGTTCTCCGCGGCAAATTGCAGGCCCGCCGGTCACCGCGCGGGGCACGCCTTTCACAACGTCTCTCGGAAGCAACTCTATGAAAATCCACGAGTACCAAGGCAAGGAGATCTTGCGCAATTACGGGGTCCCCGTGCCACGCGGCATCCCGGCCTTCACGGTGCAGGAGGCGGTCGAAGCCGCTCAAAAACTCGGCGGCCCGGTCTGGGTCGTCAAGGCGCAAATCCACGCGGGCGGCCGCGGCAAGGGCGGCGGCGTCAAGCTGGCCCGTTCCATTGACGAGGTCAAGAAGCTGGCCGGCGAGATCCTGGGCATGCAGCTCGTGACGCACCAGACCGGCCCCGAAGGCCAGAAGGTCCGCCGCCTGCTGATCGAGGACGGCGCCGACATCCAGAAAGAATATTACGTCTCGGCCGTGACCGACCGCGCCAGCCAGCGCGTGGCGTTCATCGTCTCCAGCGAAGGCGGCATGGACATCGAGGGCGTGGCCCACGACACGCCCGAGAAGATCATCACCGAAACCGTGGACCCGGCCACCGGCCTGACCGCGGCACAGGGCCAGAAGCTGGCGGCCGGCATCGGCATCCCGGAGGCGTCGCAGGCGCAGGCGGTGGACGTGCTGCAAAAGCTCTACAAGATCTACATGGAGACCGACGCCGCGCTGGTCGAGATCAACCCGCTGATTCTGGAAGGCAACGGTCACATCAAGGCGCTCGACGCCAAGTTCAACTTCGACAGCAACGCGCTGTTCCGCCACCCCGAAATCGTGGCCTACCGCGACCTCGACGAGGAAGACGCGGCCGAAGTCGAAGCCAGTAAGTTCGACCTGGCCTACATCAGCCTGGACGGCAACATCGGCTGCCTGGTCAACGGCGCCGGCCTGGCCATGGCCACCATGGACACCATCAAGCTGTTCGGCGGCGAACCGGCCAACTTCCTCGACGTGGGCGGCGGCGCCACCCCCGAGAAGGTCACCGAAGCCTTCAAGATCATGCTCAAGAACAAGAATGTCCAGGCCATCCTGGTCAACATTTTTGGCGGCATCATGAAGTGCGACACCATCGCCACCGGCGTGATCGCGGCCTGCAAGGCCGTGAACCTGCAGGTGCCGCTGGTGGTGCGCATGAAGGGCACCAACGAGGTCGAGGGCAAGAAGCTGCTCGCCGAATCCGGCCTGCCCATCATCAGCGCCGACACCATGGCCGACGCGGCCCAAAAAGTCGTTGCCGCAGTCCAGGCTTAAGGATCCATCATGAGCATTTACATCAACAAAGACACCAAAGTCATCACCCAGGGCATCACCGGCAAGACCGGTCAGTTCCATACCGAGAAGTGCCAGGAATACGCCAACGGCAAGAATGCGTTCGTGGCGGGCGTGAACCCCAAGAAAGCCGGCGAGTCGATCTTCAACATCCCGATCTTTGCGTCGGTCAAGGAAGCCGCCAAGACCACCGGCGCCACGGTGTCGGTGATCTACGTGCCGCCCGCGGGCGCGGCCGCCGCCATCTGGGAAGCGGTCGAGGCCGACCTGGACCTGGCGATCTGCATCACCGAAGGCATCCCTGTGCGTGACATGCTCGAAGTGCGCAACAAGATGAAGGCCAAGGAAGCCGCCGGCGGAAAGAAGACGCTGCTGCTTGGCCCCAACTGCCCCGGCCTGATCACGCCCGACGAAATCAAGATCGGCATCATGCCCGGCCACATCCACCGCAAGGGCCGCATCGGCGTGGTCAGCCGCAGCGGCACGCTCACCTATGAAGCCGTGGCGCAGCTCACCGAAATCGGCCTGGGCCAGTCCAGCGCCGTGGGCATCGGCGGCGACCCGATCAACGGCCTCAAGCACATCGACGTGATGCAGGCCTTCAACGACGACCCCGACACCGACGCCGTCATCATGATCGGCGAAATCGGCGGCCCCGACGAAGCCGACGCCGCCCGCTGGTGCAAGGACCACATGAAAAAACCCGTGGTCGGCTTCATTGCCGGCGTCACCGCGCCCCCCGGCAAGCGCATGGGCCACGCCGGCGCGCTGATCTCGGGCGGGGCCGACACGGCCGAAGCCAAGCTCGCCATCATGGAGGCCTGCGGCTTCACCGTGACGCGCAACTTCTCCGAACTGGCCAAGCTGCTCAAGGCCCGGCTGTAGGCACAACGACGCACGCGCCGCGTGCGCCGGCCGCTAAACTGGCGTCGCCTTGCAAGGCGCTCCGAGCCTTCGGAGCGCCTTTTGCGTTGCCATTGCGTTTTGCGGTTTTGACAATCTTGACAACCGTCAAGAGCGTTTTTTGCAAAACATCGGACGATGCGCGGCGCGACCGCCTCTCTCCTTCCGGGCGGTTCCGCCAAATACAACACACTACAAAACTGGAGATTGCGGATGGACATGCTGCAAAACACCGACTTCTGGATCGGTCTGGTCAAGATCATCTGGATCAACATCATCCTGTCGGGCGACAACGCGGTGGTGATTGCGCTGGCGGCACGCTCGCTGCCCGGCCACCAGCAGAAAAAAGCCATCTTCTGGGGTTCGGCCGCCGCGGTGGTGATGCGGATCGCGCTGACCGTGGTGGCGGTCCGGCTGCTGGCGCTGCCCTACCTGCAGATCGTGGGCGGCCTGTTGCTGCTGTGGATCGGCACGCAACTGCTGGGCGATGAGGACGACGGTGAGGGCGACAGCAAGGCCAATGGCAATGGCAACCTCATGACCGCCATCCGCACCATCCTGATTGCCGACCTCGTGATGAGCCTGGACAACGTGATCGCCGTGGCCGCCGCCGCCAAGGGTTCGACCACGCTGCTGATCGCGGGCCTGGCCATCAGCATTCCGCTGGTGATTTTTGGCAGCACGCTGATGATCAGGCTCATGGAGCGCTTTCCCATCATCATCACGCTGGGCGCGGCACTCATCGGCTGGGTGGGCGGCGAGACGATTCTGGGCGACGTCATCTTCCGGGATTTCATGGCCGCCAACCCCTGGGCGCATTACGCCGCAGCGGCGGCAGGTGCGGCACTGGTCGTGGCGCTGGGCAAATGGTTGCAACAACGCGGCCACAAAACGCCTGCAGCCGGATAAAGCCGGCCCTGCTCGTGCCAAAATGGCGAAAACAGGGCTGGATTCGCGGGCACGATGATTTACGACTTCTGTACACACACGGACCCTGGCCGAACCCGGGAGAACAACGAAGACTCGGTCACGTTTGACGCCGCGGCCCGGCTTGGCATTCTGGCCGACGGCATGGGCGGCTACAACGCTGGCGAGGTGGCCAGCGGCATGGCCACCACCTACATCAAGTCTGAACTGGGGCGCTGGCTGAGCGAGGCGGGTCATGTGGCAAGCCACCGCGAGATGCGCCGCGCACTCGAGATTTGCGTGGACAACGCCAACCGCTCGATCTTCAACGCCGCCAACTCCAACCCGCAATACAGCGGCATGGGCACCACCCTGGTGGTGGGCGTGTTTCTGGACGACCGGGTGCTGCTGGGCCACATTGGCGACTCGCGGGTCTACCGCCTGCGCGGCCGCCAGCTCGAGCAGATCACCAAAGACCACTCCTTGCTGCAAGAGCAGATCGACGCCGGGCTCATCAGCCCCGAGCAGGCCGCCACCGCGCTGCACAAGAACCTGGTCACGCGGGCGCTCGGGGTCGAAGACAGCGTCATGCTCGAGGTCAACGAGCACCTGGTGGAGCCGGGCGACCTGTACCTGATGTGCTCCGACGGCCTGTCCGACATGATCGACGATGCGGCCATTGCCCTGGTGCTGGACAGCGACGCCAGCCTGCCGCAGAAGGCAATTCAGTTGATCGAAAACGCCAATGCGGGCGGCGGGCGCGATAATATTTCAGTTTTGTTGGCGCAGGCGGGTGAAAGTCCGCCGCGGCGCGGACTGATTTCCCGCTGGTTGGGAAAGTAGCCGTGGTTGATTTTTGTCCCGAAAAATACGTGAGAAACAGGAGCCGGCCATGCCGAAAATGATCGTGTCGATCGATGGTGTCGTCATCAAGGAAGTGCAGTTGTCCAAGGACCGCACCACCGTGGGGCGGCGGCCATACAACGACATCGTGATCGACAACCTCGCCGTCAGCGGCGAGCACGCGGTGCTGCAAATGTCGGGCAAAGACGTCTACCTGGAAGACCTCAACAGCACCAACGGCTCGTACATCAATGGCAAGGCCGTCAAAAAACAGTTGCTCCAAAACAACGACACGGTCGAAATCGGCAAATACAAAATCAAGTTTGCGGCCGACAGCGTCGGCAGCGCCGACCGGGGGCCGGCCAGCACGCTGGGGGCCACCGAAGCCGGGGCCGGCGCGGCGCCTGCTGCGGGCACCACCAACGGCGCTTCCATCAAGGTGTTGTCCGGCGCGGCGGCAGGCCGTGAAGTGGCGCTGGTCAAGGTGGTCACCACCATCGGCAAGCCCGGCGTGGCCGTGGCCGCCATCACCCGTCGGCCCCAGGGCTTTGTGGTGGCGCATGTCGAGGGGGCTGACAAGCCCACGCTCAACGGCGAACCCATCACCACCGAACCCGTCATGCTGCGCAATGGCGACGTCATCGACCTGGCCGGCACGCAGATGCAGTTCGTCCAGGCCTGACACCGGCCCCGGTCACCCCAAGGCACTGCGCCCGGGCTGATTGCCACGCCGTACGGCGCTCACCCGGCCAGCCGCGCACATGGGCCCATTTGTCCGCCACTGGCGCCGCATCGCCGTCACGCTGATTCCCCTGCTGTTGGCGCTGCTGCACGCCAGCGGCGTCCTGCGGCTCGAGGTGCTGCAGCGGCTCGACGACATCATTTACGACGCCCGCCTGCGCGCCACCATGCCGCAGACGGTGGACGAACGCATCGTCATCGTCGACATTGACGAGCAAAGCCTGGCCGAAGTCGGCCGCTGGCCCTGGAGCCGCAACCGCCTGGCCGCGCTCACCGACGAGCTGCTGGGCCGCCAGCAGGCCGCCTTGCTCGGCTTTGACGTCGTGTTTGCCGAGGCCGACGACAGCTCGGGCCTGCGCCAGCTGCAAAAACTGGCCGCGGGCCCGCTGCGCGAAACCCCCGCCTTCCAGCAGCAACTCGGCCCGCTCACCGCCGAGCTCGACTACGACGCCGCCTTTGCCCGCGCGCTGGCCGGGCGGCCCGTGGTGCTGGGCTATTACTTCACCAGCGACCGCGGTGGCCGCACCTCGGGCCAGTTGCCGGCGCCCGTCATGGCGCCAGCCGCGCTGCAGGGCCGCGCCATCCGCTTCACCCACTGGGACGGCTTTGGCGCCAACATCGCGCCCCTGGCCCGCGCGGCGCCGCTGGCGGGCTTCTTCAACGCCATCACCGACGGCGACGGCGTGGTGCGCTCCATCCCCCTGCTGGCCGAACACCGCGGCCAATATTACGAATCGCTCTCGCTGGCCATGTTCCGCAGGCTCACCGGCCTGCCGTCGGTGGCGCCGGGCTTTCCCAAAGAACAATACCTGGGCCATGGCTACCAGGGGCTCGAGAGCGTCCTGCTGCGCCAGGGCGGCCAGACGCTGGCCATCCCCGTGGACGACCGCGTCGCCACGCTGGTGCCGTTCCGCGGGCGCGGCGGGCCGGGCGGCGGCGCGTTCCGCTACGTGTCGGCGGCCGACGTGCTGTCGGGCCAGCTGCCCGCAGGCAGCCTGCAGGGCCGCATCGTGCTGGTGGGCACCACCGCGCCCGGCCTGCTGGACTTGCGCGTCACGCCCGTGGGCGAAACCTACCCCGGCGTCGAAACCCATGCCAACGTGATCTCGGGCCTGCTCGACGGCAAGGTTTTTGTCAAACCCGACTACGCCGCGGGCTTCGAGGTGGTGGTGCTGCTGGTGGCCGGCCTGCTGCTGGCCCTGGCGCTGCCGCTCATCACCGCCATCCGCGCGGTGCTGCTCAGCCTGGCCGTGGGCGCGGCGCTGGTGGGCCTGAATGTCTGGCTGTACGTGGGCAGCGGGCTGGTGCTGCCGCTGGCCACCGCGCTGGTCATGGCCGTCACCGCCTTTGGCCTGAACATGAGCTACGGCTATTTTGTGGAAAGCCGCTCCAAACGCGAACTGGCCCACCTGTTCGGCACCTACGTGCCGCCCGAACTGGTGGACGAAATGGTCAAAGACCCCGACAGCTACAGCATGACCGCCGCCTCGCGCGAGCTGACCGTCATGTTCTGTGACATGCGCGGCTTCACCCGTCTGTCCGAGAACATGGAACCCGTGCAGCTCCAGCAACTGCTCAACACCGTGTTCAGCCAGCTGACCGACCTGATCCGCGCCAACCGCGGCACCATCGACAAATACATGGGTGACTGCGTCATGGCCTTCTGGGGCGCGCCCGTCGAAACGCCCGACCACGCGCGCCTGGCCGTCAAGACCGCGCTGGAAATGGCCCAGGCCATCCGCCGCATGAACGAAGCCAACCGCGCCCGCGGCCTGCCTGAAATTGGCGTTGGCATTGGCCTGAACACCGGGACGATGTGCGTGGGCGACATGGGCTCGGACACCCGGCGCAGCTATACCGTCATTGGCGACGCGGTCAATCTGGCGTCGCGGCTCGAAGGCTTGAGCAAAATCTATGGTGTGGACATGGTTGTCAGCGAAAGCACCCGCCACCAGGCCCCCGGCTTTGCCTGGCAGGAGCTCGACCGCGTGCGCGTCAAGGGCAAAGAACAGGCCGTGGCCATCTTTCAACCGGCGCCCGAGGCCGCATCTGTGGCTGAACTGCAACTCTGGGCCCAGGCGCTCCAGGCCTACCGCGCGCAGGACTGGGCCGCCTGCGACACCTTTTTGAAAGATTTACTCCGCCAGAATGCCAATAATTACCTTTACGGCCTGTATGCCGAGCGGGTAGCCTCCCACAGGTTGCTGGCCGTCGACCCTGCATGGGACGGCACCACGGAATTCGAGAACAAATAACAGGCCGCACAGGCTGAAAAAGCCGCAAAAGCCGGACCAGGCGGCGGCGCAGGGCCACGGGCGAGGGTGAACAACAGACCAAGAGGACGCGCAGCAAACCCAACGGCGCTGCAAGGAGAAGCCATGAACATGCGGATCAGGAACAGGGTATGAGGCACACGCCATGAAAGTGCGGGTACTGGGCTGCTCGGGCGCCATCGCCCGGGACTGCCGCACCACCTCGTTTTTGATCGACGGCGACGTGCTCATCGACGCCGGCACCGGCGTGGGCGACCTCACCCTGGACGAAATGGCGGCCATCGAGCACGTCTTTCTCACCCATTCGCACCTCGACCACATCGCCGCCCTGCCCCTGATGGTCGACTCGGTGGGCGGGCGGCGCCGCACACCCCTGCAAATTCATGCCCTGCCCGGCACCATTGCAGCGTTGCGCGCTCACATTTTCAATGACGTCATCTGGCCCGACTTCAGCGCCATCCCCACCCCGGCGGCCCCCTTCATCTGCTTCCATGACATTGCCACCGGCCAAAGCCTGAGCCTGGGCGGCAAAACCATCGAAGCCCTGCCCGCCGTGCACACCGTGCCCGCTGTGGGCTACGCCGTCACCGGCAGCACCGGCGGCGCGTTCGTCTTCAGCGGCGACACCGAACGCAACCCCGCCTTCTGGCAGCGCGTCAACCAGCTCGACGTGGCCCTGCTGGTGATCGAAACCGCCTTCAGCAACCGCGAGAAGGACCTGGCCCGGCGCAGCCTGCACCTGTCGCCCCACGTGCTGGCCGACGAGTTGGACTGCATCGCCCGCGGCAAGACCTTCCCCATCTTCATCACCCACACCAAGCCGGCCGAAACCGCGATGATCATGGACGAAATCCGCCAGTTCGACCAAACCACCGGCGCCCAGGACGTGACGCACGACATCCGCTGGCTCTATGCGGGCCAGGAGTTCGCGCTGTAAAACGCCACCCGCCAGCGCCTGCAGGCCCGCAAGTGACAAAAATGTCTTCCGCCCGCCCCGCCCCTCTGACAAAAACGCCAGCCAGGCTTTGTAAGAACGTGAAAAAATCCTCAAAAAACAAGCAGTTGCCCCAGTTTTCATACCTGGCACGCGAACTGCGTAGTTAAATCGCCATTCATCAACCCTTTGGAGAGAATTCATGAAACGTGTTCAGCAAGGTTTTACCCTTATCGAATTGATGATCGTCGTCGCGATCATCGGTATCCTGGCCGCCGTTGCGCTGCCGGCGTATCAGGACTACACCACCCGCGCCAAGGTCTCGGAAGTGATTCTGGCCGCTTCGTCGGCGCGCACCACGGTGAGCGAGGCCGCTCAAACGCTTGGCGCTATGCCTGCTGTTGCCAGTGTGCAGATTGACAGCCAGTCGTCCAAGTACGTGGCATCGGTTTCGTATACGCAGACCAATGCTTCTGTCGGTGTGATCAAGGCCACTGCCCAGGGCGATCCGCGGATTCTGAACAAGGAAATTGAATTGACGGGTACGCTTGCCGCAAACGGTCAAGTCATCTGGGAATGCAAGCCTGCTGCGGGCGCCAATGCGATGGATGGCAAATACCTGCCGACAAGCTGCAAGTAATTTCCGGTTTGTGCGTTGAGAAAGCCCCTTCGAGGGGCTTTTTCTTTGGGAGGTCAGGTTTTGAAATATATCGACCGGTTTGAGAACGTGCCAATTTGGGCACCGGTGGCCGCCGTGGCGATGGCGTTCGCATGGCTGCTTCCGAACTCATCGCCGCCGTGGATCGCTTTCCATAAAGACTTTTGGGTTGCGGTAGTGCTCCTCATCGTCGCGGCCACGGTGGTGGCGAAGATGGTTGTACGCCGACAAACATTCGCGGTGGACGCCATCGCGGGATTGCTGCTGGGGTTGTCGGCGCTATCGCTTGGGCAGTGGCTCACTGGCAAGGTATTTTTCTTTGGCCACGCCGCAATCGGCTTTGGGTATTTTTTTGCAGCAGGCTGCATGGTCAGCATTTCGCGGGCTTGGGAGACCCTGCAACAGGATGCGGCCGGCGACTTTCTATTTGCCGCCGTGGTCATTGGGGCCACGGGCTCTGCAGGGCTGGTGCTCAAGCAATGGCTTGGCATTGATGGCTTGGAGGTGTGGACACAATTGCTGGCGACAGGCAGTCGCCCCTATGGCAACCTACTGCAGCCGAACAACGCGGCCACACTGTTGCTGTTGGGTGTTGTTGGTTACTTTTGGGCCTATCGGCGGGTTGCAATCGGCCGCACTGGGTTGTTGCTGGGTACGCTGACGCTGACGTTCGCGCTGGTCTTGACGCAGTCCCGAATCGGGTACCTGTCATTCTTGGCGCTTGGGATGATTGCCTTGTGGGGTTCGAGATCAAACGAAGCCTTCAAGTCGTGGCGAGCACCGGTTTTGATCCTGCTCCTTTGGTTTGCGATCGCCGTCGTGGTGCTCCCCCATTTGACGGGCTGGCTGGGACTGTCGCAGGAGTTCACGCTCCTTGAGAGGACCCAGGGTGAAGTCAGACTGCTGGTCTATCGCACATTTGCAACGGCATCGTTGCTTGAGCCTTGGGCTGGTTACGGTTTTGCGCAAGGTATTGAGGCCCAACTCGCGGCAGCAGCAGTGGGGTACGAACTTCCTGGCCTGTTTACCTGGACCCATAACGCGCTGCTGGACATTGCCATTTGGTTTGGACTGCCTGTGGCGCTTATTGCGGCGGGCGTTCTTGTAAAAGTCGGATTGACGGTATTTCGCCGTAGGCTGGACCCCGAAGCCTATATTTGCCTGGGCGGATTGTTTGTTTTGGCAATGCATGCCATGGTTGAACTTCCGCTCGCGTACGCTTACTTCCTTTTGCCTGCGGTGATGTTGATGGGCATCTTGGTCGCGAAGGTCAATTTGCCGTCGATTTCGGTCCGACCATGGGGCGCGGTAGTGGCAGTAGGGGTGTTGGCATTGCTGCTGGGGACTGTCGGAACAGATTATTTGAAAGTGGAGAAGAGTTTCAGCACGTGGCGGTTCAAATTGGCGCGAGTGGGAAAGGACCACCCGATGGACATTCCTGACACGCTGCTGCTTCACCAGTACCGAGCCTTGATTCTCGGAGTTCGCACACCCGCCCCCATGTTGAACGCAAAAGAACGGGAAGAATTTTCTAAAGCAGTGCTACTGGACCCTTCGCCTGCTGCGATGCAAGCGATTGTGGTCTCCTATGTGGAAGCGGGCGACGTCGCTAGCGCCCAGCAATGGGCAGATCGTGCACGCTGGCTTTCCTCGTCCGAACACAGAAAGGCATTGGCGGCGTCCTGGCGCTATCGGGCAGAGAAGGAGCCGCGTTTTGCCGTGGTGAATTGGCGCGATTAACTGATTCATGCTTTTTCGATGAAGACTCATTCGGGCGGGCCGTCGGTGGCGGTAGTGTCCTGACTGACCACGCTGGCCTGCGTGGGGCTGGCGTTGGTGCTGGCGCCGGGGTGTTTCGCGCCTTGTGCAACTTGCGGCGTGGAGTTTGTCGCGGGCTTGCGCGCGTGAATGGGGTGGTGCAGTTCGCGCGCGGGCCTGGTGCCATACGGGCACGCCCTGCAAGCCGCCAAGTACGCCGGGTTCGAAAGGGTTCGCTGGATCGAGGCGGTGCGCCTCTTGCCAGAGGTTCACCCCTCAGCGGCTCACCGGCTCACCCGCGTATTGCCGTTCAAGGTGAGCACGCGCACGCGGTCGCCGACGCGAAACTCTTCCTCCGGGGAAAACGCCTGGACGATGGCAACGCTCTGGCCGTTGTCGTAGCGGACGGTCAGCTCGATGCCTTGTTCGCGGGTCAGTCCTTCTTCGGCGGCCGAGCCCACCAGTCCACCGGCCACAGCCCCCACCACGGCACCCACCGCGCTGCCGCGCCCACGGCCGATGGTGCTGCCCGCCACGCCGCCCACCACGGCACCGGCGCCGGTGCCGATCGGCGTCTTGGTGCCTTCGATCTTGACCAGCCGGACCTGTTGCACCGTGGCGTAGGTCACCTGCTGCGGGCGGCGTGCATCGCTGCGTGAGTAAGAATCCCCCGAGAGGCTGGAAGCGCAGCCACTCAAGGCCGCGGCAATGGCGGCGGCGAGAACAATGGCGTAAGCGGTTTTCATGGGCAGATCTCCTTGGAACAGGCTTTGGGAATGGACTCTATTTTGGCACCGAGGTTCAGTGTTGTCCGTGGGCCCGCCCCGGCCGGAGGTACCGGATTGCCCGAGAATCGCACCCACGCACGGTCTTGCGGCGGTCTTTTCACTTGCGCGCCACCCTCTTCAGCCTTCTGCCTTCAGCCTTCTGCCCATGCCACTCCATCCCGCTGTCGCCGCCGTACTCCTCACCCTCCCCTGGCTCTGGCCCTGGACGGGCGGGCCGTCGGTGGCGGTGGTGCCCTGGCTGGCCACGCTGGCCTGCGTCGCGCTGGCGTTGCTGCTGGCGCCGGGGGCGAATGTGCGGGCGGCGGGCGACGAGAGCCGTCTGGTGCGGCTGGCCGCAACGAGCTGGCTGCTGGCGGCGGGCTTGAGCGCGGGGATCGGTGTGGCGCAGTTCGCGGGCTGGCCGGCGGTTTGGGCGGCGGCGGGGGCCGATGGCGCCGGGGGGCCGTTGGCGGCGCTGGCGCGCTGGGGTGCCTCGTGGGTCAACACGCCGCCCGCGGGCGAGGTGTATGGCAACCTGCGCCAGCGCAACCAGTTTGCCACGCTGATGAACATCGGCCTGGCCGCGCTGTGGTTCGTGGCGGCGCGGTGGGCGGGTGCGGGCACCCGTGCGGGGGCGCAAGTCCCGCTAGCCAGTGCCGGTGGCCCAACGCCGACGCAAAGCCAACCCCAAACCGGCGCCCGCATTCCCAAGGCGTTTGCCAGCGCCGCGTCGCTGGCCCCTTGGGCGTTGGCCGCTTTGCTGGTGGCGGGCAATGTGCTGTCCAAATCGCGCACGGGGCTGGCCGAGCTGGTGCTGCTGTGTGCGTTGGCCTGGGTTTGGGCGGCGCACCGGCCACGTGGCTTGCGCCGCTTGGCGATGGCGCTGTTGCCTTTGTACGCCGTGTTCAGCGTGGCGTTGGCCGCGTTGGGGCATCCGGCCGTGTGGCAGCGCATGACGGACAATGCGCCCGCCTGTTCGAGCCGCCTCACGCTGTGGCGCAATGTGCTGGAGCTGATCGCCCAGAAGCCGTGGGGCGGCTGGGGTTGGGGCGAGCTGGATTACGCGCACTACGCCCACCTGTATGGCGGCGAGCGCTTTTGCGACATTCTGGACAATGCCCACAACCTGCCGCTGCACCTGGCGGTGGAGCTGGGCCTGCCGCTGGCGCTGGCCGCCTGCGCGCTGGTGGCGTGGGGGCTGTGGCGCGGCCAGCCCTGGCGCGAGGCGCACCCCGCGCGCCAGCTGGCCTGGAGCGTGCTGGCCGTGCTGGCGCTGCACAGTTTGCTGGAATACCCGCTGTGGTACGGGCCGTTTCAACTGGCGCTGTGGTTGGCCCTGGGGGTGCTGTGGCGGGTGCCGCGCCAGCCGCACGTTGCCACCACGATGACCACTGCCACCGCTGCCACCGCTGCCACCGCTGCCACCGCTGCCACCGCAAATTATGAACAAAATCGGCCTTCAGTCCCCGTCAAATGGCAATTGTTTGCTATTTTATTAATAGTAATAACGGCTGGCGCCGCATGGGACTATCACCGCATCAGCCAGCTCTACCGCCTGCCCGAAGAGCGCGCCGCCGCCTACCGCACCGACACGCTGGCCAAGGTGTCGGGCAGTTGGCTGTTTGACAGCCCGGTGGCGTTTGCCGCGCTCACCACCACGCCGCTGACGCCCGGCAACGCCGCGCAGCAGTTCGCGCAGGCCAGCGCACTGCTGCACTATTCGCCCGAGCCGCGCATCATCGAGCGCGTGATCGAAAGCGCGGTGATGCTCCACCGCGATGACGCCGCCCTGTGGCACCTGGCGCGCTTTCGGGCGGCTTTCCCGGCCGAGCACGCGGCCTGGGCGGCGGCGCTGGCCAGGCCGTGAGAGTCTCAGCCGTTCAACCCAGCGGCAGGGCCTGCGGCTCGATCGCGGCGCGGAACGCGGGGCTGAGCAAGGCGGCTTCGGCAATGTCCACGCGAAACGGCAGGTCGGACTCGTCGAACGCTTCTTCCAAAGTGCCACGCAAGGCGGCACCCAGCGGGGCGCCCAGCACCAGCAGGTCGAGGTCGGAAAAGGGCTTGGCCCTGCGTTGCGCGCGCGAGCCGAACACGCGCACACGCGAGCGCCCGAGGTGCGCGTCCACGATGGCGCAAACTTCGGCTTTCTGGCGCGGGGTCAGGTCAAGCATGGCGGGTGGTGAGTGCGACCAACAGCGCACGGGCATCACGGGCAAAGTCGTCCAGCACAGCGGCCACTTCAGCGGCCACCTTGGCGTCATACGTGTGCGAGGTTCTTTTTCTTTGAACCAGGTACACAAACCACGGCTCAGGCGACTCGATCAGGCCCCGTTCGGCGGCCCCCCGGAAAAGCGTGCGTTTGCTGTAACTGTCCACCTCGGTGGAGTCGTCCAGTTCGGCTTCTATCTGGCGTTTGAGCATCTTCCAACTCAGTTCAAAACAATATTCAAACCGCTGGATACATGCGTCTCTGACTTCTTCATCGGCCGGGTCATGCTGTCGTCGCGCCAACCCGCGCCCCAGGCTGGCCAGCGCGTCACCCAAGGGCGTGAAATTGAGGCTCATACGGTGCGACTGTATGCAAAGCGCATTCGACGATCAAGCCGGCGCCGGCCCCGCCACAAAATGCCCCGACTTGCCGCCCTGCTTTTCGAGCAGGCGCACGCCGGTGATGGTCATGCCGCGGTCGGCGGCTTTGCACATGTCGTAGATGGTGAGCAGCGCCACCTGCACGGCGGTCAGGGCTTCCATTTCGACGCCGGTGGGGCCCACGGTTTCGACCGTGGCGGTGCACGACACGGCGGGCAGGCTGGCAGCGTCAGGGGCGTCGTGCAGCGTAAAGTCCACCGCCACGCGGGTGATCGCGAGCGGGTGGCACAGGGGGATGAGGTCGCTGGTTTTCTTGGCCGCCTGAATGCCGGCAATGCGCGCGATGCCCAGCACGTCGCCCTTTTTGGCGGTGCCACCGGCAATCAGGGCCAGCGTGGCGGTCTGCATTTCGATGCGGCCGCCGGCCGTGGCGACGCGGTGGGTGGCGGCCTTGCCGGCCACGTCCACCATGTGGGCCTGGCCCTGGGCGTCAAAATGGGTGAGCGGGCTGGCGCTGGGCGGTGTGGGGCGGGTGCTCATGGCGTAAGGTGCGGGTTGCGATGGTTTACAGAACGTTCACGGGATGGGAGGATCATACGGGCACGGTCGGCCGCCCCGGTTTGGCCGCGAGATGGCGCTTCATGCAAATTTTCAAGCAAAAACCATTGATTGTCCTCGTCAAAAGGGCATTGTTTGCTATCGGTTGCGTAGCAGTCGTGAGCGCAACCGTGCCTGTGCAGTCGCAAACGCCACCTCCACCGTCCCCGACGCGCCTGCCCTCGCTGGGCGAGGGCAGCGAGATGACGATCAGCGCCGAGCGGCGGCTGGGCGACAGCATTGCCCGCGAAATCTACCGCGACGCCGACTACATCGACGACCCGCTGCTGGGCGAATACGTGCAGGGCATCTGGCAACCCTTGCTGGCGGCGGCGCGCGCACGCGGCGAACTCAGCCCCGAGATGGCCGAGCGCTTCGCCTGGACCATCATGATGGGGCGCGACCGCTCGGTCAACGCCTTTGCCCTGCCTGGCGGCTATTTCGGCCTGCACCTGGGGCTGCTGGCGGTGGTGGCCAACCGCGCCGAACTGGCGTCGGTGCTGGGCCACGAGATGACGCACGTCACGCAGCGCCACATCGCGCGCATGATTTCCCGCGAGGGCCAGCAGTCGCCCTGGCTGCTGGGGGCGATGATCCTGGGCGTGCTGGCGGCCAGCCGCAACCCCGAGGCGGCCAGCGCCATCATCACCACCAGCCAGGCCGCTTCGATTGCCGGGCAGCTTAGCTTTTCACGCGACATGGAGCGCGAGGCCGACCGCGTCGGCTACGGCGTCATGACGCAGGCCGGGTTTGAGCCGCAGGGCTTTGTCACCATGTTCGAGAAGCTGCAAAAGGCCTCGCAGCTGAACGACAGCGGCGGCTTTCCCTACCTGCGCAGCCACCCGCTCACCACCGCCCGCATTGCCGACATGCAGGCGCGCCAGCAACTGCTGCCGCCTGGCCCCCCGCTGCGGCCCATGCTGGACCATGTGATGCTTTCGGCGCGGGCGCGCGTGCTGTCGCGCCCGGGCATCGACACGCTGCGCAACTGGGTGGCCGAGCCCGACGCCCCCAACTTTGCCAGCCTGCCCCCGGTGCGGCAGGCCGCCGTGCTGTACGCGGCGTCGTTGGCGGCGGTGCAAATGCGCGACTCCGGCGCGGCCCGCGCGCTGCAAAAGCGGCTGGTGCCGCTGACCCGCACCGACGCCGCGGCGGCACGCCTCACACAACTGTTGGGCGCCGAGATCGAACTCGCCGCGGGCGAGCCCGTGCGCGCCGCCGCGCTGCTCGACCCCGACGCACCCGGCCGACCCGAACTGCTGATGCTGGGCCAGGCCCGCCTCGTCATGGGCCAACCGGCGGCGCTGGCCGACCAGGCCGAACGCCTGCAAAACTGGGTGGCGGTGCGACCACAGGACGCGGGCGCCTGGCAGCAACTGGGCAGCGTGTACGGCGCGCGGGGCCAGGCGGTGCGCGCGATCCGGGCCGAGGCCGAGGCGCAGGTGGCCATGCTCGACTACGGTGCCGCGGTGGACCGCTTCAAGGCGGCGCAAGACCTGGTGCGGCGCACCGGGGCCAACGCGCAGCCGGGCGACCACATCGAGGCGTCGATCATCGACACCCGGCTGCGCCAGGTGGAGTCAAAGTTTAGGGAACAGGCGCTCGAGCGCTGAGTCGATCACCAGGCCCAGGGCCGAGTAAATCAGCGAGCCCAGCAGCGCCGCGCCAAAGCCGCGCACCTGAAAGCCGTCGAGCACGCTCGCGGCGCCCCAGAACATCAGCGCGTTGATCACAAACAGGAACAGCCCGAGCGTGACCACCGTGACCGGCAGCGTCAGCACCACCAGCAGCGGGCGCACCACGATGTTGAGCAGCCCGATGACGAAGGCGGCGATCAGCGCGGCGGCAAAGCCCTGCACCTGCACGCCGTCGTAAAGCTGCGCCACCAGCACCAGTGCCACCGCACTCAACAGCCATTTGAATAGAAGCTTCATGGCTGTGCAGGATAGCACTGGCCGGGGCGGCCGGTGCCGCACGGGCTTACTCGCCGGCCAGCACCAGCACCACGCCCAGCCCGGCCACGGCGCCTGGCAGGGTCCAGAGGCCGTCCTTGCCCTCGGGCTGGTTGGCGGTGACGGGCCGCAAATCCTGCCCCAGTTTGGGCCGCCGCGCGTCCAGCACCCGCATCGCGCCGTGCTCGCGCAGCAACCTGGCGCTCAGCTCGATCAGCGGGCCCTGGGCCAGCACGGGCGTGACGGTGTCGCCGCGCGCGGTCAGCGTGGGCGTGATCTGCCCGAACAGCTTCTCGGACCATTTGGCACGCCAGTTCTCGCGCGCGCTGTGGCTCACCCACTTGCTGATGCGGCGGGTGATGCGCGGCGCACACGCCACCACGATCCACCCGGTGGGGGCGTTGGCCCCCAGCATCGGGGCCAGCTGCTGCAGCGCGTAGGCGGCATCGTCCACGTACACAACGATCTTGTCCATGTTGGAATCCTTTTCTGGGGTTGAAGACAGCGGGAACGGGGGAAAAACTCAATCCGGACTCAGGCCGCGTGGCCCGTGTCCTGCAATTTGTTCTGCCGGGTGGCCCACCAGCCGGCGCCCAGCACGCCAGCCACGGCGATGGCATAGGTGGCCCAGCGGGCGGCGGTGTGTATGAGCTCGGGCGGATCGAACACGGCGTCCAGCAGCGGCTCGCCCACAACCATCTTGGCGGCCGTGAAGGCCAGCACCGCAGCGCCCAGATGGATGATGATGGGAAAGCGTTCAACCAGCTTGAGCACCATGGTGCTGCCGAACACCACGATCGGCACGCTGATCAGCAGGCCGATCACCACCAGGTCAAACGCGCCGTGGGCCGCGCCGGCCACGCCCAGCACGTTGTCGATGCCCATGAGCGCGTCGGCGATCACGATGGTTTTCATCGCGCCCCAGAAGGTGCTGGCCACGGGCCCGCTGTGTTCGTCGCCGCTCTTGTCGGCCAGCAGCTTGTAGGCGATCCAGAGCAGCCCCAGACCTCCGACGAGCATCAACCCGGGAATCTGCAGCAGCCAGACCACCCCGATCGTCATGACCGAACGCACCGTGATGGCGCCGACGGTGCCCCACAGGATGGCCTTGCGCTGCAGGTGAGCGGGCAGGCTGCGTGCGGCCAGCGCGATCACGATGGCGTTGTCGCCCGCCAGGACGAGGTCAATGAGGATGATGGCCAGCAGTGCCGACCACCATGCGGTGGACATGAATTCCATACCGAGTGCTTCCCAAGTTGTTTCGACGAACAACCGGAAACAGGCATGGCCAACGCGCGGTGGGATTGCAGACAATCAGCCAGCGTGCCTCGACCGAACCGGTTTCAGGTTCCAGGTCGAAGGTCTTGCTCGGCATGGTGTCATGCGATATGTGCCCAACAAACCGGAAGATATGCTTCGTATTGACGGCTTGCTGATACCGTGTGCTGCGATGGCCTTGGACGGACACCTCCCTGTGCGGCACACGACGGGAGCTACTCCCCTTCGTAGGGGTATTGGAACCCATTGGCGCAATCCCTGCAAGGCCTGTGGACTTGGGAAAATCCATAACATCGGCGGACCGAAAGGGGAGTAGCGAGCTTTTGATTCAAAGCATTTTGAGCCAAAAGCCCCGGTGTTTCGTCAATACGTTGCTATCAAAACAGGTAGCAGCCGGAACCCGCAGAAGCCTCAGAATTTCTCCCGCAAGACCTTTCGGACAGTGACGCAACTGTCTTTTCTGAAAGGTCTTGTCATGGATTCCCTGTTCACCACGGTGGCGCCCACCTGGCTTTGGGTCACGTTTGTGGCCATCGTCGTTGTGGCGCTTTTTGTCGACTTTGCGGTGCTGCGAACCCAGGGCGCGCATGCAGTGACGGTGCCCGAGGCGCTGCGCTGGTCGGTCGTGTGGGTGGTGGTCAGCCTGGCCTTCAACGCCCTGTTCTGGTGGGCGGTGAAGGACACGACGGGTTCGGCCGCAATGGCCAACGAAAAATCACTGGAGTTCCTCACCGGCTATCTCATCGAGAAATCGCTGGCGGTGGACAACATCTTTGTCTTTTTGATGGTCTTCACCTACTTTGCGGTGCCGCCCGCGTTCCAGAAGCGCGTGTTGATGATCGGCATCATCGGCGCCATTGTGCTGCGCACCGTGATGATCCTGCTCGGCGGATGGCTGCTGCAGCAGTTCCACTGGGTGCTGTACCTGTTTGGCGCGTTCCTGGTCCTCACCGGCCTCAAGATGTGGTGGGCCGCCGGCCAGGCGCAGAGCCTGGAGGGCAACCCCGCCCTGAAACTGCTGCGCCGCGTGCTGCCGGTGAGCCAGTCCTATGACGGCGAGAAGTTCTGGACGGTCGAGCGCGGCCGCCGGATCGCCACCCCGCTGTTCATGGTGATCTGTCTGGTGGGGCTGACGGACGTGATCTTTGCGGTGGACTCGATCCCCGCGATCTACGCCATCACCAACGACCCCTTTATCGTGCTGACCAGCAACGTCTTTGCCATCCTGGGCCTGCGCGCCATGTATTTCCTGCTCGCGGCCGTGGCGGCCCGGTTTCACCTGCTGAGCTACGGGCTGGCGGTGATCCTGGTGTTCATCGGCAGCAAGATGATGCTCATCGACGTGGTCAAGATCCCGGTGCTCGTCTCGTTGGGCGTGGTGGTGGGGATATTGGCCGTGACCATGGCGCTGAGCCTGCGCACGGCGCCCGCGGCACCGTCGGGCAAACGCTGAAGGCCCCACGCCCCGCCGACCGCGGCGGGCGAAGCTATCATCGCCTGCCCTGCTTCGCGCACCATGACCGGCATTCACATCACCGACATCGAAGCCGCCATCAACTGGTGGCGCGAAAAAAGCCCGTCGCCCGACGGCATCACGCTCGCGCCCGAACTGCGCGCGCTGGCCGAGGTGTACGCGCTGATGGTGTTCTACCGCGAGGACGAAGCCCGCGAGGCCGGCTTTCCGCCCAAAGCCTGGGCCGCGTGGAAAGCCTGGTACGACACCACGCCCGACACGCCCTGCATCGCCATTTGCTCGACCAGCCAGGGCGACGCCGTCTGCAAGGGCTGCGGCCGCAGCTTTGACGAGGTGCAGCACTGGCCCGAACTCACGCCCGGCCAAAAACGCCAGGTCTGGCGGCGCATCACGCTGCAGGACGAGGCCTGGCGCTTCAACAAATACGCGGAGCGCGCCCTGTGAAACGGTTTCGCCTTCAAACGTATCACCGCGTTGGTTCGCCTTGTCCTACGCTTGAATGCAAACCCGTATGAAACGCCTGACCCAAGCCCCCAACGCTGCCATTGCCACGCTGTGGGCCGACACCCTGCGCGAGGCCGGCATCGAGGCCTCGGTCGAGCGGCAGTTTCTGGGCGGCGCGGCCGGCTTTCTGCCGCCATCGGAATGCCTGCCCGAGCTGTGGCTGCGCGACGACCAACAGTTCGACCGCGCCAAGGAACTGCTCGACGCGCTGCAAAACCTGCCCCAGCAGCACTGGCGCTGCAGCTGCGGTGAACTCATCGAAGGCGGGTTCGAGCAGTGCTGGAGCTGCGGCAAGTTCATGCCGGTGCGCTGATCCGTCCCTGCGAGGCGTTCATTTCCGTTGAAGTGCAGAACATGGGTGGGAGCTTGAGCAGGCCGCCGCGCCGGGCCGCTCCCAAGCAAGGCCAGCCCCCTCGGGGGGCAGAGAGCCACACGAAGTGGGCGAACGTGGGGGCTTGACCGGCCGCCGCGCCGGGCCGCCCCAAGCCAGGCCAGCCCCCTCGGGGGGCAGCGCAGTACACGCAGTGACAAGCGTGGGGGCTTGATCAGGCCGCCGCGCCGGGCCGTCCCCAAGCCAGGCCAGCC
The DNA here is from genome assembly GCA_002842205.1 of Betaproteobacteria bacterium HGW-Betaproteobacteria-3. Taxonomy (GTDB): domain Bacteria; phylum Pseudomonadota; class Gammaproteobacteria; order Burkholderiales; family Burkholderiaceae_C; genus PHCI01. Next base: position 18,104 of record PHCI01000029.1, on the reverse strand, counting down.
CCCTCGGGGGGCAGAGAGCCACACGAAGTGGGCGAACGTGGGGGCCTTATTTCCAGCGCACCGGCTCCACCGTCACGCTCTGGCGATCGTCGCTGAGCGTGAGCACGCTGTCGTGCACAGTGGCTTGCAACTGCATGCTGCGCTGGGCCAGGGCGCCCAGGCTTTGCGCGGATTCGAACGGCACACGCCACACCTGCAGCCGGTTCAGCCGCGTGAGCTTGGTTTCGATGCCGCGCCACCACACCTCGGCCGCGTGCGAGAAGGCGTAGAGCACCACGGCGTCGGCCTTGCTGCAGGCCTTGGCCAGTGGCTTGTCTTCGGGTTGGCCGACCTCGATCCACAGGCGCTTGGCGCCGGTGAAGTCGGTCAGCAGCACGTCGGGGTCGTCCGGGTCGGACAGGCCCGCGCCAAAAGCCAGCGTGCCGTCGCCCTGGCAAACGGTCTGCAATTGATGGGCGTTGAGCGCGAGCGCGGCCAGCCGCACCATCATGCGGTCGTCGGTCTCGCTGGGGTGGCGGGCCAGCGTGAGCGCATGGTCGGCGTAGTAGCCGTGGTCGATGTCGGCCACGGCCAGGTTGACCTTGAAGATGGTGGATTTGATGGCCATGAAATACTATAAAAACATTAGCAAACTATGACGATTTGACGGGGGATCAAGGCTGATTTCATTGATATTCTGTAGCCCGCCGCCACGCTGGGCCGCTCCCAAGCCAGGCCAGCCCCCTCGGGGGGCAGAGAGCCACACAAAGTGGGCGAACGTGGGGGCACCAGTTCAAGCCCGACGCGCCAGCACGGCCGCCAGGCCGGTGTAGCTGCCGGGCGTGAGGGCCAGCAGGCGCTGCTTCTCGGCGTCGGGGATGTCCAGCGAACGGATCAGCCCGTGCAGCGCCTCGGCGCTGACGGTCTTGCCGCGCGTGACTTCCTTGAGCTTTTCATAAGCGCCCTGCACGCCGTAGCGGCGCATCACGGTCTGGATCGGTTCGGCCAGCACTTCCCACGACGCGTCCAGGTCGGTGGCCAGGGCTTCTTCGTTGAGCTCGAGCTTGCCCAGGCCCACGCCCAGCGCGTGGTAGGCCAGCGCGGCGTAGCCCAGCGCCACGCCCATGTTGCGCAGCACGGTGCTGTCGGTCAGGTCGCGCTGCCAGCGGCTGATGGGCAGCTTTTCGGACAGATGGCGCAGCAGTGCATTGGCCAGGCCGAGGTTGCCTTCGGCGTTTTCGAAATCAATCGGGTTGACTTTGTGCGGCATGGTGGACGAGCCGATTTCGCCCGCCTTGAGCCGCTGCTTGAAGTAACCCAGGCTCACGTAGCCCCACACGTCGCGCGAAAAGTCGATCAGGATGGTGTTGGCGCGGGCCACGGCGTCAAACAGTTCGGCCATGTAGTCGTGCGGCTCGATCTGGATGCTGTAGGGCTGGAACGAGAGGCCCAGGCCCAGCGGCTCGGGGCTTTCGATGACCTTGCGGCTGAAGGCCTCCCAGTCGAAGTCGGGCCAGGCCGACAGGTGGGCGTTGTAGTTGCCCACGGCGCCGTTCATCTTGCCCATGAGCTGGACGGCGGCGATTTTTCCGCGCGCGGTGTCCAGCCGCACCAGCACGTTGGCGATCTCCTTGCCCACGGTGGTGGGGCTGGCCGTCTGGCCGTGGGTGCGGCTGAGCATGGGCACGTCGGCATGGGCCTGGGCCATCTCGCGCAGCTTGGCGATCAGCGCGTCCAGCCCCGGCAGCACCACGGCGTCGCGGGCACCCTTGAGCTGCAGCGCGTGGCTGGTGTTGTTGATGTCCTCGCTGGTGCAGGCAAAGTGCACGAATTCGGCCACGCGCTGCAGCTCGGGGCGGGCCTCGAAGCGCGACTTGAGCCAGTACTCCACGGCCTTGACGTCATGGTTGGTGGTTTTCTCGATCTCCTTGATGGCCAGGCCGTCGGCCTCGGAGAAATTTTTGACGAGACCGAGCAAGTAAGTGCGTGCTCCCGGCGAGAGGGGCTTGAATTCCGCAAAGCCCGCGTCGCTCAGGGCAATGAACCAGGCCACTTCCACCTGGACGCGGCGGTGCATGTAGCCCAGCTCGCTCATCAGGGGGCGCAAGCTGGCCAGGCGGCCGGCGTAGCGGCCGTCCAGCGGCGACAGGGCAGAAATCGGGGAAAAGCTCATGGCTCCGATTGTAGGTCGCGCACCACGCGTGCACCCCTGCGGGCGATGCAGGCGCGGCCGTCTCGCTAGAATGCAATGTCCGGGGATTGCCCCATATTGTCCAACCCATGAAACTCATCGGATCCAACGCCAGCCCCTACGTGCGCAAAGTGCGCGTCGTCATGGCCGAGAAAAAGCTCGACTACCAGTTCGTCACCGAAGACGTCTGGGCCCAGGGCACCACCATCGGCGAATCCAACCCGCTGGGCAAGGTGCCCTGCCTGGTGATGGAGGGCGCCGAAGCCATGTTCGATTCGCGCGTCATCGTCGAATACCTGGACACGCTCTCGCCTGTGGGCAAGCTGATTCCGGCCCAGGGCCGCGAACGGGCTGAAGTGAAAACCTGGGAAGCGCTGGGCGATGGCATTTGCGACGCCGCGCTGCTGGCCCGCATGGAAGCCATCTGGCCGCAACGCACCGAGGCGCAGCGCAGCCAGGCCTGGATCGACCGCCAGATGGCCAAGGTGGACGGCGCCATCCAGGCCATTGCCCGTGGCCTGGGCGACAAGCCCTTTTGCAGCGGCATCCACCTGAGCCTGTCCGACATCGCCGTGGGCTGTGCGCTGGGCTGGCTGGCGTTTCGCTTTCCGCAGCTGACCTGGCGGCAAGACCACGCCAACATCGCGCGGCTCATGGACAAGCTCGAGCAGCGCCAGAGCTTCATCGACACCCGCCCTGCCTGAGTTCAGGCGTTGGCGCGACGCCTGAGCCAGCGCATCAGGCCGCCGATCCAGGGCAGCTTTTCATACAGTTCCTCGGCCGCGTCCCAGTAGTCGCGGTGGTGGGTGATGCGCCCGTCGGGTGCCAGCACCAGGTGGGAGCCGCCGCGCACGGTCTGCAGCGTGGTGGTGTCAAAACGCCGGAAGCGAAACCGGAACTCCCAGCTCAGAAAGCACTGGGCGCCATCGACCACGCGGCCGGTGATCACGAAATGCGGCGCCTCCAGCGTGTCGTACATGTGGCGAAAGATGCGCTGCACCTCGGCCACACCGCGCACTTCATTGAACGGGTCCTTGAAATAGGCGTCGGGCGTGTAGAACGCGCCCAGGCGTTCGACCGCGGCGGGGCTGAGCGTTTCAAAGAACGCCACCACCTGCTCGACGGCGTGGCGCATGGGCGGGTGGGGTTCGGTGGGCTCGGTGGGTGGGGTCATGGGTGGCGGGCGCTCAGGCCCCGGTAAAGCGGCGAACCACCGGAAAATACAGCCAACAGGGCAGCAACTGCAACAGTTTCATCAGGCCGGTGAAGCGGCGCGGGAAATGGATCTCGAACGCGCCACGCTCCCAGCCGCGCAAAATTTCGGTGGCCGCCTGTTCGGGCCGGATCAACGCCGGCATTTCGAACTGGTTTTGCGCCGTCAGCGGGGTTTCCACAAAGCCGGGGTTGATCAGGCTCACGGCGATGCCGCTGTCGCGCAGATCCAGGTACAGCGTTTCGGCCAGGTTGATCAGCGCCGCCTTGGTGGGGCCGTAAGCAAGGCTGTTGGGCAGGCCGCGAAAGCCCGCCACGCTGGCCACCAGGCTGATGTGGCCGGCGGGCGCACGCGCGTGCGTTGCAACGCGGTTTGCTGCGGAGGAGGGGTGGGCCTGCGTCAGCAGGTGCGGCAGCACGGCGTCAAGCACCCGCAGCGCCCCGGTGTAGTTCACCTGCACATGGCGCAGCATGTCGTCCAGATCGAGCGCGGTGGCCCGCATCGCGGCATAGTGGCCGGCGCAGTACACCACGTGGTCCAGCGGGCCGTGCGCGAACACCTGCTGCGCCGCGGCCGCCACGGCGGCGCCGTCGGTGGTGTCCAGCGGCACGGCCACGGCACCCGGGTGGTCGGCCACAAACCGCTCCAGCGCCGCCGCATTGCGCGCCGACACCCAAACCCGGGCGCCTCGCGCATGCAGGGCCGACGCCGTGGCACGCCCGATGCCGCTGGACGCTCCCACCAGCCAGACCGACTTGCCATGCCAGTCGCGCACCGGCGGGTTCAGTGCCATGACGTCACCTGGTAGCTATATGATAGATAGCAAACTATGTATATTTGACGAGGGATTAACGCCATTTTCATGATCTTTTTATGAAAGTGAGCGTGACTTCGCCCAACCGGATGCCGAACTTGCTCATCGTGGCCTTGTTGAGCATCACGCGGGCGTCCATGAGGTACATCCAGTCGTCAAACCGGACGTCGATGGTGCGGCCGTCCACCGGCAACGCCAGCGTGTAAGCCCAGTAAAAGGCATTGCCGCGCACCTGCCCGCTGGCGCTGCCCACCACGTCGTCGGCGCGGCCGGTGTAGTGGCCGTCGGCGCCGCGGGTGAGGCGCCAGACCCGCTTTTGCCGGGTGCCGTCCGAGTAGCTGAAGTCTTCGTCCAGCACGCCTTCGTCGCCCTGCCAGCTGCAGCGCATGACCACGGTGAAGCGCTTGACGACTTTGCCCGAGCGGTCGGTGAAGACCCCGTAGGCGTCCAGCGTGCCGTTGAAATAGGTGCGCAGGTCGAGCACCGGCTTTTCACCCGCGTAATCGGCAATCTGCGGCGCCGCGCAGCCGGTGGTCAACACGGCCGCGGCCGAGGCGGTCAGAAACCAGCGTCGTTTCATGGAAGATCCCTTGAGGAGGCCGCCAATGGGGCGGGAGTGGGGCGGAGAATCCAGCCGTACAGCGCGGCCGCGGCCAGCAGCTTCAAGGCGCAGGGCAGCAGGCAATAGGCCACGGTGAGCGCCTGCAGCGCGGCGGGGTCGCGGGTGCCGGGGGTGTAGCCAAACAGGCCGAGCAGGGGCAACGCCAGGCCCGCGGCCAGGGCAAGATTGAGCTTGGTGGCGAAGTTCCACCAGCCAAAATACGCGCCCTCGGCACGACCGCGCTGGCCGGCGTCGGCGATCACGCCCGCCAGCAGGGCGCCGGGCAGGGCCAGGTCGGTCCCGAGCGCCACGCCTGACAGCGCGCACACCGCCACAAAGGCCGCACCGTCGCCCGGGCCCAGCAGCGCCGCCCAGCCAAACACGGCAATGGCCAGCGCCATGCCCACACCCCAGGTGCGGGCCAGCCCCAGGCGCGCCACCACTTTCAGCCACAGTGGGATGGACAGCGCGGCGCACACGAAATAGGTGCCCAGAAAGACCGGCTCGAGGCTGCGCGGCGCCTGCAGGCGGTCTTGCACAAAAAACAGCACCAGCGTGGCCGGCACCGCGCTGGCAATGCCATTGAGCATGAACACGGCCAGCAAGCGGCGAAAGGCCGCGTTCTGCCACGGCAGCCCGAGGCGCCCCGCGGGGCGGGCGGCCAGCGGGGCGCCACCCGGGCCCGCGCCGTCCCCGTGCCCGGCTGCAGCGGCCGGTGACGGCACCAGCGCGCGACCCCACGCCAGCCATCCCGCGGCCAGCGCCAGCGCCAGCAGGACGACTGTGGCGGGCAACCCCAGCGCCACCGGCGTGACCGACGCCAGCACCACGCCCACCAGGCCCAGGCCTTCTCGCCAGGCCACCACGCGGCTGCGTCGCGCTTCGCCGCCGCCCAGCATGGCGCCCCACGACTGATGCGCAATGCTCAACAGGCTGAAGGCCAGATAGGTCAATGTCAGCAGCGCCGCCGCCCAGGCCAGCAGTGCGTTGCCGCTGCGCGCCGGGGGGAAAAACAGCAACGCAAAACCCGCCAGCAGCACCAGTGCGGCCAGCCCGCCCACCCGCACCACCGTTTGCGGCGAGCGGGCGAACAGCCGGTCGCTCCAGCGCCCCAGCAGCGGGTCGGTCGCGGCATCCAGCAGCCGCACGCCCACCAGCAACGCGCCCAGCGTGGCCAGCGGCACGCCGAACTCGCGGGCGTAGTGGTTGGGCAGCAGCACGTACAGCGGCAAAGCCACAAAGGCCAGCGGCAGGCCCAGCAGGCCGTATTTGAAGCCGTCCCAGGCGGGCAAGGGGTCGGCCCCCGCACCGGTTGGGGCGGCAAGTCCGCGGCCCGGCGCGGTGGGGGCCACCGCCAGCGGATTCATGGCGTGGCCTGCGTGAGCAGCGACGCACGCAGGCGTGGCTCAGAGGTTTGCGGCGACAGCCAGATGCCGAAGAACAGGCGCGCAAACGCCGGGTCACGCAGCGTGCCGGTGGCCTGCCCGTTGAGCAGAAAAGACACCTGGCCGCCCGGCAGACTCACGCCGGTGATGCGGTCGCCCTTCTTCACGTCGGGGATCAGCGTCTGCAGTTGCGCCAGCCAGCGGGTGGCCTGCGCCTCGTCAAAGCTGCCGACGCGGCGCATCTCCTCAATGGAGCGGCGGGCGATGGCGGGGCTGTCGAGGTCGCGCAGGTAGTGCAGCGTCAGTGCAAAACCGTGCCGGGTGTAGTCGCCCGCCTGAAACCCGGGGGCGACCCACAGGGCTGCGTCGTACACCTCAAAGCCCCAGACCCGCAGCCGGGCCTGGCCGCTCAGCGTGGCGTCGGGCAGGGCGCTGCGGATTTCCGGGTGGCCCGGTGAAGCCGCAGCGGGCGCGGACACGGCCAGCGCCATGGCGATGGCCAGGGTCAGTGCCCGGGCGGTGGCCGGCGTGTGAAATGGGGCGCGCATGCGCATCAATCACCCCGGCCGGCGCAGCGTGAACTGCACCAGATCGATGTTGGCCGTGTCGAACGCGGCCTCGCAATAGCCCAGGTAGAACTCCCAGATGCGGATGAAGCGGGCGTCAAAGCCCAGTTGCAGCACCCGCTCACGTTCGGCCAGAAACTTCTCGCGCCAGCGGCGCAGCGTCTCGGCGTAGTCGGCGCCAAAGGCGAACTCGTCCACCACCTCCAGCCCGGCGTCGCGGGCGGCGCGGCGGAACTCGCTTGGGCACGGCAGGCAGCCGCCGGGAAAGATGTACTGCTGGATGAAATCGGTGGACTGGATGTAGCGCGCAAACAGCGCATCGTCGATCACGATGCTCTGGATGCAGGCCTTGCCGCCGGGTTTGAGCAGGCGCTGGAGGCTGTTGAAATAGGTGGGCCAGTATTCGCGCCCCACGGCCTCGACCATCTCGATGGAGCAGATGGCGTCGTAGGGGCCGTCGTCAATGTCGCGGTAGTCCTGCAAACGTAAGTCTGCGGCCCCCACGCTTGTCACTTCGTGTACTGCGCTGTACGCGACGCTGCCGCAAACAGCGTCTCTTCGGGCTGTCCGGCCCTGCGCAGGCAGGCCCGGAGCCGCAGCCCTCAGCCCCTCGGGGGCTGAGCTTGCTTGGGACGGCCCGGCGCGGCGCTCTGCGGCCCCTACGCCAGGCGTTCCGTGCAAGCTGCCAACCTCGAGCCTGGCCATGCGCTGCCGGGCGTAGGCCAGTTGCTCGGTGGACAGTGTGACGCCGGTGAGCATGGCGCCGAATTCGGTGGTGGCCATTTCGGCCAGCGCGCCCCAGCCGCACCCGATCTCCAGCACGCGGTCGCCGGGCTGCACGCCGCTCATGCGCAGGGCGCGCCGCACCTTGGCATGCTGCGCGTCGCGCATTGGGCGGTCCAGGTCGCCGTCAAACCACGCCGAGGAGTAGTTCATCGTGTCGTCCAGCCAGAGCCCATAGAACGCGTTGCCCAGGTCGTAATGGGCGTGGATGTTTTTCTGGCTGTTGCTCCGGGTGTTGCGATGGAGCAGGTGGCGGATGCGGTAGAGCAGGCGGCCCGTCCAGGTGCCGTAAATGGCGTCCTCGATGTGCTGGCGGTTGCGGATGAACAGCCGCAGCAGGTCGCTCAGGTGCGGGGTGGTCCAGTCGCCGGCGATGTAGGTTTCGGCAAAGCCGATGTCGCCCGACCGGAGGGTCGCGCTGCACACGTTCCAGTTGCGCAGTGTCATCCGGGCGGCAGGGGCCTGCGACGGGGCCTGCGGCCCGAAATGGCGCATCGAGCCGTCGGGCAGCTGCACGCTGAGCGAGCCGTGCTGCAGCCGTCCGAGCAGTTTGAAGAGGGCACGCGCTGCGGTGGGCGCTTCGCGCGGGATGGCAAAGGAACGGGCGGTGGTCGTGTTCATCGTGGATTGAGGCGGTGGACAGTTGCAACGAGGGAAAAGGGGCGGTCAGCGGGTGACAAAAGCGTCGGGCGGGGCGGGCTTGCGGTGAAATCGCAGGCGCTTGAGCCACAGCCGCGCGGCCTGCAGGTGAATGCGCGCGATCACGCCCAGCGTCATGGCCGGGTGGCACCACAGCGCCTTGCGCACCGAGACGACGGATACCGGCTCCAGCGTGCCGCTCACGCTGGTCTGGAGCAGCGGGCCGGTGGCGTCGTCGTAGTCGATGCGGCACACCGTGCGCTCCAGGCCGTCGTGCACCGCGCGCAGGAAGCGAAAGCGGTACTGGCCCTCGACCTTGCAGAACGGTGACACATGGAACACCTTGGCCGCGCTCAACTCGGCGCCGAACTTTGGGCGGTCCAGCAAGTAGCAATGGCGTTCGCCAAAGGTGTTGTTGACCTCGACCACGATGGCGCGCAGTGCGCCGTCCGGCGCGTGGCAATACCAGAAGCTCACCGGCTTGAAGGTGTAGCCCAGCACGCGGGGGTAGCAATGCAGCCAGACTTCGCCCGTGGCGTCGGTGATGCCTTCGCCGTGCAGCAGTCCGTCCAGCCAGCCCAGCGCGCCACCGGCTTCGGGGCCTCGCCCGTCGCCGTGATCGGCGTCGTGAAAGCTCAGTGCGGCGCGGCGGTTGTACGCGAGCGCCCCGGCGCCATGGCGCTGGAGGCTGCGCATGGGCAGCATCAGAAAGTAGGTGGGGTAGGCAAAGGCATTGCGTGCCGGGCGCAGCCGCGTGTGCCGCACCTGCCCGAAGCCGAGTTGCGGCGTGGCCGCAGCGGGGGCGTTCATTGCACCGCCTCCATCAAGGGGACGCGGCTGAACCGCTGGGCCTCGATCAGCAGCTGGCGGGCCACGCCCAGACCGGCCTTGAGGCCGTCTTCGTGAAAGCCGTAGCCCATCCACGCGCCGGCAAAGAAGGTGTGCTGCACGCCTTGCAGGGCCGGCACGCCGGATTGCGCGCGGATCGCGGCCAGATCAAACACCGGGTGGGCGTATTCAAACTCGCCCAGCACCTGCGCCGGTGCAATGTCGCGCAGCGGGTTGAGCGACACCACCACGGGTTGCGTCACCGGCAGGGGTTGCAGACGGTTGATCAGGTAGTGCAGGCACACGCGGGCCGATTCGGTGTCGGTGCGCTGCGCGCGTTCGTAGTTCCAGGCCGCCCAGGCCGCCCGGCGGGTGGGCAGCACCGAGGTGTCGGTGTGCAGCACCGCACGGTTGGGCTGGTAGCGGATGGCGCCGAGGGTGGCCTGCTCCTGCGGCGTCGGCTGGCCCAGCAGGGCCAGGGCCTGGTCGGAATGGGTGGCGAGCACCACTTTGTCAAAGCGTTCGGCGCGGCCCTCGGTGATGACGCGCACACCGGCAGCGTCGCGCTCGATGCGCAGCACGGGCGTGCGCAGGCGCCTGTCGGCCACATGGGCCACGATCTTGTCCACATAGTGGCGCGCCCCGCCTCGCACCGTCCACCACTGCGGCCGGTTGCGGACCTGCAGCAGGCCATGGTTGTGGCAGAAGCGGACCATGGTGGCCACGGGAAACTGCAGCATCTGGTCGGTCGGACAGCTCCAGATGCAGCCCAGCATTGGCAGGAAGTACCAGTCGCGAAACTCGTCGCTGAACCGGTGCTGGCGCAGAAATTCGCCCAGCGGCAGCATCAGCGCTGCCCCGTCGCCGTCGCGGGCGATGCGCGCGGCCAGCGCATTGAAGCGCAACAGGTCGGCCAGCATGCGCCAGAAACGCGGGTTGACCAGATTGCCACGCTGCGCGAACACCGTGGCCAGCGAGGTGCCGCTCCATTCCAGCGCGCCTGCCGGGTGCGCGCCCGGCACCTGCACCGAAAACGACATGTCCGAGGGGGCGGTGGCCACGCCCAGTTCGGCCAGCAGGTTGATCAGGTTGGGGTAGGTGCGCTCGTTGAAGACCAGAAAGCCCGTGTCCACGCCAAACGGCGCGGCGCCGGGCAGGGCAACGTCCACGGTGTGGGTGTGGCCACCAAAGTAGTCACCGGCTTCGAACAGGGTGAGTTCGGCGTGGCCGCGCAGCGTGTGCGCGACCGCCAGGCCGGAAATGCCAGAACCGACGATGGCAACTTTCATGAAAGCTGCCATCGCCGGAGGGCGTAGAACAAAAGTGCCGCGAAGCGCCCCGAAGCCAACGAGGGAGGGAGGGAGGAGGAGAAGAAGTGCCTCGGAATTGCATCCTGACCCCGGAGGGCCGGACGGCTTCGCAGCAAAAGGGGATGACTTGACACGTCGCCCCTCCCGCTGTGATGGAGCGCAGCGCCCATTGAAAAGTTCCCGGGATGTCGCATGAAATGAAAGGCCTTCCAGGTGAAGAGCATTGAAACGAGTGAGGATTTTAAAAAACTAAACGGTCACATTATGACTGATTGGTTTGAAGCTGGTGAAGAATCGCCAATTTCCCTGTCCCGGTCGCGGTCTTGTGGCGCCCGCGCGTCAGGCGCCGAGCGCCCCGCAGCGGCGGCTGCCGTGGGGTCCAGGCCGAACGGGGGCGGCAACGGCGCCAAAGACCGTGTCGCGGCGCGGTCATGCGGGGTGCATAGAATGAACGGGTCAACGAAAGTACACCATGCTTTATCCCGAACTCTTCAAGCAGCTTGAATCTGTCCGTTGGGACATGGACAAGGACATCCCCTGGGCTTCGTTTGATGCGTCCAAACTCACGGACGAGCAGGCCCAGACGATCAAGATGAACGCCATCACCGAGTGGGCGGCCCTGCCGGCCACCGAGATGTTCCTGCGCGACAACCGCGACGACTCTGATTTTTCCGCCTTCATGTCGATCTGGTTTTTTGAAGAGCAAAAGCACTCGCTGGTGCTGATGGAATACCTCAAGCGCTTTCGGCCCGAGTTCGCACCGACCGAGCAGGAACTGCACGACATCCGCTTCGAGTTCGACCCCGCGCCCGCGCTCGAGACGCTGATGCTGCACTTTTGCGGCGAAATCCGCCTCAACCACTGGTACCGCCGCGCCAGCGAATGGCACGACGAGCCGGTCATCAAGCACATCTACAACACGCTCAGCCAGGACGAAGCCCGCCATGGCGGCGCCTACCTGCGCTACATGAAGCGGGCCATCCAGAATTTTGGCGACGAGGCCAAGGCCGCCTTCACCAAGGTGGGCGTGCTCATGGCCAGCGCCCGCCGCACTGCGCAGGCCCTGCACCCGACCAACCTGCACGTGAACAAGGCGATGTTCCCCAACGACACCATCCAGAGCCGCCTGCCCGACCCCGAGTGGCTGGAACACTGGCTGGACCAGCAGATCAACTTTGACGCCGCGTGGGAAACGAAGGTGGTCGACCGCATCCTGCACAACCTGAGCCTGTTGCTCGACCGCAGCTTCAAGACCGTGCAGGAGCTCAACCGCTACCGCAAGGAAGTCACCCGCGATCTGGCAGCCGGCTTGGCGCCGAGCGCCAGCGCGGCGCCCCAGCCGCTCTGACGCCGGCGGGCCCGACCGCCCTCAGGGCGAACGGGTTCTATTCTGGAACGCAAAACCGTATCAATGGCGCCGCGCCCACAGCGCCGCCGCCCCGCCGCACGCGGCCCCGGCCAGCGCGCCGCTCAGGTGCGCGGCCTGCACCACCGGGAACCCCCAGCCGGGGTCGAACCGCACCGGGTGGGCCACCGCCTGCTCCAGCCACAGCTTGAGCCCGGTGCCCGCCAGCAGCGCCAGTCCGATCGGCCGGGCCCATCGGGCAGGTCCTGGATTCATCGCGCAAAACAACCCGGCGACAAGGGCTGCCGCATGATTCAAGCCTGAGAGTCCGCTGTAACCGGTCACTTGCGGCCACCCCAGCAGCCCCACCGTGCCCAGCGGCCAGGCGACGGCCAGTGCCAGCGTGGCCGCGTGCTCGAGCCGCAGCGCATGGCCCAGCAGCGCCAGGCCGGCCAGTGCCAGCAGGTTGGCGCCCAGGTGGGAGCCCGACAAATGCACCAGGCTGGCGGTCCAGAGCGTCCACGGCGCATCGGTCCATGACCCCGCAACCCAGCGCAGGGCGGTGGGGTTGCCCATCGCGCCGGTCAGCGCGCTGCCCGCGCCCAGGGCTGCGCACAGGGCGAGCCAGCTGCGCATGGGTTCAGTGTCGGGCCATTGCGGCGCACCGGTGGGGCGCCGCAATGGCCGTGGCCGGGCCACCTGCAGATTGGTCAACAGTATTGAATAAATAGCAAACTATGACCATTTGACGGGGGCCGGAGTGCTTTTTTTATTCAAAAACGGCGCGCCACACGGCCAGGAGGGCGTCGCGCTCGACCTCAAGCTGCGCCGGGGCCACCTGCGTGGGGGCTTCGTTCAGGCGCGCCTCGTGCTGCACGTGGCGCAGTTCGCGGTAGGCGCGGGCGGCGGCCTCGCCCACGCCCGCGGGCAGCAGGCCGGCCGCTTGCGCACGCTGCAGCAAGGCGATGTTGCCCACGTTGTCGGCCAGTTCCGGGTGCTGCGCCGATTGCGACAGCACGAGGTATTGCACCGCAAACTCGGCGTCCACCATGCCGCCCGGGCTGTGCTTGACGTCGAAGGTGCCGGCCTTGACCGGGTGGGCCCCGCGCACCTTGTTGCGCATGGCCACGATTTCGGCGCGCAGCGCCGCGGCGTCGCGCGGCGCCGTGATCACGGCCAGCCGCACCGCGTCAAAGCGTTGCCGCAACGAGCCCTGCCCGCTGCCGGGGGTCGCGCCGTCGCCAAACACGAAGCGCGCCCGCGTCATGGCCTGGTGTTCCCAGGTCCAGGCGGTGTTGCTGCCGCGCCGCTGCTGGTAGTCGGCGTAGGCGTCAAAGGTGGTGACCAGCAGGCCCGAGTTGCCGTTGGGGCGCAGTGCGGTGTCGATCTCGAACAGGTCGCCCTCGCCGGTCTTGACGGTCAGCCAGTTGATCAGCTTGCGCACGAACGCAGCGTAGGTTTCGGGCGCGCGCTCGTCGGCGTCTTCGTAGACGAACACGATGTCCAGGTCGCTGCCGTAACCCAGCTCCTTGCCGCCGAGCTTGCCGTAGCCGATGACGGCAAACTGCGGGGTCTCGCGGTGGCGGTTCTTCAGGCGCTCCCAGCACCAGCGCGCGGTCACGCGCAGCACACTGTCGGCCAGCGCCGAAAGATCATCGGCCACCTGCTCGACGGTAAGCTTGCCTTCCACGTCGCGCGCCAGGGTGCGAAACAGTTCGGCATGGTGGGCCCGGCGCAGCAGGTTGAGCAGGGTTTCCTCGTCGTCCTCGCCGGTCGATTGCAGTGCGTTGCGCCGCTGCATCAGTTCCTGCTCGAACTCGGCCGCGACAAAGCGCTCGGACAGCATGGCGTTGCTGGCCAGCTCGTCGATCACGCCGGGGTGTTGCAGCAGGTAGCGTGCGGGCCATTTGGCCGCGCCCAGCAGGCGCAGCAGCCGCTCGTGCACGGCCGGGCGCTCCAGCAGCAGCGCGAGGTAACTCTCGCGGCGCAGCAGCGGCTCCATCCAGTCGGCCACGCGCACCGCCGCCGCTTCATTGACGCGGCCCTCGGCCAGCCACTGCCCGGTGCGCTGCACCAGCCGCAGCAGGCGGGTGCGGGCGTCGTCGCGCAGCGCGAGCACGCGCGGGTGGTTGCGCCACAGCGCCACGCGCTGTCGAAACGCCTCGGGCAATTTCTCCAGCACCGAATCCAGCTCGGGCGCGGCGGCGGCCTTGCCGCCACGGCCGTTGCAGGTGCCGTCGCAGGATTTTTCGGCCCCGCCGCCGAGCAGGGTGTCGAATTCCTGTGCCACCAGCTCGCGGTGGGTGTCGAGCTCGCCCAGAAACGCGCAGCAGTCGGCGTAGCCCAGCGTATGGGCGAGCCAGGCCAGGTCGTCATCTTGCGTGGGCAGCACATGGGTTTGCTGGTCGTCCAGGTACTGGATGCGATGCTCGACGCGGCGCAGGAACACATAGGCGCGGGCCAGCGCTTCGGCGGTGGCCGTGGACATCAGGCCGGCGTGGGCCAGCCGCTGCAGCGCGTTCAGGGTGGGGCGGGTGCGCAATTCAGGGAACTGGCCGCCGCGCACCACCTGCAGCAGTTGCACGGTGAATTCGATCTCGCGGATGCCGCCGCGCGACAGCTTGACATCGTTGGCGCGTTCCGGGCGCCCGGCGCTGCGTTTGGCCGCATGGTCGCGAATCTGCCGGTGCAGCACGCGCAGCCCGTCGAACACGCTGTAGTCCAGATAGCGGCGGAACACAAACGGCAGCACCACGCCGCGCAGGGCCTGTGCCGATCCGCCCTGCACGGCGTGCTGCGGCGCCACCACGCGGCTCTTGAGCCAGGCAAAGCGCTCCCACTCGCGGCCCTGGACCAGGAAATATTCTTCGAGTGCGCCCAGCGACACGGCCGATGGCCCGGAGTTGCCGTTGGGGCGCAACGCCAGATCGACCCGGAACACAAAGCCATGCTCGGTGGCGTCGCCAATCAGGCTGTAGATGCACTTGACCGCCCGGCCAAAGTAGTCGTGGTTGGAAATACGCCCGCGCCCGCCGTCCACGCCTTCGGTGTCGCCGTCTTCGTCGTACACGTAAATCAGGTCGATGTCGCTGGAGACGTTGAGCTCGCGTGCGCCCAGCTTGCCCATGCCGACGACCCACAGCACGGCGCGCTGGCCGCCGGGGGTGATGGGCGCGCCGTGCCGGGCGTCGAGCTCGACAAAGGCCTGGCGACAGGCGATGTCCAGGGTGATTTCGGCCAGCTCGGTGACCGCCCGCGTGACCGTCTCCAGTGGCGCGGCGCCATCGCAATCCAGCGTGACCAGCCGCTCCATGACCAGTTGGCGCAGGATGCGCAGCGCGCTGCCGATGTCGTTGCCCTGCGCGCGCAGGGCGTCGAAAGTCTGCTGCAGGGTTTCGCGCACGGGCGGGCCGGGGGGCAGCAAGGCCAGTTCGGCCCCGTAGCGCCGTCGCAGCCGCTGCACCATGCGCGAGTGCGCAGACAGCGGCCCGTGGCCTGGCGCAACGGCCGGTGAATCCGGCAGGGGCATGCGGTTTGTGTCTGAACCTGTGCGAACGCTGCGGGTCATAATTCCTGCCATAGCCCCTGATGCAATGACCGATCCAACGCCCTCTTCCTCACGACTGCTGAAAATCTCGGGCGTGTTTGCGCGATGGTTGACACGGCTGGTGTTGGGCCTTGGGGTGGTCTTCGCGTTGGCATGGGGCGCCCTCCATGTCTGGATTGTGCCGCGTATCGGCGATTTCCGTCCGCAGCTGGAATCGGCCGCGAGCCGCGCGCTCGGCGTGCCGGTGCGCATGGGCACCGTGACGGCCCGCTCGGCCGGCTGGATCCCGTCGTTTGAGCTGGGCGATGTGGCCCTGCTGGACCCGCAGGGGCGCGAGGCCCTGCACCTGGCGCGGGTCCTGGCCGCCGTGTCGCCGCGCTCGCTCTGGAGCCTGGGCTTTGAGCAACTGGTGATCGAACGCCCGGCGCTGGACGTGCGCCGCACGGCTGACGGCCGCATTCTGGTGGCCGGCCTCGATCTGTCTGGCAGCGCGGGGGGGCCTGACAGCCCCGCGCGCGACTGGTTTTTCGCGCAGACCGAGGTGGTGGTCCGCAGCGGCACGCTGAACTGGACCGACGAGCAGCGCGACGGCGTCACGCTGGCGCTGACCGGCGTCGACCTGGTGGTGCGCAATTCGGCACGGCGCCACCAGATCCGGCTCGACGCCACCCCGCCCGACGACTGGGGCGGGCGCTTCCAGTTGGCAGGCCAGTTCCGGCGGCCGCTGCTGTCGCGTCACCCCGGCCGCTGGCAGGACTGGACCGGCCAGCTCTACGCAGACTTGCCGCGCGCTGACGTGTCGCAGCTGCGCCGCTACGCCGACCTGGGGGTCGAGATCCGCACCGGACGCGGCGCGCTGCGCGCCTGGGTTGACGTGGGCGCCGGCCAGTTCACAGGCGCCTTGGCCGACCTCTCTCTCAATGAGGTGTCGGCCACCCTGGGCCCCGGTCTGGCACCGCTGGCGCTGGACGATGCGTCGGGGCGGCTGGGCTGGCGGCAACTGGCGGGGGGCTTCGAGTTTTTCACCCAGGGCCTGCAGTTCCGCACGGCCGAGGGCCTGCGCTGGCCCGGCGGCAATGTGTTCCTGACCTACACCGCCGGCGAGGGGCGCATGCCCGCGCAGGGTGAATTGCGCGCCGACCGGCTCGATCTGGCCGCGCTGACGCAGGTGGCCGACCGCCTGCCGCTGGGCACGCCCACCCACGCCGCGCTGAGCGCACATCCGGTCAAGGGCGTGGTCGACGCGGTGCAGGCCAAATGGCAGGGTCGCCTCGATGCGCTGTCCCGGTACGAAGCCCGCGGGCGGGTGTCGGGGCTGGCGATCGCAGGCGTGCCGTCGCCTTCGGTGCCTGCCAGCACGGCCACGCACCCCCCGGCCGGCATCCCTGGCGTGCGCGGCGCCACGGTCGATTTCAACCTCACCCAGGCTGGCGGCACCGCCCACCTGGCGGTGGCCGATGGCGCCATTGAATTGCCGGGTGTGCTCGAAGACCCGCTGGTCCCGCTGGACCGGCTGGCCGCCGACGTGCAATGGCAACTCGACGGTGACCACATCGCCGTGCAGCTGGCCAACGTCAGGTTTGCCAACGCCGATGTGGACGGCGAAGCCCGGGCGAGCTGGAAAACCAGCGACCCGGCGCGCTCGCCCGGCCATTCGCGCTTTCCCGGCGTGCTCGACCTGCAGGGCACGGCCAGCCGCGCCAACGGCGCGCGGGTGTTTCGTTACCTGCCGTTGGGCATTCCGGCTGAAACGCGGCAATACGTGCGCGACGCCGTGACCCAGGCCGATGCCAGCGGCGTCAAGTTCACGGTGCGCGGCGATCTCGCGCAGGTGCCGTTCGTCGATCCCCGCCAGGGCGAATTCCGGATCTCGCTGAACGTGAGCAACGCCACCCTGGCCTATGTGCCGGCCCACCACCAGGCGCCCGGCGTGCCGGCCTGGCCGCC
Source organism: Betaproteobacteria bacterium HGW-Betaproteobacteria-3 (assembly GCA_002842205.1). GTDB lineage: Bacteria > Pseudomonadota > Gammaproteobacteria > Burkholderiales > Burkholderiaceae_C > PHCI01. Next base: position 956 of record PHCI01000029.1, on the reverse strand, counting down.
ACTGCGCCAGCTGGCGGGCGAGCTGGTGTTCGACCGTGCGGCCATGTTTGTGCGCGGCGGCAGCGCCCGGCTGGAGAACTCCCCCGGCGTCCAGCTGTCGAAAGTCGAAACCGTCATTGCCAACATGCAGCATTCGCCCACGGTGGTGGTCACGGCCAACGCGCTGGGGCCATTGACCGAGATGCTCACGATGGTGACCACCTCGCCGCTGCGCGACACGGTGGCGCCCGCACTCGGCCAGACCATCGCCACCGGCAACGCCGACCTGCAATTGCGCCTGGCGCTGCCGCTGCACGACCTGAACCAGAGCCGCGTGCAGGGCAGCGTCACGCTGGCTGGCAACGACGTGCAATTTTCGCCGCAATCCCCCCAACTGGCCGGCGTCACGGCGCGGCTTTATGGGGGCGAGGTGCGCATCGAGGGTGGCACGCGGCCCGCCGCCAATGGCGTGGAGGCCCAGACCGTGCTGCGCGCGCAAGGCGGCCTCACGGCCGAGGGCCTGCGGGCGGCGCGCGAGCTGGAATTCCCGTCGCGGCTGGCCCAAAGCGCCTCGGGCGCGACCACCTACACGGCCGTGCTCACGCAGCGCAGGGGCGCCACCGACTTCACGCTGGCCAGCAGCCTGGAAGGCATGGCGCTGAGCCTGCCCGCGCCCCTGGCCAAAAGCGCCGAGCTGGCACTGCCGCTGCGCCTCGCGGCGACGCAACTGGCGCCGGCACCGGTCACGCCCGACGGCCCCCCGGTGCCGCACGACCAGCTGCAATTGGCCCTGGGGCGGGTCGCCGCCATCACCTACGTGCGCGACGTCTCCGGCCCGCAGGCCCGGGTGGTCCGCGGCAGCATCGCGGTGGGGCTGGCCACGGACGAGTCGGCACCCCTGCCCGACGCCGGGGTGGTGGCCAACGTGAATCTTGACGTGGTGGACATCGACGCCTGGGACCGCGTGCTGTCGCGCG
>PHCI01000028.1 GCA_002842205.1 Betaproteobacteria bacterium HGW-Betaproteobacteria-3 | reverse complement strand
CGTGCTGCGCAGCCCGGCGACGCGCGCCTGGGCCTGGCGCTCAGCCGCCACGGCCTGCGCCAGCGCGGCGCGCTGCTCGTCGGGTTCCAGCGCGACCAGCACGTCACCCGCATGGACCTGCGCCCCCTCGACCACCCGCACCTGGGCCACGCGCCCGGTCACGGTGCTGCCCACGTCCACCCGTGACAGCGTGGCCACGCGGGCTGAAAACTGCAGCGTGCGCACCAGCGGGGCCGGTTGCAGCACGTAGGCGTCCAGCCGCGGCGCCTGCCAGCCGAAAAACAGCGCGACGACCGCCAGCGCGGCCACCAGCACACCCCCGGCCCATAACCAGCGCGGCTTCACGGCGGGCACATCCGGTGGGTCATCGTCGGCTCAGGCACCCGGCTCAAAGAGGCCGCTGTCGGTGTTTGGCGGCGCCACGCCCAGGTGGCGGTAGGCTGCCAGCGTGGCGATGCGCCCGCGGGGCGTGCGCTGCAGGTAACCCTGCTGGATCAGGTAGGGCTCGATCACGTCTTCGATGGTGTCGCGTTCTTCGCCAATGCTGGCGGCGATGTTGTCCAGCCCCACCGGGCCGCCGTCAAAGCGGTGGATCACGGCTTCGAGCAGTTTGCGGTCCATCAGGTCAAAGCCCTGCGGGTCCACGTCCAGCATGGCCAGCGCCTTGTGGGCGATGTCGATGGTGATGCGGCCGGCACCCTTGACGTCTGCATAGTCGCGCACGCGGCGCAGCAGGCGGTTGGCAATGCGCGGCGTGCCCCGAGAGCGGCGTGCCACCTCGATGCCGCCATCGTCGTCCATGGGCACGTTGAGCAGACCTGCGCTGCGCGTGACGATGCGTGCCAGCTCCGCCGGGGTGTAGAACTCCAGCCGCGCCACGATCCCGAAGCGGTCGCGCAGCGGGTTGGTCAGCATGCCGGCGCGGGTGGTGGCGCCGACCAGGGTGAACGGCTGCAGATCGAGCTTGATGCTGCGCGCCGCCGGGCCTTCGCCGATCATGATGTCGATCTGGTAGTCCTCCAGCGCGGGGTACAGGATTTCTTCCACCACCGGCGACAGGCGATGAATCTCGTCGATGAACAGAACGTCGTTTTTTTCGAGATTGGTCAGCAGCGCGGCCAGGTCCTTGGGTTTTTCGAGCACCGGCCCCGAGGTCTGGCGCAGGTTCACGCCCAGTTCGTGCGCAATGATGTGGCTCAGGGTGGTCTTGCCCAGACCCGGCGGGCCGAACAGCAGCACATGGTCCAGCGCCTCGCCCCGCATGCGCGCGGCGCCGATGAAGATCTCAAGCTGCTCGCGCACCTTGGCCTGACCCACGTACTCGTCAAACAGCTTGGGGCGCAGCGCGCGCTCGATGGCCTCCTCGCCAGGGGAGGCAGGCGCGGCCGACACCACGCGGGGCGCGGGCTGCGCGGCAAAGGGGTCGTTCTGGATGGTCACGTTGAGGCAATGGGCAGCACGTCCTGACTATACCGCTGCCCCCATACACCGCACCGTGCCATTCAAGCCCGGTCCGGCCCTGCCGAATACAGGGCAACCCTTCCGCGTTTTTGAACCTGCGCCATGAAACACCCTCGCCCGCCCCAAGTCTTGCCTCGCCCGCCCATGCCCCGCAACGCCTGGGCCACGGCGCGCGTGGCGTGGGTCGCGCTGGCCGTGCTGACCGCTGGCCTGGACGCCTCGGCGGCTGCCGACCACGCTGCACCCGCACCCGCCCCCGCGCACGCTGCGGCCCCCGCCGCTTCGACGGCCGTTGCAGCGCACGGCGCCGTCGTTCCCGAAAACAAGCCCGCGCCGGCCGTCGCACCGCCAGCCCCTGACGGTAAAGTGGCTGCAACGCAAAGCGCCGACGAACTGGCGGGCCGGCTCGGGCGCGCCCTGGCCAGCCAAAAGGGCGGCAAGAACACCGCAGCGCTGGCCCATCTGATTGCCGGCACGCCCGCGCCGCCCCCGTCCGAGCCAGCGCCAGCGTCTGCGCCGCCCGCGCATGCCAAACCCGCGGGCCACGGCGCCACCAAGCAGGCTGGCCGGGTGGTTGCCGCGCACGCGGCGGCCCCGCACGAGATGCATTGGGCCTATGACGGCGAAGCCGGGCCGCAGGCCTGGGCCCGCCTCAAACCCGAATTCCAGGCCTGTGCCAGCGGCAGGCGTCAGTCGCCCATTCATATCGAAGAGAGCGCCACCCTGCCCGGCCCGGCCGAGCCCTTGCAACTGGGCTACCGGCCCAGCACCGGTTCGGTGGTGAACAACGGCCACACCATCCAGGTCGATCTGGAAGGCGACAACACGCTCACGGTGCGCGGCACCACCTACCGGCTGGTGCAGTTCCACTTTCACCACCCGGCGGAAGAAAAGGTCAACCACAAGGGTTTTGCGATGGTGGTGCACCTGGTGCACAAGAGCGACGACGGCCGCCTGGCGGTGATCGCCGTGCTGATGGACCCGGGCGCCGACAGCACACTGCTGCGCAAGGTCTTCACCTACATGCCACTGGACACCGCCGACCGCGTGCGCCTGCCGGCCGGCCTGGTGGACCTGAACGAGCTGCTGCCCCAGGACCAGCGCTACTACCAGTTCCTCGGCTCCCTGACCACGCCGCCCTGTACCGAAGGCGTGCTGTGGCTGGTGCTCAAGCAACCGGTGACCCTGGGACGCGATCAGCTGCGGCTGTTTGCCCAGCAATTCCCCAACAACGCGCGGCCAGTGCAGGCGCTCAATGGGCGGGCAGTCCGGGAGGCTCAATAAGGCCCCCACGCTCGCTCACTGCGTGTGCTCCCTGCCCCCCCCCGAGGGGGCTGGCCTTGCTTGGGGCGGCCCGGCGCAGCGGCCTTCGGCCCCCACGCCACTTTCAGCGGCTCAACCGCGCGACAACGCCTTCAACGCGAGTTTGATGCCGTCGCTCACGCCCACGTCCTGCGGCAGGGCCTTGAGCGCCAGCGTGGCCTCCTTGTCGCTGTAGCCCAGCGCCACCAGGGCCTGCAGGATGTCGGCCTGCGCGTCGTTCGCGGCCGATGCGTTGACCCCCAGGTCGGCGCCGAACTTGCCCTTGAGCTCCAGCAGCAGGCGCTCGGCGGTCTTCTTGCCGATGCCGGGCACCTTCACCAGACGGCCTGCGTCCTGCGCGGTCACGGCCTGCGCGATGTCGGCCACGCTCATGCCACTGAGCACGCTCAGGGCCGTGCGCGGCCCCACGCCCGAGATCTTGATGAGCAGGCGGAACGCCGCGCGCTCGGCCACCGTGCCAAAGCCATACAGGATCTGTGCGTCCTCGCGCACCACAAAGTGCGTGAGCAGCGTGACCGCCTCGCCCACCCCCGGCAGGTTGTAGAAGGTGCTCATGGGCACATCGACCTCGTAGCCGATGCCGTGGCAATCGACCAGCACTTGGGGCGGGTTTTTCTCGGCAAGGGTGCCTTGCAGTCGTCCGATCATGGGGGGAACCTGTTCCGGTTGGCGGGGGCGATCGCCGGTGAATGCCTATCATGGGGGTTTGCGGGTGCCCACCCGAACGCCTTGCCGGGATTATCAGCTTGATCGTCAGACACCACTTCACCCCCCACCACAACACGCGGTTGCAGCACCTGTGCGGCCCCATGGACGCGCACCTGCGCACCATCGAGACCGCGCTCCAGGTCAGCATCGCCCACCGGCACGAGCAGTTCAAGGTCGATGGCCCCAAGGCCAGGGCCACGCGCGCCATGGAGGTGCTGCAGGCCCTGTACGAACTGGCCGAGCGGCCCATCCCGCCCGAGACGGTGCAATTGATGCTGGCCGGTGACGCCGGCATGGCCACCGAAGCCGCTGACGGCAGCATGCTGCTGCAGACCCGCCGCGGCGACCTGCGGGCGCGCACGCCCATGCAGTCGGTGTACCTGGACCAGATCGCGCAGCACGACATCACCTTCGGCATCGGCCCGGCCGGCACCGGGAAAACCTATCTGGCGGTGGCCTGCGCCGTGGACGCGCTGGAGCGCAGCGCGGTGCAGCGCATCGTGCTCACCCGCCCCGCGGTCGAAGCCGGTGAGCGCCTGGGCTTTCTGCCTGGCGACCTGACGCAAAAGATCGACCCCTATCTGCGCCCCCTGTACGACGCGCTGTACGACCTGATGGGGTTTGAGCGCGTGCAAAAGGCGTTCGAGCGCAACGCCCTGGAGATCGCGCCGCTGGCCTTCATGCGCGGGCGCACGCTCAACAACGCGTTTGTCATCCTCGACGAAGCGCAGAACACCACGCCCGAACAAATGAAGATGTTCCTCACCCGCATCGGCTTTGGCGCCCGTGCCGTCGTCACCGGCGACGTGAGCCAGGTCGATTTGCCCAAGGGCAGCCTGAGCGGCCTGATCGACGCCGAGCGCGTGTTGAAACGCGTCAAGGGCATCGCCATCACGCGGTTCACCAGTGCCGACGTGGTGCGCCACCCGCTGGTGGCGCGCATTGTGGACGCCTACGACGCGCCGCGCAAACGCGCAACAGGTTCAATATAAATAGCAAACTATCACCATTCCACGGGGGCTTATGGCCAATTTTGCTCAAAAAAACACCATCAACCTGCAATGGGGCCGGTTTGACGGCGGCAGCGCCCATCGCGCCGTGCTGCGGCGCGCGAACGTCACCACATGGGTGTCGCACGCGCTGGACCGCCCGGGCGAAATCGGCGTGCGCATTGTGGGCGAGGACGAAGGCCGGGCGCTCAACCGCCAGTACCGCGGCAAGGACTACGCCACCAACGTGCTGACCTTCGACTACGCCCGCGAGCCCGTGGTGATGGCCGACCTGGTGCTGTGCGCCCCGGTGGTCGAACGCGAGGCGCGTGAACAGGGCAAAACCCTCGAAGCCCACTACGCCCACCTGCTGGTGCACGGCACCCTGCACGCGCAGGGCTGGGACCATGAAACGAACGAACGCGACGCGCTGGCCATGGAGGCGCTGGAGGTGCTGCTGCTGGGCGCGCTGGGGTTTGCCAACCCTTATTGAGGTGGGCCGCCCGCGTCGTCAGGACGGCCCGAAAGACCTATGTTGCTTGCGCGCCGTGACCTGGATCTCGATCTTCATGCGTGCATCGAGCAGGCCCGCCGACATCATGGTGGCCGCCGGGCGAATCTCGCCCAAATAGCGCCGCAGCACTGGCCAGCAGGGTTCGAAGTCGGCCGCGTTGGGCAGGATGTAGATCACCCGCACCACGTCGTTCAGACTGGCCCCGGCGTCGCGCAGCGCAGCGTCGATGTTGCGCAGGCACTGCTCGGCCTGCGCCACCACGTCGTCTGCAATCGTCATGGTGGTGTAGTCAAACCCGGTGGTGCCGCTCACAAAGATCCAGTCGCCGTCGACCACGGCGCGCGAATAGCCGATCTGCGCTTCAAAGGGCGAGCCGGACGAGATCAGTTGCCGTGTCATGGCGTGTTCCTCATGTAAACCGGGATCGTGACCGGCCCGTCATTGACCAGGTGGACCCGCATGTCGGCGGCAAACTTCCCGGTCTGCACCACGGGGTGCCGCGCGCGGGCCAGGGCCACGAAATGGTTGAACAGACTTTCCCCCAGCGCAGGTGCAGCAGCGCCGGTGAAACCGGGGCGGTTGCCGCCGCGGGTGTCGGCCGCCAGCGTGAACTGACTCACCAACAGCAGGCCGCCACCCACGTCCTGCACGCTGCGGTTCATCTTGCCAGCTTCGTCGTTGAAGATGCGCAGCTTGAGGATCTTGCCCAGCAGCCGGTCGGCCAGCGCTTCATCGTCGTCGGGCTCGGCGCACAACAGCACCAGGAGCCCCGCCTGAATCTCGCCCACGACCTCGCCCGCCACGCTCACCCGTGCTTCGCTCACCCGTTGCAGCAAGGCGATCAAATCAGGTCCCGTGCGTCGTCAAAGTGCGCTTCCACGTCGGTGGGCAGCAGCTGGATGGTGGCGCGCAGGCCCGGCACGGCGCTCATCAGCGCCTGCTCCACACTCGTGCGCACCGCGGCGGCGCGCCCCAGCGTCCAGCCCGCGGGCATGTGCATGTGCAGGTCCACAAAGCGGCGCTGGCCGGCCTTGCGGGTGTTGAGGTGGTCAAAGCGGATGATGGGCGCGTCGCCCCGCATGTGGGCAAACCCGGCCAGCGTTTTCTCGATCTCGGCCAGCACCTCGGGCTCGACCGCCTCGTCCATCAACCCCTGGGACGAGCGCCACATCAGGTGAAAGCCTTCCTTCAGGATGTTGATCGCCACGCCGATGGCCACCACCGCGTCAAGCCACAGCCAGCCCGTGAAATGCACCATGGCAATGCCGATGACCACACCGGCCGACGTCCACACGTCGGTCACCAGGTGTTTGGCATCGGCCTCCAGCGCGATGGAGCGGTGTTCGCGGGCCGCACCAAACATCACCCAGGCCAGCAGCCCGTTCAGCGCCGAACTCGCCACCGACAGCGCCAGCCCCCAGCCGACCTGCTCGATCGGTCGCGGGTCAAAGATGCGATGCCCGGCCGCCCAGATGATGCCCAGGGCGGCGGCGATGATCAGCACCCCCTCGAAGCCCGAAGAAAAGTACTCGGCCTTGTGGTGGCCGTAGGGATGGTCTTCGTCGGCCGGGCGAGCGGCAATGGTGACCATCATCAGACCAAAGATCGCACTGGCCAGATTGACCAGGGACTCCATCGCGTCGGACAGCAGGCCCACCGAATCGGTGATGTACCAGGCCAGCGTCTTCAGTGTGATGGTGATGAGGGCCACGCCCACCGAGACCCAGAGCATGCCCTGGGGCGACAGCAGGCGATGGCGCAATTGAGGTGACATGGCGCCATTGTGCCGCCTCGATCGGGTGCCGAACCGGGCGCAGCGGCATGGATATTGCTGAAATCGGTCAGGAAGCGACCGGCTGGATCCCGGTCAGCCGTCGCATCTTTGCTTCAAAACCATGGCAAAGACGCCAAATTTGGCCGAAATGTCGGGTTTTTGCGGGTTTTAAGAAGCACTCATTGGCCCAGACCGCGCTAGTATCCTGACATAAAAGTAAAGAAAGGAGGCCCGGTGCGTACCCATCTGACAACGTTGTTGCTGACGGTAGCGGGCCTGTTCGTCGGCAACGCCAGCGCCCAAACCGGCCCGGCGGCCAGCGCGGGAACGGTCAAGGTGGTTCAAGGCCAGGCCCGCGTGGTCAACGCCACGGGCGAGCGCCCCTTGAGCCCCGGCGACCATGTGGCCATGGCCGACCGCGTGATCACCGGGGCCGACAGCGCCACCAGCCTGGTGCTGCGCGACGGCACCACACTGGTGGTCGGCCCGAAAAGCCAGCTCGAACTCAAGGATTTCGCCTTCAACTCCACCACGCACGAAGGCACGGTGCGGGTGTCGCTGCTGCAGGGCGCGCTGCGCATGATCACCGGCCTGATCGCCAAGCTCCATCCAGCCAACGTGAATGTGGAAACCGACACCGTCACCACCGGCGTGCGCGGCACCGATTTCATCGTCGAGATCGAGGACGTTCGCTGACCATGACCGGCCCGATGGTGCGCACACTGACCTGCGCTGCCGTGGCGGCGTCGCTGCTGCTGGCAGGCTGCGCCGCACCGCGCGAAGCCCGTGTGACCTTGCTACCGCAGGCCGACGGCACGCCCTCGGCCGTCGTCGTGCAATCGGCGGGCGGCGAACGGCGGCTGGACGCCCCTTACGACCGCGCCACCGCCCGCACGGGCGACAGCGGCCCGCCGCGCGTGGACCGTGCCAGCGCCCCCGACACGCGCACGCGCCTGGCACCGCTGTTTGACGCCCTGCCGCCGCCGCCCCAACGCTACGTGCTCTACTTCGACAGCGGCAACACGCACCTCACGCCCGCCTCCGCGCGGCTGGTGCCCGAGGTGGTGCAAACCGCGCTGCAGCGGCAAGGCGCCGAGATCATGGTGGTGGGCCACACCGACACCAAGGGCCGGCTCGCCGACAACGACACACTGGCGCTGATGCGCGCCAGGCTGGTGGAGCGCATCCTGCTGCAGGCGAATTTCCCGGCCCCCCGCATCGAGACCGCCGGCCGCGGCGAGCGCGAACCGGCCGTGCCCACGCCCGACGACACCGACGAACCGCGCAACCGGCGCGTGGACATCATCGTGCGATAGCCCCGCGCCGGGCCGCCCCAAGCCAGGCCAGCCCCCTCGGGGCTGAGGGCTGCGGCTCCGGGCCTGCCTGCGCAGGGCCGGACAGCCCGAAGGGCCGCTGCCTCTGGCAGCGTCTCGTCCAGCGCAGTACACGCAGTGACAAGCGTGGGGGCCGCGAGCGCCGCGCCGGGCCGCTCCCAAGCAAGCTCAGCCCCCTCGGGGGGCAGCGAACCACACGCAGTGGGGAGCGTGGGGGCATCACGCTCACCCCAGCGTCACCCGCGCAAACTTGCGTTTGCCCACCTGCACCACGTAGGTCCCGGCGCCAAGCTTCAGGCCCTTGTCGCTGACCACACCGGAATCGACCCGCACGCCGCCGCCGTCGATCAGGCGGTTGCCCTCCGACGTGGATGGCGCCAGGCCCGCCTGCTTGAGCAGTTGCGCGATGCCCAACGGCGCGCCCGACAGGTTGACTTGCGGAATCTCGTCAGGCACGCCGCCCTTGCTGCGGTTCACAAAATCCTGCTCGGCGGCGTCGGCCGCCGCCGCACTGTGAAAGCGCGCGGTGATCTCCTTGGCCAGGGCGACCTTCGCGTCCTTGGGGTTGCGGCCAGCCTCCACTTCCTTCTTCAGTGCGGCAATCGCCGCCTCGCTCTGGAACGACAGCAGGGTGTACCAGCGCCACATCAGCACGTCGCTGATCGACAACACCTTGGCAAACATGGTGTTGGCGTCCTCGCTGATGCCGATGTAGTTGTTCTTGGACTTGCTCATCTTCTCGACGCCGTCCAGGCCTTCGAGCAGCGGCATGGTCAGGATGCACTGCGGCTCCTGGCCGTATTCCTGCTGCAGGTGGCGGCCCATGAGCAGGTTGAATTTCTGGTCAGTGCCGCCGAGTTCCAGGTCGCTCTGGAGCGCCACCGAGTCGTAGCCCTGCATCAGCGGGTACAAAAACTCGTGCACGCTGATCGGCGTGCCGGCCTTGAAGCGGTCGTGAAAGTCGTTGCGCTCCATCATGCGCGCCACGGTGTAGCGCGAGGCCAGCTGGATCATGCCGCGCGCGCCCAGGGGGTCGCTCCATTCGCTGTTGTAGCGGATCTCGGTTTTGGACGGGTCCAGCACCAGACTGGCCTGCCGGTAGTAGGTTTCAGCGTTGGTCTTGATCTGCTCGGGCGTGAGCGGCGGGCGGGTGGTGTTGCGCCCGGAAGGGTCGCCGATCAGGCTGGTGAAGTCGCCAATCAGGAAGATCACCGTGTGCCCCAGGTCCTGGAGTTGACGCATTTTGTTCAACACCACCGTGTGCCCGACATGAATGTCAGGCGCGGTCGGGTCCAGCCCCAGCTTGATCCTCAGGGGAATCCCTGATTTTTCGCTGCGGGCCAGCTTTTTCAGCCATTCGTCCTGCGGAATCAGCTCTTCGCAGCCGCGCAAGGTCACGGCCAGAGCGTCGCGGACACCATCAGTAACCAAAAAGTTGTCGGCCAACTTTACAGAAGAAGATTGATTCATAAGGGTTTTTTCAGATGCCGGCGCAAAGTCGGCCGGTATACTCGGGGACTGAATTTCGCAGCCATTTTACGTGGCCTGTTTTTTGCTGCTGTGTCTGTTGCCTGACCGACATAGCGGCAGGCAACAACAACCACAACATCATCCACCAGCTTCGTCGGGAAGTCCTATCTTGAAAAACGGCCTCATCGCCGCCGGGAACGCTGTTGCCGGCATGTTACAACGCCACCCCCACCAGATCTCGGCCGTCGTTGCAGCGCTGCTGCTCGGCGGCGGCGGCGGCGCGTATGCAGTGGCCAAGCTGGCCCCGGACGCCTCGGATTTGCCCGTGCGCGAGGTGCTGGAAGCCATTGCCCCGGCCGCCGTGGCAGACGACCGTCTCCCGAACGACTTTCCCAGCCTGCGGCTCTACCGCTCTGACGTTTCGCGCAGCAGCGACACCGCCGACACGCTGCTCCAGCGCCTGGGCGTGGTGGACGCGGCCGCCGCCGCTTTTTTGCGCAAGGACCCGCTGGTGCATCAAACGCTGGCAGGGCGGGTCGGGCGCGCCGTGCGGGCCGAAACCACCGAACGCAACGAACTGCTTACGCTGACCGCCCGCTGGGCTGGCGACACCAGCGCCGAATTCCAGCGCCTGGTGGTAGAGCGCACGCCCCAAGGCTTTGCCTCGCGGCTGGAGGCCTTGCCCCTCACGGCCTCCAGCCGCATGGGCAGCGGCACGATCCGCAGCTCGCTGTTTGCCGCCACCGACGACGCCAACATCCCGGACGCCGTGGCCGTGCAGATCGCCGAAATTTTTTCGGGCGACATTGATTTCCACCGCTCGCTGCGCAAAGGCGACCGCTTTTCGGTGGTCTATGAAGTGCTGGAAGCCGACGGCGAGCCGCTGCGCACCGGTCGCGTGCTGTCGGCCGAATTTGTCAATGACGGCAAGTCGTACCAGGCCATGTGGTTCCAGGAGCCCGACAGCAAGGGCGGCTACTACACGCTGGACGGCAACAGCCTGCGCCGGGCCTACCTCACGTCGCCCATGGAATTCTCGCGCGTCACCAGTGGCTTCAAGATGCGCTTTCACCCGATCCTGCAAAAGTGGCGCGCGCACCTGGGTGTGGATTACGCGGCCCCCACCGGCACGTCCGTGCGCAGCGTCGGAGACGGTGTGGTGGCATTTGCCGGCGTGCAAAACGGTTTTGGCAACGTCGTGATCCTGCGCCACGCCAACCATCACGAAACCGTTTACGCGCACCTGAGCCGGATTGGCGTTCGGGCGGGTCAGCGGGTCAGCCAGGGCGATCCCATTGGCGCCGTCGGTGCCACAGGCTGGGCCACCGGACCGCACCTGCACTTTGAGTTCCGCGTCAATGGCGTTCACCAGAACCCGCTGACCGTGGCGCGGCAAAGCGAGTCGGTGCCCATCACCGCGGCCTCGCGCGAGGCCTTCACCCGGGCCGCCGGCTGGCAGCGCGCGCAGTTGCAGGCGGCGGCTTCGGTCCAGCAGGCCAGCGCTGACTGAGTTTCGCGTCGCGCCTTCATGGCGGGGCGTCCCCGGCTGCGGGGTCCACGGGAGGCCCAGTGCCCGGCACTGCGAACGCCCACCGCGTTGACGTCCGGCTAACATGGCGCCATGACCTTCGCTTCGTCCCTTTACATTGGCCTGATGTCGGGCACGTCACTCGATGGCGTGGACGGGGTTCTGGTTGATTTTTCGCAAGAAAAACCGAGCTTGGTCCGCGTGGAATCTTGCAAGTTTGCTCCTGATTTCATAGAAACTCTGGCCGCCCTGCAACACCCGGGCGACAACGAGCTGCACCGCGCCGCGCTGGCCGCCAACGCCCTGGCACGCGTTTACGCCCAGGTGGTGTACGCCTTGCTGGCGGGCAGTGGCGTGGCTGCGCACGAGGTCCGGGCCATCGGCGCCCATGGGCAGACCGTGCGCCACCGGCCCGGTGAATTCGACGGCGACGCCGCACGGGGCGTTCCGGCCACCGGCTACACCCTGCAACTGAACAACCCGGCGCTGCTGGCCGAACTCACCGGCATTGACGTGGTGGCCGACTTTCGCAGCCGTGACCTGGCGGCCGGTGGCCAGGGCGCCCCGCTGGTGCCCGCGTTTCACCAGGCGGTCTTCGGCCGCGCAGGCCAGACCATCGGGGTGCTGAATCTGGGCGGCATTGCCAACCTGAGCGTGCTGGCCCATGACGGCGCGGTGGGCGGCTTTGATTGCGGCCCGGCCAACGGCCTGCTGGATCTTTGGTGCCAGCGGCACATTGGCCAGCCGTTCGACCGGGTCGGTGCCTGGGCGGCCAGCGGCACGCCGCTGGCCGCCCTGTTGTCGCACCTGCTGGCCGAGCCCTATCTGGCGAAAGCGCCACCCAAAAGCACGGGGCGTGACCTGTTCAACGCGGATTGGCTGGCGCGCCAGCTGCAGCCGTTCACCGGCGCCCGCCCCGTGGACGTGCAGGCCACCCTGACGGAGTTCACCGCGCAGGTCTGCGCCAACGATGTGCGACAGCATGCCGCTGGCGCGCTAACCCTGATCGTGTGTGGCGGGGGTGCGTACAACACGCATCTGATGCAGCGGCTGCAGGCGGCGCTGCCGGGTGTGGCGGTGGAATCGTCCGCCCTGCATGGCCTGGCGCCGCTGGAAGTGGAAGCCACGGCGTTTGCCTGGCTGGCACGGCAAACCTTGCACCGCGAGCCTGGCAACCTGCCAAGCGTCACGGGCGCCCGAGGCGCCCGTGTGTTGGGAGCGATCTGGCCGGCTTAGCGCCGCGATCGCGGGGTGGCCTGTGTGCGGGGCACGCAGGACGGGCGGTCAGGTCGAGAACGACGAGCCGCAGCCGCAGGTGGACGTGGCGTTCGGGTTCTTGATCACAAACTGGGCACCTTGCAAGTCTTCCTTGTAGTCGATTTCGGCGCCCAGCAGGTACTGGTAGCTCATGGCGTCGATCAGCAGCGACACGCCGTTCTTGCTCATGGTGGTGTCGTCTTCGTTGGTGATCTCGTCGAACGTGAAACCGTACTGGAAACCCGAGCAGCCGCCGCCCTGCACGAACACGCGCAGCTTCAGATCGGGGTTGCCTTCTTCGGCAATCAGATCGGCCACCTTGGCCGCCGCGCTGTCGGTGAACAGGATCGGGGCGGGCATCTCGGTCTGGATATTTTCGGCAACAGCGCTCATGGAAGGACTCCGGGAATCTGGACTGGTTAAATACTACAGCAAATTGGTCGGGAATGGCGAAGGCAGCCGCCATACGTACGCCATGCAAGGGGTCTTTCGGCCATCCGGGCAGAACGACCGCGGTTGCCCACGCGCCCCTATCGCCGGCAGTTCACGAACCGGCGGCTCACGGGCGCCAACACCCGGGCACGTCAGTTGCCGTTGGCCGCGAGCTTGAGCATGGGCTTTTCTTCAAGGCCCGTCATGGGGCGCAGTTGCCCGGTGATGGTTGCACCCTGGTGCATTTCAAGCGCCTTGTAATGCACGTCGCCCTCGATCCGCGCCTTGGGCTGGAGTTCCAGCAGTTCATGCGCGAACACCGGCCCCTGAATGCTGCCGTTGATGATGACGTGGTCGGCATAGACCGCACCATTGACCACGGCGGTTTCCGAGATCACGAGGATGCTCGGATGGTCGGGGTTGGCGCGCACGTCGCCCTTGACCTCGCCGTCCACCCGCAGGCCGTCGGTAAAAATGAAGTGCCCCTCAATGCGGCTGCCCTGCGCGATCAGGCTCTTGATGGGGGGTTGCTTTTTCTTGGCAAACATCGGTTTTCTCCTCAACGATTCATGACGACAACTTGATGGTCTGCACCGCCCGCGTGGCGGTACCTTCGAGCACCCTGGCCGAGACCGTATGGACCACCACCTGGGGCGGCAAGTCCACCAAGCCTTCAATTCGCCGGTACTGGTGGAACTGCAGCGGCTGGCCGCCATCGGGCAGCGACATCATCCACGGCTTGCCATTCTGGGTGCCGGTGAACGTGAGGTCCAGCTTTCCCTTGAATTCGGGAGCATTCTTGACCGGCTGGATCACCAGCACCTGCCACTTCATCTGCAAGCTCAGTTCGGGCGCGCCCAGCGCCTCGGCCTGCAGGCCGCGGATCGCGATGGCCTCGGTGGTGCTGGCCGGGATGAGCTTCTCAAAAAAGCCGAGATCGGCCCGCAGCGTGCGGTTGTCGGCCTCAAGTTGGCGGATCTGGCCCGCCAGATGCTCCTGGGCCGCTTTCTCGGCCGTCAGCAGGCTGCCCGCGGTGTTGACCACCGACTGCGTCTTGTCGCGCTCGGCCCGCAGTTGAACGACTTCGGCGCGGAGCCTGTCCAGCTCTTCCCGGGAATGGGTGTCCAGGCCCGCCAGACCCTTGCCAAACTCGAACGCCCACAGGCTGATGGCCGCGCAAAACCCCAGCACAATGGCCGCAAACGCCCAACGCAACGGCCAGGCCATGGCATTGCGCACGGTCATGTGCGGTGCGCTGACGGTCAGGCGGCGGCGGAACAGGCGAAATCTCATACAAGAACCAACGACATGGCGTCATCGTGCCCCAAATAACGAAGCCGCAGCAAATTCGCAGGGCGAACTTGTTGCGGCTTGTTTCGGCAGCGAAACGCGTTTTAGCGCTTGCTGAACTGCTTGCGGCGGCGCGCGCCGTGCAGGCCGACTTTCTTGCGCTCGACTTCGCGCGCGTCACGCGTCACGAAACCGGCCTGGCTCAGGGCCGGCTTGAGCGTGGCGTCGTAATCGATCAGGGCGCGGGTGATGCCGTGGCGCGTGGCGCCGGCCTGACCCGATTCACCGCCGCCATGCACATTGACCTGGATGTCGAAGGTTTCGACATGGTTGGTCAAGAACAGCGGCTGCTTGCAGATCATGATCGAGGTCTCGCGGCCAAAGAACGACTGGATGTCCTTGCCGTTGATCGTGATCTTGCCGGTGCCTTTTTTCAGAAACACGCGGGCGACGCTGGATTTGCGACGGCCGGTGCCATTGTTCCATTCACCGATCATTTGGCGGCTCCTGAGGTGTTGGCCCCATTGCGGGCGACGATGTCCAGCACCTTGGGCTGCTGGGCCGTGTGCGGGTGCTCTGCGCCGCCGTACACCTTGAGCTTCTTGATCATGGCGTAACCGAGCGGGCCCTTGGGCAGCATGCCCTTGACGGCCTTTTCCAGGGCGCGCCCCGGGTGCTTGGCTTGCATGTCGCGGAAGTTGGTGGACGAAATGCCACCAGGGTAGCCGGAATGGCGGTAGTAGATCTTGTCAGTCGACTTGGCGCCGGTGACGCGAAGCTGGGCTGCGTTGACGACGACAATGAAGTCACCGGTATCGACGTGAGGCGTGTAAATGGCCTTGTGTTTGCCGCGCAAACGGAGAGCAACTTCGCTGGCTACTCGTCCGAGGACCTTGTCGGTCGCGTCAATCACAAACCACTCGTGCGTCACGTCAGCGGGTTTGGCGCTGAACGTTTTGGTCATGAGTTTTCTCTGCAAGAAATAAAGGTTTGCGGGTTCTTTTCCACGGTCGGCGTTCCTCTGACGGGAATCTCTTAGGTGGGTTTCAGGGCTGTTGCGAAGCTTCGCACCGGGGTTTCCAGGGGTCACCCGGCAACAGCCTTACCTCTGCCGCGGAACCACTACGGCGCTGCAGAGCCCATGATTATATGAAAAATCAAGGACTTAGGTCAACGCGAGCCTGTCGGCGTGGCGTGGCGTCCTTGCCAACAGGTACCATTGGGCCATGTTTTCGTACCGTCACGCGTTCCATGCCGGCAACCATGCCGACGTGCTCAAGCACCTCACCCTGATTGCCACGCTGGCGCATCTGACGGCCAAGCCAACGGCCTTGACCGTCATCGACACCCACGCCGGCGCGGGCCTGTACCGGCTTGACGGCGACTTCACCAGCACCGGCGACGAAGCCCGCGACGGCGTGCTCAAGCTGTTTGCCGCGCTGCGCCCCGGCCCCCGGGATTCGGCACAAAAAACGCCTTCAGCCCCCGTCAAATCTCCCGACATTGCTCCAAAAGACATAGCACCTGCGCTCCAGCAGTACCTGGACCTGATCGCTGGCTTCAACACGGGCGGCGGGCTCAGGATCTATCCGGGCTCGCCATTTGTGGCACACCAGTTGCTGCGCCCCGAGGCCCGCGACAAGCTCAAACTGTTTGAACTGCACCCCACCGACGGCAAGACGCTGACCGCCAACATCGCGCAGCTTGAAGCGGGGCGGCAGATCAGCGTGGCGCGCGCCGATGGCTTTGAGGCGCTCAAGGCCCTGCTGCCGCCGCCCAACCGGCGCGCCCTGGTGTTGATCGACCCGAGTTACGAGGTGAAGACCGATTACGCCAAAGTGAGCGCCTGCATACAAGACGCGCTCAAGCGCTTTGCGACCGGCACCTACGCCATCTGGTACCCGGTGATCCCGCGCCCCGAGGCCCATGAACTGCCGCGCCGTCTGAAAACCCTGGCCACCCAGGCCGGCAAGCCCTGGCTGCACGCCACGCTGTCGATCGGCCAGGACCCGACCCATGGCCCGGACGACCGCCCGGGCCTGACCGCCAGCGGCATGTTCCTCATCAACCCGCCCCACACGCTCAAGGAGGCGCTGCGGCTGGCGCTGCCGCAACTGCAGGCTGTGCTGGGCCGGGGCCGCGGACAAGACCACAGCCTGCTGTCCGGAGGTTGAGGCTCGAAACGGGCCTTGGCCCCCGTCAAATGGTCATAGTTTGCTTCTTTTAATGAAGCAATTCAGGCGTCATTCACGACCCCGGTCACCGGCCGCGACTGCTCAGCGCCGAGCGAGGTCCATCGTCCAGTAGGTGCCGTAGGTGGACCCGCTTTGCCGCACGCAGGCCACGGCCACATCCGCAAAACCGGTGGCCATGATGTTGGCGCAGTGGCCCGGGCTGGCCAGCCAGCCGGCCATGACGACATCAATGCTGCCCTGCCCCGCCGCGATGTTCTCCCCAAAGCTGCGCCAGGCGTAGCCCTCGGCGGTGATGCGCTGCCCGGGCGTCCGCCCGTCCAGACTGGTGTGCGAGAAAAAGTTGTTCCGGGCCATGTCGGCCGAATGCTTGGCCGCGGCGGCAAACAGCGGATCGCTCCACGCCAGCGCCGTGGTGGCGGCGAAAGCGGTGCTGCCGCAGCTGCGGCCCTGGGCTCGGGCTGTATTGATTTGTTGCAATATCAACGCCTGGAAGTTGGAAATTCCACACGTTACGCTGGCGTCCAGCGCCACCGGTGCGGGTGCCGGCGGGGTCGCAGGCGGTGGCGCGGCCGTGCCACCGGCGTCATTCACGGGCGTCCCGGTGACAGCCCCGGCCGCAGGCCCCGCGGGGGTGTCGGTGCCGCCCCCGCCACAGCCCACCGCCACCAGGGCCATCGCCAGGCACAGCAACGCCCCTCGGGCGGGGCGGTGCGCTGCATCCTTGAAGCATTCGGGTTTGTTTTTTGCCATGCCTCAGTGTGCAACGTGACGGCAGTCCGCCGGTAAACACTTGTGCCGACGCCGAACTCCTTCAGAATCCCTTCGCGACCGTCGGCGCGTCGGTTGACGCGCCCTGTCTGGCCGGACTTGTCACCGAAACCCAGTTAACCAACCGATTGGTCGGCGAATCGCTATACTTCAACCACAGGCGCCGCTGGAGCGCCGCGGAGACACCTGTGTACACCCAATCGCTTGACGTTCCCGACCCCCAGGCCGCCCCGCTCAAGGCGGTATCGCGGCCCCCCACCGCCACCGAAGCAGGCCTGCAGGCCGCCTTTGATGCGAAGATCGACGCCGACCACAAGATTGAGCCGCAAGACTGGATGCCCGAGGGCTACCGCAAGACGCTGGTGCGCCAGATCAGCCAGCATGCGCACAGCGAAATCGTGGGCATGCTGCCCGAGGGCAACTGGATCAGCCGCGCGCCCAGCCTCAAGCGCAAGGCGATCCTGATCGCCAAGGTGCAGGACGAAGGCGGCCATGGCCTGTACCTTTACAGCGCCGCCGAAACGCTGGGCACCAGCCGCGACCAGATGCTCGAAGCCCTGCACAGTGGCAAGGCCAAATACAGCAGCATCTTCAACTACCCCACGCTGAACTGGGCCGACGTCGGCGTGATCGGCTGGCTGGTCGATGGCGCGGCCATCATGAACCAGATCCCGCTGTGCCGCTGCTCGTACGGCCCCTACGCGCGCGCCATGGTGCGCGTGTGCAAGGAAGAAAGCTTCCACCAACGCCAGGGTTACGAAGCCCTGCTGGTGATGATGCAGGGCAGCGACGAACAAAAAGCCATGGTCCAGGACGCGGTGAACCGCTGGTGGTGGAAATGCCTGGCCATGTTCGGCCCGCCCGACGCCGACAGCGCCCACAGCGCGCAGGGCATGCGCTGGGGCATCAAGCGCATCAGCAACGACGACCTGCGCCAGAAGTTTGTGGACGCCACCGTGCCGCAGGCCCGGGTGCTGGGCGTCACCCTGCCCGACCCCGACCTGAAGTGGAACGAGGCGCGCGGCCACCACGACTACGGCGTCATCGACTGGGACGAGTTCTGGGCCACGGTCAACGGCCATGGCCCGTGCAACCGCGAACGCCTGGCCACCCGCGTCAAGGCCTATGACGACGGCGCCTGGGTGCGCGAGGCTGCCCTCGCCTACGCCGCCAAACAGAAAGCACGCACACTCCAGGAGGCCGCATGAACGAACCCCGCCAACCCGCCGCAGCGGCCAAAGAACTTCGCGAATGGCCCTTGTGGGAAGTGTTCGTGCGCAGCAAACAGGGCCTGGAGCACAAGCATTGCGGCAGCCTGCACGCGGCCGATGCACCGCAGGCCCTGCAGATGGCGCGCGACGTGTACACCCGGCGCCAGGAAGGCGTGAGCCTCTGGGTCGTGCCGTCGGCGGCCATCACCGCCAGCGCACCCGACGACAAGGCCGAGCTGTTCGAACCCGCCGCGGACAAGATCTATCGCCACCCTACCTTCTACGAAATTCCCGACGAAGTCGGCCACATGTGATGGACGCCTCGACCGTTTCAATCGCAGCCCCTGCGGACTACCTGCTGCACCTGGCCGACAACGCGCTGATTCTGGGCCAGCGTAACGCCGAGTGGTGCGGCCACGGGCCGGTGCTGGAAGAAGACATTGCGCTGTCCAACATCAGCCTCGACCTGATCGGCCAGGCGCGGCTGCTGTACCAGCACGCGGCCGGGCGCGTCAATGCCGACGCCGACGCCAATGGCAATGGCAATGGCAGCGCCACCGAAGATTCGCTCGCGTATTTCCGCGGCGTGCACCAGTTCCGCAACTACACCCTGCTGGAACTGCCGCACTTTCCCGCCGCCACCGGCCTGCTGGCCGCCACGGCCAGGGCCGACCGCGACTACGCCACCACCATCACGCGCAACTTTCTCTACAGCGCGCTCATGGTGCTGGTGTGGGACGCGCTGCAAGCCTCCAACGACACGCAGCTGGCCGCCATTGCCGCCAAATCGCTCAAGGAGGTGCGCTACCACCTGCGCCACGCACGCGACTGGCTGGTGCGCCTGGGCGACGGCACCGAGGCCTCGCGCGCGCGCATGCAGGCCGCGCTCGGCCACCTGATGCCCTACACCCAGGAGTTCTGGACGGTATCGCCCGCTGAAGCCGCGGCCGCCGCCGACGGCACCGGCGTGGTCGTGCCAACCTTGCAGCCTGCCTGGGACGCCCTGGTGGACGATGCACTGGCCGAGGCCACGCTGCAGCGCCCTCCTGCGGGCGGCTACGTGCCGCGTGGCAAGGAAGGCGCGCATTCCGAACACCTGGGCTATGTGCTGGACGAACTGCAAAGCCTGGCCCGTCAACACCCCGGAGCTTCGTGGTGAGCTTGGTCGCCGCGCCCGAGGCGGCCGACCTGTGCGCACGGGTCTGGGCGGTGCTGGAATCGATCCCCGACCCGGAGATTCCGGTGGTATCGATCCGCGAACTGGGCATCCTGCGCGAAGTGAACGCACGCCCCGACGGGCTCGAGATCGTCATCACCCCTACCTACAGCGGCTGCCCGGCGATGGGGCAGATCGAGGACGACATCGTCGGCGCACTGGCCGCCGCCGGGTTGACGGGCAAAGTCGTCACGCAGTTGGCGCCCGGCTGGACCACCGACTGGATCACCCCCGACGCCAAAGAGCGGCTTCGGGCCTACGGCATTGCGCCGCCGCACACCTCAACCCCCGACGCACCCCAGGTCGTGAATTTTGCCGTGCGCCCGCTGGCCCGCGCACCCGTGGCCTGCCCGCGCTGCGGCAGCCTGGACACCACCGAAACCTCGCACTTCAGTTCCACCGCCTGCAAGGCGCTGTACCGGTGCCTGGCCTGCCGCGAGCCGTTTGACTATTTCAAGCCGTATTGACCACGCCCCACCATCATGTCCACACCGCGATTCCACGACCTGCAAGTGCGCCGCATCACCCCCGAAGCCGCGGGCGCCGTGGCCATCGCGCTGGGCATTCCCGAGCCCTTGCGCGAGGCCTTCCGTTTCGAGCCGGGCCAGTTCCTGACGCTGCGCGCCCACATCAACGGCCAGGACGTGCGCCGCAACTACTCCATCTGCTGCACCCGCAGTCGCCTGACGCGCAGCAACGAACTGGAAGTCGGCATCCGGCCCATGGAAGGCGGCGTTTTCTCCAACTGGGCCGCGCGCGCGCTCCAGCCGGGCGACACGCTGGCCGTGATGCCGCCCGAGGGCCGCTTCGTTGTGAAAAGGCCCCGTGCATTGCATCGCGTGGGGTTTGCCGCGGGCTCGGGCATCACGCCCATCCTGTCGATCATGGCCAGCACGCTGGAGGAACAGCCCGAATCGAAATTCACCCTGGTTTATGGCAACCGCCGCATGGCCAGCGTGATGTTCAACGAAGCCCTGCAAGACCTCAAGGACCGCTACCCCGACCGGCTCACGCTGATCCACATCCTGTCGCGCCAGGCGCAGGAGGCCGACCTGCTGCAGGGCCGCATCGACGCCGACAAGGTGCGCGCGATCATCGCCGCGCTGCTGCCCGTGGGCAGCATGGACGAGGTGTTCATCTGCGGCCCCGAGGCCATGATCGACGCGACCGAGGCCACGCTGCGCACCGCCGGCGTGCCGCCCGACCGCATCCACACCGAACGCTTCACCTCGCCCACGCTGCAAGCCCTGTCGCCGGCCGAGCGGCTGGCACCGCACGCCCGGGCGCCGACGCCCAGCCAAGGCAAGACCGCCCTCACCGTGGTGCTGGACGGCAAAGCCACCGAGCTGCAAATCGGCCCGGACGAGAAAGTGCTGGACGTGGCGCTGGCGGCCGGTCTCGATTTGCCCTGGTCGTGCCGTGCTGGCGTGTGCTGCACCTGCCGCGCCAAGGTGATCGAGGGCTCGGTGCAGATGGAGAAAAACTTCACGCTCGAACCCTGGGAGATGGATCAGGGTTTTGTGCTGAGCTGCCAGGCCCGCCCCACCAGCGAGCGGCTGGTGGTGAGTTACGACGAGCGTTGAGGCTGCCTGGAAGCGCCAAATTCGGATGCCGTGCAACCGGCCATCGATCCCGGATCACCTTCGGCCGTTTAGTTTTAACCTCACGAACGCCAGTGCATCCGCAACGAAACAACAGGTATCACCCCCAACCCTCGCGCGGCCAACCAGGCAGCATACAGTGCGCCGGACACCAGCAACGCAGCCCCAAGCCGGGCTTGATCGTCTTGCCCGTATTGAAGGCACAGCCGGGTGGGACTGTCCAGGTACAGCCATCCCAGACGCCATATGGTGGCCAACGCCTCCACGTGCAGCAGTCCGCGCACGACCGGCCCAGATGCCTGCCAAGCCAGGCGCAACGCCATACCCGCCAATGTGAGGGTGCCCGCCTTGGCCACGTCGACCGTCCAGCTCTGAACGGCCAGGTCGAGCATGCGCGGAATCATCCAGACCATCAGCGTGGCGCCCGCGAGCAGCAACAGTGCCCAGCGATACGGGCGCATTGCATCAATCCCGCAGTCTTGCATGCTGCCCAAGCGTACCCCGATGACGACGAACAGTGGAATCTGAACCAGCATATGGGCCGTCATGGTGCCTGTCAGCCATGGCGCCACTGGCGGCAGCCACAGGACCAGCCATATCGCCCCAAGCCATGCGGCGCGGCGCATGACGCTATCGTGCAGGAATAGCGCACGCGCCGCGATGTGAGCGCGCGAATCACAACAACGCACGGACGGCCTTTTCCGCATCGGAGATGTTGTCGTAATCAAGAATGCGGGTCAGTCGGCAGGACGGGTCCACCAGATGCAGCGCGGCGTTGTGATCGAACCCGCCCGCGCCATCGGGAATCACTTCGACACCGAAGGTTTGCAGCAATGCCCGCCGGCCATCGGACGACAGCGGTCGCGCAACCATCCATGGAGTCTCTCGCGGTTCCAGGACACGCTTGAACCTGGTCATTGCCTCGGGTGTGTCATTCGCGGGATCGAACGACACCGAAAGCACCATCGCCTTGCCCGATTCGACTGCGTCGCTCAAACGACTGGCCAATTGCGCCGACACCCCGCCCAGTACCTTGCAAACGGAGGGGCACCGGGTGTAAACAAAGTCAATCACCATGACTTTTCCGCACAGTTCGCGAGTGTGGAACCGCCTCCCATGCTGGTCTTGCAACACCGCATCAGGCAGTGGCCGTGGGTGTGCCACCACCGAAGCGCGGCGCCACGACTCACTGGTGAAGCTGCTCAGGCCGCCCGTCACTTGCCACAACACCGTGCCCGCGAGCAGGGTCGAAGCCAGCGTTGCTGCGGCACCCAGAAAAAGCTTAAACGTCGCTCGCATGGCCTGCAGGCTGACCGCTGGACAGCAAGCGACGGACCACCGTAACGGTCACCAGCAGCATCGCCAACAGCACCAGTGACGCGGCCAGTGCGCCCACATGATTGTAGGGAACCCAGGCGTCCCAGTGCTGGGCGAACCGACGCGGCACGCTGTTCGCCCCGCCGATCAGGAACGCCATGCAGAAAACTATTGCACCAATTGCGTAAAGGTTGAAGATCCATCGCTGCACGGTCTCGTTCAGCGCGCGCCGGGCATCAAACACGTGAAGACTGAAGCCGATGACCATCGGCAGCACCCCGATCAACAGATAGAAATGAAAGTGGCCCGGTACCCACAGCGTGTTGTGCAATACCTTGTTGATCTGGATCGTGCCATCCACAATGGCCGGAATGACCCCTACCGCCCAGCCAAACATCGACAGCAGCAGCCAGCGCGCCGGCGGCTGCCAGTTGATATCAGACTTGTAAACCAATACCAGCGCGCCATACACGGTGACCAGCAGCACCGGTATGCCGCTCAAGTACGAGATGACCTGGCCCAGCACCGCCAGCGATTTCGGCATGGCATCGAGCAGCAGATGGTGTGGGTACACGCCCATCACCATCAGCGTCGCCGCCAACCACGATGCGTAGAAGACGCGAGAAACCTTCCACGGACGCTTGGCATACAGGGGAAGCAGCTCATACACGGCAATTACCGCCATGTAGATGGAGGCGTTGATGAAAACATGGCCGAAAAAATAGATCATGTTCTTCGCCAGCAGGGTGTTGATGGTCAGCGCCGGGAAATACAGGTTCGCCAGCGTGACGATCAATACCACTGCGCCGACCAATGTTCCGATCGTGTTCACGATGATGACCATGCTGCTGGCCACCACGGTCGGGGGATGTTTCAGATCAACCTTGCCGCTGATCAATTGATCGACGCCCAGCCCCTTGAGCAAGCTGCCGTACTTGCGGATGATGGCCACGGCCGCGTCGAAATAGAACGCCAGGAAACCAACCCCTATCAGGGTCAAACCGCCAACATAGGCCGCCGCCGCATGCGCACTCCACAGACCCATTGACTTGGCAGGTAGCGGCCACAAGAAGGTCCAGGCACCTGCATAGCCACCGATAAAAATCGCCCCCAGAATGAGCACCACGCCCAGCAGGAACAACACATAGTTGGCGTAGAGAACCTGCACACTCAACACGACATGGCGCCGCAGGAAATACCACATGATTCCCGCACCGGCAAGCCCGACAATCCCGACCATGCCGGCGCCGTGGACCGTCATCAGCTGGTAGAAAAGGTCAGGCGGCAACGCAATCCAGTTCGCCTGACTCGCCCGCATGGCGATGCCGGCGAACATCATCAACAGCAACACGACAAATGCCGTTCCCAGGTACAACTTGATGCCCAGCGACTCTGCGGGACTGCCTGATGGATGTTCGATTTTTTTCATGATTTTCTTTGGAAGGTAGGTCAATCAGTTGCTGGTGGCCGCACCGACGATGATTTCCGCAACCATGGCGTGATGCGCCACGCCGCAGTACTCAAGACAGAGGATCTGATAGATGCCTGGCCGTACAAACCGATGACGCACCTTGTTCACGAACCCCGGCATGGCCTGGATCTGGGCCACTATGCGCTTGTCCGGGTCGTACAGGGCAAAGCCGTGGTTGACATCTTCGGCAGAGACGCGAAATTCGATCACCTCGCCGACTTGCGCCTTGTCGTCAGAAAGCTCCCACGCCCATTGACGCGCCTTCGCGTCGATTTGACGGGTGACGGCCGCTGCATTGGCATCATGCGGCCATGGCACGAGCGTGAAGAACGAGATGGCGATTCCCGCGGCGATGGCCACGAAAAACAGGAAACTGCGGGCCTGGTACGCAGGCTTGGCGATTTGTTCCCACGGCGCCACACCTTTGCTGTTGAGCAGCACCCAGACAAAACATGCGACAACAACCAACGATACGGCAATGGTGATCTGAACGGCGAGGGACTGCATATGTGGTTCCAAAGGATTTTCTTTTAAGATGCATTTTGTATGCATCTTAAATGTAAGATTGATTTGCATCAAATCGAGTCAGTACAAACCCGAGCATGCAGTTTGATCGGTGTCGGACCAGAGGGCACACTGCCGGTCATCGCGCAAGCGATTCCGACAGTTGTCGAGGTTTTTACATTCGGCAAGTCTCGCCAGCACGGGACGAAGTCGAGCCGGGTCGCAGAACCTGACGTAACGCCACGGCACCGAACAGACCTGCGAGCACAACGAGGCCAATGCCGGCATGGCGTTGATCGTCCTGCAGGTAATTCACGCACAGGCGCATCGGCGCGTCGATGTAGAGCAACCCCGCCGTCGCCGCCATCCAGGCCAGGTTGCCAACGAAAAACAGCAGCACCTCGGAGTCCATGCGGCGCCAGCTGTCCGCGAGCAGCCATCCGGCCAGCCACCAGCTGGCAATCTTGGCCGTTGCGGCGATCGGCGAGAGCAGCGTGGCGTCCAGGGTCGACGGCAGCATCCACACCAGCGCGACGCTGCTGGTCAGTACCGCCCCCGTCCAGCCACGCCAGTCCAGCAAGCGCTGCCCACGCAGCCATCGCCGGGCCGGCAAACGGCCAAGGCACAGCCTGCCAGCCGACCACCCGGCGATGAACAGTGCCGGAAATTCACCCAGCATGTGCAGCGACATGCGGCTTTCGACGGTGTGGCGCAGCGTCGGCCACAGCAGCGCCAACGGCAGCAGGGCCAGCACGACCCGTCCCACGCGGCGCGAGGGCGCGAAACGGCGGCTCACCGCGAGGCCTCACGCTGCGGTGCGGCCAGCCGATGCGCGGCTTCCAACGCCTGCCGCCATTGGCCGGACTCGTAAAGACCGCGCAAGCGCCCGCGTTCGTCCAGCAGGTGGATGGCGCCGTTGTGAACAAAGCCGCCATCCCCGTCCGGGATCACCACGACACCGAGCGAGCGCAATAAGATTTTCGCATCACCGTGTGTGGTCGGCACGGCCAGCGTCCAGTGCTGCGGGTCCGCGCGCATGTCGGCGGCATAACGCGCCAGCCGCGCCGGATCGTCGTGCTCGACGTCGAACGAGATCGACACCAGGTGCACGCCTCGGAGCGTCGATACCGTCGCCTGCCCCACGGCTAGCGTCCGCTGCATCTGCTGGTACTCGCTGCCCAGCGCGCGGCAGACGCTCGGACAGCGTGTGTAGATGAAATCGACGAGGTAGGCTCTCGGCGTGGCATCGGCATCACCCCACAAGCGCGGCATGCTGCCATCGCTTGCGCGCAAGATCACAGGATGCGCACGCAGTTTGCCAGCCTGCCACAGCAGCTGTCGCCGCCCTTCGAAGGTCCACACCTCGAAGCCGTGCGTCCAGTGGTTCAAACCCGCGACAAGCGCAAGCATCAAGGCCAGGCACAGCACGGCGCTGACGCGGCGCGCCAACACCTGTCCGGCCGCACCGGGTACACGCACCGTGGTGAGGCTCATGCTCACTTCAGCGGCATCAGTTCGGCGTCGCCCTTGAACGGCTCGGTGCGTGCCGCCGTTTCCTTGCGAACCGTGGCGACGGTGTCGGCCGTCACTGACGCGGCCCTATTTCCCCATTGGCTGCGGATGTGCGTGAGCACGGCGGCCAGCTCGGCATCCTGCAACTGGGCACCGAAGGAGGGCATCGCGCCGTTGTAGGTGTTGCCCTTGACGGTCAGTGCTCCACTGGCGCCGTGCAGGACCAATGCGACCAATGTCGTCTCTTTGCCCGTCACCCATTCGGAGCCCGCAAGCGGGGGAAACACGCCCGGCAGCCCGGCACCACTGGCCTGGTGGCAGGCCACGCAACGCGACGCGTAGACCGCGCCGCCGTCCACCGCGGTGCCGACCGCGGCGAAGGTTGTCCCCTGCAGTTCGGCGGTCGAGCGGCCGTCACCCAGCGCGGGTGCGTTGACGATGGCCGACCGGGCAATGTACAGCACGCCGAACCCCAACAAGAGCGCGGTCATGACGATGACAAACCAGGGCATCGGGTTCGTGCCTTCCTGCGGCTCGGGGTTCTCGCGTTGCTGTTGGGAGTGAATCTCCGCGTGCTTCATCTGGAAACTCCCTGCAGGTCGATCGCGGGGTAGCTGCGATCCAGTGACTGGAGGTACTTCACGAGGTCCACCGCTGGCGGGCGCGCCACGATCACCAAGGCAGCGGGCACGTGGCCGGTTGGCAGGTTCACGACCACATCATCCTTGTCGGCCTTGGCCTTGGCCTCAAACAGGAACGGATAGCTCGGCATGATGCTGCCCGGCATGTAAGCTCGCGGCTGATACAGATGACCAAGGTGCCATTGCTCGCTGGGTTGACGCACGCCGATGTTCATCAGGTCCGGGCCGGTTCGCATCGTGCCCAGCAGGTGCGGCTGGTCGTAGGCGTAGTCTCCAGCGACAGTGGCCCGCCCCCAGCCGCGCGAGAAATCCGGCGCAAAGGCCTTGGCGCGCGGCTGCTGCGAATGGCAGTAGACGCAGCCGTTGGCGATATAGACCTCGCGACCACGCAGTTCAGCGCTGGTGTAGGGTTTAAGGTCGGGTAACGGCGGCGCGTCGTGCACCTGCAGATAAGGCAGAACGACCAGCGCGCTGGTCGACAGCGCCAACATCACCATCGCACCCGAGATGAGCTTGACCTCGTTGTTCATGCCGAGGCCTCCTTGCGGAACAGTTGCCGAAACAGAGCCGGCTTGTCGCGTTGCGGGCCGAATCCCAACGCAAGTGCCATGAAGTGCACAGCAAAAACCAGGTGCCCCAGTACCATGAAGGCGCCCCCGATGCTGCGCCCCTTCAGGTAGGGCAGCGTCACGGCGACCGAATCCATGAAGGGCCGCGCCGCGTCCAGCATGGCCATACCCTGCAGCCAGCCAGCGGTGGTCAGGCTCACGAAGTACAAGGCAAAGCCGCCGCTGACGAGCCAGAAGTGCGCCGTGATCATCCACGGGTAGGGCCACTCGCGCGCCGTGATGCGCGGCATCACGAAGTACATGGCGCCGAAGAATACAAAGCTCACAAAGCCGTACAGGCCCAGGTGCGCATGGGCCACCGTGTAGTGCGTGAAATGGGTGACCGCGTTCATGCTGCGCAGGGCTTCGAGCGAGCCCTGCACCGAACTGGCGGTGTACATCAGTCCACCCACGCCGATGAAGCGCAGCGTTGGCGACCAGCGCAGCGCCGACAGGCGCCCCTGCAGCGTCTGGTACTGGTTCACCGTGAACGCCGCAACCGGGATGATCATCATCATGCTCTGCACGATGGACAGCGTGATCATCCACTCCGGAACCGGACCGCCGATCAGGTGGTGGCCGCCGACCTGACCGTAGAAGAAGGCCAGGCCCCAGAAGCCGAGCAAGGACAGGTTGTAGGACTGGATCGGGCGGCCGATCACTTTGGGCAGGAAGTAATAGACCGAGGCCAGCGCCAGCGGCGTGTAGAACAGCCCCAGCACGTTGTGACCAAACCACCAGTTCATCGCTGCCTGCTGCACCCCTTGATGCAGGCCGGGTATTTTGGCGACGACGAACAGCACCGGCAGCCAGAACAGCGCGCAGGCCATATACCAGACCGAGACGTACAGGTGCTCGACGCGCCGGTTGACCAGCGTGAACACCAGCGGCAGCGCGATCAGCGCCCCACCGACGGCAAACAGTATGCCGATCTGCCAAGGGATCTCAAGCCACTCCAGGCCGTCATTGATGCCCGCGGCGATGCTGCCCAGTCCGGCAATCAGCGCTGCATTCCAGAACACGGCACCGGCGAAAGCGAAACGCGCCCCCAGCAGCGGTGTCTTCAGCAGCCGCGGAATCACGAACATCGCGATGCCCAGGCCCGCCATCGGCGCCCAGCCATAGGCCACTGCGTTGAGGTGGATGGTGCGGATGCGACCGAAGGTCAGCCAGGCCTGCTGCACCAGCCAGTCGGGTTCGTGCAGCTTGATCGATGCGGTGAGCCCGGCCGCCGAAGCCACCAGCAACCAGGCGATCGCGCAACAGAACATGAAGAACACCAGCGGCGCGGTGGACGCGTCGGCGCTCGCGCGCTCGACCAACTCGGTTGCGTCCGCGCGTGTCACGTGGCCGACACCCGCCGTGTCGATGACGCCTTGCAGGTTGCCCTGTGCCGACGCTGCCGCTGCGGGCTCCTCGATGCGGCCGATTTCACCGGAAGCGAAGATCACCTCGGCGCCCTTGCTGGTGCGGTCGAACAGGCCCGTGCGTTGCGACCAGATGAAGACCAACAACGCGACGAAGGACAGCACGAAGGCCGACAGCAGGATGGCAACAGTGTTCATGGCAATCAGCGTTGAAGCTCAGCGCGTTTTATTTTGACCGTGCTCCAGACATCGGCGTCCGCAAGCGCCTTCTTGGTCTTGGTGATCGGCTTCCAGACCTGGGCCAACTCGGCGTTCAACGGCGTGAAGTCCTGCTGGTCTGCGGGCACGTCTTCTTCCGCATAGATCGCTGCCACCGGGCATTCAGGCACGCACACTGCGCAGTCGATGCAATCCGCAGGATCGATGACAAGAAAGTTCGGACCTTCGCGGAACGCGTCAACCGGGCAGACGTCGACACAGTCGGTGTACTTGCAGCGGATGCAGGCTTCGGTGACAACGAAGGTCATGGATGCGGCTCCGCTCGATCAGCCGCAGCAGGCTCCGCCAGAGCAGCAGGAGTCGCCGACTTTCGCTGTCACGCCAGCGGCGCACTTTGCAATCCGCACGCGCCAGGTCTCAGGTCCTGCATCGAGGTAGCTCCAGACAAAGGCGGCGGGCGCGCGGTCCTCGAGCTGATGACGCAGCGGCTTCGGGTCGTGGTCGTTGACCAGTTCCAGCGTCTGACCCGGCACCAGCGCGTCGAAGCGGGCAAAAATCAGTGCGTGGCGTTCGCGCGGGGCGAGCAGACGAAGGTCCATCGAGAGGGTTGGGACTGTTGGGTCAGAGGTCACAGAGTGCTCCTTTTCAGTTGATGGGCGTGGAAATTGGGTTTGAAGCCATGGACCGGGGACGATCAATGGCGGCGCGTCACCTCAGCCGTCCTTGCCGTCGAGGCGCGTCGTCATCAGCCACGGCACATAGACAACGAGATAGACAAAGAATGCAATGCACCAAGCGAGTGCCGCGGAAAGAAGAAGGTGAGGCAGCCATTGCGGCATCGCCAACGGCCCCAGCACGCGCAGTACCGCCGCAATCATCACCAGAACGTAGACCACAACCTCGGGTTTCGATGCCTTTAGTGGTCGGCCCGTATGGCCGCGCGCCGTTCGGGTGATCATGCCGATGATGAGTCCACCGGTGGCGCCGACCGCCAAGGCATGGACACCGGCGGACACACTGACCCAACCGATCTGTGCCAGGCCGAGTAATCCCAGGCCAAAGGGAATCCACGCATATGCGGCGTGCAGAATCCACAATATCGGTCGCTCGCGGGTGGCCCAGGGATGCCAGCGCCACTGGCGAACTGTGTGCAGCAACGCCGCAGCAATCAGAACGGTCAGGGTCGTAGGCCCGGGCGACGCAAAGACCCACAGCGCCAGTGCAGACAACGTGGTGCCCAACGTAGCCCATTCGAGTTTGGGCGCGGATTTGATCTTCAGGCGAGGTATTGCGCTTGCGGTAAATGCCGGTATCACGCGCCCGGCGATCACGCACTCGATCATCACAATCAATGCCAGACCAGCGTACAGGGTGGCCATCGGTGCCACGTCAACCGCACCAATCACAGCCAGGTGAAACGCGAGATTGGCCAGCGAGAGCAATACCAGAAGAAGAATCAACGGCAAATTTCGGCGATTCCCCGCTCTGATCAACACATCGGCAAGGGTGGCGGCCACCAGGGGCAGCAAGACAAGGTCCAAGACGGCATAGACAGGATAAGGGCCCACGATGGCCATGATCCGTGCGGTGAACCACAGCGCCACCAGCGCGCCAAGGAAGGCGCCGCGAGGCGTCGTCAGCCCGGTCCATGCCTTGCCCGCGGTCAGCAGGAACCCGATGATGATCGCGGCAGCAAATCCGAACAGCATTTCATGGGCATGCCACAGCAGCGATGGTATTGCCAACGCCAGCGTCACCCGCCCTAGAAACAATCCGACCCACAACGGAATCGCCATACTCGCGAACGCCGCAGCCCCCAGATAAAACGGCCGAAATCCCAAACGCAAGACTGGCCAGCCTGGGGCCGACGGCGGCGACGTGACTTCGGGGGGGTTGACAGGAATGATCGGGGCAGGCATGGCGAATCAACGTTCTTGTGTCATGGGGTTTTGTGTGTTTTATAACATGTATTTTATGTGCATCTTATAGGCAAGCACGACTTCGATCAATACACTCGGCCAGTGGGGTTTTATATTCCCCAGGGCGCGAATGAACTGTTGAGCTTCGAGAGTAACTTCTGAACCGTTGTCGAATGCGTCGTCGCACCACGGCACATGGCGCATCAGACTCCTGACTTCTTTCGTTCAAAAATGAGAGCGTCGGAACTTTGCCGACAGTTGATCCATGTTTTAAAGGCGTTTATGCGACTTGCCGAATACACCGACTACACCCTGAGAGTGCTCATGTACTGTGCGACGCATCACGAGCAGCTGGTCACCATCGGCGACCTGGCTGAGCGACACGGCGTGTCGAAAAATCATTTGATGAAAGTTGTCAACGATCTGGCACGCCAAGGTGTGCTGGAAACCACCCGCGGTCGCGGGGGTGGATTGCGACTATTGAAAGACCCTTCCACCATCCGCATCGGCGACATCGTTCGCGCCTCGGAAACCGACTTCAGGCTGGTCGAATGCTTTGATGCGCGCACCAACCTGTGCTCTCTGACACCCACGTGCCGTCTGAAAGGACTGCTCGGTTCGGCGTTACAGGCTTATTTCAAGGAGCTTGACGACGCAACGCTTGCGGACATCGTTGAGCCGGCGACATCCCCGCGCAAGGGGCGAGCGATGCCTGCACCGTCGCCAGTGGTCTCGGTGCCGATGCGGGGTCCGGAGCGGCGTCGCACCACAATGCAGGACAAAAAGTCCAACGCATAGCTCAAAAGTTGCCCCCCCCTGTGCGTCGCACTGGCGCGATACCCGCGCCCGGATTTTCGCCCGACACTTTTCTCCATCGCACAAACACGGGCCGACGCCGCAGCCGACCACGACCCCCACGCACCCATGAAAAAAGGGGCCCCGCAGCAGCAGGGCCCCTTTCAACGGTTCCGGCGGAACCGGGGCAGGTCAAACCCAGGGATCAGAAACGCCAGCCCAGGCCCACGCCGTACAGAAGCGGGTCCACATTGAAGGTGCCCTGTTTCACGCCACCCGCCGACACGGTGGTGTCGATGTACACCTTCTTGATGTCAAAGTTCAGGTACAGGTGCGGTGCCAGCGGAATGTCCACACCCACTTGCAGCGCCGGGCCGAAGCTGTTTTTCTGCACGGTGGCCGCGCCGCCCAGCAGCTTGACGCTGGAGAAGCGCGTGTAGTTCAGGCCAGCGCCCACATACGGCTTGAAGCCTGGCAGTTCAAAGTGGTATTGCGCCAGCAGCGTCGGGGGCAGGTGACGCAGCGTGCCGATCTTGGTGCCGTTGGAAGACACCCGGTGCTTTTGCGGGGTCGTCAGCAGCAGTTCAGCCGCAATGTTCTTGCTGAAGAAGTAGCTGACATCAAAGTCAGGAATGATCTTGTTGTTGACGGTCAGGCCAAGCCCGGTTCTGTCCTTGTTCTCGCTATCGAGGTTGACAGCGCGCACACGCACCATCCAGGGGCCTTCCTGGGCTTGCTGTGCAAATACGGCACCCGACATGAGGGTGCTGAGAACGGCGGCGGCAATGATCTGTTTTTTCATGATGCGTGCTCAATAGAGTTTCGGGAACATCCCCAAGACCTATTGGACATTTCGCACCACAAGACGTGTTTGACCTTTCTCAACCCCCACACGCATGCCATGCCAATGGCATCAAAGGTTGACCCAGATCAAATGGAAACCCTGTCAACAGGATGGGATTGTAGTTCTGAGGCCACAACACACTTGCGAGGCAACACCGCTCACGCCAGGCCAAGGCGCTGCACGATCGCGGTGGTGGCCACGGCCTGGTTCATGGTGTAGAAGTGCAGCCCGGGCGCGCCCGCACGGCGCAGCTGCTCGCACAGCGCACTCACCACGTCCAGCCCAAACGCCTTGATGGACGCACTGTCGTCGCCATAGGCCATGAGTCGCTGGCGGATCCAGCGCGGAATCTCGGCGCCGCAAGCGTCCGAGAAGCGCATCAGCTGCGTGGAACTGGTGATCGGCATGACGCCGGGCACCACGGCAACCTTCACCCCCAGGCGCCGCGCGTCGTCCACAAAGCGGGCATAGGCGTCGGCGTTGTAGAAATACTGCGTGATGGCCGAGCTGGCGCCGGCGGCAACCTTGGCGGCAAACGCCTGCAGGTCAGCCTCGGGCGACTTGGCCTGCGGATGCGTCTCGGGGTAGCAGCCGACCTCGATGTGAAACGCGTCGCCGGTTTCCTCGCGGATGAAGGCCACCAGCTCGCTGGCGTACCTGAATTCGCCAAACGCACCGTAGCCGGACGGCAAATCACCCCGCAACGCCACGACGCGCCGGATGCCGGCCTGCTGGAAGCGCTGCAGTTGCGCGCGCACGCTTTCGCGGGTGGCGCCGATGCACGAAAAATGCGGCGCCGCCACGTGCCCGTCCGCCAGAATGGCCTGCACCGTCTGCAGCGTACCGTCCTGGGTGGAGCCGCCAGCGCCATAGGTGACGCTGAAAAACTCCGGCTTCAGCGCATAAAGCTGTTGACGCACCGCCGCCAGCTTGGTCGCGCCTTCGGGCGTCTTGGGTGGAAAAAATTCAAAGCTGACCGGAAATCGTGTGGGCGTGTTCAAGCGGGTCTCCCGTTGCCATGCGTGGCTTCCATGAAAAATTCGCGGTTGCCGTCGCCACCGGTGATGGGCGAATCGAACCACTGCTGCACCTGCAACCCCAGGCCAGCGCAGCAGCTGTGCAGACGCTGCGCCACCTCGGTGTACAGCGCCGCATCCTTGACGATGCCGCCCTTGCCGATCTGGTGCGGCTGCAACTCAAACTGCGGCTTGACGAGCCACAGCAAGGTGCCCCCGGGCTTGAGGTGCGGCACCACCGCGGGCAGCACCAGCGTGGACGAGATGAAGGACACATCGCCGGTGATCAGGTCAAATTTTGAATCAAATTGGCCATCATCCCCCGTCAAATGGTCAAAGTCAGCTATTACTTTCAAAGCATCCGGATCACGGGCGTTGACGCCTTCCACGCAGGTCACGCGCGGGTCGCCGCGCAGCCGCGCGTGCAGTTGTGCGTGCCCCACGTCCACGCCCACCACATGCGCGGCGCCATGGTGCAGCAGGCAATCGGTGAAGCCACCCGTGGATTGCCCCACGTCCAGGCAGACCCGGCCCGTGACGTCCACGCCCGCGATGCGCAAGGCGCCTTCGAGCTTGAGCCCGCCGCGCGACACATACCGCGCTTCGGCCGCGTCGAGCAGTTCGATCGCGGCGTCCGAGGGCACCTCGTCGCCGTTCTTGGCCGCAGTGCGCCAGCCGTTCGGGCCCTGCCACCGCACGCCCGACGCCACCAGCCGCTGCGCCTGCGAGCGCGACGACGCCAGACCGCGTTCAACGAGGAGTTGGTCGATTCGCATGAAATGGGCCGCTGCTACAAAGCAACGCGGCGTCGCGAGCGGTGGTCAGCCCAGGTGCGGGTGGCCGGAAACCGGAGCGACCTTTCGGGGTCGTGAGGATTTCCGGACAGGCCCCGCAACGACGGATCACAGCCGCGCGCAGTCGCCGCCTTGATCAATAGCGATAGGTTGCCGCCTTGTAGGGGCCGGCCTTGCTCACCCCGATGTAGCTGGCCTGCTCGTCGGTCAGCTCGCTCAGCATGGCGCCGACCTTGTTCAGGTGCAGGCGGGCGACCTTTTCGTCGAGGTGCTTGGGCAGCACGTAAACCTTGCCCACCTTGTACTCCCTGGACTTGGTGAACAGTTCGATCTGGGCGATGGTCTGGTTGGCAAAGCTGGACGACATCACGAAACTCGGATGCCCGGTGCCGCAACCCAGGTTCACCAGGCGGCCCTTGGCCAGCAGGATGATGCGCTTTTCGGCCTTCTTGCCCTTCTTGGGGAAGATCACGTGGTCGACCTGGGGCTTGATCTCTTCCCACTTGCATTTCTCGAGCGACGCCACGTCGATCTCGTTGTCAAAGTGACCGATGTTGCACACGATGGCCTGGTCTTTCATGGCGTCCATGTGCTTGTAGGTGATGACGTTCTTGTTGCCGGTGGCCGACACGAAGATGTCGGCCTTGTCGGCGGCGTAGTCCATGGTCACGACCTTGTAGCCTTCCATCGCGGCCTGCAGGGCGTTGATGGGGTCGATCTCGGTCACCCACACCTGGGCGCTCAGGGCGCGCAGGGCCTGGGCCGAACCCTTGCCCACGTCGCCGTAGCCGGCCACACAGGCCACCTTGCCGGCGATCATCACGTCGGTGGCGCGCTTGATGGCGTCGACCAGCGATTCGCGGCAGCCGTACAGGTTGTCAAACTTGCTTTTGGTCACCGAATCGTTCACGTTGATGGCGCGCACGGCCAGCGTGCCCTTGGCCGACATCTCGTTCAGGCGCAATACGCCCGTGGTGGTTTCTTCGGTGACGCCGATGATGTTCTTGAGGCGGCGGCTGTACCAGGTCGGGTCCTGCTTGAGCTTGGCCTTGATGGCCTTGAACAGGCAGATTTCTTCTTCGCTGCCCGGCTTGGCCAGCAGCTTGATGTCCTTCTCGGCGCGGGTGCCCAGGTGCATCAGCAGCGTGGCGTCGCCCCCGTCGTCCAGGATCATGTTGGGGCCTTCGGTCTTGCTGCCCTTGGCGCCGAACTCGAAAATGCGGTGGGTGTATTCCCAGTAGTCGTCGAGGTTCTCGCCCTTGTAGGCAAACACCGGCGTGCCCTGGGCCACCAGCGCGGCGGCGGCGTGGTCTTGCGTCGAGAAGATGTTGCACGAGGCCCAGCGCACCTGCGCGCCCAGGGCCTGCAGGGTTTCGACCAGCACGGCGGTCTGGATCGTCATGTGCAGCGACCCGGCGATGCGCGCGCCCTTGAGCGGCTGGGCCTTGGCGAACTCTTCCCGGATGGCCATCAGGCCCGGCATTTCGGTTTCGGCAATGTTGAGTTCCTTGCGGCCCCAGTCGGCGAGGGACAGGTCGGCAATGGCGTGGTCTTGAAACTTGGGCTTCAGGATGGCGTTCATGAGAATGATGGCTCCGGCAAGGTTGGAACCACTGGACACGACGCGGGGGATTTCCGGGGGAACTCACCGCACGTCGATTTCAGTGGGTGAGCGCGGTTAGAAACGGATGTTTCCGAGCCTCGCCTGGCAGGCCGTTGGCCCTCAGGCTGCAGCGCTCCTCGGATGCGCGAATTATAGCGAGGCTGCGGGACAGGGTGGCCTTGAACAACGCGCAAAACCGTGCATTCCAGCACGGAATGTGCGCGCCGCGATCGTGCAAGGGGCCGGGCGCAGCAGCCGGGCGGGCGGTG
The DNA here is from genome assembly GCA_002842205.1 of Betaproteobacteria bacterium HGW-Betaproteobacteria-3. Classification (GTDB taxonomy): domain Bacteria; phylum Pseudomonadota; class Gammaproteobacteria; order Burkholderiales; family Burkholderiaceae_C; genus PHCI01. The sequence continues at coordinate 5,474 of PHCI01000028.1, read as the reverse complement.
TGCGGTGCGACCGGCCGGCTTCAGCGCCCCGGCAGGTTCACCTCGACGGCCTTGCCGCCATACCCGTATTTCTGGTCCCGCGCCTGCACCACCACCGACTTGACGCCCGCAGGCACCGTGACGCCGTACAGATCGCGCGTGAAGGGCTGCTCGTCGGCGTGGTCGTGCAGCAATTTGCGCTCACCCCACACCCGGCCGTCCTTGCTGGCCGCGCGAAACGCGTCGGCATAGCGGCGCGGGGTGTCGTAGGGCGAGGACACGGTGACGTCGAAATCGAAGCGGTCGGCGCCGCGCGGGTGAACCTTGACCGCCAGCACATCGGGAAACTGCTGCTCGGCACGGGAGGCCACGGGCGACAGGGCCAGCAGCAGCCCGCAGGCCGTGGTCAGGGCCAGGCCGACGAGCCCATGGCGGGCGGGTCGTCGCACCGCAGCAGGGCGCGCAGCGTAAAGCGTCAGGGCAATGGCTTGCATGGGTGGCCTCCGGTTGAAATGCAGGAACAGTGGCAGCGTCCTCAGCCCCCACTGCGGGATGCCGCCTGCAAACGCTGCAGGCTGGCTTCGGGCCAGACCTCCGGCGTCTTGTACCCCATCGGGAAGGTCGGCACACCCTCTGGGATGCTGACCCACGGCAGCTTGCTGCGGGTCCAGACATGGACCTGCGGTTCACCCGCTTGGGCGTCGTCCAGCGTGCCGGGGCGCACCGCCACCACGCCGGGCCGCAGCGAGTAGCGCCCCCACAGGTAGGTGCCGCAGTGGGCGCAGAACGCAGCGGTATAGCGGTTGCCGCTGCCGGTCGTGTGCTCATAAGAGACCGGCTCGCCCTGCGTGAGCACCAGGTCTTTCTCAAGCACCAGCATCCCGATGCCGAACGCCGTTCCAGTGAAGCGCTGGCAGTCGGTGCAGTGGCAGGCCTGCGTGAACAGCGGCGCTCCCGTCAGATGGAATGTGATCTTGCCGCAACTGCAGCGGCCCGGCTGGGTCATGGTGGACTCCGATTTCAAGCGCATTTTGTCAGCCTGCGGTGTATGCGACGCCACGCCACCCGGCACGGCGACGCGGACCCCGTCTCAGCGCTGCTTGACCAGCCGGGATTCGAGCACACCCTTCTTGCCCTCTTCCTCGCTGACCTGCTGCAGCCGCGTGGCGGGAAACATCGGGTAGGTGCCCAGGGTAAGGTCCTGGCGCACAAACACCAGCGTCCCGGCCTTGGCGTCGATTTCCAGCGTCTCGTCGTTTTCCGACACCGACTCAATTTTGTGTTTGCCCGGCGCCAGTTGCCGGTACAGGTAGGTCTGCGTGGCGGTCCGGCCCAGCGGCTCGCCGTTGAGCTTGACCTCCACCCGCACCAGGGCGCCCACGGCGTCGTTGCGAAAGATGTAAAGACCAGCCGAGTCGGGCGCCACGGGAAAGGTTTTCAGTTCCGCGTCACGCGGGGTTTCGGCCAACGGCACCAGTGAACAGCCCGTCAGGCCGGCCCCCAGCACCAAGGCGGCAATCAACTTCTTCACTTGCAGGCTCCCATGAAACAACGCAAGCCGGTATTGTGACGCTTGCACCATGACCCGATTCTGACGCAGTGATCGAATTGCAAAGCGGTGGCAATTATTGAAAAAATCGCCGTTTATCCCCCATGAAATGGTCATTGTTTGCTATTATTTCAGGACTTTCCATTCTGATTGGAACCCATGGGCATGCCGTGCCGGCAACAGGCTGGGGCGGTGGCACTGCACCCCCTCGTGCCACAGCGGGCCGCGCGTGGAGGTCACAGACCGGTAAAATTGGCTTCTTGCGAGCCCTTCGCCAACGGCGCCAGCCGGGCATCCGGCCTGCCGTTTACGCCTGTTGCGGGTGTTACCGCCCGCCCTCCATTTTCTGGAACCCACGTGTCCTACGCCTCTGAAACCCGGCGCCGCCGTACCTTTGCCATTATTTCCCACCCCGACGCGGGCAAGACCACGCTGACCGAGAAACTGCTGCTGTTCTCGGGCGCGATCCAGATCGCCGGCTCGGTCAAGGCGCGCAAGGCCAGTCGCCATGCCACGTCCGACTGGATGGAGATCGAAAAGCAGCGCGGCATCTCGGTGGCCAGCTCGGTCATGCAGATGCTGTACCGCGACCACGTGATCAACCTGCTGGACACGCCAGGCCACAAGGATTTCTCCGAAGACACCTACCGTGTGCTGACCGCGGTGGATTCTGCCTTGATGGTGATCGACGCGGCCAACGGCGTGGAGGCGCAGACACGCCGCCTGATTGAGGTCTGCCGCCAGCGCAACACGCCCATCATCACGTTCGTCAACAAGATGGACCGCGAAGTGCGCGAGCCGCTGGACATCCTGGACGAGGTGGAGCGTGAACTCGGCATGCCCTGCGTGCCCATGACCTGGCCGGTGGGCAAGGGCAAGACCTTCGGCGGCATCATGAACCTGCGCACCCAGGCCATGACGGTATTCGAATCGGGCAGCGAACGCCTGCCGCAGGATTTTGAAAATATCCCGCTGACCGAACGCGAGACGCTGCTCCAACGCTTTCCGCAGGAGTTTGCGGCGTCCGAAGAAAGCATGGAACTCGCCGCGGGCGCCTCACCCACCTGGGACCGCGAAGCGTTTCTGGCCGGTCGGCAAACGCCCGTGTTCTTCGGCTCCGGCGTCAACAATTTCGGGGTGATGGAGGTGCTCGACGCGCTGGTGGACCTGGCGCCCAGCCCGCAGCCGCGCAAAAGCTCGTTGATCGTGAACAAGCAGCCGGTGGAAAAGATCGTCCAGCCCGACGACACCGCGTTCTCGGGCGTGGTGTTCAAGGTGCAGGCCAACATGGACGCCAACCACCGCGACCGCATCGCCTTCGTGCGCATGGCCTCGGGCAAGTACACGCCGGGCATGAAGCTCAAGGTGCAGCGCACGGCCAAGGAACTGCGGCCCACCTCGGTGGTCACCTTCCTGAGCCAGCGGCGCGAGGCCGTGGACGAAGCCTACGCGGGCGACATCATTGGCTTTACCACCCACGGCGGCGTGCAGCTGGGCGACACCATCACCGACGGCGCCGCGCTGCAGTTCACCGGCCTGCCGTTTTTTGCACCCGAGCTGTTCATGACGGTGATCCTGAAAAACCCGCTGCGCACCAAGCAGCTGCAAACCGGGCTCGATCAGTTGGGTGAAGAAGGCGCGATCCAGGTGTTTCGGCCCGAAATCGGTGGCCCGATGCTGCTCGGCGCCGTGGGGCAACTGCAGTTTGAAGTGGTGCAGCACCGCCTGAAGGCCGAATACGACTGCGACGTGCGGCTGGAGGGCTGCCAGTACACCGGCGCGCGCTGGATCACGGCCGACACGCCCGCTGAGCTGCGCGAGTTCACCCACGCCTATCCGCAGCGGCTGGCGCTGGACGCGGCCAACACCCTGGCCTACCTGTGCACCTCACCGTACGACGTGCGGCTGGCCCAGGAAAGGTTTCCGAAAATTCATTTCCATCCGCTGCGCGAGCACGCGGGTCTGGCGCTGCAAAACGCCGGCTGACCCCCGGCACCGTTGCGCGCAAGCGCTTGCCTAGACGGTCAGCGTTTCAGCCGTCACCTGGTAGTTCTGCGGCCCGCGGTTCGCAATCTTCAGCGAACCCAGGCGGTTGCCCAAGGCCGCACAGCGCGCCAGCGACCAGCCCTGCTCCAGCCCGAACAGCAAGGCGCCGCGATAAGCGTCGCCGCAGCCGGTCGGGTCGACCACGGCCTGCGCCGGGACCGGCGGCACCAGGGTTTTCTCGCCATCGATCCAGACCTCGCTGCCTTCGGCCCCCAGCGTCACGATCAGGCCCTTGAGCCTGCGTGACAACTCGGCGCAACTTGACCCCGTGCGGTCGCACAGCATCTTGCCTTCGTAGTCGTTCACGGTAACCCAGGTGGCCTGCTCCACCAACGCGGCCAGTTCGCGGCCGTCAAACATCGGCAGGCCCTGGCCCGGATCGAACACGAACGGAATGTCGGCCGCCTTGAACTGTTCGGCATGCTGGAGCATGGCGTCGCGGCCGTCGGGGGAGATGATGCCCAGCTTCGCGTCGCCGCGCGCCGGGATGCGTGTGACGTGCGCCTGCATCATCGCGCCCGGGTGGAACGCGGTGATCTGGTTGTTGTCGCGGTCGGTCATGATCATGGCCTGGGCGGTGTAGGCGTCGTCGATCTGGCGCACGAACTCGGTGCTGATGCCCAGGCCCTTCAGGCGGTGCAGGTAGTCGGTGCCGTCGCTGCCCAGCGTGGCCAGAGGCAATGGCGTGCCGCCCAGCGCCTTCAGGCTGTAGGCAATGTTGCCTGCGCAACCACCGAAATCACGCCGCAGCGCCGGCACCAGAAACGACACGTTGAGGATGTGCAACTGATCGGGCAGGATCTGCTCGGCAAAGCGCCCCTCGAAGGTCATGATGGAGTCAAAGGCCAGGGAGCCACAGATGATTGCTGCCATAAATCCTGCTGTTCAAAAAAAGGGGGGCTTCAGGGGTAGAACGCGATCACGCGGTAGCCTGATATCCGGGTGGCCACGTTGTCGGCGGCCACCGAAATCGGCAACGACGCCGACCACTCGCCCAACGGCGCCATGACGGCAGCGGCCCCCATCTCGGCCGGGGTGAGGACGCGGCGCAACACGGGCTGGTCCTGGGCGTCGGTCAGCGTCAGTTCCACACTGGGCATGGCGATGGCCACCGTCGCACTGCTCTTGATCACGAGGTTCAGGTGATAGGCGTTGTCGCGGTCTTTCTTGAACGACGAACTGTCAATGACGATGGCGTCAATCTGCTTGAGCGGCGCGATCGTGCACCCGGCGCGCTGGCACAGCCAGTCGATCAGCGGCCGGGCCCGGGGCTCAAACGCGGCGATGCGGTCGCGGTCGTGGACGATCCACTGCCCCGCGAGAACCGCCACCAGCGCCAGCCCCGCCATGACCATGAAAAACCGCACCAGGGGCCGTTGCGAAAACGCCTTGCGACGGGCTTCCTGGACAAAATCCGGCTCCTCGGGCTCGCTGTCCAGCATCGCCGGGGACGACAACCCGCTTTGCGAGTTGGGCCGGTCGGCCACCCAGGCCGCCAGTTCCTGTTCGATGGACGGCGGTGGCTCCTGCAGCATGGCCACCGACAGCTTGTCGGCGGTCTCAGGAAGCTCCGCCAGGGCTTCCTGCATGAAGGCATCGACCGGGTCCACCTCGACGTCGGGGACGAGCGGTTTGGCACCGGCCTGGGGTGACACGACTGCAGGCGCCGCAACGGGGGGCTCCAGCGGCACCGGCAGCGTGATGACGGTCTCGCGGTCGGTCGCGGGCGGCTCAGGTTCCGACAACGGGCCCGTCGGCGAACTTGCCGCTGCAGGCGCTGGCGCTGGCGCTGGCGCCGGCGCCGGTGGCGGTGGCGGTGGCGGTGGCGGTGGCGGTGGCGGTGGCGGTGGCGGTGGCGGTGGCGGTGGCGGTGGCGGTGGCGGTGGCGGTGGCGGTGGCG
>PHCI01000037.1 GCA_002842205.1 Betaproteobacteria bacterium HGW-Betaproteobacteria-3 | reverse complement strand
GGAAGGTCTGCACAACACCCGCCGTGGCGCGAACTGATGCAAGCCCTTCCAGATGATGGTGATTTCGGGGTTCCAAGGGATGTTTGAAAGTCGATTTCGCCCCCTTGCATGGCCCTTTGGCCGTGCAAGGGCGCACTCATCCCCGCGTCTCTTTCAAAAGTATTCGGCGCGCCATCCAAATGTTGGACAACGCAAACAGGGTGTGCAACTGTGCCGCGTTCTTGGCCAATCCCCGGTAGCGCACCTTCACATGTCCGAACTGACGCTTGATCACCCGGAAGGGGTGCTCGACCTTGGCCCGGATGCGCGCCTTGGTCTTCTCCAGCGCCTCCATGATCGCGCCCATGGGTGTGTCCTTGTCCAGCGCCTTGCGATGACTGGGCATCATGGCCACGTACCAGTTGATCTCCGGATGGTCCTTGATCACTTCCTCGCGCTTGTGAACACCCCGGTAGCCGGAGTCAGCGAAGACGTCGGTTTCCTTGCCGTGCAGCAGTTCACTGGCCTGGGTGATGTCGTGCGCGTTGGCCGCTGTTGCTTTGACGGTGTGCACCAGGCCCGAGTCGGCATCAACGCCAATATGCGCCTTCATCCCGAAGTGCCATTGGTTGCCCTTCTTGGTCTGGTGCATCTCGGGGTCGCGTTCGCTGCGGCCGTTCTTGGTCGAACTCGGCGCTGCGATCAGCGTGGCGTCGACCACCGTGCCACTCTTGAGCAGCAGGCCCTTGGCAGCCAGAGTGGCGTTGACGGTGGACAGGATCCGCAAGCCCAGGTTGTGTTGTTCGAGCAGGTGGCGAAAGCGCAGGATGGTGCTCTCGTCGGGCAGGCTGTCTTCACCGGCATCCAGACCCGCAAACTCGCGAAACATGGGCGTGTCATACAGCGCCTCTTCCATCGCCGGGTCCGACAGGTTGAACCACTGCTGCAGAAAGTGGATGCGCAGCATGGTCTGGACGGCAAACGGTGGGCGTCCGCCCTTGGCGCCGGGAGCAGGTGCGTGTAGTGCGATCAAAGAGACCAGCTCGGCCCAGGGAACCACCAGGTTCATCTCGTCCAGGAACTCGCGCTTGCGCGTCCTCTTGGTCTTGCGCTCGAATCCGCTCTCGCCCAGGCTCATTTGTTTCATGGCTTCAATGACGCACATCCCGTGCCAGTGGGGAGGTTTTGCAGACAGTCC
>PHCI01000027.1 GCA_002842205.1 Betaproteobacteria bacterium HGW-Betaproteobacteria-3 | reverse complement strand
CAACGGCCAGGTGGCGCTGGCCGAACTGCTGTGCGGCACCCGGCGCGCCACGGCCGGCACCGTGCAATTGCTGGGCCAGCCGCTGCGCCCTTCGCCCGCCTGGCTGGTGCAGCAGGGCGTGGCCCGCATCCCCGAAGACCGGCACGGCGTGGGCGTGGTGGGCGACTTGCCCTTGTGGGAAAACGCCGTGTCCGAGCGGCTGCACGGCCCGGCCCTGCGGCGCGGGCCACTGGTGCGCCGGGCGGCGGCGCGCGCGCAGGCCCAACGCATCGTCGAGGCGTTTGACGTGCGCGGCGGCGGGCTCGATGCGCCGGCGCGCTCGCTGTCGGGCGGCAACATGCAAAAGCTCATTCTGGGACGCGCCCTGGTGGCCCACGCCCCCCGGCTTATCGTCGCCCACCAGCCCACCTGGGGCCTGGACGTTGGCGCGGTGGCCTATGTGCAGCAGCAGTTGCTGGCCGCCCGTGACGCGGGCGCCGCCGTGCTGGTGCTCTCCGACGATCTGGACGAAGTCATGGTGCTGGGCGACCGCATCGCCGTCATGCACAGCGGCCAGCTGGGCGAGGCCCGCGCCGCCGAAGCCTGGAGCCGCGAAAGCATCGGTCTGGCCATGGCCGGAGCAACCGCCGCTTCAACCGTTCGGGCTGAGCCGGTCGAAGCCATCGCAGGCTTTTCGACCAGCGCAGGGAAAACCGCATCGGACGGCCCCACATGAGGCTGGAAAAGCGCCCCGCCGTCTCGCGCACCGCCCAGGTGCTGGCGCCGCTGGGGGCGGTGGCGTTCACCCTGGCCGTCACCGCGCTGCTGGTGCTGTGGGCCGGCCAGCCCGTGGGGCGCACCTACGCGCTGCTGCTGCAGGGCGGCTTTGGTTCGGTGTTCGCGTTGAGCGAAACCTTCACCCGCGCCATCCCGCTCATGCTCACCGGCCTGGCCGCGGCGGTGGCTTTTCGGGCGCGGCTGTTCAACATCGGCGCCGAGGGCCAGCTCTATGCCGGTGCGCTGGCCGCCATCGCCGTGGGCGGCCTGCACGGCGGCAGCGGGCTGGCGTGGCCCGTGTGGGTGCTGTTCCCGCTCATGATGGCCGCCGCCGCACTGGCCGGCGCCCTGCTGCTGCTCGGCCCGGCGCTGATGAAAAGCAGACTCGGCGTGGACGAGGTGGTGACCACGCTGCTGCTCAACTTCATCGTGCTGCTGGCCGTGGGCGCGCTGCTCGACGGCCCCATGAAAGACGCCACCGCCATGGGCTGGCCGCAAAGTGTGGCGCTGCAGGGTGATCTGGAGCTGGCCAAACTGGTGGCGCAGACCCGCGTGCACACCGGCCTGGTCTGGGGCGTGGTGCTGGCGCTGGGGCTGTGGGTGCTGATGAAGTACACCGTGCTGGGGTTCGATATTCGCGCCGTGGGCGCCAACCCGCGCGCCGCCGCCTTTGCCGGCGTGGGCACCACGCGCACCGTGGTCATGGTGGCGCTGCTCTCCGGGGCACTGGCCGGACTGGCCGGCGCGATCGAGGTGGCCGGGCGCACCAGCTACGTCACGCTCGACATGTCGCCCGGCTACGGCTACAGCGGCATCGTGATTGCCATGCTGGCCGGCCTGCACCCGCTGGGCGTGGTGCTGGCCAGCGTGTTTGTGGCCGGCGTGCTGGTGGGCGCCGACAGCATGAGCCGCGCCATCGGCGTGCCCACCTACCTGGCCGACGTGATCGTCGCCACCTCGCTGATTGCCGTGCTGGTGGCCATGCTGCTGGCCCAATACCGGGTTCGCTGGAAATGATTTTCAACCGCATTTTTCAAGACAAATCGGGCCTTAGCCCCCGTCAAATGGTCATAGTTTGCTATTTATATCGCAGTAAAAGGGATGGCCGGTGAGCGACCTGCCCGCCATCCTGGCCAACGCCGACTTCTGGGTCGCCGTGCTGCGCATCGCCACGCCGCTGATCCTGGGCACACTCGGCGTGCTGCTGTGCGAACGGGCCGGGGTGCTGAACCTGGGCATCGAAGGCATCATGGTTGCGGGCGCTTTCAGCGGCTGGCTGGCGGTGTACCAGGGCGCGCCGCTGTGGCTGGGCGTGGGCGTGGCGGCGCTCACGGGCGGGCTGTTCGGCCTGTTGCACGCGGGGTTGACGGTGGGGCTGGCGCTGTCGCAGCATGTGTCGGGGCTGGGCATCACGCTGCTGGCCACGGCCCTGAGCTACTTTGGCTATCGCGTGAGCTTTCCCAAGGTCAGCACGCCGCCCACCGTGACGCCGTTTGCCCCCATGGACTGGCTGCCCATCCCGGTGCTCCAGGCGCAGACCGCGCTCACCCTGCTGGCCCTGCTGCTGGTGCCGCTGACCGGCTGGGTGCTGTACCGCACGCCGCTGGGCCTGGCCGTGCGCATGGTGGGCGAAAACCCGCAGGCCGCCGAAGGCCAGGGCATTTCGGTGCTGGCCACGCGCACCGGCGCCATCGTGGCGGGCTCGGCGCTGATGGGTGTGGCGGGCTCGTTTCTCACGCTGTCGGCGTTCAACGCCTTCTTTTTCAACATGGTCAACGGCCGCGGCTGGATCTGCGTGGCGCTGGTGGTGTTTGCCAGCTGGCGCCCGGGCAAGGCCTTGCTGGGGGCCATCCTGTTCGCGTTTTTTGACGCGCTGCAACTGCGGCTGCAACAATCGGGCGGCGCGGTGCTGCCCTACCAGCTGTACCTGATGCTGCCCTACGCACTGTCCATCCTGGCGCTGGTGCTGGTGGCGCGCAAGGCGGCCTATCCGCAGGCCCTCATGAAACCGTACCGAAAGGGCGAAAGGTAGTCCGATGCTCGACCTTCTCATCACCCACGCCAGCCTGCCCGACGGCCGCACCGGCATGAGCGTGGCCGTGCAGGGCGGCAAAATTGTGGAAGTGCGCGAAGGCGCCCTCGACGGCGCCCAAACCCGCGAAACCGTGGACGCCAGCGGCCAGTTGCTGAGCCCGCCGTTTTGCGACCCCCACTTTCACATGGACGCCTGCTTGAGCTACGGCCTGCCGCGCGTCAATCAAAGCGGCACCCTGCTCGAAGGCATCGCGCTGTGGGGCGAACTCAAGCCGCTGCTGACCGCCGATGCGCTGATCGAGCGCGCCCTCACCTACTGCGACTGGGCCGTGGCCAAGGGGCTGCTGGCCATCCGCAGCCATGTGGACACCAGCGACCCCAGCCTGCTGCCCGTGCAGGCGCTGCTGGAAGTGAAAAAGCGCGTGGCACCGTACCTCGACCTGCAACTGGTGGCGTTCCCGCAGGACGGCGTGCTGCGCAGTCCCGGTGGGCTGGAGAACCTGAAACGTGCCCTCGACCTTGGCGTGGACGTGGTCGGCGGCATTCCGCACTTCGAGCGCACCATGAGCGAGGGCGCGGCCAGCGTGCGGCTGCTGTGCGAGCTGGCCGCCGAGCGCGGCAAGCTGGTGGACATGCACTGCGACGAAAGCGACGACCCGCTTTCGCGCCACATCGAAACCCTGGCCTTTGAGGCGCAGCGCCTGGGCCTGCAGGGCCGCGTGACCGGCTCGCACCTGACTTCCATGCACAGCATGGACAACTATTACGTCAGCAAACTCATCCCGCTGATCGCCGAAGCCGGCGTCAGCGTGGTGGCCAACCCGCTGATCAACATCACCCTGCAGGGCCGCCACGACAGCTACCCCAAACGCCGCGGCCTGACCCGCGTGCCCGAGCTCATGGCCGCAGGCGTGACGGTCGCCTTCGGCCACGACTGCGTGATGGACCCCTGGTACAGCCTCGGGAGCGGCGACATGCTCGAAGTGGCGCACATGGGCCTGCACGTGGCCCAGATGACCAGCCAGCAAGGCATGCGCCAGTGTTTTGAGGCGGTGACCAGCCACGCGGCAAAGGTGATGCACCTGCACGGCCATGGCCTTGCGCCCGGCTGCGACGCCAGCTTTGTGCTGCTGCAAGCGCGCGACACCGTCGACGCCCTGCGGTTGCGGGCGAACCGCCTGATGGTCTGGCGCAAGGGCACGCTGCTGGCGCAGACGCCGCAGACGGTGGCGCAGTTGTCAGTGCCCGGCCGTGCGGCCGAAGTGCGGTGGCTGGCGCAGTGAACGTGGGTGCGGCCCCGCCCTACAGCGACCCGCGCTTTTAACCCCGCCGTGGCGTTTTACGGTGCCGGGCGACCGGCGTCCTGCGTGCCCTGCGCGCGGGCCGAGAGATACGCATAGAGGTCCAGGATATGGGCGGTCACGCGGGGTTCACCTTGCCATGCGGGCATCGTCAGCGGTGCTTCCTTGCGCTGCATGATCACTTCGACCACGGCTTCATTCGCGCTGCGGTCGCTCGATGCCGATGCCGATGCCACCGGCAGGTTCCAGTCGTAGCGCTGCAGCACCAGACTGACAAACTGGCGCGAACCCATCTCGCGCACTTTGGGCAACAGATCGGGGGCGTTTCCCATCCCGGTCGCGGCGGGCGTGTGGCAGCCCGCGCATTTGTCCTGGAACACGCGCCAGCCCGTGTACACCGAACCGGGCGGCACAGCGAGCCGCGCAACTTCCTGGGCGGCCTGCCGGTTCTCAAACTCCACGGCGCACCCGGCGAGCCACAGTGCCGCACTGCAGGCGCCAACCCACCGGAGCCCGGCGCGTACCGCCGGCATGCGGCCGCGGGCCTGTGTCAGGGAAAACTTCGAAAACTTCCTCATTGGGTTCACCTTTCAGTTTTCACGGCCCCGAAGCTGCGCCATGACGCCGACGGGTGGCGCAGCCACTACAGCGGGTTGCGGCCTATTCAGATCAGGCCATGTGGCATTGTGGGCCATGGCCGTCGCGTGCGGCTTGTCAAAGATCAGGACCGGCCCCTGTTTTCGCCGGTTCATGGCCCAGCGCACGGATAATCCACCCGCATGAATTACTGGCTGATGAAATCCGAACCGCAGGAATGCTCGGTCGACGATGCACTGGCCGCCCCCGGTGCCACCGTGCCCTGGGTGGGCGTGCGCAATTACCAGGCCCGCAACTTCATGCGCGACGCCATGCGCGTGGGCGACGGCGTGCTGTTCTACCACTCCAGTTGCGCCGAACCGGGCATCGTGGGCATGGCCCGGGTGGCGTCCACGGCCCGTCCCGACCCCACGCAGTTTGACCCCGCGTCGCCGTATTTCGATGCGGCATCAAAGCCCGACGCACCGCGCTGGTGGCTGGTGGACGTGCAGGTGCTGCGAAAGATCCCCCACCTCACCCTGCCGCAGTTGCGCGCGCGGCCCGAACTGGCCGGCCTGCGGGTGCTGCAGAAAGGCAACCGGCTGTCCATCACGCCGGTGGCTGCCCCGCACTGGCAGGCCATCACCGGTTGAGCGGCCTGCGCCGCGCTAGCCGCCCCGGCGCACCGCTGCGGCGCTGAAACCAGCCTCAGCCCAGGCACTGGCACTGGCCCGTGTGAGCTTGAACGAGGGCGCCACGCGGACCTGGGCCAGCACGTCCCCCCAGGCGTCCAGTGCGCGCAGCGTGGCGCTGGGGTGGTCGTCATCGGGCTCGATGTCCAGCAGGATGTTCAAGCGTGCGCCCTCGTGCGAAATGTCCAAAGACTGGTGCAGCGTGGCGTGCTGTTGCTGCTCGTGGCGGCGCACAAATTCAGTGGCCGTTTTCACCAGGGTGTTGAAGGCCGACGTATCCAGCGGCTTGGGGTTCTTCTTGTCGCGCCCCATGGTCCACGGGCCCACCAGGGCCGGCTCCACCTGGCCCTGCGGGGTCATGGCCACGGCCCAGCCGTCGTCGTCATCGTTCTTGATCACGCAGGCGGTCCAGCCGTTGTCGCGCCAGAAGCGGGGCTGGGTGATTTTTTCTTCGCTGGTTTCGGTCATGGGCGTGGGCTTGGGATGGTGAAAGGGTCGCCGGCAGTTTACGATCAACGCTGTGACTTCAAGGAATATGCACTATGGGCGCGCAATGGAAAGCAAAAGGCAAGGCCGCGGCGGCCGATGCCCGGGGTAAGCTGTTCGGCCGACTGGCCAAGGACATCATGGTGGCCGCGCGCAACGGCGCCGATCCGGCCTCCAATTCGCGGCTGCGGCTGGTGGTGGAGCAGGCCCGCAAGGTGTCCATGCCCAAGGACACACTGGACCGCGCCATCAAGAAAGGCGCAGGCCTGACGGGCGAAACGGTGCATTTCGAGCACGTGATGTACGAAGGCTTCGCACCGCACCGCGTGGCGGTGATGGTCGAATGCCTGACCGACAACGTCAACCGCACCGCCCCTGAAATGCGGGTTTTGTTCCGCAAAGGGCAACTGGGCACCTCGGGTTCCGTGGCCTGGGATTTTGACCATGTGGGCCTGATCGAGGCCGAGCCCGCGGCTCCGGGCGCCGACCCCGAGCTGGCTGCCATCGAGGCCGGTGCGCAGGACTTCGAACCCGGCGAATCGGAAGGCAGCATGCTGTTCCTGACCGATGCGACCGACCTCGATCTGGTCAGCCGCGCCCTGCCAGCCCAGGGCTTTACCGTGCTGTCGGCCAAGCTGGGTTACCGGCCCAAAAACCCCGTCAACCCGGCCAGCCTGAGCCCGGCCGAGCTGGAAGAGGTCGAAACCTTCCTCGCGGCCATCGACGCGCACGACGACGTGCAGAACGTGTTTGTGGGGCTGGCGGGCTAGCCCTGCGACGGCTGCGAGGCCGGGCCACCCCGGCCGGCTGCGCTATTTTTTGCAGTCGCCGCCCATTGACACCGAACCGTCCCGGCATTCGGTCAGGATGGCCTCGGTGCCCGGGCGTGACGGCGCCGCCCGCGCGCGGGGCGTGCTCGCCGCGGCGGACGGCGTGGCCATCGGCGCCGCAGAAGCCCCCGCGATGTACATGATTTTCCGGGTGCCCAACGCGCAGGTGCCGACCACCTTGCCAACGGCCCTGGCGCCCGCGTCCACCGTGGTGAGCGTGAATTGCGCCACGCCTGCGGTGCGGATCTTGGCCTCGATTTGCCCCTGCAGCGCCTCGCACGAGGCCGCAGCACCCGCGGCGCCCGCCGCTTGCGTCACCAGCACTGCCAGCACTGCAACAAAGATGCAACCGGGGACTTTCCTGCGATCAGTCTTGAATTTCATAAAGGTACAGTCTAGCCTCGCTCACCACGGTGGGGCTGCGTATCACAACGCCCGGCGCCAGAACCTGATCACATCGAAGGATTACACCCATGCAAATCACCACGGGCCGCCCGGTCACGATGGGCCCCAACGGAATGGTCACCTGCCCCCACGCGCTGGCCTCACAGGCAGGCGTCGAGGTCTTGCGAGCAGGCGGCTCGGCGGTGGACGCCGCCATTGCCACCAGCGCGGCACTGGCCGTGCTGTACCCGCACATGACCGGTGTGGGCGGCGATGCCTTCTGGCTCATTCATGACGCCAAGACCCAGGCGGTTCGATACCTCGATGGTGGCGGACGGGCTGCGGCGAGCGCCAGTATTGAATGGTTTGCCCAACGCGGCCATGCCGAGGTGCCGTTTCGCGGCATCCTGCCCGCCACCCTGACGACGCCGGGTTCGGTTGCCAGTTGGGTCGAGGCCCATGCGACGTATGGCCGCCTGCCACTGGCCCGCAATCTCCAGACCGCCATCGGTTACGCACGCGACGGTTTTCCAGTCACCGAGCGTCTGGCCGGCTGGATCGAATTTGCACGCAAAGACCTGGAGCCGCACGCCGAATCCATGGCGATTTTCATGCCCGATGGCAAAGCACCCCGTCCCGGAACCCGGCTCACCAATCCCAACCTGGCCCATACGCTCAGCGCCATTGCGGAGCACGGTCGCGCCGGTTTTTATGAAGGTCCCGTCGCTGCCGAACTGGCACGATTTGCCGGGGAAAAAGGTGGCTTTTTCACTGCGTCAGACCTCGCCGTGCAAACCGCGCGCTGGGGGCAGCCGCTGCAAGGCCGCTACCGTGACCTCACGTTGTACGAGACACCGGCACCCACGCAGGGCTTTACGGTGCTGGAGATGCTCAACCTGCTGGAGCCTTTCGAGCTGCACCAGCGTGAATACCTTGGCACCGATCACGCGCACCTGCTGGTGCAGGCCAAACAGGTGGCCTACCACGACCGCGACCGCCATCTGGCCGACCCGGCGTTTGCCGACGTGCCGATGGAGCGCCTGATTTCGAAGACCTATGCCGACGAGCGACGCAAGTTGATGGACCCCGCGCGTGCATTGCCGTGGGACAAGGTACCGTCTTACGGCAGTCTCACGGGTGACACGGTGTACATCGCCGTCGTGGATGCAGAAGGCAACGCGGTGTCGTTGATTCAAAGCCTGTACGGCGTGTTCGGCTCGGCCGTGGTGGCGGGAAACACCGGGGTGGTCCTGCAAAACCGCAGCGCCTATTTCTCACTGGACGCCTCGCACCCGAACCGGCTGGAGCCCGGCAAAACACCGCTGCACACACTGATTGCGTCCATGGGGTTTCGCAATGACAAGCTCTGGAGCGTGGTGGGCTGCATGGGGGCCGACGGTCAGCCGCAGATCCACCTGCAGACCTACATCAACCTGCTGGACTTTGACCGCAACATCCAGGAAGCGCTGGAGGCGCCACGCTGGCTGTCCGGCCGCTTCGGCCTGGGCGAAAGCCGCGACACGCTGCACATCGAGGCCCGCTTTCCCAAAGCCACCATCGACGAGCTGGACCGGCGCGGCCACATTCTCGACCGCTGGGGTGACTGGAACGAACTGGCCGGCCACGCGCACGGGATCGTGATCGATCCGGAGTCAGGCATGCGTTATGGCGGCTCCGACCCACGCAGCGACGGTGCCGCCATCGGGTACTGAAGCGATTCGGCCGCCATCGGCAGCGCCACCCGGGCCACCAGGATGCCCGGGATTCAAACTACCCAGTCGGGAAAGCGCTCGCGAATGTCCCGCACAAAGGCCAGCGTCCCGGCCAGGTGCGTGCGCAGTGCGGCTTCGGCGCCAGCGGGATCACGCCGGGCCAGCGCCTCGACGATGGCGCGGTGGTCGCGCACCACCGCCTGCGCCTTGCCCTGCGCGGGCAGGTTGAGTCGGCGCAGACGGTCAACGTGGCCGCTTTGACGGCGCACCAGGCTCCACAACGGCGCCACGTCGGCCGCGTCGTACATCTCCTTGTGAAACGCCAGGTCCGACACCGAGAACGCCGCAAACTCCAGCGGGTCCAGCGCTGCTTGCTGGGCGTCCAGATGGGTCTGCAGGTGCTGCAAGAGGTGGCGGTGCGCGTCGTCGGGCAGATCACACAGCGCCTTGAGGAGCTCGATCTCGATGGCGCGGCGCAGAAAATGCACCTGCAGCGCCGCCTTCACGTCGATCCGGCTGACCACCGTGGCGTGCTGCGGATAGATGTCCACCAGATGCTCTTCGCCCAGACGCAGCAGCGCGTCGCGGATCGGCGTCTGGCTGATGCCGAAGTGTTCGGCCAGCTCGGTGCGCTGCAGCACGGTGCCGGGTGCCAGTTGCACCGAAAGAATCATCTCGCGCAGCGCATCGCAGACCTGCGGCGCCGACTGCCGCGTCCGGTCCAGCTTCAAAGGGGCAAGGGTCGCCAGGGTGTTCACGGTGCGTATCGCGGCTCCATCAAGGTGCTGTCACTGTAGCATTGACGCACTAATATATTAGTGCTTTAATTCCGATCCAACCAGCCCACCGGAGCCGCTGAACCGCGGGAGACCATGCCAACACCGCCCCCCCGAAAGAATGAAAGCGACCTGCGCAGCGCCCGCTGGTTCGCGCCCGACGACGTGCGCTCGTTCGGGCACCGCTCGCGTGTGATGCAGCTGGGCTACGGCCCCGAAGACTGGGTCGGCAAGCCGGTGATCGCCGTGCTCAACACCTGGAGCGACATCGGCACCTGTCACGGCCACTTCAAACAACGGGTGGAAGACGTGAAACGCGGCGTGCTGCAGGCGGGCGGCTTCCCGATCGAGCTGCCCGCGCTGTCGCTGTCCGAGTCGCTGGTCAAGCCCACCACCATGCTGTATCGCAACCTGCTGGCGATCGAGACCGAAGAGCTGCTGCGCAGCCACCCGATTGACGGCGCGGTGCTCATGGGCGGCTGCGACAAGACCACGCCCGGCCTCATCATGGGCGCCCTGAGCATGGGCCTGCCCTTCATCTACATGCCAGCCGGCCCCATGCTGCGCGGCAACTGGAAGGGCAAGGTTCTCGGCTCGGGCTCCGACACCTGGAAGTTCTGGGACGAACGCCGCGCCGGCAAGATCACGCCCACGCAGTGGCTTGAGGTCGAGGGTGGCATCGCACGCAGCCACGGCCACTGCATGACCATGGGCACGGCGAGCACCATGACCGGCATCGCCGAGGCCTGCGGCTTCACGCTGCCGGGCGCGTCGTCCATTCCCGCGGTCGATTCGAACCACATCCGCATGGCCGCCGAGTGTGGCCGCCGCGCAGTGGACATGGTGTGGGAAGACCTCACCCCTGCGAAGATGCTCAGCCGCGCTTCGTTCGAGAACGCCATCACCGTGGCCATGGCCATGGGCTGCTCAACCAACGCCATCATCCACCTCGTGGCCATGTCGCGCCGCGCCGGCGCGCATTGCGCCGTGGGCCTCGCAGACTTTGACGCCGCCAGCCGCAAGGTGCCGGTGATCGCCAACATCCGGCCCAGTGGCGACACCTACCTGATGGAAGACTTCTACTACGCCGGCGGCATGGCCGCGATGATGGGCGTGCTCAAGGACCACCTCAAGCTTGACGCCCTCACCGTCACCGGAAAAACGGTGGGCGAGAACATCACCGGCGCCGAGGTCTACAACGCCGACGTGATCCGCCCGCTCGGCAACGCCATTTACGACGAAGGCGCGCTGGCCGTCCTCAAAGGCAATCTGGCGCCCGACGGCTGCGTCATCAAGCCCAGCGCCTGTGCGCCGCAGTTTCTGCAACACACCGGCCCCGCGCTGGTGTTTGACGACTACCCCAGCCTCAAGAAGGCCACCGACGACCCCAACCTTGACGTCACGGCCGGCCACATCCTGATCCTGCGCAACGCAGGGCCCCAGGGCGGGCCCGGCATGCCCGAATGGGGCATGCTGCCCATTCCGGTGAAGCTCGTGAAACAGGGCGTGAAAGACATGCTGCGCATCTCGGACGCGCGCATGAGCGGCACCAGCTACGGCGCCTGCATCCTGCACGTGGCACCCGAGGCCTATATCGGCGGTCCGCTGGCACTGGTGCAGAACGGCGACATGATCACCGTGGACGTGCCCGGCCGCCGGATCCACCTCGAAGCAAGCGACGCAGAACTCGCGCGCCGCAAGGCCGCGTGGGTGCAACCGCCCAAGCGCTTTGCGCGCGGCTACGGCTGGATGTTCAGCCAGCACATCATGCAGGCCGACCAGGGCTGCGACTTCGACTACCTTGAAACCTCGTTCGGCGCGCCGGTGACCGAACCCGACATCTTCTGAACCTGAAGCCCCCCGCCATGGCGCTCCAACCCGACACCCGCGAAAAGCTCAAGACGGTGAGCACCGCCACCCTCTGCACCGCCCTGTTCAAGCGCGGTTTTCGCAACCAGTACATCCAGGACGTGCGGCCGCTGAACCCCGGCCTGCCCAACATGGTGGGCGAGGCGTTCACGTTGCGCTACATCCCGGCGCGCGAAGATCTCAACCCCATCACCGTATTCCAGGATCGCGCCCACCCGCAGCGCAAGGCGGTCGAGGAATGCCCGCCCGGTGCCGTGTTCGTGATCGACAGCCGCAAGGACGCGCGCGCGGCCTCGGCCGGCTCGATTCTGATCTCGCGCCTCATGGTGCGCGGCGTCGCCGGTTGCGTGACCGACGGTGGCTTTCGCGATTCGCCCGAGCTGGCGAAGCTGCCCTTCCCCACCTACCACCACCGCCCAGCCGCGCCGACCAATCTGACGATCCACCAGGCGCTCGACATCAACGTGCCCATCGGCTGCGGCGACGTGCCGGTCTGGCCCGGCGACGTGGTGGTGGGCGACGCCGAGGGCGTGGTCGTGATCCCCGCACACCTGGCCGACGAGGTGGCGGCCGAAGCCGTGGAGATGACGGCGTTTGAAGACTTTGTCACCGAAGAAGTCCTCAAGGGCCGCAGCATCCTGGGGCTTTACCCCCCGACCAGCCCCCAGGCAAAAGACGATTTTTCGGCATGGCGCGCTGCGAAATCCCGCTGAATTCCTTGTTTCAAGCTCACGGAAGGAGACCCCCATGCACCGAAGAAAACTCGCCGCCCTGACGGCCCTGGCCGCCGCCAGCCTGGTCTTTCCGCTGGGGGCGCTGGCCCAGGCCGACTACCCCAGCAAGCCGGTCCGGATCATCGTGCCGTTTCCGCCGGGCGGCACCAGCGACGTCATGGGGCGCATGCTGGCCGACGAGCTGACAAAAATCCTCAAGCAGCCGTTCATCATTGAAAACATTGGCGGGGCCGGTGGCACCATCGGCACCGAACGCGCGAGCAAGATGACGCCCGACGGCTACACCCTGATCCAGACGGGCGTGGGCCAGAACGCCGTGGCGCACGGGCTGGACCCCAACCTCAAGTACAACTCGCTCACCGACTTCGTCCACATCTCGCAGGTCCACTCGGGGCCCAACGTGCTGGTGGTGAACCCCACAACGCCGTTCAGGACCGTCAAGGACGTGGTGGATTACGCCAAGGCCAACCCCGGGAAGCTCGACTATGGCTACACCCACGCCGCCTCGGGCCACATGGCCATGGAACTGTTCAAGCAGACCAGCGGCGTCTTCATGACCGGCATTCCCTACCGCGGCGGCGGCCCCATGCTCACCGACATCCTGGGCGGCACCATTCCCATGATGTTCATCAACCAGGACGCCGCCCTGCCCCACGTGCGGGCGGGTAAGCTGCGCGCGCTGGCCGTCACCAGCGCCCAGCGCAACCCGCTGTACCCGGACGTGCCCACCATTGCCGAATCCGGTTACCGGGGTTTTGAGGCGCTGTCATGGTCGGGGATTTCAGCCCTCAAAGGCACACCCCAGCCCATCGTGGACAAGCTCGAAGCCGCGGTCCGGCAGGCCATGCAGACGGACGCGATTCGCCAGCGCATGAGCGCCGTCGGTTTCATCATCCCCGAGCAGGGCGCCACGCCTTACACCGCGTTTGTGAAGCAGCAGATCGACACCTGGACCCGGGTCATCAAAACCGCCAACATCAAGCCCCAGTGAAGCCTCGGGCTCAGGCCCAGACCACCGGCCCCTTGGTGCCGTACCATTTTTCCACCTGTTCGCCCACGGCGGCTTCAATGCGGTTGCGCTTGATCTTCATGGTGGGCGTGAGGCAGCCGTTTTCGATCGACCAGGGCTCGCGGGCCACGACGATCATGCGCAGCTGCTCGTAGTCGGCCACGTGGTCGTTCACGCGTTGGAGCACGTTGGCCATTTCCTGGGTGAATTCAGCGCGCACGGCCGGGTCGGCCAGCTTGGGGCGCAGGCCTTCGGCCGGCACCACGATGGCATAGGCCGCCTGCTGGCCCACGCCCGAGACGAGCGACAGCTCGACCATCGGGCATTCGTTGATGAGGTTTTCAATCGGCGCCGGGGCCACGTACTTGCCCTTGCCGGTCTTGAACAGCTCTTTCTTGCGCCCCGTGAGCTTGAGCTGGCCGTCGGGGCTGAGTTCGCCCAGATCGCCGGTGCGGAAAAAGCCGTCGGGGGTGAACACCTCGGCGTCCAGGTCGGGCCGCTTGTAGTAGCCGACCAGGGTGCCGGGCGACTTGATGAGGATCTCGCCGTCTTCGTCCAGGCGCCGCTGCACGCCTGGGAACGGCACACCCACATGCCCCAGTGCGTTGTGCTTGCGCGTGGTGGTGTGCGAGAACGCAAAGTCTTCGGTCATGGCGTAGCCTTCGACCAGGTTCAGCCCCAACCGACGGTACCAGCCAATCAGCGCAGGCGGAATCGGTGCCGAGCCGCTGCCGGCCATGATCACCTCGTTCAGGCCGAGTTGCGTGAGCACTTTTTTGGCCACGATCCTGCCCAGGATCGGGATCGACAGCAGGCGGTCGAGTTTTTTGGCCGGCATCTTGGTGAACACGCCCTGCTGGAACTTGAGCCACAACCGTGGCACCGAGATGAACACCGTGGGGCGCGCGCGCTGCAGGTCCGCCACAAAGGTGTCGAGCGATTCGGCAAAGAAGATATGCCCCCGGCCCATGACGAAACCCGCGCACTCCACCCAGGCCCGCTCAAAAATGTGCGCCAGCGGCAGGTACGACAGAACCCGGTAGGTGAACCCGGCGCCGTTCTCTTTTTCTTCATAGGCCACGATGCCTTCGCTCGCCGCCGTGGCGCGGGCAAAGCTGTGCATCACGCCTTTGGGTGTGCCCGTGGAGCCCGACGTGTACATGAGCAGGGCGATTTCGTCGCCACCGCGTGCGGGTTTGCCCGCCATGGGCGCGGCTTTCGCGACGATGCTGTCCCACGTGGGGTAATCGGTTTTGGGCGACAGCGGCAGCGCGATGCAGGGCAAGCCCGCCGGGATACCGCCCTTTTGCTGCCCCCACGTGTCGAGCTTGCCCACGAACAGCAGGCTGGCGCCACTGTGCTCCAGCACGTATTTGACGGTGTCGGCCGACTCGGTGGGGAAAATCGCCACCGTGGTGCCGCCCGCCATCCAGATGGCCAGTTCGGCCATCATGAAATGGGCCGTGTTCTTGGACAGGACGGCGATTCGGGCGCCGGGCTCAAAACCCTGGTTTTTCAGGTGCGTGGCCATGCGCCGGGCCTGGTCCATCATCTGCCGCCAGGTGTAGTCCACCACCTGGCCATTGCCCGTGGGCTGGGTCAGGTACACCTGGTCGGCGCGAGCCACTTCGTGCTCGTAGATGTAGTCGAGGATCAGTTTGGGCATGTCTCTTCCTTAGGATGATGAGGAGGCCGGGCAGGCCCCACTGGCCGCCCGGCGTGCGCACGATGCTAGGGGTTTGCCGCGGCGGCGGCAATCAGGGAATGGAGCGTATGGCGTCGATTAGGGGCACCAGCCAAGTCGGGCGGTCGTCGCCGGTTACGCCTGACACGCCGGCATTGCAGGGGCGGCGTGCGGCACCCCGGCCACCGCACGCACCAGCGCACTGGCCGGCGCCACCAGTTCGAGCAAGTCGGCCTGGCGACCCTGTTCAATGGCCTGCAGCACCAGTTCGTTGATGCCCCCCACCACCGCCTGCGCCATGGCCGGGCTGAGCCGCGCCGTCGTGGCCGACGGCCCGTTGACCACCTCGAGGATGAAGTCGCCAATGGCCAGGTTCACACGGCGGCGCGCCGCCAGGCCGGGCGTGCCCAGGCCCAGGATCTCAATGTAGAGCGTGCGCAACAGCACGGGGTTTTGTGCCATGGAGGCAAAGTAGGCTTGCAGGGCGCGTTCGACCTGCCGTTGCCAGGGTTGGGTTGGGTCCAGCGCATCGCGCAACACCCCCAGGGCGCGCAGGCTGGCGGCTTCAAAAAGCGCAATCAGGCAGTCGGCCTTGGTGGCGAAATGCTCGTAGAAGGTGCGGCGCGACACCGAGGCTTCGCGCACGATGTCGGCAATGGTGGCGTCGGCATAGCCGCGGGCTGCCACTGCCAGCGCCATGCCGCCCAGCAGCCGCTGCAGGTGTTCGGCGTGGGCCGGGCTGTCGGCCTTGGCGACAGCGTGAGAGGCAAGCGGTGTGTCCATGCGGTTGCGCAAACCATTTAGGTACTTGACAGTACCACATTCGGATGCGACCATCGTCGGCGATCCGGTACGCATTCGTACCAAGCCTCCCCTGCTGAAAATACCGATAAAAATGACCGAACTCGTTGTACGCCGCCTGCTGATTGACCTTGAAACACCGCTGGCGCGCCACTGGTGCGGCGGCAACGCCTTCGCCACGGCATTTTTCAACGCCCTGTCCATGAGTTTTCCGGTCGGCGAGCAGTTTTTTATTGACTCGGTCCGCAACGGCTTCAAGGCCCTGCACCTCGAAGACCAGGACAGTTATTCCGATGAAGTGCAGAACTTCATCGGTCAGGAGGCCACGCACCGGCGCATCCATGGTCTGTTCAACGCGCACCTGGCCAACCACGGCCTGGTCAACGACTGGGCGCCGCGCGCTGCCGCGCGCATGGCGTTGCTGGCGGGCGTGAACCCGCTGCACCCGCTGGCCATCACCGCCGCCAATGAGCACTTCACCGCGATTTTTGCCGAATGGATGTTGCGCCACCCGGCCATTCTGGACGGGACCGAAGACCGCCTGAAGAACCTCTGGCTCTGGCATTGCGCCGAAGAGGCCGAGCACAAAAATACCGCGTTCGACCTGTACCGGGCGCTGGGGGGCAACAACACCTGGCGCATCAAATGGTTCCGCCGCGTGACCCTGATTTTTGTCACCGACACCCTGCGCCAAACCGTCAACAACCTGCGCCGCGATGGCACTTTGTGGCGCTGGCAAACCTGGCGCGAGGCGACCGACTTCCTGTTCGGCCGCCGCGGCCTGGTGCGCCACACCTGGTGGCCGTGGTGCGCCTACTTCAAGCGCAGCTTCCATCCGCACGACCAGGTGTCCACCCTGTCGGCGCAGTGGCTCGAAGATCACGCGGGGGCCTGGGCCCCCGTGCAACGCGCCACCTGATTTCGCCGGGTCGCAGGCGCATCGGGGGCGCCACAAGGGTCAACCGGTCGCCGCAGTCGGCCGCAAGGCCAGCACGCCCAGGGCCAAAGCACAAAACACGGCGCCCGCACCAAAGGTCCAGGCCGGACCCCACCATTGCCACAACGCGCCGGCCACCCCGCTGGCCAGCAGCATCGCCAGCCCGCTGACCAGGTTGAAAAACCCGAACGCCGTGCCGCGCAGATCGGCCGGTGCCACGGCGGCCACCATGGCCGCCAGCAGCCCCTGCGTCATGCCCATGTGCACCCCCCACAAGGCAACGCCCGCCAGCAGTCCGGTCCAGTGGCTCGACCACGCCAGCACCGCGTCCGCCGCGATCAGCACCAGCAACCCGGCGGCCAGCAGCCGGGTGTGCGACATGCGGTCGGACAGGCGGCCAAACGGGTAGGCACTGGCGGCGTACACCGCGTTCATGGCCACCATCACCAACGGCACCAGCGCGACGGCGATGCCCGTCTGCTCGGCCCGCAGCACCAGAAACGCCTCGGAAAAACGCGCCAGCGTGAACATCGCACCCACGCCCACCACCCACCCGTAAGCGGCGCCCAGCCGCTGCAGGTTGGCGCGGGTGATGGGGTTGACGCGAACATGCTGCGTGGTGGCGACCGGCTCGCGCACCCCCAGCACCAGCAGCGCCACGGCGATCACCGCCGGGATGACGGCCACCGCGAACACCGCGCGAAAGTCGTTGGCCCACAGCAGCATCAGGCCCACCGCCAGCAAGGGGCGGGTGAAGGCGCCCACCGTGTCCAGCGACTGGCGCAGCCCGAACGCCGCGCCGCGCTGCGCGGGCGGCGTGATGTCGGCCACCAGCGCATCGCGCGGCGCACCGCGAATGCCCTTGCCCACGCGGTCAAGCATGCGCGCGGTGAACACCATGCCCGCCCCGGGCGCCAGCGCAAACAGCGGTTTGGTCAGCGCGCCCAGGCCGTAGCCGATCACGGCCAGTGCCTTGCGCTTGCCAAAGTAGTCGCTGATGACGCCCGAAAACACCTTGACGATCAGCGCCGTGGCTTCGGCCAGCCCTTCGATCAGGCCCACCACCACCACGCTCACGCCCAGCGTGCCCACCATGAACATCGGCAGCAGGCTGTGCACCATCTCGGACGAGACGTCCA
Organism: Betaproteobacteria bacterium HGW-Betaproteobacteria-3; assembly: GCA_002842205.1. Lineage (GTDB taxonomy): Bacteria > Pseudomonadota > Gammaproteobacteria > Burkholderiales > Burkholderiaceae_C > PHCI01. The sequence continues at coordinate 28,837 of PHCI01000027.1, read as the reverse complement.
TGAACAGGCTCACCAGGCCCAGCACCCAGATGCTGCCAGGCAGGCGGGGCGGCGGGGCTCGTTTTGGTTCAGTCATTTTGGGGGCAGTGTGGCCTGATTGTGGCCGAGTGCCGCGCCGTGCTGCGGGCGGTCGTGTTCACCCCAGGCTGTCATACAACTTTGGCGCAAAATACCGGCCATGCAGCGCAACTACATCGCCAATGCCCCGGTGCTCTCCTCGTCCGGCCTCACCATCGCGGTGATCGACCCGTCCGACGGACAGGTGTTCGACCACCTCCAGCGCAGCCATGCCGGCGACATCGACGACGCCGTGCGCGCCGCCCGCCAGTGCATGAACGCCGTGTGGAGCAAGCTCAGCGCCGCCGAACGCGGGCGGCTGTTGATGCGGCTGTCGGCCAAGGTGGCCGAGCATGTGGACGAACTGGCCGCCATCGAGCAGCGCGATTGCGGCAAACCCACGCGCCAGGCCCGCGCCGACGCGCTGGCGCTGGTGCGCTATTTCGAGTTTTACGCCGGCGCCTGCGACAAGCTGCACGGCGAAACCCTGCCCTACCTGGACGGCTACAGCGTGCTCACCTGGCGTGAACCCCACGGCGTGACCGGCCACATCATCCCCTGGAACTACCCGATGCAGATTTTCGGGCGCAGCGTGGGCGGCGCGCTGGCCGCGGGCAATGTGTGCGTGGTCAAGCCCGCCGAAGACGCCTGCCTGAGCCTGCTGCGCGTGGCGCAACTCGCGGCCGAGGTGGGCTTTCCGGCCGGCGCCATCAACATCGTCACCGGCTACGGCCACGAGGTGGGCGACGCGCTGGCGCGGCACCCCGGCATCGACCACATCAGCTTCACCGGCAGCACCGGCGTGGGCACGCTGATCCAGCAGGTGGCGGCCGAGCGCCATTGCCCGGTCACGCTGGAACTGGGCGGCAAAAGCCCGCAGATCGTGTTTGCCGACGCCGACCTCGACGCCGCCATCCCCAGCGTCATCAACGCCATCGTGCAAAACGCCGGCCAGACCTGCAGTGCCGGGTCCCGGCTGCTGGTGGACCAGGCCATCTATGAGCCGCTGCTGGCCCGGCTGGGCGACGCCTTCGCCAAACTGCGCGTCGGCCCGGCTGCAATGGACCTGGAGGTGGGCCCGCTGATCCGCCAGAGCCAGCTGCAGCGCGTGTGGGATTTCCTGAGCGACGCCCAGGTGGCCGACATCCCGATGGTGGCGCAGGGCTACATCGTGGACGAAGCCCCCGAAACCGGCTTCTACCAGGTGCCCACCCTGCTGCGCGATGTGCCTGTGGCGCACCGCCTGGCGCAGGAAGAGGTGTTCGGCCCGGTGCTCGCGGCGATGAGCTTCCGCGACGAAGACCATGCGGTGGAACTGGCCAACGCCACGCGCTTTGGCCTGGTCGCCGGCGTGTGGACGCGCGACGGCGCCCGCCAGCTGCGCATGGCCCGGCGCGTGAAAAGCGGCCAGGTCTTTGTCAACAATTACGGCGCCGGTGGTGGCGTGGAGCTGCCGTTTGGCGGCGTCAGGTCGTCCGGCCACGGCCGTGAAAAGGGTTTTGAAGCGCTGTACGGCTTCACCACGCTCAAAACCGTGGCCATCCACCACGGTTGACGCGGCCGGGTCCGCCGTCATGCCTTTGGCCAGTTTTATGAACAAAATTGGCCATTAGCCCCCGTCAAATGGTCATAGTTTGCTACTTAATCAATACCAAAAAGGAGACACTCCCATGCGCCTGAAGAACAAATCCATCATCGTCACCGGCTCGGGTGGCGGCATCGGCGAAGGCATTGCCCTGCGGCTGGCCGCAGAGGGTGCCAGGGTCATCGTCAACGACCTCCACGCCACCCAGGGCGAGAAGGTGGTCGCGGCGATCCGGGCGGCGGGCGGCACCGCAGCCTTCTTCGCAGCCGACGTGACGAAATCGGCCGACGTGAAGGCGCTGGTGGCCGAGGCCGTGCGGCAGTTCGGCCGGCTGGACGTGATGGTCAACAACGCGGGCTGGACGCACCGCAACAAGCCCGCCCTGGAGGTAACCGAAGACGAGTTCGACAAGTGCTACGCGGTCAACGTCAAAAGCATCTACCTCGCCACGGTGCACGCCACACCGGTGTTCCGCGCCAATCCCGACCACGCAGGCGGCAGCTTCATCAACATCGCGTCCACCGCCGGTGTGCGCCCGCGTCCGGGCCTGACCTGGTACAACGGCTCCAAGGGCGCGGTGATCACCACCAGCAAGTCGCTGGCGGCCGAACTCGGGCCCGACAACATCCGCGTGAACTGCATCAACCCGGTGTTCAACCCCACCACCGGACTGGGCGCCGACTTTGCCGGCGGCGAACTCACCGAAGAGCGGCTGGCCAAGTTTCGCGCCACCATCCCGCTCGGGCGCTTTTCCACCGCGCTGGACGTGGCCAACGCCGCGCTCTACCTGGCCAGCGACGAGGCCGCTTTCATCAGCGGTGTGTGCATCGAGGTGGACGGCGCACGCTGCGTCTGACCGAATGGCCCCACGCCCGCCACGGCGGGGACGGCGTTGCTGCCATCCGCACTTTGCCACTGGGGCAAAATCACCCCATGTCTGAACGCGTGATCCCCCTTGTTGACCAGCGCAGCGCCGCCAGCGCGGCCGCGCGCCACGGGCTGCCCGCGGCCGTCCCGGCGCAGCCCATCGCGGCCAACGGCTTGCTGGGCGACCAGCTGGGCCGGCCGTTGCATGACTTGCGCATCAGCGTGACCGACCGCTGCAATTTCCGCTGCAGCTATTGCATGCCCAAGGAAGTCTTTGACAAGGACTACCCCTACCTGCCCCACAGCTCGCTGCTCACTTTCGAGGAAATCACCCGCACCGCCCGGCTGTTTGTGGCCCACGGCGTGCGCAAGATCCGCCTGACGGGCGGTGAGCCACTGCTGCGCAAGAACATCGAGGTGCTGATCGAACAGCTCGCCGCGCTGCGCACACCCGACGGCGCGCCCCTGGACATCACGCTCACCACCAACGGTTCGCTGCTCGCGCGCAAGGCCCGGGCGCTGAAGGCCGCCGGGCTGCAACGCGTGACGGTCAGCCTCGACGGGCTCGACGACACGGTGTTTCGCAGCATGAACGACGTTGATTTCCCCGTGGCCGAGGTGCTCGAAGGCATTGCGGCCGCCCGTGAGGCGGGCCTGGGGCAGGCCAATGGCAAGGCCACGGGCGGCCTGAAAATCAACATGGTCGTCAAGCGCGGCACCAACGACCACGAAATCCTGCCCATGGCCCGGCACTTCCGGGGCACAGGCACGGTGTTGCGCTTCATCGAGTTCATGGACGTGGGCGCCACCAACGGCTGGCGCATGGACGAGGTGCTGCCGTCGGCCGATGTCGTGAAGCGCATCCACGCCGAACTGCCGCTGGTGCAGCTCGAGCCCTCCGCCCCCGGCGAGACGGCCGAGCGCTGGGGCTACGCCGACGCCCACGGTCGGCACGACGTGGCCGCGGGCGAGATCGGCGTCATCAGCAGCGTCACGCAGGCCTTTTGCCGCGACTGCAACCGCGCCCGCCTGTCCACCGAAGGCCAGCTCTACCTGTGCCTGTTTGCCAGCCAGGGCCACGATCTGCGAACGCTGATCCGGGGCGGCGCCAGCGACGAAGACATCGCCTCGGCCATCGGCCTGATCTGGCAGGGCCGCAACGACCGTTATTCCGAACTGCGCGGCAGCATGCCCGCAGACACCAGCCCCGGCGCGCGCCGGATCGAGATGAGTTACATCGGTGGGTGAATGTGGCCCCCACGTTCGCCCACTTCGTGTGGCTCTCTGCCCCCCAAGGGGGCTGGTCTGGCTTGGGGCGGCCCGGCGCGGCGGCCGGTGGCCCCCCACGTTCGCCCACTTCGTGTGGCTCTCTGCCCCCAAGGGGGCTGGCCTTGCTTGGGGCGGCCCGGCGCGGCGGCCGGTGGCCCCCACGTTCGCCCACTTCGTGTGGCTCTCTGTACGAGACGCTGCCGCAGGCAGCGTCCCTTCGGGCTGTCCGTCCCTGCGCAGGCAGGGTCAGAGCCGCAGCGCTCAGCCCCTCGGGGGCTGGCCTTGCCTGGTGGCCCTGTGGCAAAACTTCAACTGACGGACTTTCATGATTGACATTCAAGACATCACAGGCATCGTGCTGGCCGGCGGGCGCGGCTCGCGCATGGGCGGCGTGGACAAGGGCATGCAGAACTTCAACGGCGCGCCGCTGGCGCTGCACACCCTGCTGCGGCTGCAGATGCAGGTCGGCTCGGTCATGATCAACGCCAACCGCAACCTGGCCGCCTACGAAGCGTTTGGCGTGCCCGTGTGGCCCGACACCCTTTCCGACTACGCCGGGCCGCTCGCCGGTTTTCTCACCGGCCTTGAGCGCTGCGAAACGCCCTACCTGCTCACCGTGCCCTGCGACACGCCGCTGTTCCCGCTGGATCTGGCGGCGCGCCTGGCCGAAGCCATGGCGCGCGAAGGCGCCGAGATCGCCATGGCGGCCGGCCACGACAGCGCCGACACCCCCGGTACCGAATCCGCCGTGCGCACCCAGCCCGTGTTCTGCCTGCTGCGCATGGAGCTGCTGGAAAGCCTGGTGGCGTTCACCCAGGGGGGTGGTCGCAAGATCGACGCCTGGACGGCACTGCACAAAACGGTGGTGGTGCCTTTTGACCGAGCGGACGACGCCCGCGCCTTCTTCAACGCCAACACGCTGGCCGAACTGCACGCCCTTGAAGGCGCCTGAGCGCCGCCACCTCCGTTCAAGCCATGAAGTCGATCGACCAGATTGCCGCCGAATTGCAGGGCTATGACCCGCAATCGTTGAGCGCCGAAGCCGTGACCGCGTTCCTGTCGCGGCTGGTCGCGCCCGTCACCGAAACCGAAACCCTGGGCATGTTCGACGCGCTGGGCCGCGTACTGGCCCAGGACGTGATTTCCCCCGTGAGCGTGCCACCGCACGACAACTCCGCCATGGACGGTTTTGCGTTCGCGGGTGCACAGCTCGCCGCGGGCCAACCGCTGGCCCTGGCCGTGGTGGGCACCGCGCTGGCCGGCAAGGCCTGGCCGGGCCAGGTGCGCGAGGGCGAATGCGTGAAGATCATGACGGGCGCGATCATGCCCGCCGGGCTGGACACCGTGATCCCGCAGGAGATGGCGCAGCAACAGGGCGACCGCGTGATCGTGCCCGCGGGGGTGGTGCAGCCGGGCGACAACCGGCGCCATTGCGGCGAAGACGTGATGGCCGGCCAGCCCGCACTGCAAAAAGGGGAGCTTCTCACGCCCGCGGCACTTGGGCTGCTGGCCAGTTTGGGCATTGAACGCGCGCCCGTGGTGCGGCGGCTCAAAGTGGCGTACTTTTCCACGGGCGACGAGATCCTGAGCCTGGGCGAGCCGCCGCGCGAAGGCGCTGTGTACGACAGCAACCGCTACACGGTGTTCGGCCTGCTCACGCGGCTGGGCTGCGAGGTGCTCGACTTTGGCGTGGTGCGCGACGACCCGGCCTTGCTGGAAGCCGCCTTTGTGCGCGCCGCGGCGCAGGCCGACGCCATCATCACCAGCGGCGGCGTGAGCGTGGGCGAGGCCGATTTCACCAAGGCCATGATGAAAAAGCTCGGCGATGTGGCGTTCTGGCGCATCGCCATGCGGCCCGGCCGCCCCATGGCCGTGGGGCGCATTTCAATGCAAATAAATTCCTTTAGCCCCCGTCAAATGGACAAAGTTAGCTCCTTTAACGGTAGCGACAACGGTGCCCACAGTCCGGGGGCCATCCTCTTCGGCCTGCCCGGCAACCCGGTGGCGGTGATGGTGACGTTTCTGGCCTTCGTGCGCCCGGCCCTGCTGCGCATGATGGGCGCGCGCGACCGCACGCCGCCGCTGCTGCGCGCGCGCAGCGCCCAGGCCATCCGCAAGAAGCCCGGGCGCACCGAATACCAGCGCGGCAGCGTGCAGCGCGCAGCCGACGGCGCGCTCACGGTGGCGCTGACCGGCAACCAGGGCTCGGGCGTGCTCAGCTCCATGGTGCAGGGCAACGGGCTGATCGTGCTGCACCACGCGCAGGGCAACGTGGCCGCAGGCGAAGAAGTGGACGTGATGATGTTCGACGGCGTGATCTGACGGCCTGCGCCGGCACCGCCGCTCAAGGGTCGATCGCGATCACCCGGCGCGCCTTGCCGCTGCGCCCGCGGGGCACGGGCTGCCCCAGTTCCTCACGCACCTCAATCGGCGCGGCCCCCTGCGCCAGCGCAAAGGCCTTGAGGGCGGCGCACCCGCGCGACATGGCGGCGTGCGCCTCGGCGCCCTGCAAACCCAGGCGGAGCACCAGCGTGCGGTCGTCGTGCTGGCGCAGCTGAAAGTCAAACACCCCGGCGCGGTCTTCCAGCACGGTCATCAGCGCCAGCGGCAGCAGGGTCACCGGTCGGCCATCGCGCCCCGCCACCGTGAGCGGGTCGTCGCGCCGCCCCTGTACCTCCATCAAGGGCAATGGCGACCCGCAGGCACAGCGCGCGGCGGGCAGCGTGACCTGGTCGCCCAGGTCATAACGGATCAGCGGCTGCACCGTGTTGGCCAGATGGGTCAGCAGCACGGTGAAGGACGGCTCGCCGGGTGGCACCGGGCGGTGGTGCTCGTCCACCGGCTCCAGAATCACCCAGTCGGCGTTGAGGTGCAGGCGCCCCTCATCGCACTCCCAGCCCATGGCCAGAAACTCGGACGCCCCGTAACTGTTTTTCACCCGGCAGCCCAGCACCTCGCTCACGCGCGACCGCACGGCATCGCTCAGGGTTTCGCCGCCGGTCCAGATTTCGCGCAGCTGGACGTGCAGCCGCCCTTGCGCCGCCTCGTCGGCCAGCAGCGCCGCCGCGGTGGGATAGGTGGCGATCACGGTCGGCGCAAAGGCATTGAGCGCCTGCACCAGCGCAGCGGTGGGCTGCAGGATCGAGAAGCTGCGCACCGTCGGCGCCAGCCACGGGTTGAGCTGCCGCAGCCGCTCCAGGGTGACATAGCTCGCAAAATGCCCGTCAATGGCACCGACGAATGCGGTGCGCTCGGCCAGGTGCAGCGGGTCCATCCATCCGGCCAGCGGCGGCCGCGCACACCGGCGCAGGGCTTCCAGTGCGTCGTACACGGCCATGGCCTGTGCATCCTGAACAAAGATCCCGGGCTGCCCGGTGGTGCCGGAGCTTTCCCACACCACGTAGCGGCCGAGAAACGGAGTGCCAATGCGCGAAGGGTCGGCGGTGAAGGCACGCAATGCATCGAGCTTCAGGCGCGGGTCGGTCACCCAGTCGTCAAAACGCGCCTGCAATTCTCCGCGAGTGACCACGGGCCATGTTGCCAGCGCCGTGGCGGCGGGTGCCCTGCCTTTCAGGCGTTCGCGGTACAGCCGCGAGTCACGCTGCGCGCCGGCCAGCAATCGCGCGAGCCTTGCCGACTGGCGCGCCGCAATGCCCTGGGGCGTCGCGTGGCCCGCCAGCACCACATCCGACGCCACGGCCGCCAGACGAAAGGGGTCAAACACCGGGGTCATGCCGATTCCCTGTGAGGTAGTGCCTCATTCGTTCATGTTAGGCGGCCCGGCACATTCCGTCTTGCCCTGCATCAGCCCCTGCGTTCACCCGCCCGGGTTACGGCGCCCTCCCTTGACCTGCATCAACAGCACTTGGACCGGGATTTTTCAAAATGGGGCATCGTCACTTCCGCCTGTGTTGTGATCGCGCGTTGCGGCGCACCGCAGGCCCACCGGCGGCAAGCCATGACTGCAAAGCATCCACCCCCTGTCGAAGGCGTTCCGACGGCCGACGAATCACCCACCGCGCGCCTGGACCGCCTGCTGCACGCCACGGCCGCGCCGCTGACCGGCGGCTTGTCGCCCGTGTCGCTCGCGCTGGCCTGGGCCGACTGGGCCTGGCACCTGGGCGTTTCACCCGGTCGGCAGATGGAACTGGCCGCGCTCGGTGCACGCCTGGCCCGCGACACCCTGCAGGTCAAGGACGAAGGCTTGGCAGCCACCGACGACGACCCGCGCTTTCGCCACGAAGCCTGGGGCGTCTGGCCGTTCAGCCAGATGCGGGCCGGTTTTCGCAACGCCGAAACCTTCTGGCGGGAGGCGGCGCACATCCCCGGCATGACCGCGCATCACACCGATCTGACCCAGTTTTTCGCCCGGCAGTGGCTCGGGACGATGGCTCCGGCCAACTGGCTGGTCAGCAACCCGGTGGTTCTGCGCGACGCGGTGCAATCGGGCGGCACGCATCTCGCACAAGGCATGCAGAACTGGGTGGCCGACCTCACCGGCGTGCCACTGCCGAAAGACGTCGAAATCGCCAACCGCTTTGGGGTCGGACGCAATGTGGCGGTCACGCCGGGCAAGGTGGTCTTTCGCAACCAGTTGATCGAATTGATCCGCTACGCGCCCCAGACGGCGCAAGTGCACCCGGAGCCGGTGTTCATCGTCCCGTCGTGGATCATGAAGTTCTACATCCTCGACCTGTCGCCCCACAATTCGCTGGTGCGCTACCTGGTGGGCCAGGGGCACACGGTGTACATGCTGTCATGGCGCAACCCGGATGCGTCCGACGCCCAGCTGACGATAGACGACTACCTGCAACTGGGCGTGCTGGACGCGCTCCAGGCGATAGGCCGCCATAGCGGCAAAGACCAGCCGGTGCACGCCGCAGGCTACTGCCTGGGCGGCACGCTGCTGGCCATCGCAGCGGCGGCGCTGGCGCACAAGGACGGCGTGGGCGCCGCGCGCCCGCTGCCACGCCTGAAAACACTCACCCTGCTCGCGGCCCAGACCGATTTTTCCGAGCCGGGCGAGCTGGGCCTGTTCATCGACGAAAGCCAGATCGGCCTTCTGGACAACATCACGCGCGGCCAGGGCTATCTTTCAGGCAAGCAGATGGCGGGATCGTTCCAGTTCCTGCATTCGCGCGACCTGTTCTGGACGCGGCGCATGCGCGAGTACCTGATGGGCGAGCGCGAGCAACCCAATGACCTGATGGCCTGGAACGCCGACACCACCCGCATGCCGGCACGCATGCACCACGAGTACCTGACCTCGCTCTACCTGCACAACGCGTTGGCCACCAGCAGCTACCGCGTGGGCGGCAAGACGGTGTCGCTGGGCGAGATCCGCCAGCCGGTGTTCCTGGTGGGCACCCAGCGCGACCATGTGTCGCCCTGGCGTTCGGTCTACAAGCTGCATCACCTGTGCGAAGCCGAAATCACCTTCGTGCTGGCCAGTGGCGGCCATAACGCCGGCATCGTCTCGGAGCCGGGCCATCCCAACCGCAGTTATCAGGCTGGCACCCGCAAGGCCCACGGGCCATGGGTCGAGCCCCATCAATGGGCCGACCGCACGCCGGTACAGGAAGGCTCGTGGTGGCCCACCTGGCACCGGTGGCTGGCCACGCATTCGTCGCCCCGCCAGCCCGCCCGGGCCATTCCCGCCAAAGCGGCGCTTTGCGATGCGCCGGGCGAATACGTGAAGGTGCGCTACGCCGATTAATGGCCCGCCCTGCCTGTTTTTTTCGGTAGTATCCCTGCGCATGCATTGACGGAGCGCCCATGCCCTACGCCGCCCAACATCTGACCGAACCCCCGACCCGTGACGCCATCGACGCACTGCGCGGCCCCGCCGTGCTGGAGTTTGGCACCCCCTGGTGCGGCCACTGCCAGCGTGCCCAACCCCTGATCGCCAGGGCGCTGGCCGAACGCGACGACGTGCCCCACCTCAAGGTCGAGGACGGTCCGGGCCAGCGGCTGGGCCGCAGCTTTGGCGTGAAGCTCTGGCCCACACTGGTGTTTCTGCAGGATGGCCAGGAAGTGGCACGCCTGGTGCGGCCCCAGGACGCCCAGGCGCTACAGGACGCCGTGCAAGCACTGACGCCCACGGCCGCGGACTGACACCGGCCCAACCCGCTTGCCTTCACCCTTCACAGGCGTTTTTGCGCGAACGCAGCGATGCGCTGTGCCGTGTCGGGGTCGGCAAAGCAGGCCGCCGCGGCCTCACCTTCCAGCGCCAGCGCCTCGGCGATGGCGGGGCCGCACGTCAACGCCCGCTTGAGGCGTGCCGTGGCGCCCGGCGAGCGCGTGGCAAGCTCATGGGCCAGCCCCAGGGCCACGTCCAGCATCTGATCCTGCGGCACGACGCGGTTCACCAGCCCCAGCGCCTTGAGGTCTTGCGCACTCTGGCGTTCGCCCAACACGATCAGTTCCATGGTGCGCTGGTGGCCCAGCGCTTGTGGCAGCAGGTGCGTGACGCCGCCGGTCACGAAATGGCCCAGGGCCATTTCCGGGAAGAAACAGACCAGGTTGTCGGCGGCCACCACCAGATCGCAATTGAGCACCCATTCAAATCCACCGCCCACCGCATAACCATGCACGGCGCCCACCACCAGCTTGGCGCCGAACATGAGGTCGCGCGTGATCTGCTGGATGCGGTCGCAATGCTCGGCAATGGCGGCCGGGGTTTCCGACTGCTCGCCAAACTCCTTGAGGTCGTCCCCTGCGCAGAAGGCCCGCCCCGCGCCGGTCAGCACGATCACCCGCGTGGCCGCGTCGTTTTGGGCCGCCTGCAACGCCGCATGCAGGTCCACCAGCAGTTGTCCGCTGATGGCGTTGAGGCGTTCGGGACGATTCAGGGTGACGACGCTGACGTCGCCTTGTACGGTATGGGTGGCAAAGGTCATGGAATCTTCTCCTGATGGTTTTCCGGTGGGGGTGAGCTGGCGCGGCGCCGTCTCAAGCGGTGGGTGGCGCGGCTTCGCGGTCCCAGGTGTCGGCCGTCACGCCCTGCGCCTGAAGCCTGAATTTCTCCACCTTGTCGGTGGGCGTCTTGGGCAATTGCGGCGCCAGCCGGAAGTAGCGCGGCACCATGAAGCGCGCCATGCGAGCGCCACAATGCGCCGCCAGCGCCTGCACCGGGAGTGTCGCGCCTGGCCGCAGCACCACGCTGGCCATGACCTCCTCTTCGGTCATGTCGCTGGGCACGCCGTACACGGCGCATTCCAGCACATCAGGGTGGGTCTCCAGGCCCATCTCGACTTCGGCACACGAAATGTTCTCGCCACGGCGGCGCACCATGTCCTTGCGTCGCCCCACAAAGTACAGGTAGCCGTCGGCGTCCTCGCGCAGCACGTCGCCGGTATGAAACCACAGGTCGCGAAACGCGGCCATCGTGGCTTCGGGCATGGCGTAATAACCCTGCATGAGCAGCAGCGGTTGCTGCGGCCGGATCAGCAGTTCGCCCGGCTCGCCCACAGGCACCGGGCAGCCGCGCTCGTCGGCCAGCCGCACCACAAAGGCATCGGCCACCTTGCCGCACGAGCCCATGCGACGGGGTTCGTCGAGCGGTGTGAAGACCACGCCACCGGCTTCGGTGGAACCATACAACTCGACCAGTCGGCACCCAAAGCGCGCCTCAAACGCCGGCGCGAATGATGGCAGTGGCACGCCCCACCCCAGCCGCGCGCGGTGGTCGCGGTCCTGCGGCGACGGCGGCTGCTTCCACAGCATGGTGATGGTGGCGCCCATGAAGTCAAAAACGGTGGCACGCAGGGCGCGCATCTCGTCCCAGTAGCGCGAGACGCTGAAGCGCTCGCCAATCGCCGCCACGCCGCGCAACACCAGCGCCGGCGCGATGGTCAGAACGGTAGCGTCCAGATGAAACAGCGGGTAAGGGCAATACAACACGTCATCGGGCCGCAGGCCCAGGCCACGGATGAACAGGCGCGCGTGCCCCAGCACAAAGCCGTGCGGGATCATCGCGGCCTTGGATGCGCCCGTGGTGCCCGAGGTGTACAGCAACAGGCACAGGTCGGTGTCGGCCACATCAGGCCGGGGCAGCGTGGCGCTGGAAGGCTCCACGTCGCGCAAGATGCTCCAGGGACGGCATCGCTCGGGCAACGCCGCATCATCACCCACCACGAACACCGTGGTGTTGTGGATCAGTTCGGTCTGTACTTCGGCCCACTGCGCATGCAAGGAAGCGTGCACCACCGCCCGCGTGCTGCCGACCAGGTTCACGGCATGGGCCAGCGCTGCGCCGCGGAACGCGGTGTTGACGGGCGCCGCCACTGCGCCCAGCTTGGCCAACGCGAACCAGGCCACGGCAAACTCAATGCAATTGGGCAGCAGCAGACTGACGATCTGGCCGCACTGCACACCCTGCGCGTGCAGTCCGGCGGCGACCCGGTCGGTCTCGTCGTCAAACTGCCGATAGGTCCATTCGCCCGCTGCCATGCGGACAAACGGCCGGTCGGGTACCTCGGCGGCGGCTTGGCGCAATTCAGCCGCCAATGAAAAACGGTGGGGTTCAGACATGCTCGTACCGTTGGGACAGGTGACGCCTGGCACGGGTGGCCGCCGTGCCAGGCCGACAGCACCCAGCTTACCTGATCCCCTATTCCGCTTGCGGCAGCGGTTGCGGGTTGACCGGCTCCTCGCGCACCGCGGTGGTGTTGGCCCCGGGAATGGCCTTGCGCGCAAACAGCGTGTACATGGTGGGCACCACAAAGATGGTCAGCAAGGTGCCCAGGCTCATGCCGCCGACGATCACCCAGCCGATCTGGATGCGGCTCTCGGCCCCCGCGCCGGTGGAAAAGGCCAGCGGCATCGCGCCCAGCACCATGGCGCCGGTGGTCATGAGGATGGGGCGCAGGCGCTGCGTGGCGGCCTTGATCAAGGCCTCGATCATGTCCATGCCCTGCCCGCGCAGCTGGTTGGTGAACTCCACGATCAAAATGCCATGCTTGGTGATGAGCCCCACCAGCGTGATCAGCCCGATCTGAGAGTACACGTTGATCGACCCTCCCGACCACTTGAGCGCCAGCAACGCACCGATCATCGACAGTGGCACCGACAGCATGATGACAAACGGGTCCACAAAACTCTCGAATTGCGCCGCCAGCACCAGAAAAATGAACAACAGCGCCAGCGCAAAGACGATGGCCAGTGCGCCCTGCGAGCTGCGGAACTCGCGCGAGGTGCCGTTGAGGTCGGTGGTGTAGCCGGGTTTGAGCACCTTGGCCGCTGTCTGGTCCAGGAAGGTCAGCGCCTGGCCCAGTGAATAGTCAGGCGCCAGATTGGCCGTGATGGCCACCGAGCGCCGTTGCCCGAAGTGGTTGAGCTCGCGGGGCGACACGCTTTCGCGCACCGTCACCAGGGCCGACAATGGGATCATGGTGTCGTTGCGACCGCGTACGTAAATGCGTTCGATGTCTTCGGGCGTGCTGCGGCCACTGGGCTGGGTCTGCACGATCACGTCGTACTGTTCGGCGTCGCGTTTATAGCGCGTGACGTTGCGCCCGCCCAGCATGGTCTCGATGGCCTTGGCCACCACTTCGACGCTGACGCCCAGGTCGGCCGCCTTGTCACGTTGCACCTCGATGCGAAGCTCGGGCTTGTTCAGGCGCAGGTCCACGTCGGGTGAAACAATGCCCGGGTTCTTTGCAATCTCGTCGAGCATTTGCCGCAACACGGCGTTGAGGTTTTCGTAGCTGTCGGACGTCTGGATCACAAAGTTGACCGGCCGCTCGCGAAAACCCTGCCCCAGCGAGGGCGGCGTACTCGGAAACGCGTTGACGCCCGCCAGCGCATTGAACTTGGGCTGCAGTTCGCGGGCCAGATCAAGGGTGCTTCTCTTTCGATCGTCCCAGTCCACGGTGCGATAGATCACGCGCGCCTGCGCCACCGTCGGGTTGCCCAGGCTGGCGAAGATGCGGTCAAATTCCTTGTACGGTTGCCCCATCTGCTCGAGTGCCTGCGCATACCGGTTGGTGTAGTCAAACGTGGCGCCATCGGGCGCATTGACCGTGGCCAGAATCACGCCGCGATCCTCCATCGGCGACAACTCCTGTTTCATGGTGGGCCAGACGCTGTAGATGGCCACGCCACTGGCCAGCATGACCCCCACGACAATCCAGCGCGCCTGCAGCAGGCGCCCCATCACGCCGGGACGCCCCGAGGCCGCATTGGCGCCGCCAAACCGCGCGGTCACGATCCAGCGCAGCATCCGGCCATAGGTGTCGGACACTGCCACCAGCGCGCGCTCCATCGACCGGTCAAAGCGTGACGGCTTGGGGTTGTGCCGGAGCAGCAGCGAGCACATCATGGGCGTGAGCGTGAGCGCCACAAAGCCCGACACCAGCACCGCACCGGCCAGCGCCAGCGCAAATTCGACAAACAACCGGCCGGTGCGCCCGGGCGTGAAGGCCAGTGGCGCGTACACGGCCACCAACGTCAGGGTCATGGTCACAACCGCAAAGCCGATTTCGCGCGCGCCCTTGATCGACGCCGAAAACGGGTCCATGCCTTCTTCAATGTGCCGGAAGATGTTCTCCAGCATCACGATGGCGTCGTCCACCACCAGACCGATGGCCAACACCAGGGCCAGCAGCGTCAAGGTGTTGACCGAAAAGCCCGCCAGCGCCATCAGCGCAAAGGTGCCCACCAGGCTCACCGGAATGGTGACAATCGGGATGATGGACGCGCGCATGGTGCGCAAAAAGACAAAGATCACCAGCGCCACCAGCACGATCGCTTCCAGAATGGTCTTGTAGACATTCTTGACCGAGCGGTCGATGAAGACCGAGTTGTCGTTGGCCACATCGATCGTCACGTCGTCCGGCAAATCGGCCCTGAGCCGTGGAATCATCTCGCGCACGCCTTTGGACAGGTCCAGCGGATTGGCCGTGGCCTGGCGGATCACGCCCGCGCCAATGGCCGAGCGGCCGTTGAGCCGCACGCCGCTGCGCTCGTCGGCAGCGGCCTCCTGCACACGGGCCACATCGCGGATCTTCACCGGGAAGCCATTGACATTCCTGATCACGATGTCGCCAAACTGGGCGGGCCGCATCAAATCGGTTTCAGAGGTCACGCTGAATTCGCGCTGCTGCGACTCGATGCGTCCGGCGGGCAGTTCCAGGTTGCTGCGCCGGATGGCGTCTTCAGCGTCCTGCGTGGTGAGTTTGTAAGCGGCGAGCCGGTCCGGATCAAGCCAGACGCGCATGGCGTATTTGCGCTCCCCGAAAATCCGCACGTCGGCCACGCCGGTCACGGTCTGCAGCCGGGGCTTGACGATCCGGTTGACCAGATCGTTGATCTGCAGCGGGTTGAGTGTGTCGCTGGTGAAGGCCAGCCAGATCACCGGGAACGCGTCGGCCTCGACCTTGGCGATCACCGGTTCCTCAATCGCCTGGGGCAGCTTGTTGCGCACGCGCGAGGTGCGGTCTCTGACCTCGGCCGCGGCCGAATCGGCGTCTTTTTCAAGCCGGAAACGCACGCTGATCTGGGACTGCTCGGCGCGGCTGATGGAGGTGATGACGTCCACCGCATCAATGCCCGCAATCGAATCTTCCAGCGGCTTGGTGACCTGGGATTCGATCACCTCGGCCGACGCGCCAGGGTACTTCACGCTCACGGTGACGACGGGTTCGTCGATCTTGGGGTATTCGCGCACGCTCAGCCGGTCGAAGCTCACCGCCCCGATCAGCACGATCAGCAGCGAGAGCACGGTGGCCAGCACCGGGCGGCGAATCGAGACTTCAGCGAGTTGCATGGCGTTGTCTCCAGGATTGCAGGCTGTGCCGGCTCAGGCCGGATTGCGCGTGCTTTCGCGCGCCGGGCCGCCTGCAGGCGCGGCCTTGCCAGGTGTGGTGGCCGGGGTCGCCTGCGGTAGATCTGCCTGGCTTGCAAGGCAGGGATTGGGGCCCGCGGGCAAGACGGCTGATGGGGGCGTCCCGGCCGCCGGACCGCGCGATGCCGTCCGGGACGGGGCGTCCGGCGCGGGTTTGTCGGCGTCCTGGGCGGCGCGCAACGCATTCGCCACGCGCACCAGCGTCCCATCCCGCTGGATCCGCTGATGCCCCGCTGTCACCACCGTGTCGCCCGCCTGCAGACCTTCCACGATTTCAATGTGCCCCGGCCGACGCAGCCCGACCTTGACTTCGACCCGCTGCGTCGTCAGGGTGTCGCCATCGCCGCGCCGGAGTTTCAGTACATGCAGCTGTGTGCCTTGCGGCACGATGGCCTCCTCGGGGATCACCAGGGCCTTCGCGCGCTCGCTGAACACGGTATTGATCCGGGCAAACATGCCCGGGCGCAGCAACTGCCGGCGGTTGTCGATGCAACCGCGAACCCCCACCGAGCGGCCATTGGCGTCAATCAGCGGGTCAATGGCCTGGATCACGGCGGAAAACGCCTGCCCGGGCAAGGCGTCGAGTTCGACCGTCGCCTGCTGGCCGCGCCGGATGCGCGACTGGAAGCGCTCGGGCAACCGGTAATCGACGAAAACGGCGTCCATGTCTTCGATGTTGACGACGTCGGCACCATCCTTGAGGTAGTCGCCCACGTTCACCGTGCGAATCCCCGTGATACCGTCAAACGGTGCCACGATGCGCAGCCGCGCGGCAGTGGCCCGGGCCAGCGCCAGCTTGGCCTGCGCCACCTGCAAATTGGCCGCGCTTTCGTCCACCGACCGCTGGCTGATGAAGCCCTGCGCCACCAGTTCCTGGTTGCGTTTGTGGTTGGCCTGCGCGATGGACAGCTCGGCTTCGCTTTGCTGCACCTGCGCGAGTTGCAACTGGTCGTCCAGCTGCACCAGCAACTGGCCTTTTTTGACCCGCACCCCATCGCGAAAATTCAGTTGTGTGATGCGGCCGCTGACTTCGGGTCGCACCACCACACTCTGGCGCGACCGCAGGCTGCCCACGGCCTGCATGTCGTCGGTCAGGCGGGTGACCTCCACGCGCGCCACCTCCACGGACACCGGGCGAACCGGTGCCGCACCCGGGCCCGACGCGCCTGGTGCAGGCTTGGCCGAAACCACGCCGACATCAGCCCCGCCACCCCCTTGCAACGGCCGCGTCTCGCGCTTGTTCTGGTACCACCAGGCACCGCCCGAAGCGACGCCAATGCCCACGGCAGCGATGGTGGTGTAGATGAATCTTGAGGCCATGTCAGCGAGGATCCAGTCCGGGCCTCTGGCGTGCCCGATATTTGTTACAGATCAAGCCCGCAATGTAGCAGTGCTGGTGCTTTTCGGGTGGGCATCGCGTGCCATACCCGACCGTCGCCATGCCCAATTTACCTGCACTTTACACAGCGCCTGCGAATCGGCGTCAGGCGCGGCCCAGCGCCATCTCGACGCCCCGGTTGGCCAGGGCATCGGCGCGCTCGTTGCCCGGGTCGCCGGAATGGCCCTTGACCCAGCGCCAGTCGATCTTGTGGCCACCCGACGCCACCAGCGCGTCCAGCCGCTGCCACAGCTCGACGTTTTTGACCGGCTGCTTCGCCGCGGTACGCCAGCCCCTGGCTTTCCAGCCATGAATCCACTCGGTGATGCCCTTGCGCACGTACTCGCTGTCCACGTACAGCGTCACATGGCAGGGGCGTTTGAGCGCCGCCAGCGCCTCGATGGCGGCCACCAGCTCCATGCGGTTGTTGGTGGTGCCCAGCTCGCCGCCAAACAGCTCACGCTCGGTCTGGCCCGAAACCAGCAACACGCCCCAGCCGCCCGGACCGGGATTGCCCTTGCAGGCACCGTCCGTATAAATCTGAATATTATTCAACGATTGTCCCCGTATTTACTGACTTGTTAGCGACTGAAACAGGCGCATTGGCAAGGGCCTTGGCCGGCTTCCAGGCGGGCCCCAGCAAGCGCAGCCCACGCACCCGCTTGACCGCCACCACAAAATACACCGCGCCAAAAATCGGCCACCAGCGCGCACCCGCCCGGTCCATCCACTCGCACCGGTCCAGCCAGGCCTGGCTGCGCACCGCAGGGCGGTAACAGCCAAAGCGGCCCGACTCCACCTCGAACGACAGCAGGCGCAGCCAGTCGCGCAGACGCCGGTAGCCGATGAACTCGCCGCCATGGGGCAAATAGAGTTCACCAAATCCGAGCCGCCGGTACAGGTGCGCCCGGTATTGGCGCAGGCCCCACAGGCTGGCCGGGTTGAGGCCGCAAATCACCACCCGCCCTTCGGGCACCAGCACGCGCTCGACCTCGCGCAAGGTTGCATGCGGATCGGGATGGAGCTCCAGCGCATGCGGCAGCACCACCAGGTCCAGACTGGCTTGCGGAAACGGCAGCGCAGAAAAATCGGTCACGAGCGCCGCAGGCGCAGGCGCAGCCGGGTCGGCCGTCGGGTGCGCAGCGGGCGGGCGTCGGGTGGCGGCAATACCCGCGCTCTCGACGCCCCCCGTGGCGAGCCAGCGGTGGGGCATGCGGTTGGCCGCCAGCGTGTCGAGGCCCTGCAGTCCAAGCTGCAGCGCGTGGTAACCAAAAATGTCTGCCACCGTCTGATCGAACTGCGCCTGCTCCCAGGCCAGCATATATCGGCCAGGCGGTGTCTGAAACCAGTCGTGCAAACCTATAATTTGATCGCTCATGAAGTTAATTCCGCTGCCCGCCTTTTCCGACAATTACATCTGGATGTTGCACGACGCGCGACGCGCCTTGGTGGTCGACCCGGGCGACGCCCAGCCGGTGTTCGATTTCCTGCAACAGTCAGGCCTGCAGCTCGAAGCGATTCTAGTCACCCACCACCATGCCGACCATGTGGGCGGCGTCAATGCGCTGCGCGAGCGCACCGGCGCGCGCGTCTGGGGCCCCGCGCGTGAACGCATTCCCCAGCCCTGTTCGCCGCTGCACCAGGGCGACCGGATCGACGTTCTGGGCGTCGGGTTCGACGTGTTCGACGTGCCCGGCCACACCGCCGGGCACATCGCCTATTACGCCGCCGACATCACCGCCAATGACGACAGCGCCCCGGTGCTGTTTTGCGGCGACACGCTGTTTTCGGGCGGCTGTGGCCGCCTGTTTGAAGGCACACCGGCGCAGATGCTGGCTTCGCTGGACGCCCTGGCCGCCCTGCCGGGCGCCACGCGGGTCTGCTGCACCCACGAATACACCCTGAGCAACCTGCGGTTTGCCCAGGCGGTCGAGCCCGGCAACGCCGACCTGGCGCACCACGTGGCACACTGCGAGGCGCTGCGCAAGCGCCTGGCCCCGACCTTGCCGTCGTCCATCGAGCTGGAGCGGCGCATCAACCCGTTCCTGCGCAGCCGCCTGCCCACGGTGGTCCGGTCCGTCGCGCAGTTTGATCCTTCGGCACACGACGAGGCGGGCATCTTTGCCGCGCTTCGAGAATGGAAAAACGGATTTCGATGAAATTTCTCTCTGTCCTGTGCCTGGCCGGTTCGCTGTGGCTGGCGGGCTGCGCCAACACCAGCACGACGTTGGCCACCACGCCCGCTCCCGGCTCCGCCCCCGAAACCACCGTTTCCACAGCACCCACCGCCGCGACCGTGCCGGTCACTGCCCCGCCGAGGCTGCCCCCGGTCATCCCCGACGGGCCGCTGCAACCCATTTCGGCCGAACAGGCGGCTTCCATGGCCGTGGCCCAGCTGACACCACCGGCCGACCTGTGGGAACGCATCCGCCGCGGCTTTGCCATGCCCAACCTGGAAAGCGATCTGGTGCGTGACCGCGAGCAGTGGTACGCCACCCGGCCCGACTACCTGCAGCGCATGACCGACCGGTCCAGCAAATACCTTTTCCACATCGTGGAAGAGCTTGAACTGCGCAACATGCCCACCGAACTCGCGCTGCTGCCCTTTATTGAGAGCGCGTTCAACCCGCAAGCGGTCTCCAGCGCCAAGGCGGCAGGCATGTGGCAGTTCATGCCGGCCACCGGCAAGCACTTCGAGCTGCGCCAGAACGTGTTCCGCGACGACCGGCGCGACGTGCTGGCCTCCACTCGGGCCGCCCTCGATTACCTGCAAAAACTGTACGGCATGTTTGGCGACTGGCATCTGGCATTGGCCGCCTACAACTGGGGTGAAGGCAGTGTGGGCCGCGCCATTGCCAAAAACCAGCGCGCCGGCCTGGGCACGGCTTACACCGACCTCAACATGCCGGCCGAAACCCGCTATTACGTGCCCAAGCTGCAGGCCGTCAAAAACATCATTGCCCATCCGGCGGCTTTCAGCGCACAGTTGCCCGACATCGGCAACCACCCGTATTTCCAGTCGGTCGCGATCCAGCGCGACATCGACGTGGCGCTGGCCGCGCGGCTGGCCGAAGTCCGGATCGAAGATTTCAAGGCCCTGAACCCGTCCGCGCACCGGCCCGTGATCCTGGCGGCCGGCACGCCGCAGATCTTGTTGCCCTGGGACAACGCCGCCATCTTCCGGCAGAACCTGGCCAGCTACAACAGCACGCGTCTGGCCAGCTGGACGGCCTGGACGGCCCCCACCACCATGAAACCGGCCGATGCAGCGAAGCGCGTTGGCATGGCCGAGAGTGAGCTGCGCAGCCTCAACAACATTCCGCCACGCATGCTGATCAAGGCCGGCTCCACCCTGCTGGTGCCGCGCGGCGAGCGCGTATCGGCCGACGTGAGCGGTCAAGTCGCCGACCATGCCCAGATGGCGCTGGCACCCGAAGTGGCCTCGCGCCGCACGGTGGTCACGGCCCGCAAGGGCGACTCCCTCGGGCGCCTGGCCAAACGCTACGGCGTGAGCGCCGACAGCGTCGCCGACTGGAACCAGATGCACATGAATGTGGCGCTCAAGGCCGGGCAGAAGCTGGTCGTTTATGTGCCCATCCGGGCCAAAGCCTCCCGCAGCACGGCGAAGTCGGGACGCAAGGCCGCGCCACGAAGCGGCAAACGGGCCAGGGCCCGGCGCCCGTGACGTTGCGCCTCAGTGTCCGGCGGCGGGCCCGAGCGTGAAGTAGAACGTGGCGCCCTGCCCCACGGCCGCTTCGGCCCAGATCCGCCCCCCGTGCCGCTCGACAATGCGCGCCACCACCGCCAGACCCACGCCGCTGCCCTGGAATTCCGTGACCGCATGCAGCCTCTGGAACACGCCAAACAGCTTTCCGGCGTAGGCCATGTCGAACCCCACACCATTGTCGCGCACGAAATAGGCGCCGCTGGCCGAATCATGGCCGACCTCGACCTGCGGCGCCGCCGCATCGCGCGAATACTTCAAAGCGTTGTCAATCAGGTTCAGGAACACCTGCCGCAGCAAGGTGGCGTCGCCCATGGCGGCTGGCAGATGGCCAATCGACACACGCGCCCGGGTGTTCGAGGCCCCCAGGGCCTCGGCGGTGGTCTGCGCCAGCGCGGCCATGTCCACCGGTGACGTGACCAGCTCGGCCCGCACCACCCGGAACAAGGCCAGCAAGTCGTCGATCATTTGCGCCATGTTGCGCGACGCCGCCAGGATGCGGTGAATCAGCTTGCGGCTGGCCTCGGAAATCTGGTCTTTTTCGCGCTGCGCCACCAGACTCACAAAGCCATTGACCGCCTGCAGCGGTGCCCGCAGATCGTGGGCGATCGAATAGGAAATGGCCTCCATGTCTTTCATGGACCGCTCCAGTTCGGCCGTGCGCTCGGCCACTCGCTGCTCCAGCGACTCGTTCAGGAGCCTGATTTCGGCCTCGGCCGCGACACGTTGGGTCACATCGCGCTCCAGCGCCTCCAGGGTGTTCACGTAGTCGGTCACGTCGGTGAACGTGCGCACCATGCCGCCCTGTGGCAACTGCTTGGTGCGCACCTCGATGGCGCGGCCTTGACGGGTGCGCCGCACATAGGTTTCGGGCAGGATGGTGGGGTCCCGCGTCGACAGATAGGTTCGCGCATGCGGCTCCACCCAGACATTGTCAGGCCCGAAATCGCCTCGCGCGCGCTGGATTTCGATGACCTCGGCGTGCGTTGGCCGGTCGGTCATCACGCTTTCGGGCAGGTCGAGCAATTCGGCGGCCCGCCGGTTGAACGTGACAATGCGCCCTGCCGCGTCGATCAGCACGATCCCCTGGCTGATGCTGTCCAGCGTGGTTTCGAGTTGCCGCGTGTTCTCGCGCAGCCGCTCGAAAGTTTCGACCAGCGCTGCCTCGGTGGCCTTGAGGACACTGATGTCCAGGTGAATGCCCGAAGCATTCAGGGCCCGGCCGTCGGCGCCACGGGCATGGACCTGCCCGCGCGACTGAATCCACACCCAGTGGCCGTCCTTGTGCAGCGACCGGAACTCCACCTGCAGAAAGTTGGTTTCGCCGCGCAGGTGCCGCATCACGGTGTCGCGCACACGCGGCAGATCGTCCGGGTGCACGCGATGCAGCCACCGGGTGCCATGCGCTTCGCGGTACTCTGCCGCCGTGAACCCGATCATCGCGGCCCAGCGCTCGTCAACCTCGGCTTCGTCGGTCTGGGCATTCCAGAACCAGGTGCCGGCCTGGGTGCCGGCGAGGAGGTTGGTGAGCCGCTCGCGTTCGATCTTCAAGGCGTCGTTCAGGCGCTGATAGTCCGACACGTCGGTGTAGGTGCGCAACATGCCGCCGTCGGGCAGGGCCAGTGCACGCACCTCGATGGTCCGGCCGGTCGGACTCTGGCGCACGTAGCAGCCGGGTATGCGGTCGAATTCCTTGGCCCGGATCAGGCCAGGGACCGTCGGGTCCGAGAAACCCGGGACGTCGTCCATGTCGCCACGCGCGAGTTGGAAGTCGGCGATGTCGTGCCCGTGGACACCGATGAAAATCACCGACTCGGGCAAATCCAGCAGCTCCGTCAAACGCGGATTGAAGAACTGGAGACGGCCATCCGCACCAAACCGGGCAATGCCCTGGCTCACCGACGCCAGGGTCAGGGCCTGGGCCTCACGCTGGGCGGCGAGCGCTGACGAGGCTTCGCGCAACTGCCGCTCGGCCTCCTGCACTTTCTGGAACGGCCGCCGGATCTGTGCCAGGTACAGGCCGCGGTAAAGGTAGCCGTAGGCCACGATCTTGAAAACATGCCCCGCGCCATTGATAAAGTCGGCGACCGACACATAACGTGTGAACAACAGCCCGCCCATGGCCTGCAACAGGCAGGCGCTGGCCAGCATGCGGGCGCGTTCGGTGGCTTGCGGGCTGGCGCGGACGACGAACAACACCGCCGCAACCACATTGAGCCCGCTCAACACCATCTCGTAGCCGACCTTGAACGGAGTCAGGCCCAGGCCGGGCACATACGTCAACGCAAACCAGTCCAGGTGGAAATACCCCACCCACAGCAAGGCCAGCGACATCACGGCCGCCACGCCCAGCGCGGCGCGCCGGCTCAGCAGCGGGCCCCTGTCCAGCGCCAGCAACAACAGCGTGACCACCGCCACGCTGCGCGCCGCAAGCCAGAAAAAAATGCTGCGCAGTGGGGCTGCTTCGACGTCCAGCCCGGTGGGGCCGCCGTAGTTCAGCGCATGCGCCAGGTCGAGCACAGCCACCGTGAGAAAACCCGCAATCAGGATGCAGTCGCGTTCGCAGCGCCGCGGCTCCAGTGCATGCCAGGTGGACACGGCGATCAGCGTCGCCACCACCACGGCCAACAGCTCGAAAACGAGGTGGGCCGGCAGCAAGGCGGGCAATGCCTGCCCCAGCGAGCCCGAAAGCGGCAGCAGCATGAGGCCCAGCAAGATCAGCCCGGCGGGCAGCAGTACCCCGCGCGCCTGCCGCAGGTACGCCCGCAAGGAGTCTGGCCAGGGGGTGCTTTGCATGGGATCGAGGGAATGAAAGGGTTGACAGCGCCGCGGGCCAGTATCCCACGAAGGGTGGGCCGCTCAAATTATAAGCAAAATCGACACCAATCCCCCGTGAAATGGCGAAAGTTTGCTACCAATACAATAGCTCCCGGCGAGGGCTCAAAGCTTGTCGGTGTTGCCCTGCCGCGGCTGCCAGCGCATGAGGCGCCGCTCGGCCCGGCCCACGATGCTGTCGAGCACCAGCGCAAAGGCCGTGAGCACCACGATGCCGGCAAACACCGTGTTGACATCAAACGTGCCCTCGGCCTGCAGGATCAGGTAACCCACCCCCCGCGCCGAGCCCAGGTATTCGCCCACCACCGCGCCCACAAAGGCCAGCCCCACCGAGGTGTGCAGGCTGGAAAACACCCAGCTGGTGGCACTGGGCAGGTAGACGGTGCGCAACAGCTGGCGCTGGTTGGCGCCCAGCATGCGGGCGTTGGCCAGCACCACCGGGCTGACTTCGCGCACGCCCTGGTACACGTTGAAGAACACGATGAAAAACACCAGCGTGACCGCCAGCGCCACCTTGCTCCAGATGCCCAGGCCAAACCACATTGCAAAAATCGGCGCCAGGATCACGCGCGGCATGGAATTCAGCGCCTTGATGTACGGGTCCAGGATGGCGCTGGCCGTCGGCGCCAGGGCCAGCCACAGCCCGCAGGCCAGGCCCAGCACGGTGCCGATACCGAAGGCCAGCACGGTTTCGAGCAGCGTGACGCCCAGGTGCAGGTAAATGTCGGCCCGACCCGGCAGACCGTCCGGAAACAGGGCGCTTTCGCCAAAGCCAAACGGCATGAACCACGACCACACGCGCCCGGCCACCTTGATGGGTTCGCCCACAAAGAAAGCCAGTTGCGCGTCGCGCGACGCCACGTGCCAGGCCAGCACAAACACCACCAGCACGGCCAGTTGCCAGGCGCGCAGGTTGCCTTGCGCCGGTTTGAGGCGTTGCAGCAATGTGTTCATGGCGTTTTGGTCAGTTGCTGCGCGTAGCCCTTGAGCACCTCTTCGCGCAGCACCGCCCAGATTTGCGCGTGCAGTTCGACAAAGCGCGGCTGGTTGCGCACCTCGGCCACGTCGCGCGGGCGCGGCAGGTCGATCATGAACTCGCCAATGGGGTGCGTGGCCGGCCCGGCCGACAGCACCACCACGCGGTCGCTCATGGCAATGGCTTCGTCGAGATCGTGGGTGATGAACAGCACGGCCTTGCGCTTTTCGGCCCACAGCGCCAGCACCTCGTTCTCCATGAGCTGGCGGGTCTGGATGTCGAGCGCCGAAAACGGCTCGTCCATCAGGATGATGTCGGGGTCGAGTGCGAGCACCTGCGCCAGCGCCGTGCGCTTGCGCATGCCGCCCGACAGCTCATGCGGGAAATGGGCGCCAAACCCCCCCAGGCCCACGCGCTGCAGCCAGCGGTTGGCCTGTTCGCGGGCGTCGGCGTCGGGCACGCCGCGGTATTGCAGGCCCAGCATGACGTTATCGAGCGCCGTGCGCCAGGGCAGCAAGGCGTCGGACTGGAACATGTAGCCCGCTCGCGCATTGACGCCCGACAGCGGCTCGCCGAACACCCGCACGTCGCCCTCCGTGGGGGCCAGCAGGCCAGCGCCGATGTTGAGCAGGGTCGATTTGCCGCAGCCGGTGGGCCCCACCACCGACACAAATTCGCCCGCACCCACCTGCAGGCTGGTGTGGCCCACCGCGGTGTAGCCGCGCGCCGAGCCGTCGTTGGCGCGAAAGGTACAGGTGATGTCGCGAAGCGCCAGCGCGGGCGCACCGCTGTTCACAACGGTGGCCTGAAGCCCCAAGGCGCTCATGCCTTGAATTTGTCTTTGGCCTTGCGGGAAAATTCGTTGGTGTAGGTACGGGCGAGTTCGATTTTTTCAGGCTTGATGTTGGCGTCAAAGCTGGACAGCGCCCGCAATGCGGTCTTGGCCCCTTCGTCCGGGATGACGCCGTCGATCGCGATGGCTTCGCGCACCTTGTCGAAAGCGGCCAGATACAAGCCACGGTCACCCAGCAGGTAGGACTCGGGCACGGTCTTGATGATGTCGCTCGGGCCCGCCGTCTGCAGCCATTTGAGCGCGCGCACCATGGCGTTGGCCAGGGCCTGGCAGGTGCCCGGGTTTTTCTGGGTGAAATCAAGCGGGGCATACAGGCAGCCGGCCGGCATCGGGCCGCCAAACACCTCCTGTGTGCCTTTGAGCGTGCGGGTGTCGGCGATAACCTTCACATCGCCTTTTTGCTCCAGCATGGTCATCACAGGATCGATGTTGCTGATGGCGTCGATCTGCCCGGAGCGCATCGCGGCCAGCGCACCGGCCGAGGTGCCCACGCCAATGAAGCTCACGTCGCCGGCCTTCAGGCCCGCCCGCGAGAGCACCAGGTTGGCCACCATGTTGGTGGACGAGCCCGGCGCAGTGACGCCGATTTTTTTGCCCCGGAGATCGGCCACCGTCTTGTACGACGCCATGGTGCGGGTGGACACCGCCATGGAAATCGCCGGTGCGCGGCCCTGCAGCACAAACGCCTGGAAGATCTGCCCCTTGCTCTGCAGGTTGATGGTGTGCTCGTAAGCGCCACTCACCACGTCGGCCGAGCCGCCCACCACCGCCTGCAAGGCGCGCGAGCCGCCGGCAAAGTCGCTGATCTCGACCTCAAGCCCTTCTGCCTTGAAGTAGCCCAGTTGCTCGGCGATGGTCAGGGGCAGGTAGTAAAACGAGGCCTTGCCACCCACGGCAATGGCCACCTTGCTCTTCTCAAGCCGCGACTGTGCGCACAGCATGGGCGTGGCCAGCATGGCCGCTGCGGCAGCGCCCAGAGCGCCAAAATGCCTGCGGTTGAGGGGGATGCGGTGCATGGGGAGCCTCTCTCATTCTTGTGGATTGCCTTTGAGCGTAGCGACGCCCTGCCCGCATCGCATCGGGAACATCCCGTGCGGGTTTCCACGTAAGTTGAATGGCGTCAGCGGTAGCCGGTGAAGAGGATCGCCACGTTGACAAAGAAGGCCAGCGTCCAGACCACGGTGCGCATCATGGGCAGGCCCGCCACGTACATCATGATGTAGAGCAGTCGCAACACGATGTAAATGAACGCCAGCACATCGAGTCGCACCTGCGACGCGCCCAGCTGGTGCGCGATGACCACCGCCCCGATGAAGAACGGCAGCGCCTCAAAACTGTTGGCCTGCGCGGCATTGGCGCGGGCGCGCCAGTCGGTCTGGCGCGCCAGCCAGGCACGCGGGTCGGCGTTGTCGTAACCACCGTCGCGGCGCGGCTTGCCAATGGCGCCATATTTGGCAATGCCGGTGCACACGATGGGAAGGAGGGCCGCGGCCAGCACGCTCCAATAGGCCAGGGTGAATCGGGCAAACGTCATGACGCGGTCACTTTCAGGTTTTATGAATAAAAAATGACCCTGGCCCCCGCCAAATGGTCATGGTCAGCTATGAATTCAGGAATTATCAACGAAACGCCCAACCGCCGCACCGAGGTCGCATCAAGGCCGCATCGCGGTCAACACAGCGCCGCTTCAGCGCCGGTCCACCAGCGCGTGGGCGATGGTGCCCAGGTCCACGTACTCCAGCTCGCTGCCCACCGGCACGCCGCGGGCCAGCCGCGTGACCTGCAGGCCCCGCGCCTTCAGGCCCTGGGCGATGACATGCGCCGTGGCCTCGCCCTCGGCCGTGAAGTTGGTGGCCAGGATCACCTCGGCCACCGTGCCGTCGCAGGCACGGTCAAACAGCTTTTGCAGGCCGATGTCGTTGGGGCCGATGCCGTCCAGCGGGCTGAGCTTGCCCATCAGCACGAAGTACAGGCCCCGGTAGGCCAGTGTGCGTTCCACCGCCGACTGGTCGGCCGGGGTTTCGACCACGCACAGCTTGCTCTGGTCGCGCTGCGTGTCCAGGCAGGTACTGCACACCTCGGCCTCGGTGAAGGTGTGGCACAGCGTGCAATGCCGCACCTCGCTGGCCGCACGCTGCAGCGCCTGCGCCAGGTACTGCGCGCCCTCGCGGTCGTGCTGCAGCAGGTGAAACGCCATGCGCGAGGCCGACTTGGCCCCCACCCCCGGCAAGCGGCGCAGCGCCTGGATCAGCGCTTCAAGCGAATGGGTGTCGGACATGGCATGTTGGCGCGCAAAGTGGGGCGGCTGGGTGTGTGGGGACGTGAAACGGTTCGATGCGATGCGATGTGGTGCGGGGCGATGTGGTGTAGTGCGGTGCAGCGTGGTGGGGTGCAGCGTGGTGGGGTGCAGCGTGGTGGGGTGCAGCGTGGTGACGCGTCGCGAGCGGCTGTCAGGCGAGGCGGACGGAGCGCAGGAACCGGAACGTACTAAAGGTACGTGAGGATTCCGAGCACCGCCCAACGAAGCATCACAGCCGCGCAGTAGCGTCAAAAAGGGAATTTCATGCCGCCGGGGAGGCTTGGCATCCCCGCCGTGAGCTTGCCCAGCTTGGCCTGCGACGTCTCTTCGGCCTGGCGCACCGCGGCGTTGAAGGCGGCGGCCACCAGGTCTTCGAGCATGTCCTTGTCGTCGGCCAGCAGGCTCGGGTCGATGGTGATGCGCTTGACGTCGTGCTTGCAGGTCATCAGCACCTTGACCAGCCCGTTGCCGGCCTCGCCTTCGACCTCGATGAAGGCCAGCTCGTCCTGGGCTTTCTTGAGGTTGTCCTGCATGGCCTGGGCCTGCTTCATGAGTCCGGCGAGTTGACCTTTGTTGAACATGGGATTTCCTTAAACAGACTGGATGCTGCCCGGCACGATTTTCGCGCCAAACTCCCGCATCATGGATTGAACAAACGGATCGTTGAGGATAGCCGCCTCGGCGGCACGCTGGCGCTCGGCGGCGGCCAGCGCGTTGCGTCGTGCCGGGCTGTCGGTCACGCGGCCCACCTCGACCCCCAGCGTGACGGCGTGGCCCGCCGCCGCCAGGGCATTTTGCAGGCGCTCGCGGCTGGCGGGCTGGTTGAGCGACTCGCGCTCCACCCGCAGCAGCCAGTGGCCGGTGTCGCGCGCCACCAGCTGCGACTGCAGCGCCAGCTCGCGCACCAGCGCGTTGATGGCCTCGGCCGCCACCAGTTGCTGCACCGTCTGGTGCCAGAAATCACCCTCTTCGGTGCGCTGCACCTCGGGCACTGTGGCGCTCATGGCCTCGCGGGGCTCGGGCTGGCGGCGCACCGGCACCGCCATCACCGCGCTGTCGGATTCGGCGCCGCGCGGGCGGTCGGCCAGCGGCGCGGGCCGGGCCTGGGCTGGCGCCATCACCGGCAGCCGCTGGCCTTGTGGCACGGCG
>PHCI01000034.1 GCA_002842205.1 Betaproteobacteria bacterium HGW-Betaproteobacteria-3 | reverse complement strand
CGATCTCTGACATACGTGTCCACCTTGTTCTACATGGACACGTAGCTTCCTCTCTCAGGTGCTCTATGGGAAGACGTGGTTGGTTGACCGCTTACGTTGAATGAGGCCCGCAAAGTGTTCATCCGCATGGAGCGCGCTCAGCGCGCCGTGCGTGAGACAGATGCCCGATTCCGCGCGCCGTTGCGCATTGGTGTGGCTGACGGAGTCGCCCAGCCCAAGCTCTCTGACTGCCTGGTCAGCTGGCGCGGGGTGGCCCCGGAGATCCAGCTTGAGCTGACAGAGATGCGTGCGTCGGAATTAGCGGAGGCGTTGCAGCGTGAGGAGCTCGATGCGGGATTCTCCTTCGGTGTGCCGGAGGACGACGCTATTGCACAGCAGCCAGCGTGGAGCTATGCGGCTATGGCGCTTCTTCCGCCTGGGCATGAGCTGGCATCCCGGCCAGAGCTTGCTCTCGCGGAACTGCTTGCCTTTCCACTGCTGTCCTATCATGCTGGCCGCCAACCGGGCCTGTCGCAGCAGATGCGAGCAATATTGCAGCGCCATACGGCGAGCCCAACAATCGCCGGCGAAGCCAGCACCCTGAACGGCTACGTAACGCGCATCGCTGCCGGCATGGGGGTGGGGGTGGGTGACGCGGGCCACATTGCCACGTTGTGCCGCTCAGACATCGTGGCCGTGCCGCTGCACGAGGACGAGCGCATCACCACCTTCGTGCTGCACAAGCACCAGCGCTTTGGCCTACCCGACGCACTGCAACGATTCGTTGCACACGTCAAAACTTTGTAGTGATCGTTACGACTCTCGCGCCAGCATGTGTACGGTGCGGCGCCATCGGCCTTAGACATCGACAGCATCCTTCGCGATGCTAGTGGTCCGCTGATGAGTTTGCAGGGGAAGAGTCCTGCATTTCATCCTGTCCGAGGCGGCGATCTCCGTAGGCGTACTCCTCACCCCGCTCCATCACGCCCCGATGGGTGTGTGTTTTGGCGACTCGATTCCAGACTCGGGCAAGCGGTGCCGTTGCGGCACATGCGCACTGGAATTGAGACGTAAAGGAGTAGTAGTTCATGTCGAGCCGGGGTGCGACAGGCATATTGTTCGGACAGGTCTTTGTGGTGCTGGGTGTCGCCCTTGGCGGCGTCTGGGCGGGCACGCAATGGACGGCGCATGCGCTGGGCCACCAGGCCCGGCTGGGCCCGCCTTGGTTCGACGTTTCCGGTATGGCGGTCTATGAGCCGTGGAAGCTGTTCGAGTGGTGGTATTTCTATGGCGCCTACGCACCCAAGGTCTTTGAGCGCGGCGGGATTATCGCCGCATCAAGCGGCATGCTTGCCACCGGCGCTGCCATCGGCATGGCGGTATGGCGTTCGCGCCTGGCCAAACAGGTCACGACTTACGGCTCCGCTCGATGGGCCGAACGTGAAGAGATCGCCAAAGCTGGCCTGACCCGGCCTGCCGGCGTGTTCCTTGGCAAGACCGCGCACAAGGACGCTGACTACCTTCGCCACGAAGGTCCGGAGCATGTGATGGCCTTTGCCCCGACGCGATCCGGCAAGGGCGTGGGCTTGGTGGTGCCGTCGCTATTGTCCTGGCCGGGCTCGGCCGTAATCCACGACATCAAAGGCGAGAACTGGAACCTTACTGCGGGCTGGCGCTCACGCTTCTCACATTGCCTGCTATTCAACCCGACCGATGCGAAGTCGGCTGCGTATAACCCACTGCTCGAAGTGCGACGCGGCATGCACGAGGTCCGCGACGTGCAGAACATCGCCGACATCCTGGTTGATCCCGAAGGCGCGCTGGAGCGGCGCAACCATTGGGAGAAGACCAGTCACGCTCTGCTGGTCGGTGCCATCTTGCACGTGCTCTACGCCAGCGAGGACAAAACGCTGCGCGGTGTTGCCAACTTCCTGTCGGACCCGGCCTGCCCGTTCGAGGTGACATTGCACCGGATGATGACCACCGGACATCTCGGCGAAGAGGTCCATTCCGTCGTCGCTTCGGCTGCGCGAGAAGTGCTGAACAAAAGCGACAACGAGCGCTCGGGTGTGCTGTCCACCGCCATGAGCTTCCTGGGCCTGTACCGTGATCCCACAGTGGCTGAAGTCACGTCACGCTGCGACTGGCGCATCGCGGACCTGATTTCGGCCGCGCATCCGGTGTCGCTCTACTTGGTCGTTCCACCCTCGGACATCAGCCGCACCAAGCCACTGATCCGCTTGATCCTCAACCAAGTAGGCCGGCGCCTGACCGAATCGCTGGATGGCTCGGACGGCATCGCTCGCAAGCACAAGCTGCTCTTGATGCTCGACGAGTTCCCGGCACTGGGCCGGCTGGACTTCTTCGAAAGCGCTCTTGCCTTCATGGCGGGCTACGGCCTGCGCGCTTTCCTGATCGCGCAGTCGCTCAACCAGATCGACAAGGCCTATGGCCAGAACCATTCGATCCTGGACAACTGCCACGTGCGCATCGCGTTCGCGACCAACGATGAGCGAACGGCCAAGCGCATTTCCGAGGCGCTTGGCACGGCAACCGAGCTGCGAGCCCAGCGCAACTATGCGGGCCACAGACTCGCGCCCTGGCTCGGCCACCTGATGGTGTCGCGCCAGGAGACGGCCCGGCCGCTGCTCACGCCCGGGGAGGTGATGCAACTGCCGCCGGACGACGCGGTGGTGATGGTCTCCGGCCATCCGCCGATCAGGGCGAAGAAGCTGCGGTACTACCAGGACCGGAACTTCACCTCGCGTGTCCTGCCTACGCCAGCGCTGGCCGAAGGCGTCTATGCAGACCGGCCCGCGGCACGGCCTGACGACTGGAGCGGACTGTCACCGCTGGCAGCGCGGATACCTTCTTCAGCCGGAGAAGCCAGCGGCCTTGCCGACGAGGGTGGCCATCAGCTCAAGCCCGAACTGGATGTCGCCGCCGATGCACCGTCGCTTCCAGACCCAGACGGCCTGTTGGTGCTCGACGACGAAGACGACGTGCCGCTGCGGCCGCAGGACGTGGACCGGCAACTGATGCGCACCGCGCGCCTGGCCGCACTGGACCCTGATGACGGGATCGCCCTATGACCCGCGCCCGCCTAAATATCTTCATCGAACCGGACCATGCGAAACGCCTGGACCAGGTTGCGGCGCACAAGGGCGTGTCGAAGTCCGCTGTGATCGCCGCCGCGCTGGCCTCGTTCCTTTCGCCCGACGGCGAGGACCAACGCGAGGCGGCCATCGCCAAGCGCCTGGACTGTCTCTCGCGCCAGTTCGACCGGCTGGAGCGCGATCAGAACGTGCTGATCGAGACGACCGCCCTCTACATCCGCTATTTCCTGACGGTGTCAATTCCCGTTCCGGAAGGGCAGCAAGAGGCCGCCCGCGCTCAGGGCCGAGCCCGCTACGCGCAGTTCATCGAACAGCTCGCACGCCACATCCAGCGCGGACGCAGCCTGGTGCGCGAAGTCCATGAAGACATCGAACCCGCTGAAGCTGCCGAACCGAAGCAGCCGGGCGCTCAGGTGGAGCTGGGTACTGGCCCCGGGGAGGTTCAACGTGAATCCGCCTGAACCGAACACCATGGACGCCTCCTTGGAACGGCGCATCCGCATGTTGCGCACGGCCATGGGGCCAGAGATCGCGGCAGCGCTCGATGACCCGGAAGTCGTCGAAGTCCTGTTGAACCCGGATGGCTCGCTCTGGGTGGACCGGCTGGGCACGGGCCGCGAAGCCACTGGCGCGGCGTTGCCGCCAGCCGTGGCTGAGCGAATCATCCGACTGGTGGCCGCGCACGTGCGCACGGAGGTGCATGCGGGCGCACCGATCCTGTCGGCCGAGCTGCCTGAGACTGGCGAACGGTTCCTTGGGGTGCTGCCGCCCGTCGTACGTGCTCCGTCTTTCGCAATCCGCAAGCGGGCGCTACGCATCATGACGCTCGCCCAGTACGTGGCCGATGGCGTGATGACCGAGGACCAGGCGGCGTTCATGCGACGTGCGGTACGCGAGCGCCTGAACATCGTCATCGCAGGCGGTACCAGCACCGGCAAAACGACGCTCGCCAATGCCTTGCTCGATGAGATCGCCGAGACGCGCGACCGCGTGCTGATCCTCGAAGACACGGTGGAACTCCAGTGCCGCTCCGACGACCACGTCGGCATGCGCACGGAGCCGGGCGTGAGCACCATGGCCGACCTAGTGCGCGCCACCTTGCGGCTACGACCCGACCGCATCGTTGTCGGCGAGGTGCGAGGTTCGGAAGCACTCGACTTGCTGAAGGCCTGGGGAACCGGGCATCCCGGCGGCATTGCAACCGTGCATGCCGGTTCGGCGCACGGCGCGCTCACCCGGCTGGAACAACTGGTGCAGGAGGTCAGTGTGACCGTCCCTCGCGCCCTGATCGCCGAGGCGGTCAACGTCATCGTCTTCATCGCCGGCCGCGGCCGGGCGCGCCGCGTGCGCGAGATCGCGCGCGTCATCGGCCATGACAGCCACGGTTACCAACTCGATACCGAGCTGTTTTCCTTCCCGTCCCTTCCTCCGTCCAACCCGTCCTCCACAGGAGATCCTTCATGACAACTTCACGCATTCCCGTAAAACCGCTTCTCCACATTGCTGCCGCAGCGGCGCTGCTGCTGGCCGTGGCGCTGCCCGCGCACGCGGCCGGCTCGAACATGCCTTGGGAGGCACCGCTGCAGTCGGTGCTCGAATCCATCCAGGGGCCCGTGGCACGGATCATTGCGGTGATCGTCATCATCTCGACTGGCCTCGCGCTGGCCTTCGGCGACACCAGTGGCGGCTTCCGCAAGCTGATCCAAATCGTGTTTGGACTGTCGATCGCGTTCGCGGCGTCCAGTTTCTTCCTGACCTTCTTCAGTTTCACGGGTGGGGCGGTGCTGGCATGAGCACGGCGCCCGGAACCATCGCCGGCTTTGAAGTGCCGCTGCACCGGTCGCTGACCGAACCGATCCTGCTGGGCGGTGCGCCGCGCACCGTGGCAATTGCCAACGGCACCTTGGCCGCCGCCGTCGGCTTGGGCCTGCAGCTCTGGCTGCCCGGTCTGGTGTTGTGGATCGTCGGGCACTCGCTGGCTGTCTGGGGTGCGCGTCTGGACCCGCAGTTCATGCAGGTCTTCTCGCGGCACATCAAGCACCGGCAACTGCTGGACGTGTGAGGTCACGATGTTGAACCTCACCGAATACCGCAAGCGCCCGGCGCTGCTGGCCGACTGGCTGCCGTGGGCCGGACTGGTAGCGCCGGGCGTCGTACTCAACAAGGATGGCTCGTTCCAGCGCACGGCGCGGTTCCGCGGGCCGGATCTGGACAGCGCGACGCAGGGTGAACTGATCGCCACGTCGGCGCGCCTCAACAACGCGCTGCGGCGTCTCGGCTCAGGCTGGGCCTTGTTCGTCGACGCAGAGCGGCGCGAAGCGGCTGACTATCCCGATTCGGACTTTCCCGAGCCGCTCTCCTGGCTGGTTGACGAAGAGCGCCGCGCCGCCTTCGAGGAAGACGCCAGCCACTTCGAGAGCAGCTACCATCTCACGCTGCTCTACCTACCGCCGGAGGAGTCGAAGGCGCGCGCCGCCCGGCTGCTGTACGAGAACCACCGGTCCGAAGGCGTGGATTGGCGTGAGCGACTTGAAGCTTTCGTATCGGAGACCGAACGCTTCTTCGGCCTGCTCGACGGCGTGATGCCGGAGGCGTCGTGGCTCGACGATGCGCAGACCCTGACCTACCTGCATGGGTGCGTGTCCACGCGCCGGCATGCGGTGGCCGTGCCCGAGGTAGCCATGCACCTGGATGCGCTGCTGGCCGACGAACCGTTGGTGGGCGGCCTTGCGCCGATGTTGGGGAACCATCACATGCGTGTGCTGTCGGTGCGCGGGTTTCCGACATCAACCTGGCCGGGCCTGCTCGATGACCTGAATCGCCTTGGCTTCGCCTACCGCTGGAGCACCCGCTTTCTCTGCCTTGACAAGGCCGAGGCGGAGAAGGAACTGCGGCGCCTGCGCCGCCAGTGGTTCGCCAAGCGCAAGAACATCGTCGCGCTGCTGCGCGAGACCATCTTCCAGCAGGAGAGCCCGCTGGTGGATTCGGATGCGTCCAACAAGGCATCGGACGCCGACGCGGCGCTGCAGGAGCTGGGCAGCGACCAGTTGGCCTTCGGTTACGTAACGGCCACAGTGACCGTACTCGATGCGGACGCGACGGCGGCCGACGAGAAGCTGCGTGCCGTGGAGCGAGCCATCCAGGGCCGCGGCTTCGTCACAATCCCCGAGACCCTGAATGCGGTTGACGCCTGGCTGTCGTCGGTGCCGGGCCACGCCTATGCGAATGTGCGACAGCCGATTGTCTCGACGCTGAACCTCGCGCACCTGATGCCGGTGTCGGCTGTGTGGGCCGGTCCGGAGCGCAATGCGCATCTTGATGGCCCGCCGTTGATCGTCACCCGAACCGATGGAGCCACGCCGTTTCGCCTGGTCA
Source organism: Betaproteobacteria bacterium HGW-Betaproteobacteria-3 (assembly GCA_002842205.1). Classification (GTDB taxonomy): domain Bacteria; phylum Pseudomonadota; class Gammaproteobacteria; order Burkholderiales; family Burkholderiaceae_C; genus PHCI01. The sequence goes on along the minus strand of PHCI01000034.1, from coordinate 3,113 downwards.
CGCACATCGGCGACGTTGGTCACACGCTGATCGTCGGGCCAACCGGCATGGGCAAGTCGGTGCTGCTCGCCACGTTGGCGATGCAGTTCCGCCGCTACCCGGGTTCGCGCATCTTCGCCTTCGACATGGGGCGCTCTATGCGGGCCACGATCTTGGGGCTCCGTGGCGAGCACTATGACCTGGGCGCGGACGGAGCCATTGCTTTCCAGCCGCTGGCTCGCATCGACCAGGACGGCTACCGAACCTGGGCAGCCGAGTGGATCGAGGGGCGTTTGATTCAGGAAGGCATCGCCGTCGGCCCGCCCGAGAAAGACGCCGTCTGGTCTGCGCTCAACAGCTTGGCCAGCGCGCCCGTGGAACAGCGAACCATGACAGGCCTGTCGGTGCTGCTGCAGTCCAACGCACTACGGCAAGCCCTCAAACCTTACGTGCTCGGCGGCGCCCACGGAAAGCTGCTCGATGCCGATACGGACCGGCTCGGTACTGCATCTGTGCAGGGCTTCGAGATGGAAGAGCTGATGCACAGCAAGGCCGCCGTGCTGGCGGTCCTGAGCTACCTGTTCGCCCGCTTCGACGAGCGCTTCGATGGTGCGCCGACCTTGCTGATCCTCGATGAGGCCTGGCTGTTCCTGGACGACCCGGTTTTCGCCTCGCGCATCCGCCAGTGGCTCAAGACGCTACGCAAGAAGAACGTCTCGGTGATCTTCGCCACGCAGTCGCTCGCGGACATCAAGGATTCCACCATCGCGCCGGCCATCGTGGAGAGCTGCGCGAGCCGCATTTTCCTGCCGAACCCGCAGGCGACCGAACCGCAGATTCGCGTGATCTACGAGGGCTTCGGGCTTAACACCCGGCAGATCGAGATTGTCGCGACCGCACAGCCCAAGCGGGACTACTACTACCAGTCGCGGCTGGGCAACCGCGTCTTCGACCTCGGGCTCGGGCCAGCGGCGCTGGCTTTTGCCGGTGCTTCCACGCCCGAAGACCAACGGTCCATCGACGCCGTGTCCGCTACCGCCACCTCCTCGGGCTTCGCAGCAGCTTGGCTGCGCCATCGCGACCTCGATTGGGCCGCAGACCTCATCTCTTCGTTTCCGTCCATTCCTTCGTCACCTTAGGAGAACTCACCATGAAGAATCAACTTCTCGCCGCCGCTGCGGCATCGCTGATTGCTCTTGCGCCTGCGGCGCATGCGCAGTGGGTCGTGATCGATCCCACCAATCTGGCGCAGAACATCATGACTGCCGCCAACACGCTTGAGCAGATCAACAACCAGATCAAGCAATTGCAGAACCAGGCGCAATCGCTGACGAACCAGGCGCGCAACCTCGCAAGCCTGGATTTCAGCGCGTTGGGCGAGCTGCGGGCCGCCTTGTCGGCGACGAACCAATTGATCCAGCAGGGCCAGGGACTGGCCTACAACGTCGCGCAGATGGAGACGGATTTCCGGAGGCTGTACCCCGATTCGTACACGACAGCCATCTCGGGCACGCAGATGGCAACCGATGCTCGCACGCGCTGGACCCATTCGCTCGAAGCACTGCGCACCGCGACCAGGGTGCAGTCGCAGGCGGTGCAGAACTTCACGTCGGATGAGCGGACCTTGACAGACCTGGTGAACCGCAGCCAGTCGGCCACCGGCGCCTTGCAGGCGATGCAGGCGACGAACCAGCTGCTGGCCTTGCAGTCGCGCCAGGCGATGCAGGCACAGCAGCTCCAAATCACGCAGGACCGCGCGGCGGCGCTGGAGCAGGCGCGGCAGGTCGCGGTGCAGGAGCGTGCGCGCGAAGTGCGCCGGCGCTTCCAGGGCGACGGCACGCCGTACACGCCGCACACGGTCAACTTCTACGGCAACTAGGGGGAGACCATGAAACAGCTCCTAAGTATGATCCTGGTCGCTGTCGCAGCCATGTTGCTGGCCGCTTGCAGCAATCCTGCGCCCATCGAGTCCGTCGAGTCGCTGGTAGCCAATCCCGAGCGCCTGAAGGAATTGCGGGCGCAGTGCAAGGCCGACCACGCCAAGGTCGGCGACGCCCAGTGCAATGCGGTGGCTGAGGCCACGCGCCAGCGCTTCTTCAACAGCGGCGGGCCGAAACACACACCGGCAGCGTCGGCGCCAGCGGCTTCAGCACCTGTCCCCAAGGAATGACCGATGAACGACCTGTCGGTCATTGACCGCTTCCTCGACGTCTTCTCGCGCTACATCGATTCCGGGTTCGGCCTGCTGGGCGGCGAGGTGGGGTTTCTGACCGCCACGCTGGTCGTGATCGACATGACGCTGGCAGGCCTCTTCTGGGCGATGAGCAACGCCAGTGGCGGCGGCGACGACGTGATCGGCAAGCTGATCAAGAAGGTGCTGTACGTCGGCGCCTTCGCCTTCATCCTGAACAACTTCAACAGCCTGTCGGGCATTGTGTTCCGGTCTTTCGCCGGGCTTGGGCTGGTGGCGTCCGGTTCGTCGATGACGCAAGGCGAACTGCTGCAGCCAGGCCGGCTGGCGCGCGTTGGCGTGGAGGCCGGCGCTCCGATCATGAAGCAGATCAGCGATCTGACGGGCTTTCCAGAGGTGTTCGCCAACCTTGATGTCATCACCGTGCTGTTCCTGGCGTGGCTGGTGCTGATCGTGAGCTTCTTCGTGCTCGCGGTACAGCTTTTCGTGACGCTGATCGAATTCAAGCTGACCACGCTCGCGGGCTTCGTGCTGGTGCCGTTCGCGCTATGGAACAAGACGGCGTTCCTGGCCGAGCGGGTGCTGGGCAATGTGGTGTCCTCGGGCATCAAGGTCCTGGTGCTGGCTGTGATCGTCGGAATCGGCACGGGCCTGTTCGCCGAGTTCACGGTGCCGCCCGGCACCGAGCCGTCCATCGACCATGCGCTGGTCATCATGCTTGCCGCTCTGGCGATGCTGGGTCTGGGCATCTTCGGGCCGGGCATTGCCACCGGACTGGTTTCTGGTGCGCCGCAGCTTGGCGCAGGGGCGGCGGCGGGGACGGCTCTGGGTGCCGCGGGCCTGGCCGTCGCAGGCGGCGCGGCCGTGGCGGGAGCCGGTTCAGCGGTGGCTGCCGGGGCGCGCATGGCACCGGGTGCTGCGAGAGCTGCCATCGGCGGCGGCG
>PHCI01000026.1 GCA_002842205.1 Betaproteobacteria bacterium HGW-Betaproteobacteria-3 | reverse complement strand
CCGTTCGCCACTCGCCACCAGGATTGCTCCCGTGCTGCCGTTCGACTTGCATGTGTAAGGCATGCCGCCAGCGTTCAATCTGAGCCAGGATCAAACTCTATAGTTCGATCTTGATTTTTTTCGCTCTTTCGAGCAACTCATAAAAACGGAATTGAAGTGAACTTCACTTCTATTCTCATGAGCGTTTGTAGGTCAGTTAAGACCCAGTTCCGAAGAACTTGGCAATCGCCTTCAAACGCCCACGCTTATCGGCTGTAAGTTTTTAATGAACCTGTTTGCATCACGCCGACTTTCGTCTTTGTTTTGCTGCTTAGCTGCGATCAGCTGAGCCTTGAATTATGACACGTTTTTTAAAGACCTGTCAACTTCCGGGGTCTTTGCTGTTTTTTTGATTCGCTGCGATTTGTTGCCAGATCGCGTTGCTTGTCGTTTTCAGCAGAGCCTTGAATTCTACACCGGTTTTTTCGTTCGGCGCAAGTTTTTCAAAACTTTTTTAACCCTTGTCAGCCGCTGTCAGAGTTGGACTCTGTTTGGTGCTTTGCAGCACCGTCATCAGCTGAGCCATCGACTATAGCATGGCTTTTGATCGACTCCGGCAGGCCTGCGCGAAAAATTTCCAGAAGCCGCATTTTCAGGGGTTCGCCTAGTGGGGAGTCCGCTCTATGTCACAGGGAATGTGGCGCCTATCATTCGGCGGATGACCACCTCCCCACCCTCCATCCCTACGTTGCACGCCCTTTTTGACATGCAGTTCCAGGCGAGTCGCGCGCAAGTCGACGTGCCGCTCACGCTTCGACGCGAGCGCCTGCTGCGCCTGAGTACCCTGATCGAGAGCAATGCCGTGGCATTGGCCGACGCAGTGAATGCCGATTTCGGCGTGCGCTCACGCCAGCTCACAGAGGTGGCAGACCTGTTCGTGCTGCGCGCACTCATCAGCCACCTGCACAAACACCTGCCGCGCTGGATGCGGCCACAGAGGGTGTCGACACCCATCTATCTTTTGCCGGCCCGCGGCTATTTGCAACGCCAGCCTTTGGGAGTGGTGGGGGTGATTTCGCCCTGGAACTATCCGATTCAACTCGCGCTGGGGCCCGTGGCCACCGCGCTCGCTGCCGGCAACCGCGTGATGCTCAAGCCCAGCGAGTTGACGCCTCGGACCTCGGCCCTGATGGCGCAACTGGTTCAAGCCAGCTTCGCTGCGGACGAGTTTTGCGTGATCGAGGGCGATGCCGCGGTGGCGCACGACTTTGCCAGCCTGCCGTTCGATCACCTGCTGTTCACCGGCTCCACGGCGGTGGGCCGAAAGGTGGCTGCCGCGGCCGCCGCCAACCTCACGCCCACCACGCTGGAGCTGGGTGGCAAATCGCCATGCATCGTGGACGCCTCGTGCGACATGGCCGATGCGGCGCTCAAGATCGCGCATGGCAAGCTGCTCAACGCCGGGCAAACCTGCATCGCCCCCGACTATGTATTGCTGCCGCGCGGGCTTGAGCAGGCCTTTGGCGACGCGTTCGCTGCCGCCACACAACGACTGTTTCCGCGCATCACCGGCAACCCCGACTACGCCGCGATCCTGACCGAGCGCCACCACGCGCGGCTGCAGTCCATGCTGGCGCAGGCCGCTGCGCAGGGCGCCCAATTGCGCGAGATCGACCCGCAAGGCGTGCTGGACGGCCCCCCCGTTGCGGGCCAGCGGCAGATGAAACCGGTGCTGGTGTTCAACGCCCACCCGGGCCTCACCCTCATGGAAGAGGAGATTTTCGGGCCCATCCTGCCGGTGGTGAGCTACGACACCCTGGACGAAGCCATCGAGACCGTCAACGCGCGCCCCCGCCCGCTGGCGCTGTACTGGTTTGGCACCGACACCGCCGCGCGGGACCGCGTGCTGGCCTGCACGGTCAGCGGCGGCGTCACGGTCAACGACACGCTGCTGCACATTGCCCACGAGAACCTGCCGTTTGGCGGCGTGGGCGAAAGCGGCTGGGGCGCCTACCATGGCGAGGCCGGTTTCCTGCGCTTCACGCAGCAAAAGCCGGTGCTGGTGCAGTCGCGGTTTGCCTCGGGCCAGTTGCTGTACCCGCCGTATGGCGCGCGCTTCCAGCGGGTCATGGGCCTGCTCAAACGCTGGCTTTGAAACGGTTCTGCATTCAGGCGTAGGACAAGGCGGGAGCCGCGGACCCTGCGGTCGCACGGCAAGGCGAACCCACGCCGTGATACGTTTGAAGGCGAAACCGCATGAAACGCCCGGTCACGCGCGGCGCGGGATAATCCCGCATCCATGGCACTTATTACCCTCCTTGACGCGCAGCTCGCGTTCGGTCACGTGGCGCTGCTCGACCACGCCGGTTTTTCGCTCGAAACGACGGAGCGCGTCGGCCTGATCGGCCGCAACGGCGCGGGCAAATCCTCGATGCTGAAAATCCTCGGGGGGCTTGAAAAGCCCGACGACGGCACGCTGCAGGTGCAGCAGGGGCTGCGCACGGCTTACGTGGCACAAGAGCCCGTCCTCAACGTGGACGCTACAGTATTTGAAGCAGTCAAACACGGATTGGCAAGGACCATCGCCCTGATTGATCAATATTCCCACGGCGAAGGCGACCTGGACGCGCTGCAAAGCGAAATCGAACACACCGACGGCTGGAACTGGGAACAACGCGTGACCGAGACGCTGCACCGCCTGCACCTCGAAGGCGACGCCGTCATCGGCACGCTGTCGGGCGGCAACCGCAAGCGGGTGGCGCTGGCGCAGGCGCTGGTGACGCAGCCCGACGTGCTGCTGCTGGACGAGCCCACCAACCACCTGGACCTCGATTCGATCGAATGGCTCGAGCAACTGCTGGTGGAGTTCAAGGGCAGCCTGATCACCATCACCCACGACCGCACCTTCCTGGACCGCGTGGCCACCCGCATCGTCGAGCTCGACCGCGGGCAGTTGCGCAGCTATCCGGGCAATTTCGCGCAATACCAGTTGCAAAAGGAAGAGCAGATCGCGCAGGAAGCGGTGATCAGCGCCAAGGCCGACAAACTGCTGGCGCAAGAGGAAATCTGGATCCGCAAGGGCGTGGAAGCCCGCCGCACCCGCGCGCAGGGGCGCATCACGCGACTCAACGAGTTGCGCCAGCAGCGCGCGGCGCGGCGCGAGGCATTGGGCAGCGTCAAGCTGGACGTCGCGCAAGGCGAGCGCAGCGGCAAGCTGGTGGCCGAACTCACCGACGTGTGCAAGGCCTTTGGCCCTTCGACAGGCTCAGGACCGGCCAAGATCATCGTGAACCATTTCAGCGCCACCCTGCTGCGCGGCGACAAGGTGGGCCTGCTGGGCCCCAATGGCGCGGGCAAGACGACGCTGCTCAAGCTCATTTTGGGCGAGCTGCAAGCCGACAGCGGCAAGATCCGCCAGGGTGCCAATCTGCAAGTGGCCTACTTTGACCAGATGCGCAACGCGCTGGACCTGGACGCGACGCTGGAAGACTTCATCAGCCCCGGCAGCGAATGGATCGAAATCGGCAACAAGCGCCAGCACGTCAAGAGCTACCTGGGCGACTTTCTGTTCAGCCCGGCGCGCGCCAACTCGCCGGTGCGCAGCCTCTCGGGCGGCGAGCGCAACCGGCTGCTGCTGGCGCGCCTGTTCGCCCGCCCGGCCAACGTGCTGGTGCTCGACGAACCCACCAACGATCTGGACATCGACACGCTGGAACTGCTCGAAGACCTGCTGCAAAACTACGACGGCACGGTGTTCCTGGTCAGCCACGACCGCACGTTTCTCGACAACGTGGTCACCAGCACCATTGCCTACGAGGGCGACGATCACCACCCCGGCTTCTGGCGCGAATACGAGGGCGGGGTGCAGGACTGGCTCACGCAGTCGCGCCGTGCGCGCCAGCTGGGCGCCAAACCGGGGGGCGCTGCCGTGGCGCCGGTGAAAATCGAAAATCCGAAAGAAAAAGCACCTGAGTCCCCGTTGAACCTCAATAGTTCGCTATTAAAGAAGAAGCGAAGCTACAAGGAACAGCGCGAACTCGACACCCTGCCCAACGTGATCGACAGCCTGGAGATCGAGCAGCGGCGCATCCTCGCCGAGCTGGCCGACGGCCGGTTGTACGCCACCGACCCGGGGCGCGCGGCGCAACTGTCGCAGCGTAACGCGCAGATCGAAGAGCAGCTGATGGCCGCGCTGGAGCGCTGGGAAGCCCTGGGCGCGGCTTGACGGGGTGAAGCGACGGGCAGCTCGTTGCCCCACCCACCGCCACGTCGACCGCGTCAACGCATCGCGTCGCGCACCCGCACAAACACCTTCCAGAACGCTGCGTCCTGCGTGGTGGCGAAGTTGATGCGCATCAGCGTGCCGGGCTGGCGCTGGGCGTGAAACAGGGCGCCGGGGGCGATCAGGTAGCCCTCGTCCAGCATGCGCTGGGCCAGCGCGTCGGTGTCCACGCCGGTGTCGACCCAGCCAAACAGTCCGGCCGGTTCGGCCGCAAAGCTGCAACCCGCCGCCAGCGCCAGCTTGACACTGCGGTCGCGCGCCACGTCCAGCCGGGTGCGGATGCGTTCGGCGTGGCGGCGCAGCTGGCCCTGGTCGATGCACCAGGCCAGCGCCTTTTCCATGAGCGCGGGCGTGGTCAGGGTGGCCAGCAGCTTGGTGTCGAGCAGCCGCTCCACCAGATCGGGCGACGCCGCCAAAAACCCGACGCGCCAGTTGGGCGCCAGGATCTTGGCAAACCCGCTGACGTAGATGGTGCGCTGCAGGCCGTCGAGCGCCGACAGGCGCGTGGCGTGGTCGGGTGCGATGTGGCTGTAGGTGTCGTCCTCGACGATGTGAAAGTCGTGGCGGTTGGCCAGTTGCAGCACGCGGTGCGCACTGGCCGGCGTGAGGCAGTAGCCGGTGGGGTTGTGGAACACGCTCACGCTCACAAACAGCTTGGGCGCATGGGCCTCGCAGTAGCGTGCCATCACGTCCAGGTCGGGCCCGTCCACGCCGCGCGGCACGGGCAGCACCCGCATGCCCAGCGCAGCGAGCCGGGCAAATTCGATGGCCCAGCCGGGTTCTTCGACCATCACCGGGTCGCCCGCGCGCAGCAGGGTTCGGCTCACGATGTCCAGCGCGTGGGTGGCGCCCACGGTGGTGACGATCTGACCGGGCGTGGCCTGAATGTTCAGGTGGGCGAGCTTTTGCGACAGCGACCGGCGCAGCCCGCTGTCGCCCGCCGGCTCGCCGTACTGGAGCGAAAACTCCTGCAGCGCGCGCGTGCCGGTGACCTTGCGGATGGCCGCGGGCATGAAGGTCGATTCGAGCCAGTCGGGCGGAAACACGCCCATGCCGGGCTGCGGCTTGTCGCTGCTGCCGTGGAACATGCCGCGGATCAGCGTGGCCGCACTGAGCGGCGCGCGCGCCACCTTCGGGTGGTCAACGACACCTGTTTTTGTAGCAGACAATGACCTATTGGCGGGGGCAAAAGCCGTTTCCCGCACGAAAAATCCGCGATTCTTGCGGGCCTCCACCAGGCCTTGCGCCAGCAGCTGGTCATAGGCCGCCACCACGGTGGACGGGCTCACCTGATGCTGCGTCGCGCACTGGCGCACCGACGGCAGGCGCGCGCCGCTGTGCAGCAGCCGGTCGCGGATGCGTGCGGCAAAACGTTCGGCCAACTGGTCTGTCAGCGACTGCGAACCGGATTTCATCAACATGGCACGGCTCCACTGTGTGGTCATGGCAAGCAATACAGTGAAACAACTGGCCTGCTCAACTGTATTGGTTGTGTATTGCCATCAAGCATAAAGTGAGGGCATCGCGTTGGCAAGCAGCCCGACAGCCCGATGGCCCGAGCCGTTGCCAAAACCTCCACACCTTGCGACCCCCGATGACGTCGTCCATGACCCCTGCCGAACTGACCGCCTTGCTGGTGCTGGCCACCGCCAGCAGCTTCACGCCCGGCCCCAACACCACGCTGTCCACCGCCCTGGCGGCCAATTTCGGCCTGAAGCGGGCCATGCGTTTCGTGCTGGCGGTGCCGGTGGGCTGGGGCCTGTTGCTGGCCGCGTGCGCGGGCGGCATCGGCGCGCTGGTGGTGGCGGTGCCGGGCTTGCGTTGGGCCATCCTGGGTGGCGGCATGGCCTACCTGTTGTGGCTGGCCTGGAAGCTGGCCGGCAGCCACCGCCTCGGGCAGGCCGACCCCGCCCGGCTCCACGTCAGCTTCACGCAGGGCGTGGGGCTGCAGTTTCTCAACATCAAGGCCTGGATGCTGGCGCTGTCCATCGTGGCCGGGTGGATCGCAGGCCAGCCCGATGCGGGCGCCCGCTTTCTGGTCGTGCTGCCCATCCTGCTGGCCTACGCACTGGCCAGCAACCTCACCTACGCGCTGATCGGCTCGTTGTTGCGCCACTGGCTGGCCCAAGGGGCGCGGCTTCGGGTGTTCAATGGCGCGATGGCGCTGGCCCTGGTCCTCACCGCCGCCTGGATGCTCTGGAGCGCCCTTTGAGCGCCACGCCGTCTTCCGTTGCATCGGCCCGCGCGCCCCTGAGCCGCACCGCCCGCGGCTACCTGCTGGGCCTGCTCGGCGTCACCATCTTCGCCGCCACCCTGCCCATGACGCGGCTGGCCGTCGGCACGGCCGAGGCACCGCTGATGTCGGGCGTGTTCGTCGCCATGGGCCGCGCCGCCCTGGCCGCGCTGCTGAGCCTGTTCCTGCTGGCGTTCACGCGGGCACCGCGGCCGGCGCGGGGCGACTGGCCGCTGATCGCGGTCACGGCCGCGGGCGTGGTGTTTGGCTTTCCGCTGTTCACCTCGATCGCCATGCGCCATGTCGAGGCCGTGCACGCCAGCGTCATGGTGGGCGTGCTGCCGCTGGCCACCGCCGCCGTGGGCGCCTTGATGAACCGCCAACGCCCCAGCGCCGGTTTCTGGCTGTGCGCGCTGGTCGGCAGCGCGCTGGTGGCGGCGTTTGCCGTGCTGCGCAGTGGCGGGGCCGCGGGCTCGCTCGCCATCAGCCTGGCCGACACCCTGTTGCTGCTGGCCATGCTGTGCGCGGCTGTCGGCTACAGCTGTGGCGCGCGGCTGTCGCAGCGGCTGCGGGCCGACCACGTGATCTGCTGGGCGCTGGTGGTTTCGCTGCCCGTCACCCTGCCCGCCACGCTGTTCAGCTGGCCAGCCCAGCCCGTGGGCGCCGCCGCCTGGTGGGCGCTGGGCTACGTGGCGGTGTTTTCCATGTGGCTGGGCTTTTTTGCCTGGTACCACGGCCTGGCGCTGGGCGGCACGGTGCGCATCAGTCAGGTGCAACTGGCGCAGCCGTTTCTGAGCATGCTGTTCGCCGTGCCGCTGCTGGGCGAACGGCTGGACGCCGTCACCATCGGCTTCGGCCTGGCCGTGATCGCCACCGTTTTTCTGGGCCGCAAAATGCCGGTGGGCCAACCGCGCGCGACCCGTCACCCCCACACCATCAGGAGCCAACCATGACCTGGACGATGGCGCAACGCGCCGACAAGATGAATCCTTCGGTGATCCGCGAGATCCTCAAGATCACCGAACAGCCCGGCGTCATCAGCTTGGCCGGCGGTCTGCCCTCGCCCAGGACTTTTCCGGTCGAGGCCATGCTGGCGGCCACGCAGCGCGTGCTCACGCAGGACGGCCACGCCGCGCTGCAGTACGCGGCCAGCGAAGGCCACGGCCCGCTGCGCGACTGGGTGGCCGCCGAATTGGCCCGCCAGGGCCTGAAGGTCGGCGCCGACCAGGTGCTGATCACCACGGGCTCGCAACAAGGGCTGGACCTGGTGGCCAAGATCCTGATCGACGCGGGCAGCCGCATCCTGGTCGAAACGCCCACCTACCTCGGTGCCTTGCAGGCCTTCGCCCCCATGGAGCCCGAAGTGGTGAGCGTGGCCTGCGACACCGAAGGCGTGGACCTGGAAGCCCTTGGGCAAGCGCAGGGCGGGCGGAACAAGGCGCGCTTTCTCTACGTGCTGCCCAACTTCCAGAATCCCACCGGCCGCACCATGACCGAAGCGCGCCGCGCGGCGCTCAGCCGCACTGCCGCCAACCTTGGCCTGCCCCTCGTCGAAGACAACCCCTATGGCGACCTGTGGTTTGACGCGCCGCCCCCGGCCTCGCTGGCGTCGCGCAACCCGGACGGCTGCATTTACCTGGGTTCGTTCTCCAAAATCCTCGCGCCCGGCCTGCGCCTGGGCTACCTGGTGGCCCCGCGCGCGCTCTACCCCAAGCTGCTGCAAGCCAAACAGGCGGCCGACCTGCACACGCCCATCTTCAACCAGCGCATCGTGGCCGAGGTGCTGAAAGACGGCTTCATCGACCGCCACGTGCCCACCATCCGCGCGCTGTACAAGACCCAGCGCGACGCGATGCTGGCGGCGCTCCGCAATGAAATGGCCGACCTGGACGTGCAATGGAACACCCCCGACGGCGGCATGTTCCTGTGGGCCCGACTGCCCGAAGGCCTGAGTGCCGTCGAGCTGCTGCCCCGCGCGGTGCGCCACGGCGTGGCCTTCGTGCCCGGTGCCGCGTTCTACGCCGACGGCGCCGACCCGCGCACCCTGCGCCTGAGCTTTGTCACGGCCAGCGTGGAACAAATCCATACCGGCATCGCGGCGCTGGCGGCGGCGGTGCGGGAGGCGGCCCAAACGCTGACCGCAGCGCGCACCGCACCCTCGCCCTCGCTGGTCTGAACCTGGCCTTTCACGTATCGTTCAGACGCCTTTTCTTCAACGCACCGTCACTGCCATGCCCGTCCCCCTGCCCGCCCGCGGCCGCGCCCGCCCCTTCAAGCAAGTTGACGTCTTCACCGCCGTGCCCTACCTCGGCAACCCGCTGGCCGTGGTACTGGACGGCAGCGGCCTGTCCACCGCGCAGATGCAGCACTTCACCAACTGGACCAACCTGTCGGAAGCCACTTTTTTGCTGCCCCCCACGCCCGAAGGCCGTGCGGCCGGGGCCGACTACCGCGTGCGCATCTTCTGTCCGGGCCGCGAATTGCCGTTTGCCGGCCACCCGACGCTGGGCAGCTGCCATGCCTGGCTGCAGGCCGGTGGCCAGCCCGCCGGTGAACACGTGGTGCAGGAATGCGGCGTGGGGCTGGTGAAGTTGCGGCGCGACCCTTCGACCGGTTCCGGGTCGGCCGACGGCCGACTGGCCTTTGCCGCGCCGCCGCTGCGCCAGAGCGGCCCGCTGGCCGAGACCGACGTTGCGCTGATCGCCCGCGGCCTGGGCGTGGCGCGCGCCGACATCACCGCCCACGCGTGGTGCGACAACGGCCCCCACTGGCGCGGCGTGATGCTCAAGGCAGCCGAACAGGTGCTGGCCCTCCAACCCGACGCCACCGTGCTGGCGGGGCTGGACATCGGCGTGGTGGGCCCTTCGACCGGCGCAGGACAGGCGCCTCGCGGCAAAGTCGGCGTGGTCGCCCCGCACGATGCCGCCGGTGCGGCCGCTGACGACTGCGCTTTTGAAGTGCGCGCCTTCTTCCCCGGCAACCACGGCATGACCGAAGACCCGGTCACGGGCAGCCTCAACGCGGCGCTGGCGCAGTGGCTGATCGGCGCGGGCCTGGCGCCCGACCGCTACATCGCCCGCCAGGGCACGGCGCTCGGCCGCGCGGGCCGCGTGCACATCGAACGCGATGGCGACACCATTTGGGTCGGCGGCGCCTCGGTCACCTGTGTGGACGGGACGGTGACGCTGTGACCCCCGCACCTTCCGCCGCACCCCTGACGGGCGGCCTGGACCATCTGGTCGTTTACGCCGCTTCGCTCGACGAAGGCGCGGCCTGGTGCGAGGCCACGCTGGGCATCACGCCCGGCCCGGGCGGCGAGCACCCGCGCATGGGCACGCACAACCGCCTGTTCAAGATTGCCAGCGCCGCATTTGCGGCCGCGTACTTTGAGATCATTGCTATTAATTCAAAAGCAAACTATGACCATCTGACGGGGGGAAGACGCTGGTTTGACATGGATTCTGCAGAATTGCAGGCGCAGGTGTCACAGCACGGCCCGCAGCTCATCCACTGGGTGGCGCGCGTGCCCGATGCGACCACCGCTGTGGCCCGGCTGGCCGGGCTGGGCATCGACCGTGGTGAGGTGGTCCGGGCCTCGCGCCCCACCCCGCGCGGGCTGCTCGAATGGCAGATCAGCGTGCGCGAGGACGGCCAACGCCTGTTCAACGGCGCCTTGCCCACGGTCATTCAATGGGGCGAGGTGCACCCCACGACCGCCATGCCCGACAGCGGTGTGGTGCTGAAATCGCTGGCGCTGTCGTCGCCCGAGGCCCCGGCGCTGAACGCCGCCTTGCAGGCCATCGGCCTGCACACCCCGGTGGCCGCGCACGGCGCGGCGCGACTGCGCGCCACGCTGTCCACGCCCCGGGGGCCGGTCACGCTCGAATCGGCGGTCATTTAAATGCCCACCTGGTCCGAACTGTCGCTGTTCGCGCTGGCCGTGCTGGTGCTGGTGCTCACGCCCGGGCCCAACATGATTTATTGCGTCTCGCGCACGCTGTCGCAGGGGCGCCGCGCGGGGCTGTTGTCGCTGGCGGGCGTGCTGCTGGGTTTCGTGGTGCATTTGCTGGCCGCCGCGCTGGGCCTGACGGCCGTGCTGATGGCCGTGCCGATGGCGTTTGACGCCATCAAGCTGCTGGGCGCCGCGTATTTGCTGTGGCTGGCGTGGCAGGCCGTCAAACCGGGGGGTATGGCGCCGTTTCAGCCGCGGCAACTGCCGGTGGATTCCGCCGCCACGCTGTTTCGCATGGGGTTTGTCACCAATGTGCTGAATCCCAAAGTGGCCATGTTCTACGTGGCCTTCTTCCCGCAGTTCATTCATCTGGAGCGTGGCCCGGTGCTGCTGCAAAGCCTGACGCTCGGCGCGGTGCAGGTGACGGTGAGCGGCACGGTCAATGCGCTCATCATCCTGGGCGCGGCCGAAATCACCCGCTTTCTGGCGCGCAGCCCGGTCTGGATGGCCACGCAACGCTGGGTCATGGGCACAGTGCTCGCCGCGCTGGCCGCCCGCATCGCACTGACCGAACGCACCTGAAACGCCAGCGCCCACTGCACCCGCGCGACGCACCTTCCCCTTGCCCCTCTGTTCAACCCGCCTCCAACGCACCGTCTTCCATGAACCTGCCCACCCTGTCCGACATCGAATCTGCCGCCCGTGTGGTGTACCGCGAATTCCAGGCCACGCCCCAATACCGCTGGGCCACGCTGGGCACGCATCTGGGCACCGACTGCTGGGTCAAGCACGAAAACCACACGCCGGTGGGTGCCTTCAAGATCCGCGGCGGCCTGACCTACTTTGACCGGCTGCGGCAAGACAACGCCCTGCCACGCGAAGTGCTCAGCGCCACGCGCGGCAACCACGGCCAGAGCATCGCCTGGGCGGCGCGCGCGCACGGCGTGGCTTGCACCATCGTCGTGCCGCACGGCAATTCCACCGAGAAAAATGCCGCCATGCGCGCCCTCGGCGCCACGGTCATCGAGCACGGCGCCGACTTCCAGGCCAGCCGCGAACACGCCACAGCGCTCGCCGCCGAACGCCAGGCCCACATGGTGCCCAGCTACCACTTTGAACTGGTGCGCGGCGTCAGCACCTATTGGTGGGAATTTTTCACCGCAGCGCCGCAGCTGGACGTGGTGTACGTGCCCATCGGCCTGGGCTCGGGCGCCTGCGCGGCCATCGCGGCCCAGCGGGCGCTGGGCCACCGCGCGCGCATCGTGGGCGTGGTCAGCGCCCATGCCACCACGTATGCCGACTCATTGGCGGCCGGCCATGTGGTTGAGGCGCCCGTCACCACGCAACTGGCCGACGGCATGGCCGTGCGCATTGCCGACCCCCAGGCACTGGCTATTTTGCAGGCGCACCTGGACCACGTGGTGAAAGTGACCGACGCCGAGGTCGCGCACGCCATGCGCCTGCTCTACACCGGCACCCACAACGTGGCCGAAGGCGCGGGCGCCGCCAGCTTTGCCGCTGCCCTGCAGGAGCGGGGGCAACTGCAAGGCCAGGTGGTGGGCACCACGCTGTGCGGCGGCAACGTGGACGCCGACGTGCTGGCCCGGGTGCTCACGGGCTGATGGCCGGATGGATGGCCTGACCGGCTGAGCGTCTTTCGGCCACGTGCGCCTCGTGCGCCCCGCAGGGCCCGTCGCACCGGCGACTGGCCCCGCCGCACCGGGTGGCCAGAATGCACGCATGGGAACCCTCTACCTCGTGCGCCACGGGCAAGCCTCGTTTGGCGCAGCAGACTACGACCGGCTCAGCGAACTGGGCCACCGGCAAAGCCGGCGCCTGGGCCAATACTTCGCCGAAAAAGGCTTGCGCTTTGACGCCGTGCTCAGCGGCACGCTGCGCCGCCATGGTGAAACCTTTCAGGGCATGGCCGAAGGCATGGGCCACACCGCCCAGGCGCCGCCCGCGCCCCTGCTGTGGCCCGGCCTCAATGAATACGACAGCGCCGCCGTGATCGCCACCGTGCACCCGCGCCCGCTGGAAAAGCCCGACTCTCCCGAGATGTACCGCCACCATTTCCGGCTGCTGCGCGACGGCCTGGCGCAATGGATGGCCGGCACCGTCAGCCCGCGCGGCATGCCCAGCTACCGCGAATTTGTGGCGGGCATCACCAGTGCGCTGGACCACATCCGCGCACAGCACCATGGCCAGAATGTGCTGATCGTCTCCAGCGGCGGGCCGATTGCCACCGCGGTAGGCCAGGTGCTGGGCACGCCGCCCGAGGTGACGATCGACCTGAACCTGCGCATCCGCAACAGCGCCGTCACTGAATTCGCCTTCACCCCCAAGCGCCACATGCTGCTGACCTACAACACGCTGCCGCATCTGGACGCGCCCGACTTCAGCGGCTGGGTCACCTACGCCTGAAAAGCGCCAGGGCCGCACGTGGCGGCCCTGGGCGGAAAACTGGAGACGGCGTCGACACGTGCCACTGTCGATCTGTCTGGTAGAGGTGTCTGCTCCCTGCTCCACCGCCGTCAGGGTTCACTCTAGCGGGGGCATTTTCGGGCGCAAGGGTTTGCGCCGCAACGCAACGCCGCTTTCGTGACATTTGCACGAATGGGACCGTGTTGCATTGCACCAGCGGCCAGCGCAACCCGCTGCGTGCGCACCCGGTGTGCAAAAAGCCCGGGACTGGCCATGAAGTCGGGTGCGCCGCCACATTCCTGTGAACTGCGTCACTGCAATCTGACCCCGCGCTCCCTAGACTGGCCGCACTCGTCGCAGTCACACCATGAACCATCCAGCCACCTCCCACGTTGCGCCACTCTCGCCCGCGCAGGCGCTGCAACTGGAAATTGACGGTCTGCTCGAGCGCTTTGCGTGGCAAGACCCGGAGCACGAACCCCTGCCCATCCCGCGGCATCGCAACACCCCACTGGACTTGACCCGTCGCGGCCCCAGCCCCTGGGACTCCGCCGTCGGAGAGCGCTGAGCGCAGGCGCTGCGCAGCCCTACCACTCACCAATCGCGCGCACCCGCTGATCGGGGTCAAGCCGCTGCAGGTCTGGCGTGGGACGGGGTTGATTGGGCAAGGGCAGCGGGCGGCGTGACGGGTCTTTCCAGGCAAAACGCTCGAGCAGCCCATCAATCACCGATTGAAGTCTGTTTGATTCGTGTGCCGAATCGGCTTTTGACATGAAACCCATGATGCACCCCCTGCTGTTTGAATCAGTTTAAGCAGGGGCCTGTGAAATCACCGTGACGCAATTCACGGGAACATGCGGGAAATTTTCAGAGTCGCAGGCGAACAACACGCCCCGGCGAAGCACGCGCAAACAGCGGGGGTAAAACGGCCCAATTCGGGCTTTTGAACCGGCCCACCGCCATCACCGCCGTTGCGGCAGGCTGGCGCCGCACCTCAGCGCGCCACCACGGTGGACAGCGGCAGCTGCGACACCTCTTGCAGCAGCAGCGCGAGTTGTTGCCCCGCGGCCTGCACCACGGCGTGGCCCTTGTCGGCGGTGGCGGCCGCGGCGTTGCCAGCGGCGCCGGCGGCGTTGTAGTCCTGCATGGCCCAGCCCAGCTTGGCGCTTCGGCCGTTGCCCAGGATCGGGAACCGCGCGGCCCGCGCCTCGGAGGCCGACTTGAAATCCTGCGCCTGCGACAGATCCACCCACTGCGGCAACAGGCTGAGCATCATGGCGGTTTCGATCTCGCCGGCGTGCACCCCGAAGCGGTGCTCATGGGCGCTGAACTGGCCCAGCACCGCTTCGCCCAGCGGCAGGCTGAACCAGCTGGTGCTGAAGACGATCAGGCCGCAGCGGGTGCGCAGCTCGCGCGCCACCACGTCCATCAGGCTGACCTGCCCGCCATGGGCGTTGAACAGCACCAGCTTTTTCACGCCAGTGCGCGCCACGCATTCGCCCAGCTCGATCCAGGTGCGGGTCACCGTCTCGAACGACAGCGTGAGCGTGCCCGCAAACGCCGCGTGTTCGGGGCTGTAACCCACGGCCTGGGTTGGCAGGAACAGCACCGGCAGACCGGTCGGCAGCTGCGGCAGCGCGGCGGCCATCACGCCGTCGGCCAGCGCCTGGTCGACCCGCAGTGGCAGGTGCGGGCCATGCTGCTCGGTGGCGGCCACGGGCAGCACGGCCACGGTGCGGTCGGCGTCGAGGTTGGCGAAGTCGCCGGTCGTCAGGTCGGCCCAGAAGCGGGATTTGAATGCCATGCCCGCATCTTAAAGCGGTGCGCCTCAAAGGGTGAGTTGCGGCCGTCAGCGCTGCAAGGCGTAACGCGCCGCCCGCGCGATGCTCTGGGCGTCCACACCAAAGAAGTCGCGCAGCGCGGCCCGCGTGTCGCTGCGGCCAAAACCGTCGGTGCCGAGCGTGAGGTAGCGCCGGCCTTCGGGCAGCCAGGCGCGCACGCTCTCGGGCACGGCGCGCACGTAGTCGGTGGCGGCGATGATGGGGCCGCTGCTGGCGGCGAGTTGGCGCGCGATGAAGGGGGCGTTTTCCCTTTTGGATTGAGGCCCCATCCGATCGCCGTGCTCTTTCACCCGTTCGCCCTGAGCCCGTCGAAGGGCTTCGACAGGCTCAGCCCGAACGGATATGGACTCAGCCCGAACGGATATGGACTCAGCCCGAACGGATATGGGCTCAGTCCGAACGGATATGGACTCAGCCCGAACGGCGGCGGGCTCAGTCCGAACCGAGGTTGGCGTGGCCCGCGCGGCAGCGAAAGCGCGCTGTTCGCAGGCCTGCCCGTCGCGGGCGAGTTCGCTCCAGCTGGTGACGCTGAACACGTCGGACTCGATCCCCTCGGCGGCCAGCAGCTGCGCCGCGCGGATGACTTCGGTCAGGATCGCGCCCGAACCCATCAACGTGATTTTTTCAAGCTTTTTAGACCTCTTCTCCCCGTCAAATGGTGCTTTGTAGCTATTGAACAAATAGCACCCACGGATCACGTCGGCGGCTGCGCCTGCGGGCAGATCGGGCTGCGCGTAGTTCTCGTTCATGAGGGTGACGTAATAGAACACGTCTTGTTGCTCGACCATCATCTCGCGCACGCCCTGGTCGATGATGACGGCCATCTCGCCGGCAAACGCCGGGTCGTAGGCCTTGCAGTTGGGGATGGTGGCGGCAATCAAATGGCTGGTACCGTCCTGGTGCTGCAGGCCCTCGCCGCCCAGCGTGGTGCGGCCGCTGGTGGCGCCCAGCAAAAAGCCGCGGGCGCGCTGGTCGGCCGCAGCCCAGATCTGGTCGCCCACGCGCTGAAAGCCGAACATGCTGTAGTAAATGTAGAACGGCAGCATGGCCAGCCCGTGCACGCTGTAGCTGGTGGCCGCGGCCGTCCAGCTGGCCAGCGCGCCGGCTTCGCTGATGCCTTCTTCCAATATCTGCCCGTCCAGCGCCTCGCGGTAGCTCAGCACCGAGCCGATGTCTTCGGGCGCGTAACGCTGCCCCACGCTGCTGTAGATGCCCACCTGCTTGAACAGGTTGGCCATGCCGAAGGTGCGCGCCTCGTCGGCCACGATGGGCACGATGCGTGGCCCCAACTGCGGGTCTTTGAGCAAATTGCCCAGCAGCCGCACAAAGGCCATGGTGGTGCTCATCTCTTTGCCGTTGGCCTGCAGCGCGAAGGTGGCGTAGCTTTCGGCGGCGGGCACGGGCACCACGGCGCACGCGGTTTCGCGGCGCGGCAGATAGCCGCCCAGCTGCTGGCGCTGGGCGTGCAGGTAGCGCATTTCGGGGCTGTCGGCCGCGGGTTTGTAGAAGCTCAGGCTCTTGGCCTGCGCGTCGGTCAGCGGCAGGTTGAAGCGGTTGCGAAACTCGATGAGGTCGGTGTCGTCGAGCTTCTTCTGGCTGTGCGTGGTCATCTTGCCCTGGCCGGCGCTGCCCATGCCGTAGCCTTTTTTGGTGTGGGCGAGGATCACCGTGGGCTGGCCGCTGTGGTTGGCCGCCGCAGCATAGGCGGCGTGGATTTTCACCAGGTCGTGCCCGCCGCGCTTGAGCCGGTCAATCTGCTCGTCCGTCATGCCCTGCGCCAGGCGGGCGAGTTCTTCGTTCTGGCCGAAGAACGTGTCGCGGTTGAAGCGCCCGTCTTTGGCGGCGAAGGTCTGCATCTGGCCGTCCACCGTATTGGCAAAGGCGCGGGTGAGTGCGCCGGTGAGGTCGCGGGCAAACAGGCCGTCCCAGTCGCTGCCCCAGACGAGTTTGATCACGTTCCAGCCCGCGCCGGCAAACAGTTTCTCGAGCTCGTCGATGATGCGGCCGTTGCCGCGCACCGGGCCGTCGAGCCGCTGCAGGTTGCAGTTGACCACCCAGACCAGGTTGTCGAGCCCCTCGCGCGCGGCCAGCGTGAGCGCGCTCATGCTTTCGGGCTCGTCCATCTCGCCGTCGCCAAACACGCCCCACACCTTGCGCGCCGTGCAGTCGAGCAACTGGCGGTGGGTGAGGTAGCGCATAAAACGCGCGTGATAAATCGAACTGATGGGCCCGATGCCCATGGAGCCGGTGGGGAACTGCCAGAAGTCGGGCATCAGATACGGGTGCGGGTAGCTCGAGAGGCCCCGCGCGCCGCGGCCGGGCGCCGAAAGCTCTTGCCGGTAGTGCATGAGGTCTTGCTCATCCAACCGCCCTTCCAAGAAGGCGCGTGCATAAACGCCAGGGGCACTGTGCGGTTGGAAGAACACGAGGTCGCCAAGGTGTTGCCCCCCACGCTCCCCCACTGCGTGTGGGTCGCTGCCCCCCCGAGGGGGGCGTTCGCCGCTTGGGGCGGCCCGGCGCGGCTCGGTTGCTCGGCGTGCCCGGAAGAAATGGTTGAACCCCGTCTCAAACAGGTCGGCCGCACTGGCGTAGCTGGCAATATGCCCGCCCAGCTCGCTCGAGCCACCCAGCTCGGCCTGGTTGGCGCGCACCACCATGGCCAGCGCGTTCCAGCGCATCAGCGAGGCCAGCCGCTCTTCCAGGGCCAGGTCGCCGGGGAAGGTCGGCTGCTGATCGACCGCGATGGTGTTCACATAAGGCGTGTTCAGCTCGGGCACCCAGCCCGTGCGCTGCGCGCGGGCCTGCCGCGCCAGTTCGTCCAGGATAAAGCGGGCGCGCTCGGGGCCCTGCGTGGCGACCAGCGCAAGAAAAGCGTCGCGCCACTCAGCGGTTTCGGCCGGGTCGTCGTCGGGGGTGCGGGAGGTGGCCATGGGCAGCAGGGATGACAAGGTGGTGGGCGCGTTCATACCCGGCACTTTAGGCCGTTTGGTGTGAAATGGGTTGCTGTTGGCAAGCGCCCAAGCAACTTTAAACAGCACAACATGCCGTCATCAGTACAAAATGCAGCACATGAAGCTCGACACCCTGGATTTACGCATCCTGCACGAACTGCAAACCGACGGCGCGCTGTCCAACGTGGCGCTGGCGCGGCGCGTGCACCTGAGCCCGTCGCCGTGCCTGGCGCGCGTGAAGGCGCTCGAGGCCGCGGGCGTGATTGCGCGCTACGTGGCGCTGGCCAACGCCGCCGCGCTGGGCCTGGGGCTGAACGTGTTCATCAACATCAGCCTCAAAACGCAAAGCAAGGAAGCGCTGGCCGAGTTTGAGCGGCGCATTGCCGAGCACGACGAGGTGATGGAGTGCTACCTGATGACCGGTGACAGCGACTACCTGATTCGCGTGGCCGTGGCCGACATGGCCGCGCTGGAGAAATTCATCCTGGAGCAGCTCACGCCGATCCCGGGGATTGAGAAGATCCGGTCGAGTTTTGCGCTGAAGCAGGTGCGGTACAAGACGGCGTTGCCGTTGCCGCTGATGTGACGGCGGCGTGGGCGCGGCTCAGGTCACGATGGCTTCCAGCCCCTTTTTGTCAATCAGCTGAAGCAGCTTGGCCGCGGCGCCGCTGGGGTGCTTGCCCGAGCTGGGCGACTCCCACTTTTGCACGGCCGACACGCTCACGTTCAACATCGACGCCAGCACCGACTGGCTCACCTTGGCCTTGCCCACGCGAATGGCGGTCACCTTCTCGGCCGTGTACTCGGGCGGCGCCTCGCAGATGAGCTTGAGCCGGGCCATGTCTTGCCGCGAAATCAGCGCATGGGCCTGCAGGGCTTGCGCCATCTCCAGCATTTCGTCGAGCACCCGGTTTTTGGCGCCAGAAACCTTCCTGGGTTGCGCGGTGCGTTTGACGGCAGCGCGCTTGACGGCTGTACGTTCAATCAACGGCATGGCAAATCTCCTTCAAAATTTCAGCGGCAACCAGTTCGTCCAGCTTATCGCCGTCAGCGGCCTGCAGGCCCGCGGCAATGATCTTGGCGGCCTCGACTTCGGGGTCTGAAAAGTCCGTGCCGGGTTGGCTCTTTTCGCGGCCCGCCAAAAAGAAAATCGCGTCCTTGTGCTTCTTGGCCACCAAGGTGCGCGACGAGCCGCTTTTGCCCTGCCCCGGCAAGGCAACGCGCTTTTTGCACAACCCGCCGCCCAGATCGGCCTCAAACAAACCCCGCTCAATTTCACGCGCCGCTTCGCACAGCACGGCATCGCTCACCACCTTGCGCGCCCAGCGGCTGAAGGTCTTGGTCTTGAAGACTCTTTTCACGTTGGGGATTCTATCGATCTATAGCACTCTGTGCAATAGTTTGATGGCGACCGAACGGCGATAGTGACGACCCGATCCGCTCTGTCGTGGCCGACGTGGCCACGCTGGAGAAATTCATCCTGGAGCAGCTCACGCCGATCCCGGGGATTGAGAAGATACGATCGTCATTCGCGCTGAAGCAGGTAAGGTACAAGACGGCGTTGCCGTTGCCGGGGTGAGCGCGCCCAAACGGGCAAATGCGGATCCGCAAAGTGCGTTGTGATCTCGGAGCCGCCGCAGGGTCGCAACTCGCTACTACCGACCAACGGCAGCACACGTTCCTGTCCACACCATTCACACCGACGGCACGCCTGATATACTTTCAATGCGCCATCTCGGATGAGGGGCGGTTTTGTGAACCTGGAATGGTTTTGGATTGAAAGCTACCGGACGGTGGCAAAGGTTGCAGGCAGCATTGCGTTTACCTGCGTCCTTCTTCCAAAGCCGGACCTTTTTTTAAGGAAATCCGGAAATGAATCCCACAAGCATTATTGTTCGTTTTGATCAAGTTGCTGAACAGGCAGCAGGATCGGTTCTTCGTATATTTGGCTTCGCTCGCGCCCGCGAATTGCTGCAGCTTTTTGACTCAGCTGACCTGGAAGCCAACCCACGCTCCGCAAAAGCTGGGCAGGTAACTGAGGACATTCTTGAGAGTATCGTGGAGACGCCCGACACCTTCGTTTTCAAAACAAAGGGCATCTTGGTCGGCGCATCGTCGTACGAAAAGCTACAACGCAATCGATACCGCCTGATGTTTGAGAACACGAAGATCGAAGGCATCCTCGATGGTGGGCACAACGCACTTGCCATCGGCACTCACATCCTGATCAATGCCCTGGGCGATGAAGCTGTTAAGCGCAAGATCCGTCGCTGGCCCGAATTCAAAGACATGTGGGACGAGCACCGCGACGAGATTGAAGTACTGCGCAAAATCAAGCCCGACGAAGACGGGTACGACGAGGGCGCACTAGACTTTCTGGTACCGATCGAGATCCTGGTTCCATCGGATCTTGAGAGTGACGATGCAATGGAAGAATTCAACCGATCGCTGCTCTCGATTTGCTCGGCTCGCAACAACAATGTGCAACTGACGCTGGAGACGAAAGCAAATAAGAAAGGCTTCTACGAAGATCTGCGCAACGCGCTTCCTGTGTCAATTGCGAGCCGCGTCGAATGGAAGACAAATGATGGTGGCGAGATAAAGGCGCGCGATTTGATAGCCCTTTCTTGGATTCCGCTTTCCACGCTTGGACTGGACTATGTACCTACATTCCCACCTCAAAACATCTACCGCAACAAAGGAGAATGCGCAAAGTTGTTCGACGAGTTGATGAGTGACGACAGGGTGTCTAACCCTACTGATGGGGAATACACCCGCGAAGTTCACAACAAGGCGATCAAAAGCGCTTTGTCAATGGCAGGCAAGCTACCTGCGCTGTACGACAAGATCTATACGGATTTTCCGTTCGCGTATAACGAAAACGACGGTAAGTTTGGCAAGATTTCAGTGGTGAAGATGGCAGACAAAATGAAGACAAAGCCAAGCACCTACTTCACCGATGAGGAGGTGGAATACAGCTATCCAGATGGTTTGATCATGCCGCTGGTGTACGGGTTAAAGGCCCTTATGAAAGTTACGGCCGATGGCAGTGTCGCTTGGGCACAAGATCCGAAGAAGTTCTTGGATCGTCATCTCCCGCAAATTGTCCGTAAGTACCGCGTCATCCTCGATGCGTACAAGTTCGATCCTCAAAAGGTCGGCAAAAACGAAGGCTCGTATGAGCTTGTTTTGGACGCGTTCAGGACTGAGTTGATGCTGCAAGAGAAGTGAGTCCAAGGTTGGCGCCGTGGCCATTAACTCGGCCACGGCGCCACTGATGCGCGACGTGATATGTAGCGCACGTCATGCGCAGAAAGTGAAAACGCTTCACTGCTACGCGTCGAATAGTCACATTGAGTCGAGACCAGCTAACAGCTTGCAGCCAAGACTCGCAACAACGCTCCAAGTTTTGCTAGTAGCGTTCAGCCTTCGCCGGCACATCTTCCTTCAAGAACTTCCCCGCCCCCAGATGGCGAATCGTTTGCAACTGGGGATCAATAATGGGCGCTCTAACTGCGCTATTGAGGAGCCCCCATGATCAGCAAAAACACCATCTGCCTCTGGTACGACGGCACCGCGCTCGAAGCCGCGCAGTTCTACGCCCAGACGTTCCCCGACAGTTCGGTGGGTGCCGTGCACCGCGCGCCCAGCGACTACCCCGCGGGCAAGGCGGGCGATGTGTTGACGGTGGAGTTCACGGTGGCGGGCGTTCCGTGCATCGGCATGAACGGGGGGCCGGGCAGCCCGCACAGCATGGCGTTTTCGTTCCAGATTGCCACCGACACCCAGGAAGAAACCGACCGGTTGTGGAACGCCATCATTGCCAACGGTGGCTCGGCCAACGCCTGCGGCTGGTGCCAAGACAAGTGGGGCCTGTCGTGGCAGATCACGCCGCGCGTGCTGACGGCGGCCTACACCAGCGGCGACCGCGCCGCGGCCAAGCGCGCGTTCGAGGCGATGATGACCATGACCAAGATTGACATTGCCGCCATTGAGGCGGCGGTGCGCGGCTGACCGTCCGGCAGGCCCTGCCACGACCCTGACTTCGGCAAGGCAGGTGTTGTTGGCGTCTTGCGTGTGCCGCTCGGGGATAAGGCGGTTGGCGTGCTCCAGCGCCACGGGGGCGAAGTGGGTCATGGTTTGGGGCCTTCCTGGGTGTTGTCGTCGGGGTCTGCGGGCAGGTTGCCAAACAGGTCGCTCAAGTCCCTGGGCTTGTCGGCGCCCGCGCCAGGCGCCTTCATGGGCGTGGCCTTGGGGTATTCCTCGGCAATGCGGTCTTCCCAGTAGGTGGCGGGGGTGGGCGCGTTGCACAGGCGGCGGTACACCTCTTCGGGCACGGGCTTGTAGGCGTGGACGGTCTTGTTGTCCCAGTGCACGTCGAGCTGGCGGTTGGCCGGGTCATACACGGCCTGGCGGATGCGGCCGGTGGTGAAGGTTTTGGTGGGCATGGAGGGGCTTTCGTTGGCGATGGAAATGTTACGCTTTGGCCATGTTGCACGTCCACGCCAACGGCCTTGATTTCGCCTGCCTGAGCGAAGACCGCACGCAGGGCCGCGGCCCGCTGGTGCTGCTGTTGCACGGCTTTCCCAACCACGCGCACACCTGGTCGCACCAGATGCCGGCGCTGGCCGCGGCGGGCTACCGCGTGGTGGCACCGTTCCTGCGCGGCTACGCGCCCACGGCGGTGCCCGCGCCAGCTTACTTTGACAAGGCCACGCTGGTGGCCGACGTGGTGGCGCTGATCCGCGCCCTGGATCGCACGCCAGGTGGGGGCCAGCCGGTGCATCTGGTGGGGCAGGACTGGGGCGCGATCATCGCCTACGCGGTGCTGGCCGCCCACCCTGAGCTGATCGACCGCGCCGTGGTGATGGCCGTGCCGCACCCCACCGAAGTGGCCGCCAGCCTGCTCAACCCCAGGCACATTCACCGCTCGTTCCATTGGTGGTTCTTCCAGCTGCCCGACTTGCCCGAGCGCGCCATTGCCGCGCACGACTTTGCCTTCATCGATTACCTGTGGGACTACTGGACTTCGCCCGGTTTTGAAGACGCCGCCCACGTCGCCAGCGTCAAGGCCACGCTGGCCCAACCCGGCGTGCTGCCTGCCACGCTGGCCTATTACCGCGCCATGCTCGACCCTGCCAGGGGCGACCCGGCACTGGAGCCCTTGCGCGCGCTGATGAGCCGCCCGATTGCCGTGCCCACGCTGGCCCTGTGCGGCGCCGACGACCTGCGCGCCGAACTGATGCGCGATCAGGGTCGGCACTTCACCGACGAATACCGCTACGCCGAGGTGCCCGGGGCCGGGCACTTTTTGCACCGCGAGCAACCGGCGGCCGTGACCCGGCTGCTGCTTGATTGGCTGGGCCCGGCCCGGCCAGCCTGAGCGGGCGCGCAGGCGCGCAGGCGCGCACTCGCCCGGCCCGTGCGGCGACAATCTCGCGCATGACCACCGCCTCTGCCCCAACCGCGCCCCTCACGCCGCTCACCCCCGACGATTTCGACGCCCAGGACGCGGTGCTCGACACCCTGCGCGAGCACGACGACGAAACCCCGCAGTGGGAATTTTTAGAGGGCGCACTGGCCGCGCTGGTGTGCACGCGCCGCCGCATTGAGCCCGACGAATACTGGCCCGTGCTGCTGGGCGACACCTTCCAGCCCATGGAACACATGGCGTTTGTGCTGCGCTGGCACCGCCGCTGGGCCGAGGTGCAGACCGCGCTGGACGCGCCGGTGGAGACGATGGACGACGAGCGCACCTACCACCCCGAGGTGCTCGACACGCTGGGCGCCATCCTGGCGCTGCCGCCAGATCAGCGCAGCGGCGACGACGCGCCCGACCTGGCCACGCTGCCGGCGTTTGCGCAGGTGTGGGCGCTGGGCTTCATGTTTGTGGTGGAGAACTGGCCCGATGAATGGCAGCCCCCGCGCGACGCCGACGCCGCGCAGATGCTCGACGAGGCGCTGGGCGCCATCGTCACGCTGACCGAGGGCGACGCGGGCCCGCCCGTGCTGTCGATGTACGACGAAGAAGGCCCACCGAGTGTGGGCCAGCAGCGCATTGATGATTTTGGGGCCGCCATCTGGGCGGTGTACGACCTGCGCCAGCTCTGGCGGAGCCTGGGCCCGCGCATTGAGGCGGTGCGCAAGGCACCCGAACCGGGCCGCAACGACCTCTGCCCTTGCGGCAGCGGCAAGAAATACAAGAAGTGCCACGGCGCGGGTTGAGAGGCTTGTGGCCTCGGACCCCGGCGCCGTGGCGCTGTCCCGCGGTCAGATCTCGTCGCTGACGCGGTTGTGCGCGGTTTCGCGGGCTTCGGCGCGCACGTCGGCGCGGTCACGCGGCTGCACCGGTGCAGCGGCCACGCCGGTGGCGAACTCACCGTCGCGCGCGGCGGCCAGCGTGCCGTCGCGTTGGGCGCGCAGGTATTCGGCGCGGACTTCGGCGCGGGTGAGCGTGCCGTCCACCAGGGGGTTGAAGATGTAGGCGCTCTCTTCGCGCTGCGCGCGGAGGTCGGCGGCGCGATCACCGGCAGCGCGATCACCGGCGACGGCAGCGCCAGCGGCGGCCAGGGTCAGGGCAACGAGGACGAGGTTCTTGGAGATCGAGTTCATGATGGTTTCCTTGTGAGAAGTGGTTCAAAAGATCGAAGCGTTTTGTCTTCGATGGGATGAACTTTGGGGCACCACCCCCCGCAAACCAAACGGATTGCGACGAAACGCGCGGGGCGCGGTGCGAAACGCCGCGGGGTCGGCGCGAGATGAACCACCCCCGCACGCCGCGCCGCGCACCAAGCCCCTCGGCGCCCCTGTTACACGCCTGCGCCGCACATCCACCACCGCTGGCTATCATGCGGTGCATGACCCACGACCTGTTCCGCGACGATGCCTACCTGCGCGAATGCAGCGCCACCGTGACCGCCCTCACCGAGCACGGCGTGGTGCTCGACCGCACCGTGTTCTACCCCTTGGGCGGCGGGCAGGCGGGCGACAGCGGCGTGCTGGTCATCGCCTCGGGCCCGCACGCAGGCCGCGAACTGCCCGTGACCGACACCCGCAAGGCCAAGGATGCCGAAGGGCGCGCCACGGCCGATATTTTGCATGTTTTAGGCCTTGAGCCCCCGTCAAGTGGCGATAGTTTGCTACTAAATAATGATCATCCATTGGCCGTGGGCGACGCCGTGACGGCCCGCATCGACTGGGCGCGGCGGCACCGGCTGATGCGTTTTCACACCACCACGCACCTGCTGTGCCACCTGGTGCCGCAACCCGTCAACGGCTGCTCGATCACGGCCGATTCCGCGCGGCTTGATTTCCACATGACCGACCCGCTGGACAAGGACGCCCTCAGCGCCGGCATCGCCCGGCTGGTGGCCGCGGCGCATCCGCTGACGGTGGGCCACATCACCGACGCCGAGCTCGACGCCAACCCCGCGCTGGTCAAAAGCATGAGCGTGCAGCCACCGCGCGGCACGGGGCAGATCCGCACCATCCGCATCGGCGCGGGCGACGCCATCGACTTTCAACCCTGCGGCGGCACCCACGTGGCCAACACGCTGGAGATCGGCGCCGTCATCGTGACTAAAATCGAGAAAAAGAGCGCCACCACCCGCCGTGTGGTGCTCGGCTTTGCGTGATGCCGCCGGTCGGCTTGCGGCCGGATCGTCAACCCCTGCAACCCCCGGGCGCGGAACTTGCCCCCTGCAATGCGCTCCCACTCTGCAATGAACCTCCGAACCGCCTGCTCCCGCCTTCTGATTGCATCGTTTTTTGTAGCTAACTTTGCTGCATTGACGGGGGCTCATGCCCAAAATCTTGACAAATCCGTGGTCACGACACCGCAGGTGCGCGCCGAGCTGCTGGCGCACGCACCGCAAGGCGTGGCGCCCGGCCAGCCGCTGTGGGTGGGCCTGCAGATCACCCACCAGCCGCAGTGGCACACCTACTGGAAGAACGCGGGCGATTCCGGCCTGCCCACACAGCTGCAGTGGACATTGCCCGCGGGCGTGACTGCTGGCGAAATCGCCTGGCCCACGCCGATGCGCATCCGGGTGGGCACGCTGGCCAACTACGGCTATGAAGACACGGTGCTGCTGCCGGTGCCGCTCACGGTGTCGCCCGACTTCAAGCCCGGCCTGCTCGACACCGACCTGAACATCAAGCTGCGCGCCAGCTGGCTGGTCTGCCGCACCGAATGCATCCCCGAAGACGGCGAGTTCACGCTCAAGATCCCGGTGCGCGGCTCCACCGGCCTGCACGGTGCGGCCTTTGAAACCGCCCTGGCCGCCCAGCCCCGGCCACTGGCCCGGCCCGGCGCCGTGGAGGTGGCAGGCCAGCAGGCCATCCGCGTGTCGCTGCAGGGCCTGCCTGCCGCCTGGCAGGGCAAGACGCTGGACTTCTTCCCCGAAATCCCTGAGATCATTGAAACCGCCGCTCCGTGGACGCAAGCCTGGCAGGGCGCGGTCTGGACGGCCGAAGTGCCGCTCACGCGGCTGCGCAGCGCCGCCCCCGTGGTGCTGCCACTGGTGGTGACGAACGGCCGCGAGGGCTGGCGCACCGAAGCCCCCGTGGTCGGCACCTGGCCGGCCGTGGTGCCGATTGCGGGCCTGCCACCGGCGCTGGACGCCGCGCTGCAGGCCAACCGCACCGCCAACCCTGGCCCGGCGTCGGCGCCCAACCTCACGCTGGTCGCAGCGCTGCTGGGCGCGCTGCTGGGCGGGCTGATCCTGAACCTCATGCCCTGCGTGTTTCCGGTGCTGGCGATCAAGGTGGTGGGCTTCACCCGCCACGCCGAAGACCGGCGCGGCCACCGCGTGGCGGGCTTTGCCTACGCGGCCGGGGTGGTGCTGTCGTTCATGGCGCTGGGCGCGGTCATGCTGGGCCTGCGGACGGCCGGGCAGCAACTGGGCTGGGGCTTTCAGCTGCAGTCGCCGGGCATGGTGGCGGCGCTGGCCGTGCTGTTCACGCTGCTGGGGCTGAACCTGGCCGGTGTCTTCAACTTTGGCCAGATGGTGCCGGGCAACCTGGCCGCGTTCGAGGCCCGGCACCCGGTGGGCAATTCCTTCCTGTCGGGCGTGCTGGCGGTGGCCATTGCCTCGCCCTGCACCGCGCCGTTCATGGGGGCGTCGCTCGGCTTTGCCGTGGGCTTGCCGGCCGCGCAGGCGCTGGCCGTGTTTGCCGCCCTGGGCGTGGGCATGGCCCTGCCCTACCTGGCGGCCAGCCTGGTGCCGGCGGTGGCGCGCCTGCTGCCGCGCCCCGGGCCGTGGATGGAAACCTTCCGCCGCCTGATGGCCTTCCCCATGTTCGGCACGGTGGTCTGGCTGGTGTGGGTGCTGGGCCAGCAAAGCGGCATTGACGGCGCGGGCGCGCTGCTGGCGCTGCTGGTGGGCCTGGCCGCGGTGGTGTGGTCGCTGGGCCTGAAGGGGCGTACCCGGGTCATGGTTTCTGCTATTTTTATAGCAATCTTTGCCCTGTTGGCGGGGGCTATTGGCCAAAATGTCACCAAATCTGTGGAAACCACCGCCGCCGTGGCCGCCACCGACCGCTGGCAGCCCTGGGCCCCGGGCAAGGTCGATCAGATTCTGGCCAGCGGCCAGCCGGTGTTTGTGGACTTCACGGCGGCCTGGTGCGTGACCTGCCAGTACAACAAGAAGACCACGCTGGTCAATGCCAGCGTGCTGGCCGATCTGGACGCCAAAAAGGTGGCCACACTGCGCGCCGACTGGACCCGGCGCGACCCGGCCATCACCGCCGCATTGGGCCAGCTGGGGCGCAACGGCGTGCCGGTGTATGTGTTTTACAAAAGCGGCCGACCGCCAGTGGTGCTGTCGGAAGTGCTGAGCGTGGACGACATGCGCGCGGCCATCGCGCAGCTGTAGCCACCCTCAGACGGCGTTGCCCCAGGGGTCGGTGGCGCGCCGCGAGAGGTTGCTTGCGATGTCGCGCCGTTGCAGGTCGCTGAACTGGAAGTCGGTGTCCTCGTCGTCGGCCGCGCTGTGGCCCGAACGCGCGGCCACCGGGTCGCTCCAGCGGCGGTTGAACTCCTCGTTTTCAGGGGTCAGGGGCGCGGGCAGCGTGGCGCCCTTGGGCGCCAGCGGCGTCATGCCCGAGGGCTGCGAGCGGGCCTGGCGCGCCTGCACGTCGTCGCCGTGCTCGATGCGCATGAGCTGCTCGCGCACCGCGGCGGCACTGGGCAGGTCGGCGCTGACCCAGTGCAGGATCGGTACCTGCGCAGCCGCCAGCACGCGCGCCTTGCGCTGCACGACACGGTCATAGCTGGGTTTGACGCCGTCCAGCTCGTCAAGCTCCACCACCACCACGGCTTCCCCGTCGGGGTTGCACACCAGAAAATCCACGCAGCGGTGGCCGATCTTGTCGTACCAGGCGCGGTAAGAGGTGCGGCGTGACACGTTGACAAACCGCGCGATCGCCACCTGGGGCATCACGATGTAATGCTGCGGCACCGACCGCAACAGCAGCCGGTAGGTGCGGCGCTCGGCGGCGTTGAGCGGACGGGTGGTGGCAGGCGAGCCGGCCACGGTGTCGATGGTGGCGGTTGGCCGATGGCCTCGATGGCCGCGACCCACCCACAGCCACGTGCCCAAGCCCAACAATACGGCGGCCAGGCCCAGAATCTCAAGTGCACTCATGGCAGAAGCCCAAAATCGGCATGACAACTCCCTCGGGGGAAACAGGGTTGGAAATGGTACGCCCGACCCGCGCCCGTGACACCCCTGGGATTTGCTATTGCGTATCGAGATGTTTCGACGAGTCACGGGCTTGGTGCCACAATGACAGCATGTTTGCACCCCTTCAAAACGACACTTTTCTGCGCGCCTGCCTGCGCCAGGCCACCGACTACACCCCCATCTGGCTGATGCGCCAGGCCGGCCGCTATTTGCCTGAATACTGCGCCACACGCGCCAAGGCCGGCAGCTTCATGGGCCTGGCCACGCACGTGGACTACGCCACGGAGGTGACCCTGCAACCGCTGGCGCGCTACCCGCTGGACGCGGCCATTTTGTTCAGCGACATCCTGACCGTGCCCGACGCCATGGGCCTGGGCCTGTCGTTCGCGCAGGGCGAAGGCCCGCGCTTTGCCACGCCGGTGCGCGACGAAGCCGCCGTGGCCCGGCTGGAGGTGCCCGATCTGGACCGGCTGCGCTACGTGTTCGACGCCGTCACGTCCATCCGCAAGGCCCTGAACGGCCGCGTGCCGCTGATCGGCTTTTCGGGCAGCCCCTGGACGCTGGCGTGCTACATGGTCGAAGGCGCGGGCTCGGACGACTACCGCCTCGTCAAGAGCATGCTCTACAGCCGCCCCGACCTGATGCACCGCATCCTGAGCATCAACGCCGACGCCGTGGCGGCCTACCTGAACGCCCAGATCGACGCCGGGGCCCAGGCCGTGATGGTGTTTGACAGCTGGGGTGGCGTGCTGGCCGACGGCGCGTTCCAGGCCTTCAGCCTGGCCTACACGGCGCGGGTGCTCACGCAGCTCAAGCGCCACGGGCCCGACGGCAAGATCGTGCCGCGCCTGGTGTTCACCAAGGGTGGCGGCCTGTGGCTGCCCGAGATGAAGGCGCTCGACTGCGAGGTGCTGGGGCTGGACTGGACCATGAATCTGGCCACCGCCCGCAGCCTGGTCGGCGGCACCGCCGGGGGCCACGGCAAGGCCCTGCAGGGCAACATCGACCCCAATGTGCTGTTTGCCCCGCCCACGCAGATCCGGCTTGAGGCCACCCGGGTGCTCGAATCGTTCGGCGCGCCGCACACCGACCGCAACCTCACCGGCCCGACACATATTTTCAACCTCGGGCATGGCATCAGCCAGTTCACGCCGCCCGATCATGTGGCGGCGTTGGTGGACGCAGTGCACACTCACTCCCGCAGCATGCGCGCGGCGTAGCGCCGGGCATTCTGCGCGAGGTGGCCCGGAAATATCACCACGACTCTTGACTTATGCACAAAAGTTGTGTTGCGGCGCGACACGGCTGCGGCCTGTAACCCGGTGTTGCTACAAAACCGGTAGCGATTGCAAGTGGTTGATTTACAAGGGATTTCACGATCTGCCGATTTTGCAGGCAATCCAGTGAAAGCCTTGATTTGCAAGGCTTCGCAGACCATCGATGGAAGCTATCAACAAAGTTATCCACAGAAACACTGAATCTCGATGAAAACGTCATTGGATCAACGACTTACGGGTTATTTCAAAAGTTCTCCTCAAGAAGCCGCGCCAACTGAGGGCTTCGCGTGACGCACTGGCTGCAGGTCGTGGTGCAGACGCCGGCGTACAGTGGCGTCGGCGGGCCGCTCACCTATCGAAGTGAGTTGCCACTTGCCGCAGGAACTTTGGTACGCGTTCCTTTGGGTGCGCGCGAGACTCTCGGCGTGGTCTGGCAGGGCGCCGACGCGCTGGCGGACGGCCCACCCGAGGGCATGGACGCAGCCCGCGTGCGCGAGGTGGCGGGCGTGCTGGACGGCATTGCCCCCCTGAACGCGGGCTGGCGCCAATTGGCCGGGTTTGCGGCGCACTATTACCAGCGCGCCCTGGGCGAGGTGGCCTTGAGCGCCCTGCCGCCGGCGTTGCGGGACTTGTCGGCCACGCAGGTGGCCCGCCGCCTCAAGCGACTGGCCGACGGCGCCACCGCCGTGGCTGCGGCCGCCACCGACTCGGCCCCGGCTGCGCCCCAAGTCGCTTCTGAAAACATAGCAATCAGTCAAGAACAGGCGGGGGCTCTGGCCGAAATAGGGGCCCAGGATGGCCCGTTTTTGCTGTTTGGCGCCACCGGCAGCGGCAAGACCGAGGTCTACCTGCAGGCGGTGCAGGCCCTGCTGGCGCGCGACCCGACGGCGCAGGCGCTGGTGCTGGTGCCCGAGATCAACCTCACCCCGCAGCTCGAAGCGCGCTTCATCGCCCGCTTCGGCCCCGAGCGCCTGGTGTCGCTGCACAGCGGCATGACGCCGCCCCAGCGCCTGAACAGCTGGCTGGCGGCCCACGCGGGCCAGGCGCGCATCGTGCTGGGCACGCGCATGGCGATTTTTGCCTCCATGCCGACGCTGAAACTCATCGTCGTCGACGAGGAACACGACCCGAGCTACAAGCAGCAGGAAGGCGCGCGCTACTCGGCCCGCGACCTGGCGGTGTACCGCGCCCGGCTCGAAGGCGCCAAGGTGGTGCTGGGTTCGGCCACGCCCTCACTGGAGAGCTGGCACCGCAGCCGCCCGGCCGAAGGCGACGACGCCGACGGGTCTTCGCGCGGAAAATACCGGCGGCTGCACATGCCCAGCCGCATCGGCGACGGCCAGCTGCCCCGGGTGCGGCTGGTGGACATGACCCGCCAGCCCCCGCGCACCGTGCTGTCACCGCCGCTGATGGACGCCATCGGCCAGCGCATTGCGCGCGGCGAACAGGTCATGGTGTTCCTGAACCGGCGCGGCTACGCCCCGGTGCTGGCCTGCAACGCCTGCGGCTGGAAAAGCCAATGCCCGCACTGCAGCGCGTTTCGGGTGTTCCACAAGATCGACCGCACCCTGCGCTGCCACCACTGCGGCTTTGCCCAGCGCGTGCCGCGCGCCTGCCCCGACTGCGGCAACCTGGACATCGCGCCGGTGGGCCGCGGCACTGAACGGCTCGAAGAACACCTGGCCGAACTGCTGGCCGGGGTGCGGCGCCCGGGCTCGGTCACGCCCGCCACCCCCGAGGGCGCGCCGGTGCGCATTGCGCGCATCGACGCCGACAGCACCCGCCTCAAGGGCGCACTGGAGACCCAGCTGGCGCAGGTGCACGCCGGCGAGGTGGACGTGCTGGTGGGCACGCAGATGATCGCCAAGGGCCACGATTTTCGCCGCGTCACGCTGGTGGCCGCCATCAACCCCGACGGCGCGCTGTTCTCCAGCGATTTCCGCGCGCCCGAACGGCTGTTCTCGCTGCTCATGCAGGCGGCCGGCCGCGCCGGGCGCGACGCCGTGCACAGCGAAACCAGCGAGATGTGGATCCAGACCGAACACCCCGGCCACGCGCTGTTTGGCGCGCTGAAAAAACACGACTACCCCGCCTTTGCCGCGAGCCAGCTGGCCGAACGCCTGCAGGCCGGCATGCCGCCCTTCAGCTCGCAGGCGCTGGTGCGCGCCGACGCCCGCACGCAGGAGGCCGCGCAGGCCTTCCTCACTGCGGCGGCCCGGGCCGCTGAAGCACTGCCGGGTGCCGACCAGGTCACCGTTTACCCGGCCGTGCCCATGGCCGTCCAGCGCGTGGCCAACGTCGAACGCGCCCAGATGCTGGTGGAAAGCCCGTCGCGCAAGGCCTTGCAGCGCTTTCTGACGGCGTGGCAGGCCGAGCTGCACGCGGTGCGCGACAAATCCGTGCTGCGCTGGGCCATCGACGTGGACCCGCTGGCGATCTGATGCCAGCGGCCAGTTTTCAATAAAAACAGGCTTCTTCCCCCCGTGAAAAGGTCATTGTTAGCTACTATTATTATAGCTAACATTGCTTCAATCCGGGCGGCCGGACCGCACGCTCAGCGGGCATTCCCGGGCGGGGTCGGGCGCTGACCGAGCAAGTAGGCCAACGGCCCGAACGCGCCCGCCACCAGCGTCAGCACGATCCACGGCCAGGGGTTGCGCCCGGTGGCCCGGGCGTTGCGCCACATCCAGACCGTGGCCAGCCCGAGCGCCAGCACCAGATCGGCCAGCACCTGCATGCCGCCGAACGTCTGCAACAGCGGCGCCACCAGGCCCCAGTAGCCGTGGTGCCAAAGGGCCAGGGCGGTGAGCCCCGAAAACGCCGCCAGAATCACCGTCAACACCCATCGCTGCATGGTTTTCTCCATCGTTGAACACAGGCGGCAGTGTGGGCGGCGCGATGCCGCTGGGCAATGACGCCCGAGGTCATGGGGGTGCGGTGCAAATGAACCGCAAAGGATTCATTTTCAGGATCGACCGCCGTGAAAATTGACCGTTTTTCCTAACTATCGTTTTCCCCGGTTGCAACAATTACATTTGGGCAAATACAATACGCAGGCCTGTTGATTCGAGCGGCAGGCACCAGTAAAGCGAGCTCACAGGAGCGCCCCTCGCGGGGCGCTCCTTTTTTTGATGCCGTTGTGCGCCCAGGCGCACCCTCCCTGTTCAGCCTGCGGGAATTTCATGCCCAAACCGACCCTGGCCAAGTCAGCAGACCTCTGCGACGCACCGGACAGCCTGATGCAGGCCGCCGACGACGATGCCGCGCAGGTGCTACGGCAGTTCCGCATCGTCTTCAACGCCGTGCGCCACCACTTTCGGCGAGTCGAAAACGCCTCCGGGCTGGGTGGCGCACAGATCTGGGCGCTGGGGCTGGTGGCGGCGTCACCGGGCCTGCGGGTCAACGCGCTGGCCGCGGCCATGGACATCCACCAGTCCACGGCCAGCAACCTGCTGCGCGGCCTGACCGAGCGCGGGCTGTTGCGCGCTGAGCGCGAAACCACCGACCGCCGTTCCGTGAAGCTGCACCTGACCGACACCGGCCAGGCCGCGCTGGACCGCGCGCCCGGCCCCTACGCCGGGGTGCTGCCCGACGCGCTGGCGCAACTCGACCCGGCCACGCTGATGCAGTTGTCGGCCGGGTTGGGGCAGCTCATTGCCACGCTGCAGGCCGACGAAGCCGCCGGCCGGCTGCCGCTGGCCCAGCTGTAACGGATTGGCATGGGTGCGCCGGGGGCGCCCGCCGGATCAGCGCAGCAGCGCCACCGCCCCCGAGAAGGTGAAAAACGCCGCGGCGGTGGACACCAGGATGATGCGCGCGATGCGGCCGTTGTCCGCGCCAAAGCGCTCGGCCAGCAGCGCCACGTTGCTGGCACTGGGCAGCGCGGCCACCAGCACGATGACCATCAACGCGTATTGGCTCAGCGGCACGCCCAGCTTGATGGCCGCCGCCCCCACCAGCAGCACCAGCAAGGGGTGCAGCACCAGCTTGACCACGGCCACCGGCAGGTAGTCGCGCAGCGGCAGGGGGGCGTGGGCGTCCCGGGCGGCCAGAATCTGCGAGCGCGCCAGCACCGCGCCGATGGTGAACAGCGCCACGGGCGAGGCCGCGTCGGCCAGCAGCCCCACGGTCTGCATCACGGGCACGGGCAGCTCCAGCCGCACCGCCGACGCCACCGCCCCCAACAGGATGGCCCAGGGCATGGGATTGACCAGCACGCCACGCAGCGCGTTTTTGGTCGCGGTGCGAAAGCCGTGCTCGTCGGCGCCATCGAGCCGCGACAGCGCAATGCACAGCGAACTGGTGATGACCAGATCGACCACGATGGTCACGATCGCCGGGCCCGCGGCGGGCGCCCCCAGCAGCGCCACCAGCAGCGGCACGCCCATGAAGCCGGTGTTGGGGAAGGCGGCCACCAGCGCGCCAAAGGCGGCGTCGTTCCAGCCGATGCGGCGGTTCATGCTGGCCGCCACCACAAAACCCACCATCACCAGTGCGCACAACAGGTAGGTGAAAAACACCGCCGGGTCCAGCAACTGCGCCAGCGGCGTGGACGCACCAAACCGGTACAGCATGCAGGGCAACGCGAAATACAGCACAAAACCGTTGAGCCCGGGAATCGCCTCGATGGGCAGCATCCGCCGCCGCGCGGCCACATAGCCGGCCAGCACCAGGGCGAAGAAGGGGAAGGTGACCGTCAGGATTTGCAGCACGGGGCGATTGTCTCAGGGCGGGCCGTTTGCGGCGAAACCCTGGGCGGTCTTATCACAAAACCCGCGTGGCCCGGCGCCCACGGGCGTCGCCCCGCCCGGTATGATTCGCGGCTTTCGCGCCGATTCGCGCCCCGCCCTCGCTGCGGGCATTTCGCTGCGTTCTTTCGCCCCCTGCTGTTCGCTGCTCCCGTCCCTGCCCCATCCTCCACCCCGATGTCCACCGGTTTGAACCTTGCGCAGCAAGAAGCTGTGAACTACCTGCACGGGCCCTGCCTGGTGCTGGCGGGCGCCGGTTCGGGCAAGACGCGGGTGATCACGCACAAGATCGGGCGGCTGATCCAGGCCGGTTTGGCGCCCAACCGCATTGCGGCCATCACCTTCACCAACAAGGCCGCCGCCGAAATGCGCGAGCGCGCCAAACAGCTGGTGGGCCGTGCCGCCCGCGAAGTGGTGATCTGCACCTTTCACGCGCTCGGGGTGCGCATGCTGCGCCAGGACGGCGCGGTGCTGGGGCTCAAACCGCAGTTCAGCATTCTGGACAGCGACGACGTGACCAGCATCCTCAAGGACTGCGGCGGCTCCACCGACGCGGCCACGGCGCGCCAGTGGCAGTGGGCCATCAGCCTGTGGAAGAACACGGGGCTGAACGCCGCACAGGCCGAGGCGCAGGCCAAGGACGACAACGAGCGCATCACGGCACGCATCATGGCGCGCTACGAGGAGCGCCTGACGGCCTACCAGAGCGTGGACTTTGACGACCTGATCGGCCTGCCGCTGAAGCTGCTGGCCGACCACCCCGAAGTGCGCGCCAGATGGCAGGCCTCGCTGGGCCATGTGCTGGTGGACGAATACCAGGACACCAACGCCACGCAGTACGAGGTGCTCAAGCACCTGGTGGGCCATCCCGACAAAGGTGGCGGGCGCTTCACCGCCGTGGGCGACGACGACCAGTCCATCTATGGCTGGCGCGGCGCCACGCTCGACAACCTCAGGCGCCTGCCGCAGGACTTCCCCAGCCTCAAGGTGGTCAAGCTCGAGCAGAACTACCGCTCCACCAGCGCCATCCTGCGCGCGGCCAACAACGTGATCGGCGCCAACCCCAAGCTGTTTCCCAAAACGCTGTTCTCCGAGCTGGGCGAGGGCGAGCCGGTGCGCGTGGTGGACGCCGACAACGAAGAGCACGAGGCCGAACGGGCGGTGGCGCGCATCCAGTCGCTACGCGCGGCGGGCGCAGAAGTCGCCGCCGCGCCGGGCCGCCCCAAGCAAGGCACGGCCCCCGAGGGGCTGAGCGCCGCGGCTCCCGATGTGCCGACGCACATCGGGACGGCGAGAAGGGCCGTCGCCTCTGGCGCAGGCATGTCCAGCGCAGCACACGCAGTGGCAAGCGTGGGGGCACAATTTCGAGACTTTGCGGTGTTGTACCGCGCCAACCACCAGGCCCGGGTGCTGGAGAAGGCGCTGCGCAAGGCACAGATTCCGTACAAGGTGTCGGGTGGCCAGAGCTTTTTTGACCGTGCCGAAGTGCGCGACCTGTGCGCCTGGTTCCGCCTGTGGGTCAACAACGACGACGACCCGGCTTTTCTGCGCGCCATCACCGCGCCGAAGCGCGGCATCGGCCACACCACACTGCAGGCGCTGGGCACCTTTGCCGGGCAGTACAAGCTGAGCCTGTTCGAGGCGCTGTTTTCGAGCAGCCTGGGCAGCGTGCTCTCGACCCGCGCAGTGGGCAGCCTGCACGAGTTCGGCCGCCATGTGAACGACCTGGAATTCCGCGCCCGCCACACCCTCGGCGCCGAAGACGCGCGCAGCTTCCTGGCCGACTGGCTGAAAGACATCGGCTACGAAAAATCGCTCTACGACGGCGAAGACAACGAGAAAGTGGCCGCCTCACGCTGGACCAACGTGATGGAGTTCTGCGACTGGATGGCGCAGCGCTGCGGCGGGCAGATCGACGACACCGCCGGGGTCACGACCACGGACGAAGTCAAGAACCTGCTGGAGGTGGCGCAGACGATTGCACTGCTCTCGACCATCAGCGAGCGCGAGAAAGACCAGAACGTCGTCACCCTGTCCACCCTGCACGCGGCCAAGGGGCTGGAGTGGCCGCACGTGATCCTGGCCGGGGTGACCGAGGGCATGCTGCCGTTCAAGCTGGGCGAGGACGAAAAGCACTCCGGCAAGGCGGGGGGGCACGACGGCGAATCGGGGCGCGACGCCGCCCCGATGAGCGAAGGCATCCTGCAGCGCCTGCAGGAAGAGCGCCGCCTGATGTATGTGGGCATCACCCGCGCCCAGCGCACGCTGGCCGTGAGCTGGACCAAAAAGCGCAAGAAGGGCCGCGACATGATCGCCGCGCAGCCCAGCCGCTTCATTGCCGAAATGGCGCTGGACCAAACCACCGTGCGCGAAGACCCGCGCGAGAAACTGCGCGCACTGCGCGCCGAGTTCGCCCGCAAGGCGCAAGACAGCGCCGACGCCGCTGCAGCGGCGGCCCGCCGGCCATGAAGCCTTGTCGCGGGTGGTTGTATGCTATTTTATTAATAGCTAACTATTGCCATTTGACGGGGGCTAATGCCAAAAATTCCTTAAAAAATGCAGATTTACCCGCCTGCGTGGCCGCCGCCGACGTGACACCCCGGCAGCTCCACGGCCTGTGGCGCGCCGAATGGCCGGCCGGCGCGGGACAGGCGGCGCAGGCCGCCACCCTGTGGCTGGAGCCGCATCGTGAATTCGCCGACAGCCTTTCGGGCCACCTGCGCCGCGAAGACGCTGGCGCGGTGCAGATCGCGCAGGTGGCGGGTGACCTGGACGCGGGCGAGTTCACCCTGGAAGAATCGCTGGACGGTCATTCCGTGCATGCCGTGTGGCAAGGGCATGTGAATGAGGCATCATGCGGCAAGGAAATCACTGGCACATGGAACTCCACCTCCGATCGCGTTCTGCGCCCTTTTGTGCTGCGCCAAAGCGCCCGCACGCCCTGAGAGCCGCGCTGGCCGTGGCGCTGGCAGGCGCCGCAACGGCGGCATCGGCCCAGGCCGGCGCGCCGCCAGCGCTGACCTCGCCATCGACCTCGCCATCGACCGCGTCATCGACCGCGCCACGACCCTCGCCCGACGCCGGCTGGCAGGCGTGCGCCGCCCTCGCGCAAGACCCTGCCGCGCGGCTGGCCTGCTTTGACCGCTGGGCGACGCAGCAAACACCTGACTCGTCGTCGCCCGCCGCAACGGCACGGGCCGCCGCCCCGGCATCGGCCAGCCCCCCTGTGGCGGCCGAGTTGCCGCCGCCGGTGGACGCGTCGCTGCCGGCCACCCGCATCATTGCCGTGGACACCACGGCCGGCTGCCGCGACGGCCAGTACTCGGAGCTGTCGCGCCTGTGGGAGCTTGAAAGCGGCACCGACTGCGGCACCTTCGGCATTCGCGGCTACCGGCCCATCAGCCTGTCGCTGATCGCGGCCAGCAGCGTCAACCGCCAGCCCAGCTCCGACGCGCC
The DNA here is from genome assembly GCA_002842205.1 of Betaproteobacteria bacterium HGW-Betaproteobacteria-3. Taxonomy (GTDB): domain Bacteria; phylum Pseudomonadota; class Gammaproteobacteria; order Burkholderiales; family Burkholderiaceae_C; genus PHCI01. The sequence continues at coordinate 9,677 of PHCI01000026.1, read as the reverse complement.
CGACCACACCGCCCCCGGCACCACGCCTTACCGCCGCACCGAAACCCGCATCCAGCTGTCGGTGCGGACCAAGATCGCGCAAGGCATCCTGACGGGGGGCCACCCCTCGCGCAGCGATTCGCTGTGGTTTGGCTACACGCAGCAGTCGTACTGGCAGCTTTTCAACCGCGGGCTGTCGCGCCCTTTCCGCACCACCGACCATGAACCCGAGGTGATGTACGTCTACCCCACCGACGCGCAATTGCCCTTGGGCTGGCGCCTGCGCTACAGCGGCGTAGGGCTGGTGCACCAGTCCAACGGGCAGGCGCTGCCACTGTCGCGCAGCTGGAACCGCGTGTATCTGATGGGCGGCCTGGAAAAAGGCAACGACTTCAACCTGCAGGGTCGGGTGTGGCGGCGCCTGCCCGAAGGCAACGCCCACGACGACAACCCCGGCATCAGCAACTACATCGGCCGCGCCGAAGTGGCCGGCACCTGGCACTTCAAGACAAACCAGACGCTGGGCGCCACCGTGCGCACGCCGCTCAATTCCGCCCAACGCGGCTCGGTGCGCTTCGAATGGATGCGCCCCCTGGGCAGCCGCGAAGACGCCGTCGGCCTGCGCCTGCACACCCAGCTGTTCAGCGGCTACGGCGACTCCCTGATCGACTACAACCGCCGCCGCACCGTGCTGAGCGTGGGCTTGAGTCTGGTGGATTTTTGAACGCGGCAGCCTGGAGCAGCCATGGGCGCTGAGGATCAGGAATGGTGGCGCGAAGCCCAGCGAAAACGCGAACGCGGGGTGGTCCGCTGGGGAAGTTCGCGCGGGCAAACGGCGCGTCCGCCCCGAATCAGCGATGCATCCCTCACCCATGTATTGAAATGGGGCCACTGGGGTGTCATCGCCTTCTGGCTCGCGGTCATGGGCGTCGTCTATCTGGGGATGAACCACTATCTCAAGCCCAAACCGCTGGTGGTCACGCTCGAGGGCGAGGTCAGAATCCCCCGGGCCCGAGACGGCCATTTTTATGCCCCGGGCACAGTGAACGGCCAGCCGGTCCGCTTCTTGATTGATACCGGCGCTTCGACCGTCACCGTCAGTGCGGAATTTGCCGCATCGGCCGGCCTGACCGGGGGCGCGCCCACCGTCTTTCACACGGCCAACGGCCCCATCAACGGTCGTGTCCTGCGGGGCATCCCGGTCACGATGGGCCCCGTTTCCGTGTCAGGCGTGACGGTTGGTGTCGGCCTGGTGGGTTTGCCAACCGGGGATGGGCTGCTGGGTCAAAGCTTCTTGTCCAAGTTCCGGATCGAAATGACCAGGAACGAGTTGGTCTTGCGCGCTTTGTAGCCCTTCGAAAGCGCGGTTCAAGCCCGGCGTCACCCCACATCGCAGAAACGCCCCAGAACCCGAAACGGGCGCTGGGGCGCATGAAGACTGGTGGTGGCCTGGGGCTGGATCGAAAAATCCTCTCCAACCCGCGCCAATGCTCGCTCTCACGAACGTCTCGATTCTCGGGGTACACCTTTGGGTACACAGATCTCGAAACGACATTCTACCTAACCAAGACGCGACCGTGAAAGCTGGATTGAACGCCCAGGGCCAAACGAAACCGCCTGGCAACCCGATGTTGTCTAACGCACGGAAAGTACCGCTCGTCGCACTGAGTCCGAGCAACTTGGACTTACCCCAAGGTCGTTCATCAACTGGAAAAAGCTGTCCGCCGAAGCAGATCCGAGCCCGGATGATCGAGCCAACTGCCGAGCGAGCTTGCGCGCCGGCTCAAGGTCGCCACTGGTGAAATACGAGGGGTCACCGACCAGCTCGGCCATCTGGCTTTTGATGCGCTCGGGCAACGTCGCTCCGTGAATGAAATAGCGGAGATGACGGAGAAAGTTTCCGTGCCCAAAGATGTCAACTCCTACAGTGCCGTTGCCTTCGAACACCTGCAGGCGGGACTTTCTTCCTCCATTGAGCTCCGGATCGTCAAAGTAGCGCAGACGGCGCTCGGGGATCGCTTTGCGCTTCAAAAGCAACGGCATCAACCTTGCTGCGGCGTCACACGAACGCCGGCCAATGTCATGGGAGTGCCAGTTGAAATCGATTTGTTCAAGAAGGGCAAGCTCTTGTTCGGCCAGTTCGATCGTGCCTATCGTCATGACTATCCCCTAGATCCGTTGGCCATATGCGCAAATGATGATCGGTGCTATGGAGCGCATGCGCTCCATAGCATAAACTCTTCAGAGAGAAATTGCAAGTACAGGGCTATGGCCTGACTGCTAGGCTGGGGCATATATGCCCCAGCCTAGCAGTCAGCGGGCTCCCCGTAAACACCGCTTCGACCTGGCCCTGGACGAAGATGCGATTTGACTGCTTGCAATGCTTATGTTATGCTGTGCAGCGTAAACGCTGCACAGCACGAAGTAGCAACGTCGCATTCCCCCTATCGACTTCAAGGCAAATGGCTTGTAGCCTTGCTTCGTCAATGGCATACTTAGCAGCATGCATGCTGCCAAGTACGCCGATCATATTGATTCGCGGGCTCCCCCCGTCTGATGAATCGCACTCGAATCCAGATCGCAAAGCCGGACATCGTTCGGCACTTTGACGCGCTTCCCGACCATGTCCTGAAGCCGAAAGAGATTTACGCAATCCTCGCGGAACAGCGGGATTTCTGGCGGCTCGCACAAAACACAACTGCTGAACGATTTATCGAATTTCTGGAGAAGCATTCGAAGCTCAAACAGTATGAGTTTCGCTTCCCTCAGCGGGCTGAGAAGTGCTATGTCTGGGACCAAGCCCCTTTGCTCGCCATCTTGCTTGGCTTGAAAAAAGACCTGCACTTCAGCCACTACACGGCGATGCGCGCACACGGGCTGACCGAGCAGTCACCCAAGTCCATCTATCTCACGGACGAGCGGACCGCGCCCCATGCAAGCGAACGCGAGAACAAGATCAACCAAGCGGATATCGACAACGCCTTCAAAAAGCCGGCGCGCGCCTCAAGCAATTGGGTGGAGTACGACGACAAGAAAATCTACTTGCTGAACGGCGCCGACACCGGCCACCTGGGCGTCGTCACCGAACTGATGACAGACGAAAGCGGGGCCGAAGTCCAAGCCCGTCTGACGAATCTAGAACGCACCTTGATCGACATCACAGTACGGCCGGTCTATGCGGGCGGCGTCTTTGAGGTAGCCAAAGCTTACGAGCTGGCAAAGGAGCACGTGTCCATCAACAAGTTGGTGGCGATGCTGCACAAGTTGAGATTTGTCTATCCCTACCACCAAGCCGTCGGCTACTACCTGCAGCGCGCGGACTACAAGTCTAGCCAGATCGACCTCGTGCGGCGCCTGCCCATGGAGCAAGACTTCTACCTGACGCATGAGATGAACGATACGCGCTACGACAGCGATTGGCGACTACACATCCCAAGCGGGTTTTAGTTTGTCGATCAGGGCCAACGCATAGTCAAAGTAGAAGCGAAACTCCTTGAGGTCGAACCCCGGTGTGACGGTCGCCTCCACTGCGGCGAAACCGGCCCGGTGGAACTCGTACACCTCCGGCACCTTGCCGAGGAAGGCCAGTGGCACCTTCTTGACCTCGAACATCGACTTCAAGATCTGCACCGTCTTGTCCGTCGTCAGGTCCAGTTTCAGCGTATCCATCAGCACAAAGATGTCAACGAAGTCTCGTGGGCGAGCGCTGCCGGCGCGATCCCGCTTGATGAAAGGACCGTATTCAGGCATCTGTTGGCAGATCGCCCGGAGCTTTTCACACACGATCATCACGGGCGAGTACACGTAGATCATGTAGCCCTCGAAGTCGACTGGCTGTTTGTCGTCGACATACTCGAAGCGGCTGATGTCAATCAGGAACTTGGTGCCCAGCCCGAGGTTCACCGCACGCCGGCGCAAGACCTCCAAGTCGTCGCGATGCTCCGCGAACACCTCGGCATTCGCCAGCTTGAATTCGACGGCGTAACCGCCCCAGAAATGGCGCATGTCCTCGGAGATTGCCCGCGGCTTCTCGATCATGCGGAAGTCGAACACCTCGTACCCGCTCGCGCGAAAGGTCTCGGTCAAAGCCTTGTGGATGCGAGCCTCAGCACCCGCCACGTCATCGCCGAAGTCCTGCTTCAACGAAAAGTCCAGGTCAACTGAGGCGCGGGCGCTGATTTGATGCACCAGGGCCATGGCGTTGCCGCCCTTAAGGACCAGTTGCTCCAGCAGCTCATCGTCCGAGAACATCGCCTGAACTGCAAGAATCTTGATTCTGTCCAGCAACGCGGCCGCCTCGGACGCCTTCACATCAGCTTTCTTCATGGTAACCACGGTAGCACAGCCGGTATCGAAGGTCGGAGAACCTTGCGCACCCTCGAAGCGTCAACACTTTCATGCTCTCCGGGCCTCACTAGATGGGTATGCCCGTGTTTGAGCAATCCTTTGCGAGTTTGGATCGGGCAGGTGTTGCACCAGAATCCCCCGCGCACCCTCTCCCAGCCATACAGCATCATCAAATCCAACGTCCATTGATTTTCGGCGACCTCGGCGACTTTCCAGTCAGTGGCGCCGGTGGAGCGACGATCCAGCTCGCGAACGACTGGATGCAGACGGGTCCAGGCGGACCCCTTGCCCATCATGTGTATGGCTATGCGCTCGTCAGGCTCGAACGACTGCCCGACGTAAAAGTGAGCATTCTCAAGTTCAAGCGCGTAGAGGTAAATGTCCAACGGTCGTTCGTGCATTGCTTGCAATCCTGGCTACAGCTTACTTGAATCAATAGGACCGAATAGCGCAGCACGTACTCCTTGTCCAGATAGGCCCACATTCGATGCTAGGCTCAGCGCATGCTGAAACCGTCTGTTGGCGTCGCTGCGACGCACGAGTTGTTTCCTTGCGTTATCAAGGACGTCGAATCCGGTGTTTACGTCGCCGAGTGCCAGGTGCCGGTGATTGAGTCATTGGGTCATGTGCAGTTGGTCATCGACAACAACGTCATGGGAGCTCTGAAAGAGTCGCCGCTGCTCTTTGCGCGACTGGGGTGGTTGCTCGGAGGTGCCTGTCGCAGCGCCATCGGAGCGACCCTCACTATCAATCCCTTCTTCGTGATTGCCGAACAGTACCTCTCAAACCCCGACAACGCGCTGGCCAAGATCGAGGCATTTACTCAGCATGCCGGTGTATTCGGAACCTTTACACCAGACCATGGCAAGACCCTCCTCGCAGAAATCCGCCAGAACGAGCAAGCGCTGCGTTCGCAGGTCGGCACACTCGTGTGTTACTTTTTCGTGATGCGAGAGATCTACCGGCAGACGCATACCCACGAGGAACGCATTCGGCGTTGGGTCAGCTACTTTCAGGAAGACGTGCCACGGCTCATGCTGGTGTACGTCATGGGCATGTTATTTTTCTTCGGCCGCGAAGATGAAAAGATGCGCTTCAAGACCACAGACCGTCCGGTAAGAGCATGGGCTGACGCCTTCTTGACTCCCCGGAAAAAGGAAGTGGACGACCCGGCCAGTTGGGTACGCAATCGGGTATTCGATCTTCTGCCATTTTTGATGGCTCCGACACTCAACTGGGAGACGCACGGCGGCATTCCGGGGCGACTTTTTGTCCTTTCCAAGGACAAGGACGTAGGCGAATGCCTTCTGCGCATCTTCGCGTGGCATGGAGATCAGAAAGCGAACTCGCTCTGGAAGCTGCAAACTAACCTAGAGTGCCTTCACTTCGAGGCGCATACCCAGTTCCAAAGCACAGCACTAAGCCCGCCCGAAGCCCGCCCAACGACGCCCGGTGACCGAGCATTGCGCATGAGGCGGCTGATTGACGTTTCCCTTGGCCTGCTCCCCGCGCGGGAGCAAGGAGAACTGCTTGCAGCACTAAACGCATTTCGTTGGTTCGATTCTCCTGACGTGACAGGCTAGGCTTCTGAAGCCGGATCGGCTCTCAACGCCACACTCGGCGAATCGCCAGACGAGAGCATGGCCTTAAATCCCCGATCACGCGCGATGAATGCCTCAAGCATGTGAGGGATCAGCGCTGCAGTGTCGACATGCTCACCGTGCACTTGGCTATGCACGACTGCATAGCGATCAAGCGCTTCCTTCAAGTCCGCGGTTAGCACAATCGTGATCTTCACGTTTTCACTGCGCCGCAGTGGTCCCAGTCTTAGCCTTCTGGTCGCGCTGTTCATTGTGATGACCCCCTCTGAAAGAACAACGGCTGATACGGCCGCAGCACCAGATCCTTGCTGACCATCACCCGCATCGGGAAACCCGGTCTGATCGTCAGCGTTGGCTGGATACTCGTGTTGCGCTTCGTGATCTCCTGGCCAACCTGGTTCACCGTCTCTTGCGCGCTCTCACGTCCGGCGATGACGATGCGACTGCCATCGGTGCGGCTCTCCGGGGCCGCCAGCTCGGCCCCTATGCCCAGCAGCGTGGACAGCGCAGCGCCGGCCAGGATGCGGTCCCAATGCCAATCGACGCCATCCTCGAGCCCAGCGTAGCCGGCAGGGTCGATGCCGGGCAGGCGGTCGAGTGCAACCGACGACGTGTCCGGCAGGATCAGCCGTGTCCACACCAACAGCACGCGACGCTGTCCGAAGGCAACCTGGCTGTCGTAACGGCCAATCAGGCGCGAGCCCTGGGGGATCAATAGGTGCCGGCCAGTGGCGGTGTCGTAGACCGCTTCGGACACGTTGGCGATGACTTGCCCGGGCAGGTCAGAGTTGATCCCTGTCACCAGCGCCGCTGGGATGATCGTGCCTGCCATCACCTGGTACGACGACGCCGGCAGCTGCAAGCTACCAGGATTGCGCGTCGAGGTGTCGCCTGCCTTCGCGATGAACGCCTCCTTTTGATCCTGGCGGTTTTGCACCGCCGTCGCATCGGAGGGCTGCGCTGCAGTGGCCACGGTCCCCATGGGATTAAACGGCTGATTGCCCGAAGCCGATGCGAGAGGATCAACGGATGCCTGCGCAACGCCAGACTTCGCGCCTCCGTTGCTCGCACTGCTTCGGAAGAACACAGAAGAGCGGGAAGCCTCTTCGGCCGCCAGCCGCTCGGCCTGCGCCGGATCGACACCGCCCCCTGGCGGCCGCATCTCCAGTGGCTGCTGCGCCTTGACGATGGCCGGCCCCAAGTCTCCGGGCAGCGGTTCGCCCAGCAGGGGCGGCGCGGACTTCGATGCTGGCGGTATCCCGGCATAGTCCTTGGGCAACTGGTCCAGGTTCTCGGCGCGCGAGACGCGATCGACGTTGTACAACTCGGCGGCGGGATTGCGCTGTCGCTTGTTCGACTGCAGCGACCACAGCGTTCCGCCGAGCACGGCAACGGCCAAGACGCCGACACCGAACGCCAGCATGCGGCGGTTCAGCCGCGTGACGGGTCGCGGCGAAGCGCGTAAGGCCACGGATTCGGGATCTACCTTCGGGGCCGCGGCTGGCGCTACATCGGGAGACGTGCTCATGCTCAGTTCCTCCGCGCTGCGCCCGCACCATCCGTGCGCTCGATGCGCACCACCTGCGCTTTATCTCCGCCCAGCCGAAGTTCGGCCGCACCGAACAGCCGGTCCACCACGTAGTACGGTGAGCGGAAGCGGTAATTCACCAGTTGCCCATCGCCTCGCGCGCCGATCACAAACAGCGGCGGCAACTCCCCTTGTGCGATGCCACCCGGAAACTGGATGTAGACGCGCTCACCGTCGTCGAAGGCGCGCAGCGGCTTCCACGGCGGGCTGTCACCGCTGACGGCATAACGAAATCTGATCTGCTCCAGCGTCATACCGGTTTCCACCGGCGCGCTGGCCTGGGCATGCTGCGCCTGCTTCTGCAGGGCCAGCATCCGGTCCTTTGGATAGTCCCAGGACACAGAAGCCATCCAGGCCTGCGGCGTGGAAGAGAGTTCGAGCAGGTAGGTGCGACGGTTGGTCGTCACCACCAGGTTGGTCTTCAGGCCAATGCGTGTGGGCTTCACCAGGATGTTCACGCGCAGCGTCACACCCGCCCCGCTGGCCGTATCACCGACGATCCAGCGCACCGTGTCGCCGGCCGAGACCGTCACCAGTTCCTCGCCCTGCTGCAGGGCAATGACGGTCACACGTCCAGGGCTGGTGTAGACCTGATACAGCGCGCCATCGGCATAAGGCCAGACCTGGATCGCGTTGACATAGCCCTCGCGCGTCGGCGCAATACGCGCCTCCACGTTGGCGCGGGAGACGCGGAGCTTCTCGTCCACGGGTTCAGGTGCCAGCTTCGCATCGGATTCGTTCGGCAGTGCCTTCATTTGCTCGGGCAACGGCAAAGGCTTTGGCACCTCAACTACTTCGATGGGCTTCGGTGGTTCCGGCAGCGGCTGCGCAGCGACCGCAACGGGTTCGTCCAGAGAGATCGCTGGAGGCGGCTTGCCCTGCGTGGCGCAGCCAGTGAGGGCCAGAAGGATCGACGGCAGTACTGATTTACGGAGAAATGTGTTCATGGTTTTGTTCCTTTCATTGCATCGGTGGCTTCGAGTTCACGGCTCCAGGACAAGCCGTTGACATAGATGCCCAGGGGGTTCTTGCGCAGCCGCTGCTCGGTGCGTGGCGGCTGCAGCACAACAGACAACACGGCTGTCCAGCGCTCGGTACCCGAGGGCGAGCCGTTGGCATAGCTGCGCTCGATCCAGCGCACCTGGAAAGACGTGTCGCTGGCCCGCACCACACTCGTCACCTCCACGGCCACCGAGCTTTGTCCGATGCGCGAGAAGGGATCGTTCGCCCGCGCGTACTCGTTCAGCGTCGCGGCGCCGCGGTCCGTCGTGTACTCGTAGGCTTCGAGCCAGTTCTGCCGCACCACGATCGGGTCGATGGAGAGGGAGCGCACGTCGGTGACGAAGCGCGCCAGATGGTGCGCGATCTGCGCGTCGTTGGGCTTGTACGGCGAAGCAGCTTCGCCAACGGCGCGGACCTGGCCGGCGTTGTCCACCTCGACGACGAAGGGCGTCACGATGGACTGGGCCGAGCGCCACACCAGGCCGCCGGCCATCAACAGCGCGAGGGACAGGCAACCGAATGCCATCAGCCGCCAGTTCTTGGCCTGCACACGCGCGCTGCCGATGCGCTCGTCCCAGACCTGTGCGGCGGCCTGGTAGGGGGTGATGGGCTCGGGCGTCGCCGAATACCGCACCTGGGGTCGTTTGAATCGCATCTGGATCTCCTAAGAATTTGAGTCGTCTCGCAAGCTCGGGCTGGCGCCGCTGCCGCTGGCATCGCCCGAACGCAATGCATGCGCGGCTGTCGTGGCCGCGTGCGTTATCTGCTGCTTGCGGCGCATTTGCCTGGCCCATGCGGGTTCGGCCGCTGGTGCGCTGGCTTCGCCTGCGTCCGCCACCCTGGCCGCAGCAGGTGCGGCTGCGTCGGCGACGAAACTCGCCACCCCGTCCTTGACCGCCTTGGCGCCGGACGCCACTCGCTGCCCCATGGCACTGGCGCCGCTGCGCGCGACGTTGGCCAAGCCGGCACCGGCCGCGCGCATGCCGCCAGCGCTCGATGTGTTGCCAGAGCAGACGCAGGCCGACATCGTCCAGCGCCGCCTCGGGCTCGTCGAGCAACAACACCTGGGCATCGGTCAAGCTCAAGCGCGCCAACAGGGCGCGCTGCAGCTCTCCGCCGGACAACGCATGCAGCCCCTGGGTTTGCAGATCGAGCAGGCC
>PHCI01000025.1 GCA_002842205.1 Betaproteobacteria bacterium HGW-Betaproteobacteria-3 | reverse complement strand
TCGGCGGGGTTGGCGGTGCTGAGGCGGGCCAGCCGCTGCACCACGGCGTCGCGCACGGCCTGGCGGGCACGTTCGAACGGGTGCCGCCAACTGCCGGCCAGCCGCCGCGGCACCGGGTCTTTGGGGCCGGCGCGCACATAGCCATTGGCCTGCAGGCCCTGCTCCCACATCCACAGCTCCAGGTCAAAGCCGTGCGGATTGGCCGTGCCGTGGGGGGCCTTCAGGCGCACGGTGAACTGCCAGTGGTCGCCGGCGCGCAACTCGGGCGGCAGGGCCTGCAGGCCAAAGCGCGGGGCGGCGGCGGCATCGGCCAGCGCATCGGTGGGGGCGGCGGCATCGGCCACCACGCCGCCGTACCAGCTCAGGTAGATCTGCGGCGGCACGCGCACGGGCTGGCCGTCCAGCGTGGCCTGCGCCACCGTGAAGCGAAAGCGCAGCCCGGCCTCGCTGCGCTGGGGCATGGCGCTGACGGTGCCCTGCACGGCCAGGTCGCGCCCTTCCAGCGCGGGGGCCAGGGCGTCGGCCTCAAAAACCAGCGCCCGCGTGCCGGTCAGCGCAAACGCCAGCGCAGCGGCCGCCAGTGCCATGGCCAGCCCGTGGCCCCACACGGGCATCCGCCAATATACTTTTTTAATAGCAAACAATGACCAAATGGCGAGGGATAGAAGCCAAAAATATCCATAAAACACCGCGCCAGACAGTTCGGCCTGCTGCAACTGCAGGGCGCTGCCCGCGAGCCAGCCCAGCAGTGCGGGCGCCAGCGCCGGGGGGCGCACGCTGGCGGGTTCATGCGGGTGGGGCATTGCGTCATGCATGAGCGGATGGTGCCTGAAACCGCCGCGGTGGCTCGGGACTTGCTAGGATGCACCACCCGGCGCGAAAGCCTGCCCCGAGATATTTGAACGTCCCCAACGACGAGACCTGCGCATGTCCATCCACGCCGCCCTGAACCACGTCACCCATTACCGCTACGACCGGCCGGTCAACCTTGGGCCGCAGGTCGTGCGGCTGCGCCCGGCGCCGCATTCGCGCAGCCAGGTGCTGAGCTATTCGCTCAAGGTCGAACCGGCCAACCACTTCATCAACTGGCAGCAAGACCCGTTTGCCAACTACCAGGCGCGGCTGGTGTTCCCCGAGAAAACCACCGAATTCAAGGTCACGGTCGATCTGGTGGTCGAAATGGCGGTGTACAACCCGTTCGATTTTTTCCTCGAACCCTACGCCGAACACTCACCTTTCCAATACGACAAAGCGCTGCACCAGGAGCTGGCACCCTACCTCAAGACCGAGCCGCTCACGCCGCACGTGCGGGCCTATCTGGACAAGATCGACCGCACTGAAAAGCGCACCATCGACTTCCTGGTCGGCCTGAACCAGCAGGTGGCGGGCGACATCAAATACCTGATCCGCATGGAGCCGGGCGTGCAGACGCCCGAGGAAACGCTGGTCAAGGCGGCCGGCTCGTGCCGCGATTCGGGCTGGCTGCTGGTGCAGTTGCTGCGCCACTGCGGGCTGGCAGCGCGCTTTGTGTCGGGCTACCTGATCCAGCTCACGCCCGACGTGAAATCGCTCGACGGCCCGAGCGGCACCACGGTCGACTTCACCGACCTGCACGCCTGGTGCGAGGTGTATCTGCCCGGCGCCGGCTGGGTCGGGCTGGACGCCACCTCGGGCCTGCTGGCCGGCGAAGGCCACATCCCGCTGGCCTGCACGCCGCAGCCGTCCAGCGCCGCGCCCATCGAGGGCCTGATGGACGAGGCCGAGGTCACCTTCAGCCACCACATGCAGGTCACGCGGGTGCTCGAATCGCCGCGCGTGACCAAGCCCTACACCGAAGAGCAATGGGCCGACGTGCTGGCGCTGGGCCAGGCCGTGGACCGCCAGCTCGTGGCCGGTGACGTGCGCCTGACCATGGGCGGCGAACCCACCTTCGTGGCCACCGCCGACCGCGACGCCGCCGAATGGAACACCGACGCCCTGGGCCCCACCAAGCGCGGCTACGCCACCGCGCTGGTCCACAAGCTGCGCGACCAATACGGCCAGGGCGGCTTTCTGCACTTTGGCCAGGGCAAGTGGTACCCGGGCGAGCAGCTGCCGCGCTGGGCCCTCAACATTTACTGGCGCGCCGACGGCAAACCGGTGTGGCAGAACCCCGCCCTGTTCGCCGACGAGCGCGACCCGGCCCACTACACCCACGAAGACGCCCGCCGCTTTGCGCTGACGCTGGCGCGCAAGCTGCGCATCAGCAACCACTTCATCGAACCGGGCTACGAAGACACCTGGTACTACCTGTGGCGCGAGCGCCGCCTGCCCGTCAACGTCGACCCGTTCGATTCGCGCCTGGACGACGAGATGGAGCGCGCCCGCCTGCGCCGCGTGTTCGGCCAGAAGCTCGACACCGTGGTGGGCTATGTGCTGCCGCTGCAGCCCAACTCGCAGGACGGATCGGTCACGCCGCTGGAGGGGCCGATCTGGTCCACCGGGCCGTGGTTCTTCCGCGACGAGCGCATGTACCTGATGCCCGGCGATTCGGCCATGGGTTACCGGTTGCCGCTCGATTCGCTGCCCTGGGTCAGCCAGGCCGACTACCCCTACGTGGTCGAGCCCGACCCGACCGCCTCGCGCGACGCCCTGCCCGAGCCTGCCGCCATGCTGGCGCGCTACACGGCGCAGGGCCTGGCTGACGCTGCAACGGGTGCTGCCGCGGCGGCCCACCCCACAGACCGCAGCGCCGTGCCCTACCGCACCGGCGCCGCCGCCCCCACCGAGGCCCCGCGCCGCCTGCAAGCCGGCGGCCCGGGCGCCCGCACGGATGCGCCATCGGCCACCGCGCCCGGCCAGCCCGAGCCCGAGGGCCTGGCGCCCCCCGCGCGCTTTGTCTCCGACCGCCGCGGCACGCGCACCGCGCTGTGCGTGGAGGTGCGCGACCCGGCCCGCGCCAACGGCCCCAAGGTCGAAATGGACGCCGCCCAAAAGGGCACCCCGAGCCAGTTGCTCTACGTCTTCATGCCGCCGCTGGCCCGGCTGGAGGATTACCTCGATTTGATCTCCGCCGTGGAAGCCACGGCCAGCGAGCTGGGCCTGCGCGTGGTGCTGGAGGGCTACCCGCCGCCGCGAGACCCGCGCCTGAAGCTGCTGCAGGTCACGCCCGACCCGGGGGTGATTGAGGTCAACATCCACCCGGCGCACACGTGGGGCGAACTGGTGGAGCACACCGAATTCCTGTACCAGGCCGCGTTCGAAACCCGCCTGTCGGCCGAGAAGTTCATGACCGACGGCCGCCACACCGGCACGGGCGGGGGCAACCACATCGTGCTGGGCGGCGCCACCCCGGCCGACAGCCCGTTCCTGCGCCGCCCCGAACTGCTGGCCAGCCTGCTGCTGTACTGGCACAACCACCCGTCGCTGAGCTATCTGTTCTCGGGCATGTTCATTGGCCCCACCAGCCAGGCACCGCGCGTGGACGAAGCCCGCAACGACCAGCTCTACGAGCTGGAAATCGCGCTGCGCGAGATCACCCGCAGCCGTGAACGGCAGGGTCAGAGCATGCCCGCCTGGACGGTGGACCGCACGCTGCGCAACATCCTGATCGACGTCACCGGCAACACCCACCGCAGCGAGTTCTGCATCGACAAGATGTACTCGCCCGACTCGGCCACCGGGCGGCTCGGCCTGCTGGAGCTGCGCGCCTTCGAGATGCCGCCGCACGCGCGCATGAGCATCGTGCAGCAGTTGCTGCTGCGGGCCATGGTGGCGCGCTTCTGGGACGCGCCCTGCACCGCGCCCGTCACCCGCTGGGGCACCACGCTGCACGACCGCTTCCTGCTGCCCACCTTCGTCAAGATGGACTTTGACGACGTGATCGCCGAAATGCGCGAGGCCGGTTTTGCATTCGACCCGTCGTGGTTTGCGCCGCACTTCGAGTTCCGCTTCCCGCGCGTGGGCGAGCTGCACGCGCGCGGCATCGAACTCACCCTGCGCCACGCCCTGGAGCCCTGGCACGTGATGGGCGAAGAAGGCGCGGCCGGCGGCACGGTGCGCTATGTCGATTCGTCACTGGAGCGCATCGAGGTGCACGTGAGCGGCCTCAACGAAAGCCGCTACGTCATCACCTGCAACGGCCAGCCGCTGCCGCTGCAGGCCACCGGCATCGGCGGCGACTTTGTGGCGGGCGTGCGCTACCGCGCCTGGAACCCGCCCTCGGCGCTGCACCCCACCATCGGCGTGCAGGCGCCGCTGACCTTTGACCTGGTGGACACCTGGACACGGCGCTCGCTGGGCGGCGGCACCTACCATGTGGCCCACCCGGGCGGGCGCAACTACGACACCTTCCCGGTCAACGCCTACGAGGCCGAAAGCCGGCGCATGGCGCGGTTTTTCCGGATCGGCCACACGCCGGGCCAGATCGACGTGCCGCCCGCGTCCATCCACGTGCCGGGCAGCCGCGAGTTTCCGTTCACGCTGGATTTGCGCCGATGCTGACCCACGCCGCAAAAATGTGACAATCGTCCCGCGTGGAACACCCGGACGACTCCCTCTTTGACGACGAAGCCCGCTCAGCGGCCGAGCGGGCCGCCGCCATGGCGCCGCCGGCCGCGCACGGCCATTTTGACGAGCTGCGCGGGCGCGCGTTTGATTCAGATTCAATAGCAAACTATTCAGAACTGACGGGGGCTTGGAGCCAATTTTTTGAATATATTGGGCCCGAAGGCTTTGCCGACCTGAACCACCGCACGGCCAACCTGCACCGGCAAATCCGCGACAACGGGGTCACCTACAACGTGTACGCCGACGCGCACGGCCCGCAACGGCCCTGGTCGCTGGACCTGTTCCCGCTGATCATCACGCCCGAAAGCTGGCAGCAGATCGAAGCCGGCGTGCTGCAGCGCGTGCAGTTGCTTGACCGTGTGATGGCCGACGTCTATGGCCCGCAAACGCTGCTGACGCAAGGCCTGCTGCCAGCGGCCCTGGTGCAGGGCCACCCGGGCTACCTGCGCGCCATGCACGGCGTGCCACCGGTGGGGGGCAACCACCTGCACGTTGCCGCGTTCGACCTGGCGCGCGGGGCCGACGGCCTCTGGTGGCTGGTGTCGCAGCGCACGCAGGCGCCCTCGGGCCTGGGCTATCTGCTGGAAAACCGCATCAGCATCTCGCGCCTGTTCCCCGAGGCGTTCGAGGGCCTGCATGTGCAGCGGCTGGCCAGCACCTACCGCGCGCTCATTGAAGGCCTGCAGCAGGCCAGCCCGCTGGGCACGGCGGCGCACATCGCGCTGCTGACCCCCGGGCCCTACAACGAAACCTACTTCGAACACGCCTACCTGGCGCGCTACCTGGGCCTCACCCTGGTCGAGGGCAGCGATCTCACCGTGCGCGACCAGCGCCTGTACCTGCGCACGCTGCAGGGGCTGGAGCCGGTGCACGGCCTGCTCAAGCGGCTGGACGACGAATACCTGGACCCGCTGGAGCTGCGGTCCGACTCGCGCCTGGGCGTGCCCGGGCTGCTGCAGGCCATCCGCGCGGGCAACGTGCTGGTGGCCAATGCCCCGGGCTCGGCGTTTCTGGAATCGACCGCGCTGCTCGGCTTTTTGCCGTTGCTGTGCGACCACCTGCTGGGCGAGCCGCTGAAGCTGCCCGCGCTGCCCACCTGGTGGTGCGGCGAGCGCGCCGCGATGGACGACATACTGCCGCGGCTGGCCGAGGGCGTGATCAAGCCCACCTACCCGGGCAGCGAAAGCCACGGATCGTTCGAATCGGTGCTGGGCCGCCACCTCCGTCAGCGCCAACTCGACGAATGGGCCGGGCGCATGACGCGCCAGGGCGACGAGCACACGGTGCAGTCGTATCTGCCGCCGTCGCAAATGCCCACCTGGGTCAGCCACCCGCACCTGCCCGACAGCGAACCGCACATCGCGCCGCGCTCGGTCATCCTGCGGGTGTTTGCCGTGGCCGACGGGCCGCAATCGTGGCGCGTGCTGCCCGGCGGGCTGTCGCGCATCGTCAGCGCCGACGCCGGCATCGCCTCCATGCAGCGCGGCGGCAGCAGCGCCGACACCTGGGTCCAGATCGACCCCGGCAGCGGCGCCGCGGTGGACCGCAGCACCCTGCTGCAGCCGCACCACTCGCCCGCCGCACTGACCCACCGCAAGCGCCTGGTGACCAGCCGCGCTGCCGAAAACCTGTTCTGGCTGGGCCGCTACACCGAACGCGCCGAAAACACCGTGCGGCTGGCGCGCCTGACGCTGCAGCGCCTCAACGGCGAAGAACAGTCCTCGCCCGCGCTGCTGGCCTGGCTGGGCGAGATGGCGGTGCACCACACCCTGGTGCTGCCCACCGTGCCCTCGGCCACGCAGGCGCGCCGCGTGTTCGAGCGTTCAGTGATCGCGGGGCTGGGCGACACCACCACCCTCACCAGCGTGGGCTACAACCTGCGGGCCCTCAAACTGGCGGCAGCGGCGGTGCGCGAGCGGCTGTCGCAGGAGCACTGGAACGTGATCGTGCGCGCAGAAGCCGCCTTCAGCGCCCAGAACCGGGCCCATGCGCGGGCCGGTGACTACCCGGCGGTGGAAGCGCTGCGCGTGCTGGACGCGGCCAGCGAGCACCTGGCCGCCATGACCGGCGCCCAGACCGACCGCATGACGCGCGACGACGGCTGGCGGCTGCTGAGCATCGGGCGCAATCTTGAACGCATGGGCTTTCTGGCGGCGTCGCTGGCCCGCGGTTTCGACACCGGTTCGGTGCTGGACGCCGGTGGCTTCGAAGCCATGCTCGACCTGTTCGACAGCACCATCACCTTCCACGCGCAATACCAGCAAAGCCGTGAAGTGCCGGCCATGCTCGACTTGCTGGTGCTCGACCGCGACAACCCGCGCGCCCTCGGCTGGGTGGCCCAAACGCTGCGCGGGCGCATGGCCAAACTGGCCAGCGGCTCGGCCATCGCACTGGAAGCGCTGGCCCAGCGCGTGCCCGATGTGGGCAACCGGTCACTGGCCGAACTGTGCGCCTGCGACGCAGACGGCACACTGCCCGCGCTGACCGAACTGCTGCACCAATGCACGGCGGCGGCCTTTGCGGTGTCGGACGACATCAGCACCACCTATTTCACCCATGCCAGCGACAGCCGCCAAAGCCTGAGCGCCTGAACCCTGCTGCCCCACGGCCATGCACCTGCGCGTTGAACACACCACCACCTACGACTACACCCCGGCGGTGGAAACCGCGCAGCACATGGTGCACCTCAAGCCACTGGAGCACGCCCGCCAGCGCCTGTTGCACCACCGCCTGACGGTCACGCCCACGCCCGCGCACCTGACCGAAACCCGGGACGTGTACGGCAACACGCGCGCCTTTTTCGCGCTGCAGACCGTGCACCAACAGCTCACCGTGCAGGCCGAGAGCGAAGTCCACACGGCCGCACCGCCCATCGCCCAAAGCGGCCTGAGCTGGGAGCAGGCGCGCGAGCGCTTTCGCTACCACGCCAACGCCGCCTACGACGCCGCCGCCGAATTCGTGTTTGCGTCGCCCCACGTGCCGCGCCATGCTGATTTTTCTGCCTACGCGCGCCCGAGCTTCGGCGCCGGCCAGCCGCTGCTGCTGGCCGCACGCGACCTGATGGCACGCATCCACACCGACTTCACCTACGAAAGCGAAAGCACCGAGGTCAACACCCCGGCCGTGGAGGCGCTGGCGCAGCGCAAGGGCGTGTGCCAGGATTTCGCCCACATCATGATCGCCTGCTGGCGCGCCATGGGCCTGCCGGCCCGCTACGTGAGCGGCTATTTGCTGACCACACCGCCGCCCGGCCAGCCCCGGCTGGTGGGCAGCGACGCCTCGCACGCCTGGGTGTCGATCTACGTGCCCGACATGCCCGAGGGCGCGCGCTGGTGCGATTTCGACCCCACCAACAACCGCCTGCCCGGCGACGACTACGTGACGCTGGCCACCGGCCGCGACTTTGCCGATGTCTCGCCCATCCGCGGGGTGATCCACGGCGGCGCGCACCACACCCTGGAAGTGCGCGTTACAGTGGAGCCCCTTGAACCCGTCACGGCCGCCGCACCCGCACCCGCACCCGCCGCCTGACGCGGCCGTCCTGTAACCCCCATCCTGTGAGGACCCCATGAGCGTTTACGACCGCCTGAAACAACTCGACATCACCCTGCCCCCCGTGGCCGTGCCGGCCGCCGCCTACGTGCCCTTTGTGCAGACCGGCAAACTGGTCTTCCTGAGCGGCCACATCGCCCGCCAGGACGGCAAGCCCCGGGTCGGCCAGTTTGGCGCCGGCATGAGCACCGAAGAAGGCAAGGCCGCGGCCCGCGCCGTGGCCATCGACCTCATGGGCACCCTGCACGCCGCCTGCGTCGCAGCCGGCACCGACCTCAACGGCGTCAAGCGCATCGTCAAGCTCATGAGCCTGGTCAACTCCACCGGCAGCTACACCGAGCAGCACCTCGTGACCAATGGTGCGAGTGAACTGTTCGGCCAGGTTTTTGGCCCCGCAGGCGCCCACGCCCGCAGCGCCTTTGGCGTGGCGCAGATCCCCATGGGGGCATGCGTGGAGATCGAACTGATTGCCGAGCTGAATTGACAGGCCAACGGTTGCGCAGCACCTGCGCAGCGCAACCGGCAGCAGCGCCGGCCTTCAGCGTCGCAGCGACGCCGTCACCATGTCCACCACCGACAGCATCATCGGCAAGGGCGTTCCGGCCTTGACCATGGTGCGCAGGCCCGCGATGCTGGACATCACGTAGGCGGCCTGCACCGCGGGGGGCTGGGTGGCGGCCACCTCGCCGAGCGCCTGGGCGCGGGCAAGGGCGGCTTCCATGACGGTGCCCACGCGGGCCATGCCATCATCGACCCAGCCCGAGAAGGCCGGGTCGCGCCGCCCGAACTCAGAGGCGGTGTTCATGACCAGGCAACCCAGCGGCGACCGTGTGTCGGCGCCTTCGCTGGCAATCGCGGTCAGGGTGGCGCGGACAAACGCCAGGGGTGAGGCCTCGTCGGCCAGCTGGCTCTGAAACTTCCCGACCATCTGGTCGACATAGGTGGTGATGCACCGGCCGAACATCTGCTGTTTGCCGCCAAAACTTTGGTAGAAGCTGCTCTTGGACAGGCCCGTGGCCGCCAGCAGATCGGTGAGCGAGGTGGCCTCGTACCCCTTCGACCAGAACGCCTGCATGGCGGCATTCACCACGTGATCGGGGTTGAATTCGATGGGGCGTCCGAGGGGCATGGGTTTCAGCGCTGACGTATTGGGTCAAATCATTATCACCCAAGACCCGGATTTTGGTACACGCCCGTACCGTTTGAAAATGATTCCAAGCGTGTGATTTTCACGGGTTTGAAGCCCAGATCGGCCGCCTTGCGGCCCGCTACGAAACCGGCAAGGCCATCCGCTCCGACTGAATGCGCTCTGCCACGCCCGGAGCGAGTCCGGCGCTTTCGACCACATCAACACAGAAAGGCAGATCGCTGGCCTCAAAGCCGTCTCTCAATGCCGCTCGCTGCGCCCAGTTGAGCCGGGGGGGTTGCGTGAGCAACAGGTCAAGGTCTGAAAACGGCCGTGCTCTACCGGTTGCGCGGGAACCAAAGACCCAAACCTGCGCGCCAGGAATGACTTTCGCAATGATTTGACGCACATCGCGCAGTTGGTCCGGGCTCAATGCCACCGCAAGCTTGCTCTGGCCGTGCAATGCGGCTTGCGTGTCAATGCTCAAGGTTTTCCTCCAGTTTGGCCAGCAGATCAACAGCGCCAGCGGCAAAGCCATCAACACCTGCCGCAACTTCAGCCGCCCTGGCTTCGTGATAGGTATGGCTGGTGGCATTGCGCATTTCACGCCACTGCCGCCACAGCTCGGGTGCGGTAAGCAAACCTGCGTCGGCTGCTTTGCGCAGCAGATCGTTGAAAGACAAATCAGCCACCAGATCAGCCGCCTCGGAGCGTTCCATCAAAACGCGTCTGAGCATACGCACCGACAGTTCATAGGTGAATTCAAACGACTGAATCACCGCTGAGCGCAAATGCGGCTTAAGCGCAGAGTCTTTCGGCTGTTCATGCCAAAAGCGCAACGCTTCCTGCAACTGGGCCAGCGCCTTGACGAGTGACGACAAGTCGATTGGTTTCGCATTCATCGATGCATTTTCTGTCAGTTTGGTCGCAAACGTCAAAAACTTGTGCCGGTGTTGTCCGAGGCTCCGGAGGGAACCCCTGCGTGAATTTCCAATGTCACGGTCACGTCCGTTCGCACCAGTCCGGCCAGACGCGCGATAACTTCTTCGGCAATCTTGCGGACATCGCGGTCTCACTCAACCCGGGTAATTGCCGTCGGTTTGAAGCCCAGATCGGCCGCCTTGCCCTTGCGGCCCCGGGCGGCACGGGCGTTGTTCAGACTGCGGATTTCCAGCGTTTCGTCGCGCGCCTTGCCGCCGCGGCCAATGCCTTCGATGCGCACGCTGCGGGTGTAGGCGGCGGCGCCGGCCAGGGTGTCCTTGGGCTCCAGGTCGATCAGCATGAGGCCGCGCCCGCCCTTGTCCATCTGCTTGAGCTCGGCGATCTCGAACGTGAGGATGCGCCCGCCCGTGGAGGCGCAGGCCACGTGGGTGGCGGCGGCCAGCGGCTGGCCGCCCGAGCTGTGGGCGGCGTGCGACGGGGCGCAGACGGTTTCGCCCTCCCCCACGCTGATGAAGGTCTTGCCCGCACGCTGGCGTGACACCAGGTTGTCCACCGTGGCCAGAAAGCCATAGCCGCCGGTGCTGCTGAGCACCAGCGTGGCACCGGCCGGGCCGGCAAAGTAGTGCAGCGGCTGCGTGCCGCTTTCGAGTTCGATCAGCGTGGTGATGGGCTGGCCGTCGCCGCGCGCACCCGGCAGGCTGGCCACCGGCACCGAGTACACCCGCCCGTTGCTGCCAAAGACGATCAGGGTGTCCACGGTGCGGCATTCAAAGGTGCCGTACAGGCCGTCGCCGGCCTTGAAGGCGAAGCTGGCCGCGTCGTGGCCGTGGCCGGTGCGGGCCCGCACCCAGCCCTTGCTGGAGACCACCACGGTCACGGGTTCGTCCACCACCCTGATTTCGACCACCGACTTTTTTTCCTCCTGGATCAGCGTGCGGCGGGCGTCGGCAAAGGTTTTGGCGTCGGCCTCGATCTCCCGGACCAACAGGCGGCGCAGTGCGCCCGGGTTGCCCAGAATTTCTTCGAGCTTGCCCTGCTCTTCGCGCAGCGCCTTCAACTCCTGCTCGATCTTGATGGCCTCCAGCCGCGCGAGCTGGCGCAGCCGGATTTCAAGAATGTCTTCGGCCTGCCGGTCACTGAGCCGGAAGCGCGCGATCAGCGCGGCCTTGGGCTCGTCGGACTGGCGGATGATGGCAATCACCTCGTCGATGTTGAGCAGTACCGTCTGCCGCCCTTCGAGGATGTGGATGCGGTCGAGCACCTTGGCCAGCCGGTGCTGCGAGCGCCGCGTGATCGTGCCCTGGCGGAACTCGATCCACTCGGCCAGCATCTGGCGCAGCGACTTTTGCGTGGGCCGCCCGTCCAGCCCGACCATGGTGAGGTTGACCGGCGCCGAGGTTTCCAGGCTGGTGTGCGCCAGCAGCGTGGTGATGAGTTCGGCCTGCTCGATGCGGCTGGTCTTGGGCTCGAACACCAGGCGCACCGCGGCGTCCTTGGAGGATTCGTCGCGCACCACGTCCAGCACCGCCAGCACGCTGGCCTTGAGCTGGTTCTGCTCTTGCGACAGCGCCTTCTTGCCGGTCTTGACCTTGGGGTTGGTCAGCTCCTCGATTTCTTCGAGCACGCGCTGGGTGCTCACACCGGGGGGCAGTTCGGTCACCACCAGCTGCCACTGGCCGCGTGCCAGGTCTTCGATCTTCCAGCGCGCGCGCACCTTGAGCGAGCCGCGGCCCGTGCGGTAGGCGTCGGCAATGTCGGTGGCCGTGCTGATGATCTGGCCGCCGCCGGGGTAGTCGGGGCCGGGGACCATCGCGAACAGTTCGTCGTCGGCCAGCTTCGGGTTCTTGATGAGCGCCACGCAGGCGTCGGCAATTTCGCGCAGGTTGTGGCTGGGGATTTCAGTGGCCAGGCCCACGGCAATGCCGCTGGCGCCGTTGAGCAGCGTGAACGGCAGCCGTCCCGGCAACTGGCGCGGCTCCTCGGTCGAGCCGTCGTAGTTGGGGATGAAATCGACCGTGCCTTCGTCGATCTCGTCGAGCAGCAGGCTGGTGATGCGCGCCAGCCGCGCTTCGGTGTAGCGCATGGCCGCAGCGCCGTCGCCGTCGCGGCTGCCAAAGTTGCCCTGGCCGTCGATCAGCGGGTAGCGTTGCGAAAAATCCTGTGCCATGCGCACCAGCGCGTCATAGGCGGCCTGGTCGCCGTGCGGGTGAAAGCGGCCCAGCACGTCGCCCACCACGCGGGCGCTCTTGACCGGCCTGGCGCCGGTGTTGCCGTTGGGCCCGCCGAAGCCCAGGCCCATGCGCGACATGCTGTAGAGGATGCGCCGCTGCACCGGCTTCTGGCCGTCGCAGACGTCGGGCAGCGCGCGGCCCTTGACCACGCTCAGCGCGTATTCCAGGTAGGCGCGCTGCGCGTAGGTGGCAAGGTTCAGCGAATCGTCGGATTCGCCCTGGGCAAAGTCCAGCGTGGGTTGGTCACTCATGGCACGGGGTCAGTTTCATTCTTGAGGGGTGGGGCGCGGCGCCTGCACCGGCGGCGGCATGTTGCCGCGTCCGAGCGCGCCGCCGGGACGGGTCGGCAGCTCGATGCGCACGCGCGCCGGGCTCTGGCGTCGCGTGGCCGAAGCAGCCGCCACGGCGGCGGGTGGCTTGAGCACCTGGTACAGCTGCATCACGGTCTTGACGTAGTTCTGCGTTTCGCGGAAGTTGGGGATCTGGTTGCCGGCGCGCTGCACCGCGCCTTCGCCCGCGTTGTAGGCGGCCAGCGCCAGCTCGATCTGGCCGGGGAACAGCTGGATGAGGTCGCTCAGGTAGCGGCTGCCGGCTCGGATGTTGGTGCGTGGGTCGGTCAGCTTCTGGGCCAGCGTGGTCTTGCGGTCGGCGGCCACGCCGTAGCGTTGGGCGGTGGCCGGCATGAGCTGCATGAGACCGACGGCGCCCTTGGGCGACACGGCCGTGGCGTCAAAGCCGGACTCGGTGGCGATCAGCGCCTGCAGCAGTTCGTAGTCGATGTCGTGCTGGCGGGCGGCCTCGCGCAGATGGTGCTTGACGGCCTTGTAGCTGGGCGACACGTCAAAAAAGGCCAGCAGCTTGGGGCGCGCGGTGGGCACGGCCACGGGGCGGGGCGTGCCGGGTGTGGGTTCGGGTGCGGCAGGGACGCCATCGCGTGAATCAAAGCTCTCGCCGCCCTTGTAAAACAGCTCGTAGCGCTCGTCCACACGGTCGGCGGCAAAGTGGGCCATGCCCTTGCTGTCGATAAAGCCCCAGACGTCCGCCCACGCCGATTGCTGCAAACTCAATAGCAATAAAAGACCAACCCACGGGGGCTTGTGGCCAAAAAAGCTTGAAAATTTGCGCATGGGGTGTGCTGCCGGTGCTGCGCCTCAGATGTCCACTTCGACCGCGTCGCCGTGGATTTCCATGAGCTCGCGCCGCGAAGCCGCCTCGCCCTTGCCCATGAGCTTGGTGATCAGGGCTTCGGTCTGGGCGAAGTCCAGCGTGCCCAGCTGCACCGGCAGCAGGCGGCGGGTGTCGGGGTTGAGCGTGGTGTCCCACAGCTGCTCGGCGCTCATCTCGCCCAGGCCCTTGAAGCGGCTGATGCTCCAGGCGCCTTCGCGCACGCCTTCCTTGCGCAGCTTGTCCAGGATCGCCACCAGTTCGCCTTCGTCCAGCGCATAGACCTTGGACGCCGGTTTTTTGCCGCGCGCGGGTGCGTCCACGCGGAACAGCGGCGGCCGCGCCACGTAAACGTTGCCTGCTTCAATGAGCTTGGGAAAGTGGCGGAAGAACAGCGTGAGCAGCAGCACCTGGATGTGCGAGCCATCGACGTCGGCGTCGCTCAGGATGCAGACCTTGCCGTAGCGCAGGCCGCTGAGGTCGGGCGTGTCGTTGGGGCCATGCGGATCGACCCCGATGGCCACGGCGATGTCGTGGATCTCGTTGTTGGCGAACAGGCGATCACGTTCGACCTCCCAGGTGTTGAGCACCTTGCCGCGCAGGGGCAGGATGGCCTGGCATTCCTTGTCGCGGCCCATCTTGGCGCTGCCGCCGGCCGAATCGCCCTCGACCAGGAACACCTCGTTGTGCGCCGTGTCCTTGCTTTCGCAGTCGGTCAGCTTGCCGGGCAGCACGGCCACGCCGCTGCCCTTGCGTTTTTCGACCTTCTGGCCGGCCCGCTGGCGCGTCTGCGCGGCGCGGATGGCCAGTTCAGCCAGCTTTTTGCCGTATTCGACGTGCTGGTTGAGCCAGAGCTCCAGCGCCGGGCGCACAAAGCTGGAGACCAGCCGCACCGCGTCGCGCGAATTGAGCCGTTCCTTGATCTGGCCCTGAAACTGCGGGTCAAGCACCTTGGCGCTCAGCACATAGCTGGCACGCGCAAACACGTCTTCGGGCAGCAGTTTCACGCCCTTGGGCAACAGGCTGTGCAGTTCGATGAAGCTCTTGACCGCCGTGAACAGGCCGTCGCGCAGGCCGCTTTCGTGGGTGCCGCCGGCGCTGGTGGGGATCAGGTTGACATAGCTCTCGCGCACCGGCTGGCCGTCTTCGGTGAAGGCCACGCACCACTGCGCGCCCTCGCCTTCGGCGAAGTTGTCGTTGTCGGTGGCATAGCCCTCGCCCTCGAACAGCGGGATCACCGGGTCGGCGTTGAGCGTCTGCATGAGGTAGTCGCGCAGGCCGCCCTTGTAGAGCCAGGTCTGGGTTTCCTTCGTCTTCTCGACCGTGAGCGTGACGGTGACGCCCGGCATCAGCACCGCCTTGCTGCGCAGCAGGTGCGCCAGCTCGGCCATGGGCAGGACCGGGGTTTCAAAGTATTTGGCGTCGGGCCAGGCGCGCACCGTGGTGCCCTGCCTGCGGTCGCCCTCGCCTTGCGCGCGCACCACCAGCGGCTCGGTCACGTCGCCCGCCTCGAACACCAGGCGGGCCACCTTGCCCTCGCGGTAGGAGGTGGCTTCCAGCCGTTGGGCCAGCGCGTTGGTCACCGACACGCCCACGCCGTGCAGGCCGCCCGAAAAGCTGTAGGCGCCGCCCTTGCCCTTGTCGAACTTGCCGCCCGCGTGCAGCCGGGTGAACACCAGTTCGATCACCGGCGCCTTTTCTTCGGGGTGCAGGCCAAACGGGATGCCGCGGCCGTCGTCGTCCACGCTGACCGAGCCGTCGGTATGCAGCGTGACCTTGATTTTCCTGCCGTGCCCGGCCAGGGCCTCGTCGGCCGCGTTGTCCAGCACTTCCTGGATCACGTGCAGCGGGTTGTCGGTGCGGGTGTACATGCCCGGGCGCTGCTTCACGGGCTCCAGCCCCTTGAGCACACGGATCGAGCTTTCGGCGTATTCGGTAGGAGGTTTGACGGCCATAGGGGGCGGATTGTAAGCGGGTTGACGTTTCGGCCTGTGTATTTATCCAGCTAAACGATCCGAACGGGCCACAGACGGACCACCATGCCCGACGCACTTGGGGCGTTTTCGCTACATTAAAAGGCTATGTCATCTTCCCCCAAAGCCCTTTCCATGATGCAGGTGCTGGCCTGCGGTGCGGCCATCGTCACGCTCTCCATGGGCATTCGCCACGGTTTCGGCCTCTGGTTGCAGCCCATCACCCAGGCCCAGAACTGGACCCGCGAAACCTTTGCGCTGGCCATCGCCATCCAGAACATCACCTGGGGGGTGGCCGGGGTCTTTGCCGGCATGGTGGCCGACCGTTTTGGCGCCTTTCGCGTCATCATCGCGGGCGCGCTGTTCTATGCCTTCGGCCTGTTCGGCATGGCGCATGCGTCCACGCCCCTGACGTTTGCGCTGACCGCCGGGGTGCTGATCGGCATTGCCCAGGCGGGCACCACCTATGCCGTGGTGTACGGGGTGATCGGCCGCAATGTGCCGGCGGACAAGCGCTCGTGGGCCATGGGCATCACCGCGGCGGCCGGGTCGTTCGGGCAATTCCTGATGGTGCCGGTCGAGGGTTTTCTCATTGGCTGGGCGGGCTGGCAGCAGGCCCTGGTGTACCTGGGCTACATGGCCATGCTGATGGTCCCGCTGGCGTTCTGGCTGCGCGAACCCGCGCTGGGCGGCGGGGGCGTGGCGCACCGCGACCAAACCATCCTGCAGGCACTGCGCGAGGCCTTCAAGTACCCGAGCTTCCAGTTGCTGATGGCCGGCTATTTTGTCTGCGGCTTCCAGGTGGTGTTCATTGGCGTGCACATGCCCAGCTACCTCAAGGACAAGGGCCTGTCGCCGCAGGTGGCCGGCTACGCGCTGGCGCTGATCGGCCTGTTCAACGTGTTCGGCACCTACATCGCGGGCACGCTGGGCCAGCGCATTGCCAAGCCGAAGATCCTCTCGTTCATCTACTTTGCGCGGGCAGCGGCGATTGCGGTGTTTCTGCTGGTGCCGCTGTCGCCCCTGAGCGTGTACGTGTTTGCCAGCGTGATGGGCCTGCTGTGGCTGTCCACCGTGCCGCCCACCAACGCCACGGTGGCGCAGATTTTTGGCGTGGCGCATTTGTCGATGCTCAGCGGCTTTGTGTTCTTCAGCCACCAGATCGGCTCGTTCATGGGCGCCTGGGGCGGTGGCTACCTGTATGACAAGACCGGCAGCTACAACATCGTCTGGTACCTCTCGATCGCGCTGGGCGTCTTTGCGGGGCTGATCAACCTGCCGGTCAAGGAAGCCGCGATCGCGCGCGACCAACCACAAACCGCCTGAGCACCGCATGACCCTGACCCCGCGCACACGCAAACTGTCGGCCTACGCGGCGGCGGTGGCGGTGCTGCTGGGCGTGTTTTTGCTGTACCTGCGCCCTGATTTCCTGGTCACCCTGGCCGCGCAGATCTGGGCCTGTTTCTGATATTTTTCATAAAAAATCGGGCTCTATCCCCCGTCAATAGGTCATAGTTTGCTATGGATGTAATAGTCATCACCGGCGCTTCGGATGGCATCGGCGCCGAGCTGGCGCGCCAGCTGGCACGGGCGCACGGCGCCCAGATCGCGCTGGTGCTGGCCGCGCGCAACGCCCCGGCGCTGGAGGCCGTGGCGCAGCAGTGCCAGGCGCAGGGCGCCCAGACCCTGGTGGTGCCCACCGATGTGTCTGACCCCGCCCAATGCCGCGCGCTGATCGCCGCCGCGGTGGACCGGTTTGGCCGCCTGGACACGCTGGTCAACAACGCGGGGGTCTCGGCGCAGGCCCTGTTCGCGGACGTGACCGACCTGGCCTGGTACGAAGACCTCATGCGCGTCAACCTCTGGGGCAGCGTGTGGTGCACCCACGCGGCGCTGGCGCACCTGAAGGCCGCGCGCGGCCGGGTGGTGGCGGTGTCGTCGCTGGCCGGGCTGGTGGGCGTGCCGGGGCGCACCGCCTACAGCGCCAGCAAGTTCGCCATGACCGGCTTCTTTGAGGCGCTGCGCGCCGAACTCAAGGGTGCCGGCGTGAGCGTGACCACCGCCTACCCGGGCGTGGTGGCCACGCAGATCCGCCACCGCGGCTACAACGCGGCCGGCCAACCGGCGGGCGTCAGCGGCCTGCGGGAAGACGACGCCATGTCGGTCGAAGCCTGCGCGCGCCTCATCCTTCAGGGCATGCAGGCGCGCCAGCGCGAGGTGGTCATGACCGGCAAGGGCAAGCTGGGCCGCTGGCTCAAGCTGCTGGCGCCGGGCCTGGTGGAAAACATGGCGCTGGCCGCCCTCAAGGACGAGGTCAAGCCGCGATGACGCCCATCGCGCCCGCCCCGTTGCCGCTGGCCAGCCCCCACGGCAGCGAGCCGCCTTCGGCCTGGGTGCAGCGCTGGTCGCATCTGGTGGCGCCGGGCGGCAGCGTGCTCGACGTGGCCTGTGGCCATGGCCGCCACCTGCGCTGGTTTGCCCAACGTGGGCACCCGGTGGTGGGCGTGGACCGCTCGCCCGAAGCCATTGCGGCCGTCGCCGGGCTGGGCGAAGTGCTGCAGGCCGACATCGAAGCCGGGCCCTGGCCCTATGCCGGGCGCAGCTTTGCCGCGGTCGTCGTCACCCACTACCTATGGCGCCCGCTGCTGCCCGCCATCGTGGCCGCGGTGGCGCCGGGCGGTGTGCTGCTGTATGAAACCTTTGCCGCCGGCAACGAAACGGTGGGCAAGCCCTCGCGGCCCGATTTCCTGCTGCAGCCGGGCGAACTGCTGGCCGCGTGCCAGGGGCTGCGCATCGTGGCGTATGAAGACGGTTTCCTCGATACGCCCGCGCGGTTCATGCAGCGCATAGCGGCCGTGCACCCGGGCCATCCTGGACCGTTCGGTTTACAAGGCATTTGCAGCGCCTCGTTAGAATGCGCGTTTACCGTTTGAAACTGCGGACATGACACCCATCACAGGCAGCATCGTGGCGCTGGCCACACCGATGCACGAAGACGGCAGCGTGGACTACCCGGCGCTGCGCAAGCTCATCGACTGGCACATCACCGAAGGCACCGACTGCATCGGCGTGGTGGGCACGACCGGCGAGTCGCCCACGGTCAATGTCGATGAGCATTGCGAGATCATCCGCGTGTCGGTCGAGCAGGCCAAAAAACATTCGCGCACCGTGCCCATCATGGCCGGCTGCGGCGCCAACTCCACGGCCGAAGCCATCGAACTGGCCAGGTTCGCGCGCACCGTGGGCGCCGACTGCCAGCTGCAGGTCGTGCCCTATTACAACAAGCCCACGCAGGAGGGCCAGTACCGGCACTTCAAGGCCATCGCCGAAGCCGTCGGCGATCTGCCCACCGTGCTGTACAACGTGCCCGGGCGCACCGTGGCCGACATGGCCCACGAGACCGTGCTGCGCCTGGCACAGGTGCCCGGCATCGTCGGCATCAAGGAAGCCACTGGCAACATCGACCGCGCGCAATGGCTGATCCGCGACGTGCCCAAGGGCTTTGCGGTGTATTCAGGCGATGACGCCACCGCCGTGGCACTGATGCTGTGCGGCGGCCAGGGCAACGTGAGCGTGGTGGCCAATATCGCCCCGCGCCTGATGCACGAGCTGTGCGTGGCGGCCGTGGCCGGCAACGTGCAGCGCGCCATGCAGCTCCAGATGCAGTTGCTGCCGCTGAGCCGCCACCTGTTCGTCGAAGCCAACCCGATCCCCGTCAAATGGGCCATGGCCCGCCTGGGCCTGTGCGGCGGCACCCTGCGCCTGCCCATGACCCCGCTCGACCCCGCTCACCAGCCTGTGGTCGAAGGCGCATTGCGCGCCAGCGGACTGCTTTGATCCCCCACCCGAACCCACCGATCCGCCCTCAGGAATTCCACGTGAACCGAATTGCAAGAATCGCCCTCCAGACCTGTGTGCTGGGCCTCGGCCTGGCACTGGCCGGCTGCTCGTCCGTTTTTGACGCCACCACCATCGACTACAAAAGTGCCGGCAAGGCGCCGTCTCTGGACGTGCCGCCCGACCTGACGCAGCTCTCGCGCGAGGGCCGCTTCGCCACCGCCAGTGGCGGTGCCGTCACGGCCAGCGGCTACCAGGCCGGCCAGGCCACGTCGGTGGTCACCTCGTCCACGGCCGCCAATGCCATGGGCGACGTGCGCATCGAACGCGCCGGCGCGCAGCGCTGGCTGGTGGTCAACCGACCGGCCGACCAACTCTGGGGGCCGCTGCGCGAGTTCTGGCAGGACAACGGCTTTTTGCTGTCCATGGACGAGCCGAGCCTGGGCATCATGGAAACCGACTGGGCCGAGAACCGCGCCAAACTCCCCCAGGATTTCATCCGCAACACCATTGGCAAGGTGCTGGAATCGCTGTACTCCACGGGCGAACGCGACCGCTTCCGCACCCGGCTCGAGCGCACCGCCCCCGGCACCACCGAAGTGTTCATCTCGCACCGCGGCATGATCGAGGTGTACAGCAACAAGGAGAAGGACCAGACCATCTGGCAGCCGCGGCCAACCGACGCCGAGCTCGAAGCCGAATTCCTGCGCCGCCTGATGCTCAAGCTCGGCGGTTCGGCGCAGCAATCCAAAGCACTGGTGGCCAGCGGCGCGCCCAAGTCCATCTCGCGCGTGGCCAACGTCAACAACACCCCCGTGGTACAGATCGACGAAGGCTTTGACCGCGCCTGGCGCCGTGTGGGCCTGACGCTGGACCGCACCGGCTTCACCGTGGAAGACCGCGACCGCAACCAGGGCACTTATTTTGTGCGCTACGTGCCGCCCACCGACGGCCAGAAAGAGCCCGGCTTCTTCAGCAAGCTGTTCAGCAGCACGCCCACGGCCAAACCGGCCAAGTACCGCATCAGCCTGCGCAGCGAAGGCGAAGCCACCACCGTTTCGGTGCTCGACACCAACGGCAAGCCGGAAACTTCGGACAACGCCAGACGCATCGTCCAGGTGATTGCCGACGACATCCGGTAAAGTCCGTCGGGCCATTTACCACCCCCTCCGGCGACTGACTCCACACCCGCCGATTTCACGGCATGCTGCGATTCAGAAGCCTGGGCAGCGGGAGTTCGGGCAACGCCACGGTGGTGGAAGCCACCTGCGGCCACCAGGTCACGCGGCTGTTGATCGACTGCGGCCTGGGGTTGCGCGAGTTGGGCCACCGGCTGCAGCGGGCCGGGCTCGCCGCCAGCGACCTTGACGCCATCTTCATCACCCACGAACACAGCGACCACATCGGCTGCGCGCACTCACTGGCGCTGCGCCAACGCCTGCCCGTGTGGATGAGCCACGGCACCCACACGGCGATCGGCAGCCCGGATTTCGACGGCCTGCTGCGGCTGGCCATCGACGCCACCGCCATAGACCTGGGTGCCCTGCAGCTGATGCCCTTCACCGTGCCGCACGACGCCCGCGAGCCCCTGCAGCTGACCTGCACCGACGGTGCGGCGCGCCTGGGCGTGCTGACCGACCTGGGCCATGCCACGGCGCACGTGATGCAGCAGCTGGCAGGCTGCCACGCGCTGCTGATCGAGTCCAACCACGACGCCGGGCTGCTGGCGGCTTCGGCCTATCCGTCGTTCCTCAAGAAACGGGTGGGCGGAGCCTGGGGGCATCTGGAAAACACCCGCACCGCGGACATCCTGCGCGGCCTGCACCACCCCGCGCTGCGGCGCGTGGTGGCGGCGCATCTGAGCGAGCGCAACAACCGGGCGGACCTGGTGCAAACCACGCTGGGCGCGGCCCTGGGTTGCGCGCCCGCAGAGATCGGCGTGGCGCACCCGCTGGACGGAACCGCCTGGGAAAGCGCCTGACGAAAAAAAGCCACCCGAAGGTGGCTTTTGGAAGGTTGCAGCATCGCCCGAAGGCGATGGGTGCATCAGGGCTTCTTGATGGCGTCTTTGGCAGCGTCGGCAGCCTTCTTGGCGGCATCGCCAGCGGCACCGGCGGCGTCCTTGGCGGCGCCAGCGGCATCCTTGGCAGCGTCCACAGCAGCGCCAACGGCCGAAGCGGCACCAGCAGCAGCGGTGGCAGCACCCGAAGCAGCACCCGCGGCGGCAGAAGCGGCGCCGGCGGCAGCGTCAGCTGCCGGGGCAGCAGCGGGAGCGGGAGCGGGGGCGGGAGCAACGGCAGGTGCCGGTGCCGGGGCAGGTGCCGGCTCTTCTTTTTTGCCACAGGCGGCGAGGGCGGCGGCGGCAATCACGGCAGCCAGTACAAGCGATTTGTTCATTTCTGTATTCCTTAATGGGACGGTAAAAACAATTTCCGGAAAGTGTCAGTGCAATTTGGGTTGCCTTGACTGGGCAAAAGGACTCGAGCTCTTTCACCCAGCCTCAAATTATAGCGTTTCCCCTAGCGCCATGATCCGTGCCACATCAAACCGGCGTAACAACATGTCACCTTTTGGCTTCAACCAAAGCAGGGGGTCAGAGTCCAAGCGTCGTCGCCGGGAAGGCCGGCGCGCTGCGCCGCAACCATTCGTCCAGCGTGTTGCGCAACAGCGCCCGGCGCTGGGGATCTTCCCCGCACACGGTCGTGCAGTGGTCGACGTCCAGGCGTTGCAGGTACCAGCCGGGGCTCCAGATGGCGCTGGGGATTTCCAGCGGATCGGCATGGCGGCAGCCATGGCAGTCGATCCGGTGGCTCCAGGTCTGGCGCCACTGCACGAAGCGTGGGTGCCGCAGGGGGATATCGTCATAGCGACGCGCCAGCAGCGTCATGCGCCGCCCGTGCCGGGCCCAGGCGTGCAGCGATTCGACCACGGCCAGCTCGCCCAGCGGCCAGTCCTCAAAGCTGGCGTCGCTGAGCATGATTTCATGCCAGCCCTGTGCCGCCGCGCTGGCCAGGGCGTCACGCACGGCCTGGCGAAACAGCTCGCGCCCCTCCAGGCGCCCGGCGGGCAGGACCACCGGCGCCGTGTCCGGGCGGTCGGGTCGTGGGGTTTGCGGATCAGGTGCCATGCACCCAGCCTACATCACACCACGAAGAAAGCAAGTCGCGCGCCGCCGCGCTGGCGCGGGCCATGTCCTTCGGCCCCAGGCAGCGGTCGTCCGCCAGCCGGCGCATCAGCGTGGCATCGCGCCCGCCCGCCCGGAAGGCCTCGCCGTTGATGAACACGTGGTCGGCGTCGTACTGCATGCGGCTGCGCCGATCGAGCCGGACTTCGCGCAACGCGAGCGGCGCACGGCCCGGCTCAAACCACACGTTGGCCTTGGGCTCGGTCAGGTATTCGCCCAGCGCTCGGGCCAGCGCTTTCGGGTCACGCAGCGCCGCGGTCACGGCATCGTGCGCAAACTGCGCCAGCGCCTCGGGCATCGCGCCCGGGTTGGCAACGGCGGCCTGCGTGGCGTCGCGGTACATCGCCGTGGCCGTGGCGGCCGCGTCGTCCGCACCGTCGGCCAGGCGCAGTAGCAGCTCGCGCGCGAGTTCGGCCCGGGCCGGCGCGCGAAACCCCACCGAATAGGTCATGCATTCGCCGATCGCGATGCCGTCGTGGGCATAGCGCGGCGGCAGGTAAAGCATGTCGCCGGGCTCAAGCACGAACTCTTGCTCGGCCTTGAAATTGGCGAGGATCTTGAGCGGCAGGCCGTCGCGCAGCGTCAGGTCTTTTTGCTGGCTGATGCGCCAGCGCCGCTGCCCGTGCACCTGCATCAAAAAGACGTCGTAACTGTCAAAGTGGGGGCCGACGCCGCCGCCGTCGGTGGCAAAGCTGATCATCAGGTCATCGAGCCGCGCGTCGGGCACAAAGCGGAACTGGTTCATCAACCGGTGCGCGGCGTCGTCGAGCTGGTCCACACCCTGCACCAGCAGCGTCCAGCGCGGCTGCCTGAGGGGCGGCAGCGCGCGCGGCGCAAACGGCCCGTGGCGAAACTTCCAGCCCTTGGGCGTTTGCGCCACCAGGCGCGACTCGACGTCCTCCTGCCCGGCCAGCGCCACCAGGGCGGCGCGGTCCAGCAGCGGGCGCATGCCGGGCAGCGCCTGGCGCACCAGCAGCGGTTTTTTCTGCCAGTGGCGGCGCATGAATTGCTGTGGGCTGAGGCCGCCCAGCAGCGTCAGGGGTTGCGTGATGTCCATGAAAGAGGCCCGGGTTGGGCAAGGCGCGCCGGCCCTGCGGTCAAACTGCGACAATTCTCCTATGGAAATCACCCCTCAATGCGTCGTGGCCCTGACCTGGACGCTCAAAGACACCCTGGGCGAGGAACTTGACGTGCTGGACGAGCCGGTCGAGTTTCTGGTGGGCGGCAGCGACCTGCTGCAACCCATCGAAGAAGCCCTGCAAGGCCACGCGGCCGGCGCGCGGCTCGACCTGCAACTCGAGCCCGAACAGGCGTTTGGCGACTACGACGAGCAACTCGTGTTTCTGGAGCCGCGCGGGTTGTTTCCAGCCGAGCTCGAAGAAGGCCTGACGCTCGAAGGCAGCGCCCTGCCCGCCGGAACCCACCCCGACGCGCCGCGCGACGTGCTCTACACCGTGACCGAGATCTACCCCGAACATGTGGTGCTCGACGGCAACCACCCGCTGGCGGGCATCGCCATCCGGCTGAGCCTGAAGGTCGAAGCCGTGCGCGAAGCCACCGAGGAAGAAGTGGGCAAGGGCACGCTGGGCACGGGCTTTTTCACGGTGGCCCCGCAGGCGCCGGGCGGCACCAGTCTGCACTGAATTTCAAGAAAAATTGGCCTTTAGCCCCCGTGAAATGGTTATAGTTTGCTACTTATAAAGTAGCAAACTGTCTGCGAAGGCGTCCACGTTCAGGCTTTGCCTGTAGAGCCGTAGCCGCCCTCGCCGCGCACGCTGGCCGCAAATTCAGTCACCACATGGAACGTGGCCTGCACCACCGGCACGATGACGAGCTGCGCAATGCGCTCCATCGGCGCGATGGTGAACGCCACGTCGCTGCGGTTCCAGGCGCTCACCATGAGCTGGCCTTGGTAGTCGCTGTCGATCAGCCCAACCAGGTTGCCCAGCACGATGCCGTGCTTGTGCCCCAACCCCGAGCGCGGCAGGATCAGCGCGGCGTAGCCCGGGTTCTGCAGGTAGATCGCCATGCCGGTGGGCACGAGCTGCCAGGCGTTGGGCGCCAGCGTGAGCGGCGCGTCCAGGCAGGCCCGCAAATCCAGGCCGGCGCTGCCGGGCGTGGCGTAAGCGGGCAACCGGTCGGCCAGCCGGGGGTCGAGGACCTTGACGTCGATGTTCATGTGTTTTATACGGTTTTTGGGCCGGTAGCCCCCGCCCTTTGGGCGATTTCTGCTATTAATTCACGAGCAAGCGCGAGCTTGGACGCACGGGGCAATTCACGTGTGCCCTGCGCGTCCACCAGCAGCAGCGCGTTGTCGTCCTGGCCGAAGGTGGCCGGGCCGATGTTGCCCACCAGCAGCGGCACGCCCTTGCGCGCACGCTTGGCCTGCGCGTGCGCCAGCAGGTCGTGGCTTTCGGCCGCAAAACCCACGCAGAACAGGGCGCCGCTGCGCGCGCGGGCCGACTGCGCGACCGTGGCCAGGATGTCGGGGTTTTCGGTGAACTGCAGCGCCGGCGGCTGGCCGCTGCCGTCCTTCTTGATCTTGTGGTCGGCGGCCTTCGCGGGCCGCCAGTCGGCCACAGCCGCCGTGGCCACCAGCACCGTGGCGGCCTGGGCCGCTGCGGTCACCACGCCCAGCATGTCCTGCGCCGAGCGCACGTCCACCCGCGTCACGCCACGCGGCGTGGGCAGGCTCACCGGGCCGGCCACCAGCGTCACCTCGGCACCGGCTTCGCGCGCGGCCCGCGCAATGGCAAAGCCCATCTTGCCGCTGGAGCGGTTGGTGATGCCGCGCACCGGGTCGATGGCTTCGTAGGTGGGCCCGGCCGTGACCAGCACGTGGTGGCCTGCCAGCCGCTTGGGCTGGAAGAAGGCGATCACGTCTTCCAGCAGTTCGGCGGGCTCCAGCATGCGGCCGTCGCCGGTTTCGCCGCAGGCCTGAAAACCCGAGCCCACGCCCAGAATGGTGGCGCCGTCGGCCTGCAGTTGCACCAGATTGCGTTGGGTGGCGGGGTGGGCCCACATCTCGCGGTTCATGGCCGGCGCAATCAGCAGCGGCACGGCCTTGCTGGCGCCACCAGGGCCGCCAGCCTCCCCCGAGAGCGGCCGCGCCAGGCACATCAGGCTGAGCAGGTCGTCGGCGCGGCCGTGCAGCAGCTTGGCCATGAAGTCGGCACTGCACGGGGCGATCAGGATCGCATCAGCCTCGCGCGAGAGATTGATGTGCGCCATGTTGTTGGGCTCACGCGCGTCCCATTGCGAGCCGTACACCGGGCGGTTGGACAGCGCCTGCATCGTCACCGGCGTGATGAACTGCGCCGCAGCCTCCGTCATCACCACCTGCACCGTGGCGCCCTCCCTGATCAGCGCCCGGCACAGCTCCGCCGCCTTGTAGCAGGCAATGCCGCCCGAGAGCCCCAGGACGATGTGTTTGCCGGCAAGGTCTGTCATGGCGGGCAATATAACCGTTTGGCCCACCGGCCCGCCCGGACACCCGGGTCGCGCGACCGCAGCGCGGGCAGGAATGTTTGCGCCAGGCCGCCAGGACCGTCACACCAGCGTCACATCCGCTTTCTAGACTTTGTCCCATGCCCACTTGTCTAGATAACCGCACATGAGCCTCTACGCACTGGCCCGCAATGCAGGCGAGGCCTTGTATTTCCAGATCGCCAAACAACTCGAAGCCGAGGTGTCGCGCCAGTACGCCGCCGGGGACTGCCTTCCCGCTGAGGGCGAACTGGCGCTGCGCTACGGCGTCAACCGCCACACACTGCGTCGGGCCATTGATGAACTGGTGGAGTCCGGGCTGGTGGAACGCCGCCACGGCCGCGGCGTCTTCGTGCTGGACTCGCACCTGGACTATCAGATCGGCACCGGCACGCGCTTTACAGAAAACCTCGCCGCGCTCGGCCTGCACGCGGAAAACCGCATTCTGCGCATGCAGACGCTGCCGGCGTCCGAGCGGGTGGCCGAGCGCCTGGGTCTGCCTGCGGGCGATTCAGTGTGCTGGATCGAAACGCTCAGAACGACCGACGCGCGTCCGCTGTGCGTGATCTCCCACTTCATCGCCGCAGCGCGGTTTCCCGACGTGGCGCTGCGCTACGAAGGTGGCTCCCTGCACGAGTTTCTGGGCGCCACCTACGGCTGTCGGCTCCGACGAACCGAAAGCCTGGTGACCTCGGTGCTCCCGCAAGGAGATGACGCCAGGCTGCTGGGCATGCCGCAGAACCGACCGGTGCTGCGGGTCAAGAGTGTGAACGTGGACGACCGGGATGGAACCCCGGTCGAGTACGCCATCACCCG
The DNA here is from genome assembly GCA_002842205.1 of Betaproteobacteria bacterium HGW-Betaproteobacteria-3. GTDB lineage: Bacteria > Pseudomonadota > Gammaproteobacteria > Burkholderiales > Burkholderiaceae_C > PHCI01. Next base: position 21,506 of record PHCI01000025.1, on the reverse strand, counting down.
GTTTCGTGCAGACCGGATCCAACTGCGCATCAACCCCTGACGGTCTCGCAAACCTTCCAAGCTGACTTCATTTTCCTCACAGGAGCTTTCCCAATGTATCTGAAAAACATTTTCCGTCGTCACTTTGTGGCCCTTGGCCTCGCGGCCGCAGCCGCCATCCCCATGGCGTCCTTGGCGCAGGTCCAGCATGACGGCAGCGCTGCCAAGCCTTTGCGCGTGGTCCTGATTCCGGCCGACGGTGGCACGGAAGACGGCACCCGAAAGGATTTCCAGCCGATCTTCTCCGCCATCGAGAAAAGCACCGGCCTGAAGTTCGACATCAAGGTGGGGCAAAGCTATTCGGCCGTCATCGAAGCCATGTGCAACGGCGCCGCCGACATTGCCTGGTATGGCCCGGCCTCGTACCTGCAAGCCCATGCGCGGGGCTGTGCCGATCTGCTCGCCCTGGCCATCCGCCACGGCGACTCTGTTTACTACTCGGGCATCTTCGCCCGCACGGACAGTGGCATCAACAACGTCAAGGACCTCAAAGGCAAGCGGGTCGCCCTGGGCGACGTGAACTCCACCTCCAGTTTCAACATCCCGGTGGCCACGATGATTTCTGCGGGCGTCGATCCGGCGCGTGACACGGGCGCCATCAACCTGACAGGCAGCCACGCCAACGTCCTGAAGGCCCTCTCCGAAGGTCTGGTGGACGCCGGTGGCGCATCGTTTGATTCCTTTGAAAAGGCCGTCAACGCCAAGGCGATCGACCCGTCCAAGGTGAAGGTGATCTCAAAAAGTGCGCCGATTCCCTACCCGCCGCTGGCCATGCACCCCAAACTGTCCGAAGCCACCAAGACCCAACTGCGCGACGCGTTCAACAACATCGCCACGCTGCCCGGCATCACCAAGGACCAGATCCGCGGCTACGGTGGCGGCAAGGTAGACGGCTACACCGCCAAGGTCAGCGAAACCGACATGGCGGCCGCCGGGAAGATGTTCGATCTGGTCACCGACCAGGTCAAGACCGACATCATGAAAAAGGCCAGCGCGCACTGACGCACTGACGCGAGAACACCCGGAGCCACAGCTCCGGGCCCGCTCCCCGGCCACCCCATCAAGGAAAACCATGATCCGCTTCCACGCTCTCTCCAAAGTATGGCCCGACGGCACCCAGGCCGTGGCAAATGTGTCGCTGGAAATACCACGCGGCCAGTTCTGCGTCGTGCTGGGCCCGTCCGGCGCAGGCAAATCCACACTGCTGCGCGCGGTGAACGGCCTCGTCAAACCCACGCAAGGCAGTGTCGCCATCAACGGTGTGGCGCTGTCGCCTGCCAGTGAGCGGGCCTTGCGCCGGCGCGTGGCCATGATTCACCAGCACTTCAATCTGACCAACCGCATGAGCGTGGCGGGCAACGTGCTGGCGGGCCTGTTGCCCGTGGTCCCCATGACGCGCGCCCTGCTCGGGTGGTTCAGCCCCGAACACCGGGCCAAGGCCTGCGAGCTGGTGAAGAACGTGGGTTTGCAGCCAACCCATTTGCAGCGCCGCGCAGGCGACCTGTCGGGCGGCCAGCAACAGCGCGTGGGCATTGCGCGTGCCTTCATGCTCGACCCGGAGGTGGTGCTCGCCGACGAGCCGGTGGCCAGCCTGGACCCCAAGATTTCGCGCGACATCCTGATGTTGATCCGCAACGCCGCGCGCGATCGCAACGCGACCGTGCTGTGCAGCCTGCACCAGATTGACCTCGCACGCGAGTTTGGCGACCGCATCGTGGGCATGCGCGACGGCCGGGTGGTCTTCGACGGCACCCCCGCCGAATTCACCGACGAACGCGTCCGCGCGCTCTATCACGGCGCGCAGTGGGAAGACAAACCCGCACACGAAAGCGCCCTGCAAAGCCACACGCACACGCAACCCGCCATGGACCCCATCCTGGCCTGAAGACCATCATGAACCTCACACCGATCCCCGTGCCGGCCGCTGGCATGCCAGAGCACTGGCAGTTGGACGTGCCCTACACAGCCCGCCACATCTTCCTGGCCCTGGTCTTCCTGAGCGTCATTCTGTGGACCGGGCATCGCACCGAGATGGACCGCATGGTCGCCATGAGTGCGCAGGCCGTGGGCAAACTCGTGGGACTTGCCGACGACTCGCAGGTCGTCCGCGGGCTGTCGCGCGTCGCGCAAGCGATGTGGCCGCCCGCCATCGGCGACAAGGAAGAAGTCGCCCGCCTCCCAGACCTGAATCGAAACAACCTGCCGCCGTTCGCCCGCATCGAAGTGCAAACCCGCACCGAACAGCGATTGAGCCCGCAGACGCTTGAGATGGAGGTGCAGACCGAACAAGTCGAGTACCTCGTCAAGCCATTGGGCTACGTCTGGACCGTCACCGTGAAGATGGTGGAAACCATCGAGATTGCCATCTGGGGCACCTTGATCTCCGTGTTGCTGTCCATTCCGCTGGCCTATTTCGCGGCGCGCAATTACACCCCGAATCGCTGGACGTATACCGCCGCGCGGGGCGGCATCAGCCTTTTGCGCTCGGCGCCCGAGTTGATCGTGGCCCTGTTTCTGGTGTTGGCCTACGGCTTCGGCCCGATTGCAGGGGTGTTGGCCCTGGGCCTGCACGCTGCGGGATTTCTGGGCAAGTTCTATGCCGAAGACGTCGAGAACGCCGACAAGAAACCACAGGAAGCCCTGGAAGCCATTGGCGCTGGCAAATTGAAAACCCTCTGGTACGGCGTGCTGCCCCAGGTCATGCCGCAGTACATCGCCTACACGCTCTACATCCTGGACCGCAACGTGCGCATGGCCACCGTCATCGGCTTGGTGGGCGCCGGCGGCATTGGCCAGGAGCTCAAGGGGCGTTTTGACATGTTCCAGTACGACCACGTGGCGACGATCCTGATCGCGATCTTCATCGTGGTGTTCTTGCTGGACCAGTTCTCGGCCCGACTGCGCGCCAAACTGATCTGAAAGGGGATGACGTGACCACGACAACCCTCTCCCAACCCGCTGCGATACCGGCGCGCCCGCAGTGGCCCCGCCTGTTGATGGCCTGTCCGCCCCAACAGGTTCGGCAGCTTGCCAACGCGTTGGCGCTACAGCATCGGGTGGATGACATCCAGCTCCCCCAGTCGGGCCTGGCGCTGCTCAAGCTGCGCGACAGTGCGCAGGGCGACCCCTATTTTCCAGGCGAAATCCCGCTGGCCACCGCGCGCGTTCGCGTGTCGGCTCTCGACGGCGCCGTCGTCGAGGGCGCAGCGCAACTGCTCGACGACCGGGCCACGTTGGCGCGCGCCATCGCAGTGATTGATGCCGTGATCGCAGGGCAGCTTCAGGGGCATGAAGCCGCCTTCGAATTGCTGGCGGCAGGCGCCGCTCAACTCGCCGAACAAGCCGCACAACGCCGCGCCCTGCTGTCCGCGACGCGCGTTGACTTTTCATTGCTGGGCACCACCGAAGACGAGCAAGATGACTGACCTCAAAAACAACGACCTGCGGCCCTGGTCGCCCGGGCATCAGCAAACCGTTTACCGCCACTTGTTGCGGGCGTTCAGCTTTCCGGGGCGGATCGAAAAACTTGGAGACGGCTGCGCCTTGACGCAGGTGCTGGCCACCCTGGTCGACAGCGAGGTGCGGCTCGCCGACCCGCACCGCCTGGTCGACGAACTGACCCGCCAGCGACTGCAGGCCCGCATCGCCGCGCCGGAACACGCGCAATTCATCGTGGCCGATGGCTCAAAGCCCCCGGCGTGGGAGCCCCGTCAGGGTTCACTCGATTCGCCGGAACAGGGTGCCACCATCCTGCTGAAGGTGGCGTCCCTGGGTCGCGGGACCCACTGGAGTCTGGAGGGTCCGGGCATCGAAACCCGGGCATCTCTGGCCATCGAAGGGCTTGCCCCGGCATGGATGGATCGGCGAACGGCATGGAACGCCGCCTTTCCGCTGGGGGTGGACGTGGTCCTGATCGACACAACATGCATGGCAGCCCTGCCGCGCACCACCGTCATGTCGTGCGTGAGCACGCCGGGAGAAACCTCATGGGTTATGTAGCCATCAAGGGCGGCGGTCGCGCCATCGAAGGCTCCCACGCCGCGGTGGAGGCCCTGCGCACGGCTCAGGGCGACACCGGTACGCCGTTGCCGCTGTCAGCCATTGAAACCCAGCTGCGCCTGCTGACCTCACGCGTGGTGTCCGAAGGCGGGCTCTATCACCCACGACTTGCAGCGCTGGCCATCAAGCAGATGCAGGGTGACACGCTGGAAGCTGCCTTCGCGCTGCGGGCTTACCGCTCGACCAAACCGCGACTGCTGGAAACCCCAATCCAGGACACCTCGAAAATGCGGCTGATCCGGCGCATTTCTTCAGCGTTCAAGGACATCCCGGGCGGCCAAATGCTCGGTCCGACGTTTGACTACGCCTTGCGCCTGATGCGACTGGACCTGGCCGACGAATCCCCGGAAGCCTTCCGCAGTGTCGCCGACAAGTTCCTGAGGGAGAGTCCACAGGCTGATCTGCCTGACACTTTTCCCAAGGTGCTTGACGCCTTGCGCGCCGACGGCTTGCTGCCCCCGCTGGCGCCCCGCAGCACGACGGCTTTCGACATCACGCGCGAACCCCTGGTGTTTCCCGTGCCACGCTCGGCGGCGCTGGCCACCATGGCGCGGGGCGAAACCGGCTCGTTGCTCGCTGTCGCCTATTCCAACATGCGCGGCTATGGCGACGTGCACCCCACCATTGCCGAACTGCGTGTGGGCTACCTGCCCGTGATGCTGCCGCACCCGGTCACTGGCGAACCCGTGGAAGCGGGCGAGGTGCTGATGACCGAATGCGAAGTGGTCGCCATGTACGAAGGCGACAAAGGCGAAGGGCCACCCATGTTCACCCTGGGCTATGGCGCTTGCTTCGGGCACAACGAAGTCAAGGCCATCGCCATGGCCATCCTCGACCGCGCATTGCAAAAAGGCATGCGCGACGGTCCCACCAACCCGTCAGAGGACCCCGAATTCGTGCTGCTGCATGTGGACGGCGTGGACTCGATGGGTTTTGCCAGCCACTACAAAATGCCGCATTACGTCACCTTCCAGTCCGACATGGACCGGCTTCGCACCACGCAAGCCAAAGCCGCGCACGACCCCGCCGCATCACCCCGGGGAGTCGAGGCATGAACCCCGGTTACGAGTTGCCCCTGGACGAGGCCGCCTACAGCTTCGGCTTTCTGGACGAATACGCCAAACGTGAAGTCCGCCGATGCATCCTCAAGGCCATCTGCATCCCGGGCTACCAGACGCCCTATGCCTCGCGTGAGATGCCCATGGGAAGGGGGTTCGGCACCGGCGGACTGCAGGTCACGCTGTCCCTGATCGGACCGGACGACACGCTCAAGGTCATTGACCAGGGTTCGGACGATTCCGTCAACGCGGTCAATCTGCGGCGGTTTGTGGAGATGACCTGCCCGGGCGTCGACACCACCGAGCGCACGCAGGACGCCACACTCATCCAGTCGCGCCACCGCATCCCCGAGACGCCACTCACCGAAGCGCAGGTACTGGTGCTGCAAGTGCCCTACCCGGACCCCCTGGTGGTGGTCGAAGCCTCGGAAGCCCGACGCAAGGTGATGCACGGGGAAGGTGACTACGCGCGGCTGCTGACCAAACTCTACGAAGACATCGTGCAGTTCGACGAAATCACCATCTCGCACCGTTACCCCACACGCGTCAACGGCCACTATGTGATCGACCCCAGCCCGATTCCGCGATACGACGTTCCACGCCTTCACCAGGCGCCTGCCCTGGTGTTGCTGGGCGCCGGGCGGGAGAAAAAAATCTACGCCGTGCCGCCATACACCCGCGCCGAGCCCCTGGTGTTTGACGACGTGCCCTTCCGGACCGAGGACTTTCGCAACGCACAGGGCCAACGGCACACCTGCGCGCGATGCGGCTCCGCCCGCTCTTTCCTGGACGAAATCATCGAAAGCGACGCTCACGGCGCCGAACGCAAGACATGGCAATGCTCGGATTCGGACTATTGCGAACAGCAGCGGACCGCCCGGGCGCGCAGCAAGGAGGTTCGCACATGAGAAAAATCCTGGAAGTTCGTGGCCTGTCCAAGATCCACGGCAAGGGCTGTCCTCATTGCCTTGACAGCACCGGTCCCGAGATGGACACCAACATCTGCCCGCACTGCGGCTCGGTGGTCGCCGCCCACAACGTGAGTCTCGATCTGCATGCAGGTGAAATTCTCGGGATCATGGGCGAGTCGGGCAGCGGTAAATCGACCGTCGTCAAAACCCTGTTTTTCGATGACGTCCCGACCGCGGGCGAGGCGATATTTTTCGACCACCCCGACGACCCCACTGCAGACGATCCCGCGCAACAGTGGGACATGTTTGCCCTGAACGCGGCCCGGCAGCGGTGGCTGCGCAATCACCGCTTTGGCATGGTCTACCAGAATCCGCATCTGGGGTTGAACTTCAATGTGTCGGCCGGCGGCAACATCGCCGAACGCCTGCTGATGAGCGACCTCAACCACTACGGGGAAATCCGTGATCGCGCCCGCCAACTGCTGGCCCGCACCGAAGTGCTGACAGACCGCATGGACGAATCCCCCCGCAAATTCTCTGGCGGCATGCAGCAACGCGTGCAAATCGCCAAAGCCCTGGCCACGCGCCCCCCGTTGCTCTACCTCGACGAGGTGACCACCGGCCTCGACCTGTCCGTGCAGGCCCGCATTCTTGACCTGATCCTGGAGATCCAGCACGAACTGCGCACCGCCATGATCGTCGTCACCCACGACCTGGGTGTGATTCGCCTGTTGGCCGGCCGCACGCTGGTCATGAAGTACGGCCGCGTGATCGAGTCCGGCCTCACCGATCAAATTCTGGAAGACCCCCAGCATGCCTACACCCAGCGCCTGGTGGCTTCTGCCTTGTGAATGAGCCCGCCATGAACCCCATCCTCGAAATCGAAGGCCTTGGCAAACACTTCCAGTTGCACGACCAGAACAAGCTGATTCCCTCGTGCGCCAACGTCAGACTTGAAGTGCACGGGGGCCAATTGACCGCCCTTGTGGGCCCCACAGGTGCCGGCAAGTCGTCGGTGCTCAAGTGCGTCTACCGCACCTACCTGCCGTCTGCCGGACGCATGATCTACCGGGACGCGGCAGGGCACACCACCGATCTTGCCCTGGCCAGCGAACACCGCATGCTCGAACTTCGACAGCGCGATATCGGCTTTGTCACGCAGTTCCTGCATTGCCTGCCACGCCGCAGCGCCATCGACGTGGTGTGCGAGCCCCTCGTGATGCAAGGCGTGTCGCGCGACGATGCCCATCGCCGCGCCAGCGAGCTGCTGAGTCTGCTGCATGTCCCTGAACGCCTTTGGGGGGTCCCGCCCGCTACCTTTTCCGGCGGAGAAAAGCAACGCATCAATCTCGCCCGCGGCCTGATCGCGCGCCCCCGGCTGCTGCTGCTGGACGAGCCCACCGCCAGTCTGGACCCCGTCACCACCGACCGGGTGATTGAGCTGATCGACAGCATCAAAGCCGAGGGCGTTGCAATGCTCGCCATCTTCCACGCCCCTGAGCTGGTTCGCCGGACCGCCAATCAGGTGGTTGAGCTGACCCGCCCGGTCGCCGTCTCTGAACTTCTGGAACCCTGCACACCATGAGCCGCCTTCTCCTGACCCGCGCCCGCGTCGTTTTTGCACACGAAGTCCGCGACGACGTGGCCATCCTGATCGACAACGGCGTCATCGCCGCGATCGACCCGACCTCTGTCGGCAACACCCATGCCGTGAACCTGAACGGACGCACCCTGATTCCCGGGATGGTGGATCTGCATTGCGATGCGCTTGAGAAAGAGGTCGAGCCACGCCCTGGTGTCCACTTTCCGCTGGCCTTTGCCTGCGCCCAGGCCGACAAGCGCAACGCGTCGGCAGGCATCACCACGGTCTTTCACGCGCTGTCGTTTGCCAATCATGAATTGGGGGTCCGGAACAACGCTTTTGCGGCCGAGATCGCCCATGCGGTACACGACTGGCGCGCCCATGCGCTGGTGGACAACCGTGTGCATGCCCGCTACGAAGTGACTGACGAAACGGCCCCGCCGCTGCTGACGAAAATGCTCGAAAATGGCCATGCGGACCTGCTGTCGTTCATGGACCACAGCCCGGGGCAAGGGCAGTTTCAGGACGTGGCCGCTTACCGGGCGTTTCTTTCACGCAGCTACCAAACCTCGGATGCACAACTTGACGCCCTGCTGGCCGAAAAGCAGACCGCGGCATCCGGCGCGATGGGGCGCATGCTGCAACTCGCCAGCGTCGCCCGCCAACGCGGCGTGGCCATTGCCAGCCATGACGACGACAGTGTCGAAAAGATCGACACGCTGGCCAGCCTGGGCGCCGTGATCTCTGAATTTCCGACCCATCTGGCCGCCGCCAAAGCCGCGCGAGCGCGGGGCATGGCCACGTTGTTTGGCGCCCCCAACATCCTGCGCGGCAACTCACAGTCAGGCAACATGCGTGCGCTGGACGCGGTGCTCGAAGGCGTGGCGGACTGCCTGTGTGGCGACTATTCCGCGGCGGCGTTGTTGCCCTCGGTCATGAAATTGCCCGAACTTGCAGGCATCAGCCTGGCACAGGCGATCGCCCTGGTGACGCGAAACCCGGCGCGCGCAGCCGGTCTGCACGACCGCGGCGAGATCGCGGTCGGGCGCAGGGCCGATCTGGTCGCCGTGCGGCAAACGGGCGGGTTGTTCCAGGCCGAAAGAATCTGGGTGGCGGGCGTCGCGGCGCTGACATCGAATGTTGACGTTGCGTGAGCCCGAACCCATGACACCCCGCCTCATCTATGTGGTCGGCGCCTCGGGCAGCGGCAAGGACAGCCTCATGGGATACGCCCGAAATGCGCTGGCCCACGAAGACCGCGTCGCGTTCGCCCACCGCTACATCACACGCACGGCCAACGCCGGTAGTGAAAACCACGTCGCCTTGTCGCCCGAAGAATTCGAGTCACGCCGCAAGGCCCGGCTATTTGCCATGCACTGGGGAAGTCACGGCCATTGCTATGGCATCGGCATTGAAATCAATCAATGGCTGGCCAAAGGCATCACGGTCGTCGTCAATGGCTCGCGCGAATACCTCGCAGAAGCGGCCAAACTGTATCCGGAGCTTGCGCCAGTCTGGATCGAGGTTTCCCCGGCGGTGCTTCAGCAACGGCTGGAGGCTCGCGGGCGCGAGAACGCCGATCAGATTCAGGCGCGACTTGAGCGCAACGCGGCGGTGCAGATCGGCGCCCGACGGGGCACCGTGATTCGCAACGAGGGCGCACTGCACAGCGCAGGCGACGCGCTGGTGCAGTGCATTCGGGCCACCATGGGCGCAGTGCCATGCGTGTGACCTTCCTTGGCACCGGTGCAGCCGGCGGCGTTCCGCTGTACGGTTGCGGCTGCACCGCGTGCAAGCGCGCTGGCAATACCCCGCGTTGCGTGCGTCGACCCTGCTCGGCCCTGGTCGAATCCGGTGACACGCGGGTCCTGATCGACGCGGGGCTGACCGACCTGCATGAGCGCTTTCCGCCCGGCAGCCTGGATGCGATCGTGCTGACCCACTTTCACCCCGACCACGTGCAAGGCCTGTTCCATCTGCGCTGGGGCAAGGGGTTGCGCATTCCGGTCTATGCCCCACCTGATTCGGAGGGCTGCGCCGATCTTTACAAACACCCCGGCGTGCTTGAATTCCGGGCGCTTGCCAAATTTGAAGTTTTCACCCTTGGCAAGCTGACGCTGACACCGCTGCCCTTGATCCACTCCAGGGTCACGTTCGGCTACGCCATTGAATCGCTTGCCGGAGGCCGCTTCGCCTACCTGACCGACACTGCAGGCCTGCCGCCACGCACCCTGGCCCACCTGCAGAGCTGGCGCGCCGACGCTTTGGCGCTGGACTGCAGTCACCCCCCACGCACCGGCCCCGCGAACCACAACGACTGGACGTTGGCCGCTGAGATCGTCTCGTCGATCGCGCCAGGCCAGGCGTGGTTGACCCATGTCGGCCATCAGCTCGACGAATGGCTGCTCCACACCGCACCGGTATTGCCGGCGGGCACCACCGTGGCCATGGACGGCGACGTGATCGAAGTGGCGGGGCGCCCGGGACACCCATGAGCGAAGCGAGCCTCGCCATCGCCGGGTCTGTGGCGATGCACGTGGTCTGGAACCTGATTGCACGCCACCAGCCCCGCCGCGCATACGCGCTGTGGTGGGTTCTGCTGGCCCACCTGCTGGTGCTGGCGCCGTGGGGTTGGTTCTGTCTTTACCGTGAGGCCCGATGGTCGCCCACGCTGATCGTGCTGACGGCAATTTCCGCCAGCGCCAATGCCACCTATTTTCTGGGGTTGAAGCGGGCATATGACCACGCCCCGGTCGCCTTGGTCTATCCGCTGGTCCGCAGCTCGACCTTGCTGATTGCCCTCTGGGGCTGGCTGCTGACGGGCGATTCGCTTCATCCCGGCGCATGGGCGGGGATTCTCGTCAGTGTGGCGGGGCTGGGGCTTTTGGCCTCCACCGGGCAGCGAAACGGCCAGCGGTCGGCGCTCCCCTGGGCCCTGCTGGCGATGCTGTCCACCAGCATTTACTCCCTGAGCGACAAGGCCGTCACCGCCCATGTGCAAAGCTTTGGCGGACTGCTTGGCTTCATATCGGTCGGCTACCTGGCGTCGTGGCTGACCTTGAGCGTGGACATGCACAGACAGACCGGGGCCTGGGTTCCGCCGGAGCGCCCCCGCCTGCGGGTGGTGGCCATTGGTGGGCTTTGTGTCGGACTGGCTTACGTGCTGGTGGTTCACGCCATGCGCAGCATGCCCGCCGCGGTGGTCGTGGCCTTCACCAATGCCGGGATTGTGCTGGCCACGTTCGCCTCGATCTGCATCTTCAAGGAACAGGAGCACTGGCGCAGACGGGTTCTCGCCGTCACCGTCATCTGCTTGGGCCTGCTGATCCTCGGCTTCTGGCGCTGAATCCGGCGGCGTCCCGTCCAGCGACCCCACGAAGCGAGGGCGCGTGGGGGCCACAGAGCGCCGCGCCGGGCCGCCCCAAGCAAGCTCCACCCCCCCGGGGGGCAGCGACCCCACGAAGTGAGGGCGCGTGGGGGCCACATATAATTTGGCTTTACCAGCTCGGCGGGATCGCGTCCCGACCCTGACATGACCAAATTTGTCTTCGTCACCGGCGGTGTGGTGTCTTCCCTGGGCAAGGGAATCGCCTCAGCCTCCCTCGCAGCGATTCTTGAGTCGCGGGGCCTCAAAGTCACCCTCATCAAGCTCGATCCCTACATCAACGTCGATCCGGGCACGATGTCGCCGTTCCAGCACGGCGAGGTGTTTGTCACCGACGACGGCGCCGAAACCGACCTTGACCTCGGCCACTATGAGCGTTTCATCGAAACGCGCATGAAAAAATCCAACAACTTCACCACCGGCAAGATCTACCAGTCGGTGCTGGAAAAAGAGCGCCGGGGCGACTACCTGGGCAAGACGGTGCAGGTGATTCCCCACGTCACCAATGAAATCCAGGAGTTCATCAAACGCGGGGCTGGCCTGCTGCCCGTGCCCGGCAGCGACCCCAACGCCCAGCCCGAGCCGGTGGACGTGGCCATTGTCGAGATCGGCGGCACGGTGGGCGACATCGAATCCCTGCCCTTCCTGGAGGCCGTGCGCCAGATGAGCCTGCGCATGGGCCCCAACAACACCGCCTTTGTGCACCTGACCTACGTGCCGTGGATTGCCGCCGCGGGCGAACTGAAAACCAAGCCCACGCAGCACACGGTGCAAAAACTGCGCGAGATCGGCATCCAGGCCGACGCCCTGCTGTGCCGCGCCGACCGCCGCATCCCCGAAGACGAGCGCGCCAAGATTTCCCTGTTCACCAACGTGCCCGAATGGGGCGTGATCTCGATGTGGGACGTGGACACCATCTACAAGGTGCCGCGCATGCTGCACGAGCAGGGCCTGGACGGCCTGATCTGCGACAAGCTGCGCCTGAACACGCCGCCCGCCAGCCTCAAGCGCTGGGACCAGCTGGTGTACGAGGTCGAGCACCCGCAACGCGAAGTCACCATCGCCATGGTGGGCAAGTACGTGGATTTGTCCGACAGCTACAAGTCGCTCAACGAGGCGCTGCGCCACGCCGGCATGAAGAACCATGCGCGCGTCAAGATCGAATACATCGACTCCGAAACCCTCACGCCCGACAACGTCACCCAGCTGGGCAAATTTGACGCCGTGCTGGTGCCCGGCGGTTTTGGCAAGCGCGGCATCGAGGGCAAGATCTGTGCAGCCCGTTTTGCCCGTGAGCAAAAAATCCCCTACCTCGGCATCTGCCTGGGCATGCAGGTGGCCACCATCGAATTTGCGCGCCATGTGGCGGGCCTCAAGGACGCCAACAGCACCGAGTTCGAACCCGGCAGCCCGCACCCCGTCATCGCGCTCATCACCGAGTGGAAAGACGCCGACGGGAGCATCCAGGTGCGCAACGCCAGTTCCGACCTGGGCGGCACCATGCGCCTGGGCGCGCAAAGCTCCGACGTGGCCCCGGGCACGCTGGCGCACAGCATCTACGGCGACGTGGTCACCGAACGCCACCGCCACCGCTACGAGGCCAACGTGCACTACCTGGACGCGCTGCGCAAGGCCGGGCTGGTGATCTCGGCCCTGACCCAGCGCGAGCAGCTCACCGAAATCGTGGAACTGCCGCAAACCGTTCACCCGTGGTTTGTGGGCGTGCAGTTCCACCCTGAATTCAAGTCCACCCCCTGGAACGGCCATCCGCTGTTCAACGCCTTCGTGGCCGCCGCCCTTGCGCAGCATGCCCGGCTATCGGGCGACGCCGCGGGCGGCAAGAACCTCAAGGCCGTGGCATGAGGGCCGCCGAATGAAGCTCTGCGGGTTCGAAATCGGCCTGGACCGGCCGTTTTTCCTGATCGCCGGCCCCTGCGTCGTCGAGTCCGAACAGTTGCAGATGGACACCGCCGGCGCCCTGAAGGAAATCACCGCGTCGCTGGGCATCCCGTTCATCTTCAAGAGCAGCTACGACAAGGCCAACCGCTCCAGCGGCACCAGCTTTCGCGGGCCGGGCATGCAGCGCGGCCTGGAGATTCTGGCCAAGGTCAAGCGTGCGCTGAACGTGCCCCTGCTCACCGACGTGCATGAAGCCGCCCACCTGGCCGAAGTGTGCAAGGTGGTGGACGTGCTGCAAACCCCCGCCTTCCTGTGCCGCCAGACCGATTTCATCCGCGCCGTGGCGCAGACAGGCCTGCCGGTGAACATCAAAAAAGGGCAGTTTCTGGCGCCGCACGACATGAAGAACGTGATTGACAAGGCGCGCGCCGCGGCCCGTGAAAAAGGCCTGCCTGAAGACAACTTCATGGCCTGCGAACGCGGCGTGAGCTTTGGCTACAACAACCTCGTGTCCGACATGCGCAGCCTGGCCATCCTGCGTGAAACCGGCGCCCCCGTGGTGTTTGACGCCACGCATTCGGTGCAACTGCCCGGCGGCTTGGGGCAAGCGAGTGGCGGCGACCGCGCCATGGTGCCCGTGCTCGCGCGCGCCGCCGTGGCCGTGGGCGTGGCCGGCCTGTTCATGGAAACCCACCCCGACCCGGCCCACGCCCTGAGCGACGGCCCCAACGCCGTGCCGCTGCACCGCATGAAGGCCCTGCTCGAGACGTTGCTGGCGCTCGACACCGTGGCCAAGAAAACGCCGTTCCTCGAAACGGACTTTGAATGAACCGCCAACCCATCGCGCCCGGCAGCCCGGTGTGGCAGAAGATTACCCCTCTTGAAAGTGAAGCATGAGTGCAATTGTTGACATCGTCGGCCGCGAAATCCTGGACAGCCGCGGCAACCCCACCGTCGAATGCGACGTGCTGCTCGAATCGGGCACCATGGGCCGCGCGGCCGTGCCCTCGGGCGCGTCCACCGGCTCGCGCGAAGCCATCGAGCTGCGCGACGGCGACAAAAGCCGTTACGGCGGCAAGGGCGTGCTCAAGGCCGTGGAGCACATCAACACCGAAATCTCCGAAGCCGTGCTCGGGCTCGACGCCTCCGAGCAGGCCTTTCTCGACCGCACCCTGATCGACCTGGACGGCACCGAAAACAAAAGCCGCCTGGGCGCCAACGCCATGCTGGCCGTGTCGATGGCGGTGGCCCGCGCCGCCGCCGAAGAATCCGGCCTGCCGCTGTACCGCTATTTCGGCGGCATGGGTGGCATGCAGCTGCCGGTGCCGATGATGAACGTGATCAACGGTGGCGCCCACGCCAACAACAACCTGGACCTGCAAGAGCTGATGATCATCCCGATCGGCGCCCCGAGCTTTCGCGAAGCCGTGCGCTACGGTGCCGAGGTGTTCCACGCCCTCAAGAAAATCATCCACGACAAGGGCATGAGCGTGGCCGTGGGCGACGAAGGCGGCTTTGCGCCCAACGTGGCCAACCACGAAGCTGCCATCCAGCTGATCCTGCAGGCCATCGAGGCGGCCGGCTTCGTGGCCGGCGAGCAGATTGCGCTGGGCCTGGATTGCGCGGCCAGCGAGTTCTACAAAGACGGCAAATACCACCTGGAAGCCGAAGGCCTGACGCTCAGCGCCGAAGAATGGACCGACATCCTCGCCACCTGGGCCGACAAATACCCCATCATCAGCATCGAAGACGGCATGGCCGAAGGCGACTGGGACGGCTGGAAGCACCTGACCGAACGCCTGGGCGACAAGGTGCAGCTGGTGGGCGACGACCTGTTCGTCACCAACACCAAGATCCTCAAGGAAGGCATCGACCGAAAAATCGCCAACTCGATCCTCATCAAGATCAACCAGATTGGCACCCTGACCGAAACCTTTGCCGCCATCGAAATGGCCAAGCGCGCGGGCTACACCGCCGTCATCAGCCACCGCTCGGGCGAGACCGAAGACAGCACCATCGCCGACATCGCCGTGGGCACCAACGCGGGCCAGATCAAGACCGGTTCAATGTCGCGCTCGGACCGCATGGCCAAGTACAACCAGTTGCTGCGCATCGAGGAAGACCTGGGCGACGTGGCCAGCTACCCCGGCCGTGCGGCCTTCTACAACCTGCGCTAGGCCCCGCCTGGGCACCGGCCGCAAACACTGAACCATGGGCCGCCGCGTCATCCCCACCTTGCTGGTCGCGCTGCTGCTCATCCTGCACGGGCAGCTGTGGTTTGGGCGGGGCAGCATCCCCAATGTTCACGAACTGCGGCAAAAGCTGGCGCAGCAGGAAGCCAGCAACGCCCAGGCCCGCATCGCCAACGAACGCCTCGCGGCCGAGGTGAGCGACCTGCAGGAAGGACTCGAGACGGTGGAAGAAAAAGCCCGCAGCGAACTCGGCATGGTCAAGCCCAATGAGATCCTGGTACAGATCGCAAGGTAGTATGGCCCCCACGCTCCCCACTTCGTGTGGTTCGCTGCCCCCCGAGGGGACTGAGCTGGCTTGGGGCGGCCCGGCGCGGCGCTCTGTGACCCCCACGCTCCCCACTTCGTGTGGTTCGCTGCCCCCCGAGGGGGCTGGCCTGGCTTGGGGCGGCCCGGCGCGGCGGCCGGT
This sequence comes from Betaproteobacteria bacterium HGW-Betaproteobacteria-3, assembly GCA_002842205.1. GTDB lineage: Bacteria > Pseudomonadota > Gammaproteobacteria > Burkholderiales > Burkholderiaceae_C > PHCI01. The sequence goes on along the minus strand of PHCI01000025.1, from coordinate 5,915 downwards.
TCCGCTGAAACATGACTGACCTGTTCTTCGCTGCGGCCTTCACGCTCTGGGGTTCGCCGGTCACCTGGCTGGAGATCGTGGCCTTTGGGTTGGCGCTGGCCATGGTGGGCTGCAACATCCGCGAGATTCACTGGGGCTGGCCGCTGGCGATGGCCAGCTCACTGCTGTACTTTGCGCTGTTCTGGCGCAGCCGCCTGTACGGCGACGCGGTGCTGCAGATCTTTTTTGCGGTGGTGGCCGGCTGGGGCTGGCATCAATGGCTGCGCGGGCACCGCAGTGACGGCTCGGCCCTGCGCGTGGCGCGACTTTCGCGGGCCGGGCTGCTGCGGGTGATCGCGGCCTGCCTGCTGCTCTGGCCTTTGACGGGGCTGTTTCTCAAACACTTCACCGACACCGACGTGCCCTGGTGGGACGGCTTCCCCACGGCCGTCAGCGTGGTGGGCCAGTTTCTGCTGGGGCGCAAGTTCATCGAGAACTGGGCGGTGTGGATCGTGGTCAACGTGGTGAGTGTCGGCCTGTTCGCCTACAAAGGGCTGTGGCTCACCGTGCTGCTGTACGCGCTGTTCACGGTGCTCAGCGTGGTGGGCTGGCGGGCCTGGGCCCGCCGCGCAGGGGCGGCGGCATGAAGATCGCGCTGCTGGGCGCCGAAAGCACCGGCAAGACCGAACTGGCCCAGGCGCTGGTGCGCCACCTGCACACCCAGGGGCGCCCGGCCCACCTGGTGCCCGAGGTGCTGCGCGAATGGTGCCACCGCCAGGGGCGCACGCCGCAGCCGCACGAGCAGGCCACCATTGCACACGAACAGGCCCAACGGGTGGTCAGCGCGCCGCCGGGCGCGGTGGTGGTGGCCGACACCACGCCGCTCATGACCGCCGTGTACAGCGACCTGCTGTTTGCCGACCGCAGCCTGTACCCGATGGCGCTGGCGCACCAGCGCAGCTACCACTTCACCCTGCTGACCGGGCTGGACCTACCCTGGGTGGCCGACGGCCTGCAGCGCGACGGCCCACACGTGCGCGAGCCCGTGGACGCCCTGGTGCGCGCGGCGCTGATGGGCGCGGGCATCGGCTTTCACACCATTTACGGGCACGGCAACGCACGGCTCTTCAACGCGGCAAACGCTATTGAAATAGAAGCAAACAATTACAAATTGACTGGGGCTAAAGGCACTTTTGATTCAAAAAGTGCCACCCCCTGGCGCTGGTCATGCGACAAATGCAGCGACCCGGACTGCGAGCACCAGCTGTTCGCCGGGTTGCTGACACGCTGACGTGGGCTTGCGTTCAAAGCGTTTTCATCCCGACGCCGTCCCGGCCGCAAGCCCGTCGCGGACCTTCCAGGCAGATATTTCACGATGAAACTGGCCTTCAACCCTCGTCAAATTGCGATAGTTTGCTATTTATTACGTAGTGACCAACGCATCCAACGGGCTGACCGCACCGCCCGCCGCCACCTTGAGCACGTGGGTGTAAATCATGGTGGTGGACACGTCGGAATGGCCCAGCAATTCCTGCACCGTGCGGATGTCGGTGCCTGATTGCAGCAAATGGGTGGCAAAGCTGTGGCGCAGGGCCAGTGCCAGCGAGCGCGGCAAAATCACCACGCGGTCTTTGTTGACCTTGGCCTCGCGCACCACCATAACGCCGCGGTCAAGATCCACATCCTTGACGCGAAGACGCGCGCCTTAAGCGGAAACTTTGCGCTCTGTGGCCAGCATCGACAGAAAAGCCTCGACCTCGGCGGCACCCATGGCCCGTGGGTGCTTCATCTGCCCACCACGCCCATGCCAGCGGATGAAAAAGCGCACCCAGTACAGGTAAACCTTCTCCGTGCTCAGGCTATAGTGCAGGCACCGGACGCGTTCACGAACCTGATCAAGCAGGCGGACCGATTGCAACGCGGGGGTGCCGGGTTTCATGGGATTTTTATACCTGGTTATTTGTCCCGTATATCGCCTTGCAACCCATGCTGCAAGCCATTGCCAGGAGACTTTGATGACCAGATTCATCCGCAGTCGGTGTTTTATTCCGCAGGTTTCGCGGGGTAAGTTACGTTAGCTTTAAAAGGAAAAAGATGCGATTCGTTTTAGCCTTAACCGTAGTTGTAGTCGCCGGATGTGCTACCAATTCAGGAATAGTAGACTTAGGCGGGGGAAATTATGTCTATGAAAAAGAGGATTTTTGGGCTTACAACGGGAATTCAACCAAAGTGCAGATATTAAAAGAGGCCACCTCATTTTGTGCAAAACAGGGAAAACAAATTTCTGTACAAAGCTCTGATGCAAAACCTTATACCCGTATTCATCCTATGCTGGTGCTGAAGTCCAATTCAGCTGCAAATAATACTTACTGAGTTAACCCGGCAGTCAAGCGGACTGGCCTGCGGCCAGCCGTTTACTTTATTCGTTAAACCCTTCAGATATTTCGCATGTTCAAGTTTGAATGGGATGATCAAAAGGCTGCAAGCAATTTGCTGAAACACGGTGTATCGTTCGACGAGGCGGTCTGCGTTTTTGGCGATGGACGGGCACTGACATTTTCTGACACCGATCACAGTGATTTCGAAGATCGAAGTCGAACTTACGGCATCTCCAACAAGGCACGTCTCTTGGTGGTAGTTCATACCGAACGGCGCAACGGCATTCGAATCATCAGTGCGAGAAAGGCGACACGTTATGAAAAAGGTATCTATGAAAACGGCTGATCAAGACATTCCTGAATTGAAACGCGATCAACTAGGCAAGGGTGTACGGGGCAAGTACCTGAAACACTTTGTGCAAGGTAGCAATGTCGTAGTGTTACAGCCGGAAATCCAAAAGGCTTTCCCCACCTCGGAAGCAGTCAACAAGGCGCTGGCAAGTATGTTGGCTTTTGCGCAAGAAACGCAGGGTTTAACAGGGCGCTCAAGTCGGACACCGCGCAAGCGCGTTTCCGCGTAGCTTCAACGCTACTGCACCACGCTCGTCCCCGGTGGCTGGTCGCCCGGTTCGGCAAAGATTTGCGCGGCGTCGACCGGGTCAAACCGGTATTGCAGGCCGCAAAAGTCGCAGCCCACCTCGATGTCGCCGCGCTCGGCCAGGATGCTTTCGGCCTCGTCGCGGCCGAGGCTGCGGATCATGTTGCGCACGCGGGTGCGGCTGCAGCGGCACGCAAAGCGCGGGCCGTCTGCGCCCTGCTGGGGCGTAAAGCGCAGCACCTGTTCGTCCCAGAACAGGCGGCGCAGCACGGTGTCCACGTCGAGCGTGAGCAGTTCGTCGCGTTTCAGGCTGCGCGCCAGGATGGCAATGCGGTTGTAGTGCTCGTTGAGGCCGATTTCGTCTTCGTTCTCGCGGCTGACCATGCTGCCGGCCAGGTTGCCTTCACCCTGCAGCGGCAGGCGCTGGATCAGCAGGCCGGCGGCCACCTGGTCGTTGGCGGCCAGCACCAGGGTGGTGTCGAGCTGTTCGCTTTGCAGCATGTAGTGCTCCAGCACCTCGCTCACGTTCTCGAGCTTTTCACGCCGGTCGCCGTGCAGCGGCACCACGCCCTGGTAGGGCTGCTGGCCGGGGAATTTGTCCTTGGGGTCGAGCGTGATGGCGCAGCGGCCCTGGTTGCCCAGGTTGACCAGCCCGCTCAGGCGCGCGTCGGGCGCCACCTCGCCGACCACTTTGGCGGTGGCGCGCAGGCTCAAATCGGGCTGCACCTCCACCACGGCCACCTTGACCGGGCCGTCGCCAAAAATCTGCAGCACCAGCGCGCCGTTGAACTTGATGTTGGCCTGCATCAGCACGGCGGCCGCGGTCATCTCGCCCAGCAGGTCGCGCACCGGCGGGGGGTAGCCGCTGGTGGCGTCGCCGGCCGCGCGGCGGCGCAGGATTTCGGTCCAGGCGTCGGTCAGGCGCACGATCATGCCGCGCACCGGCAGGCCGTCGAAAATGAATTTGTGGAGTTCGGACACGCGCGTTCAGCCGATCTTTTTCAGGCCGCGCCGGAACAGCGCCGCGTTGTCCACATAGTGCTGCGCAATGCCCTGCAAGCCGGTGATCTGCTCGGGTGTGAGCTGCCGTGCCACCCGCGCCGGGCTGCCCAGGATCATCGAGCCGTCGGGGAATTCCTTGCCTTCGGTCACCAGCGAGCCGGCCCCCACCAGGCAGTTCTTGCCGATGCGGGCACGGTTGAGCACCACCGCGCCAATGCCGATCAGCGTGCCGTCGCCCACGGTGCAGCCGTGCAGCATGACCTGGTGGCCCACCGACACGTTCTCACCCAGCGTCAGCGGCACGCCCGGGTCGGCATGGAGCACACTGGCGTCCTGGATGTTGCTGCCCTTGCCGATGCGGATCGCCTCGCTGTCGCCACGGATCACGGTGCCAAACCACACGCTCACGTTCTCGCCCAGCTCAACCTTGCCGATCACCTGCGCGCTGTCGGCCACCCACGCCGAATCGGCCATCTTCGGCGCCACGCCGTCCAGTTCATACACTGCCATTTCTGCTCCATGCTTGTGTCGGATGCCTAGAATTGTAGGGATGCAACTCCGCGAGCACGCGCTGGCTGCCCTGTGCGCCGCAAATATTGAAGAAAAAGTGGCTTCAGCCCTCGCCATTTGGTCAAACTTTGCCACTTTATCAATAGCATCCAAGACCCCGGCGGAAACCCCCGCAGAACCCGCCACCCTGCCCGGCCGCCCTGCGCGCCCGGTACTGCTGGCGCACCGGGACGTGCCCAAGCGGTCGGCCCACACCGTGGCCGGGCGGGCGGCGCTGGTGCACGCCATCACCCACATCGAGTTCAATGCCATCAATCTGGCGCTCGACGCTCTCTGGCGCTTTGGCGGCATGCCCGAGGCGTTTTACCGCGACTGGAGCCGCGTGGCCGCCGAAGAGGCGCAGCACTTCACCCTGCTGCGCAACCATCTGCGCGGCCTGGGGCACGATTACGGCGACTTCCCCGCGCACGACGGCCTGTGGGAGATGACGCACAAGACGCGCCACGACATCGTGGCCCGCATGGCGCTGGTGCCGCGCACGCTGGAGGCGCGCGGGCTGGACGCCACGCCGCTGATCCAGGCGCGGCTGCGCCAGGTCAACACGCCCGATGCGCTGGCCGCCGTGGCGATTCTGGACATCATCCTGCGCGACGAGATCGGCCACGTGGCCATTGGCAACCACTGGTACCGCTGGGTGTGCGCGCGCGACGGGCTGGACCCGGTGGCGCACTACGCCGTGCTGCTGCAACGCCATCAGGCGCCGCAGCTCAAGCCGCCCTTCAACGAAGCCGCGCGCCGCCAGGCCGGGTTCACCGACGCGGAAATCGCCCGGCTGCTGGCGCCGTGACACAACCAAAGTAGCAGCCCAAGTTGCATCTTTGCGGCATCTAACGTATCGACACGGCATCGAACGTAAGCAGTTGCTGCGAAAACCGGGTTTGGCAAACGATTGGCGACAGGCGTCGCCGTGGCCCATGCAGACTCGCGTCCTGCCCCGTCATCACGCCCGTCTTCCGGAAAGTTACTTCTCCATGCATGCCATCGAATCTGCGCTGCCGCGCTCGCGCCCAATCGCCCCAACCCCGTCCCCCGCCATTCGCCCCTTGTGGCCCGCGCTGTTCGCCGCGGTCGCCACATTGAGCGCCTGCGGCGGCGGCGGTGACGTCACCGCCGCCGTGGCCCCTGGCACGGTAGCCTCCAACAGCAGCGGGACCGGTAACACCACGGCACCTGCACCTGCACCTGCACCCTCTCCGGCACCTGCCCCCGCTCCGGCACCGGCACCACGGCGAGCCCCAGCCCCAGCCCCAGCCCCAGCCCCAGCCCCAGCCCCAGCCCCAGCCCCAGCCCCAGCTCCAGCTCCAGCTCCAGCTCCAGCTCCAGCTCCAGCTCCAGCTCCAGCTCCAGCTCCAGCTCCAGCTCCAGCTCCAGCTCCAGCTCCAGCTCCA
>PHCI01000024.1 GCA_002842205.1 Betaproteobacteria bacterium HGW-Betaproteobacteria-3 | reverse complement strand
CGACACGCTTGATATTTCCTCGTTTGCGGGCGCTTCGCTCGCCTTGAAGCAGATCGACAGCGCCCTGAATCAGGTCAACAGCTCTCGGGCCAATTTGGGTGCCTTGCAAAGCAGATTCGAAAGCGCGGTTTCAAATATCCAGATTTCTGCCGAAAACACCACTGCGGCCCGGTCCCGGATCATGGACACCGACTTTGCCGCAGAAACCGCCGCCTTGTCGCGGGCCCAGATCCTGCAGCAGGCGGGCAACGCCATGCTGACGCAGGCCAACCAATTGCCGCAACAGGTTCTGGCCCTGCTGCGAAACTAACGTAAAGGAAAACGACGATGATCAGCAGCACAGGGGTTGGGAGCGGCCTCGACGTCAACAGCATCGTCACTTCCTTGATGGCCATCGAGCGGCGGCCGCTGCAGTTGCTGCAGCAGCGCGCCAGCACGATCCAGACCAAGATTTCTGCGTTTGGGGCACTGCAAAGCCAGATTGCCAACCTGGGCGACGTGGCCAACCGGCTGGCCGTGCCCAGCAACTTCGCGCAGACCACGGCCACCAGCTCGGTGCCCGCGTCGGTGGCGGTCACGGCAGGCACGGGCGCGGCCACGGGCAACTTCAGCGTGAGCGTGAGCCAGCTCGCGCAGGCTCATTCGCTGGCCAGCAATGCCTTCACGCCGTCTGAAGAGCTGGCCATTGGGACGGGAAAACTCTCCATCTCCGTGGGCAGCGCCACGCCGGTTGACATCGACATCACCGACACCAACCAGACCCTGGCCGGGGTGCGCGACGCCATCAACGCCGCGGGCGCCGGGGTGTCGGCCAGCATTGTGCGGGACAACAGTGGCGCGCGTCTGGTGCTGCGCGCCACCCAAAGCGGTGCCGACAGCGAGATCAAGGTCACAGCCACCGACACCGCTGGCGACCCGGTGACTTCAGCCACGGGGCTGGGGCGCCTGGCCTACGACGCCACGAAGCCCGTGGGCAGCGGCCGCAATCTGGTGCAGACCCAGGCGGCACAAGACGCCCAATACAACATCAATGGCCTGGACCTGACCAGCAGCAGCAACACCATCACCACCGCGGTGGAAGGCCTGACCCTGACGCTCAAGGCCGTGACCACGGCACCGGCGGACATTGGCGTGAGCGTGGACAGCGCCGCCGTGCGCAAAAACGTGACCGACTTTGTCAAGGCCTACAACGATCTCAACACGCTGCTGCAAAACCAGACCCGTGCCGACCCCACAGGCACCAGCACGGGCGCGCTGCAGGGTGATTCGACCGCCGTGGGCCTGCTTTCGCGCCTGCGCAGCACCTTGCAGGGCAATGTGACCGGACTGCAGGGCACCAACAGCCTGAGCGCCGCGGGCCTGGAGCTGCAGCGCGACGGCTCGCTCAAGATCAACGAAACCCGGCTGGCACCGCTGCTGGCCGACCCGAAACAGCTTTCCGCCCTGTTCAGCAGCAAGGCGCAGGACGGCGATGCCAGCACCCGGGGCTTTGCGGTTCGCTTTTCGGAATTCGCCGCCACGCTGACCAGCGTGACCACGGGCCTTTCGACGCGCACGGAAAGCCTGAAGCAGTCGGTCAAGCTCAACCAGAACCAGCAGGGCACCGCTGAAGATCGCCTGACGCGGATCGAAGCGCGCCTGCGCGCCCAATACCAGCGGCTGGACACCGAGATGACCAAATTGAACAGCCAGATGGCCTTCGTGAACGCCAAATTCGGCACCACGAACAACGGGTAACCAGTTTCGCAGAATGCCCCCCGCACGCGGCTCAAGCTGCCGCGCCCGGGGTCGATATCTGGGGGAGAGACTGGAAACATCATGTTCGCAACCCATATCCGCCCCACTGAAAGATATCGCCAGGTCGACGTGTCAACCTCGGTCTCACAGGCCGACCCGCACCAGCTGATCCAGCTGTTGTACGACGGCGCCATTGCGGCCATCTTCCAGGCCCGCCACGCGATTGCCACGCAGGACATCGAAGGCAAGACGACCACCATCTCCAAGGCCATGCGCATCATCGACGAAGGCCTGAAAGCGGCCATCGAGCCCGGAGACAACCCTGAGCTCTCCGAAAATCTGCGCGGCCTGTACGACTACATGCTGAATCTGCTGCTGCGAGGCAACCTGAACAATGACGAAGCCCCGCTGGCCGAGGTTCTGAAGCTGCTGGGCGAGTTGCGCAGCGCCTGGGCCGAGATTTCACCGGCCACCCGCGCGGCGAGGCGCCCCACCGACTTTCAGGCTTGAGGACGCAGCATGTCTGACCTGTTTGAACCCGAGTCGCTACTGCGCCACTACGAAACCCTGGAGGAAGCCAGCCAGGACATGCTGGAAGCAGCCCGCGCTGGCGACTGGGACCGCGTGGCGCGGCTGGAGGCGTCGTGCACCTTGGTGATCGCCAGGCTCCGCCAGATCGCTCATGCCAACCAGTTGGGCGAAACCGGACGCCAGAACAAGCTGCGGATCCTGCGCAACATCCTGGCCAATGATGCGGAGATTCGCCGCATCTCGGAGGTTCTGCCGCCCACCGTGGATTCGGCGCTCCAGATGGCCACGGCGTACAGCCGGTCGCTGCACTGACACCGGGTCCCAACGCCGCCACCCGTCGAATTGCCGCTGCCCCCCAGGCGGGCCGCGCCCCAAGCCCATCGCACACTGCTGCGATGGGCTTTTTTCGTGTCAGCGTTTGCCTTACATGCCTTGGCGGTGTCGGCCTACACCCGAAAAACTTTAGTTTGGAAATGAGGGTCCGAAAGACTGGATATCTGGCTTTAGGAGAACCTCCATGATCGCACTCTGCACTTCGGCCCTTCATTCCCTGCTGTGCCTGTTGGGGCTGGCGCAGCCCAGGCACCAGTTCTCAATGGACGACCTCAAAACCATGTTCATCAACCCGGTTCGCAACGCCGAAGACCACCGGTCCCGCGCGTTCCGCTTTTCGGTGGAAGCAGCGCAATCGGCTGACGATCTCTGGCACCTGAGAAGCCGTGCCTACCTGCGCGTGTCCGAACACGCCGGACAGGCCGAGGCCCAACGATTCTTGCGCAAGGTGGACGCGGCGCTGGCCGACTGGCTGCCGCCCGCGCGGTTTTCGCGGCCCGCACTGGCGGGCTGAGCGGGCCTCAAACCTGCATGTTCATGATGTCGGTGTACGCCGACACCATGCGGTTGCGGACATTGAGCGCCGACTGGAAAGCGATTTGCGACTTTTGCATCGCAATCATGGTTTCTTCCAGGCTGACGGATTCGGGGTTGAGCTGGAAGTCCTGCGTCAACTTCATGGCGTCATTCTGGGTCTGGCTGACCGAGCGCAACGCCTGGTCAAAGGCAGAGCCAAACGAAGCCTTGCCCACCCCCGACTTGTCCGCTGCGGCACCTCCACCGGACTTGCGCAATGCGTCAAGCAAGGGGTTGGCGAAAGAAGAGGCAGTGTTGATGTTCATGGGTCGGCTCCCGATGGCGAAACTTTAGCTGCATTGCGGTGGACCATCGTTCAAAAAAGGCTGGTGAAGTCCCCGCATATCCGGTTCAAGCGGTCGCGCGATTGACCGAACAATCGACCCCATTCACAGGGAATCGAACGTTCTGATTGAATCCATGGCCAACGACATCGCACCTTCCAAACCGCCAGCTTCAGCCCCTCTGACCACCGGCGTCGTTCAGACGGTCTCTGGCATTGCCTCGCTGCCCACACGCAGCAAGCTGATGCTTGGCGCCGGTGCGGCGATGCTGTTCGCGGTGTTGGTGGTGACCTTCATCAGCAGCCGACAACCCGACTGGAAGGTCTTGTACGCCAACCTTTCGGACCGCGACGGCGGCTCGGTCATCGCAGCCCTGGCACAGCTCAATGTGCCCCACAAATTCACCGAGGGTGGCGGCGCCATCATGGTGCCTGCCGACAAGGTGCACGACGCCCGTCTCAAGCTGGCCACGCAGGGCTTGCCCAAAGGTGGGGCGGTCGGCTTCGAGCTGATGGAAAACCAGAAATTTGGTGTGACGCAGTTTCAGGAGCGCCTGAACTTCCAGCGCGGTCTCGAGGGCGAGCTGGCACGTTCCATCATGGCCATGCCCACCGTCGAATCGGCCCGGGTACACCTGGCGCTGCCCAACCAGACCGCCTTCCTGAGGGAGCAGCAGAAACCTTCGGCCTCGGTCCTGGTCAGCCTGCATGGCGGCCGCACACTGGACCGCACGCAGATTGCGGGCATCGTGCACCTGGTGGCCTCCAGCGTGCCCGAACTCAATCCGCGGGCCGTCAGCGTGGTGGACCAGACCGGTACCTTGTTGTCGCAACCCCCCGGCGAGGCCCCCAACGGGCTCGACGCCTCTCAACTTCAATACGTCCGGCAGATCGAGCAGAATCTGGCTTCGCGCGTGCTGGCCATCCTCGAACCGCTGGTGGGGGCAGAAAACGTGCGGGCCCAGATCACGGCTGACGTGGATTTCACGCAAAGTGAATCCACCGCTGAAATTTACAAGCCGAATCAGGGCGATGCCGCAGCGGCGATTCGCAGCCAGCAAGTGTCGGAGGGGCAGTCCGGTGCGGCGGCGATGGTCGGCGGTGTTCCCGGTGCATTGTCCAACCAGCCTCCCGGCAACGCCACGGCCCCCATCAATGGCGCCTCACAGGCGCTGAGCGCCGGCGGAGTGGCCAACGGAAATGTCAGCGGCAAGCGTGATGCCACCACCAACTACGAGGTGGACAAGACCGTCCGGGTGGTTCGCAACGCCAGCGGTGTCGTGCGACGCCTGAATGCCGCAGTGGTTTTGAATCATGTGAGCACCACCGCCAGCAACGGAAAGGTGACCACGTCGCCGATTCCCGCCGCGCAGATGGAACAGATCAATGCGCTGGTCCGCGAAGCCGTCGGGTTCAGCAAGGACCGGGGCGACTCGCTGAACGTGGTCAACGCACCGTTCAATGTTCCGGCGGTTCCGCCCGAAGTCGCTGTGCCACTGTGGAAGCAGCCCGAGACCATGGACCTGGCACGGACCATCGCGCAGTGGCTGATGCTTCCGCTGGTGGCGCTGATGATCCTTCTCGGACTGGTTCGCCCCGCATTGCGCGCGGCGCGCAAGCCCGCGCTGCCGGGCCAGGGCGGGACACTTCTGACCAGCGTGCAGGACGCGCTTTCACTGCCGACGCCCGCGGGTGGCTCCGCGCTTTCCCCGGTGGAGCTGACGCCGGTCGAGCTGGCCCAGCAAGCCCGTGCGCTTCAGTTGGCAGACGTCCGCAAGCTGGCCAAATCCGACCCGGCCACCGTGGCCAACGTCGTGCGCACATGGGTCACCCATACCAGTTGACATCACCGGCAAATCAACCACCATGACCACAGCATCCCCCAGTCCTGAAGAAGACGGCGTGCAGGCCGGCGCCATCTTGTTGATGGCGATCGGCGAGGAAAACGCCGCCGAGGTCTTCAAGCACCTCGGCCCCAAAGAGGTCCAGCGCATCGGCGAACGGATGGCCAAACTCACCACCGTCAGCGACGAACTCTTTGACAGTGTGCTGACCCGCTTTGGCGGTTCGGTGGAGAGTCAACGCTCGCTGGTGGGAGACACCGGCGCCTACGTGAGCAGCGTGCTCAAGCGGGCATTGGGCGACGACAAGGCATCGCTTCTGATCGACCGCATTCTTCAGGGGCGTGATGTCAGTGGCATCGAAAGCCTGAAATGGATGGATGCACCCTCCATTGCAGAATTGATCCGCAACGAACATCCCCAGATCATCGCGTCGATTCTGGTTCACCTGGACCGGGATCAGGCCTCGGGAGTGCTGGTGGCATTGCCGGATCGCGTGCGCAACGACGTGGTGCTCCGGATTGCCCGTCTCGACGGAATCCAGCCCAACGCCCTGAAGGAGCTGAACGACGTCCTGTCGCAAGTGCTTGCCGGAGGCGACCGCATCAAAAAAGCCGCGCTGGGCGGCCCGAAGACGGCCGCCGAGATCATGAACTTTCTGGGCTCGTCCAACGAAAGCGCCGTACTCGATGCGATTCGGGAAGGCGATGCCGATCTGGCGCAGAAGATCGAAGAGCAGATGTTCACGTTCGACGATCTTCTGAAACTTGACAACAAGGCTTTGCAGCTGGTGTTGAAGGAAGTCGCCACGGATTCCTTGGTGGTTGCGCTCAAGGGTGCGGCGCCGGAGATGCGGGAGAAGGTGTTTGCCAACATGAGCTCTCGGGCAGCCGAAGCGCTCAAGGAAGACCTGGAATCGCGCGGGCCGGTCCGCGTCTCGGAAGTCGAGGGCGAGCAAAAGGAGATCCTCAAGATCGTCCGCAGATTGGCCGATGAAGGGCAGGTTGTGCTGGGAGGCGGCAGTGAAGAAAGCTTCGTCTGACACGCCTTACGGCACGTCGAGCCGGATCACGGCGGCCGAAGCCCTCACGAACGTGATGGGGATTTCGCTCGCAGACCTGCTGGAGGGTCACCCGTCGGCCGAACGCCCCATGCTGTCCCATCGTGACCTGGACAACCCGACGGCCCGTGCCGCGTTCGACCTGGGGCATCAACGGGGATTCGCCAAGGGTGTTCAGCAGGGCCATGAGCAGGGATACATCGAGGGTTCGCGCGCCTTCGAGGACTTCCGCTCCAGGGAAGCGGCCGACGCGGCCCAGCACCTGCACCGCCTGGTGTCGGCCTTCCGCGAAGAAATGACGTCGTTTGAATCGCAACTGGCGAGCGATCTGGTCTCGCTGGCCATTGACATTGCCCGGCAAGTCTTGCGCGACGAACTTCGCTTCCGGGCCGATGCACTCATGCCGACAGCGCGCGAGGCGCTTCGGGCACTGGGAGAAGGCGCTTCCCGGCTGGAGTTTCGCGTCAACCCGGCCGACGCCAACGCCCTGCAGGAACACCTTGCCAAGCAATCGCCCGCGGGCGGATGGCAGGTGACCGCCGACCCTTCGATCACAGCCGGTGGCTGTCGGCTGGACGCCGACACCGGCGTGGCGGATGCCACCTTCGAGGCCCGCTGGCAGGCGGTCATGGCCACCTTGGGCCGCGACGAGGAGCCTTTGCCATGAACGCGGTCGCCAAAGCGCTCCCCACCCTGGCCACGGCCTCGCCGCGCGACGTGGCACCGCGGAGCATCGGCCAGCAGTTGGCCGCCCACCTGGGCTCGCACGTTCGCTTGCTCCAGTCGGCCCAACCCATTGTGGTGAGCGGCCGCCTCACGCGGATTTCAGGCCTGGTCATGGAGGCCACCGGGCTCAGCCTGCCGGTCGGCAGTGTGTGCACGGTGCGTGACGGGGCCCGCACCACCGAGGCCGAGGTCGTCGGCTTTTCCAGGGGACGACAATTCCTGATGCCCACGGGAGACCTGACCGGGTTGTCCCCCGGCGCGCAGGTTGAGCCGGTAAGGTATCCGTTCGAAGGCATCCACTACGGCAAGGCACCCGGCCTTGAAGCCAGTGGCGACACCCGCACCCGCCGGTTGCCCATGGGGCCGTCGATGCTGGGCCGCGTGGTGGACCCTGCCGGTCAGCCACTGGATCGCAGGGGGCCCATTTTTGGCACCAAGGCTGAATCCATTGCGCGCGAACCCATCAACGCCATGGACCGGGAGCCGGTCCGCGTCCCGCTGGACGTGGGCGTGCGTGCCATCAACGCCATGCTGACCGTGGGCCGCGGCCAGCGGCTCGGGCTTTTTGCGGGATCGGGCGTGGGCAAGAGCGTGCTGTTGGGCATGATGGCGAAATACACCAGCGCCGATGTGATCGTGGTCGGATTGATCGGTGAACGCGGCCGCGAGGTCAAGGAATTCGTCGAAGACATTCTGGGCGAGGAAGGTCGCAAACGTGCGGTCGTGGTGGCGGCGCCTGCAGACCTGCCACCTCTCATGCGAATGCAGGGTGCGTCGTACGCCACGGCACTCGCCGAACATTTCCGGGACCGCGGGCAACATGTCTTGCTGCTCATGGATTCGCTCACACGCTATGCCATGGCCCACCGTGAAATGGCCCTGGCCATTGGTGAGCCCCCCGCCACCAAGGGTTATCCACCGTCGGTGTTCGCCCGTTTGCCCCAGCTCGTCGAGCGGGCCGGCAACGGCGTGCGCGGTGGCGGCTCCATCACGGCGTTTTATACCGTTCTTGCCGAAGGCGACGACCAGCAGGATCCCATCGCGGACAACGCGCGCGCCATCCTTGACGGTCACTTTGTGTTGACGCGGGCGCTGGCCGAGCAAGGCCATTACCCCGCCATTGACATTGAACAATCCATCTCCCGCGTCATGCAAAACGTGGTGGACACCCGCCATGTCCAATTGGCGCGGCGACTCAAGAATGTGTATTCGCGCTACCAGCGCAATCACGATCTGATTGCGGTGGGGGCCTATGCCCCGGGCTCCGACAGCGCCACAGACCAGGCGATCGCCCTGTACCCGAAAGTTGCCGCCTTTCTGCAACAGGACATGCACGAACGCGCGGGCCTGCACACCAGCGTCGAGGCCATGGCCCAACTCCTTCAACCCGTCATGAGCATCTAGCATGAAGAACACCTTCGAATTTCTCGTGGACAACGCCCGCACGGTGCGTGACAGCGCCGCACGCGCGAACGAAGCGGCGCTTGGGCTCGTCCGGGATTGCCAGGGCACCTTGAACCAGTTGGTCCAGTACCGCACCGACTATCTGGCCAATGCCCCCACCTCGCGGACCCAGCCGATGAGCCCGGATCTGCTCGCCCAGTACCACGGTTTCGTGGCGCGTCTGGACACCGCCATTCAAGTCCAGCAAGCGGAGCTGGAACGTCGGACGCTTTTTGCCGCCGCAGCCACCCAACGGCTGATGGCGCAACAAAAGAGGCTCCGCTCCATCGAGGCCCTGATCACCCGTCAAAACGCAGCACACCAGGCCAGGGCGGCACAGCAGGAGCAACGCGCCAGCGACGAGTTTGCGGCACGGCGCGGGTTCCACATGACCGCAGGCGGTGCCGCATGATCACCTCCCACGGTGCGTCCTCCGTGCTGGAAGGCGGCCGCAATGCCGTTTCATTGAAGTCGGAGCCGGTCCCGGCAGCAGGTTCCAGGCCAGCGACAAAGTTCTCTGCCGTTCTCCAGGAATCCGCCCGGCAGCAGGACCAGGATATTGCGCGGAACAACACCTCCCGCGATGAACGGCAGACCCCCCCCCCGGCCCCCTCGACCCCGTCTTCGCGCTCCACCGAAGGGAGAAAAACCACCAGGACAGCCGATTCAAGCCCCGCACCCGACCGCTCCGGTGAAGAACGCGAACCGACCGACGTCGCTGACGTCGCTGACGTCGCAGAACGTGCTGAAAGTGCGGAAGGTGCGAAAGCCAATGGCACGGAACGATCTGCGGCGCCCAAGGTGCCTGCGAAGTCGCCCAACGTCGGCGACGACGCCCCGTCAGAAGAATCCACCGAAACAGATGGATCACTGGCGTGGACTTCCGCGGTCAACGATCCCGAGGGGGGAAGCGACCGCCCCTCGGGTCTGGCCTCGATCCTGACCGGGCCGCAAGACCATGAAAAGCTGCCCGGAACTGCCAATGATCAGCCGCACGCCGCCTCGACCACGCCGGATCTCTACCCTGTGGCGCTGCAGACTGCAGCGCCCGTTCCGGCTGAAGCCGCCCTGCAAGCCAGTCCGCAGAAGCTGCTTCTGGACAGTGCCAACGCCAAGTCGGGGCCATTGGCCGAGCGGCCCGCTGGGGCAGCGGCCACCGATCCCGTGGTCGGGACGACCATTACGCCGCCCGCCTCGGACCTGGCGGCGCTGCCTGGCTGGCTCCAGCAGTTCAACAAAGCCGCTGGCCTGAACGCCGATCCGCAAACGCCTGCGGGCCCGCTTGCCGGGCTCGTCGCGGCCCCGGGAGGGCCGTCCCACACGCTCGCCGCCGGACCTCTGGCGCCCACCACGCCCCTGCACGCCGCGCCCGGCAGCCCGGAATTCCCGCAGCAGCTCGGCACGGAAGTCATGCTGATGGCGCGCGATGGGGTGGGGCGCGCCATCTTGACCCTCAATCCGGCGGATCTGGGCCCGATCCAGATCGACCTCAAGATGCACGCCCAGGTGGCCGATCTCTCTTTTGCCGTGGCGCATGGCGCGACCCGCGAGGCCATCGCGCAATCATTGCCCAAACTTGGCGAGATGCTGGCAGCGCAGGGATTGAGCCTGGGGAGCTCGCACGTCGGAGGGGAAGGTGCAGGCCACGGCGGCGCGACATCCCAACAGGACCCCCGTTCGCCCGCCGGCAACGGCTGGCCCTCCCATGACAGCGGCCGCGGGGCTGGCCATGCCATGGACCGGCGCAGCCTCGTGGCGCTGACCGCGTCGGCGCGCGGGGGTATCGACCTCTATGCCTGATTGACACCTTCCCAGGCGACGGATTAAGCCGGGAATAGCTGCCTTTTCGGGTCTTTTGCACTGGCCGCTGTTCTCCACAATCAGGGCTCGAACAGGAGATCCCATGTCAGCCGAAGCGCCCGTTGCCCCCCCCAAGAAATCAGGGAAAAAAATGATCATCGTGATCGCGATGGTCATCCTTTTGGGTGGAGGTGGAGCAGGTGCCTGGTATTTCATGTCGCTTCGCAACGCCGCGGCCTTGGCACAGCTTGAAGAGGGTGGCGACACCGCGCATGTGGCGGAGCCCAAAAAGCACGACAAGACGAAAAAACCGATCTTCACCACCCTGGAGAACTTCACGGTCAACCTGAACGATCCGGGTGGCATGCGTATGGCGCAAATTGGCGTCACGTTCGAAGTCGAGGGCACCGATACCGACATCGCCATCAAGGACCACTTGCCCGTGGTGCGAAACCGGATCCTCCTCCTCATTTCCGCCAAGAAGATCGAGGACTTGCTGACACTGGACGGTAAAAATCAACTGGCACGACAGATTCAGATCGCCACTGCGCAGTCGATCGGCGTTGACATCCCGATGGACGACGGCGTACCGGACGCCGCGCATGGCGAAGGCCCAGGCACGGACGCTTCGCACCAGGTGGTGGCCCCCGTCGCGGTGAAAGCCGGTAAAGCCGCAAGCCGGAAGAAGCCCGTGACGAACCCCGTCAAGGAAGTCCTGTTCTCTACCTTCATTGTGCAGTAAGACCACGATGGCCATCGACCAGTTTTTGTCGCAGGATGAAGTTGACGCCCTGCTCGAAGGCGTCACCGGCGAGTCGCAATCGGTCGCGGAAGTCGACACCGATGCTGCGGGCGTACGAAACTACGACCTGTCGAGCCAGGAGCGCATCGTTCGTGGGCGAATGCCCACGCTTGAGATCGTTCACGAGCGCTTTGCCCGGAACTTTCGCATCGGCATCTTCAACTTCATGCGGCGCAGTCCCGAGATTTCCATCGGCCCGGTCAAAGTCCAGAAGTTCAGCGCCTTTTTGCGCAACGTGGTGGTCCCCACCAACATCAATGTGATGCAAGTGCGGCCGTTGCGCGGGTCAGGCCTGGTGATCTGCGACCCCACACTGGTCTTCACCGTGATCGACAACCTGTTCGGCGGCACGGGGCAGTATCAGACCCGGATTGAAGGTCGCGAGTTCTCCCCGACCGAGCAACGGATCATTCTTCGCCTTGTCGAGGTCATCACGGCCGAGTACAAAAAGGCCTGGGCAACGATCTACCCGATCGAGCTGGAATACACGCGGTCCGAAATGCACACGCAGTTCGCCAATATCGCGACGCCTTCCGAAATCGTTGTCACCGCGACTTTCCGGGTTGAGATCGGTGAAACCGGCGGGGACATGCACATCTGCATCCCCTATTCATGCCTTGAGCCCATCCGCGAGACGCTGTATTCACCGCTCCAGGGCGACCAGCAGGAGCCCGACAAACGCTGGGTCAACCTGCTGACCCAACAGATCAAGTCGGCCACCGTATCACTGGCGGCTGAACTGGCCCACAGTGAAGCGACGGTCGGCGAGTTGATGGCCTTGAAAAAGGGTGACTTCATCGAACTTGACCTGGCCCCCACCCTTGTCGCAACGGTCGACGGCGTGCCGATCTTTGAGTGCCAGTACGGCACGATGGGCAGCCATTACGGACTGCAGATCAAGGAATTCCTCACGCAACAAGGACAAGAGTCCAGCCCGTCGCACACCCGATAGCGCTTTTTTTGGAGCCCCACATGTCAACCCTCGAAGACCCCGCGCCGGCAAAAGAACAGGATGCGCTTGCGGACGAATGGGCTGCCGCACTCGCCGAGAATGCACCCGCCGACGAGCAACGCGCGCCCACGGAAGAGCAGTCTGCGGCGGAAAGATTCCCCAAACTGACCGCCACCAAGGGTGGCGCCGGGCAAAACGACATCGACCTTGTCCTGGACATTCCCGTCCAGCTGACGGTCGAGTTGGGGCGGACCCGGATTCCGATCAAGCACATCCTTCAGCTGGCCCAGGGTTCGGTCATCGAACTGGACGCGCTGGCTGGCGAACCGATGGATGTGCTGGTGAATGGCTTTCTGATCGCGCAGGGCGAGGTGGTGGTGGTGAATGACAAGTTCGGCATCCGGCTCACCGACATCGTCACGACGTCGGAAAGAATGCGTCGCCTGACCCGCATTTGACGTCGGGGAATTTCAATGCAATCGATCACCTGGTCGTTCTTGATGCTGATCGGCGTGGTCGCGCTGATTCCCGTGACGCTCTGGATTCTCAAGCGTCTCCAGAAGGTTCGCGCCGGGACTCACCAGAACCTGGAGCTGATCTCGCAGATGTCGGTGGGACAGCGCGAGCGGGTTGCCATCATCCGCTTCAACGACCGGCATCTCGCCATCGGCATCACCGCCCATCAGGTCACGTTTCTGGCCGAGCTGGACAACACGTCCTCGCCCTCCGCAGGCCGCTCGACCGGAGCCCCGGTGGCACGCGGGGGCGATCTCGCCTTTTCACAGGCCCTTTCCACCGTGCGTGCGCGTCATGCAGAAGACTAGAAAGATCGTCATGAGCGCGTCGGATCTCCCTGTCGCATTGATCAAGCGGAATGCGCGTGCGATGAAGTCATTGTTTGCCATGCTCCTCGCCGTGAGCTGCGCGGCAGCGTGGGGCCAGACCACACCCTTTGGGCTCACAGCGCAACAAGTGGGCACCGCAACGACGTACTCCGTCCCGATACAGACGCTGCTCATCTTCAGCGCACTGTCGTTCCTGCCCGCGGCGCTCCTGCTGATGACCAGCTTCACGCGCATCATCATTGTTCTCAGTCTGTTGAGGCAGGCGCTGGGGTTGCAGACCACGCCTCCCAACCAGGTTCTGGTCGGCATGGCCCTGTTCTTGACGTTTTTTGTCATGGGACCCACGCTGGAGAAAATTCACGACGAGGCTTACAAGCCTTTCAGCGAACAGAAAATATCGTTCGAAGAGTCGGTGACACGCGGGGCGATGCCATTGCGCACCTTCATGCTCCGCCAGACGCGGGAAGCCGATCTGTCGCTCTTCTACAGAATATCGAAAACGCCCGCACCGGCCACGGCTGAAGAGACGCCGATGCGCATCCTGATCCCGGCTTTTGTGACCAGTGAACTCAAGACCGCGTTCCAGATCGGGTTCATGGTGTTCGTTCCGTTCATCGTGATCGACCTGATCGTGGCCAGCGTCCTGATGTCCATGGGCATGATGATGCTGTCGCCGGTTCTTGTGGCCTTGCCCTTCAAGCTGATGCTGTTTGTCCTTGCCGACGGCTGGAATCTCCTGATGGGGTCGCTGGTGGCGAGTTTCGGAGGGACTTCATGACGCCGGAATTCGTGATGACCTTCGGTCGGCAAGCGATGGAGATCTTGCTGACCGTCGCCGCGCCCATTTTGCTGGTTGCCCTGGTCGTCGGACTGATTGTGAGCCTGTTCCAGGCAGTGACCCAGATCAACGAAGCCACGTTGTCCTTTTTGCCCAAACTTGTGGCCATCGTGGTGGCCATGATGGTCGCCGGCCCGTGGATGATGTCGATGCTGACCGAGTACCTGCAGCGCGTGATCACGTCCATTCCCAACGTGATCGGTTGAGGCGCCCCTGCGGACACGGCACCATGGTTGTCTTCACCCAAGCCCAGCTGGACGTCTGGCTGGCCACGTTCCTGCTGCCGTTCTTCCGGATTCTCGCGCTGTTTTCAGCCGCACCGATCCTGTCGCACCGGTCATTCTCGGTACGCGGCCGTGTGGCCCTGGCAGCGCTGGTTGCAATGGTCGTGGCCCCGGTCGTCAATGTTCCGGGTGACATCAACCTCACGACCAGCGCCGCCTTCGGCGTGATCGCCCAGCAGGTGCTGGTCGGGCTGGCCGTTGGCTTTGCAGCCCGCCTGGTTTTTGCAGTGCTCGAAATCGCGGGGGAATTCATTGGGTTGCAGATGGGGTTTTCGTTTGCCGGCTTCTTTGACCCCAACGGGCGCTCCGAAACTGCGATCGGCACCTGGCTTCAAACCATGGGGCTGATGTTGTTCGTCACCACCAATGCCCACCTGATCGTGCTCGATGTCCTGATCGACACCTTCACGCTATTTCCGATCTCCACCGAACCGTTCCGGGCCCTGGCCGGGCTCCGCCTGGACCTGATGGGGGCCGAGGTTTTCCGGCTGGCCCTGATGCTGGCCCTGCCCTTCACCGTGTTGATGCTGTTTGTCAACCTTGTTCTTGGTTTCGTGTCGCGCGTGGCGCCCCAGCTCAGTATTTTTGCGGTGGGTTTCCCGATCACGCTGACCGCCGGATTGTCGGTGCTGACCATCAGCACGATTGCCATGCTCACGCCGTTTGAAACGTCCCTGAAAACATTTCTGGCACCGTTCCGCTGAAGCAATGCGCCGCTGCGTCTGGGGCATGCAGGCACTGACGCCGCGGCCCTTGCCCGATCAGCGGCACTGCGCGGATCAGATTCGGTGGGTGGTTGCCCCCGAACCTCGCACCAGCTCCAGGACACGGCGAGCGATATCCTGCAATGGCAGAATTTCTTCGACCGCGCCAGCGGCAATGGCCTCTCGCGGCATGCCAAACACCACGCAACTGGCTTCGTCCTGCGCAATATTCCGGGCGCCAGCGTCACGCATTTCGCGCATGGCAACCGTGCCGTCCTTGCCCATCCCCGTGAGCATGACCCCGACGGCGTTCGGCCCCACATTGACGGCCACGGAATGAAACAGGACATCGACCGAGGGCTTGTGCCGGTTCACCGGCTCTGAATCGTCAAGACGGGCGATGTAATTGGCGCCACTGCGGTCGATCCGCAAATGCACGCCCCCTGGCGCAATGTAGGCGTGCCCCGGCAACACGCGCTCGCCATCGGTGGCCTCCTTGACATGAATCTTGCACAGACCATCGAGTCGGGCCGCAAAACTCGTCGTGAACCCCGCCGGCATGTGCTGCGTGATGACCACCGCCGGTGAATCCCCGGGCAATTTGATCAGCACGTCCTTGATCGCTTCCGTCCCGCCGGTCGAGGCGCCGATCGCGATCAGTTTTTCTGTACTGGATCGGGTCATGGGCACATGAGGCGGCTTCGTGATGCCACCGGAACCGGTATCGGTTCGGGCCATCGCGCCGCTCCTGGGTTCGACCGGCAGGCGATCCCCGCCCGCCAGTGCCGAAGTCCCGCCCCGTCGCGTGACGCGCGCCCGGGCAGCGGCACGGATCTTGTCGGCAATTTCGCGCGCGGCCTCGTCCAGACCGTCCTTGAGTCCCAATTTGGGTTTGGCCACAAAATCCACGGCGCCCAGCTCAAGCGCACGCATGGTGACTTCAGCGCCTCGTTCGGTCAGGGTGGAGACCATCACCACCGGCATCGGGCGAAGGCGCATCAGTTTGTCCAGAAACTCCAGGCCGTCCATTCTGGGCATTTCCACGTCCAGCGTCAGCACATCCGGATTCAGGTTGCGAATCATTTCGCGGGCAATGTAGGGGTCACCGGCCGTGCCCACCACTTCCAGATCAGAAGTCCGATTGATGATTTCGGTCATGACGCTCCGCACCAGTGCGGAATCGTCCACCACAAGAACACGCGTTTTCATGGAAGCACTTTCTTAAGGATCACACTAGAACAGCTCGATATCACCGCCCGACGCTTCGGTCCGGACCTGCCGCTGATACCGAGCCTCTTCCATTTCAAAAAGTTTGCCGTGGGTTGCGGGCAGCCGTTTGCACAAGACCCGCCCCGATTTGGGGAACATGCAGACTTTTCTGGGATAGACATCCAACACATCCTTCGCAAGGATTGGTATGCGCTCGGCGGCAAGAAATTTGGTCACAAATTCGACGTTGCGCTCGCCCACGTTCATGGTGACGAAACTCTTCATGACCTGGCCGCCGCCGAAAATCTTGGCTTCCAGTGCATTGCGGCGTGCCCCCCGCTTGAGGAGTTCATTGATCAGCAGCTCCATCGCAAATGCGCCAAAGCGGCCTGATGCCGTCCCGTCCTGGTCGTCGGGCAGGAGAAAGTGATTCATACCCCCAATGCCCGCACCCTTGTCACAGATGCACGCCGCCACACAGGAGCCCAGCGTGGTCGTCAGTTCAATGTCTTCGTTGAATACAAAGAACTCGCCCGGAAGAATCTTGGCCGCGTTGACCTGGAAAGCGGGATCAAAAAAGAAGAACGAGGCCTCGTGATCGCGCCGAGGCAGCCGCTTGAGCTCCGCCAGGTACGACGGCGAGGAAAGCTGCGCCCGTTCTGTAGGGGAAGGCTGCATTTCATTGGCCCAGTCGGATGTACGTGGTTTTGCCGCGCAGCTCAAAAAGATCCCGATGCTCGGTGAAATTCTCCGAATGCCCGACCATCAAAAGGCCGCCTGGCTTCATGGAACGATGCAACCCCTCCAACACGCGACGCTGTGTCGGCCGGTCAAAGTAGATCATGACGTTGCGGCAGAACACGATGTCATAGGGCTCCAGACCCCAATTGCCTGCCAACAGGTTCAACTGGAAGAACCGGATCATTTTTCGCAGTTCGGGGCGCACACGGACCTTCCCCTGATTGACCCCGGTGCCCTTGAGAAAAAACTTCCGGACACGCGCCTCCCCCAGCGCCTTGGCCGTATCCGCAGCATAGGCGCCCCGTTCGGCCGTCTCGAGCACATTGGTATCGATATCGCTGGCATCGATGGAAACCCGGGCTGAAGACCCCAACGCTTCCAGCGCGGTCATCGCGATGGAGTAGGGTTCCTCGCCTGTTGACGCCGCACAGCACCACACCCGGATCGTGCCAACGCGCGGTGCAATCTCCTGCAGTCGTTCCGCCAGAATCGGGAAATGATGCGCCTCGCGGAAGAATGCCGTGAGGTTGGTTGTCAGGCAATTGATGAATTCCTGCCATTCGGCTGCGGGGCTGGATTCCAGCCGGTCGAGGTAGCTCGTGAACGTCTCGCAGCCCGAATCCCGCAGCCTGCGCGCCAGGCGGCTGTAGACCATGTTCTGCTTGCTCGCATTGAGATTGATCCCCGCTTTCGAGTGAATCATCGCGCGGACACGCTCGAAGTCCCTAGAGCTGAATTCAATGTCCCGCCGGGCCAGTTCAGCCGTCGAATTCATTTCTGTCGGGTTCATGGGGAAAGTCCAGTCAGGCGGGTTGGCCCGTAAGTTTGAAAATCTGTACTGCTTGCATCAATGGCTGGACTGACGGATCAAACCCGCCACATCAAGAATCAACGCCACGCGGCCATCGCCCATGATGGTGGCCCCCGACACGTTCGGCACCTTCCGGTAGTTGGATTCCAGGTTTTTCACGACCACCTGTTGCTGCCCCACGAGTTCGTCGATTTCAAGGGCGATGCGGCGACCTTCCGCCTCGACAATGACCAGTATTTGCGACTGCCCGCCCGCGTGCCCCGGCTTGACGCCAAACACGTCTTCGAGCACCACCACCGGCATGTAGGCGTCCCTGACCTGCACCACGCGGGATGACCCCAGTACCGTGCGGATCGACGTGTCGGTCAGCAGGAACGACTCGATGACCGAACACAGCGGCAACACATAGAGTTCGTCACCCACCTTGATGGACATGCCGTCCATGATGGCCAGCGTCAGCGGCAGCCGCACCGACACGCGCGTGCCGTAGCCCGGCGCCGAATCGAGCTCGACGGTGCCGTTCAGCGCAAGAATGTTGCGCTTGACCACGTCCATGCCAACACCGCGCCCCGAGACCTCGGTGACGACTTCGGCAGTGGAGAACCCGGGCGCAAAAATCAGCTGCCAGACCTCCTGGTCCGACATCGAATCGCTCACGGACAGGCCACTGCTCCTGGCTTTGGCCAGAATCCGGTCCCGGTCCAGCCCGCGGCCATCGTCCCGGACTTCGATCACGATCGATCCGCCAGAATGTTGGGCGGACAACGTGATCGTGCCCTGCGCCGGTTTGCCCGCAGCCCGCCGCTCTTCCGGCGTCTCAATGCCGTGGTCCAGTGAGTTCCTGACCAGATGGGTCAACGGATCGGTGATTTTTTCGATCAGGCTCTTGTCAAGTTCGGTCGCCTCACCAACCGTTTCAAGCTCAACCTGCTTGGAGAGTTTGCTCGCAAGATCTCGCAGCATGCGCGGGAACCGGTTGAAGACCACCGCCATCGGGATCATGCGGATCGACATCACGGATTCCTGCAAATGCCGCGTGTTTCTCTCAAGATCAGTAAGGCCGGACAGCAACCCCTGGTGTACCGCCGGGTCAACTTCGCTGGCGCATTGTGCAAGCATGGCCTGCGTGATCACGAGTTCGCCCATCAGGTTGATGAGTTGGTCCACCTTGTCGACCGAGACACGGATGGTCGTCTCTGGCGAAGTTACCGCCACCTTGTCGGCCCTGGCCGGCTTTTCCGGTTTGGCCGCAACAGCCCCCTTCGAGACCTGTATGGGGAGCGTGGCAGGGTCAACGAAAAACCCGTACGCCGCCTCCTCTGCTGGCGCTGTCGGCGCTGTCGGCGCTGTCGGCCCTGCATCTTCATTCCAGGGCCCGATGGTGACCTGTTCACGCGCCACGTGAAAGGTGAACAGGTCCAGAAGGTCGTTGTCAGCGGCGCTGGTCACGACCTTGAAGCGTCGTGTTGATTCGGCCTGGCCTTCTGCCGCAGGGGCGGTGTCGATCGTTCCCAAGCCACCGACTTCGCGGAAGAGGTCAAAGAAACTGTCCACAATGGACGGATCGGCCAGCGATTCCACCCGAACTTCGAGCGTTCGACCCGCCGGTGTGGTCGCAGCACTTTGCGCAGCGGTCGCCGACTTCACGTGGTCATTCGAAGCGTTTGCCTCAGCGGGCTTCGGCGCCAGCGTTGCGCCGGTGGACAGCTCGCGGATGGTGGCGACCAACTCGCGGGTGTCCACGGTCTCCGTTGTTTTCCCTTGACGGACGTCGAGCAATGCCTTCAGGGCATCGCCGGATTCAAGCAGCGTGTCGACCATCACCGTGGTCATCGTCAACTCATGGCGCCGCAGGCGGTCCAGCAATGTCTCCATGACGTGGGTCAGGTCGGCCACGTCCTGAAAGCCGAATGTCGCCGCGCCACCCTTGATGGAGTGTGCGCAACGGAAGATGGCGTTCAGCGCCTCGTCATCCGGCGCGTCCACGTCAACCGCCAGCAGGAGATCCTCCATGCTGGTCAGGTTCTCCCCTGCTTCTTCAAAGAAGACCTGATAGAACTGCGTCAGGTCGAACGCCGCCTCATTGAGGCGACCACCTTCAGATGTCATTTCACCCATAAAACCCCCGATTGGCGTCTCCGCCTTTAGCGAACAACTTTTCGAATGACCTCGACCAGCTTTGCAGGATCGAACGGCTTGACCAGCCAGCCCGTGGCGCCCGCCGCCCGGCCCGCCTGCTTCATCTGATCGCTGGACTCGGTGGTCAGGATCAGGATCGGTGTGGCGCGGTATCGGTCAGAGCTCCGCAACGCCTTGGTCAGCGAGAGACCGTCCATGCGGGGCATGTTCTGGTCGGTCAGGACAAGGTCGAATGACTTGTCAGACACTTTCTCCAGGGCATCCTGGCCATCAAAGGCCTCCACCACCTGGTAGCCGGCGCTTTTCAGCGTGAACGACACCATTTGCCGCATTGAGGCGGAATCGTCAACCGCGAGAATCGAGAACATGGAAAGCTCCTGGGAGAATCATGAAAAGTCAGTCAGAAAAGTTCAACGGATCCGGCGTCCATCTCACGTTGGGCGACCGGGCATGGTTTTTCAATAAATGTGGGGATCACATCGTCCGACGCGTCGCCGGGCATCGCCTTGATGGCCAACGCGTCGCACACGCTGTGCATGCGACCCAGCACATGGGCCACCAGCTGGGTTGACAGGTCCTGGAACTGCAGAGCGATCTGCGCCGAAGTCAAGGCCGATGCGATCCGGTCGGCAACGCCGGGGTGACTGGCCTTGAGCACCTCGGCTTCGGCGCTGGCGGTGGCGAACTCCGTCAACAACTGGCTGCAGGCGTGGTCCAGAAGGTCTCGCAGGCGGTCGAGGTCGGTTGCGGCGATCAGAAGCTCATCTTGCAGCGCGACGGCCGTCATGTCGGGACCTTGCAGGGTGAGACTTGGGTTCATGGGCTGTTTACCAGTGGTTTTATCAACGAAGCTGTACGGTCAACCGGTCCCTCTGGAGTCCGGTTAAGATGATTAGGATTTTGGTCAATTCAGTCCGCTTGAAACTCGAAATGAACGGATACGAAACCACCCAGATCTGCCCTTCTGTGTACTTATCGGTGGGTTCGTGTATTTCTTTAGGCCAAGGCAACAGGACAGGCTCATGGCTGTGAATTTGTTGGTAATTGAAGATTCGGCGCTTGACTACGAAGTCATTCTTGCCACGCTGGCCTCGCAGGGCATTGCCGTGGAGGCGCTGCGGGTACAAACCGGTCAGGAACTGGCCGCTGCGCTGGAAAAGCAATCGTGGGACATCGTCATTTCCGACCACAACCTGCCGGACTTCTCCAGCGGGGAGGCCCTTGATGCCGTGCGTGCCCTGCCCAAACCGCCCCCCTTCATCATCGTGTCCGGAACACTGGGCGAGGATGCGGCCGTTGAAGCCATGCGGCGCGGGGCTGACGATTTTCTGATCAAGGGTCGGCTGGCCCGCCTGGGGCCTGCGTTGCGCAATGCCATGGAAAACGCGGCGTTGCGCCGTGCCAAGGCCATCGCCGACGAAAAACTCCGCGCCTCGGAAGAACAGCTCAGCAACCTCACGGCGCATTTGCAAACTGTGGTGGACGAGGAGCGCGCCGAAATCGCCCGCGAAATCCATGACGATGTGGGTGGCACGCTGACCGCGCTCAAATTCGAGTTTTCCCTGATCGAAAAGCACATCGACGACGCCCTCAAGCCGCGCGTGCGACGGGCACTCGAGACCCTGAGCTATGCCGTGGACGCCAGCCAGCGGATCGCACGCAACCTGCACCCGCCGATTCTGGACGCTGGCCTGGTCCCGGCGATCGAGTGGCAGGTGCGCCAGTTTCAGGAGCGAACCGGTATTTCTGCACGCTTTCGCTCCAATGTCGACACGGTCGAGGTCAACACCTCCATCGCCATGACGGTCTATCGCGTCTGCCAGGAAACCCTGACCAATATCTCCAAGCACGCGGGCGCCAGCCGCGTCGAGGTGGACCTCCACTATGACGACGGCTTTCTTTCCATGGAGGTCTCCGACGACGGGCGCGGCATCACCGAGGCAGATCTTCGCAAGGCAGGCTCTTTCGGCTTGCGCGGCCTCGCCGAGCGTGCCCGCAAGGTCAATGGCCTGCTGGACCTTTCCTCTGCCGGTGAAAGAACCACCGTCATGCTGTCATTGCCGCTGAATGAGACGGCAATTTCCAATTTCGGGGAACTTTCAGAGTGATTCGCATAATCTTGCTGGACGACCATGCGCTGATCCGGCGTGGCCTCAGGGAAACACTGAGCGAGGAAACCGACTTCCGGATCGTGGGCGAAGCCAGCGATTACGGCGAGTTGCGCGAACTCCTTCGCACGGTTGAGTGCGACGTGCTGCTGCTCGACATGAACCTGCCCGGACGATCCGGCCTGGATGTGCTGAAGGTTCTGGCCGACGAGGGCTCGCCCATTCGCAGTCTGGTGGTTTCGATGTATCCGGAAGACCAATACGCCTTGCGCGCGCTCAAGGCGGGGGCATTGGGGTATGTCAACAAGTCTGCCGAGACCAACACCCTGCTGCAGGCGGTTCGCACGGTGGCCATGGGCCGCAAGTTCATCACGCCCGAAATTGCCTCGGCGCTGGTCGAGACGCTGACCGCGCCCACCGATTCCAAACCGCATGAGCGGCTGTCCGACCGCGAATATCAGACCATGATCCTGATCGCGTCGGGCTACAAACTGTCCGAAATCGCAGAAAAACTGACGCTGTCACCCAAAACAGTGAGCGTGTACCGGGCACGACTTCTGGAAAAAATGACGCTGTCCAACAACGCCGAACTCACCCACTACGCGCTCAAGAACGACCTGCTGTCGTGAGCGATGCACCCCTCGTACGGGGCCGCTCCAATCACCCTGCCTCGACGCCGGGATAGCGCGCGCGCAGCAAGGTGGCGCTGGTCTGGGCACGGACGCCAAGCGCGGCCCCCGCAGCGCGCGCAGGCTCGAGCTGCCCGTCCTTGGCCGAGGTTTCAACGACCTTCGCGAACTGCGCCAGGTTGACATCCTGCAAATTGGCGGCACCACCCCACAGCTTGTGGGCGGTCGCCCCGGCGGCTGGCAAATCACCGGCCGCCAGGGCGCTTTCGATCAGGCCGGCATCCCGTGCCAGGGACGTCAGATACAGGCCCACCACCCGGCCCCGGATGGTTTCCGGCAGTCGGTCGATGAACGCAAACATGGCCGCCGAATCGTCAGCATTCGTCGAAGAAGTCATGGTGAGTCTCCCAAAATCCAGAGGCCTGCGGGCGCCGCCCCAGGGCGTTCGACCGATTGTCTTTCAAAACGGACGCACTGGAGGCCCGGGGTTGTGCCATGCGCCGCCATGCCGGGCCTCAACGTGCTGCCTGCACCAGGCGGTTGAACTCCGCCGCGAGCGCTTCGCGGGTCACCGGTTTGGCCAGGAAGCCGTCCAACCCCGCCTTCTGCCAGATGTCGCGGCTATTGTCGAGGGCGCTGGCCGTCAGCGCGACGATGGGGCAGCAACGGGTGCGCTTGGCACGGTGCTGCTGCTGGATCTGCCGGGCGGCCTCCAGACCGTCGATGCCCGGCAGGCTGATGTCCATGAGAACAACATCCGGCGCGTGCTCCCGGCAGCGGGCCACGCCCTCTTCGCCGCTGGTCGCCAGCAGCACTTTCAAACCCAGTTGGCCGAGCATGTCGGCAATGATGAGCTGGCTGACGGCGTTGTCCTCCACCAGCAGCACCCGCTCGATGGCGTGACGCCGACGCCCGGCACGCGGGTGCGTCTCGGCCGCCCGGTTTTGCTTCAGGACCAATCGGTCGGCCAGATGGCGCAGGGACAGTGGCGCATGGACGACGGCCACCCCGGCGATTCCAGCCACCTCCAGCAGGTCCGGGGCCAGCGCGCTGACGATGACCCGGGTGTGCGGCATCAGGCGCCGAAGCTCCGGCAACGGCACCAGCAATCCGAGGTGCGACGCGGCCACGATGGCCCAGTAGGGCGCGCCGTTGCGCTCCTCGCACGACAGCAACGCGTTTTTCGAGTCCAGCACCAGCGGATCGAAGCCGAGCCGCCGGATGCGCCGGGCCAGAAGATTCGCGTCGCTGCCCGGATGGCCGATGACCCAGACCGATTCGGGCGTGCGGTCGGCCGCCATCGCGGGCAACTCCCCGGTGCCGTCCAGCGCCTGCGCCGCCATCAGGCGGACAGAAAAATGCGCCCCCCCACCGACGCCGCGCTTGAGCGAGACTTCACCCCCCAACGCCTCGACCAGACGGCGGGCGATGGGCAGGTTCAACCCCTGCCCTTCGCCCCAAATGTCTTCACTGTGCTGACCGGACGCATCTTCAAGCGGCATCAGCCCCGTTTCGGGCTCATCCCTGGGCGCCCCGGTCGAACACCCGATCTCGAAGCGCACGGCCAGCCGGTGGTCGGCCGCCTCGGTCACGCGCGTGGTGAAGCGCAAGGACGCGCCCGGGCAGGTTTTCACCGCATGCTGGAAAAGCCGCCGGATCACCTCCTGCAAGCGTGTCATGTCGGCCACGATGGTGAGATGCTGGCCGATGAAATCGTATTCCACCCCGCCGCCGGCCGCGGCGAGTTGATCGTTCATGGTGCGGCACGCCTCGGCCGTCAACTCCCCCAGATCGAACGCCGACGCGTCCCGCGCCACCACGCCCGAATCAAGTTGCGCGTATTCAAAAACATCGTCCAGCGTCGACTGCAGCGCATGCCCCGCGTCCAGTGCCACCTCCAGACGCCGCTGCCGGGCCTCCGGGTCGGCGCTGCGCAGGGCCAGTTCGGTCATGCCCATCATGTTGGTGAGCGAGGTGCGCAAGTCATGGCTCATGCCCAGAATGAACCGGGCCCGGCCGTTGCCGATTTTTTCCAGTTCGGTATGGCGCTCGCCCGCGTCGCGAACGGTGTCACGCAGTGCCAGCTCCTTGTCGCGATACGCTTGGGCGAGTCGCGCATGCCGGTGCTGCAAATCTTCCAGCGCCGCCCTTTCGTCGTGGACGTTGAACACCGCCCCGATCAGGATCGCCGCCTTGCCATCGGCCCCCGGCCAGGCCCGCGCGCGCCCGCGGAACCAGCGATACCCGTCCTGCTTCGTGCGGATGCGCACTTCGTAGGCGCATTGGCCCAGCGCGCGAGCCGCCTGCTGCAAGGCGGTCTGCATCGCGGCCCGGTCGTCAGAATGCAGGCGCTCGTCAAACAGGTCTTTTTCGGGAACGTATTCGTTGGCCCCAAACCCCAGCGACTGCATGAAACGCGACGACAGCCACAGTTCACCGGTTTTCAGGTTGCGCTTCCAGATGCCGTCGTTCAGCTCCGACACGACGCGCGCAAACAGCTCCCCACCCGGGTTTTCAGACCCGCGGACAGGAGGGGCAGTCGGCGTACGGACACTCATCGCGCCAATGATGCGGGGCCCGTCGCCCGCGGCAAGCCCCGAAAAGCAGCCGCTTGCGACCCCATTTCCCCGCCATTTCGTACCCACCCGGCACACGGCCAGGCGCGGCCAACCCCGCCCATGCGCCCCGCCAGCGCGACCCCCCGGGCCCCGGGGCGCGTGCGTGAACCCCTCGCGTGCAGATCAGTTTACTACGTTAGTAATAGCAAACTATGACCATTTGGCGGGGGCTAAAGGCATATTTGATGAATATTTTGCCAAAATCCCGATGTTCTGGCGCCTTGGAGGTGGTTTGGCGCGCCGCGTCGCGCCGCGGCAAGAACCACGCGTCATGGCGTGTGCGCCGGGCATTCCAACCGGATGGCTGGTAGGCCGTGTTGGACTTGAACCAACGACCAAAGGATTATGAGTCCATTTTGTGGGTCGATCCGGGACAACGCGGGACCTCCAGAGACCCGACACTTCATGTAACGCCTTGTTTTCATTGGTTTTTCGTCTTCCAACGTCCGTCGTCGTCCCGTAGCATTTCCTCCAGAACTGGTACGAAACTGGTACGGAGAACGAAGATGACAGCACCGAACACACCGTTCAGCAGCTACACCCCTGGAAGGTTCTATACCTTGGAGAAGGTTCATCCTGCGGGAACGCTGCAAGCACGCAGATACGCAACCGGGGTCACGACCTTCTTCTGGCGCTGCACGATCAACAAGCGGGACTTCCGAGAGCCCATTGGCATATTTGATCCCAAGTGCCCTCCACTTGCACAGGCTCCGACATCACTCGGGTATTCAAAGAGAGCCGCTGCAATCGAAGCCGGCAGACTGGCTGAACTTCACAAAAAGCACATCGACATCGGCGGGCTGCCTGGACTGCGTAGTGTTCAGGCAAAGGAAAAAGACAAGGCCGAGCTGGCTGCGGTCGAAACAGCGCGGGTCATCGAGGAAGAAAAACAAACTGAACTCAAGGCAGAGCAAGACCGTGCTGAGCACAACCTGAAGGCCTTGCTGCTTGCCTACACCAGCTATCTGAAATTGCTCGGACGCGAGTCACACGCCAATGTTCGGTCCATCTTCAACCGGCATGTCTTCGAGGCGTTCCCAGACATTGCGGCGAAGCCCGCAACCGACGTGACGACCGAGGAAATCGCACAGATGATGCGTCGCCTCATCGAAGATGGCAAAGGCAGAACGGCGAACAAACTCCGCAGCTACGTGCGTTCAGCCTACCAAGTCGCGAAAGCCTCTCGGACAAAGCCCAGCATACCTACCGCCTTCCAGGCCTTCCTGGTATCGGAAAATCC
This sequence comes from Betaproteobacteria bacterium HGW-Betaproteobacteria-3, assembly GCA_002842205.1. Classification (GTDB taxonomy): domain Bacteria; phylum Pseudomonadota; class Gammaproteobacteria; order Burkholderiales; family Burkholderiaceae_C; genus PHCI01. The sequence goes on along the minus strand of PHCI01000024.1, from coordinate 88,453 downwards.
CGCTGCAGACACCAGTCCCGACGAGTCTGCCAACCGAGCCGACAAGCGTCCTTTGTCGTTGACCGAGCTGCAACTGTATTGGTCCATTCTTCAGAAGGTGGATGGAATCAAGGGCATCGCCCTTCGGCTCCATCTCCTGCTCGGTGGTCAGCGCGTTGCTCAACTTGCACGTCTGCTCGACGAGCAAGTGAACAAGGATTTCATCACCATCTTTGATGGCAAAGGCCGGCCAGGCAAACCGCCACGTCAGCACATCATCCCTGTTGTGAAAGCGGCGGGTGTTGAACTGAAGGCGTGCGCCAACAACAAGCCCTACCGGCTATCCACCAACGGCGGGCGCACTCCGATGGTTGGAGGCAACCTGGGTAGATGGGCCGTAGAGGCCGTTGGGGACAAGATTCACAACTTTCTGCTGAAACGCGTTCGCAGCGGCGTAGAGACCGCACTGGCCGCCGCAAAAGTGTCCAGGGAGTACCGCGGGCGGCTTCAATCACATGGCATCAGTGGCGTGCAAGCAACCCACTACGACGGCTACGACTATCTGGAGGAGAAGCGTGAGAGCCTGGAACTCTTGTATGGCTTGCTCACAAACAGCCGAACAACAAGCACGCAGATGAAGAAGCGTAAGTGAGGCCGTCGAAGGACAGTTGCTGCCAATAACTATGCAGAAGAGGTGACCGCTATCGTTTAGGTTTGTTCGACACCTGCCCGCGTGTCACTCCCACAACACGATGCCCCTGGATGAAGGGCAGGTGTTGAACAAGCCTCGAGGGAGGAAACCGCGGCGAACGTGACGGTGCCGGTTCACGCTATGGCGATTGCATGCGTGCGGTGGCGCGGTGATGTTGCCTTTGATTGGCGCGCTGACTCTCGGTGAGGAAATGAATGCAGGCCATGGTGCGCAAGGTCGCCTTCGACAAGATCGAGCACAGGCGTGGACGTTGGGGTGAAGCGCGCCGAATACAAGCTGACCGTGCCAACGCGTGAAGCGTCGACGAACTTGGGTTGTGCTGACAACGAGGAACGTTCATGGCGTCGACTGCAAAGGTGGTGCGCGGATCGTCTCACCGCGCGTGAAGGTCAGGACGATGACCATCGCGTGGCCGCAGTGCGGGCAGATGAAGGTCGGTCGGTCCGTGTCCTTCGAGTCGTCGCAGGGTGGCGGGCCCAGTGGATCCGGTAGAGGCACTTGCAGCAACTGACGGGCGAGCGCCAGGCAGGCGCCTCGGTTGCAGTTGGCCAGCAGCCCGTAGTGGCGGATGCGGTGGAAGCCACAGGGCAGCACGTGCAACAGAAAGCGGCGCATGAACTCGCCCGCATCGAGCGTCATTGTCTTGTGGCGCGTGCGGCCCTTGTCGCGGTAGTCCTTCCACCGGAAGGTCACGCCGCGCTCATCAAGCGCGATGAGCCGGCTGTTGGAGATGGCCACCCGGTGCGTGTAGCGCGACAGGTACGCCAGCACCGACTCGGGGCCGGCGAACGGGCGCTTGGCGTAGACCACCCACTCGCATTGGCACAGCGGTGCCAGCCAGCGGGCGAACGCCGCTGCGTCCGCCAGCGACGCGTGCTCACCGAAGAATTGCAGCCGGCCATCGCGATGCGCCTGTTGCAGCGCTTCGAGGAAACGCCGGCGGAACAACCGGGAGAGCACGCGCACCGGCAGGAAGAACCCGCGCCGGCAGGCGATCCAGTGTTCGCCGTCGCTCGCCAGGCCGCCACCGGGAACGATGCCGTGCACGTGCGGGTGGTGCGTCAACGCTGAGCCCCAGGTGTGCAACACCAAAGTCACGCCCAAGCGAGCGCCCAGGTGCTTCGCATCGCCGCCGATGGTCAAGAGCGACTCTGCGGCGATATCGAACAGCAAGCCATAGACCACCGCCTTGTTGCAGTACGCGATGTCGGCGATGGGCGCCGGCAACGTGAAGACCACGTGGAAATATTCCACCGGCAGCAGGTCGGCGGTGCGCGCCTGGAGCCAACGCCGGGCCGCGCTGGCCTGGCACTTCGGGCAGTGTCGGTTGCGGCAGGAGTTGTAGGCGATCTGATCGGTGCCGCACCCCTCGCAGCGCAAGACATGCCCACCCAATGCCGCGCTGCGGCACTGCTCAATGGCCGACATGACCTTCAGTTGGGCCAGGCTCAGGTGGCCACGCTGAGTCTGACGCCAGGCCGGTCCATGGAGGCGGAAGATGTCGGCGACTTCCGGGGCTGCGTGCCCCATGACCGCAGGTTTACGGCGAGGGCAGCGTCTCCAGTGGGCTGATCACCGCGTGCAGCACTTCGGTGGCCACGTGGGTGTACAGCGCGGTGGTCTCCAGCCGCTTGTGGCCCAGCAGCACCTGGATCACACGGATATCGACCTTCTGCTCCAGCAGGTGGGTCGCGAAGCTGTGGCGCAGCGTGTGCATCGACACGCGCTTGTCGATCTGGGCAGTGTCGGCGGCCAGGTGAATCGCGCGGTTGAGTTGGCGGGTGGACAGCGAGTCCATGAGGTTGAGCCCTGGAAACAGCCAGCCATTGGGCAGGATCTTGCCTTGCGCGTGACCCACCCGCCACCATGCCCGCAGCCGCTCGAGCAGCACGGGCGAGAGCAAGGCGTAGCGGTCCTTGCGGCCCTTGCCTTGCTCCACGCGCAGCGTCATGCGCTCACTGTCGATATCGGTGACCTTCATGGCACAAACTTCGCTGACGCGCAATCCGGCCCCATAGGCCACGGACAGCGCCGCCTGGTACTTGGAGTTCGGTGCCGCTGCGATCAGACGGGCGACCTCGTCGCAGCTCAGCACCACCGGCAGCGGGCGCGGCTGGTACACAGGCTGTACCTTGACCAGCAACTCGGCGTGGCCCAGCGTCACATCGAAGAAAAACTTCAGGCCACTGAGCGTGGAGTTGATGGTCGGCGGGGACGTGCCTGTGTCGACCATGTGCAGTTGGAAGGCCCGAAGATCCTCGGCGGTGGCAGTGTCCGGAGATCGCTTGAGAAAGGCGGCGAGCCTTCGCACGGCGCGGATGTATTGGATCTGGGTCTTGCCGTTGAACTTGCGCATCCGCATGTCGTCGATCATGCGTTGGCGCAACGGAGAGACGAAGGGCGTCAATGAGCTCATGGTTCAACTCTTGTCGAAGAGCGAGGCGGATTGCCTCGCCCGTCAACTTGGCAGAACCAGCGGCGGAACGAATAACCACGACGTCGCCGGAGCGATTACCGCGCAAGCGGTTTAGTCCATCGCGTATGAGCAGGATTTTGAGGGGAATCCAGCTGCGTCTATCAAGTGTCTTGCCCCACATTGAAGGCGTTGCTTCTACCAGGGGTGCGCCGTGAAACACCTTCAAACCGAATCACTACTTGATCGCAAGGATCAGTCTTTACCCGTCTTCTTGCGCATGCGTTCTGTCATAAAGATCACTGGGCTCGGGCGTTCAACGATCTACAGATTGATCGCAAGCCATGAGTTCCCGAGCCCGGTGCGACTGACATCACGGGCCGTGGCTTGGCGCAGCACTGACATCGATGCGTGGAGCGAGACCCGCCCGGTCGCGACGCACTGACCTGCCTCGCGAGAGGGATACGACATGGTCTTGATTCACAACCAAATGCCACTCAGTGGCCGATCGGTGACCTAGTTGTCCATGCCGCGAAAATGAGGGTGTGCAGAAATTTGTGTAAAAGAATGACAACCAAGAAGCACGAAGTACCGCAAGAACTGCTGGCCAGCCTGCTGGCCGACTACAAGAAGCCTGAAGACCTGATTGGCGAGAACGGCCTGCTTAAGCAGCTGGCCAAGCTGCTGGTGGAGAAGGCCCTGGACGCAGAGCTGACCGAGCACCTCGGCCACGAGCGCCATGAAGCCGTGGCCAACGCCAGCGGTAACACCCGCAACGGCAAGAGCAAGAAGACCCTCAAGGGCGAAATGGACGGCGGGGATGCTCGAATTTGCGCATTTTTTGCCTGTCAGGCGGCTTGTGGAGCCGGGCCTGGAGTTCCTCGTCGCTCCTGGTTTGGGCCAGTGCCTAGTCCACGCCGACCACGCGCGCGCAGCGGGCAATCTCGCTGACGGTGGAGTTGGAGGTGCCGAGAGCGGCACCGATTTGGCGGGTGCTCAAGGCCCCGCCGCGCAGCAGTTGCAGTGTGTGTCGAAGTTTGCCTATGGTGAACCTGTGTTTGGGCATCGCTGGTTCCGGTCAAAAACCGGGCAGCGTCCCCGATGGCCACCCCAAACTGCTCCACTTATGGCCGGTCAAACTGCTCCAGGCAGGACGGTCGGATGGTGACTATACGGGTGTGACGGCGATGCGTGAGGCGGCCTCCTTCAAACGGTAGCTCTTGCCCTCGAACTCCAGCATCGCGCAGCGGTGCATGAGTCGGTCAAGGATGGTGGTGGCCATGGTGGCGTCGCCCAGGTATTTGCCCCAGTCCTGCACCACTCGGTTGGAGGTGATGACGATGGCGCGGCGCAACTTGTAGCGCTGGTGAACGATGGCCTGCAGCAACTCGGCGCTCACATCGGCAATGCGCCTGGCCAGGAACAGATCGTCCAGGACCAGCAGGTCTGGCTCAATCCAGGCTTTGAGTTTCTCGGCCTGCTCTTGTGTGCTGGCCAGCCCGTAGCTGGCGAACTCGGTGTCGGCCTCGACATAGCGGACGTCATAGCCGGCCAGCGTGGCCTGGTAGGCCACGGCCTTGGCAACATGGCTCTTGCCCGTGCCGGGCTTGCCAATGATCAGCGCGTTGGCGCCCTCGCCGATGAACTTCAGGGTGTGCAACTCGAAGCAGGCGCTGCGCGGCAGCTTCGGATTGAAACACCAGTCGAAGTCCGCCAGGCTCAGTCGCTCGGTCAGGCCCGAGCGCTTGAAGCGGCGCTCGGTCAGTAGAGAGCGGCGCCGGTCCAGCTCGTCTTGCAGCATGGTGGCGAAGGTCTCCAGGAAGGGCTGCTGGGCGGCTTGGGCCTGCATCACGCGGGTGGACAAGGTCTCGGCGATACCGGAGAGGCGCAATTCGCGCAGGGCGCGTTCGATCTCGATCATGTTCATGGCAGGGTGCTCTCGGAGGATTGAGTGGCGGTGGCGACGTGGGCGAACAGATCGCCGTATTCATCGGCACTGCGGATGAGTGCGTGTTGCTGAGTCAGCATTGAAGTCGACGGTGTCGGGGTGCCGCTCTCCAGAGCGGCCAGGGCATCGGCCACGAGCCGCTCGGTCAGCGCCTTGACGTGGCGGTAGCTGTGAACGCCTTGCTCAATGGCACCCGCGCAGGCTGCGTCAATGAAACGGTGCGGGTAGCGCCGCGCCAGGTTGACGATGCCCCAGAGCTTGCGCTGGCCGACCCGGCCTTCGATGGCAAACAGCATCTCGCACAGGCGTGCTGCTTGGGGGCCGATGGCTCGGGCCTGACCGAGGATGAAGCGGGTCTCGCGCGAAGGATTGAACACTCGCTCGGCCAGGGGCAACACCACGGTGCCGGGCCGCTCCACGCGGGCGTGAGTGCGCAGCAAAGCCTGGGTGCGCAGGTCACGGATCTCGATGCGCCGCTCGAAGATCCGCACCAGCACCTTGGTGCCAATCACCGCCGGGCGGGCCGCGTAGCTGCTGTGGTCGATGCGCACGCAACTGTCGTCGCACACACTGCGCTGTACCTAGGTGAAGTACTGCATGCCGGTCAAGGGCAGTGGCTGAACGTCTTGAAGCCACATCTACAAACCACCATCTGGACGCTGCTCAAGGGCGGCGCCACCCAACGCGAGATCGAACGCATCACCGGCATCTCGCGCCACACCATCCGCTCGTATCAGCAACGCTTTGCCGCCGACCCAGCAAACTGCCCCGGGGTGGCCACCGACTCTCCCATCCAAACTGCTCCACCCTGGCCACCGACCCTGACGCCGGTTGCAACACCGGTGGCCACCTCAGGTGCGAACCCCACCGCGCCTTCATCGACGCCCAGTTGCGCCTGGGCCGCAACGCCACCGCCATCTACCAAGACCTGGTCGACCTGCACGGCTTCGATGGCGCGTACAACTCCGTCAAACGCTTCGCGGCACAACTGCGCCACAAGGAGCCCGAGCAGTTCGATCGCCTCTCGTTTGCCCCGGGTGAAGAGATGCAGGTCGACTACGGCGAGGGCGTGCCCACCCGGGTACCCGGCACCGAGCGCTGGCGCAAACCCCGCCTGTTCGTGGCCACGCTGCGTTACTCGCGGCGCAGCTTTCGCCGCGTGGTCTGGAATTCCGGCCAGCAGATCTGGGCCGAGCTGCACGAGCAGGCCTGGCGCTACTTCGGTGGGTCTGCCCGGTATGTCGTGCTGGATTTTGTTCCCGGGAACAAAATCCAGCTTTTGTGGCGTAGCTCGTTATGTGCCCAACCGGTGCGGAAGCCGCGCTGGCAGCTCTCAGGTCGCTGAGAAGGCAGGCACATAAATTGACAAGCCAGAGCTGAAGATCAACCTCCTTTCCCAACTTGTACGGAGGTTGTCATGCTGGAGCGCTACTACGTCAAGCCGGTCACAGTCGATCGCATTCGAGCCAACGTTGCTGTGACCTACATCGAGCACTACGTCGCGTGGATGGAGGCGCAGGGGTATTCGGCCCGCAACGTTTTCAAGCGCGTCCCGATCCTTTGCCAATTCGGCGACTTCGCCAGTCAGCACGGGGCAACCGACGGCTGGACCGCGCTCGAGCACGTCGAGCCGTTCATACTGCTTTGGCAGTCGGTCCATGGCACGTCATGCAAACCCGAAGAATGCCGCGCGAGGGCTGCGCGCGATGTGCGCAACCCGGTGCGCCAGATGCTTGAGTTGGCGCTGTACGGCAGCGTCGAACCGCACCGCACACGCAAGTCCTTTCCATTCGAAGCTGAGGTGCCAGGATTTGCTGGCTATCTGCGCGATGAGCGCGGGCTCAAGCCCGCCAGCATTCGGCAATACGTGCATTACCTCAACGGTCTGCAGACGTTCATCGCACGTGCCCACGCTTCGGTCGCGTCCTTGTCGCCTGCGCTTCTGGCGGCCTTCATCGTGGACTACTGCCCTGGCTTGAGCCGCTCGAGCCGACGCGATCTATGTGGCACGCTGCATGTATTCCTTCGCTACTGCCACCGCGAGCGTTTCATTGACCGCGATCTCGGCATGGCGGTTCAAGCCCCCCAGGCATATCGCCTGGCTGATCTGCCGAGAGCCATCACCTGGGATCAAATCCGCCAGATGCTGAACTGCGTGGACCGGCGTTCCGCCGTAGGGCGCCGCGACTACGCAATGCTGTTGCTGCTGGTGACGTATGGCCTGCGCGCCCACGAGGTGGCCGGTCTCATGCTGGACGACATCGACTGGCAACACGAGCGGCTGAACGTCCCGCAACGCAAGGCAGGCCACTGGTCAGCCTATCCGCTGGCCAGCGTCGTTGGTGAGGCCATCATCGATTACCTGAAGAAAGGTCGCCAGCAGAGCGCCGATCGGCACGTGTTCCTCCGAGCAATGGCACCATGTCGTCCCATCACCAACGCGGCGGTCTGCTCGGCGGTGGTGAGGTACCTTCACCGCGCGGGCGTGCAGGTTCACCGCGCTGGCGCCCACACGCTACGCCACAGCTGCGTGCAGCGGCTGGTTGATGCCGAGTTCTCACTGAAGACAGTTGGCGATTACGTCGGCCACCGGTCGACTGCATCGACCAAGATCTACACGAAGGTCGACCTCGCCGCGCTCCGCGAAGTTGCCATGGGCAACGGGGAGGCCCTATGAATCGCTGCCAAGCCGAACTCCGGAGTTCCTGTGCTGCGCCGATCGAGGCTTTCCTGCAGTTCAAGCGGGCGCTGGGCCGCAAGTATCGAACCGAAGCCGCCGCGCTGCGGTTGCTCGACGCCTATCTCGCCGAGCACAACATCACAGCTCTGCAACAGATCGAGCCCCGGATCATCGACGCGTTCCTCGTTTCGCGCCCGCGTGAGCATGCGCGCAGCTACAACCATCTGGTCGGGACGGTGCGACGGTTCTTCGACTGGGCGCTGATGCAAGGCATGGTCGATCACAACCCGGTCACCGCCAGCTCTCGTCGCGTGAGTGGTCAACGCATTCCGTACCTGTTCAGTCTCGACGATGCGAGACGGCTCCTCGAGGTCGCTCGCGGTTTGCGCAGTTGTTCACGCGCGCCGCATCGCGCGCTGATCTACGAGACGGTGTTTGCGCTTCTATACGGTTTGGGGCTGCGGGTGGGCGAGGTCAGCAGATTGCTGGTGAGCGATGTTCGGTTCGACAACGCCACACTTCTGATCCGCGAGACCAAGTTCTACAAGAGCCGTCTCGTGCCGTTTGGTCCGCTCATGGGCGAGCGCCTGGCGCGCTATGTCAAACAACGACACGGGACGTGTCCCAGCCCCGAGACGCCGCTGTTCACGTTCACCAAGCGTGGCGCTGTCAACGAATGTACGTTTAGCCTGACCTTCCACTCGCTGCTGCCTCGGCTGGCGCTACACATTCCGGCCGGCGTCTGCACTCCAAGGTTGCATGATCTTCGCCACGCCTTCGCCGTTGGTACCTTGCTGCGTTGGTATCGCTCGGGCATTGATCCCAATGCGCGCTTGGTCCGCCTGTCAACGTTCCTCGGCCACGCAGACCCCGCATCCACCGCGGTGTACTTGACGATCACCGAGGAGCTGCTGCGCGAGGCCGATCGAAGGTTTCGGGCATTCGCACCTGGGCGGGGCCAGCCATGAGCACCGTCGGTCAAGTGCTGTTCGGCTTCTTCGAGGATCATCTGAACGTGCAGAAGGGTCTGCGTCCGGGGTCCATCAAGAGCTACCGCGACACGATAAAGCTGTTCCTCACCTTCGTTGCCGGAGCGTGCCGCAAGCCGGTCACTCGGCTCGCGTTGGCCGACCTGTCGTCGCAGCGGGTTCTGGAGTTCCTGCAAATGATCGAGCTGCAACGTCACAACAAACCGCAAACGCGCAACCAGCGGCTGGCGGCGCTGCATACCTTCTACCGCTATTTGGCAACGCATCAGTGTGAGATGCTGGTCGAGGCCGAGCGCGTGGAAGCGATCCCGAGCAAGCGAACGTCGCCCGCAGAAACTCGTTACTTGGAGCACGACGAAGTCGAGCAGCTGTTCGAGGCGCTTGCGGCACAAGGCGATCGGGCGCTGCGCGATCGAGCCCTGCTCATGCTGCTGTACAACACTGGCGCCCGGGTGCAGGAGATCGCCGACTTGCGTGTTGGCGACGTCGACCTCGCCGGGCCCTTGCGCGTGCGGCTGCACGGCAAGGGCGACAAGTGGCGCGCCTGTCCGATCTGGCCGGAGACTGCTGCCTTGCTCGGGCAGCTGGACACGGTTCGAACTGGCGACACTCAGACGCCGCTGTTCGTCTCGGGCCGGCAGCAGCCGCTCACACGCTTCGGCATCTACAAACTCGTGCGGCGGCATACCGAGGGATTTACTCGGCGTGGAGCAAGCAACCAGCCCAAGACGATTTCTCCTCACAGTTTTCGGCATACAACTGCGGTCCGACTGCTCGAGTCCGGCGTCGAACTCAACGTGATCCGTGCATGGCTTGGTCACGTCAGTCTCGATACCACGAATCGTTACGCCGAGATAACGATGCGGACCAAGATGGCGGCTCTCGCGGCATGCATGCCTCCGACAATTTCGGCGGCATCTCCCGCGCGTGTCCGATGGCGTGACGACCAGGACTTGATGAAATGGCTGCAGTCGCTCTGACGGTTTTGTTCCCAGCAGCCGGTGACTCGCCATCGCCAGCGCGGCTTCCGCACCGGTTGGGCACATAACGAGCTACGCCACAAAAGCTGGACAACCTCAAGGAAGGCGTCTTGAAGCCCGACCTGTAGGCCCGGTGCGTCTTGCCGTTGCCGGGTTTAAGCATGGACACCGGCGTTTCGTCGGCATGCAGCACGCGGTGCTGCAGCAGTTCGTCCTTCATCGCATCCACCAGTGGCTGCAACTGCACGCCACACGAGCCCACCCATTGCGCCAACGTGGAGCGCGGGATGGCGAGACCAGCTCGACCAAAGTATGCAGGTGATCCAGCCGGGCTCAGCTCGTGCAGCACCACAAAGCCGAGCACGAGCCGTAGAACCGTTGCATCACCGCCATGTCGCGGACGAAGACTATCTTGCGCTGCCCCGAACATCCCTTCGCTATCCAACTGTCTCCCACCATGGTGTGAATTCCTGCGCCCGGTCAGCCACGCCCGCCGCCGGTGGTGCTGAACTGCGACGAAGTCGCTCGTCTGATCGCAGCGGCACCGAACCCCAAGTATCAAGCGGCGCTTTCCGTGGCCTATGGGGCCGGACTGCGCGCCAGCGAAGTTTGCGCGTTGAAGGACACCGATATCGACAGTGAACGCATGACGCTGCGCGTGGAGCAAGGCAAGGGTCGCAAGGACCGCTATGCCTTGCTCTCGCCCGTGCTGCTCGAGCGGCTTAGCTATGCGTATTTCCGATCGACCAGCACAGGGGCATCAATGGCCAGATCGTCGGCAGATATCCATTCGACGGCGTCCAGTTTCAAACGAGTGCGTTGCTTGAAGATTTCATGAAGAGCCTTCTCGACCGTAGCCGCCTCAACGCCCGGGTTCAACACGCCGCGCAAGGTGACCGTTTCGCGATGTTTCTGCTTCGTGACCACCACTTGAGCGCGCTGCATATGCGGAACCTGCATCAACACCTCCTCGACGTTGCGTGGATAGATGAAGATCTCTCGGGCCTTTACAGCCTGTCCGATCCGACCTTTCAAGAGACTGATGCGGCTCACGAAGCCATCGGCTGATGCGACACTTCCACTCGCCACATCGCCGGTGCCAAAACGCACGAGGGGCCAGCCACGGTCCAAGGTGGTGACCACGATCTCACCGGTTTCGCCCAAGGGCAACGGGGTGCCCGTTTGCGGGTCGCAAATCTGGACCAGCCTTTCCGGCTGCACGGTGTAGCCCTCCTGATCCGTTTCCTCGTAGCCGATGAGGCCGAAGTCGCCGGTGGCGTATGCAGAAAAGATCTTGATGTCGTACCTCGTCTCAAGCGCGCGCCGCTTGCCCATCCAGTCACCCATTTCCCCACCGAGCAGCGCCGACTTGACCTTCCAGGCGCCGGGAAGCTGGTGGCCCATGTGCTCCAGGGTGTTGACCAGCGTGACGAAGAAGGCGGTGGAGGCGCAGATGCAGGTGACACCCAATTCCAGGATCAGTTGGGCCTGTTGTTCGGCGCCCCCCGGGCCGCAGGGGATGACGGTGGCGCCCGTGGCCGCGATGCCTTGGTCGAGCAGGACGCCTGCGGGCACCAAGTGGTACGACCAGGTGTTCAGCACCCGGTGCTGGGGACCGATGCCCGCACGCCGGAAGCTGTGGGCAAAACCGTGACCGTCTTGATCGTCGTTCAACTGTGGCTCGTAGATGGGGCCAGGTGACACAAAAATGCGCCGTATCGCCGCTTCGTCGGCGGCCAGGAAACCGCCAAAGGGTGGCGCCTTGCGCTGAAGGTCCAGCAGCGCGTCCTTGCTCGTGACGGGCAGGCGCGCCAGGTCGGCCGCACTGCGGATGTCCTGTGGCGTCATGTGCGCGCGCTCGTAGATGTCGCGGATGGCGGGCGCTCGGTCGTAGGCGTTTTGCTGCGCCGCGCGCAGCGCGTCGAGTCGATCCAGCGGCAAGGCATGTGTCATGGCCAGTCTCTCCGTCTATTGACCGATGAATCGCGGTGCGCGCTTCTCTTCGAATGCCAACAGTCCTTCGCGCTGGTCGGCGCTGTGCGAGTGCACTTCCGACGCGAGCAGTTCCAGACGCAACGCCGTCTCGACGGGTTGTTGCAGGCCATCATCGACCAGCGCCTTCATGCGCCTCAAGCCCAATGGGCTCTTGCTGGCGATCTTGTCCACAAGCGCTTGTGTGGCCGCTTCCAGTTCATCGGGACCGACCACCTGGTTGACCAACCCGGCTTCCACCAGCTCGTCGGCGCTGAGAAATTCACCGGTGAAAAGCAGGTACTTCGCGCGTGTGGGTCCTATGACGCGGGGCAGCCGCACCGAGCCACCTCCGCCGGGCAGCAAGCCGTAGTTGGCATGGGCATCGCCGATCTTTGCGCCGCGAGCGGCAAGCACCAGGTCGCAGCAGAGCACCAACTCGAGGCCGCCGGCCAGGGCCAGTCCATTGAGCGCGGCGATCACCGGCTTGGGGAAGCTGTCCAGCCGGTTCATCGTGGCCTGGACGCTGTCGAGAAACAGACGAGGGCCGATCGATCCCGATTGCGATCGGACGTACTTTAGATCGGCTCCGGCGCAGAAGGCCCGGCCTGTGCCGGTGAGAACGACCGCCCGCACGTCCTGGTTCCCCTCGGCGTCGTTCAGGGCCTGATCGATGCTGTTGAGCACCTCCGGCGTGAGGGAATTCATTGCCTCCGGCCGATTCAGGCGGATCCACATGGCACCTTTTCGAACATCCACGACAACAGCGGGTGATGGCATTTGTTCTCTTTCCATGGTTTGATTTTTCATGAGCAGATTTTGCGATTCAACTCTTAGCTCGGTTGTTGGGGTTTCCATTACTACAAGGTCGTTTATTTTACTTTACAGTAAAACTGAATCAACCAGAAGAGCACCATGAACCAGATTACATCGCGTGGATCTCCGCTGAAGCGGGTCAAGGTCGTTGAGTTCGAGGGCATTGGACCAGGGCCGCTGGCTGGCTTGCTGCTCATGCAATTGGGGGCGGAGGTCACCGTGGTGGCGCGTCCGAGTCCCGGCGACTTGCCGAAGGATCTGACGCCGCGCGAGGATGGATTTCTGTCGCGCGGCAAGCGCCGGGTGGTCCTGAACCTGAAACAGGAAGACGACCGCACCCGGGCGCTGGAGATCGTCGCGGCCAGTGACGGATTGATCGAAGGCAACCGTCCGGGCGTCATGGAACGCCTGGGTCTCGGGCCGGGTGTCTGCGGGCAACTCAACCCGCGTCTCGTGTACGGCCGCATGACCGGTTGGGGCCAGGACGGACCGCTGGCGCAGGCCGCTGGTCACGACATGAACTATGTCGCGCTCACCGGCCTGATGTCGCTGACGGAGCGTCCTGGCCATCCGCCCATGCTGCCTCCCACGGTGCTGGGTGATGCAGCGGGTGCGCTGGGTTTCGCGCTGGGCATGGTGTCGGGATTGCTCGCGGCCAAAGAGAGTGGGCAGGGCTGTGTGGTGGATGGCGCCATCGTGGACGTGATGGCGATGTTGTCCCCACTGGTGCAAATCATCACTGCCGCGGGCGGGTTCGATCCGGGTGTGCCCAGTGTTTTCCACGACTCGCCCTTTTACGACCGGTACATCTGCGCAGACGGCCGCTACATCACCGTGGGGGCCATCGAGCCGCAGTTCTACGCGCTGCTCCTGCAGCGCCTGGGCCTGACCGATGTCGTGTTGTCCGAACAGATGAACCGGTCTGCGTGGCCAGCGCTGAAAGCGCGGATGGTGGCGTTTTTTGCATCGCAGCCCAGTGCCCATTGGACGCAACTTCTGGAAGGGACGGACGCCTGCTATGCGCCGGTCTTGAACCTGACCGAGGCAGCCGCACACCCGCACAACGTGGCGCGTGGTTTGTACCGCGTGATGCCGAATGGCGACATCGAGACGGCGAGGGGATTGCGCTTCCTTGCGCTTACCGATCGCGCCGCCGACCTCTGATCGGATGTCGGGATTTCCCTAGTGCTCCGACATCAATTTTACTCTATAGTAAAACATCTTTATAAACAGTAGATTGGCGTCAACGAGGCGCTTTTCCATAGGCCCGCTTACAGGAGAAATGCATTGGAAGACATCTATGTCATTGGTGTGGGAATGACCCCGTTTGGTCGCCATCTGGACAAGGACATCAAGCAGATGACGCGCGAGGCGACCGAGGCGGCGCTGGTGGATGCCGGGATCCGGCAAGAGGACCTGCAAGCGGCCTTTTTCGGCAACACCTCCCAAGGTCACATGGAGGGCCAGCACATGATCCGCGGGCAGATCGCATTGCGCGCCATGGGGATCGGTCGCATTCCCGTGGTCAACATTGAAAACGCCTGCGCCAGCGGATCGTCTGCGTTCGTGTTGGCATGCAACCATGTTCGTGCGGGTGCGGGCGATGTAGCCTTGGCTATCGGCGCGGAGAAGATGTTCACCCCGGACAAGCAGAAGATGTTCTCGGTCTTCGACAGCGCCTGGGATCTGTCGCGGGCCGCCGACATCCGCGAAGAGCTGATGAAGCTCGGGCGCGATGTGGCGGTTCCGGAAGGCTCGACCTCTCCCCGGCCCTACAGCGTGTTCATGGATGTGTACGCGGCCTTCGCGCGCTCCCACATGCGCACTTTCGGCACTACGCAACGGCAGCTGGCGGCCGTCTCGGCCAAGAACCACGCGCATTCGGTCCACAACCCACTGTCGCAATACCAAGTGTCGTACAGCATTGACGACGTGCTGGCTGCACCACCGATCACCTACCCGCTGACCTTGCCGATGTGCTCGCCTGTGTCGGACGGCGCCGCCGCCGTCATCGTGTGCAACCGGTCCGCACTCAAGCGGTTGAACATCGACGCGAGCCGGGCGATCCGGGTGCTGGCCGCTGTGGTTCAAAGCGGCTCCGCGCGCAGTGAGGACGACGTTGCCAACCATTGCACGGCGCTGGCCGCGCGGCGGGCGTATGAGTTGGCCGGCGTGGGGCCGGACGAAATCTCCGTGGCCGAAGTCCACGATGCCACTGCCATGGGGGAAATCATCCAGTCTGAAAACCTGGGCTTCTGCGAGTTCGGCCAGGGCGGTGTGATCGCCGAGCGGGGCGACACCCGCATCGGTGGGCGCATTCCCATCAACCCCTCGGGAGGCCTGGAGTCGAAGGGGCATCCGGTTGGTGCGACGGGCTTGGCGCAGGTGCACGAGCTGGTGACCCAGCTTCGCGCGGAAGCCGGCGCGCGGCAAGTCAAAGGCGCCCGCATCGCATTGGCCGAAAACGGCGGTGGCCTTGAGGGCATCGAGGAAGCCGTTGCCTGCATCTCCATCCTGGCGCGCTGAGCGCCTCACCGAAAGAAGAGACAAGCATGGACATCAAGAACACGGTTGCGCTGGTGACTGGTGCGGGTTCGGGGCTCGGCCTGGCGACCTGCAAGGCCCTGGTCGATGCGGGCGCCAAGGTGGTGGCGGTCGACCTGGATGAAGACCGCCTGATGCGCGAGATGGCCCCGTTGGGCGACAGCGTGCGTGCGCTGAAAACGGATGTGGCCGACGACGCCAGTGTGAAAGCTGCCGTGGAGTTCGCGGTCAACACGTTTGGGGCGTTGCATGTGGCGGTGAACTGCGCGGGCATCCTCGGCCCCTGCAAGACCTTGTCCAAGGGCGAGCTGTTCCCGCTGGACCTCTGGAACCGCGTGATCGGTGTCAACTTGACCGGCACCTTCAACGTCATCCGGCACGCCGCCCTGGCCATGTCGCAGAACGACGCGAACGCGGATGGCGAGCGTGGCGTGATCGTCAACACATCGTCAGGTGCAGCCTGGCAGGGGCAGATGGGTCAGGCCGCCTACAGCGCCAGCAAGGCGGCCGTCATGGGGTTGACCCTTCCGGTGGCGCGGGACCTGGCGCAGCACGGCGTGCGAGTCGTCGCGCTCGCCCCCGGTTTGTTCGAGACCGGCATGTCGGCAGGCATGCCGACCAAGGTGGCGCAAAACATCATCGAGAAAGTCATCCTGTTCCCGAACCGCATGGGGCAGGCGCCGGAGTTCTCGGCGCTGGTCCGTCATGTGGTGGAGAACGCCTATCTGAACGCCACCACGCTGAGCATCGATGGCGGGGCACGGCTCTGACGGTATCGAACATGGCAGCCCGAACAGAACACCACCACGAGACCCCACAACGGTCCGAACAAGGAGACTCGATGGACATGATCTCACCAGTCAAGGGGCACGCGTCATGACGGCAACCACCAGTGTCAACCCGGACGGTGTGGTGCTCTCGGCCCGCAACCTGTTGCTGCAGTTCGGTGGAATTGTCGCGCTCAACGATGTGTCCATCGATGTGCGCAAGGACGAGCTGCTGGCCATCATCGGTCCGAATGGCGCGGGGAAGTCCTCGCTCATGAATTGCCTGAGTGGCTTTTACCGTCCCAAGAAGGGCGACATCACGCTAGGCGGGCTGAGCGTTCGCAACATGGCGGTCCACGAAGTCGCGGGCCAGGGCTTGGCCAGGACCTTTCAGGGCACGCACATTTTCTCCGGAATGACGGTGGTCGAGAACCTGATGGTGGGCCGCCACATGCACATGCGCTCGAACCTGGCGCAGTCGTTCCTCTACTTCGGTGCCGCCAGGCGCGAAGAGGTGGTCCATCGGGAAGTGGTGGAGGAAATCATCGAGTTCCTGGAGATCGAGGCCATCCGCCATGCACCGGTGGGCAGCCTAGGCTACGGACTTCGCAAACGCGTGGACTTGGGTCGGGCGCTGGCCCAGGACCCCCGGATCCTGTTGATGGACGAGCCCATGGCCGGCATGAACGCGGAAGAAAAGGAAGACCTCGCGCGCTTCATTCTGGACGTGCGCGAAGCCAAACGGATTCCGGTCGTGCTGGTGGAACACGACATGGGCGTGGTGATGGATCTGGCTGACCGCATTGCGGTGCTGGACTTCGGTCGCAAGATCGCCGAGGGAACCCCCAAGGAGATCCAGGTCAATCCGGCCGTCATGAAGGCCTATCTCGGGGAGGGCGGGCAATGATGCTCAAGATCGAAACACTGCCGCAACTGTTGCGACGCCACGCGGACGCCACACCCAAGCGGCTGTCTCAGCGCCACAAGCAGCGCGGCATCTGGCGTGAATATACCTTTGCGGAGGTGGAGCGCAATGTGCTGGAGCTGGCACTGGGCATGCACCACATGGGCGTGCAGCGCGGCGCGACGGTGGCGATCATTGGCGAGAACGAGCCACAGCACTACTGGGCGGAGTTCGCGGCGCACGCGCTGGGCTGTAAAGTGGTCTCCCTGTATCCGGATCTGACGGCGGACGAAGTGCAGTATTTGCTGGAGGACAGCGAGACCGTCTGCCTCTTCGCCCAAGACCAGGAACAGGTGGACAAGGGCCTGGACGTCAAGGGCAAGCTAGCGCTGCTTCGCCATGTCGTGTACTGGGATGACACGGGCATGTGGTCCTACAACGACCCGATCCTGAGCACCTTCAAGTCGGTGCAGCAGCAAGGGCTTGAGCGAGATGCGCAGGACCCTCGGCTGTACCGTTCGTTGGTGGCGAAGGGCTCGCCCGATGATGTAGCGGTGCTGTCCTACACCTCGGGGACCACGGGCAAACCCAAGGGGGTGGTGCTCACGCACCGCTTTCTGATCGATAACGCGCAGCGCTTGATCCATGCCACCGATGCAAAACCGGGCATGGAGTATCTGAGCTACATCGCGCCTGCTTGGGCCACCGAGCAAATCAACGGGATCTCGGCGGGCCTGGGGCTGCCCATGGTGGTCAATTTCCCGGAAAGCCCCGAGCAGGTGCTGGCCAACATCCGCGAGCTCGCCGTCGAGGCCATGACCTTCGCCCCGCGTCAATGGGAAAGCATGGCCTCCTCGGTGCAGGCCCACATGCTGGACGCTGGGTCCTTGCGGCGTGCCGTCTACGAATGGGGTATGAAGGTGGGGCACGCCTTCAACGTCGGGCGCCTGGATGGCAAGCCGATCGGCTGGCTGGATCGCCTGCAATTCCCCTTGGCCGAAGCTCTGGTTCTGCGGCCGTTGCGTGACCAGTTGGGGCTGACCCGGCTGCGCATTGCCAGTTGCGGTGGTGCCACCATGGCACCCGACGTGTTTCGCATGTTCCATGCCATGGGCGTGTCCTTGCGGAACATCTATGGCTCCACCGAAACCGGCTTGCTCACATGCCACCAGAGTGATCGCTTCGACCTTGAGACCGTAGGGCACTGGATGCAGGCGCACCCAGAGGCCGGTGCTCCCCTCGAATGGCGGGTGAGCCCGGACGGCGAACTCCAGATCCGGGGTGGAAGCCCTTTTCTGGGCTACTACCGACGGGAAGGGTCGGTCGAGTCCAAGGTCAAGGACGGCTGGTTCTACACCGGTGACGCCGTGACCAAGACCGACCGCGGTGAGCTGGTTTTCCTCGAACGGCTGTCGGATTTGAAGCGACTTCGCAGTGGCGACACCTTTCCGCCCCAGTTCGTCGAGACGCGTTTGCGGTTCAGCCCTTTCATCAAGGACATCATGACCGTGGGCGATGAGGGGCGCGACTTCGTGGCCGCACTCATCAACATCGACATGGCCGTCCTGTCGCGCTGGGCCGAGGACAAGCGAATTGGTTTCTCGACCTTTACCGACCTTTCTCAGCGTCCCGAGATCGCGGTCTTGATCAGCCAGGAAATTGCGCGGGTCAACCAGTTTTTGCCACCCCATGCACGGGTGCAGCGGTTCGCCAACTTTCCCAAGGAACTGGATCCCGACGAAGGCGAGCTGACGCGTTCGCGCAAGCTGCGGCGCGAGTTCTTGGAGGAGCGTTACGGTGCCTTGATCCAGGGCTTGTACGACGGTTCCCGAGAAGTACATATCGACATACCTGTGACTTACCAGGACGGGCGTCGAAGCAACTTCAACGCGCAGGTATTCATTCACGATGCTGACGGATTCAGTTTGAACACTTCGACCGAACCCCATCGCAGGAGGCACGCATGAGCGATTTTCTGAACTACCTGGTCAACGGCGCGTTGTCCGGTCTTCTCTATGCCCTTATCGCGATGGGCTTCGTGGTGATCTACCGCGCATCCAAGGTGTTCAACTTTGCACAGGGCGAGCTGGTGGTCTTTGGTGGCTACATGGTGTGGTGGACCATCATTCAGATGGGCATGCCGGTGTGGATCGGTTTGCCGGTGGCCTTCGCCAGCGCGGCGATCTTCGGCTTGATGATCGAGCGCATATTTTTCGCGCGACTCGTGGGCGAGTCGGTGTTCTCGATGGTGATGGTGACGATCGGCCTGTTGATCTTGATTCGAGGCATCGTCCTGGTGCTCTTTGGTCCGCAGGTCCGCGCGTTCCCGATCATCTTTCCGCTGGAACCCATCATCCTCGGCGATGTGGTGATCTCCCGCTCGCTTCTGTATGGCGGCATCCTGACCATCGTCATTGGCCTTGGCCTTTCTTGGTTCTTCAACCGGACCCGCGTGGGCTTGACGATGACCGCCGTGGCCGAAGACCACCAGGTGGCGATGTCCATGGGAATTTCGGTGCAGCGCTCCATCGCATTCGCCTGGATGCTGGGAGCCGTTCTCTCGACGCTGGGAGCCATGGTGCACCTGAGCGGTCGGTCGATCAACATGATGAGTTCCGATATCGGTCTGGCGGCGCTGCCAGTGGCCTTGCTCGCCGGCTTGGAATCGCTTGCCGGACTGCTGCTGGCCGGCGTGCTGGTCGGTGTCATCCAGGGGCTGGCGTCGGCCTACCTCGATCCGTTGGTGGGCGGGGCACTGGGCTCTGTCTTTCCTTTCATCATCATGCTTTTGATGTTGTTGATCCGTCCCACCGGCATGTTCGGCTGGAAAACCATTGAAAGGGTATGAGCATGGATCCCGCAGGTGTTTTCGCAACGTCGTTTGCCCAAGACCAGGCGCTGGTCCGCACGCGAAGCCAGGCCGTGACGCTGGGCTTGTTCGTTCTGTTCATGTTCGCTCTGCCGTGGATCGCCGACGCCCGCTCGGTGGCGGTGATGACCTCGATGCTGATCACCGCCGTGGTGGTGATCGGGTTGCAGATCAACACCGGTCTTGCCGGTCAGATCAACCTGGGCCAAGCGGCGTTCATGGGCGCGGGCGCGTACGCCACCGCGCTGCTCGCGACGAAGGGCGGCATGCCGTTCTGGATCGCGCTGCCAGTCGGTGGTGTGTGCGCCGCCTTGTTCGGTCTGGTGTTTGGACTGGCTGCCGTCCGGATCAAGGGTTTCTATCTGGCGCTCACGACGATCGCGGCACAAATCCTGTTTCATTTCATGGTGCTGAACCTGCCCGCTGCCTGGATGGGTGGCTCCAACGGCATCACGGTCGACCCGGCGCGGCTGTTCGGCTGGGCGCTCGACACCGATGCAGCCGTCTACTACCTGTGTTTGGTGGTCGCCTGCATCATGATCGCGGGCGCCTATGGCGTGGCGCGCAGTCGCCATGGCCGGATCTTTGCCGCCGTTCGGGATGACGACGTCGCCTCCGGAATGATGGGCATCAACGTGGTGCGGACCAAGGCAATGGCTTTCCTGCTGGGCGCCTTCTACGCGGGCATCGGCGGCGGTTTGTGGGCGTACTACGTGCGCTTCGTCTCGATCGACCAGTTCACCCTCATCCATTCCATCTGGTTCATCGCCATGGTCATCGTCGGCGGCATGGGATCGGTGACCGGCGCGATGATTGGCGTATTCGTCATTCGGTTCGCGCAGGAATTCTTCACCAGCGTGGGTCCTTCCCTGGTTGAGAACTTCTCGTTCCTGAGTGGCGACGTGGTCTTCGCCGCGCTGAACATTTTTCTGGGCGGCATCATCGCCGGCTTTCTGATCTTTGAGCCACGTGGATTGATGCACCGGTGGAACATTCTCAAACGTTCCTACCGGATGTGGCCTTACCCCTACTGATACCGAAATTCGCGACCGTCCGCTGCGCTGGAGGACGGTTGATTCGTGTTGGACAGCGTGATCAAAACCAGGAGACTTGTGTGAATACAAACAAAGAATGTCTGTCGGCCTTCGCCCGTGTGGCGCGATGCGGTGCTTTGGCCGCCGGTGTGTTCGGTCTGGCGGGCGCTGCCCAAGCACAGACCACCTACAACATCGCTGGCTTGGCGGACTTTACCGGTCCGTATGCCGACGTCATGAAGGACATGACGGGTTGCCGCAAAGGTGTTCTCGACTGGTGGAGCGATGAGGTGGGCAAGGCGCAAGGCGTGGCACTTCGCGTCAAGGAATACGACACGCGCTACGACGTGGCGCAGGTGGCCAGTCTGTGGCCGGGCATCAAGTCAGAACTGGACCCCGTGGCCATTCTGGGTATCGGCGGCTCGGATGCGGCGGCCCTGCAGCAGCGATTACCCAATGACAAGGTGCCTCAGATCCTTGCGACCGCCGGTTATGGCTTCGCGTGGAAGAGCGACAGCTGGGTGTTCAACGCCCGGGCCACCTATCCGCACGAGGCGGCGGCTTTCTACACCTGGTTGCAGAAGAAATCGGGCTACAGCGCACCCATCAAGGTCGGTGTGATCTCTTCCGAAGTGTCCCCGGCTTATGTGGATATCCACAAGGGCATCGAGAAGTTCGCGAAAGACAACCCCAAGATCCTGGAGGTCGTGGAGACGGTCTACACCGAAGCCCAACCCACCGACCTGACCCAGCAAGTGAACCGGTTGATTCGCAAGGGCGCGACCGTGCTTCAAGTCTTCAACAACACGGCCTCCGTCGTGGCGACTCGTCGAGCCCTGCAAAGCCTTGGAAAGACCAACATCCCGATCGTCATGTCGGCCCACAACGGGTTGATTTCATCGGGCAAGGCCTTGGGCGGTCTAGAGCAGATGGAAGGCAACTACGAGGTCTACGGGATGGCCATGCCCACGGAAGATCCGACCACGGCGCGGGCATTCTTCGAGAAGCTGCGCACCAAGTACAAGGCACAGGTCAGCTACACCTCAGCCTGCATCATGGGCATGAGCCAAGGCCTTATCGTGGCCAGAGCCTTCGAGCAGGCGGTCAAGATCAAGGGTGTCAAGGACGTCAAGGGGGAAGACGTCCGGGCGGCGCTGCTGTCGACGCCGATGCCGAGCGAACGCAGCTTCGGTGTGCTGCCCAACATCCAATATAGCAAGGACGCGCCGTTCCCCACCGAAGGCATGGCAGTCAACATCGGTACTGTTGAAAAGGGCCATTACAAGCTCCTTGAGCAGAGCGTCCCCGTGCCTGTGCTGAGCAAGTGGTAACTGCAACCTGGCGTGGATACGGTTCGTTCGGGATCCACGCCAACCCAACCGGAGACACTTGTGCTTGAACTGAACAACGTTGAGGTGTTGTACAGCGATGTCATTCTCGCTGTAAAAGGCATTTCAGCCAAAGTGCCTGCTGGGCAGTGCGTGACCTTGCTGGGCGCGAACGGTGCTGGAAAGAGCACCACGCTGAAGGCCATTTCGAACCTGATCAAGACCGAAGACGGTCGCGTGACGGCAGGCGCCATCACCTTTGATGGTGTCGACATCGCGGGGGGAAATCCGGCCGCCCAGGTCCAGAGGGGGCTGGTACACGTCATGGAAGGTCGCAAGGTTCTGCGCCACATGACGGTGGAACAAAACCTGGTGGTCGGCGGGCACATGGGCAATGGGCGCGATGCCAAGGAACTGCTTGACGAGGTGTATGGCCGTATCAAGCGGCTCGCCGCATTGCGCAACCGTACCGCGGGCTATCTGTCCGGGGGTGAGCAGCAGTTGCTGGTGATCGGGCGTGCCCTCATGGCCAGACCGAAGCTGGTCATGATCGATGAACCCTCGCTCGGCTTGGCGCCGCTTATGGTGGAAGAGGTCTATGGCTTGTTGTCTGACCTCAAGGCCAGTGGCCTGACACTGCTGATCGTCGAGCAGAACACGCGCGTCGCGCTGGAGTTGGCCGACTACGGATATGTGATGGAAAGCGGCCGGGTCGTGCTCGAAGGCCCATCGGTCAGCCTCAAGAGCAACGAGGACGTGCGCGAGTTCTATCTGGGTCTGACGGTGGACGGTGAGCGCAAGAGCTTCAGGGACATGAAACATTACCGCCGCCGAAAGCGGTGGCTAGGCTGATGGGCACGTGCCCCGCAGGATCGACAACATTCAAGGATGAGCGATGACGAGCGTTTCCAATGCATTTTTGAGCGAACAGGAAGTGATGATCCGGGAGTCGGCCCGGCGCGTGGCCAGCGAAGTTGTGGCCCGCACCGCGGCGGAACGTGACCGCAGCAGCGCCTGGCCCTACGATGAAATCCGCGCTGTGGCCGAGGTCGGCTTCATGGGGATGCTGGCGCCACAGGCCTACGGTGGATCCGGACTGTCGTTCGTGGAGTACTGTCTGGCGATCGAGGAATTCGCCGCGGCGGACGGTGGCTTTGCCACCATGATGCATGTGCACAATTCGTCCGCGCACGTGCTCCGATCGTTTGGCACCGAGGAGCAGATGCAGTTCTATCTGCCTGAGTTGGCCAGCGCCAAACGCATTGGAGCCTTCCTGTTGTCGGAGCCGCATGCCGGGTCCGACACTGCGGCCATCCGCACCACGGCCAAACGCGATGGCGACAGCTATGTGCTCAATGGCAGCAAACAATGGATATCCAACGGCAGCGAGGCCGGCTTTGCCCTGGTGGTAGCCGCCACGGGAGCGCCGGGCGCTCGCGACCGCTTCAGCTTGTTCATCGCGGACCCGAAGGACCCGGGTTATCAATGCCTTCGAGTCGAAAACAAGCTGGGCCAGCACACGGCGCACACCGCCCAGATTCAGCTGGACAATCTGCGTGTGCCGGCGAAGAACATGATCGGCGAGGAAGGGCGCGGCTATGGCAAAGCGCTCTCGTTGCTGTCCGACGGCCGTATCGCGATCGCAGCGCTGTCCATTGGCATTGCCCGCGCTGCCCTGGAAGCCGCGATCCGGTACGCGAAGGAGCGTGAGGCCTACGGAAAACCGATCGCCGAATTGCAGGCCATCAGCTTTGACCTAGCGGATATGGCCATGCAGGTTGACGTGGCGCGCCAGTTCATGTTGTACGCGGCGCGTTTGACAGATGCGAAGCTTCCGTCCATCAAAGAGGCTGCGATGGCCAAGTTGTTCGCCAGTGAAATGGCGGAGAAGGTCTGTTCCGCTGCGCTTCAGGTGCACGGGGGCTATGGATACGTGAACGATTTCCCTGTCGAGCGCTACTACCGCGACGTGCGGGTGACGAAGATCTACGAGGGCACCAGCCACATTCAACGGCTGATCATCGCCCGGCAGATACTGGCGGGTTGACGCACGCTCGGACGCCTGGCTCTGTGATTTGCCTTTCCGATATCATCGAAACTCAGCCTTTCTCCGGGCAAACGCGCACAGGACACTGCAAGAATGAGCACGCAAATCGACGCCAAGCCGAAGCCGCGACCCCGTGGTCCGGCCAAACGCCTGGCCAAGGGAGTGAAGTGGAACAACGCGGTCGGCGGCGCGGACGAGCAATACCAGCTCAAGAAGCAGGCGGTCATTGCGGAGGCGTCTCGCACGTTCGGCCGTCACGGGTACAAGAACGTGTCCCTGGACGAAATTGCCGCCGCGCTCAACGTCACGAAGCCTGCGCTCTACTATTACTTCAAGAACAAGCAGGAACTGATCTACGAGTGCCACGAGCTGTCGATGAGGCTCGGAGACCAGGTCCTGAAAGATGCCATTGCCTCGGAAACAACGGGGTATGAACGCATCGCGACCTTCATCAAGAATTACATCTCACTGCTGACCGACGAAATGGGGGCCCCCGCCATCCTCCACGATTTCTCGGCGATGACGGCGGCGGATCAGAAGAAGATCACCGCGAGGCGCCGCAAGTTCGATCTGGAGTTGCGTCAGGTGTTCGAGGATGGCGTTCGAGACGGGTCCATCGCGCCGTGCGATGCCAAGCTGGCGGTGTTCTGGTTCATGGGAGCCGTCGGCGGGATTTCCCAGTGGTTCCACGCAGAAGGTCGCCTGCGTGGCGATGAGGTTGCCGACATTTTCATCGGGCTGCTGGCCCATGGCATTCGACCGGTTGCGTCCGGAAAGACGGGGACGGGGGCGAGGACGAAATCTTCTGATAGGCCAGGGTCCGCTTGAGATGCACCGGATTGGCCGATTCCTCGGTGGGCAATGAGGAAATGGCTTCGTACTTTCCCACCTAGGCCATTGGTCTCCCAGTCATCGCTTCTTTCACAACACTCACCCGTATCAGTTTTCCATGGCGCTGGGCGCCTTCCGCGCCGAATGAAACGGCGGTGTAATAGCGGGTGTGGCGTCCGGCAAAGAGGTCGGTTTGTGCTTGGTGTCTCGAACCCGTGTATCAGTTGGACCCGCGGCCTCACGAGCACCCCACACTGTTGCCATCGGCCGGTGGCCGTAGAGCACGCATCCTAGTGGACTGTAACTGTTGGCGCCGACCGAAAACTGAGCCACTGGGTCACATTTACGTGGAAATCAACACTAACAGATCGACTGTGCGTCTGGCTTTTCAGCGCGCCTCGTGTCGAGGACACTTGAATCACAAGCTACCACCAGCGCGGAAACCGGCGGTATCAGCCATTGACGCGCGCTAACTTCTTTCACCGAGCGCAACTCATCAGACGCCTGACCGCCGCGCTGAACCCCACGATGAAGGACTGCTTTTGAAGGTGTGCAGCGGTCGGTCGCCTCGCAGAATGACGAAAGGCTGGTTCCGACGAAAGCTGTCATTGGGCTGCAAAACCGGCCGGCCTCTGTCAGCCTTCAACCGTCGCTGGGACCACGAAAATGAGTGTCAGATCGTGGCCGCAGCTCCACCTCAGCCGATCGAACTGCGGGCATACAAATCGCATAGGCCTGCGTGTGAAATCTCCTGCCCCGCGTGAACTCCTTCTAGGGCCTGTCACGCACGAATCACAGGCATGTCCTCCCATCGGGTTGTGTACTGCGGGGTACGTCGTTCCTGCTTCATGGCCCAATGCCGGCGATCACCTGCAAGCCCGGTGCTGGCGAGCAACACGGTACCCCGACCGTAGCGCCGGTTGATCTGATCAAGTGTCCCCATCAACCCACCCAGGTCCTTGTCCTGCTCTGGTTCCAGGTCCAGTTCATCCTGTTGTACCGAGTCCGGCTGCAGTTCGAGCAGCATCACACCTGCCTTGGCGTACAGAAAACCGGGCCTAAAAATCTGAGCCAAACCAGCCAGCGCGGCTTCCGCAATCCGGGTCGAATCGGCCGTCGCTCGTCGTAGAGGCACAACGATGGACCCGCTGTACTGGGGGTCTGGTCGGAACGGACTGGTTCTCACGAACGCGTGAACCAGGTTGGCCAATCCGTGCTGGCGACGCAGCTTCTCCCCTGCCCTACTGGCGAACTCACTGACGGCTTCTTTCAGATCGGCAAGCTCGGTCACCGGCCGACCGAATGAGCGCGTGCAAGCGATCTCCTGTTTGTCAGGGGCCACGTCCTCCAGGTCTACGCATGGCTGTCCCTGCAACTCTCGGACTGTGCGCTCCAGCACCACCGACCACCGGGTGCGCACGGTGGCCAGGTCCATCCGCGACAACTGCAGAACGGATTCAACCCCGGCCTGCTTGAGCTGGAATGAAATCCGCTTCCCCACCCCCCAGACCTCATCCACCGCTGTGTTGGCCAGCACCGATTCCAAGGCGCCACGGTCCAGGCTGGCCAGGTTGCAGACCTGGGCCATCTCGGCGGGGTAACTGCCCGGTTTGCGTTCGGCGGTCTTGGCAATGTGATTCGCCAGCTTGGCCAGGGTTTTGGTGGGTCCCAGTCCGATGCAGCAAGGGATACCCACCCACCGCAGCACACGCTCGCGGATCGTTCGGCAACGCTTGATCAGATCCCCCCGAATGCCGCTCATGTCGATGAAGGACTCGTCGATGGAATAGATCTCCTGACGATGGCCCAAGCCCGCGACCAAGCTCATCATCCGGTCACTGAGATCCCCGTACAGGCAGAAATTCGCGGACAGTGCGACCAACCCGTGGGTCTCCTGCAGCTGTTTGATCTTGAACCACGGAGCGCCCATGGCAATGCCCAGGGCCTTGGCTTCGTTGGAGCGCGCAATAGCACAGCCATCGTTGTTGGACAACACGATGACGGGTTGACCGTTCAGGCTCGGTCTGAATACGCGTTCGCACGACACATAGAAGTTATTGCCGTCCACGAGGGCATAAAGTGATGCGGCCATAAGGGGTCCCAACTCAAGCGCAACCGCTCAGCACTTGAACTGCTTGATCGATGCAATCACGACGCCCCACACCTCTACCGTCTGCCCCTCGGTGGGGACGATGTCGGCAAAGGTGGGATTGGCCGCCATCAGCTTGAGCCGACCACCGCGCATCCAGAGCTGCTTGCAGGTGAACTCGTTGTCCACCACAGCGACCACGATCTGTCCGTGAGCCGGCTTGACCGCCCGGTCCACCAGGACGACATCGCCATCAAAGATCCCCACGCCCTCCATGGAGTGCCCCCGGATAACCATGCTGTACGTGGCCTGGGGATGGGTGACCAGGCGTTCGAGGATGTCGATGCGTTGGGCCTGGAAATCCTCGGCTGGCGATGGAAACCCGGCATGTACAGGGGTCTCCAGTTCCAACACCGAGATAGGAAACTGGCCCAGAGGAATGGGTAGCTCCCCAGCGGAAGATCGCCCTCTTCTCTGCGCATCTGCAAAATCGGTGAAACTGTACATTTATCCAGTATATTCTCAGGACCGATTTCTGCGAAGAATCTTCGAGCGTCAAGTCACGGCAAGGGGTATGTGTGCCACGCGGTCCCTGAGGCAAACTGGTGGCGATTCCACAACCGCGGAGGTGGTCATGTGCTACTCGGCTCAGGTCTGGGCGGACTACAGGAGGTACGTGCGCGAATGGGGCGCAGACATCTCCATCAAGGAATTCTTTGACCTGTTTTTCCGGCGTGCGGGTGGCGAACGGGTGATCATTCCTCGCGCCATGGAGGCCTCCTTTGAAGACTCCACAGGACCAGATGGCGAGCGCATTCGAGCCCTCATCGAACAGCACCGAAACCAGCAGCGGCAACAGTTGCGGGATGACCTGGAAAAGCAGCGGGTTCGCCTGGCCGCCGCGGAAGCAGCGCTAACCGTGAAGACCACGAAAACAGCCACGGACAGCAAGCGCATCGCCAGCTCAAAGATCGCTGCAATCCAGAGGCGGTTGGATCAGTTGGACAACCCGGAACTGTTGCCCGGCGACTCGCGGATTTTTCCGGGGAGCTACGCCCTGGTCATGGTCTCCATCGATGGGCATCGGCAGGTCCTACCCATGCGCTATCAGTGCCGTCCGGCCGGCAAACCCGCTTCGTATGACACCCGTTTCCCGGGCACCTACAACGCGCGCAGAGACAACCTCGACGGGTTTTGGAGGGAGCAGTTCGGGCACACCCACGGGGTGCTGGTTGCAAACGCCTTTTACGAAAACGTGCTGCTCCACCATGCCGAAGGACGTGATCTCAGGCCCGGAGAGGAGCCGCGGATGGTGGTGGTGGAGTTCACGACCGAACCACCCCAGGAGTTGCTGTTGGCGTGCTTGTGGTCGCACTGGACGGCACCAGGCGAGCCCGACTTGCTCTCGTTTGCGCTCATCACAGACGATCCACCGCCCGAAGTCGCAGCCGCTGGCCATGATCGGTGTGTGATCGCGTTGCGCCCCGAGAACCTGGACCAATGGCTCAACCCCGAGGAGCGGGACACGGATAGCCTGCTTAAGCTTCTGGATGATCGACCACCGCATTTGCACTATGTGCATTCACGGGCAACCTGAAGCTTTCAGATCATTCGCCATGTTGTGGTGGCCAAGTCATGGCTCAAGCTGAAACCGTGAACTTCAAGACCAGCCCAATCACCATCAGTGCGATGACGATTCGGCCCCAGCGCCAAGTGGTGAACCAGTAGCGGTGATTGACCCACACCGCGCGATGAATTCGTTCTGCCGAGAACAGGAGCGCAATCGCTACGACCATGGGACCTACGATCCCGACAGGCACATCAAACTGGCTTACAAGGAGCACCCAGACCATTGGCCAGGCCACTGCGTCGAGGGCCGAAAACCATCGACGACCGGTCCAATACGACGCATTGGCCCGAGGTTCACGCGCCACAAGCAGCCACATACCGCCTCCTTTCAATTCGTATTCTGCAGCTTCCATCCATGGCACAACTGCCCCTCTAGACAGCGGCACCGTCCAGAACTGCAAGGTAAACGAACTTCCTTCGCAAAGACTGCCACATCGAACTTGGCGGTTGAATTCGCATGGCAACCGCCTGTAAAAGATGTTCCACAGGTGGCAGTTCCGATGCCTATGCTGCACTTCAAAAAGTATGCCCCCTTCTCCCAGATGAACACCTGCCGACCCAATCAACCCGACAATTCGGACTTCAGGCCGAAGAAAAAACTGGTAACGATTGAGATGCGTTCGATACACGCGAAGTATGGACATGGCATGGCAGCGTTCCACTAAATGGATGACGTTGACGGGAAGCCCACAGAGGCCCTACGGGAGGAGCCCACCATGCTGGATCGTGACCATTTGGAAACGTTTGCCACAGTAGTCGAGCAGCAGAGCTTTGACCGAGCTGCAAGCGTCCTCAACATCACACGTGGCGCCGTTTCCCAGCGCATCAAAGCGCTGGAAGAATCGCTGTCCATCATTCTGGTCAAGCGTGAAAGACCGGTGGCGGCCACACAGGCAGGCGAGGTGCTGCTTCGACATGTGAAGGCGCTGCGCATTCTTGAAGGATCGGCGCTTCAAGAGTTGTCGCCCACTGCAAGGCCACACGCGCCCGTTGCGCTGGCAATCGCCGTGAATGCAGACTCCCTGGCCACCTGGTTCCCCGAAGTTCTCAGGGAGTTGTTGCTGAGCCAGTTGGTTGCCCTGGAAGTGATCGCAGATGATCAAGACCACACTTCTGCCCTGCTGGCTCGCGGGGATGTCATCGGGTGCATTTCAACGTCAGCCAAGCCGGCCGACGGGTTCTTTGCGGAATGCCTGGGTGCCATGGAATACCGCTGCTATGCGACGCCAGCCTTCGCCGCCACGCACTTTCCAGGAGGGCTCACTGTGCCCGCCGTGCTTTCAGCACCGGCTGTGTTGTTCAACCGCAAGGACTCGCTGCACGACGACTTCCTGAAGAGGCATTTCGGATTTGCTGTCGAGCGGTACGCCAGGCATTACCTGCCCTCACCTGTCGCTTTGCTCGAAGGTGTTGCTATGGGTGCTGGCTATGGGCTGATTCCCAGCTGGCAGGCAAGGCCTCTCGTTGATGCAGGCCAACTCGTGGACGTCTGCCCCAGCGTACTGGAGATGGTGGACCTGTTCTGGCACCACTGGGACCTTGAACCACCCATGGCCAGTGACATTACCGCCCTCATTGTCAAAGTGGCTCGACGAAGCTTGGAGCCTTCGGCCAGATTCGATCCATCACCGATGCAGGCCGGAGAACCTGCCAGACCAACCCCCGTCCACAAAGCGAAACCAAAGGGCAGTGGCAGCGGACAAGAGGCATCCGAGCACCAGTGACACCAGATCGGTGCCTTCGCCATGCTGCCCCATCCAGCCCACCAGATACACCACGACTGAAGCGGTGAAGCCCATTGCCATGATCCACCGCGCGTGCTGAGCAGGTATGACGATCCCCGTGACCATGGTTGCAAAGCAGACGCCGATGCTGGCGATGTAGACCACGTTGACCGACACCATGGTGTTCACGATGCCCTGGTCACGTGAAGCGAGGAATGCGCTCACGCCCAGGGCGATGAATGCAAACATTGGGTGGCGCGCCGAGCGATGGCCAGAAACGGCACACGCCAGTGCTTCTGACATGGCTCGCAAGACCGCTGCGCCTGCACCCAATGCGGCCACTGACAGTGAGATGAGCATCAGTTTGTCAGCGCCTTGCCCCGCGGATCCAGCGACCCGCCCCAGCACCCAGGGCACCACTTGCTTGGTGTCCGTCAAGGTGCCCAGCATTCCCCCCTTCTGCATGGCGACCACCACCGCCGACGGCAAGAAAGCGATCACAAACAGCAGCAGCCCAGCCAGAACGCAGCCACACACTGCGGCCACGGGCGAGCGCGCGGCCAACACGAACTGCTGATAGTCGGCACCGGTGCACACCAACAATCCAATGGCCAGTGCGATGGCGAATACGCGGGATGGTCTGAAGGTGGACAAGTCCTCGCTGAAAACGGGGATCGCCTGGAGGTATAGGTTGTTGGCGCCGACCGAAAACTGAGCCACTTTTGAGGGTAGTGCCGACCCAAAACTGAGCCAGGTGAACAACCTACTCTGCTGTTTTTTTGTGCAGCAGAGGACAAGGAGTGATCACCATGGACATGATTGGCAGGATCCGGCATTTGCATGCCCGGAAGAACAAGTCGGAGCGCGAGATATCGCGCATGACAGGGCTCTCGCGCAACACGGTTGCGAAGTGGCTGAACGGTGAGGTGGACGGTCCACCGAAGTACCGGCGCAGTGAACAGCCCAACAAACTCACGGCGTTCCACGACGTGCTCAGGCAGGCCTTGAAAGCAGACGCACACAGGCCCAAGCGCGAGCGTCGCACGGCCAAGGCGCTGTACGCCGAGATCAAAGCTGCGGGTTACGAAGGCGGTTACACGCGGGTGACCGACTTCATCCGGGCCTGGCGCCAGGGCGAAGGTCAGGAGTCTGCGGGCAACGCCTTTGTGCCCCTGGCCTTCGAGCTGGGCGAGGCCTTCCAGTTCGACTGGAGCGAGGAAGGCCTGGTGATCGGTGGCATCTACTACCGGGTGCAGGTCTCACACATGAAGCTGTGCGCCAGTCGGGCCTTCTGGCTGGTGGCCTACCCCAGCCAGGGCCACGAGATGCTGTTCGATGCCCACACCCGCAGCTTCGCCGCGCTGGGCGGCGTGGCGCGCCGGGGCATCTACGACAACATGAAGACCGCGGTGGACAAGGTCAAGAAGGGCAAGGGGCGCATCGTCAACGAGCGCTTTGCCACCATGTGCGCGCACTACCTCTATGACCCGGACTTCTGCAACGTGGCCAGCGGCTGGGAGAAAGGGGTGGTGGAGAAGAACGTGCAAGACAGCCGCCGGCGCATCTGGATCGACGCGGCCAAGATCAAGTTCGGCAGCTTCACCGAACTCAACGCCTGGCTGGGCCAGCGCTGCCGCGAGTTGTGGGACGAGGTGCGCCACCCCGAACACACCCAGTTCAGCGTGGCCGAGATGCTCGAACACGAGCGGGCGCACCTCATGCCCATGCCGGTGCCCTTCGATGGCTACGTCGAGAAACCCGCGCGGGTCTCCAGCACCTGCCTGGTGTCGGTGGCGCGCAACCGCTATTCGGTGCCGTGCGAACGGGTGGGCCAGATGGTCAGCACGCGGCTGTACCCGGGCAGCGTGGTCGTGGTGGCGGATGATGAGGTCATCGCGCGCCACGAACGGCTGAGCAACGCGGGCGAGACCCGGTACGACTGGCAGCACTACATCCCGCTGCTGCAGAGGAAACCCGGCGCGCTGAGAAACGGCGCCCCCTTTGCCGACATGCCCGAGCCGCTGCAGCGGCTGCGCCGTGGACTGCTGCGCAACCCGGGCGGCGACCGGGTCATGGCGCAGGTGCTGGCCATCGTGCTCAGCGCCGGTCTGGACGCGGTGTTGGTGGCCATCGAACTGGCGCTGGAGAGCGGTGCACCGGGCAAGGTCAGCGTGGAGCACGTGGTCAATGTGCTGAACCGGCTCAACGCGCAGCCGTTGCCGCCCACGGCGGCCACACTGCTGAGAGTGAGCACGCCGCCGCTGGCGAACACGGCGCGTTACGACAGCCTGCGCTCGGACACCATGGACAACACCGTGGGCGTCACCACCGAGGGAGCCAGCCATGAAGACTGACGTGCTGGTCGAACTCAAGGCACTGCGCCTGCACGGCATGGCCGGCGCGTGGGCCGATCTGGTCGAGCAAGGCGGTGGCGAGGCTGGCGGTGTGGGCATCGAGTCCTCGCGCTGGCTGATCGAGCACCTGCTGCAGGCCGAGGGCACGGACCGGGCGATGCGCTCGGTCAGCCACCAGATGCACGCGGCGAAGTTCCCGGTGCACCGCGACATGGCGGGCTTTGACTTCGAGGTCTCACCGGTGGACCGCAAGCTGGTGGAGACGCTGGCCACCACGGCCTTCACCGACGAGGCGCACAACGTGGTGCTGGTTGGCGGCCCGGGCACAGGCAAGACGCATCTGGCCACGGCCATGGGCGTCTCGGGCATCACCCGGCACGGCAAGCGGGTGCGCTTCTACTCCACGGTCGATCTGGTCAACGCACTGGAGCAGGAGAAGGCCCAAGGCAAGGCCGGGCGCATCGCAGCCAGCCTGCTGCGCATGGACCTGGTCATTCTGGACGAGCTGGGCTATCTGCCGTTCAGCCAGGCCGGTGGGGCGCTGCTGTTCCACCTGCTGAGCAAGCTGTACGAACACACCAGCGTGATGATCACGACCAACCTGGACTTCGCCGAATGGTCCAGCGTGTTCGGCGACGCGAAGATGACCACCGCGCTGCTGGACCGACTCACGCACCACTGCCACATCGTGGAGACGGGCAACGAGTCGATCCGGTTCAGTCGCAGCACGGCCGCAGCCACGAAGCGGATCAAGGCCCGCGAGCAGGCGCGAAAGAGTGCCTCGACGCAGGCTGAGCCCGACCCATTCTGAGCAAGTGCCGCGCTGTGCAAGCCGCTACGGGCTACGCCCTGCGCGTCTTGCCCATCGCCTTCAACACAACAACAAGGAGATCGCCGAACCAGGACAGCACCTACACTTATCCACAGCCGACCCCACAAAAGTCGGCTTCCACCCCTGGCTCAATATTCAGTCGGCACGGTGGCTCAAATTTGGATCGGCGCGGACAGGTATAGGTCAACGCCATCCGCAACAACCAGGGCATAGACCAGCACCGCAGCGCTCGCAAGGAGGCAAATGGCAAACACGGCAGATGCGAACCGCAGGTTCAAACGCGACGCGCCGTAGATCAGCAACAAAATCGTGATGTACCCGTTCACCTCACCAAGACCGAGCAACACCAGTACAGCCACTCCGCCCTGAATCTGGGCTGCCAGAACGCCCGACATCCAGATTAACGAGAGCAGAGCCACCATGCCTTCAAGCTGCGCCCCGTAAGCACGGCCAAACAGCGCCCAGACCGGGAGTCCCACGGCACACAGCTTCCGTGCAAAAACGGCCAACACCAGCATGCCGAAACCGGTTGCGACCCCGTAGATGCTGCCCGCCATGCCGTGAGAGAGCGCAAGCTCGCCCGAACCGAAAAGGAAGCCGATCCCGTAACTCGCAGAGACCAGCAGCGCAGCAACTTGCAGGCTGCCCAGCGACCTGTTCATTGAAACTGCCCCGGTCCTATCCATGTTGAAGTGACCGGGTCTGGGCCCGTGAAATACGAACAACAGACCTTGCCGCGCTCTTGAAAAACCCCCTGCCCTTTCAGCAGCCGGTGCGCCTCGGGCAGTCGGTAGTAAGGCACGGCCGGCAAGAGGTGATGGGTGAGGTGGTAGCCGTTGTTGCGCGGGTGGATGAGCTTGCGCCAGAAGCCGTGGCAAACCATGTCGCGGGAGAAGGTGAACACGCCGCCTGGTTGAAGGCCGAGGTGGTCACACATTTCACGAAAGGTGGTGATCAGATGAAAAGCGCTCGCCCTGGCCAGCAGCCACAAAGCCATGAAGGTGATGGTGAAGTCGGGGCCAGCCACGGTCCACATCAGCGCCATGGCACCGCCCCACCACGCGAGGATGTAGAGCTGACTGACGGTTCGGACCTGACACGAAAACAGGTGTCCACGAAACGAAGAAAGCCACGCGTTCAACGAAAGGACCTGGTCCAAGTAGTGCGACACCCAGGACGTTGAGGAATTCCGAGAAGAAAACAGAAGATCAGGATCTCCACCCTCGGTCCCCAGTTCCATGTGGTGTTTGAAGTGTGTTTCGCGGTAGCGGGACAGGCTGGAGAACAGCAAGGGCGCGATGAAAATTCGCGCCACCAGGTCGTTTCTCAGGGGATCCCGCCAAATATTTCGATGCCCCGCATCGTGGAGGATGTTGCCGAGCGCACGTTGACGGTTGGCGATCAGCACAACGGCCAGAGGCGCGCACATCTCGCTCCACCAAACGACCAGCGCCACCGAGCTGAGTACGATGAGCCAGTCGAAGGCTATGTCCAGCACAGCACGCCAAGGCTCTAATCGAAACAGCTGGCGGTGTGGATCACCCTGTTGGTGCAGCTCTGATCGAAGCGCGGCCATGTCCGCAAGGACATGCGAAGTCGTTGTCATGATGGACACCCCTTCCTCACGGCGTGTGGCTGCGGACGGCCTCGCAGCGCACGGGAGCGTATGTCGGAGCACAAGGCCCAGGCCGCGCCAAACGGTAGCAGGAGATCCCAGCAGCGTGCTGGTGGTTTAGGAACTTTGACCTCACGTCAATTCAGCTAAACCGGTCCTTTCAGCGGTGCACCCGCGTACTCCTGCACGCGCAGGATGAACTCCAGCCGACCATAATCAGCGCCGAAAGCCAACACCATTGCCCTGTGCAGGAGGCCATCGGATGATCGGAGAAAAAGACCAAGTTCGGCTGCAGCAGTTGATGGCCCCTGATCTTCGGCCAGAGACCTACGTGTACTGCACCTTCCCGGACCATCGCCTCCCTGTCGGCCTCGCTCCCATTTGCACGTTCACGGAGTCAGAAGGCCTGACGGCCATCGTTGAGTTCTCTCAAGCCATACGGGTCCAGGTGCCCTACATCTTCGAGGCCAAACTCATCACGCTCACCGTGCATTCGTCACTGGAGGCTATCGGCTTTCTTGCCATGATCTCCACAGCCCTGGCCAAGGCGGGCATACCTTGCAACGCGGTCGCCGCCTTCCACCACGATCACCTGTTCATTCCGGTGGACCGAGCCGACGATGCGTTCTCGTTGCTGAATGCTTTGAGCCAAAGCAGCGCACCGGCAGTGATTTGACGCGCAACGTGCACCGGGCTTTCGTCGTTTAGCCCGACTGAACCAGCTGCAGATTTGGTCGCCCTGACCGGATTTCCTTTGACAGCGCGAGACGGGCTTGTCTACCCTTCCCTCCATCCAGTCTGTTGAGACTTGATACGTGGGCCACGCAGTGTCAGCACTGAGCGGCCTGTCGGTCAACCAGGCCTGCAGGAGTGGGGATGAACAACCTTCAAACTCCCGAGGTGACGCCGTCAGCACCTTCGGTATTGGCTCGACCCCCGGTCAAACGTCGCATCGACCCCATCGACGCGCCCGCCCGACCCCTGGGGTCCAAACGTTCTGCATTGATCGCGAAGCGGGCCGGCATCTCGACGTCCACAGCAGGTCGCAATGCTCCGCCTGTTGCGGCAGGCGAGACCTCGCTGGCATCAGGCGATGGTGCTGTAACCTTCTTGCTGCGCGGGATCAACCATGGTCTGCTGATGGAGCGCACCCAACGTCAGGGTACGGGCATGCGGCTGGTACAGACGATGGTGTTTGGTGACGTGAAGAGCTTCGACCACTGGTGTGCCCATGAGCCCCTGAGGTTTGAAGATGGCCTGCTGTTCAGCAAGCTGGTGCGTGAAGGCCATGCGGCACTTGCAGACCAACGCCGATCCCAACCGGTTTGCATCGCGTGAGCGTGCCATCGTGGACAACGTTCGTGTTTTGAAGGTGCTTCCGCTGATCACAGATGTGAGGTCTTCCGGCGAGGTGATTTCACTGTTTCAAGAGGCCGTTGTAGGTCTCGGTGCGGATGCTGGCGTCTTTCTGAGTTGCCTTCGGGACGATGCGACCCGAACATCTCTTCGGTCACTGTGGGCCTGCGATCCATCATGGGCGGCGGAATACGCCTCTCACCGGTGGTTCGAACATGATCCCTGGTTGCGGTATGCATCGAGCAACGCGGAACCCGCCCGCTCCAGCAACTTGGCCTGCTCATCCACTGAAGAAGACGCCTTTGTCCAAGCAGCTGCAGAGCATGGCTTCGCCGCTGCCCTGATTGCTCCGGCTCCGAGCCCCGTGGGACTCTCCCGGGTGGGTGTCCTGTGCCTGGGATCTGCAGACTCCGATAGATTTGACGGCGAAAATTTTCCCCAGGTGCGGGTGCTGGCGCGTGCGCTGGCCATGGAGCTGCATCACTGGATCGCAAAATCCATGCGCGAGGAGCTGCTCCGAGGGGCGACCCTCACAGAAGCCGACTTGAACCTCCTGCATCACGAGGCCGCCGGCCACAGCAGCAAGGTCATCGGCGCCGCTATGAATCTGGAGGCCAAAACCATCGACTGCCGGTTTCAGCGACTCAATGCCAAACTGGGGGCCCCTGACCGGCGTACAGCTGTTCGCATTGCCCGTCTTTACGGGCTGTTGTAGGCTGAGAGTCGTCACCAAGCTTGGCTTGGTCTATGACTGCTGGTGCCAATACCTGACTTTCATTTCCTGCGGCATGGTGTTCGCCTAAATCGAATTGGTGGACACCATCTTTGCCGCCTAGGTCTACTGCTTCAAAAGTGGGATGGCCGCGCGGTTGCGCCGATATATTGGGGGGAAGGCGCGCTTACTCAGTGCTTCATTGTTTCAGCGCGTACCACGCGACGCCATTTCCATCCACGGTGCAATCCACGGCACGTTCTGCGATGAGGTAGTTCATGCAAGCCACGGCTTCCCCCGTGGCGAGACTCAGTTGCTGTTCATCCTTCTCGCCGATGGAGCGGTGAAACAGGGCGGGGAATACGTCCACGATCCGCTGCGGTCCACCCTGCAACTGCTGGCGCAGCCGCACCAGCGCCTGGGTCTGGTTGGCCTTGAGCGCGTGCAGGCGTTCGTGCAGTCCGTAAAAGGGTTCGTTGTGGGAGGGCAGCACCAGCACATCGGCGGGCACCATCTGCAGCAGCTTTTCCAGCGATTCGTACCACTCCTTGAGCGGGTTGGCCTGGGGTTCGCTGGCGAACACCGAAACGTTGGACGAAATCCGCGGCAGCACCTGATCGCCCGCGATCAGCAGCTTCAGGTCCGGGCAGTAAAGGCTGATATGTTCCGGCGAGTGGCCACTGGTGGTGACCGCCTGCCAGGTATGCGTGCCCAATGAAATCTGTTCTCCATCTTGCAGGCGTCGGAAGCTCTCTGGCAGTGCGTGGATGTGCTTGCCAAAACTGCCGAAGCGGCTGCGATAGCTTTCGATAGCAGCCTCGGACCAGCCGGCGCGCCGACAGAACAGCACGCCGTCGGGCGGTGCCTCACGGCTCGTGTCGGCGTGCATGACGCGGCAGGTGAGGTATTCAAGGCGGCTCATGTAGAGCGGTACACCGGCGCGGCGCGTGAACCAACCCGCGAGGCCGATGTGGTCGGGGTGCATGTGCGTGGCGTACACACCCTGCAGCGGGCGCGCCAGCGGCCCCTGGGCCATGAGTGCCAGCCATGCTGCCACGGTGCCGGGGTCGTTCAGACCGGTGTCCACCAGCACCCAGCCATCGTGCGTTTCGATGGCCCAGACGTTGATGTGGTCCAGCCGGAATGGCATGGACAGCCGGATCCAGTGCACGCCAGGGGCGATTTCCGCCGCATGACCTGGAGCAGGTGGCTCGAAAGGGTACTGTAGTGCGGTGGTTTCGGGCTTCGACATACGAAAAAAGCTGGTGTGAAGGTTCAAATGCCCGTGAGTCCACCCGTGCACAGCACGGTCTGGCCACTCACGTAGTCGGACTCGGGAATGCAGAACAGGTAGGCCGCACCGGCAGCCTCCTGCGGCGTACCAGCCCTGCCCAGCGGGATGCTGCGCTCCATCATGGCCATCAGATCCGGGTTCACGCCCACCTTGATCTCGCGCCCCTCGACCTCGATGGTGGCGTTCCCGTCCGAGGTGGCCTCGGTCGCGCGGGTCTTGATGAGGCCATAGGCCACGCAATTGACCGTCGTATTCAAGCGGCCCCATTCCTTGGCCAGTGTCATGGTCAAGCCCATGATGCCGGCCTTGGCGGCGGAGTAGTTGGCCTGGCCGGCATTGCCGAAGACGCCTGAAACCGAGGAAATATTGACCACCTTGCGCACTACGCGGCGGCCTGCCGCTGAATCGGCATGGCTCAGCGCTCGAATCACCGGCTGAGCCGCCCGCAGAATGCGGAACGGCGCGGTCAGGTGTACGTCGATCATCGCCTCCCACTGTTCGTCGCTCATCTTCTGGATGACGTTGTCCCAGGTGTAGCCAGCGTTGTTGATGAGGATGTCCAGCCCGCCGAACGCGCCGGTGGCGGTGCCGATCAGCCGGTCGGCGAAACCGGCGTCAGCCACGCTGCCGCAGCAGGCCACCGCTTCGCCGCCCAGCGCGAGGATTTCCTCGCGCACGGTTTCGGCGGGCGCAACGTCAAGGTCATTGAGGACGAGCCTGGCACCTTCGCTCGCGAGCTTGATGGCCATCGCACGGCCGATGCCCCGCCCAGAGCCGGTGACCACAGCCACCTTGCCGCGCAACTTTTCCGAC
The DNA here is from genome assembly GCA_002842205.1 of Betaproteobacteria bacterium HGW-Betaproteobacteria-3. Classification (GTDB taxonomy): domain Bacteria; phylum Pseudomonadota; class Gammaproteobacteria; order Burkholderiales; family Burkholderiaceae_C; genus PHCI01. The sequence continues at coordinate 49,223 of PHCI01000024.1, read as the reverse complement.
ATCGTGTGCTCTCGTGTTTACTGGCTGTGTGCCGCCTCGGCATCGTAGGCGTCGGCGCTGCCTTGCTGACGCAGGATGGCACGCTGGATCTTGCCCGTCGCCGTCTTCGGCAGACAGTCCATTTGGCGCAGGTAGCGCGGCTTGGCGAAGCGCGGCAACTGGGCGCTGGCCTGGCGGACGATGTCCGCCATGTCCAGCGTCACGCCTTCGCTGGGCACCAGGGCCAGCATCACCTCATCCTCGCCACCCGCACCTTGCGCCGGAACGGCGTAAGCCGCAACTTCGTGGATGCCGGGCAACTGGCTGACCACGGCCTCGACTTCCGTGGCCGAGATGTTTTCACCACGGCGACGGATGCAGTCCTTGATGCGGTCCACGAAGGTGATGAGTCCTTGCGCGTCCCGTATGCCCGCGTCCCCGGTATGGAACCAGAGGTTGCGCCATGCTTCGACCGTCTTTTCCGGAACGTTCAGGTAGCCTGCCATGAAGCCGAAGGGCACCTTGGGCCGCACCAGAATTTCGCCGACCTGTCCGGCGGGCACGGGCACGTCGGTTTCGGGGTCGGCGATGCAGATCTCGAACCGGTCCTCATGCGTCCACCCGGCAGCGTTCGGCGCCGCGTGCCCGATGCGCCCCCAGATGGGAATGCCGACCTCGGTCATGCCGAACCCGGACAGCACGTCCTTCACACCGAAGCGCTCGCGGAACACGGCCTCGTGCTGCGCCGGATTTGGCGCGCTCAGGCTCGCGCGCAGGCGGTGGTCGCGGTCCTGTCCTGTGGGCGGCTGGTTGATGACGAACATGGCCGTCGTGCCGAGGTGGTTGGTCAATGTGGCGCCGCTGCGCCGGAGGTCGCTCAGCCAGGTGCTGGCGCTGAACCGCTGCTTGAGGAAGGCCGGGATGCCCGCCAGCACCGTCGCCCCCAGCTGCATGAACAGGCCGTTGGCGTGGAACAGGGGCAGGCAGATGTAGTACTTGTCGGCGGCGGTGATTTCCAGGCTGCGTATGGCCCCCAGCCCGATCAGAGCGCAGTGGCAGTGCGGCATCAGCACGCCCTTGCTCGGCCCGGTGGTACCGGAGGTGTACATGATGCAGAAGATGTCCTCGGGTCGGGGAGCAGGGCCTTCCCACGCCGCGCAGGCGCTGCTGTCCATCCAGGCCACCTGACGCCAGCGTCCGGGTACGGCGGCGGGCGCGTCGCCCACCACGATCAGGGTGCGCAGGTGGGGCAATTCGTCCGCCAGGCTGGCGATGTGCTCGACCAGCACCGCGTCCACCACGATTGTGGCCAGTTGGCAGTCGTTCAACTGGTGGCGCAGGAAGGAGGAACGCAACTCGGTGTTGAGCATCACCGCCTTGGCCCGCAGGTAGCCAACGCCGAACGTGGTTGCTACCATGGCGCAGCTGTTGGACATGAAGATGCCGACGCGCTCCTCGGGCTGCACGCCCAGCTGGTGCAGGAAGCGGGCAAACCGCTGGCTGGCTTCTAAGGCCTGCCCGGCGGTGAGTGCGTTCCCCTGGCTGTCTTCCAGCCAGGGCGCACCGGAGTGGCTGGCGGCCCATACGCGCAGGGCATCGGTCAGCGTGCAGGCGTGGGGCTCGTGGATGCGGCTGTACATAGCCTTCTCTTTCTCCATTCCAGGAAATATGGATGCGCTGCGAGCTCAGACTTCGAGGTCCTGGAGCCAGGGGACATGGGACAGCGCCTCGGAGGGAACGGGTTCCAGCTCGGAACCCATCAGGCCATTCCAGCGGTTGAACCAGCCGGCCATGGCCACGCAGGACACGATCTCCACGATTTCCTCTTCAGAGAAGACCTGCTTGGCCTGCTCCATAGCCCGTGCCGGTTCGCGCACCGGCAGGCGCCCCCCGGCGGTGGCGATGGCCAGCGCCTTTCGTTCCTGTTCCGTGTACCGGGGATCGTTCTGGTACGACGGCAACGCGGCCAGCTTGTCCCAGTCAACGCCCAGGTGGTTGGCAGCATGTACGAGGTGCGTTGTCGTATAGCGGCAGCGCGCACCACGTGCGGCTTCCGCCGCGATCAGAAAGCGCAGGGATTGCGGTAGCAGGCCATCGCCACGCAGTGTCACGCCCAGCAGCTTGAGCAGCGCTGGCACCACACCAGGCTTGCGTGCCATGGTCAGCAGCGCGTTCGGACGGTAGCCGACGAAATTCACCAGATCCTCGAGTACCGGATCTTGGGAGCGGGGGTCGCTTTCATGCAGCGGTGCGATGCGTGCGCAGGTGTTGGCGTTCATGGAAGTGTCTGTGTTGGGCATGCGTTGAGCATGTCGGGTCATGTTGCGGAACCTGTCGTGATGAGGCCTTCGACATGGGCGCGCTGGGCATTGAGCTCCTGCGCCGTGCCAGACCAGGCGACCTGGCCGTGGTCCAGCACGTACTGGCGGTGGGCCAGCTTCATGGGAACCTTAAGGTTCTGCTCCACCAGGACGATGCCGGTGCCCTGGCTATGGACTTCGCTGAACACCCGAACCAGTTGGTCCACGATGACGGGCGCCAAGCCTTCGGTGGGTTCGTCAAGCAGGAGGATGCGGGGATTGCTCAGCAAGGCGCGTCCGATGGAAAGCATCTGCTGCTCCCCGCCGGAAAGATGGTCGCCACCGAAGTTCAACCGCTCTGCCAGGCGCGGAAAGACCTCCAGCACCCGCTCAATGGTCCAGTGCCCCGGCTGGTGTGCCAGAGTGCCAATCTTCAGGTTTTCCAGTACCGTCAAGTTAGGGAAGATCCGGCGTGTGTCGGGTACCAGCGCCACGCCGAGCTTGGCAATGGCTTCCACGCCGAATCCTGAAATGTCTTGCTCACCCAGCAGACGTCGACCAGCGACCAGAGGCATCAAGCCCATCAGGGCTTTGAGCAGAGTGGTCTTGCCCGCGCCGTTGCGTCCGACGATGGCGACGATTTCATGGGCATCGATACGTACGGAAATTTCTTCCAGCGCCAGGGCTTGTCCATACTTGACGCTAGCTTTTTCGAGTTCGATCACAGGGCGTCCTCCCCAAGGTAAATCGAGCGCACCGATTCGTTTTTGCGAATGTCCTCGGGAGACCCACAGGCGATGACAGAACCGTTGCTCATGACCACGATTTCGTGGGAAAGAGACATCACCGCATCCATGTTGTGCTCGATCAGGAGCACCGTCCGCCCCACCGCGACCTTCTGGATCAATTCCAGCGCTGCCTGAATTTCATGGTGGCCAATGCCGGCCAGTGGCTCGTCTAACAGCAGAATCTTGGGGTCGGGCAGCAAGGTCACGCCCAGCTCCAACGAGCGTTGCAAGCCATAGGGCAGCGTGCCCGCGATGTCGTCGCGGTGGGCGGCAAGCCCTGTCAGCTCCAGGATGGCATCGAGTTGCTCTTGGAACTGCTTGTCGAAGCTGCTGCTTGCCCAGAAAGGCTGGAATCCCGGTCGGCGGGACTGGGCCGCGATCAGCAGATTCTCAGCAACCGTCATCTCTCCGAAGATCTTGATGATCTGGAAGCTGCGCCCAATGCCCATGCGGGCCCGTTCGTAAGCGGGACGCTGGCTGATTTCCTGGCCGCGGCAGAACACCTTGCCGTCATGGCGCATTTGCCGCCCGGCCAGGACATTGAGCAGCGTCGTCTTGCCCGCGCCGTTGGGCCCGATCAGGCCGTAAATGCGTCCTTCTTGAAAATCATGGCTGACGTCGTTGACGGCCCTCAGGGCGCCATAACTCACGGTCACACCCTCGCATTTGAGTGCTACCTGGCTCATCGTGCACCTCCCCGGCGATTTTTCTGGTAAGTCGCGAAACCCTTCTCCAGTTCACCGATGATGCCGCGCGGGAAGAAGATGGTCGCGAGGATGAACACTGTGCCCAGAACGCCATACCAGTACTCGGTCCAACTGCTCAGCCATTCCTTCAGGAACTCGAAGACCAGCACGCCGACGGTTGCGCCCCAGAGCGTGCCGGAGCCGCCCAGCAGTGTCATGATGATGACGTCCCCAGATGTTGTCCAATGCAGCATCTGGGGGTTCATGTACATCAGCAGCGAAGCCAGCAAGGCACCCGCCAGGCCGCTCAGGGCTCCAGAAATCACGAAGGTGATTTGCTTGTAGCGGTTGACGTTGAAGCCCAACTGATCGGCACGGGTTTCATTGTCCCGGATCGCTGCGATCACGCGTCCGAACGGCGAGCTGCGCAGGGATATCACCGCCAGCATGACCAAGGCATATAGGCCCAGAACAAACCAGTAGTAGTTCACAGGATCGAAGAAGTCGATGCCCAGAAAATTGGGGCGTTCGACGCCGGAGATGCCATCCGAACCGCCCGTGAAGCTTCGCAGCTTGCTGTCGGCCAGGATGAAGATCAACTGCGATAGCGCCAAGGTGACCAGGGCGAAGAAGATGCCGGAGACCCGCAGGGCGAAAAAGCTGAAAAGCAGAGCAAAAGCCGCACCCACGGCAATAGCAAGGACTGCTCCGCCATAGAACGGCAGACCGTATTTCTGGGTTGCCAGGGCCACCGCGTAGCCGCCCACTCCCAGGAAGGTGGCATGCCCGAAGGACACCATGCCCAGCGAGCCGAAGACGAAATCGAATCCGATGGCGAAGATTGCCCAAATGGCCGCCAATGTGAGCAACTGGATCATGGCCTCCCCTGGACTGAGGAAGGGCAGCACGATGCTCGCCGCAGCCAGCAGCAAGCCAAAGTAAATATCAAATTTGGTGAGCTTCATGCCGTCCTCGCCGTCCGGTGGAACAGGCCCTGCGGGCGCGTCAAAAGGGTGCCAATCAGCAGCACGAAAGTCATGATGTCCACCCAGCCTGGCATATACACATAGCCGATGGCGCGGACCATGCCGATCAGCATTGATGCAGCGATCGCCCCACGGATATTCCCGAGGCCACCCAGAATGACAACGATGAAGCAGTCGATGATGGTGTTGGTCGCCATGCCCAGCTCGATCGGGAACAACGGCGCTGCAATGGAACCGGCAAGGCCGGACAGTCCACAGCCGATGGCGAAGACCGCCATGCGGATGGTGCCCACCGGCAGTCCCAGGATGCGCACCATTTCTGCGTCGCTGCTTGCGGCCCGCACAAGCATGCCGAAAGTGCTTTTCTCCAGCACGAGGTAGAGCCCCACCGAAATGAGGGCGCCGAATCCGATCACGAAAAGCCGGTACATAGGGATTGTGCTGCCCAGCATGTCCACCGTGCCACTCCACAGTTGCGGAATCGGTACCTCCTGGTAGCCCGGTCCCCAGAAGAAGCGCACCAGGTCGCTCAGCACCAGGATCAGCCCGAAGGTCAGGATCAATTGGTAGAAATGGGGGCGTTCATAGAGTGGGCGCAGCGTGAGTTTTTCAACCACCGCCCCCACCAGTGCGGTGAAGAGTGTGGCAACCAGCGCCCCCATGAGAAAAGAGCCTGTGCGCCTTCCTGTCTCATACGAGATGTAGGCGCCGAGCATGTAAATGGCGCCGTGGGCGAAATTGATCACGCCCAGCATGCCAAAGATGAGCGTCAGGCCCGCTGCCAGTAGGAACAGCAGCATGCCCAAGCTCAAGCCAATCACAATAGTTGACATATCGATTCACCGGGTAGGAGTAACCAGGTTGCACGCAGGCTCCCAGCGGAGCCTGCGCGCGGTGCGGTCCTCAGTTTTTGCAGGGTGCGAAAAGCTTCTCTTCGGGGAAGACCTTGGTGACCTTCATCGTCAAAGCCGGGGCTGGCGGGGTGCCATGCACCACCTCACTCCAGAATCCAGGCTGTGCCGCTTGATGGTCGCAGGCACGCATGGTTTTCTTACCTTCAACGGAGTTTTCGCGAACGCTGGTCGCAAATGCGTCCACCCACTTTTCCTTGTCCCAGGAGCCCGTCTTTTCCACCGTGTCGAGCCACCATGCCATGCCGTCGTAGGCCTCTCCTGCCGTCATGCTGGGGAACATGCCGAACTTCTTCCGATAGGCCTCAACGAACTTCTGGTTCGCCGCGTTGTCGACGGTGTAGTGGTAGCGCTGGCCGGAGTTGACACCCACTGCAGCCGGCCCAACGGCCGCCACCATCGTGTCATCGGCAGCCACGGGACCGAAAAGCAGTTTGGTTTTTCCCAGATTGACCTGGCCGGCTTGCTTGAGGAAGGTGACCACATCGGAGCCGGTCATCATCAGCAACACGCCGTCAGCGTTCGACTTGGCTACCTTGTCAACGATCGACGAGTAGTCGCGGTTGCCAAATGGGGGGAAGTCTTCGCCCACGACCTGTATGCCGTTGGGTTCGAGTTGGGACTTGATCCAAACGTAGCCGTCACGGGTGGCCTGGTAGTCGGCGGTGACCGCGTAGATTCGTTTGAGTTTCTTTTCCTGCATGTACACCAGTGCCATGCGGTTTTCCATGTCCAGGTTGTTGGAGGTGCGGAACGTGTAGCGGGAGCCGCCGGGCACGGTGATCTTGTCGTCTGCCGAAATGGTGACAAGATGAGGGATCTTGCGCTGTTTGGTCACGTTCATGACTGCCAGCGTCGATGAGGAGCTCAGCGCTCCAAAAATCATGTGAGAACCTTCGGAGATCAGCTTGGTGGCTTTCTGGACGGCCGGCTGAGGCTTGGTCTCATCGTCCTCCCAGGTGATTTCGATCGGAACGCCCAGCACCTTGCCGCCGCGTTCCTCCACAGCGATCTGCACGCCCCGCCGCATGTCCTCGCCCAGCAAGCCATAGGGGCCAGAGAGGGACAGCACACCGCCGATCTTGAATTTCTCCGGCTTGGACTGTGCGTACCCCGTGGACGCCATTCCGATGGTGGCTGCTGCTGCGACCACCATGCTTTTCCTGAACCATTGCGCAAAATTACCCATGATTTGTCTCCTGTGGTTGATCTAAAAAAGTTTCTGATTAGCCGATACGGGCAGAAATGCCGCCGTCGACCATGATTTCGGCGGAAGTAACATATTTGGATTCGTCACTCGCCAGCCACAGGGCGGTGTAGGCCACGTCCCATGCCTCTCCCATATGGCCCATCGGGCACTGTTTGTCCCGCTTTTCCAGCGTTTCTTCCAACGATGCTTCCTGGTATCCGTCTGCCAGTTTCAGCAACGGTTGCCGGACCATCGGCGTATTCATCAGGCCCGGCATCAGTACGTTCGAGCGGATGCCCTGTTTGGCAAATTGCAGGGCGACGCTGCGTGAAAAGCCGAGCACCGCAGCCTTCGAAGCGCTGTAGGAAACATAGGCCACACCGCTGTCACGCACGCCGGCCACCGAGCCGATGTTGACGATGCTCCCCTTGCCTTTCCTGAGCATGGAGGGAATGGCATGTTTGCAGGTGAGGAACATGGAAGTCAGATTGACGTCGAAAACCATGCGCCAGTCCTCCAGGCTCTGTTCGACGACCCCGCCCATTCGGGCGGTGCCGACGTTGTTCACCAGAATGTCGATGTCGCCAAAGGTAGCGATGCAGTCCTGGATCAACGACTCCACCGCGCCAGGATCGGTCACATCGCATTGGGCGACGCTCATGGTTCCGCCCTCCTGGCGCACGATCGCTTCGGTTTCTCGCGCGGCATCCAGATGAATGTCGCAGCCATAAACCTTGGCGCCCTCGCGGGCGAACAGCACGGCCATGGCCTTGCCATTGCCCCAGCCGGGGCCCGACGATCCGCAACCGGTCACCAGGGCTACCTTGCCTTCCAAGCGTTTCGCCATGCCGTACTCCTTACTGTGCTTGGCCATAGAGGGTCACGACGGTGGCACCGCCCAGTCCGGCGTTGTGTTGCAGGGCAAACCGCGCGCCTTCCACCTGGCGCTCTTCGGCGTTGCCGCGGATCTGGTGAACCAGCTCATAGCATTGCGCCAGGCCGGTCGCGCCAAGCGGATGGCCTTTCGACAGCAACCCACCCGAGGGGTTGACGACGACGGCGCCGCCGTAGGTATTGCTGTCGGACTCGACAAAGGCCTGGCCTTCGCCGATGCCGCAGAAGCCCAGGCCCTCGTAGCTGAGCAGCTCGTTCTGTGCGAAGCAGTCGTGCAGCTCGCACACGTCGATGTCCTGCGGCCCAATGCCCGATGCCTCATAGACCTGGCGGGCGGCCTCGCGCGTCATGTCAAAGCCCACGATGGAAATGCCTGACTTGTCGCTGAACGCGCCGGGGCGGTCAGACACCAGCGACTGGGCCAGCACTTGCACACGGGGGTCTAGCCCCATCTTTTGGGCAAACCTTTTGCTCACGAAGACTGCAGCAGCGGCACCGCAGGTCGGTGGGCACGCCATGAGGCGGGTCATGGTGCCCGGCACCAGAGCGGCGCTGGCCAGCACCTCTTCCACTGTTACCTCCCTGCGGAACAGTGCCAGCGGGTTGCGCGCGGCGTGGCGGCTCGCCTTGGCGCGGATACGGGCAAAGGTTTCCAGGGAGGTGCCGTACCGGTCCATGTGCTCGCGGCCCGCTGCAGCGAAGTAGCGAATCGCCATGGGCAGCTCGGGATGGCCAAACACCTCATCCATGACCCCGTTGAAGCGGTCGAGCGGATCGGGCCGGTCATCCCAGTGCGCCTTCAGGGCGCCCGAGGGCATCTGCTCGAAGCCCACTGCCAGTGCGCAGTCGGCCGACCCGTTGGCAACTGCTTTCCGCGCAAGGTACAAGGCGGTTGAGCCGGAGGAGCAATTGTTGTTGACGTTGATCACCGGCACGCCGGTCATGCCGACCTCATAGACCGCGCGCTGGCCGCTGGCCGAGTCGCCATATACATAGCCTGCATAGACGTCCTGAATATCGGAGTACGCCAGTCCTGCGTCCTGTAGCGCCTGGCGGATCGCCAGCGCGGCCATTTCCGGGTACGGCAGGTTGTCGCCAGGTTTCTTGAAAGGGGTCATGCCGACACCGGCGACTAGAACGGGTTCTTGCATTGCGATACCTCCAGGTTGAATTGCCAAACGTGCGTTGAATTGAAGCGCGCAGTGGTCAGGAGACCATCCGCTCCTGCGCGTGCCAATACTTCTTGCGGACTTCCTTCTTCAGGACCTTGCCCACCGCGCTGCGCGGCAGCTGCTCGACGATCTCGACCTCCTTGGGCGCCTTGACGCTGCCCAGGCGGTCCTTGACGAACTGGATGAGCGCCTGCGGCTCCACGGACTGGCCCGGGCGCAGTTCGATGACCGCCCTGACGGCCTCGCCCCACTTGTCGTCGGGCACGCCGATGACGGCACAATCCTTCACGGCCGGGTGGGCCATGACGGCAGCCTCGACCTCGGACGAAAAGACGTTGAAGCCGCCCGTGACGATCATGTCCTTTTTGCGATCGACGATGAACAGAAAGCCCTGTTCGTCGAAGTAGCCGACGTCGCCCGTGCAGTGCCAGCCGTGGCGCTGCACTTCGGCAGTGGCATCGGGATTCTTGTAGTAGCCCGCGGTCACGATGTCGCCCTGCGCGACGATCTCGCCCACGGCCCCCGGCTGGGTGAGCAGGTTGCCGTCGTCATCCATGATCGCCACCCGCGTGAAGGGAAAGCGGCGCCCGGCGCTCAGCAGGCGCTGGCGGGGCGCCACCTGCCCGTCCACGAAATGGTCCTCGACCCGCAGCACAGAGATGGCGCCGGGCACTTCCGCCTGGCCATAGATCTGCAGCATGACGGGACCGAACACTTCAATGGCCTCCGCCAGTTTGTCGGGCGACATGGGCGCCGCGCCGTACATGAGGTAGCGCAGGGCAGAGAAGTCGAAATCACGCACGTTGGGCTGGGCCAGCAGTGTGTAGATGACCGTCGGCGGCAGGAACAGCATGTTCACCCGCTCCCGCTCGATCACCTGGAGCAGCTTCTGCGGGTCGATGCCGTCCATCAGCACGACGCGCCCGCCGCGCACCATGAAGGGCATCGACACCAGCCCCGCCGTGTGCGTGATGGGAGCCGCGGCCAGCACGGTCATGCGGTCAGTCACGGCCATGGCCGACAGGTGGTTGGCCATGGTCGCCGTCAGGTTGCGGTGGCTGAGCATGACGCCCTTGGAACGCCCCGTGGTGCCGCCGGTGCCCATGATCATGGCCAGCCCCTGAGGCTGCAGGGGCGCCGCGAACAGCTCGGGCGAATGGCCCTGGACCAACCGGGCGACCGACAGGTCCGGCCCCTGCTCATCGTCCAGCGCGATGCAATGGCGAATGCGGGGCAACTTGCCGCGGATCTCCGCGACCTGGCTCGCATAGCGGGCCTGGTAGAAGAGAACGTCGCAGTCCATGTCCTGCAGGAACTCGATGTTGGCCTCTACCGCGTTGCGCGCGTTGACGGGCAGCCAGACGCCCCCGGCGCGCAATACCCCCAGCAGCGCCGTGAAGGCAGCCCCGGCATTGCCGCTCAACACAGCGCCATGGAAGCCCGGTGAGAGTCCCAGGGCCTGCAGCCCCCTGGCGATCTGGCAGGTCAACGCTCCGGCCTGCGCGTAGGTGATGGCCGGAGCCCCACTCTCGCAGTCCACGAAGCACGAGGCGTCCGGGTGACTGGCAACGCCAGCATCGAAGAAATCCAGCAAATTCATCGCGGCAGCTCTCCGTTCATGCCTGGGCCGGGAGCCCGCAATCGTTGACAATTTGCGTGTTTCCAGCACGGGCAGGCGGGTTGCACCTCTGCCCTGGGAAGCATTGAATACATGACATTTTTTCGGTACCAATGAAGATAAATTGGTACCATTAGACATGTCTTCACGGTACCAAGTCAATTGATTTGGTACCAAACTTCATCAGGACAAACCCGTATGAAAAAGAAGCTCACGGACGACGAGTTCTTCGATGCGCTCACCAATCTGCTGCTGGCGGAGGGCATCAAGGGCATGACGGTAGGTGAGATCGCTGCGCGGATGCACTGCTCGCGGCGACGTCTCTACGACATCGCACAGACGAAAGAGGAGATCTTCTGTGCGGCAGTGAAACACTTCTTCGACGGCATCCTGGCTCAGGGCGAAGCGCTGATCGAACGTGAGCAAGACCTGACGGCTGCGCTTGCCGCCTACCTCGGCGTGGGCGTCCGTGCTGCCAGCCGCATCGGCGTCCAGTTCCTGAAAGATGTGGAGGACTCCGCAACCGCCCGAAGCATCTTCGACCGCTACCAACAGGCGCGCACCGTGAGACTGTCCCAACTGATCGACGAGGGGGTACACCAGGGCGTCTTCGCGCCTTGCCACGGACTGGTGGTGTCCGAGCTCATCCTGGGAGCCGCACTGAGGTTGCGCCGCCCCACATTCCTCGCCCAGGCCGACCTGACCATCGAGGAGGCGTTCCAGGAGTTCTACCGGGTATTGCTGGGTGGGCTCCTGATCGACTCAGCAGCTCCCAAAATGGGTCACGGCGGCGTGCGGTCAGGCCGGGCCACCGCTCGACGCACTTCCGCAAAGACAGATGTTGGCGCAGATGAAGTCGGCACGGTGCTGATGGCCGCCTGGAATCGCGATTAGTTGACATCCTCACCACCCTGAAGAAGCGGTGACTCCTTCTGAAACATACAGCGCAGGTGCAAGGAGCGGGACGTCAATGAACTCTCTGCCGCTATGGTCAGCTGGCGGTTTGAAGGACGGCGTGGGGTCGAGCGCGTGATCTCGGCGCTTTGAGGAGAAATCATGTCAGTGACGAGGTCGGCGGTGCCTTTCGAATCAGTCATCCCCGCCGCTGGCAGCGCGGGTGCCCAATGACTCCAATGTCGCCGGGCCCGTGAGTTCAGCGTGTCGCTGCGGCGGACAGCAATCGCTGCACAGTAGCCACTCCGGTCACGGTGGCGTCGTTGAACCAGACGACTCAAACTGGAATGCGTCATAGGGGCACCAAGCATAGTTTTTCGTAGACGCTTTGCGCGGTGTGAATCGATAATGCGCCCGGGGCGGCCTTAACAGTCGGCCCTCCTCCCTGAAAAGTCGTGTGACAGCGACTTTGCTTTGCCCGGCCCTCGCGCCGGGCGTTCTTTTTTCTGGGTAGCGCATAGAACCCGTGTTCTGCAAAGCACGTATCTGCTGGAAAACAGCCCAAATCCAGCAGCGAAACAGGCGCATCTCAGTCCTACATTGACCTCACAGCACCCAGCGAGATGAAGTGACCTTCACCTCCAGCGGATGCGGAAACTGTGAGGTGTCTGATGGACTTCGTCCCCGATCGGCTACAGCGACCAGATCGACTATCTGGAGGCGCACAAGCGGGCACTGGACTTGGGAAGCTCCGGAGAGCGGGTGCGGCAGCAACTGTTCTTGCTCTGGCGACAACCGGGCAGCTTGGCTTCGCTCTCGTCCTTGACGCAAGTGCCATTGAAGCCTCATCGTTTGCTGCTCTCGCCAGTGCTTGCGCGCCACAAGTCCATCTGACCACGGCATATGCGCTCGTCTTTGTAGAGAGTGCCTTCAACCCCTGGGCCATCGGCGTGGTAGGTGGTGCGTTGCGCCGCCAGCCCAACAACCGGGATGAAGCACTGGCCACCGCGCACCAGTTGTTCTCCGACGGACACAAATTCAGCGTCGGCCTGGGGCAGATCAACGTGGGCAACTTCCGGCGTCTGGGGTTGAACACCAGCAGTGCCTTCGACCCCTGCCAAAACCTGTCGGCCATGCAGTCCGTGCTGACGGAATGCTTCGAGCGAGCCGGGCAGTCTCGGGGTGGCGCTGACACCCGGCAGGCCGCTCTGCGCAAAGCCCTCTCCTGCTACTACAGCGGCAACTTCTCGACTGGCTTTCGCCATGGCTATGTGCAGAAGGTCGTCTCTGCGGCCCGATCTCTGTCCCTCCCTCGTTCCCACCCGTCATCCAAGGAGCCATCATGAACCGCCAAAAACTGTCTCAAGGCCAGGTCCGCGCCCTCAGCCTGTTGATGTTGCTGCCACCCCAGGTCTGGGCGCAAGGCTTCGACAAGGTGAACACGACGGTCACCAACGTCAACGCCATCCTGGTGACCATCTCCGTGGCCGTGGTGACGATCGCGATCATCTGGGCCGGCTTCAAGATGATCTTTCAAGGCGCGCGCCTTGCCGATGTGGCCAACGTGCTCATTGGCGGCACGCTGGTGGGTGGGGCCGCGGCCTTTGCCAGCTACATCGTCAGCTGACGGCTGAAGGTGCAGACTATGCAAGCCGAACCGATTTACAAGGGCGCGACCCGACCGGCCATGAAGCTGGGAATTCCGCTGGTGCCACTGGTGATCCTGTTTGGCACCGGCATGTTGCTGATTATGTGGGGCGGCATCTTGGTGAGCTGGTGGATCGCGATGGGCGTGCTGATGTCGTTCGTGCCCACCCTCTTCTGGATGCGCTGGGTGACATCCCGGGACGACCAGCGCTTCCGGCAAATCTTCATCGCACTCAAGCTGCGTCTGCATGACCGCAACCGGCGGTTCTGGCGCGCGCGCAGCTACTCACCCACCCTTTTCCGGGGAGCGTCCGATGTCTGGCATCTTTGACCGCTTGGGCAAAGGCTCACGCCGCGCGAAGCGGCGCGCTGTGACGGGTGGCCCGCAGCCGCGCCATTGGTCGCAGGCTCTGACGGAGAACCCATTGACAAGGTTCGTGCCCTTCTCGTCACTGCTGAGCGACCACGATGTGATCACCCGTGGTGGCGATTTCCTGCGGGTGTGGCGGCTCGATGGCGTTGCGTTCGAGTGCGCCGACGACTACCTGGTCACGGAACGGCACGAAGCGCTCTGCAGCCTTCTGCGCAACCTCTCGGGTGGCCAGTGGGCCATCTGGACTCACCGGCTGCACCGAAAGATTCAGGACGCGCTGACCGACCCAGCGGAAGACGGGTTTGCCAAAGACCTGTCACAGGCCTATCAGGTGCACCTGAACCAGCGGGCGATGATGAGCAACGAGCTGTACCTGACCCTGGTCTACCGGCCCACCTCCTCTCGCATCAGCCGGGCGTTGCAGTCGCCGCAGCGGTCCAAGGCCGCCATCGCGGAGGCCCATGCCGAAGCGCTGCGCGTGATGGAGGAGCGCACCGCGTTCGTGCACCGGGTGCTGCGCGGTTTTGGTCCGCAGTTGCTGGGAGTGCGTGAACAACGAGGTCGCCTCTATTCGGAAGTCGCCGAGTTTCTGGGCTACCTGGTCAACGGATACTGGAAGCCCGCGCCTTTCACAGGCGGGCCGCTGCACCGCACCCTGCCCTCAACCCGTCTTTCGTTTGGTGGCGACAAGCTGGAGCTGAGAAATGGTGACCAGCGGCGCTGCGCGGCGTTGGTGGACATCAAGGAATACGCCGACGCCGTCGAGCCGGGCATCCTCAACGCCCTGCTGTACGAAGACAGCGAGTTCATCGAGACGCAGAGTTACTCGATCCTGCCGCGCCGCGAGGCCACGCGCGCATTGGAGCTGCAGCGCGATCAGCTGATCGCCAGTGACGATGTCGTTTCCAGCCAGATTGCAGACATGGACGAGGCGCTGAACGAGCTGGGCGACGGCCAGTTCTGCATGGGCGAGTACCACTACAGTCTGGTGGTGTTTGGCAACCCGGGTGAAGACAGCCTGACTGATGCCGGCCGCCGTGCGGCACAGGCCATCGGCGCCGTGGGTGAGTCGTCAAGCCTGCAGATGTCGCCGGTGGACCTGGTGGCCGACGCCGCCTGGTTCGCCCAGATGCCCGGCAACTGGCAATGGCGTCCGCGCGATGCCAAGCTGTCTTCCCGCGCATTCGCCGCCCTGGCCAGCGGGCACAACTTCGCCCGTGGCAAGCGAGACGGCAACCCGTGGGGCGAGGCGCTGGCCCTTCTGAGAACGCCTTCCGGTCAGCCGTTCTACCTGAACTTCCACAGCAGCCCCGAAGGCGAAGACTCGGCCGACAAGAAGCTGCCCGGCAACACCATCATCATCGGATCCACCGGGGTCGGCAAAACCACGCTGGAGATGTTCCTGCTGACACTGACGCGAAAGTGGGACCCAGCACCCCGACTGGTGTTGTTCGATCTGGATCGGGGTTGCGAGATTGCCATCCGGGCCATGAACGGCCGGTACTTCACACTCGAAGCGGGCAAGCCCACGCACCTCAACCCGCTGCAGCGCGATCCCACGCCGGCCCGCATCCAGTTCTGGGAACAGCTGGTGCGCACCTGCATCGTTACCCCCGCACTGCCGCTGCTGCCGGCCGACGAGCGCGCCATCGCCGACGCCGTAAAAACGGTGGCGATGATGCCAACAGCCCTGCGCCGCTTCTCGACCATCCGCCAGAACCTGCCCAAGTCCGGTGAGAACAGCCTGTACGAACGGCTGGGCCGTTGGTGCGAGGGCGGCGCACTCGGCTGGGTGTTCGACCAGGCCAACGATCAGCTGATGGATCTGCAATCCGCCTCGATCATCGCTTTCGACACCACCGAGTTCCTGGACCTGCCCGAGGTCCGCACGCCGGTCATGCTGTACCTGCTCCAGGTGATGGAAGAGCTGGTCAACGGCGAGCGGCTGATCTATGTGATCTCGGAGTTCTGGAAAGCGCTGGACCACGAGATCTTCAGCGACTTCGCCAAACAGAAGCAGAAGACCATCCGCAAGCAAAACGGGCTGGGCATCTTTGATACGCAGAGCCCATCCGACGTGCTGCGCCACCCCATCGGTCGCACGATGGTGGAACAGAGCGTGACCAAGATCTTCCTGGCCAACCCGGAAGCGGTGCGCGAGGAATATGTGGAGGGCTTCGGGCTCAGCGAAGCCGAATTCGGCATCGTGCGCAGCCTGGGTGCACAGGGCGGCCGACGCTTCCTGGTCAAGCAGGGGCACAGCAGTGCGATCTGTGATCTGGACCTCAGCAACTTGCAGGACTTCGTGACCGTGCTGTCGGCCACCACCGACAACGTCGCCCTGCTGGACACCGTTCGTGAACAACACGGTAACGATCCGTTTCTCTGGCTTCCCGTGTTGTTGCGCGAAGTTCAGGATCGCAAATCCCGCAACTCCAGGAGAGCGTCATGAACCGATTCCACACCTTGCCCGTCGTGTTGACGCTTGCCGTCTTCAGTGCGAACGCCAATGCCCAGTTCGTCAAGGGCAACGAGGCGGTGAGCATCTCGGCCACCGGTGAACGGTTGGTTGAGTTGGCAACGCTGCCGAGCTCGGGACCCATCCGCAAGTCCAAACCTTGCCTTGCTCAAGCGGGTTGCCACGCAGGCCCTTGGCACATGGTTGAGACGCGCGACGGATTGCAAGAATGCACCGAGGTCTATGCACGTGAGGGCACTTGCCGCAAGTCGAGCTACGGCACGACCAAGCTCTCGCGCATCTGGGTCGTGAAGGTCAGCGGCCAGTGGCTGCAGTGCCAGCTTCCCGATTTGGGCAGCAAGTGCGTCAAAGTCTTCGCGCCACCCCCGACCAACCTGCCCTACCCGGCGGTGCAATAAGGAAGCCACGCCATGTTCGCCTGGGTCGGCTCCAACTTCGATGCGATTCTCAGCACCTACGTGCTGGGCGTGGTGTCCTCGCTCATGTCGGCGATCACGCCGATTGCGTTGTCGGCGATGACGGTGTGGGTCGCGCTCTACGGTTGGGCGGTTCTGCGCAATGAGGTGTCTGAAACCGTGCCCACCTTCGTGTGGAAGGTCTTCAAGATCGGGCTGGTGCTGGCCTTTGCTTTGCAGTCGGGCTTCTACATCAGCAACGTGTCGGACACCGCAAATGCGCTGGCCATGGGCGTGGCCAGCACCTTTCTGCCTTCTGGTGTTGACCCCGCCACGATCAGTTCGCCCTACGCCTTGCTCGACAAATTCAACGACGACGCCAGCGCCCAGGTGGCCGACATCATGAAAGAGGCCAGCGTGCTCCGGCTGGACCTGCTGCTGGCCGGCGGCATCTTCTCCATCGGCACTGTCTTCTTCCTCTGCATCGCTCTTTTCGTTATCACGCTGGCCAAGCTGTTTCTGACCTTTGTGATCGCCATCGGGCCGCTGTTCATCCTGTGCCTGGCCTGGCGCCCCACCGCGCGCTTCTTCGACAGCTGGTTGTCGATGGTGCTGAACGCTGTGGTGCTCACCTGGTTTGCCTTCTTCGCGCTGGGTCTGAGCGCCTACATGGGCGCCGCCATGTTCAAGGCCATCAACGACGGTGGCGGTTTCCTCGGCAGCACCTTCAACGTGCTGGGCGAAGCCACCCGCTACTGCGTGCTCATGATCCTCATGGCCATCCTCTGCTTCCAGGCGCCCAGCCTTGCCTCGGCCCTGACCGGTGGAGCGGCCATTCAACAAGGCGTGCAGATGATCCAGAACGCCATGATGGTTTCGGGCCTGCGCTCAGCTTCCTCGGCACGTTCGACCGCCGCCGGCACAGGCGCCGGTGGCGTGATCCGTTCAGGCGCTGGCGCGGTTGCCACGGCTGGTGACGCCGCATCAGCCACGGGTCGATACGCCGGAAACACTACGGAGCCGCACGGTCTGCGGCATACCGACTCGCCGCCCTGCGCGGCCGGTCTTGATCTCCCACTTGCCAAGGAGCACACCATGAAGTACCGCCTCAAGGTCGCCGCCGCCGTGTTGATTTCTCTGGGTGCCAGCCACGCGCGCGCCACCGGCATCCCCGTGATCGATGTCGCCAACCTGTTCCAGGCGGTGCAGCAGGTGATCAACGACATCACCCAGATCAACAACCAGATCCAGCAGATCCGACAGCTGCAGACCCAAATCGAGAGCATCAACGGCATGCGCAATCTGGGTGACGTGTTCAACAACCCGCTGCTCAAGAACTACATCCCGGCCGAGGCCTACACCTACCTCAACGCCATCAACACATCGGGATACAGCGGACTCAACGCCACGGCCAAGGTGCTTCGCGATGTCGGGATGCTCTACAACTGCATAGACCGTACGGGCGATGCGCGCACCGAGTGCCAGGCCACCCTGGCGCAGCCGTACCAGCAGAAGGGCTTGCTGCAGGACGCCATGAAGTCGGCGGCCCAGCGGCTGGAGCAGATCCAGTCGCTAATGACCCAGATCAACGCCACCACCGACCAGAAATCGGTGCAGGAGATTCAGGCCCGCATTGGCGCTGAAAACGCCCTGTTGGCGCACGAGTCCTCGCAAATCCAGATGCTGCAGGGCATGGCCGACAGCGAAGAGCGCATCGCCCGGTCCCGTGAGCGCGAACGCCAGTATCAGATGCTAGGCCGGACCGGCAAGGTGTCCGACTTCCTTCCGTAACCACCACCCCACCGGAGTCCCCCATGAGTGCCATCCTGATGTCAGGTGAGGCCGCCGCATGGCCGAAACAGCCCAAAACATCCCCTCCTGCGCCTGAAGCACCGTCGCTGCAGGCCAACCGGGACTGGGAAATCGACCGCGCCCTGATGCTGGAACGCTCCGAACGCCGGGCCTGGGCCGCAGCTGCTGCCGGTCTGGCGATTGGCCTGATCGGCATCGCCGCCGTCTTCGTGCAGGGACCGCTGCGCCAGGTGGTGGAGATCCCCATCGTGGTGGACCGGGTCACAGGCGAAACAACCATTCAGCAGCGCCTGAGCGAAGAAACCATTCCCGCCATGGAGGCACTGGACAAACACAACCTGGCCACCTTCGTGCGTTCCCGCGAAGCCTACAGCTGGATGTTCCTTCAGCGGGACTTTGACCAGGTGGCCCGCATGGCAGTGCCCGCCGTTTTCTCAGAATACAACCGGCAGTTCGAAGGCGACAGCGCATTGCAGAAGAAGGTGGGTTCCACCGAAGAGTGGCGCATCAACATCGTCGGTGTGCGGCTGCGCGCATCGGGCCGCAGCGGCAACCAGAGCGACGCCACGGTCACCTACGACAAGGTCGTCCGCATGACCGACCGCAACCTGCCGGATGTGACCACCCGGCACGTGGCCAGCGTGGTCTACCAGTACCAGCCCAAAGTGCTGGCCAAAGAGTCGGACCGGCTGGAGAACCCCTTCGGCTTCGTGGTCACCGCCTACCGATCCGACCCCGAGATCAACACCCCGACCACGGGAGCGAAGCCATGAACCGCCCTGCACTCTTCCTGGCGCTGCTGTCGTTGACCTTGGTTCAACGGCCCGCCTCAGGAGCGCAGCCCACAGACAAGGCCGACCCGCGTTTGCGCGAGGTGGTCTACGACGCCAACGTTGTGGTCACGGTCCCGGTCAAGCGCGGCATGGTGACACTGGTCGAGTTCGACAAGGGTGAGGTCATCACTGAGGTGGCGGTCGGCCAGGGCGGTGATTGCAGCAAACCCGATGGCGCTTGGTGCGTGGCCGCCCAACCGGGCGGGCACCACCTCTACGTCAAGGCCAAGAGCGCCGCCGATGCGCCCAACAACCTGGCGGTCATCACCGACCGACGCTCACACATGCTGCGCTTTGTGGTCCTTTCGGACCATGACCGCCAGACGCCGGTCTATCGCCTGGCCATCCGGTCCCCCAAACCCGCAGCAGCCCCGCCCAGTCTGGCGCGCCGATTCCACCCCCACCGACGGCCCAACAGATCGTGGCGGAGCGTCTGGCGGCCAAGCCCACTGTGCTCAACACCCAGTACGCGCTGGCCGAAGGTGCCGGTTCGGTAGACATCGTTCCCACGCTGGTCTACGACGACGGTCGGTTCACCTACCTGAAGTTCCCGGGCAACCGCGAGGTACCCGCGGTCTTCCACGTGCTGGGCGACGGCAGCGAAACCCTGGTCAACGCCCGCATGGAGGACGACACCCTGGTGGTGGACCGTGTCAGCCGCCGCCTTATGTTGCGTGCGGGATCGGCCGTGGTGGGCATCTGGAACGAAGCCTTCGATCTGGAGGGATCGGCAGCCAAAGGCTCCACCACGGTTCCGGGTGTGCAGCGGGTTTTGAAGCCCTAGGCATCCATTTCCTCCTCATCAACGGCAGGAGCACAGCCATGACCGATCAAGCCCAGGATTCACGAGCACCAAACGACGAGCCATCGCCGCAGGACGGCAGGGATTCCCAATGTGGCCCGGCGGCAGACTGTCAACCTGTCCTGGAAGAACATCTCGATCATTGGCCTGGTGTTGTTCATGGTCGGAGGCATAACCTTCTCTTACCTGTACCGCCTCTTTGCCGAAACCGGCGATTCAGAGAAGGACAAGTCAATGCTGCGGGACCGCCCATCGGCAGCGGGTGCGGGCACCCGGCAGCTGGACATGACCCCGCCTGCGACGCCTCGTGTGCCTGCGTTGATTCCCACGCCCGCAGAAGTGGCCGACCCCATCGGGCTGCGGAACACAGGAACGGCCGCACCATCCGGACCCAAGGCCCTTTCACCGGACGACGCTCCTGTGCTGGTGGTGTCGTCCCGCCCCGGCGGCATCGCTGGAGCCATCGGCGACACCACGCAGTCGTCCAGCGATCCGGCGGAGTCCACGTCCAAGCAACTGCAGGACTACCAGCGCCGACTGCAAGGGCTTCTGGACAACCTGACCCAAGGTAAAGCCCTGCCAGCAGGCCTGGGTGGTTCAACCACCGAGGCCACGCCATCACCGGACATCGGGTCGAGCCTGCGCTCCGCGGCGGCCGGCCTGTTCGGCGGCGAGCTGCAGGGGTCCGCTACACCCAGAGTCAAAGCCACCACGTTGGGCGACCGCAGCCTCACTTTGCCCAAGGGCACGGCTTTCACCTGCGCACTCAAAACCCGGGTCATCAGCGCCACCTCTGGCCTGGTCGGCTGCCAGGTGCAGCGCGACGTGTACAGCGACAACGGCCGGGTGCTGCTGATTGAGCGCGGCTCGCACCTGGACGGGGAATACCGCATCGCATCGGTACGGCCCGGCACCGTCCGCATTCCCGTGCTGTGGACCCGCATCCGAACGCCGTACGGGGTCACGGTGGACGTTGAGTCGCCCGGCACCGGGCAGTTGGGCGAGTCGGGCATCGACGGCCACGTGGACAACCGGTGGGGCGACCGCATCGGTGCTGCCATGCTGCTGTCGTTAATCGACGACTCGGTCAAGCTGGTCATACAGAACCAGATGCAGGACCGGGATGCAGACACCATCGTTCTGCCATCCACTACCGAAAACACCAGCAAACTGGCCGAAAAGGTGCTGGACAGCACCATCAACATCCCGCCGTTGATCTACCAGAACCAGGGTGGCATCGTCGGCATCTACGTGGCCCGCGACGTGGACTTCTCATCGGTCTACGCACTGCAGCCGGTCGAGCGATGAACGCCCTGCCCTTCACCGACGACGCCCAGCCGGACGGCTGGTGTGGCGATGCCACCTCGGTGGTCGAGTTCCTGCGCCCGCTGCGCGAACAGCTGGATGCTCCGGGGGTACTGGAAGTCTGCGTGAACCGCCCTGGCGTGCTGCAGGTGGAGACCGTGCAAGGCTGGCAGCAGGTAGACGCACCCAACATGACACAAGAACGCTGCCTCTCGCTGGCCACGGCCGTGGCCACCTACTGCGACCAGCAGATCAACCAGGAACGGCCCCTGCTGTCGGCCACGCTGCCCAGCGGCGAGCGCATCCAGTTCGTCATTCCGCCTGCCGTGACGCGCGGCACCGTGTCCATCACGGTGCGCAAACCATCGGAACTGATCAAACGCTTGGACGATTTTGAAAGCGACGGCCTGTTCAACCGAATCGATGAGCGCGCTGAAATGGGCGCCGATGACGACGGCCTTCAACTCTTTGAAAAGCAGCTGCTTGCGTTGAAAGCGGCCGGTCGCTATGGGGAGTTTCTGCGGCTCGCGGTGCAGAAGCACCAGACCATCGTGGTCAGCGGGAAGACCGGATCGGGCAAGACCACTTTCATGAAAGGTCTGGTGGAGGAGGTGCCACAACACGAGCGCCTGATCACCATCCAGGACACGGCCGAACTCACCCTGCCCAACCACCCGAACGTGGTGCACCTGTACTACAGCAAAGACGCACAGGGCACGGCGCGCGTGACGGCCAAGTCCCTGCTGGAAGCCTGCCTGCGTATGAAGCCCGACCGCATCTTCCTGGCCGAACTGCGCGGCGAAGAGTGTTTCTCCTTCATCCGCCTGGCCGCCTCCGGTCACCCAGGCAGCATCACCAGCGTACACGCCGGCAGCTGCGCCCTGGCGCTGGAGCAGATGTCACTCATGATCCGCGAGAGCAGCGCCGGGGGCGGCCTGCGTCTGGACGAGATCAAGGGACTCCTGGGCATCGTGATCGACGTCATCGTGCAGTTCAACCGAGACGAACGGGGCCGCTACATCTCCGAGATTGCCTACGAACCGCGCCGCAAACGTTTCGCCACTGACGACAACCACTCTGGCAGCGCACCCGATGCGCAAGCCAGTCTGTTTGAAGGGGCGCCGACATGAGCGCGTTCTTGGCCCTGCCCATGGCGTCCTGGCCGACTGCGCGGAAGCTTTCGGCCAGCGTGTTCATGCTCGTCGGGATCGCTACGCTTGTGGGCGCTGCGTTGTACCTGTCGGCCGTGCTGTTCCTGGTTTTCAGCAAGGCAAACCCCAGGCTTGCGGGCTGGAACAGCATCCTTGACTACTGGCAGCTCTATGCTGATGTGCCAGTGCTTCGGCGGCGGCTGGTCACGGCCATCGGCATGGCGGGTTTTGCCACGCTGATCGTTTTGCCGAGCGCCCTGTACGCCGCCAGCCGCCCGCGCCGAGACTTGCATGGCGATGCCCGCTTCGCTTCGTCGGCCGAGGTCAAGCGCGCTGGCCTGTTGCTCACCGACCAGCAGACCAACACCCCCAGCATCCTGATAGGCCGCTTCCGTGGCCAGTTCCTGGCCTTGCCCGGGCAACTCTCCGTCATGCTGTCTGCCCCCACCCGCAGCGGCAAGGGTGTCGGTGTGGTGGTGCCCAACCTGCTGAACTGGCCGGACTCAGTGGTTGTGCTCGACATCAAGGGCGAAAACCATGCCATCACGGCGGGCTACCGCGCCGCCCATGGGCAGGCTGTCTTCGCCTTCTCCCCTTTCGACGAAGAAGCCCGAAGCCACCGCTGGAACCCACTCACTGCGGTCCGCACCAGCACCTTGCACCGCGTGGGTGACCTGTTGGGCATCGGCCAAGTCTTCTACCCCAACGACGGCAGCGGCACCTCGTCCGAGGCATTCTTCAACGACCAGGCCCGCAACCTCTTCCTAGGTCTGGGCTTGCTGCTGCTGGAAACACCCGACCTGCCCCGCACCGTTGGCGAAATGCTGCGCCAGTCTTCCGGACAGGGGCGTCCGTTGAAAGAACACCTCAGCGGGCTGATCGAGCAACGCCAGGAAGCTGGCAAACCGTTCTCTGATGAATGCCTGGATGCGTTGCAGCGCCTGCTATGCAACTCAGAGAACACGCTGT
Source organism: Betaproteobacteria bacterium HGW-Betaproteobacteria-3 (assembly GCA_002842205.1). Taxonomy (GTDB): domain Bacteria; phylum Pseudomonadota; class Gammaproteobacteria; order Burkholderiales; family Burkholderiaceae_C; genus PHCI01. The sequence goes on along the minus strand of PHCI01000024.1, from coordinate 26,040 downwards.
TCAGCGTGGTGGCCACCTTCCACGCACCGCTGACGATCTTTGCGGATGCAGTGGTCGATGCCGCCACCAGCGCCGACGACTTCGACCTGAGCCAGTTGCGCCGCCAGCGCATGTCGGTCTATGTGCGCATTCCACCGCACCGCTTGGCCAACGCCCGGCCGCTGCTCACCCTGTTTTTCTCCCAGCTCGTCAGCCTCAACACGCAGCACCTGCCGGAGCACGACAAGTCACTCAAGTACCAGTGCCTGATGGTCAATGACGAGTTCACCGCCATGGGCCGTGTGGGGATCATCACCCACTCCGCCGCCTTCCTGGCCGGCTACAACCTGCGCCTGCTCACCGTGGTGCAGGCGATGTCTCAGCTGGATGCCGTCTATGGCGACAAGGAGGCCCGCACCTTCGCCACCAATCATGGCCTGCAGATCCTCTTCGCCCCGCGCGAACAGCGCGACGCTGACGAATACAGCGCCATGCTGGGGCATTTCACCGAACGCGTCACCTCTCGGGGTCGCAGCCGCTCCTTCAGCGGTCACGGTCACAGCTCGGTCAGCCGCAACGAGAGCGAACAGCGCCGCTCCCTGCTGTTGCCACAGGAGTTCAAGGAACTGGGCTCCGAACGGTTGGTGGTGATCTGCGAGAACAGCAAACCGATCCTGGGTGAAAAAATTCGCTACCACCGGGACGAGGTATTTACGGCTCGGCTCCGCCCTGCCCCGGAGGTACCCCGGATGAACACGGACCTTCACCTGGCCAAAGTGCAGCAGCGCTGGCACTACGCCGACGACGAGCTTGCCGCAGGTGAAGGTCTGGACATGGAACAACTGGCGTACGACATAGACCAACTGCCCGCTCTGCATGACGGGCAAGCCGAAGAGGTTGCCGAGTCCGTGCTGGACTTCATCGTGGGTCCCAAGCCTGGCGACAGCGCGGCCGGCGGCGCAATCGAACCCCTACCTGACGACGACGGGGTGCTGATCACCAAGCCCAACGGGATCGAACGCGCCGACATCACCTGACACCTGGAGCACCACCATGCGAGCCTCAATCGCCTTCACTGCACCATTGATTGTTCTGCTCACCGCCTGCAGCTCGCCTCCCAAGCCACCCACCGTGAACGAATCACAGAAGCGACCGGTCAACTCGCAAATGGCCATCGAGCTGCAAGTCTGCAAGAACGAGCTGCAGAACACCCGCATCCTGGCCACCGAATCCAGCCGCCTGGCCAAAACCACGGCTGCCACCCTGGCCCACATGGCCGCGCGGCAGCAACTGATGGCATCGATTCAGGAGAAGTCGGTGGCCAACAGCGTGCGCATCGTCCATTTCGGGTTCAACAGCACCCGGGTGTCGATTCCCTCGGACGAAGCAACGGCTTTGGTGGAAGAAACCAAAGCCGCCCCGCTCGTAGTCCTCAGGGGCCGAACAGACGGCTCCAGCGACTCATCTGCCGAGAGCCGGATCGCTCAAGCCCGAGCCAACGCTGTCCGCGACTACCTGGTCGCGTCCGGAGTGGCGTCCTCCCGGATTCGCACCACCCACCAGCCCAGTGGCGACCACTTGGCCGACAACCGCAGCGCGCAAGGCAGAAACCTCAACCGCCGCGTCGAGATCGAGGTCTACCGGGTTCTCCCGCTGTCCCCCCAGTTGTCTGTGTCCCCGCAGCCCTGACCCTGCCCTGTGCCGCCACCGATGAAGGAGAAATCCCATGGACGAAAAATCTGTATCAGCCCAACGCATTGGTCGATCCGCATCGGATGCCTCGTCGCCCGTGGGCGGCACGGTGGAACCTGCAGATCGAGCACAGGTCGCCATCCGAACCTTCCAGACGCCTGAACCGGAGCCAAGCGAACGATTCGAACTGCGCGACCCTTTTGCCGACCTCACCTACCGCAGCGACCGATACCAGGACATGGTGGCCAAAGCCGACCAACTGGGCGCCAACCGCTTTGTTGTCCTCGACGCAAGGGGACAGAAGTCGTTCGTACACAAGATCGATGGTCAGTGGCAACACGAAGAAACACGCAACCCGCAACCAGACCCCACCCACCAAAAAACCGACTTGAACGTCATCCCGCTTCCCGCCAAAAACAAAGGCATCAAACCACAAGACCACTCAGCGCTTCAGGCAACCGCCCGCATGGACGCCCAGGCCGAGCGCGAAGCCCTCGTTGCCCGGCTGGAGGCGTCGCTGAATGATCGCTACCTCATCAAGCGCGCGCCGGTCACCGTGGGTGACGTCAGCATCGGCCTCACGGAATACCGGTTCCGCGGTGACGCTTCGCGCGTGGCCTTCACCGAATCCACCTTCCGGTTGGCCACCGACACCAACAGCCCCTCAATCGCCCGCTCCATGGTCGATGTGGCCGAGGCCCGAAACTGGCAATCCCTGCGGGTCACCGGCAGCGAAGACTTCAAGCGGCTGGTGTGGCTGGAAGCCGCCGCACGCGGTGTGAAGACGCTCGGCTACGAACCCAACCTGGCCGACCTGGAGCGCCTCAAGGTGGAGCGCGAGGCGCGCCTGATCAACCGCATCGAACCCACGCGTGGCACCAGCTCTACCCACGGTGCAGCCACCGCAGACAAAGCCACTGGCCGTGGCAGCGGTGGTCGAAATACCGTGCTGGCCGCCATCGAAGCCATCCTCGTGGCCAATCGCGTCCCTGTGAAACGGCGCGAAGCCATCATGGTGGCGGCAGCAGAAAAGTTGGCAGAGCGCATCCGAAACGGCCATGCACCCAAGGTCAAGGTCTACGACAAGGCGGCGCCATCGCAGCGAACCGTCGCAGTACCAACGCCCGAAAGGCAACGCTCGCGCGACCGGGCCATGCCTGCGCCCGCCCGTTGAGGCCACCTCCGTGGAAGTGTCGGCCTATGGCGTTTCAGCGTCTGGCACGGTCTACGAGATCGGGGGCCAGCTCTTCGAGGTCGCGACCAGCGGGTTTGCACAGGCCATCGCCAATGCCCACGCCGCCCGCCAGCGGCCGCGCTGCCAGTGCACCCCAGAAGGCGTCGAGATGTACGTGGCGCGGCTGGCGGGGCCGCACGGGGGTTACATCGTCAAACGCATGCCGGACACCGGCTGTCGCCATGCCTGCGACTGCCCGTCCTACGAGCCACCGGCTGATCTCTCTGGCCTAGGCCAGGTGCTGGGCACTGCAATCAACGAAGACCCCGCCACCGGTCAGACCAGCTTGCGGCTGGGCTTTTCTTTGACCAAGTTACCCGGTTGCTCACAGATGCCAACGGCAGGCGGCGAAAGTGAAAGTGTCTGCACCGACGGCACCAAGCTCTCCCTCCGCGGCCTGCTCCACTACCTGTGGGACGAGGCAGAACTGACGAAGTGGCATCCCGGGTTTGCGGGCAAGCGAACCTGGGGCACGGTGCGCAGGCAACTGCTGTCGGCGTCTGAGGACAAGTTCGCGCGCGGCGACTCGCTGCGCTCACGTCTCTACATCCCAGAGACGTTCTTCCTTGACCAGCGCGACGCGATCAATGCGAGGCGATCAGCGCAATGGTTGCAAGCTCTCTCAGCACCCGGCAAGCCGCAGAGCTTGATGCTGCTGATTGGCGAAGTCAAGGAAATCGTGCCTGCACGCTTTGGCTTCAAGGCCGTGGTGAAGCATGTCCCTGACCAGGCTTTCGCACTCGATCACCCGCTCTATCGACGGCTTGGCAGGCGCTTCGCGACGGAGCTTGCGCTCTGGGGTGCCTGCGAGCAAATGCACATGGTGATCATCGCCACGTTCAGCGTCTCAGAGAGGGGTGTCCCTGTCGTGTCGGAACTCTCCCTGATGCCTGTCACGCAGCAATGGCTGCCTGTAGAGAACGCATGTGACGAACAGCTCGTGGACCGCCTGGTGAGTCAGGGGCGCACATTCAGAAAGGGCTTGCGATACAACCTCCCTGCAACGATCCCGGTGGCCAGCGCAACCCTCATGGATACAGGCGGTGAACCTTGCTCGCTCCGGATATCGCGCGAAGCGGAAGCCGACACTGAGGTGCCGCTACCGACGGAGACCCACCAACACGCCCACCTGCCCCAAAGCTGGGTCTGGCACCCGGAAGATGGGGCAATGCCCCCCTTGCCTAAGAAGCAATTTTTCACCGAAACCGCCGACCGTCGCCTGTAGGCTCCAAGCGTAGAATGCACAGAATTCTGTCATCTATCCCCAAGGAGCCGGTCATGGGTTTTTCTGCCAGCGACGTGGTGCCCTTCACGCAGGCACGCTCCAACCTGTCCGAACTGGCCGACCAGGCCAAGGCCGGTGCAGAGAAGATCATCACCAAGAATGGCGAGAGCTATGTTGCGCTGATCGACGCCGACAGGCTTGACTACTACCACCGGCTGGAGCGCGAACGCATCCACCTGCTGTTGATCGACGACGCCAAGCGCGGCCTGGCCGATATTGCAGCCGGCCGCACCTTTGAGGCAGACACCGCCCTCGCCCAGCTGCAGCAGCGACGCAAGCCCGCCGCCAAGCCGAGTGGCTTGGCAAACGCTGGCAAGCTCCCGACCAAGAAACGTGGCTGACCAGCTGTACCGGGTCGAGCTGACCGCCAGCTTCCTGGAGCGCCTGGACGCCATTGAAGCGTTCCTGGTCGAAGCGGACGCTGGCTTTGCGTTCGATGACCTGTTGGCCGAGATTCGCGCCACAGTGATCCCGAACCTGCGGCGCTTCCCGCGCATTGGCCGACGCTATCTGGCGAACCCACCCCAGTCGGCTGAGGCGCTGGCGCAGTTGGCTGCGCTGCCAGCAGGCGCACCGGATGCCCTGCGTGAATACCTGCATGGCGATTACCTGTTGCTGTACGCAGCTATGGATGCCCAAAAGAAGGTGTACCTTCTGTCCGTACGACACCACCGGCAACTCTCATTTGATTTTGCTCGGTTGTGGCCGTCAGCAAGTTGACTGCAGGGAGAACAGATTTGTCGATCGCACCAACCACGAACGAGGCAATAACGCGCGCTCAGCTTATCGATACTCAGTTGGCGCAAGCCGGTTGGAGCAAGTCGAGGCGTAGTTACATAGAAGAGTTTTTGCTGGCGGCAAAAGAGCCTGAAGGTGGTTTTGAGCGGCAGCAATTCGCAGACTACGTACTGCTCGGGAGCGACGGCAAACCTCTGGCGGTGGTCGAAGCCAAACGATCAGCCCGTGACGAGTTGGCCGGCAAGCGGCAGGCTGCCGACTATTCAGATGCAATCAAGGCAAAGTTTGGTCTGGATCCCTTTGTTTTCCTCACCAATGGCAAAGAAATTCAGTTCTGGGATCGCGAACGCTACGCACCTCGAAAGGTATCCGGCTTCTACACCAGGGACGATCTTGAACGTTTGCTTCATCAGCGTCAGTTCTCACAGCCGCTGGACAGCGTCTCGATCAACGCGGAGATAGCTGGTCGCGACTACCAAAACGAAGCCATCCGCCGGGTTACCGAGGGTGTGGATGCAGCCAAGCGAAAGTTCTTGCTAGTCATGGCCACAGGCACAGGCAAGACTCGAACAACCATCGCCCTCGTTGACGCCCTGCTGCGCTCAAAGCGGGTGCAGCGCGTGCTCTTCTTGGCCGACCGTCGAGAGCTTGTGCGCCAAGCCATGTCGGAGTTCAAGTCGCATCTACCCAATGAAAGCCTGGCCCGCATCGAGGCTGGTGAGACTTCTGGTGCTCGCATCCAGTTTTCCACTTATCCCAGCATGATGCAGGTGTACTCGCGCCTTTCGGTTGGCTACTACGACCTCATCGTTGCAGACGAGAGCCACCGCTCCATCTACCAACGCTACAAGGCCATCTTTGATCATTTCGATGCCATACAACTGGGCTTGACTGCCACGCCTACCGACTACATTGATCACAACACTTTCGAACTGTTCGACTGCGGCGATGGAGCACCCAGCTATTACTACAGCTACGAGCAGGCCATTGCAGACCGGAACCTGGTGAACTACCGCGTACTGGACGCGCAGACCAATTTCCAGCTGAAGGGCATACAAGGCGACGCGCTACCGCAGCCGTTGCAGCAAATGGCTCTCGATCAAGGCGTTGAGCTTGATGAACTCCAATTCGATGGCAGTGAAATCGAAAAGGGCGTGATCAACCAAGGCACCAACGATGCCATGGTGCGAGAGTTCATGGACAAAAGCCGCAAAGACGTTCGCGGTCTTCCTCATAAGTCCATCGTCTTTGCGGTCAGCCACGCTCACGCCAAGCGCCTCTACGAGAGTTTCAATCGCTTGTACCCCGAATTGCAGCGCCAAGGCATGGCCGAAATCATCGACAGCCACATGGAGCGAGCCGACGCCACGCTGGATGACTTCAAGTACCGAACCATGCCGCGTGTCGCCATCTCCGTGGACATGCTTGACACCGGCGTTGACGTCCCGGCCATTCAAAACCTGGTCTTCGCCAAACCAGTCTTCAGCAAGGTGAAGTTCTGGCAGATGATCGGTCGTGGGACCCGGCTCAACATTGACAAAGCCACTGGTGAAATCAAGAAGGACTTCTTGATCATCGACCATTGGAAGAACTTCGCCTACTTCAAGCTCAAGCCCGACGGGGAGGTCGATCACACAAGCGAGCCCCTGCCTGTGCGTTTGTTTCGCTTGCGATTGGAGGTGTGGCAGTTGCTGCACGGCCAACAACCGGACTCGGGAAGCACACACAGCGCCATTAAAACGTTGCAAGCCATGCTTAATGCTCTACCTCGGCAGAGCATCAACGTGCGGCCACACTGGGATGAACTCGACGTGCTTGCCAAGCAGTGGCCGACTCCTGACGCCAGCACACTCGACCATCTGTCGAAGACGATCGCCCCACTGATGATCCTGGCGCCGTTGGCAGGATTGGAGGAGTTGCAATATCGAACCTGGTGCGAGCGACTCACTGCAACTTGGCTGAAGGGCGACCCCACCGAGCAAGCCAAGTTGCGCGAGACCATTCAAGGCGCAGTGGCCAGCCTGGCGGACAGCATTCCGGAAGTGCAACGTGTGGCCGAGCAAAGAGCCATGGTCCAGTCAACAGGCTTCTGGCAACACCTGGACATGACCCGGCTGGCCGCCCTGCAGTCCGTATTCGCGCCACTCATGCGATACCGCACCAGCAAAGCCGGGCGCACGGTTGAAATCAACCTGCCCGACAGCATCACTCTGCGCAGCTGGATCATCTACGGCCCCACGGGTGAAGGCGCCTTTGCCGAAAGCTACCGCGAACAGGTTGAAGCCTTGGTCCGTCGTCTGGCTGATCAACTACCTGAGCTGGCCAAGTTGAAGCAAGGCGATGCCTTGGCAGATGACGAACTTGAGCGCATCAGCCAGACGCTCAATCAAGCGGACCTCTTCGTCACAGAAGACACCCTACGCAAAGCTTTTGAAGCCCCCAAAGCGACTTTGGCGGACTTCCTGCGGCACATGCTCAGTGAGGACGTGGAGCTGCCCAACCGTGAGGCGCGCATCAATGCCGCCTTCGATGCCTTCATTGCCGGTCACGGCTACTTGCGGGCCAATCAACTGACCTTTCTCCGTGCCGTCAAGGCCGCCGTGCTCAGCCATGGCCGCATCACCCGAGCCGCGCTGAGCGAACCGCCGTTGTCTCGTGTCGGCCGCGTGGAGACGCTGTTTCCGCCGAAAGACATTGACGATCTCATTCACCTCGCCACCCAACTGTTGGACGAGGCCGCTTAAAACAACAAGGACACCACCGAATGCTTGCACCACACATCAAGAAAAAAGTCGATGAACTCTGGAACCGTTTTTGGTCTGCCGGTCTCACCAATCCCTTGGTTGCCGTTGAGCAGATCACTTATCTGCTCTTCCTGAAGCGACTGGAGGACATCGACAACAAGCGGGTTGAACGTGGTCTTCGCTCTGTGTATGCGCTGACACCAGATGAAGAAAGGCAAATCGCTACGGCGCAACAAGACGCCAAGCCCGCCATGCGCCGACTGCTGGATGCATCGACCTGCCGTTGGAGCTACATACGTCAAGAGAAGACCGACCCCTCGCACTTGATAGACAAGGTTTTCCCCTGGCTGCGCACGATCGGCAATCGACTGGCGGCGGGTGAAAGTGGCTCCGAATTGGCAAGCATCCATGAGCGCATGGCAGATGCCTACTTCCAGCTCGACCCCAACAAAGGCAAGGTGCTGAGCGACGCCATCGACGCCATCGACCAGCTCTTTGCTCGCGCAGGGGAAGGCAATGCCGCCCAGGACATCATGGGCGACACCTTTGAATACCTGCTCAGTGAGGTGGCCACAGCAGGCAAGAACGGCCAATTTCGTACCCCGCGCCACCTGATCCGCTTCATGGTCGAACTGCTCGACCCCGAGCCGGGGCAGCGTGTGATCGACCCCGCCGCCGGCACAGGCGGCTTTTTGTTCAGCACGCAACAGCACCTGATGCGCAAGTATTCGGCGCAAGACAACGTGGTGCTGGAATGGGACGGCACGCCGCACCGTACCGATGGCGCTGCCGCCACGCCTGAGCAATATGCTGCATTCCACGATGGATCTAACTTCGTCGGCCTGGACAACGACCGCACCATGGCCCGCATCGGGTGGATGAACTTGGTACTACACGACGTGACCGATCCGCACCTATTGCAGGGCGACTCGCTGAGCAAGCGCGAAGGTAAAGACCAGCTTAAGCAACTGCTGGAGTCCGAGACCTACGACTACGTTTTGGCCAACCCACCCTTTACCGGCACGGTGGACAGCGGTGATTTGGAGCCTGACTCTTTGTTGTTCCCCCGCGTAGGTGGGGGCGGCAAGAAGAAAGACGATGCCATCACCAATAAGAGCGAATTGCTCTTCTTGTGGCTGATGCTCGACCTGCTCGCCATTGGTGGCCGATGTGCGGTGATCATTCCTGAGGGAGTTCTATTCGGCAACACTGACGCGCACAAACTACTCCGCCGCGAGCTGCTGACTGAACACGTGGTGGAAGGCGTCATCTCATTGCCTGGCGGCGTTTTCCAGCCCTACACCGGGGTCAAGACCTCCGTGCTTATCTTCCGCAAGGAGACACGGCGTGATGACCGAGCCACCTTCACCGGTTCCGTGGCCCCGCGCACCGAGTACATCTGGTTCTACGAGGTTGAAAAAGACGGCTACTCAGACAACGCGAAACGCTCGCCTTTGCCCGGGCAGCGAAATGACCTGTGGGACGCTTTGGAGAAGTTCAAAACTTGGATCTCCCAAGGCCGCTCAGGGGCGCGACTTCATGAAAAAACACTCCTGCAACCGAGCTTCCATGTCGAACGCTGGCGACAGGCCTTGCTGCGCGACACCGGTGAACAACTGACACCGGCCGGTCAGGCCTTTGCAGCGCTACCAGACACAAGCATGTGGGACGGTCAGGTCTGGGCTATCCACGAGCTATTCCCCGAACTGCCGCCAAACCCCCAGGATGCCGAGACGCAAGTTCGTAATGCCGCCAGCCGGCAGCTATATGAGCTGGTGATTCAGTACTTCTCTGCGCTGACACAACCTATCTGGGAGCAATGGCGCACGGCAGGTACACCCGATAGACCGATGAACGCTGATCACGCACTTGCGGATTGGCAGAGAGCCATCAGGGTTCCACAACAGGAATTCAACCGCGCGGCGAAAGAGGTCCAACGCTTCTTTGAAGCCGAAGATGGCCCAGCATTGCCGCTGTGGAAGGGCCTGGCAAAGGATGCGCTCAAGGCCGGCCTGGATTTCCATGAAGACGCAGTCAAGCGCGCGCCTGTAGTGCAGTTCAATGCGCAAGAGCCCGTAACGGACCTAAGGGCAGCGCTGGAGGGCATAGCCCGCGAGGTGGCCAAGCTCGATGGCTTTGATGTGACGCTGCGCAGCCTCGCCATTGACCAACTGACGGAACTAAAGGCGGCCAAACACTGGGTGGTACCGGTGCGCGCCTTTGCGCGTAACGATGATTGGCGCAGCGAAGACGGCACGCTCATCGGATCGCACGATGCCGACGATCTGGTGCGCAGCGCCTACAAGCAGGCCATGCTGGCAGAGGGTCTGTACGACGAAAAGGGCGTGCTCAAGGACGGCCTGCTCGACCCCGACTGCGTTGAGGCTCGCGAATGGAACCTCTCAGCCGGGCAGTACAAGCCCTTTGACTTCACGCAGCTCAAGAGCGACAAAAGCGTCACTCAGCTGATCGGCGAACTCAAGACGACAGAGCAGGACATCATCAAAGGACTGGACAAGCTGCTGGCCATGGTGGAGGGACGGGAATGATGCTGCCAGAGACTTGGGCAGAAGTACGGCTTACTGGTGTTTGCGAACTGAACCCTCGGCTGTTGCCGGAGGATCGGCCCAGTGACGATTTGCTGGTGACCTTTGTGCCGATGTCCGCAGTGAACGAATCTGCGGGGGTGATCGACAAACCGGAGGAGCGTACGTATGGCGAAGTCGCAAAGGGCTATACAAGCTTTCGTGAGCGAGATGTGCTGTTCGCGAAAGTCACACCTTGTATGGAGAACGGAAAGGCTGCCGTTGCTGGTCAACTAGTAAATGGGCTGGGATTTGGCTCAACTGAATTTCATGTTTTGCGCCCAACACCCGCGGTACTACCTGAGTTCGTTTTGAGTTTCGTACGTCAGCATGCCTTTCGTGACCGCGCCGCCTCGGCATTTGTCGGTACTGGCGGTTTACAAAGAGTTCCCCCCGACTTCTTGGCTCGAGTCAAGTTCCCACTCCCGACTCTTCCCGAGCAGCAGCGCATCGTCGATATGCTCCATCAGGCAAAGGCGATGGAAAAGCTGCGTACTGACTTCGGAGCTTTGCTACTCAGAACCAAGCAGCAGCTATTCATTGAGATGTTTGGCGATCCCAACCCGAAGTTGAATAGTCGCTGGCCTGTGACGAAGCTAGGGAAGCTCGTCACGGTCGCGACCGGCGGAACGCCCTCACGCGAACAGTTGGACAGCTACGGAAGCACACACGCCTGGGTGAAGTCTACGGACCTCAAAGACAATGTTCTCGTTGCGACAGAGGAGCGTGTATCCGAGCTTGGTATCCAGCGGAGCAATGCAAAGGTCTACCCCCCGCAAACGGTCATGCTTGCAATGTACGGTCAGGGGCAGACCCGGGGCCGCACCGGTAAGCTATTGATTGAGGCTGCCTGCAATCAGGCTTGTGCGGCGTTGCTGCCTAGCGAGGAATTGCTCCCAGACTATCTTTGGATCTGGCTCCAGCTTTCCTACGAGGCTGTGCGCGCATTGGGCCGTGGTGGCCAGCAAGAGAACTTGAATCTGGACATTGTTCGTGGCATCACGCTCCCGAGGCCGCCCGTCCTACTCCAGCAAGAGTTTTCTAGGCGATTGACTGCGTTGTTGGCGTTGTTTGAGAGATCAAGTGCGGCTTTCGCACAGCTCTCACATCTGCAGGCAGTACTGAGCATTGAGGCTCTGACGGGTGATGCGACAGCGGCATGGAGGGAGAAGCACTCTGTCGAAATTGCTGAGGCAGCGCGTACACGGGATGGAATGCTCAAGGAAAGCGGAGCCAGAGTTCTTGTCAGTGCCAATGCCCTTACGACAGAAACGGTACAAGTTGATCTGACGGTACGGCCCGCCCGCCATTGGCTGCTGGGCGAACTGAGTGAGTTCCAGCGCCAAGTGTTGGCCGCCTTCACAGCGTACAGCCAAGCAGTTGGCGAACCCCTGTTGGTCGAAGACCCAGACGTGTTTGCGCGCTTTTGCGACGACACAGCAGTGACCGAGCGGCTTCAAGCCTTTGGCGCCTCGCAAGGTAACCGCATCCGCCGCACACTCAGCCAACTGGCTGCCCTGGGCCTGATCGCCAAAGTCACCTTACCCAAAATTGACCAAGAAACTGGCGAACGAGACTACCTGAAGGCTTTTCGCCTCCTGCGAGCAGACGAGCTCACGCGTTTGGCGGATGTGCAGGCTCTGCGCAAGGCCTTGTCGCCAGACGCCGAACGGGAGGCTTACCACTTTCAAGCGCAGCTTGACTACGAAGCCTCCGAGCGCGCAGGTGCAAGCGGAATGTTTCAAGTCATCTCGATTGAAGATGATGAAGGAAAAGACTGCACCCACCTGGTGGACCAAAACCGCCACTACGCATCGCTCGAAGATTTGAGATATGACCTTGCTAGTGCTCTTAAGGTGGCAGCTAAGCAAGTCAAATTGGAGGCGGTGTAATGCGCCTACGCTATCTGCACCTGCAGAACTATCCGCCCATCTCCGACATAAAGGTGTGTTTCGCCAGCGGTTCGCCGATGAATCGCGAATGCGCTATCCGGTTTGTAGTTGGCGTGAACGGCAGCGGCAAGTCCAACCTCTTACGGGCAGTAGCCGAGGTATTCTTGGCGCTGGCCGACCTGCGCGTGCCTGCTTTTCCTGTGAGCCTGGTCTACGAACTAGGTGTGCGCGGCTCACGCAGCCACCGCACCCTGTTGCTGCATTGCCCTGGGGACCGTCAACTGGCCAGCCTGTGGCTGCACGAGCGTTTTGAGTTCGACGACCAGAGCGTACAGGAGGTGTTTGAAGCTTGTATTGAGCAGCTGGTGCTCAACGGGATGCCAACGGACCCTGGCTTCACAGCCTTGATAGAACCTGGCCGCTGGCCGCAGCGCGACAGTACACCGCCGCAAATAGCGCTGCCCTCGGCGGTGCTCGCATACACGACCGGCGATTTGCGCCCGTGGCGTTCGGTATGGAACCGAAACCAAAACGCCGAAGGACTACAACGAACCGGTGACGACAGCGACGCTGAAGAGCGACCGGCGGGATGGACCGCAGCCCAAGAGCGGGCTTTGCTCGCGGCCCGACCCGCCTTTGAAACAACGCTGGATATCGACAGAGGCGGCTCGACTGCGGAAGCCGATAGTTTTCGGCGCCCCCTTCTGTTAGACGCCACTCTGCTCAAATGCGCCCTATTGGCGGTGGCTTTGCCACAAGCGTTCGTTGAAACCACTGACTACCCGGGTCGCTCGGAAGTCGATGCGGCAATGGCTCAGCTTCGCCGTCGCTCCGACAACAAGACTGGACTGCAAGAACTGCTGGAGCGCGGCGGATGGCATCACCTGGTCTCTGTGGCCTTCCGCTCGCGCCTACAGGCTACTCAGTGGGACCAGAAGCTTTGCGAAACCGCGCATGACTGGTGGTTGTGCGCCAGCGAAGTGATTTCTGAACCGCATCCGGCGGAAGCGCGCCGTACCCTGTGGTTTGATCTGAAGAGCACGCTCGATGCAAAGGCACAGAGCTTTGCCTCCGCCGCCCGCAAAGAATTGCAAGACTGCGCGACGCATGGTGAAGCCCTCTGGGCATTGTTGGGTGGCGCAAAGGACGCGAGCGCCTTCGACTTGTTCACTCGCCTACTAGAACTTAACCAAGTCGGGCTCTTCGAAGATATTCAGATCCGACTGCGCCGTGCGCCAGTGCCCAGCGATGCAGACATGACGGAGACGGAAGACATCGGTGTGCTTCGCTACGAAGAGCTGTCGGATGGCGAACAGATGGTGCTGGGTCGAATGGCACTCTTTCATCTGCTGCAAGGCCAGCAAGACGCCTTGTTGCTGCTCGACGAACCCGAAACCCATTTCAACGACAAATGGAAGCGCGAGATCGTCGACATCATCGATGACGCCATCGGCCACACCAGCAACGATGTCCTCATCTCCACCCATTCGGCCATCGTCCTCTCAGATGTCTTCAACAACGAAATCGTGATGGTTCAAAAGACGGTGCATGGCTCTATCGCGCGCAACGTCGACGAGCCGACATTCGGCACGGACCCCAGTGCATTGATGATGACGGTGTTTGGTGCGGACGACAGCATCGGCAAACGTGCACAGGAGTTCATTGAAGGCAAGTTGAGGCAAGCGTCTGGCACTGAGGCGGAAGTTGCTGATCTTGAGCGCCTAATTGATCGTATGGGGTCGGGCTTCTACCGCAGCGAGTTGCGAACGCTGCTGAACACGTGGCGAGGTGGCGGTGCTTAAGCCGGTCCATTACGTCGTGTGCTCACCGGCTCTGGCGGCGTGCCAGCAGTTGATGAAGCGGTTCACGCTTTGGCTATGCCAGCCCACGATCACCGAGGTAGAAGTCAGCCAGCAGGGCTTGCAGCCACCTGTTCTTGCTACGGCAATCGAGGCCGATTGGTTGTGGAGCTTTCTTCAGCGCATCGAGGCTGGGCAGACGTTGCTGAGTCGCGCAAAGACGCTTGCGGCCTTGCCCGCCGTGCAGAAGGCTGCGCTAGCTGCCTGGGTTCAGGCGGTAGCAGCACTACCCGCACACTTTCAACCCGGTGCGGCTTTGTGGCCGGTGACGCGTCCACTCGGCAGTAAGCAGGACTGGAACGTGTTCAAGGTGTTGATGGAATCCTTCTATGAGAAGGGCTTCGCCGACGGCCTACCCTACCAGGCTGACGGCACTCCAACGGCCGCAGGTGGGGTGACGTATGCGGACTACGTCCGAGCCTTTCGATCTGTACACCGCCTAAACCCGGACCCCAACGCCCGTGAAGTCTGCGTGCTGTGCGGCGGCCATCTCGGCGATACGCCGCACGTCGACCATTGGGTTACCAAGGGCGCCTTTCCACTACTCAGCGTTTGTGCCGACAACCTGCTTTTGATTTGCAGCACCTGCAACGAGGCGCCGAACAAGGGGCAAAAGCCCGTTCACTCCGGCGGCAGCTTCTCGGACTGGTTTCACCCCTACCTGCGTGCAGGCAACTCTCGCGTGCAATTGGACTATGTGCTGCCGGCCTTCGAGGTGCAATGCTCTGCCGCTCCAGCCGATCAGCCGAAAGCAACCAATCTGGACGCTTTGCTCAACCTGTCTAGCCGTTGGACACGCGAATTCAAGGCGGAATATGCCAAGCATCAAGACGTTTTGCACCGCCGCGAGCGTCGTCGGATTGCGCTGGGGCAGGCAAGGCACTCATTGGCGGAAATCCAGCAGCATGTACAGAAGTGGGCTGCCGACCTGTCGCCGAACGAGCCGCACCACGCAGTGCACTCCGTGCTGAGTCACGCGCTGATGCAACCAGCCCGAACGCAGGCCTGGTTGGCAGAGCTTTCGGCGGTCCGATAGATCACGATTGGCGCAACCTATGCACAAACCTACATGAGCCGATTCAATCCGCACTTTCCCAATGCAGCTCAGGTTTTCGACGCTGCCGACAAGTTCAAGCAGCGCTGTCTGTTGAACCAGGAATCCCTGTTTCTGGACGGCCAGACGTTGTGGACGCCTGAGCACTTCAAGTCGCTGATTGAAAACTATGTGGACCGCCCGGACACGGGAGACCGCGGGTTCTACGAGAAGTTGGCTGACCAGCTGGCAACCTGTGAACCCCTGGACGTGGCATTGATGGCAGAGGTGTTCTGGATCGTGCAGCTTGGCCCGACCAATCTTCGAGCACCGACGAAGATAAAGACGGTGGAGCGCATCTGGAACATGAAGCCCGCGGCTCCTTTCCCGACATCGTCGCCCTTTCTGCAGATTCCTGTTTTGTCGGGCCTTGGCAGCGCCGGACCCGGCTACAACAACTATCTGCCCATGGAGATCATCTTTGCGGTGGAAGCGTTCGCTGCGTTCTCAGCGAAACCACTTGCTGAGCGAGAGTCCCTGTTGAAGGACGCACAAGGGTTCGCAAAATGGCTGGAAACCATTCCCAGCGGCAAGGGGCGACAGCTGTACCACACGCTGTGCCACGTCCTGTTCCCTGATTCGTTTGAACGGATCTTCAGCCAGGGCAACAAGTTCCAGGTGGCGCGTGCGCACAAGATCTGGACACCAGCCTTGGGTGAAAACCGCCCTGCCGTGGATGCGGCGTTGCTGGAACTGCGCAAACGCCTTGAGCTGCAGCACCCGGGTGCCGTGGACTATTACGGACTGCCGGTTGGCACGCTCCTCAAAAAAGACGCGCCTCAGCCTGTTAAGGGTTCTGACGGTACTTCTGGCAAAGACAGCGTGGCCAAGGGCTCTGCGTCACCGTCCGCACATGAGCCAAACCCTGAGTACGACGTTGAAGCCGCAACCAACGCCAAGCCGACGCTTCGCCTGGCCGACAACCTCATCCTCTTCGGTCCACCGGGAACCGGCAAGACCTTTGAGATGCAGGCGCGCATGAAGGAGGCATTTGACAATGGTGAAGACTTTGCCTTCGTTGCCTTCCACCCCAGCTATGCATACGAGGACTTCATTGGCGGGTTGCGCCCAGTCGCCGCCCAAGACGGAGCGGGCGTAGCCGTGGTGTTCCAGAAAGGCCCGTTTCTGACCCTGTGCGAAAAGGCCCATGCCAACCCTACGCAACAGTTCACCCTGTTCATCGACGAAATCAACCGCGCCAATGTGGCCAAGGTCTTCGGTGAGCTGATCACTTTGATCGAACCCAGCAAGCGCGTGATTGCCGGAAGCAAAGTTAAAGACGAAGGCGCCTGGGTGACTTTGCCCGGTCTGCCAGAGCGATTTGGTGTGCCTGACAACCTGAACATCGTCGCCACCATGAACACGGCTGATCGATCCATCGCGATGATGGACATCGCGCTGCGGCGGCGATTCCGCTTCCAGGAATGCGCACCCGATCCCGAGCAGATCAAGCCGGTCATGGTAGGTGCGATTGATTTGCGGGCGTTGCTCCAGTGCTTGAACGACCGATTGGAGTATTTGCTCGACCGCGACCACGCCATCGGTCACGCCGTGTTTATGGGCATCACATCTCTGGCCGAGCTGCAACTGGTGCTGGCACAGCGGGTGATTCCGCTGCTTCAGGAGTACTTCTTTGAAGACATGGAAAAGGTGCGTCTGGTCTTGACTGGCAACGGCAAGGACAGCGTTTTCTTCAAGTCGCGCTTGCTGTCGCCATCCGAACTTTTCCCCGGCGCGAAGCAAGATGTGGGCACTGAAGCAAGGTCGACGTTCGCGGTGGGGGACTCCAGCACATGGAGCGAAGCGCACATCATGGGGCTGTACGGCGCTGCACCACCCGCTATGGCGACGCCAGCTCAGTCAGAAGCAGCCGCCAACACCCAGAACCCGGTTTGATCCCATGGGCGGCCTGCGCACCATCACTGTGCTGGAGCATGAGGTCATCCCGGTCTTCGAGGGGGACCATGTGCCTGATGTCTCGGAAGATGTCGCCCCATGGCTGTCCGATACCGAAGCGCAAGCACTTCTCCGCTTGAACGAACTTCGTCGAGGCTTCTGTCAGCGACTCTCGGGCGGAATCAAGCTCGCGCAACACTGCGGAATTGTTCGGCTGCCAACCTGCGTGGTCGAAGTTCTGCCTAAAGTGGGTATGGCAGATGCGCGAACAACCGACGAACTGGAGCGCTCGCGCGGCGCCTTGCTGGCGATGCTGCACAGCGCCCGGCAAGTTGCGATCACAAAAGTTGGCACCGCACCGCAGCAGGCCGTGCGCGCGCCACTGCTGGATATCTTCATTGAGGCCTTCCTGCATTGCGCACTTGATCAAGCCCGAAGAGGCTTGATCAGCCGGTATGTGGCGCATGCAGACGACCTTCCCGTGATCAAGGGGCGCTTCCAGGCGCATGGTCATGTCCGTCGCAACCTCGCGCGGCCACACCTGCTGCATTGCGAGTACGACGAATTCACCGTTGACAACGCCTACAACCGCGCTGTACGTGCGACGCTGGACGCCTGCAGAACGTGGCTCATCAATGGCAATACACAGCGCCTGTGGTTCGAGACCCATGCCCGGTATGCCAGCATTTCATCGGTGAGGATGTCGGCGAAAAACGTGGCGTCCTTGCCGCGAGACCGCACCACGCTCCGCTACGCCCCCCTGCTCACCTGGTGCGAGTGGATACTGGCGATGGCCAGCCCGGCGATGAGCGCAGGAGCTACGCAGGCGCCCGGACTGCTGTTCGATATGAACAAGCTGTTCGAAGCACACGTCGCCAAGCGTGAGGAAGACGCGGCCGGGCCTGACGAAATCGTTCACAAGCAGGGACCTCCTTTGCACCTGGCTGCTCGCGGTGCAACCAATGTGTTCTTGCTGAAGCCAGACATCACGGTCTGGAAGGTTGGCCAGAACGGCGCAGCTTCACGCATTGATCGCCTGGTCGATGCGAAGTGGAAGCGCCTAAACCCGGCAGTGCCTGACTACGGCGTGGATGAAGCCGACGTGTACCAACTTCTGGCGTATGCCATGCGCTATGGGTGCTCTGTTCTAGAGCTTGTCTACCCGATGCCTGATGGCTTGGCCGCGCAGCTTCCGCCCCCTGCTTTCAAAATCATGACTGCGGGCGGTGACCAGAACACCGAGATTGTGGTCACGGTCAAGGCAAAGTCATCTTGACCACCAGCACGATGCCGTCGTCGCTCCTCAGATGGCCGGCGACCAGCGATGCGGTAGCAGTTCTTCGATGCGGCTGGCCGGATGCGTTGGCAAGCGCTCGAGCACGTCCTTGAAGTACGCGTAAGGCTCGTGCCCATTGATGCGTGCTGAGTGCAGCAGGCTCATGATGGCCGCAGCCCGTTTGCCCGCACGCAGGCTACCAGCGAACAGCCAGTTCGCCCGTCCGAGGGCAATCGGCCTGATGTGGTTCTCCACCCAGTTGTTGGAGATCGGCACGTCAGCGTCATCGACGAAACGGGTGAGCTCTCTCCAGCGCTTGAGGCTGTAGTCGATGGCCTTCATCGTCGCCGAGCCAGGCGGCACCAGTTGCCGTTGAGCCAGCAGCCAGCGATGGAAGACTGCCAGTACCCGCCGTGACTTGCGCTGGCGTATTCGTCGTCGCTCATCGCTGGGAAGTTCCTCGATCTCGCGCTCGATCTTGAATAGGCTCTGGTGATAAAGCAACGCCTTGCGGCCCACCTCGCTACCGTGGTTGGCCCACAGGTCGTTGAACTTTCGCCTGGCGTGCGCCATGCACTGCGCCGAGGTCACGCCCTTGGTCGTGGTGGCGGTGTAGCCGCTGAAGCCATCGGTCACCAGCGTGCCCTGCCACGCGCGGGGCGTGTCCAGCTTGAGAAACTCGCGCACGTTCTCGCCGCTGCGTGTCTCGCAGAACTCGAACACCACGGCCTTCGTCGGGTTGGCGCTGGTCGTGCAGTACGACCAGATATAGGCCCTGTGCGTCTTGCCGTCGCTCAGGTGCTTGGGCTTGAGCATCGCCACCGGCGTCTCGTCGGCGTGCAGCACCACATGGCGGCGCAGTTCGTCGGCCAGCGCCTGCACCAGCGGCTGCAGTTGTGCGCCGCACTCGCCCACCCACTGCGCCAGGGTCGAGCGCGCGATCAAGTGGCCGGCGCGCTCGAAGATATGCTCCTGCCGGTACAGCGGAAGGTGGTCCATGAACTTGGCCACCAGCAGGTGTGCCAGCAAACCAGCCGTCGGGATCCCCTTGTCGATGACGTGCGGCGGTACCGGCGCCTGCACCAACTTCTGGCAGCAGCGGCATGCCCATTTGCCGCGCACATGGCGCTCCACAGTGAACACGCCCGGTTGGTAGTCCAGCTTCTCGGCCACGTCCTGGCCGATGCGCTGCATGGGTTGGCCACAGCCGCAGCGGGTGTCGGCCGGCTCGTGCGCTATGTCGCGGCGCGGCAGGTTTGGCGGCAGCGGGGCACGCTTGGGTGTCTTCTTTTCGGTCTTGTCCTTGCCCTGGCCACGCTCGTGATCGAGCTCCCGGTTGAGTTCGGCCAGATCGGCCTCCAGCGTCTCCTCCAGCAGGCTCTTCTGCTCGGGCGCCAGGGTGCTGGCAAAACGCTCGCTGGTCGCCGCGAACTTCAGCCGCTTGAGAACCGCCATCTCGTGCGTGAGCTTGTCGATCAGGGCCTGCTTGAACGCAGCCTCTTGCTCGCGCTGTGCGATCAGGGCATCCTTGGCGCGGATCTGCTCCATCAGCGACAGCATCACCTGCCGCGTCTGCGGATCCAGGGCGTCCAGTTGCTGTGTGCTGATCATGGGTGGCTATCGTGCCGCGCTCAAGCGTTGCACGCATCGGTACATCCGGCAATTGCCAGTGACCGATCAAATCACCCGGATGATCCCTGCATCGCCCAGCCGTTGCCACGGCAAGCCCAGCACCAGCGCGTCAAACTGCGTGCGAGATAGCAGCAGTGTGCTGACCCCATCGTTGGCCCAGGCGAATTTGCCGATGTTCAGGCGCCGTGCTGCCAGCCACACACCGATACCGTCGTGCACCAGCACCTTCATGCGGTTGGCTCGCCGGTTGGCGAACAGGTAGGCATGGTGTGGGTGCGCCTGACCAAAGACCTGCACCACGCGAGCCAGTGCGGCCTCGGTGCCCACGCGCATGTCCAGCGGTTGTACCGCCAGCCACCAGGCATCCACGCGGATCATCGAAGCAACTCTCGCAGCCAGGCTGCACACTCGGCAGCCGCCGCTGTCGGCCATGACACCTTGATAGCGGTGGCGCCGTGCTGCAGCTCGATACGGATCTCATCGGCAGGCGCTGGCGCTGGCGCCGGCGGTGCGGGCACGGCCAAGGGCAGGAAGTGCAGCGGCACGCTGGACAGCGGCCTGTCGCTGGCAGCGGCGGGCATATCTGCCTTTGACAATGGCGCCGTGCCTGTCCGGGCCTCGGCTTCGATCACCCACTTGCGAACCATGTTCGCGTTCAGGCCGTTGGCCAACGCGACGGCCGCAATCGACACGCCGGGCTGACGGCATGCCTGCACCACTCGTTCCCTGAACTCCGGCGCATGCCGCCGCCGTGTCCGCCTGCTTGGCAACTCGATTCCCAAAGTGTTCATGTGTCCGCAATGAAGTTACGCGGACACGAGCATCCTTGGTATGCCGCTTGGGCTCAAGATGACTTTGCCGGACGGATACAGATATGTCGACTCCTTCGATGCAAGACCCGCGATTGACGGACGCCGAAACCGAGTTCGTCGCTGCGTGACCGCGTCTCGTGGCGTCAACGGCGCGGACTGGCATCGCGTGGAATCGGTTGTTGTGTGATGTCGGGCGCTCTCTTTGGAGAGGTTGGAACCTGGCTCGAAAACATCTCCCGGGTGAATTCGGCGATGGACCGCGCCAGTTCTCGGTCAGGCAAATCACCGGACCTCGCCAGCGCGTTGCCGACGTGGACCCATGCTTCGGCTGCCTCAGAGCGCGTGGTGCGGGCCTGCGAGCTGCTTTTGGCACCAGTACGGGTGGTGCGCAGTCTCCCTTCCTGCCGAGCCTTGATGCGCCAAAGGTCGTCGTGGTTGCGGTTGCGACCACGCGTCGCTTGCCGGGTCGCCTCCGCGTCCACACCATGCCCGCGCAACTTCTCGGCAAAGGTCTCGCGCCAGCGGTGTAGATCGGCCTTGCGTGGGTTGAGGCGCTTTCCCAACATCGACTCGGCTCGCACGCTGATGTGCACATGCGGGTTGGCCTGGTGGTCGTGCAGCACCATCACGTATTTGTGGTCCCTCAGCTCGACCTGAGCGAATTCCCGGGCTGCACGCTGCACGGTCAGCGGGTCGGTGCCGCGTGGCATCGACAGCATGATGTTGAAGGCCTCACGGCGATGCCCGGGGTCTGCTCCGTCGGGTATGTACGAACCGCTGAAGCGCCACTCCTCGGCCAGGTCGTACAAGACGTCCTTGCCCCGCATGATCTCGCCGCGTTGGTCCTCGATCTCCAGTCGGCCGTTCTTGCTGATGTAGCGGAAATGGGCGGCGATGGCCCGCAGCCCGCGCCCTCCCCCTGTCACCTTCACCATGACCTGCGGTGCGCGGCGCACCACCGTGGCCGCGATGCGCTGACGGATGATGGCTGCGCGTTGGCGTGCCGCGTCCCCGCTCAGCCGTTGTGAAGGCCTCACCTTCACAACGCGGTTGCCGGGGTAGAACAGGCGATCACCCCAGGTGATCAGGATGCCGTCCAGGTTGTCCGGGATAGCCATGTCGAACTCCTTTCGCTACTTGGTGGGGGACGTGGTTGACCCTGCGCCCGGGCTGCGCGGTTGCAGGTCAGCCAGTGCGCGGGCGGCCAGCTCCAGGTGGCGACGCACGTCGCCGGCCAGCGTGTCCAGCATTTCACGGTAGGGCCTGGCGGGCTCCACATTGGCCTGACGTAGCAGCGCCGTGAGGCGGCAGATGTTTCGGCTCAGGGTCGCCAGTTCGGCGCTGGAAACCCTGAGCGCAGCGATGTGTTCAGCCCGGCCGCCACCGGTTGACAGCACAGGCACGTTGGTCACCAGTCCGGCCAGGTATGAACCGCGTGACAGGCCTGCGGCTCGGGCGCCTGCAGCCAGTTGCGAAGCCTCCTGGGCCGTCATGCGGATCGACAGCTTGACGCTGGCCGTGTGTCCAGCCGGGTGGGGCATCTCCCCGATACGGGGCTCACCCTCCGTCGAAAGTCCCAGATCGCGCGCCACGGCGCCGCGCACCAGCTCGGACACGCTGACCCGTTGCGCCTGCGCACGGGCCACCAGCGCGGCCTTCAAGCCGCGCATTTCAACCGTGACGAAGTCGTGTGTTGACATGTTCATGAGCCGACGAATGGAGGTGCGCGGAGCGCTTGTGAAACTGGCGGCAGGCCGCCTATCTCTGCACTCATCCATGTACCCAGTATTGGCCTGAATCGATGCTCTGAAGCCGCTGGATTTGGGCCCAAATCCAGCAGGCACACAGGCACCAGGCAGGTTGAAGATGAGCACGTACCGAGCAGCACTGCTTAGGACGTGAACAGACAGCACGAGCAGCGATCAGCACGCAAACAGCCACTGCACAAACCGATCAGCAATTGACGAACAGCCGACCAACGCCTGACCTGAAACCGAATGATGAAACTGGTTCCAACCGATCCACCGGGCAGAAGCTCACGCAAGGCCAAGCGCTTTGCGCAGGACATGCGGGAGCTTCGCGCCCAGGGCTACACCTTCGAGGCGATCCGCATGGCCTTGGCTGCGGTCGGCGTGCACGTGAGCAATGCAACCGTGCAGCGCGAAGTGGCCAGGGCCACCAAAGCAGCTTCAGTCGCGCAGCTCTCGGGCTCTGGTGTTCGTCCAGATGAATGGTCGCCCGCTCTCACCCAGCCGCAGGTGTCCGCATCCCCTCCATCAACCACCGCGCCCCAGTCACCTCAGGTTGCTTCCGTGGAAACGGACATGCGCAGCGGCAAAGAGATCGCCGAAGCGTTCGCCAGCAGCCGAATCACCAACCCCCTGGCCCGCGCCAGGCTCAACGCAAAGGACTCGTCATGAAAATCGCCGTCATCAACTTCTCGGGGAACGTGGGCAAAACCACCATCGCCAGGCACCTGCTGCTGCCGCGTATCCACGGCGCGGAGCTGTTTTCCGTGGAGAGCCTGAACGCGGCCGACGGCGAAAGCCATGCGATGCGTGGTCGGCAGTTTGGTGAGTTGCAGGAACTCCTGCAGACCATCGACAACGCGGTGGTGGACATAGGGGCCAGCAACGTGGAGGAGTTGCTGGACCTGATGCAGAAGTACCAAGGCAGTCACGAGGACTTCGATGCGTTTGTGGTTCCCACGGTGCCAGCCCTCAAGCAGCAACAGGACACCATCGCCACACTGGTGGAGCTGGCGCGGCTGGGCGCGCCCCGTTCAAGGGTGCGGCTGGTGTTCAACATGGTCAACAATGCCGCTGAGGTACCAGCGCACTTCGACCTGCTGCGGGCCTTCCTCAAGGCGCAGCCCATCGCCACAGAGAACGTGGCCTGCTATATGGGCCCCAACGAGGTGTACGGGCGCATCCGGGGCAGCAATGCCGACCTCGCCACGCTGGCCCGAGACGACACCGACTACAAAGCCTTGATCGTCAAGGCCAGCGACACCGCAGAAAAGCTCGCGCTGGCCCAGAAGCTGGCCACACGGCGGCTGGCGGTTGGGGTGTTGCCGCAGCTGGATGCCTGCTTTGCGGCGCTCGGTCTGGCCGAGAGCGCCGCCAGCAACGTGGTGCCGCTGGCACGGCAGGCACAGTGAGCGACCTGGTCACGGCCCGCGAGGAGCTGATGGCGGTGGCCATCGGCGATCTGGGCACGTTGCTGGATCGGGTCGAAAAATTGGCACCCCAACTGGATGCCAGCCGCATGGAGTTGCTGAGTGCCAGCTCCGATCTGGCGGACATGGTCGAGGCGTATGCAAAACGCATGGATGAAATCACCGAAAACGCGAAGCTGCAGACAGTCAAACACATTGCCCGCCGCGCCGACGAAATGGCACGGGGGACTGTGGACACACAGACCCGAGCCATGGAGGAAGCGGCGCGTGTGGTGTTCCGCAATGAAATCGGCCCGGTCCTGCAGCGGGTGACGCTGCCGCTGCAGGACGTTGCAGAACTGGCTCGCAAGGGAGCACGACCATGGGAAGGGTGGCTGTTGCACGCCGCGACAGCGGTGCTTGCTTCGGCCATCAGCTGGGCGATGGCCACCTGGCTGTGGCTTCGGTGAGAAGCCACGGCCGAAATCGCGCGAGCCGGCGCAGCCCGCGAGCGCGTTTCGGAATTTATGGTGCACCACACCGCCCAGCGTTGGGGCGGTGTGGCGTTGGACACGTTCAGGCCTTGAGCTTGCGCATCTCTTCGGCCAGCACCCACAGCGCCCGGTTCAGGCTCACGCTGCGATCAATGCTGGCCACCGGGCGGGTGTGCAAGCGCCGACCCTTGGCGCCGCGCCCGGGCTGACCACCACGCAAGGCGTTTTCCTGCACCCGCTGGAAGGTGGTCCACAGGCTGTTGCCGAAGTCTTCGGGCCGGCGGGCTTCGATCAACTGTTCGGCGGTCACCGGTGCAGGTGGTTCGCCCTCCCCCCGTTCACCGTAGCGCAGCGCCAGGGCGGCGGTGGCAAAAGCCTGCTGTTCCTCATGCTGCAGCGGCAGGGCCTTCATGCTGTCGGTGGAAGCGTCCACCACCTCGAAGTCCTCCAGCACCCGGAACGCGCCTTCGATCACCTCGTCCTGGATGTTGCCTTTGTGGGGGATGCGGATGTCGTTGGTGACGTCGCCCACCACCAGTCCGTTGCAACAGACAAAGCGGAACACGCCCGCCAGCATCTGGTAACTGCTGGCGCCGTCGTGGCTGTTGATCAGGATGATCTCGTTGGCCTCGGGCCGGGTGTTCACCTGGCCCGCGTGGCGCATGCGGATCATGTGTTTGGTGAACTCGGTCTTGCCTTCGATGCGGCTTTTGCTCTGCGCCACCATGAAGGGCTCGAAGCCTTCATGGCGCAGACCACGCAGCACGTCGATGGTGGGGATGTAGGTGTAGCGCTCGGATCGGCTGCCGTGCTTGCCCTCGGCAAAGATGGATGGTGCGGCCCGGCGCATCTGGTCTTCGGCCAGCGGGGTTTCGCTGCGGATGACAAAGGTGTTCTGGCCAAAGCGGGCGGCCAGGCGGGGGGAATGGGCGGTAGAGATCATGGTGATGCTCCTGGGTCGGTGAAAGCGAAGAAACGGGATGAGGCGACCGGGCGGCCGAACCGCCCGGTGTGGGGCTTCAGGCGGTGGCCGGCTGGCTGGCCTCGGAGTTGTGGGAGTGGCGGCTGCGGCGGGCTTCGCTCTCGGCCTTGCTGTCGAGGTAGTCGATGTCTTCGACCGTGAATTCGATCGCGTAGACCTCGCCGCCTTCGGCGTCCTGGTAGTTGTTGTTGTGCAGCCGGCCCACCAGGTTGACGTGGGAGCCTTTGCCCAGGTACTCGGCGGCGTGTTCGGCCTGCTTGCCCCAGAGGGTCCAGCGGATCGACACCGCGCGCTCCTCGCGGTCTTCGCCGCTGCCGCGGTGCTGGTTGCTGATGGCGATCAACACCGCCTTGGCGAGCTTGCCTTCGCGCCCGTTGACGAATTCGAGCTTGACGGCACCAGCCAGGTGCGCGTGGCGCTGGATGACTTGAATATTGGCCATGGTGGAACTCCTTGCAAGAGCGAATCAGCCGGACCCCGATCCGGGCTCCTCAAAGCTGATCCTCTTGCTCGGACTCCCTCGCTCCCGCCCACGGGCGGGCGGGGGGTGGGCAAGACCCCGTCCCTCGGGAAGGGGTGGGGGATGGGGACACCTTGCAGCACGAAACAGTGAGCCAGTCACCTGGCCCACCGCTGAAAGATCCCCCCACAAGTCCCCCTCACCTGTGGATGGGGGCGCCGTGGGGGGAG